>NZ_JAIQDG010000041.1 GCF_020037125.1 Myxococcus sp. RHSTA-1-4
CGCTCCCCGAAGCTATCGCTACCTCTCCTGCCGCCCCGCCCGCCAGGGAGCCTCCTCCATCACCTTGAAAGGGGTGGTGCTGAGCCCCCCATTCCTCGACACGGAGCTCACTGTGGTGGCCCCTGCGCCGGGCCGCCAACAATGGCGAAGCGCGCTTCGCCCAATCCCCCCGTCGGGAAGGCCCGCCGAAGCCCGCTTCGCCACCGGCCTGAGCCCCTCCACGGGCGCGCCCACCGGGACGGTGTTGGCACTGCTGCTGCATCAAGGGGGTGTGTTCACCGGCCATGCAGGCCGAACCACCCACGAGGAGCACGCAGATGCACGACCTGGACATGCCGCAGGCCGAGTCCTTCGAGTTCGAGTTCAACTCCGAGGGCGAGTGGAATGAGGTGTTCCAAGAAAGTGAGCTGAACGAGCTCGCCTCGGAGCTGCTGGGGGTCCAGAGCGACCAGGAGCTGGAGCAGTTCCTGGGCAAGCTCATCGAGACGGTGGCCAGTACCGCGGGCAAGGTCGTGAAGTCGCCCGTGGGCAAGCAGCTCGGGGGCATGCTCAAGGGCGTGGCCAAGCAGGCGCTGCCGGTGGTGGGCGGCGCACTCGGCAGCATGGTGGCGCCCGGCCTGGGCACCGCCGTGGGCAGCAAGCTCGGCTCCCTGGCCGGCAAGGCGCTGGGGCTGGAGCTGGAGGGGCTGAGCCAGGAGGACCGCGAGTTCGAGGCGGCCAAGCAGGTGGTGCGCCTGGCCGGCGACGCCTCCCGTACCGCCCTCGCCGCGCCCCCGGGGGCCAACCCCGCGCGGGTGGCCGGTGCCGCCGTCGGCAAGGCCGTGCAGAAGTTCGCCCCCGGGCTCGCCGGTGTGGTGGGTGCCATGGCGGGCACGGGAGCCCAGAGCGGCCGCTGGGTGCGCAAGGGCAACCGCATCGTCCTCTTCGGGGTGTGAGCGCCATGGCCGCCGGCTCCTTCGCCTCGTGGGTGCTCGCGCAGGAGGCCCGCGCGCTGCTCACCCGGCTCGAGCGCGTCAAGTCCTTCGCGATGGCGGAGACGATGGTCCCGGCAGCCGCGCTCTCCGTCGAAGCGCAGGCGGCCATCGAGGCCTACCTGCTCAAGGGCCGCCGCGAGCTTCGCACCCAGGTGCGGGAGTTCCTCGCGTGGCTGGAGACGCCCCAGGGGCGCCAGGCCCCGCCCTCCGAGGGCCAGAAGCGCTTCACCTTCCTGCGGCTGCGCTTCAACGTGGTGCTTTCGCAGTTCGACATCTTCAGCGAGGCCCTCAGCCAGCGCAGCGAGGTGGACAACGGCATCTGGCTGGCCGGCCTGGACGTGGTCTCCCGGGACGCGCTGGAGCTGCCCGGCTACTACGAGGTGCCGCCCGTGCTCTGCTACCTGGCCCGGGGGCCTGGAGCCGCCATCCGGCGCGCGCGCACGCGGCTGCCCGGAGGCGGGCAGAGCCCGGTCGCCATCATCCGCGTCCCCCGCGAGCGGATGGTCGGCAGCGGCATCGCCTCCTCGCTCATCCACGAGGTGGGCCACCAGGGCGCGGCCTTGCTGTCGCTGGTGCCCTCCTTGCGCCAGGCCCTCCAGCAGTCCGCGCCGGAGCAGGGCGAGGACGCGAAGCGGGCGTGGGAGCTGTGGGGGCGGTGGATCTCCGAAATCATCGCGGACTTCTGGTCCGTGGCGCGGGTGGGGGTGACGTCCACGCTGGGGCTCATGGGCGTGGTGAGCCTGCCTCGGCCCTTCGTGTTCCGGCTCAACGCGGAGGACCCGCACCCGGTTCCCTGGATTCGCGTGAAGCTGAGCAGCGCCATGGGCCAGGCGCTCTATCCGCATCCGCAGTGGGAGCGGCTGGCGCGCACCTGGGAGCAGTTCTACCCCATCGAAGGGCTGGACCCGGAGCGGCGGCGCGCCCTCGCGGAGCTCGAGGCGAGCATCCCGCGCCTGGTGAGGCTGCTGGTGGAGCACCGGCCCGCCTCGCTCCAAGGACGCACGCTGGCGGAGGTGATGGAGACCCAGGCCCGCCAGCCGGCGCGGCTCACGGCGCTCTACCGGGAGTGGCGCTCCCGGCGCCGGCGGGTGCGGGACGCGAGGCCCTCGCTGGTGTTCGCGGGCATCGGCCAGGCCCGGGCCGATGGCGCCATCTCGCCCGAGGAAGAGGCCCGGGCCATGGCCGAGCTGCTCAAGTACTGGGCGCTGCGCAGCACGGTCGATGCATCCGTCGTCTGCGCCTCGGCTTCCAGGGCGCGGACCTCCGCGGCGGCCGTCCGGCCTCCCGCGCTGCCCATCAATTCGTCAATCACTCGTGGAGGATGAGCATGGCTACCATCAAAATCACCTTAGACCCCAGAGAACCGGCCGTGGTGGGTGAGAGCGTCAAAGTCATCCTGGAGCTCGACGCGTCCCTCTCGGACGACGTCGATCGCCGGTTCGAATGGGCGGTGGACAACAAGCCGACCACCTCGGTCTCGGGGCCCAGGCAGTCCGACGACTCGACGAAACCGCAGCGGTGGCTCGCCCACTGGGACACGAGCGGGTTTCCGGCCGGGCCGCACGAGCTCAAGCTCCGCTACCATGCGGATCAGCCGCCGGACGGGGGGACGGTCACCATCACGGCCACCACGGAGGTGACGCTGGTCGCGGCGCCGGGGGACAAGACCGAGGAGCTGGTGAAATCGGTGGTCAACACCGCCATCAACGTCATGGAGGAGCGTCGCCCGTCGTACCTCGGCGCGCCCCTGCCCGTGTCCTTGCGGCGCACCCACGTCGTGTCCAGCCCGGACGAAATCCTCTGGATGGTGATCCGCAAGAGCACCGACAGGCTCTCGTTCCCGCAGTACGTCGACTTCATCGACACGTACCTCTGCCGGCGGGGCGGGAGCACCGACACCGCCGCGGTGGTGGGCCGGGAGCGCACGGTGGCCGAGGCCCTCTCCCGCTCGCGCCTGGCGCTCCCCTTCACGGGGGTGGAGGCCTACCGCAAGCTGAAGGCCGCCACCGAGGTCTTCATGCTGGTGAATACCGGCGTCATGACGGACTTCCCGGCGCTCCTCGCCGAGCTCAGCCTCTCGGAGGAGGAGCGGCGCACCGGCCACGCCATCGAGGACCCCACCCCGGGTGACGCACTCGGCACCTTCGAGAGCCTGTGGGACGCCTACCTGGAGCGGGTCAACGGCCTGAGGCTGCCGCGGCGGACCCGGGGCAAACCGGTGGGCGAGGGCCGGACGGCCGAGGCCGGCGCGGAGCGCGTCCCCCGCCCGGGGGACTACGAGGCGCTGCCGTACCTGGCCCTCATCCGGGCGAAGCTGCCGGACGTGCCCGTCGTCCCCGGCCTCGGCGTCCAGGAGCAGGACCTCATCGAGTGCTACGGCATCATCCAGCGGAAGCTGAGCCTGCCCGTCTTCGTGGAGCTCATCTGGAGCTACTGGCACGAGGAGGGAATGCTCGTCCAGACGATGAACTACATCAGCCGGCGCTTCCAGAACATCCGCGCGCCGGGCGAGCGGGATCCGCTGGCCAACCTGGAGATCGATCCGCTGCGGCCGCTCAACAACCTGCTGTGGGGCTACGTGCAGGACGAGCAGCACCGGCTGAGCATCCTTCGCCGCGCGGCCGAGTACGCCCACGAGTACGGCTTCACGCTGCACGGCAAGGCGGTGGCCGGGCTGCGCGCGGCGGACCGGCGCTCCAAGTTCCTCGAGTCCTTCCACAACCTGCTGCACCAGTGCACGCAGTTCTTCCGGCAGGACGATGACACCACCGTGGTGGCGGACGGCTTCCCGGTGCTCAACTCCGTGAAGGAGACGCACTACCTGCTGGCGCATGGGGCCCACAACCAGTTCGGGGACATGCCCTCCACCTCGCGCCAGGAGATGCTGATGCAGATGTGGCTCCTGGCGCGCTCGGAGATGCGCGAGTTCCTCGGCGGGCGGGTCATGGTGCCGTACCCGGAGCCCTGGATGGACCGCGTGGACGCCATGAAGGCACTCCAGGGGTGGACGGACACCAGCGTCGTCCATTTCCACGACCTGGCCGTCTTCGGTGAGCGGCTCCTGCTGTCCATCCGCTACGGCGGGTGGAGCGTGGTGAACGATGCGCAGCAGGCCGCCAACTGGGCCCGCTACTGGAGGCCGGACATCCAGAGCTACATCCACGCGTACCGGGCCGTCACCGGCGTGGACCTCACGGCCGACATCACCGACCAGCGGCGCCTGGCCGAGCGCTACGTGGCGCCCTCGGAGCACCTGCGCAACCAGCTGGCCCTGCAGCGGCGCAAGTGAGGGACGCCGCCCGCGCTCGACTTCACCTCCGCGCTCTACCTGGGCCTGAGGCACCCCAGCCGGGCGCTCGAGCCCTGGGAGCAGCTCACCCTGGGGGCCCCCGCGGCCCTCGTGGAACCACCGGGGATGGCCGAGGCCTCCGCGGCGCTCGCGGCGCTGGTGGGAGGCCAGCGCGCGCTGCTCGCGGCCTCGACACTGCATGTGTTCTGGGACGTGTTCGGCGCGCTGGTGGACCGGCGGATGGCCCTCTTCTGGGACGAGGGGAGCTATCCCGTCGCGCGCTGGGGAGTCGAGCGGGCGGCGGCGCGCGGCGTGACCGCGCGGAGCTTCGCCCACCATTCCCCGGAGGCGCTCGCGCGGCAGGTGGCGCGCGGCGCCAGGACGGGACGCCGGCCGGTGGTCGTCACGGACGGCTATTGCCCGGGCTGCGGCGCCCTGGCGCCCATTGACGCCTACCTGGAGGTGATTCGGGCCCACCGGGGCCTGCTGATTCTGGACGACACGCAGGCGGTGGGGATGCTGGGCACGCCCGCGCCGGGCATGCCCTATGGGGCCGGAGGAGGCGGCTCCCTGCGCTGGAGCGGCCTCCAGAAACCGGAGGTCCTCTGGTGCGGCTCGATGGCCAAGGCGCTCGGGGTGCCGTTGGCGGGGGTGGTGGGCAGTGAGGAGCTCATCGGCCGGCTGGAGGCGCGGGGCGAGACGCGGATGCATTGCAGCCCGCCCTCGGTGGCCACGCTTCACGCCGCCGCCCACGCGCTGGAGGTGAACGCGCGGGACGGAGACGCGCTGCGAGCGGCGCTGGGGCGGCGGGTCGGCCACTTCCGGACGTGGCTGCGGCGGGCGGGGATGTCGGCGGTGGGGGGCCTCTTTCCGGTGCAGCGGCTCGGCGCGGTGGACGGGGTGGACCCGAGGGAGCTCCACGCGCGGCTGTCCCAGCGCGGCGTGAGGACCGTGCTCCAGCGCTCGCGCTGTGGCCCGGAGGTGTCGGTGAGCTTCGTGTTCACCGCCCGGCACGGAGTGGAGGAAGTGGAGCAGGCCGTGGAGGCGCTGGAGGAGGCGCTCCACGGGAGACGGAAACCGGGCCGGGAGTCGGGGCCCCGTGCGAGCGAGGAGTGGTGGCATGAGCGCCTGGTACGAAGCCGAAGATGAGCTGGAAGCCTTGTTCGGAGAAGAGGAGGGCGAGCTCCGCCCCCCGCGGAGCTTCCGCGCCCCGGCTCCGCCGCGCCGGTCCTCCGCGCCCCGGCCCCTGAGCCCTTCGCGCCCGAGCCGAGCCGGGATGTTCCAGGCCGCGCCCGTGTGGCCGGGGTCCTGGCGCCAGCGGCGGCGCTGGCCGTGGCTCATCTACGGCGCCCGCCCGTATGCGAACGGTTACGGGTTTCCCGTCTTCCCGCCGCGCTCGGACGCGGAGCCCTACCCGGACGAAGAGAGCGAGGTCGAGTACGAGGCGAAGCGCGGGCCTCTCGGCACCACGATCGGCACCTGGAAGTTCAGGACTTTCCATGGCTGGCATCTCAAAGACGTCCCCGGCAGTCCCCCCCTTCCTCCCATCCCCCCGGGAGGGGGTGTGTACATCGTCGTCCAGGACAAGAAGCTCCTCGGAAAAAGGCCGTCCCCAGACGAGGTCCTCGCCAAAATACGGGCCGACGACATGCTGCCCCTCTACGTCGGCGAGACCGACAACTTCTATCGCCGGTGGATGGGGCGGCTTCGAGATCTGTACCAGGTGGGCATCACCGACCCGGTGGGGCGTTTGCCCCCGTACCACCGCCACATCCATGTCTGGTTCGGACCCATCCCCGCCCCCGCGGGCCCGAAGCTTCGGAAGACGGTGGAGCACGCCATCGTCCGGACCCTCATCCACGCCAAGGTGGTGGCGGAGATCAGCAACAAGAAGCAGAGGAGCGACAAGGACCTGCGGAACCGGTCATCCTTCCTCAAGTTCAGCGCGATAGGAGCCCTCCCCAGTCCCCCGAGTGTCTCGATCGATATCAAGAACCTGCTTCCCCCAGTGCCCTGGTGGATGCAGAGGGAGGACCTCAAGGAACCAGAGAGACTCAAGATACTCAAGACACTCAAGGAGAAGGGCTACACGTATGACTCCAAGACCCGCGTGAGCAACCTCACCATTGGGACGGGAAAGAAATACGAGCTGTTCTTCGGCTGAGGGTCAATCCACCTGCTACTCCTCCCACTGGGCCCGGCGCAGCTGGAGCGCCCGGTCCGTGACGCCGAGCCGCCGGGCGGCGCGCTGGAGGTTGCCCTGCTCGTCCGCGATGGCGAGGCGGATGGCGGTGTCCGAGGCGCTGCGGCCAATCTCCTTGAGCCCCGCTCCGAGCGCCAGCGCCCGGCGGATGGACTGGGCGAACGAGGCGTCCTGCCAGTCACCGGGGCCCTCGGCGGGGGGCAGCTCGTCCGGGGGGATGTCGCCCACGCTCATGGGGCCGGTGCCCACGTGCCGCTTGCAGATGCGGGTGATGAGCTGGCGCAGGTCGCGCACGTTGCCCGGGTAGCTGCGCCTCAGGAGGTACTCGCGGACCGGCTCGTCGAACTCCAGGGGCACGCCCGGGCGCAGCACCTGGAGGAAGTGCCGGGCCAGCGGGAGGATGTCCTCGGAGCGCTCCCTCAAGGGAGGGAGCCGGCAGACCCAGCTGGCGATGCGGTGGAAGAAGTCGCGCCGGAAGGTGCCCCTGGCCACCTCGTCGGCCAGCTCCCGGTTGGTGGCGCAGACGAGGCGGAAGTCCGCCTGGTGCCAGCCATTGCCGCCCACGCGCTTGTAGGTGCGCTCCTGCACCACGCGCAGCAACTGCGCTTGCAGTCCCACGGGCAGCTCGCCCACCTCGTCCAGGAACAGCGTCCCGCCGTGGGCCAGGGCGAAGGCGCCCTCACGCGCGCCCACCGCTCCCGTGAAGGCGCCCCGCTCGTGGCCGAAGAACTCGCTGCCCGACAGCTCCGGCACCACCGTGGTGCAGTCCAGGATGACCAGCTCGCGCTTCTGCGCACGAGCGTCCAGCGCGTGGATGAGCCGCGCCACCTCCTCCTTGCCGGTGCCGCTCTCGCCCAGGATGAGCACCGAGGCGTCGGTGAATGCCGCCACCTCGATGACCTGCCGCAGCACGGAGAGCCATGCCGGGGAGCGGCCCACCAGCCGGGCCTGCACCGTGCGTGATTCAATGAGGTGGTCCACCGCGGCCCAGCGCTCCAGCCGGGCGGCGATCTCCGCCGCGACGTCCCGTGCCCGGTCCCATACCAGCACGTCCGAGGCGCCGGCCTTGAGCAGCCTCCAGCAGGCGCCTTCCGCGAGCGCCGCCCCCGATGTGGCCACCGCGAGCACCCTCACGGAGGGACGGAGCTGGAGCTCCCGCAGGGTCTCCAGCGTGGCCGTGTCCGCGGCGCCGAAGACGAATACCCCGGGGCCGGACAGCTCCCCCACTCCGCGCGGCACCGCTTGGACCCCCACGTGTCCCAGCTTCTCCAGCACGGCCATGCGCTGGCCCGAGGCCTCCTCCCCGACGAACTGGATCCAGGCCTGGAGCATGAAGCCTCCTGGAGAGTTCAGCGGCTGACCACTCAGCGCGACCCATATCCCCCAGCCGCCGCAGTCTCGCGCCTCATGACGGGGCGTGCCCCGTCGCTGTCCGGGGAACCTCGGGAACCGGTGGAAAGACAACAGCCGCGCGAAGGCGAGCCGGTCCACCTCCAAACCCAGTGCTGGAAAGATTCGCAACTCCGGGCGCGTCCGTTCTTCACGGGCTGGAGGGCATGGTCGCGGTAGGACGGCCCTCGGCGGGCCGCCCCCGCACAGAGCCCAACGAGCGCTGCTGTCGTGAGCCTCAACACCCTTCGGCCTGGGGTGGCCCGCGCGCCGGGGCCAACTTCGCACATGCCGTGGGCAAGCCGAGGTGCTCCAGAATCGCCTGCACCCGGGTGCTCCCTTCACGTCCGCCAAGAGCCTTGAGCCTGCCTCCACACCTCACGCTGGCGAACACGTCGAACGTCCTCCTCAGCAGCTCCGCGAAAGTCCACTCGCGGCGTCCTCTCCCTCATCCGCTCCTTCCTGGCCGCTGCCTCAAGCCCCGCGCTCGCCTCCTCCGCACCTGCTTGGGGGCGCGCGCGCGCTGGCGTGGCTGCGCGCGCAGGGCCTGCCGGTGGAGCGCATCATCGCCGGCCCCATCCCGGCCAATCCCTTCGTGCGGGACATCATCGCCCTCGCGCCGGACCGCTACCACTTCGTCAGCGCCAACTTCCTGGAGCCGGAGGAGAACCGCCTCCGCTTCAGCGACGCGAGCCAGCCCCGGGAGCCCCAGCCCGGTCCCGTCATCCAGGCGGCCCTCGCCGCGCCGGAATTGCGAGGGCTCGCCACCTGGCTGCGCCTCACCACGTACGAGGTGGTGCGGACGGAAGGCGGCTGGCGCGTCACCATCCGCGACGTGCGCTACGCGCGGATGCAGAGCAACGGGCTGGGCACCGCCGTGGTGCACCTGGACCGTGAGTTGCGTCCCATGCGCGTGGGGCGCGCGACTGAAGTGGATTACCATCCGGCTTTCCTTCGCGCCTACACTGCGCTGTCGCCCCGGGGAATCCATGACACAGCAGGAGCGTCAATCTTCGCCGCGTAATCAAGATGAGAAGCAGACGGAGAGTCGCTGGGCGGCGGTCTGGCGAGTCTGCCGGGTCGTGCTGGGCGTCTCGCTGTTCGTCGCCGCGGCGGGAGTTCTGGCGGTCTACTACCTGGGGGCCATTTCTCCGTGGGATTGGTCGAAGCGCTTGCACACGTGCTTGCACGGAAGCTGTGAAGTCTCAGGGGGCATTGCCTCGCCGGGGAGAGCTGCCGCGTCACAGGAGGCAGCCAAGGCATCCGCCGCGCAGGACGGCAAGTCGAACGGGACAGGCGTGCTCCTGGTCTTCGCCACCCTCATGCTGCTGGGAGTCCTCTCCCTGCGGCAGCAACTCCAGGGGGAGCGGGCGATGTGGGGGGTGGTGCTGGTGGCCATGCTCGTCGCGGCCTTGGCAAGCAACCTGCTCCCACCCAGTGCGCTCATGGGGTGGGCACTGGCGGCGCTTCCCGCGGTCCTGGTCGTCCACCATGGGTTCTATCTGAGCCTCATCAAGCCCCGGTTCATCTCGCGAGAGGTGTTGACCGGCCGCGAGCTCGGACCCCGCGAACTGGCCAACATCAAGGAGATGGTCGACGCGAATGAGCGCTACTTCGGTACGAGCAACATCGCGCTTCGCTATGGCCTGCCCGCGCTGGCCATCGTCGCCATCGGGGCGGTGGCCGTCCACGTCCTCAACCCCGCCTCCAAAGGCGCGCTCAACATCGTGCTCGTCAAGGACGGGCAGCAGTTGATTGGCAACACCACGCTGGAGGCGGCACGCCTGGGGGCGGTGGGCGCCTACGTCTACGTTCTCCTGTACCTGGGCCAGCGGGGCTTCCGCCATGACGTTACCAGCGGCGCGGCACTCTGGTGTGCAGTCACCCTGGCCTTGGGGCCCTTGATGGCCGCGAGCCTGTCGAAAGTCTGGGTCAAGGGGATGGGGGGCTCCGATGTGGCCACGGGGTGGGGCACGCTGGCCCTGTACTTCGGAGTGGGCATGGCTCCCCGGTATGTGGCGCAGGCCATTGCCCGGCAGGCGCAGCGCATTGGAGCGGACGCGTCGAAGTTCGTCTCTCCAGAGCGGTCCGTTCCGCTGGCGATGCTTCGCGGCGTCACGCCACAGGTCGAGGAGCGGCTCCACGAGGAGGGCATCCACGACGTCGCGGGCATGGCCATGGCGGACCCGCTGCGCCTCCAGCGCAACACCAACTTCGACAAACACCAGATACTCGGGTGGATGGATGCGGCCCTGCTGGCCCAGGCCCTGCCGGATGCCTGGGAGGACCTGGAGAAGAAGGGCCTACGGGGCGCCAGGGACCTGTGCTGGTACGTCAGCGGCTCTGCCGCGGAGAAGGCCAAGGGGTTCAGTGAGCTCGCGGTCAACGGGCTGACCGAGCCCTTGCTGAATGACGTGGCGCTGCGGCTGTCACAGGACTCGCAGGTCCAGCGCATCCAGTTGCTGTACCAGCTCGTGGAGGATGCCAGGAGCACCGAGGCGCGGAGCGCGCAGGGCTCCGCCAGTGAGACGCTGACGTCCGGGCTCAGGGGACTGTCCGAAGTCCCGCCCGCTGCTCCCGTGGCTACGGGAGCAGCGGAAACCCCCGCCGAGGCCCTGCAGGCCCCCGCCGGGGACGGGGCTCCCCGGCCGCAGGCGTAGCGCGGCGGCGAGGGCCTACCGCTTCAAGTCGATGCGCACCCACTCCAACTGCCCTGGCTTCGCGGTGCGCTGGGGAGCGTCACCACGCTGGTAGCCGCTGCCGAGGAAGTCTCGGACTCGGAGATGGAGCTGGGCATCCTCCGGATGACGGGCTCCCGGCTCCAGGCGGCCATGTTCGGCTCCATGCTGCTGGCCGCATGGCTCGACTTCCTCACCCTCGCCGACGTCGTGCTCCGCGAGTGCCCCTACAGCGTCGAGGATTGTCGTCTCCGCCGAGTGGGTGGAGATGATTCGGCGGCTCGTGCAGGCGGGTGTCATCTCCATTCCCGCTGTCAGCGCCGCTGTCCGCATTCACGGCGGGCAGGTGATGATGGCGCAGGCGAACGGGGACCTGCCGGAGGGCGTGCGCGACGCGCTGGGAGACAGTCCGGAAGTGCGTGGCATGCAGGTGACTGGCAGAGCGGGAGCGGGCATGTCCGAGGCACCGAAGCACCACGTCCTGCCGCGAGAGCACCGCGAGTGGTTCGAGCAGCGCGGCTTCAAGGCGAAGAAGCCCGTATGGACGTTGCCATGGCGCTCGGTCGATGGAGTGGCTACACCCCGGAAACCCATCAGGAGCGCGTAGACCAGGCCAGCGATGCGCTCCCTCCCGGACAGTGTGTCGACGTCGTCCGGCTCGAGCCCCAGGACGCGCTCCTCTTACTTCTTCTGCGTGGGCTCGGGAGCCCTGGCGCCGACGAAGCACGTGCAGCTGGCATACTGGGTCGGGGTGTCGCGCTCGGCCTGGGGCGCCGCCTGTCCGGGCCGCTTGCCCCCGCCAAGGTTGCAGAGGGTCTCGACAGAGAGCTTCAGCTTCTTCTTTTCACTCATGGCGTGACTCTGAAATGACCCGAGTGAGACTGTCAATTCAGGGCACGTGGGCGTGGCACATTCCCACCGTCGAGCGTCTTCCTCCATGGCTGACCCCAAGCACAGGCCCCCCGACGAAGCCTTCCCCTTTGTCGCCCGCTTCTTCGCCCTCCGCACGCCGCTGTTGCCGTTCCACGAATTCCAGCGCTGGGGCGAGGCGCTGGAAGCTCCCCACTCTCCACGGGAGACCTCCACGCTCGGGGACGCGCTCGCTCGGGACCAGGTGGTGCTGCGCGCCCGCCTCCGCGTCCTGCTCGACCGGCCCGAGGTGCGTGAGGCGCTGTTCGTCGCCTCTCCGTCCCTCCATGAGAGCCTCGAGGTCTGGCGGCGTGAGCCGGACAGCGCGCACGGCGCCAAGGTGGAGCGCGTCCTGGTGCGCTACCTCGCGCGGATGGCTGGCCGGGCCACGCCGTTCGGTCTGTTCGCGGGCTGCTCGGTGGGGGACGTGGGCGCACGGACGCGGCTGCGGCTCGGTGCCCTCGCGGAGTACCGGCGGCACACGCGGCTGGACATGGACTTCGTCTGCGCGCTCGCGGAGGCCCTCTCGCGCGCACCCGAGCTGCGCCCCCGGCTTCGTTACACGCCCGCCGCGGACCTCTACCTCTCCGGGGGACGGCTTCGGTACGCCGCCTCGCGGGTGCTCGATGGGCTCCGCACGTACCACCTGAGGGCCGTGGAGCCGACGCCCTACCTGGAGGCCACGCTCACCCGTGCGCGGAGGGGCGAGCGGCCCGAGGTGCTCGCGCGGGCGCTCACCGGGGCCGAGGCGGACATCCCTCTCTCCGAGGCCCAGGAGTTCATCGACGCGCTCATCGAGCACCAGCTCCTGGTCTCCGAGCTGCAGCCGGTCGTCACTGGCCCGGAGCCCCTGCCCGCCCTCGTCTCCTGCCTGCGCGAGCTTCCCGGCGAGGACTCCGGGCTCGCCGAATCGCTGAGCTGCGTGCTGGACGCGCTCGAGCGTCTGGACGCTGGGGGCGTGGGTGCACCCGCCGAGCCGTACCGCGAGGTGGCGCGGACGCTGTCCGCGCTCCCGGCGCCTGTTGAACCCTCCAGGCTGTTCCAGGTGGACCTGTTCAAGCCCGCTCCCGGGCTGACACTGGGGCAGAACGTCATCCAGGAGCTGGCTCGCGGTGTCCGGGTGCTGCACCGGCTCGCGCCCACGCCCTGGGATGATGGCCTCGAGGGCTTCCGCCGCGCGTTCGAGGCCCGCTATGGCACGCGCGAGGTCCCTCTGGTGGAGGTGCTGGACGCGGAGGGGGGCATCGGCTTCGAGGGCCTCGCCACCTCGGAGAGCTCGCCCCTGCTGGAGGGCCTGGCGCCGCGGAGCGAGGACCCGGCGGCCACCACGCGCTTCGGCGCCCGCGAGGCCTGGCTCCTGGAGCGCTGGGAGGAGACGCTGAGCACCGGGGCCCAGGTGCTCCACCTGGAGGAGCGGGACCTCGTGCGGGGGGAGGGGAAGGACCGCTCGCCGCTGCCGGACGGGTTCTCGGTCATGGCCACCGTGGCGGCCGGGTCCGAGGAGGCCATCGCGGCGGACCGCTTCGAGGTCTGCCTGGACTTCGCCTCGGGGCCCTCGGGCGCCCACCTCCTGGGGCGCTTCTGCCATGGGGACGCGGAGCTGCGCCGGCGGGTGGAGGCGCACCTGCGCGCCGAGGAGGCGCTGCGGCCGGACGCGGTGTTCGCGGAGGTCGTCCACCTGCCGCAGGGGAGGCTCGGTAACGTCATCGCCCGTCCCGCGCTGCGCGAGTACGAGCTCGTCTACCTGGGACGCTCCGGCGCGCCCGTGGAGCGGCAGGTTCCGGTGACGGACCTCCTCGTGTCCATCCAGGGCCCGCGCATCGTGCTGCGCTCGAAGCGGCTGGGGCGCGAGGTGCTCCCCCGGCTGACCCATGCGCACAACTTCTCCTCCGAGCGGAGCCTCGGGCCGTACCGCTTCCTCGGCTCGCTCCAGCGGCAGGGCGTCCAGGGCTGGCTGGGGTGGAGCTGGGGGCCGTTGAACAGCGCCCGCTTCCTGCCGAGGGTGGTGTACGGGCGCTGCGTGCTGTCGCTCGCGCGCTGGCGGCTGGGGCGTGAGTCCCTGGAGTCCCTGGGCTCCGCGCGCGGCGCCGAGCGCTTCACCCGCGTGCAGACACTCCGGGCCGAGCGGCGCCTGCCCCGCTTCGTGGCGCTGGAGGACGGCGACCACGTGCTGCCGGTGGACCTGGACAACGTGCTCTGCGTCGAGACTTTCGTCCACCTCGTCAAGGAACGAGACACGGCCACGCTGGTGGAGCTGTTCCCCGGCCCGGAGGCGCTGTGCGTGGAGGGCCCCGAGGGCCGCTTCGTCCACGAGGTCATCGTGCCCTTCGTCCGCGAGCAGCCCGCCCCGGAGGCCGCGCGGACCGGGGCCGCGTCACCTCCGTCCATCTCCCTTCCGCGCCGCTTCCTGCCGGGGTCGGAGTGGCTGTTCCTCAAGCTCTACACCGGGGCCGCGACGGTGGACCGCCTCCTGACCGAGGCAGTCGCGCCGCTGGTGGGCTCCCTGCTCGGCGCGGGCGCGGTGGACCGGTGGTTCTTCATCCGTTATGGGGACCCGGACTGGCACCTGCGGCTGCGGCTGCACGGCGAGCCCGAGCGGATGCGCCGGGTCATCCCCGAGGCCCTCATGGCGGCCCTGGAGCCGCTCGAGCGCGAGGGCCTCTTCTGGAAGGCCCAGCTCGACACCTACGAGCGCGAGGTGGAGCGCTACGGCGGACCCGAGGCCCTCCCGCTCGCCGAGCAGCTCTTCCAGGCAGACAGCGAGGCGGTGCTGGAGCTGCTCCCGTGGATGTGCGGCGACGCGGGCGCCGACCTGCGCTGGCGCCTGACGTTGCTCGGCATGGACCGCCTGCTCTCGGACCTCGGCATGGACCTCGAGGAGCGGCTGGCCGCCACCACCGGGGGCCGCGAGGTGTTCGCGCGGGAGTTCCACTCCGGTGCGCTCACGGAGCGGCAGCTCAGCGAGCGCTTCCGCGAGGAGCGTGGAGCCATTGACGCGCTGCTGGAGGGCTCGGCGGACGAGGGCTCCCCGCTGGCCTTCGGGCTGGAGGTCTTCCGCCGCCGGAGCGAGAAGCTCGCCCCCGTCATGTCAGGGCTGCGCGCGCTCCATGGAGAAGGGCGGCTGCACATGCCCCTCCTGCACCTCGCGCGGAGCTTCCTGCACATGCACGCCAACCGCATGTGCCGGGCGTCGGCCCGCGCGCAGGAGCTCGTCCTCCATGACCTGCTGGTCCGCACCTACCGCTCTCGCAAGGGCCGTGAGCGGCGGGGCACCCGTCCCGCGGGGTGAGCGCGCGCGGACCCCTTCGCGGAAGCGCCGGGTCAAATCCATGCCGCACCCCGGGGCCACCCCGGCCAGGCAGTCAGGACCCTGCCCAATACCCCGCTCTCCCGCCTGGCTCCGTGGCGCCGCCGGTTCTCCCACCGCGCGCTCCCCCCGGGCCCGGCGGCCCCCGGGAGCGGCGGATGCCCGAGCCGCTTGACAATCCCCACGGCTGCGACAGACAAAACGCCGCTTCCGTACGGGGAGAGGACATCGGATGATTTCGGTCGAAGGGCTGACCAAGTATTACGGTGAGCACGCGGCCATCCGCGAGCTGGCCTTCACGATTGGCCAGGGCGAGGTCATCGGCTTCCTGGGCCTCAATGGCGCGGGCAAGTCGACCACGCTCAAGATTCTCGGCTGCGTGCTGCTACCCACGTCCGGGCGCGTCGTCATCGACGGCCACGACGTGGTGAACAACCCCCACGAGGTACGCCAGCGCATCGGCTACCTGCCGGACGTGCCGCCGCTCTACGAGGAGATGACGGTGGGCGAGTACCTGGCCTACGTCGCGCAGTTGCGCGGCGTGACGGCCCGGGACACCGCGGCCCGGGTGGGGGAGGCGGAGGAGAAGACGGGGCTGCGCGAGGTGGACGGCGAGCTCATCTCCACGCTCAGCCACGGCTACCGCCAGCGCGTGGGCGTGGCGCAGGCGCTGGTGCACAAGCCGGCGCTGCTCATCCTCGACGAGCCCACCAGCGGGCTGGACCCGCGCCAGATTGTCGAGATGCGCGACGTCATCCGCGGCCTCAAGGGCGCGCACACGGTGCTCGTCTCCAGCCACATCCTCCCGGAGATTTCTCAGACCTGTGACCGGCTCCTCATCATCCACAAGGGGACGCTGGTGGCGCAGGGGACCGAGGAGGAGCTGGGCATGAAGATGGGCGGCGGCGGCTCCATCGAGCTGGAGGTGCGCGGCGACAGGGCGCGCGCGGTGGAGGTGCTGCAGGGCTTCGGTCCGGTGGAGGTGGACCGGGCGGCGGACGGCGTGGTGGCGCTGACGGTGCGCGCGTCGCCGGACCAGCGGCCCCGGGTGGCGCAGGCGGTGGTGGGCGCGGGCCTGGAGTTGCTGCGGCTGGACCAGGGCGCGGGCCAGCTGGAGTCCATCTTCCTGCGGCTGACGCACGGACAGGAGGTGCGGGCGTGAAGGCGCTGCTCATCGCTCGCCGCGAGCTGGCCGGCTACCTGCGGACGCTCAGCGGCTATGTCATCATCGCGGTCATCCTCGCGTTGAACGGGCTGTTCTTCAACGCGTACGCCCTGGGCGGCGCCAGCAAGCGCTCCGCCGAGGTGCTGTCGCAGTTCTTCTATTACTCGAGCGGCTTCACCATCGTCGCCTCGGTGTTCATCTCCATGCGCCTGCTGGCCGAGGAGCGGCAGACGGGCACGCTGCCCCTCTTGTACTCGTCGCCGCTGCGGGACAGGGACATCGTCCTGGGCAAGTTCCTGGCGGGCCTGGCCTTCCTGGCGCTGTACGTGCTGTGCACCGTGTACATGCCGCTGCTCGTCATGGTGAACGGCAAGGTGTCCTTCGGCCACGTGGCGGCCGGGTACCTGGGCCTGCTCCTGCTGGGCAGCGCGTCGCTGGCGGTGGGCACGTTCGGCTCGGCGCTGGCGCGCAACCAGTTGCTCGCGGCGATTACGTCCGCGGTGCTGCTGGTGGCCCTCATCCTCTGCTGGCTGCTGGCGCGAATCACCGAGCAGCCGCTGGCGGACGTCTTCAGCGCGATGTCGCTGTGGAACCAGCACTTCCCGCCGTTCCAGTCGGGGCTCGTCCACGTGCGCGACGTCGTCTACTACCTCGTGGTCACCTACGTGGCGCTGTTCGCGGCCACGCGGGTGCTCGAGGCCCGGAGGTGGCGATGAGCACGCGTCCTGTGGGCAGTGGTCTGCCGGTGACGCTGGTGTACGTCGCGGGCCTGCTCGCGGTCTTCATCGGCGAGCGGATTCTCGGCGCCGGCACCGGCCGCACCGTCTTCTCCGCGTTGGGCATGGTGGTGGCGGTGGGAGCGCTGGCCTGGCGCTTCACCCGCATGCGCTCGGCGGCGGCGGACCGGCGCGCGGTGGAGGGCTGGGTGCTGGGCCTGTATGGCCTGGGCCTGGTGGCGCTGCTGCTCTACTTCCTCCAGTCGGACGCGGGGGCCGCGCTCTTCGGCGGGCCGCTGTCGCAGAAGGCCCCGAAGCTGGCGGTGGTGCTGGCGGCGCTCTTCCCCGCGCTGCTCCTGTGCGCGCTGCTGCCCCTGGCGCTGGTGGAGGTGGCCGCCGCGGCGATGACTCGCGCGCCGGTGCTGGAGACGGGCCGCGCCCGCAGCGCGCTCTACTCCGGGCTGGGGCTGGCCTTCGTCGTCGTCTTCGCCTTCGCGTCCATGTACGTGGCCACGCAGGCGGACGTGACGTGGGACCTGTCCTACTTCCGCACCGCGAAGCCGGGCGACTCCACGCGCAAGGTGATTCGCGGCCTCAACGAGCCCTTGCAGGTGACGCTCTTCTTCCCGCCCGCCAACGAGGTGGGTGAGGCGGTGAACCAGTACTTCCGGGACCTGTCGCTGGAGAGCCCGCAGCTCCTCAACGTGGAGCGGCTGGACCAGGCGGTGGAGCCGGCCCGGGCGCGCTCGCTGGGCGTGCACAACAACGGCACCATCGTCCTGGCGCGCGGTGAGCGGAAGGAGCCGCTCACGGTGGGGCTCGAAATCGACCGGGCGCGCGGCCAGCTCCAGCGGCTGGACCAGGAGGTGCAGCGCCGGTTGCTGGCGGTGGCCCGGCCGCGGCGCGTGGTCTACTTCACCGCGGGCCATGGCGAGCGCGCCGAGTCGCGGCCGGTGCCGGGCGAGACGCCCCGTCCGTCCGTGGCGCAGCTCAAGGAGCTGTTGCGCGCGCAGAACGTGGACGTGCGGCCGCTGGGCATGTCGGAGGGGCTGGGCTCCGAGGTGCCCAAGGACGCCTCCGCCGTGGTGGTGGTGGGCCCCACGCGCGAGTTCCTCCCCGAGGAGCTGAACGCGCTGCGCGAGTACGCGGACCGGGGCGGACGGCTGTGGCTGGCGCTGGAGCCGGACGGCCCGGACTTCCAGCCGCTGCTGGAGCCCATGGGCCTCAAGTACCTGAAGACGCCGCTGGCCAATGACCAGGTGTTCTTCCGCACCACGCGCCAGCAGAGCGACCGCGGCAACCTGGGCACGGCGAGCTTCTCCTCGCACCCGTCCGTCACCTCGCTGGCGGCGCTGGCGGGGCAGGCGCCGGTGGCCTTCCCCGGCGCGGGTGCCATGGACCAGATTCAGCCGCTGCCCAACGCCGTCATGCACGACATCTCCGTGCGCGCGCATGGCGCCACCTTCGCGGACGCCAACGGCAACTTCGCGCAGGACGCGGGAGAGATGCGGCGCACCTGGCCGCTGGTGGTGGCGGTGGAGAAGCCCGCGCCGGCCGGCAAGGCGCCGATGCGCGCCGTCGTCATGGCGGACGCGGACGCGGTCAGCGACCTGGTGCTGGGCAACCTGGGCAATGCGTACCTCGCGGTGGACACGCTGCGGTGGCTCACCGGCGAGGAGTCCATTGCCGGCACGGTGTCCACCGAGGAGGACGTGCCGATTCAGCACACGCGCGAGCAGGACGTGGCCTGGTTCTACGCCACCGTCTTCCTGGGGCCGGCCCTGGTGCTGGCGGTGGGCTTCGTGAAGACGCGGCGGCGGGGCCGGCGCGCGCCGCGGGCCGCGGTGGCGGCGGGAGGTGAGCGATGAAGGTTCGAGACCTGGCCGTACAGGGAGCCCTGGCGGCGGTGGCCCTGGTGGCCGCCTTCCTCGTCTGGCAGCGGGAGCCCGCGGGCGCCCCGGGCGAGGTGACGGTGGTGGATGCCCCGGCGCGCGCGCTGGACGGCGTGCGTTACGAGGACGAGGCCCGCTTCGTGGAGCTGTTCCGCGACGCGCAGGACCGGGACAGGCTCTGGGTGCGCCTGGGCTACAAGCCGCCGAAGCCGGTGCCGCCCGCTGAGAGCGTCGCGGATGGTGGCACGCCGGTGGCCTCGGCGGGCGTGGATGGTGGCACCGACGCGGGGACGGCCGTGGCCGCCGCGGTGGATGCCGGCACGGCGCCGGTGGCCGCCAACAACGTGGAGCAGCCTCCGCCTCCGCGCGAGCTGCGCGCCAACGACGTGGCGGAGAAGCTGTTCCCCCGCTTCGCCCCGCTGCGCGCCATGCGCTCGCTGGGCGAGCTGGACGCGAAGAAGCTGGAGGAGGTGGGCCTGGCCGGAACCCAGCGCAAGCTGACGGTGACGGTGGGGGGCAAGGCGGAGGTCTTCTCCCTGGCCTCGCCGGCGGGAGGCTGGGGCACGCCGTACCTGCGCCGCGAGTCGGACGGCCGGGTGTTCCTCCTGGGCCCGGCGCTGCTGCCGGACCTGGAGAACGCCACCAGCCGGCTGGTGGACCGGCGGCTGCACACCTTCGACCTGGGTGACTTCGACGCGGTGGTCATCACGGCGGCGGGCGCGTCGCGCACCTTCACCGCGAGCGGCAAGGCCCCCGGGCCGGTGTCCCTGGCGCCGGCGGAGTCTCCGGACCGTCCGGACGAGTTCGCTCGCAACTGGCATGACCGGGTGTGGCGGCTGATGCCGCTGGACCTCCTGGGCCGTGGTGAAGTGCCCCCCGGAGGCGAGCCGGAGGAGGCCTTCCGCGTGGAGTACCGCCGGGACGGCAAGCCGGTGGGCGAGGTGAAGGTGGCGCGCGGCGACGGCGGCTTCTTCGTCCGCACCGAGCACACCACCGGCTGGGCACGGCTGCACTCCGGCGTGGACAACCTGGCCTCCGAGGCGGCGAAGGTGACCGCCCAGGTGTCCTCCGCTTCGGGGAAGTGAGCCGGGACTTCGCGGTGGCCTCGTGTCAGGCCACCGCGCCGGGCTCCTCCGCCAGGCCCAGCCGCACGTCCACGAAGCTGTAGGGCGCCCATGGGCCGGTGAAGCGGAAGGCGTAGGTGTCCGAGCGCGCCGCGAGTGACTTCACCCGCGACTCGAAGGACTCCACCCAGTCGCGTCCCACCAGGAAGGCGGCGTTGAGCAGCATCCGGTCCCCCACCGGGGACAGGGTGCGGGAGGCGAAGGCGAGCGGGCGCAGGCCCTCCAGCAGCAGGGCCATGTCCCGCTCGACGCGGGCCAGCAGCGCGGTGCCGAGCCGGCGCTCGTGGTCGGCCTCGCCCTCACCCTCGCCGCGGAGCAGCTCCGGGTTGTCCAGCTCCAGCCGCCGGATGAGGTGCTCGCGGTGGTAGAGCACCTTCAACCCCAGCTCCACCTTGTCATCCAGCGCCTCCAGCGCGGCGACGAGCGAGTCATGTGCCGAGCGCAGCAGCGCGCGCACCTGCGCCTCGGAGCGCAGCACCGTCCCGAAGGCCACCGGCAGCAGCGTGTGCTCGCGCAGCACGGCCTCGGTGACGCGCTGGTGGACCAGCAGGTGGGCCCGCGTCGGGTCCACCACGTAGCCCGGCGCCGTGGACACCAGGGCCGCGAGCTGGCCCTCACGCACCGAGCGCACGTCCGCCGGGGGCACGCCCAGGCCAATCAGCCCGAAGTCCAGGTCGCCCTCCGCGCGCACCACGCCGTAGAGGTACTGGGGGCTCTCTTCGTCCTCCACCGCGTGAGCGAAGGGCGGGGCGGGCGTGACGCGTCCGTTGAGGGCCGCCCGTGGACCTCCCTCCGCCGCGAGCCGTTCCCCGGACGCAAGGGCTTCCGAGGCCGATGGTGTCGCCGCATCCGGGCGCTCCGCGGGCTGGGGGCTGGCGGCCGGCGGCACATCGCCATCACGCCGCGCCACGGGAGGCGCCGCTGGGGAAGCGGAGGCACGCAGCGCGGCTCCCTCGCTCCGCGCCCCAGGCGGAGGTGACGCGGCAACGGCCGACTCCTCGGGAGGGTGGGGTGGGGCCCCGGTGGGCGCCGGAGCCTCCTCGCGCGGCTTCCGCTTCTTCACCGGCGTGGAGACACGTCCCGCGCCGGTGGGGGTCCGGGCCTTGGCGGTGGAGCCTTTTCGGGTCCGTGACGTCCGGGGCATGGTGCGCCTCACCCTGGCCGGGAGCCTCCACGCGTGGCGAGGACGCGGCGGACCTCGTCCACCAGCGCATCCGGGAGGCACGGCTTGGTGACGAAGGAGTCGCAGCCCGCGCCCTTCGCCTCGTCGGACTGGCCCGTCATCGCATGGCCGGTGAGGGCCACCACGGGGATGGTGCTCGTGCGGTCATCACTCTTCAGCCGCCGTGTCGCCTCCCACCCGTCGATGATGGGCAGCGACAGGTCCATCAGGATGATGTCCGGCCGCAGCTCGAAGGCCTTGTCCAGCGCCTCCTGCCCGTTCTTCGCCTCGGCCACGCGGAAGCCGGAGAACTCCAGGTACTCGGCGTACATCTCCCGCGCGTCCTGGTAGTCGTCTACGACGAGCACCAGCGGCTTGGGAGTCGTTGAGGGGTTCGTCATGCGCGCCTCGCGCGTCGTGGAAAGTGCAAGGTGAAGGTCGAGCCCCGGCCCGGGACGCTCTGGAGGGTGACGCGTCCCCCCAGCATGGTGGCCAGGCGACGGCAGATGGACAACCCCAGTCCCGTGCCTCCGTAGGCCCGCGTGGGCGAGCTGTCCACCTGCTGGAAGTCCTCGAAGATTTTTTCCTGATACACCGGGTCGATGCCAATCCCCGTGTCCGTCACGGAGATGGTGAGCGTGGACGTGGCGGTGACGTAGTCCGCCCGCACCGTCACCGAGCCCTCGTGGGTGAACTTCAGCGCGTTGGACAGGAGGTTGAGGACAATCTGCTTCACCTTCTGCCGGTCGCTGTGCACCGCCGGCAGGCGCGCGCCCAGCTCGGTGCTCACCGCCAGCCTGCTGCGGGCGATGATGGGGTCCAGCTCCGCCACCACCTCCTGTAGCAGCTCCGGAATCCCGAAGTCCGACAGGTGCAGCGGCATCCGTCCCGCCTCGATGCGGGTGATGTCGAGAATCTCGTTGATGACCTCCAGCAGGTGCCTCCCATTCGAGTCGATGCGGGTGAGGTTGCGCTTCTGCGCGGGCGTCAGCTCCCCGGACACCCCCTGCAGGAGCATGTTGGTGTAGCCGAGGATGGCGTTGAGCGGCGTGCGGAACTCGTGGGACATGTTGGCCAGGAACTGCGACTTGGCCGCGCTCGCCTGTTCCAGCTGAATCGCCTGCCGGCGCAGCTTCTCGTTCTGCTCGGCCAGCTCCGCGGTGGCCATCTGCACCCGCGCCTCCAGGTGGCTGGAGACGTCCTTGACCCGCTCCAGCAGGCGCGCCTTCTCCAGCGCCTCCGTGCGGTCATGGAAGAGGGTGACGATGCCCGTCAGCTCGCCGTTGTCCCCCAGCACCTTGCTGGCCACCGCCTCCACGGGGATGGTGGCGCCGGTGGCCGGGTCCACGAGGCTGAGCTGGCCGCGCCAGCGCAGGCTGCCCCCGGCGTCCACCAGGTTGGCCAGGAACGAGGAGAAGGTCGCGTCGTTGGTGTGCACGCGGCCCCGCGCGGCCTGATTGCCATCCAGGGGCAGGGCGAACAGCTTCTCCGCCGGGTCGTTCATCATCACCGTGCCGCCGGACGGGTCCGACAGGATGATGGGGTCCGCCACCGAGTCCAGCACCCGGTCCAGCCGGTGGCGCTCGCTGCGCGCCTCGCGCTCGGTGGCGCGCAGGCGGCGGTAGCTCTCGCCCAGCGCCTGGGTGGCGCGGCCCAGGTCCGTCACGTTGCGCAGCACGCTCACCACGGCCACCTGTCCGTCCGTCTCGAGCACCTGCGTGCTGAGCAGCTCGAACAGCAGGTCCATGCCCTCCACCGGGTCCACCAGCGGCACCTCGCGCCGGCGGAAGCCCGAGCTCCGCGATGCCCCTTCCGCGCTGGACGCGCTGGCCAGGGCCGTGGCGAACACCTGCCGGTTGAGCTCCACCGCGCGCCGGCGTCCCTCGCTCGCGTCGGGGCCGGACACCAGCAGCACCTCCGCGCGCGCGTTGGCGATGCGCGGCCGTCCCGCCTGGTCCGTCAGCAGCACGGGGTCCGCCACCGCGTCGATGATGCGGCGAAGCAACCCGTTTCCCGCCACCTCCCTCTGGGCCACCGGCGCCGGGGGCACCAGGCGCGCGAGGGTGGGCCCCGCGTGCGCGGCCGCCCACGCCACCTCCCTCGGCAGCACCGCTCCGTTCATCGCGAGCAGCAGCAGCCCCACCGGCGGTGCGCCGGGACGGCCGAGCGGCACCGCGAACCAGCCCCCGCTCCCCAGGGCCGGCAGGGGCGGGCGCGGGCCCGGGAAGTAGCGCGGCGCCGCGTGGGCCAGGACCTCCACCAGCGGGTGGCCATCGCCCTCGGGCGTGAGCGCCAGCGCGGCGCACTGCGACTCGGAGAGGCCCCGGGCCGCCAGACACCTCAGCCGCTCCCCGTGCTCCTCGCGCACCAGGCAGGCGGACGCGCCGGCCTGGACGTGGTGGGCGAGCCACTCCACCACCGCCTCGGCGCACGGACGGGCCGCGTCACAGGCGAGCAGTTGCTCCGCCAGGGCGAGGCGCGCCTCCACGGCGGGCGCGGTGGGTGTGGACAACGGGACGGGTGAGGCCAAATGCGTCAGGCTCCAGGGAAATGGGGACGTGGAGGGGCTCCACGGGCGGGGTTGTCGTCGGTCCGCACCTCCATGAATGTCACCACGATGCGCGTCGCGCCCGGGGAGGCGGAGGCACGGCCCGGCACCGCTCGGGCGCTCGGTTCCCAGCGCAGGCCCCGGTCCAGCACCCGGTCCAGGACGTCGACGAGGCTCGTGCTTCCGACCGTTCTCTCCACGGGCATCCGTGTGACTCCTGTGCTCGCGGCGGCTCCACGCCCCTGTCCACGATGTCTCAACTTGTATCGCGGGGGGGCGGGGCACCCCAGGTTCGCTTCCCCAGCCACCATGACTTGCGAACACCCGAGCGCGGCCACTGTCCGCCCGTACACATCTCAAAGGCCCTGAAGCAGGGCAGGCAGGCAGGCGGATGCTCCGGCCCCGCCGCTTATCGCACCCGCGTTGCATTCCTGGCCTTGGGCCATTCGACCTGGAGCCGAGGCGCCGTCCGGCACGCAAGATTCGGGTTGCGCGGGCCGGCCGGAGCGGCGGCATGATTCCCCCTCGTGCCGCGTCCCGCTCCCGCCGCCCCGCGCCTCCCCGATGACTTCACTCCCGCGGCCCGCCGCTCCCTGGCGCGGGCGGACCCCGTGCTCGGCGCGCTGATGAAGCGCGTGGGCCCCTTCCGGCTCCAGCTCCGCCCGCTGCACAGCCCCTTCGCGGCGCTGGCGGAGTCCATCGTCTACCAGCAACTCCACGGCCGCGCGGCCGCCACCATCTTCGGCCGCGTGTGCGAGCGCGTGGGCCACGGGCGGCGCTTCACGCCCCAGGCGCTGATGGCCGTGCCGGACGCGGCGCTGCGTGAGTGCGGGCTGTCCGCCAACAAGCTGGCCGCCATGAGGGATTTGGCGAGCAAGTCGCTGGAGGGCACGGTGCCGCCGCTGGCCCGCGTGCGGCGCATGGACGACGCGGCGCTCATCGACCACTTCACCCAGGTGCGCGGCATCGGCCAGTGGACGGTGGAGATGCTGCTCATCTTCCGGCTCGGCCGGCCGGACGTGCTGCCCGTGGACGACTTCGGCGTGCGCAAGGGCTTCATGCTCGCGTACGGCCTGCCCGAGATGCCCCGCCCGAAGGAGCTGCTGGCACTCGGCGAGCGCTGGCGGCCCTGGCGCACGGTGGCGAGCTGGTACTTCTGGCGCGCGACGGAGCTGCCACAGGCCCCCGCCAGGGGCTGAGCGCCGCCTCTGGAGGGAAACGGCCCGGCCGGAGGGCGCGGCGCGTGCGCCGTCCGGCCGGGGGGGCACCTGCCCGCGGCGGCTCGCCGCGGGTCAGGAGCCGCTCACGGGAATCACTCCGTCCAGGTCCAGACCTTCACCATGCGCACGAAGCGCCGGTCGGTGCTCACCGCGGCCACGATGTAGCCGCCCATGTCGCCGGGGCCGCCGCCGCAGCCGTTGCACTGCCAGTTGGAGACGTAGAGGCGGTTGCTGTTGCGGGAGATCTGCGTGATGAAGGCCACCGCGCCGTCCACCTCGTCCGTGGTGACGGCGGTGCCGTAGTACCGGGTCTTCAGCGTGTCGACGAGCTCGCGCAGGGTGATGGGCTCGAAGGTGCCGGGGTTGTCGACGCGGAACGTCTCATAGGCGCTGTAGGTCAGCGTGACCTGGTTCGCCACGCCCTGGCCGTTGGGGATGTAGCCCTCCACGATTTCGGAGGAGTTGGCCAGCGAGCCGCTCGCGCCGTACAGCTCCGCGGGGGTGGACTGCAGCCAGCCCAGGTACAGCGGCGCGGCGGTGGTGGCCGCGTCGTTCAGCTCGTAGTAGTCGGTGAGGAGCTTCTTCGCCGTGCCGGTGAGGCCGGTGAGGAAGGTGGTGTCGCTCACCTTCGTGCCCAGGTAGGCGCGCTCGGCGGCGTCCACGGTGCCGTCATCGTAGGTGAACTGGCCGAGCGCGCCGGCCATCTCGCTCCGGATGACGGTGGTGCCGCCGGGGCTGGTGGAGGCGCGGGCGGCGGCGATCTTCGCGTCGAACGCGGGGATGCTGGTGGTGCTACCAGCGAGGGCCGCGGGCGCGGCCATCAGGACGACACCGCCCAGGAGTGCTTTCAGGGATGGGGAGGACATGCGGTGTACCTCTCGCGGGCCGGAAGGCCCGTGGGAATGAGGGGGACGACGGCCCGCGACTTAACACGCGCGACTGACATCCCTCCGCGACATCCATGCATCACATGTCTTACAGGCACACTGTGTTACGGGATTGAGACACTGCGTCAGGTGGCGGCCGGCGAGGCCTCCACGCGCCGCTGGCGTCTCATCGGCAGCAGCAGCACGAGGAAGGCCACGGACAGCACGATGCCGAGCAGGAAGACGGGTGCGTAGCCCAGTCCCACGCCGCGCGCCGGGTCCGCGAGCCAGGTCGCGAGGGGGCCGGCGGGTGCCTTGCCCCACACCTCCAGGCTGGCCAGCAGGGTGTAGTGCGTGGCGCCGATGCGGCGGTCCACGCGTGACATCATGAAGGCGAACATCACCGTGGTGAGCGCGCCGCCGAAGAACTCCTCGGCCAGGGTGACGCCGATGACCGCGGAGTCGCTGACGCCGGCCGTCGCGAGCCCCCAGCGCCCGACGAGCGGCAGCACCCGCAGCGTGGCGGTGAGGCCCACCGCTCCGAGCAGTGGCATGCGCGCGGCGAGGAGGCCTCCCACCGCGGAGCCGAGGAGGGAGGCCACGGTGCCCCACGTATTCACCCACAGGAGGATGCGCTCGGCGGGGATGCCAGCGTCGACGAGGAAGAGCTTGTAGAGCACGTCCGACATGCTCTCGCCGAACTTGTACGTGCCGACGAAGAGCAGCAGCCAGCCCGCTCCGGGCAGCATCAGCACCTGCTTGATTCGCCCGGCGAGCTCGCTCCAGCTCACCCCCTTGACGGGGGAGCCGCCCTCGCGAGGCGCGGGTTCGCGTGCGAAGAACATCACCACGAACACCGCCAGGCTCATCACCGCCATGGCGAGCAACATGCCCGGCCAGCCGACGCGGTTGCCGGTCCAGGTCATCACCCCGCCTCCGGCGAACATCATCCCGAACTTGTAGCCCACCACCTGCGCGGTGTTGCCCGGGCCCAGCTCGTCCGGCCGCAGCGTGTCCACGGCGAAGCCGTCCACCGCGATGTCCTGCGTGGCGGCGAAGAGGTTCATCACGAGGACGAGCCCCATCAGCAGTGGCATGGCCCCTTGCGACGCCGCGAAGGCCGCGGCGGCGCAGCTCGCCGCGAGCCCGAGCTGCATGGGCAGAATCCAGGACCTGCGCCGCCCGAGGCGGGCCGAGCCATAGCGGTCCACCAGGGGGGCCCATAGCGCCTTGCAGGCCCACGGCAGCGACAGCGCGCTGGCGAAGCCGATGGCCGTCAGCGACACCCCCTGCGTGCGCAGGTACACGGGCAACGCGGTCGACTGGAAGCCGAAGGGCATGCCCTGCACGAAGTAGAGCATGCTCAGGAGCGCGAGCCGGGGCGACGGAAGTCTCATGGCTGGCGCAGCATAGGGCCTCCACGGCGAGGCGGGGCGGTACCAGGTAACAGGGAGCGCACGGCCGGGAAGGCGCTCGCGGCGGAGTCCCGGCCCCGGGGGCGCTCAGGACCGCCGCCCGCGTCACGGAGCCTCCACGGGAATTAGGGCGCCCGGGGCGATACCGGGCACGGGCTCGCGCCGGGACCGGCCTCATGAGGGGCGGCTCCAGGGGCGCGCTGGAGGGAAGGGCGGCGCCCGGCTGCCCGCCCGTGGTGTCCCCGCGACGAGGGCGCGTGGAAGCCCCACTGCGCATGGGCGGAGGCCGGTTGACCGGAAGTCCAGCGCCTCCCCGCGGCCACACCTCGGGTGCAGGTTGTGGCGTGCATCGGACAGTCCCGGCGCGCGGAGCACGACACCATGCGGGAGCAGCAGGCATTGCCGGAAGGCCAGCGAGCGGCGGCGTCTCCAGCGCCCGTGGAGGGCATGGCCGCTCCCTCGCCCACGCTGCGCATCATCGACACGGTGGCGCTGACCGTGGGCATCGTCCTGGGCGCCGGCATCTTCAAGGCACCGTCGCTGGTGGCGGCGCAGACGGGGAGCGGCGGGGCCATGCTGCTGGCCTGGCTGCTGGGAGGCGTCGCCTCGCTGGTGGGCGCGCTCTGCTACGCGGAGCTGGCCAGCGCCTGGCCCCATCCGGGCGGGGAGTATCACTACCTGTCCCGCGCGCTCGGGCGGGGGCCGGCCTTCCTGTTCGCGTGGGCGCGGCTGACGGTGATTCCCACCGGCTCCATCGCGCTGCTGGCCTTCGTCTTCGGAGACTACGCCACGCAGCTCGTTTCGCTGGGGCCGTACTCGTCCTCGGTGTACGCGGCGGCGGTGGTGGTGGGGTTGACGGCGGTGAACATCGCCGGGCTGCGGCAGGGCACGCGCACCCAGAACCTGCTCACCGCCCTGGAGGTGCTGGGCGTGGGGGCCGTCATCGTCGCGGGGTTGCTGCTCGCCCCCGCCTCCGCGAGCGCGGCGCCCGTGGCGGCGCCCTCCGGAACGTCCTGGGGGCTGGCCATGGTCTTCGTGCTGCTCACCTATGGTGGGTGGAACGAGGTGGCCTATCTGTCCGCCGAGGTGCGGGGCACGCGGCGCAGCCTCGCCCGGGCGCTGCTGGTGAGCATCGGCGTGGTGACGGCGCTCTACCTGCTCGTCAATTGGGCGTACCTGCGCGGCCTGGGCCACGCGGGCATGGCGGGCTCGGAGGCGGTGGCCGCGGACCTGATGAAGCGGGCGCTGGGGACCGGGGGCGCGGTGGCCATCAGCGTGCTCATCGCCATCTCCGCGCTCACCTCCGCCAACGCCACGGTGCTCACCGGCGCGCGCACCCACTATGCCTTCGGGCGTGACAGCGTGCTCTTCAACGGGCTGGGGCGCTGGCACGCGCGGGCCAACACGCCCACCCGCGCGCTGCTCGCGCAGGGGGCGATTACGCTGGCGCTGGTGGGGCTGGGCACGGTGACGCGCCAGGGCTTCCAGACGATGGTGGAGTACACCGCGCCCGTCTTCTGGCTCTTCTTCCTGCTGACGGGCGTGTCGCTGCTGGTGCTGCGCGTGCGCGAGCCGGGTGCGCACCGGCCCTTCCGCGTGCCGCTGTATCCGCTCACGCCGCTGCTCTTCGTCGGCATCTGCGCGTACGTCCTCTACTCGAGCCTGGCGTACACCGGGCCCGGCGCGCTGGCGGGGCTGGCCGTGCTGGGAACGGGCGCCGTGCTGCTCGCCGTGGAGGTGGCCCGGACCCGCCGCACGCCGCGTGGCAGCCAGCGCCGCGCGCGGCTCTCACCCCGGCTGCAACGACCCAAGGAGGCAACATGAAGCGTTTCACTCTCGTCCTGGCGCTCGTGGCGGGGGCCACGGCGTCCGCGCAGGGAATCACGACGGGCCAGTCGGTGCAGGTGCCGGAGCCTCCCGAGCTGACGACCCCGGCCCCGGAGGTGCCCTACGTCCCCACGCCCGAGGACGCCGTGGAGGGCATGCTGAAGCTGGCGGGGGTGAAGCCGGGAGACGTCGTCTATGACCTGGGCAGTGGTGACGGGCGCATCGTCATCTCCGCGGTGAAGAACCACGGGGCAATGCGCGCGGTGGGCGTGGACATCAACCCCGAGCGCATCGCCGAGGCCAACACGAACGCGCGCCGCGCGGGCGTGCAGGACAAGGTGGAGTTCCGCCAGGGCGACCTCTTCGACGCGGACATCGGCGAGGCCACCGTGGTGACGCTGTACCTGCTTCCCTCCGTCAACGAGCGCCTCAAGCCCAAGCTGCTGTCCGAGCTGAAGCCGGGCACGCGCATCGTCTCGCACGGCTTCGACATGGGAGACTGGAAGCCGGAGCAGCAGGTGCAGGAGGGCGGCCGCACCCTGTACCTCTGGGTCGTTCCGGAGCGCGGTGGCGCGGGTGCGCCACGCTAGCCGCTCCTACATCACTGTTTCACCTGTTTCGCTGTTGATGTGTGATATCCTTGACTCGCCGTGAATCACACGGCGGCCAAGGAGACACACGCATGCAGGCAAAGAGCATCACGGGTGGACTGCTGTTGGCGGGACTGCTGTTGGTGGGCTGTGGCGGGCCGGAGATGGTGGAGGAGCCCCAGGCCCAGCTCGACTCGCGCGAGGACGCGCTGCCCTACTGCGGCAACCAGTCGTACCTCATCGACTACTACTCAGACGCGACGTACACCAAGCTCGTCGGCTCCATGGCCTGCGCGTGTTACGAAACGGCGTATATCAGCGGCCGGAGGACGTCGTTCGCGGTGACGGACTTCATCTTCACCTGCGAGTAGCCTCCGGCGACGTGGCAGGGGCCCGGCTCCCCCCCGCGAGAGGGGCCGGGCCATCGCCCCTCAGGTGCCTGGAGGCGCCGAGTGCGGCGAGCGCGTGTAGTGCAGCACCATGGCCTCCAGCCGTGACAGCGCCTTCTCCAGCGTCTCCAGCGAGGGACCGAAGGACAGGCGCACGTAGCTGCGGAAGCGCGAGGGCCGCGCGCGGCGCTTGCCCGGATTCACGTCGAAGAACTCGCCGGGCACGCAGATGATTTTCTGCTCCAGCGCCGCCCGGAAGAAGCCCATGCCGTCGTTGAGCGGCGGCGGGAGGCCGGACACGTTGCCCCAGACGTAGAACGTCCCGTCCGGCGCCCGGTCCGTGCGGATGCCCATCCGCTCCAGCCGGGAGTGGAACCTGTCCCGCTTCTCGCGGAAGGCGCTGTGGATGGCCAGGGTCTCCGCCACCACCGAGTCCTCCTGGAGCAGCGGAATCGCCGCGCGCTGCAGCGGCCGGCTGCCGCCGCCGTCCAGGAAGCTGCCCGCGCTGGACACCGCCTCGATGACCTGCCGCGGCCCCACCGTCCACGTCATGCGCCAGCCCGGGTAGCGCCAGTTCTTGGTGAAGCCGTCGAAGACGACCACCGGGTCCTTGTTCACGTCCTCCACGTAGCGCGTGGCGCTCTCCACCGGCAGGTGCCCGGGGCGGCCCGTCCAGATGTAGTGGGAGTAGAACTCGTCGATGAGCAGCGTGCACTCCTGCTCACGGGCGACGCCCACCCAGCGCGCCAGCTCGTCACCCTGCACCAGCTTGCCGGTGGGGTTGCAGGGGTTGGAGAAGAGCAGCGCGGACAGGCCGCGGCCCTGCACCTCGCGCCGCAAATCGTCCGCCGTGAAGGCGTAGCCGCGCTCGCCCTCCAGGAGGATGGGGATGGCGGTGAACGCCTTGAAGACGTCCAGCAGCTCCTCGTAGGCGGTGTAGTCCGGCAGGAAGTGGCCCAGGTTGATGGTGCCCAGGCTCGCCGCGGCGCGGGTGAGGGCCGCGCGTCCGCCGCCGGAGAGGCACACGTTCTCCGCGCTGTACTGGCTCGGCATGCCCCGGCGGTAGAGCCGGTTGTAGAGGCTGGCGATGACCTCGCGCACCTCCCACAGCCCCGCCACCGGCGCGTATTCCATGTCCGCCACGTCGATGTTCACCGAGCTCATCCGGGGCGGTGCGCCGGGCAGCTCTCCCGTCTCCGGCTGCCCCTGGCCCAGGTTGCACCAGTCGGGGTCGCTGGAACGGTAGCCGCGGCGGCTCGCCTCGGCGGTGACATAGATGACGCCCGTGCGGGGCACGGAGCGGAAGGCATGAATGGTGACGTCGTCGCTCACGGCGGCCCACCCTAGCGGAAGTGGAGGCCGGGTGCAGCGCGGGGGCTTCAGCGGACGATGGGAACCGTCACCGGCTCCTTGCCGTCGATGGTGACCTCCACCTTGCCCACCCGCCACAGGACCTCCTCGAAGCGGGCCTCCACCCGGCGCCCCTCGGCCGTCTCCAGCACCGCGGTGCCCGTCTTCGGCAGGTACTGGCCCACGTCGTAGAGCAGCGAGGTGAGGGTGAGGCGGTCGGTGCCCCCCGGACCCACCAGCTCGCCGGGGCCGTCCAGCACCAGCTCCGAGCCGCCAATCACCGGCACCCCTGCCCGCATGCCCACCCGGCCGTCGATGTGGAAGCGGTGCTCCTCGCGCCCGGGCACGCTGCCCGAGACGTCCGCGAACACGCGCGTCTCGTCACCGCAGGTGCCGTAGCCGACCTCCGCCTGCACGGTGTGCCCGTCCACCGCCAGCCCGCGCAGGTCCGCGTGCACCTCCATCAGGTCCTCGCCGCCGCGATACAGGAAGGCCACCTGCCCGGTGAAGCGCAGGCCGTGCACCTCGCACCCGCCCTCGGCGAAGGTCATCACCACCGCGTCGGTGACGTCGTCCCGGACCTCCACCGTGGCGGTGGCGCACGCGTACCTCGCGTGGACGCCCTCCGCCGCGCGGCCCACGAAGGAGCGGCGCGGCTCGCCGCACGTGTACACCGGCAGGATGCCCAGCGCCTCCAGCGCGCCGCGCGCCTGGTGCGCGGAGGCCACCGCGCGCTCCACCGTCTCACGGGCGGCGTCCACTTCTTCCTTCGTGGGGGCCTCCTCGCCACAGGCGGTGGCGAGGACGGCGAGGCACAGGGGGACAATGCGGCGCATGGAGAGCTCCTCGACAGGGGCGGGCCCCACCGCGTCGCGCGGCGGCCCGTGGCCTGGAGAAGAGCAATCGACATGCCCCCGCGTAAACCCACGGGAAGAGAGGGAGTGGCCCCGCCGGGGCCACCCCGGGTGCGTGAAGCGCGCTGCACACCCCGGGCGGGCCCGCCCGGGTGTGTGGCGCCCCACGCGCGGCTCAGGTTTCCAGCGACGCGCGCAGGAACCAGGCGTGCTTCTCGAACTCGGTGATGATGCCGGTGACGAGGTCCACCGAGTCCGTGTCCTGGTTCTCCTCGAACGTCTTGCGGCTCTGGCGCAGGCCCTCGAGGTAGACCTCGATGCGCTCGGCCAGCAGCTTCACGTGCTCCATGTCCTTCGTCGTCTCCTGCGGGTACTCCGGCAGGCGGCTCGTCTTGCCCACGTGGCGGCTGGTGCCGTAGGCCTTCCCGCCCAGCGTCACCGCGCGCTCGGCGATGGAGTCGTTGTGGGCGGCCAGGCTCACCGCGAACGTCTCGAACAGCGGGTGCAGCGCGGCGAACTGCGGGCCCTTGATGTTCCAGTGGGCGACCTTGATTTGCGAGTGCAGGTCCAGGCCGTCCGCCAGACGGGCATTCAGTGACTCGGCGATGGCGGCGCGGGCCTTCTCGGGGAGGGGGCTGGGGCTTCGGTACATGGTGACGTTCCTTTCGTTCGTGTCTTGGCGCCAGTTGAGATGCCCGGAGCCCGGAAATGGAGCGCCCCCCGGTGTTTCCACCGGAGGGCGCTTTGAATCCACGGCGATGACTCGCGACAGCCGTGCTTACGACTCGAGACCCACCGCCGCCGCGTGGATGACCGCGGCGATGCGGACGGCGTCGTGCACCTGGTCCTCGGTGAGGCCGCCCTCGAGGACGACCTTCTCGTGGTTCTTCATGCACATCTCGCAGCCGTTGATGGCGCTGACCGCGAGGCAGACCAGCTCGAAGTCCACCTTGTTGGTCAGCACCTGCGCGAGCCGGTTCATCCGCAGCCCGGCGCGCTTGGTCGAGTAGGACTCCTTCCCGATCATGTGCCGGAAGCGGTAGTAGACGTTGTTCATCGCCATCAACGACGCCGCGGCGCGCGCGTCCTCGATGACCGGCTCCGGGTTCGCGAGGGCCTTCTTCGCCTCGTTGAGCATCGCCTCCTTCAGCCGCTCGTTACGCGCGGCGAAGGCGGAAGCGACGGCCACGCCCCAGCGCTGCTCCGGGGTGAGGCTCCCTCCCTCCAGGACGGCCTGGAGGTTGAGGCGGGTGTCCTTGTGGGCGTCCGCCAGCTCGGTGCGGACGACTTCGAGCGAGGCCATGGTGGATTACCCCGCCTTCGCCAGCTTCTGGGTCAGGGTCTCCTCACCCTTGGTCCAGTTGCAGGGGCACAGCTCGTCCGTCTGGAGCGCGTCCAGGGTGCGCAGCGTCTCGGCGACGTTGCGGCCCACGGACAGGTCGTTCACCGTGACGTGGCGGATGATGCCCTGCGGGTCCGCGATGAACGTCGCGCGCAGCGCCACGCCCTCCTCCTTGTGGAGGATGCCCAGCGCGTTGCACAGCTCGTGCTTCAGGTCCGCCAGCATCGGGAAGGGCAGGCCCTTCAGGTCCGGGTGGTGCGTGCGCCACGCGTGGTGCACGAACTCGCTGTCGGTGCTCAGGCCCAGCACCTGCGCGTCACGGTCGGCGAAGTCCTTGTTCTTCTTGCCGAACTCCGCGATCTCCGTCGGGCAGATGAAGGTGAAGTCCTTCGGCCAGGCGAACAGCACCAGCCACTTGCCCTTGTAGGTCTCGTTCGTGATGTCCGCGAACTCCTTGCCCTTCTCCAGGGACACGGTGGCCTTCACCTTGAAGCTCGGGATCTTGTCGCCAACGGTCAGCATGTCGTTACGGCTCCTTGGGTCTAGGGGCCGCCACAGGGACGACCCGGGAACGTGTGATGTGCCAACTGCTAAAGCAGGCCCCGTGCCAGCCTTCGACTTCAATGATTCCAGGGGTTTGACTCTATCCCCCGACTGTTCGGTGCCAGCGGGCCGGTGAATAACGAAATCTCGGTGGGTTTCGCCACTGCAATTTCGGTGGACCGCTATTATTCGTGCAGCATGTCGGACGGAATGTCAGGCCGAATCGAAGGCGCGCAGGATGCTCGGGACCTGGTCGAGCTGGCAACCACGGAAGACTCGGTGGAGGAGCTGCTCCGTCGAGGACTGGACTGGTTGACGCGGGTGGTGCGCTTCGACCTGGCGACGCTGTTCCTTCTCAAGGAGGGGCGGCTGGTGTCGGTGGCGGCGCGGGGGCCCCTGGCCAACGAGAAGGTGCGCAGGCACACACTCAACCTGGCGGAGTTCCCCTCGCTGCGTCAGGCGCTGGAGACGCGGCGCGCGCGGGCCTTCACGGAGGAGGACCACTCGCACGGGGACGGGGACCCGTTCGACGGCGTGCTGGATTTGCCGCCAGGGCACTCGTGCATGGTGGTGCCGCTGTGCGCGGGTGAGCGCTGCTACGGGGTGCTGTCGCTGGACCGGGCCGAGTGCGAGACGTACCCGCAGCCGGTGGTGGACCTGGTGGAGGTGTACGGGCAGATGCTGGCCACGGCGCTGCAGGCCGCGGAGCAGCGCGCCACCTTCGAGCGGATGCACCGGCAGGACCACGAGCACGCGAAGCTCCTGGAGGCGCAGCTCGGCGGGGACTCGGAGGGCATCCTCGAGACGTCGCTGAGCCCGACGATGCGGGACCTCGCGCGCCGTGCACGGCAGGTGGCGGAGACGGACACGCCGGTGCTGATTACGGGCGAGACGGGCACGGGCAAGGAGCGGCTGGCGCGGGCCATCCACCGGTGGAGCGCGCGGGCGGACCAGCCCTTCGTCACGCTCAACTGCGCGGCGATTCCGGCGGGGCTCCTGGAGAGCGAGCTGTTCGGCCACGTGAAGGGCGCCTTCACCGGGGCCACGAAGGACAGGGCGGGCCGCTTCCAGATGGCCAGCGGGGGCACGCTGCTGCTGGACGAGGTGGGCGAGCTGCCGGTGGAGCTGCAGGCCAAGCTCCTGCGCGCCTTGCAGGAGAAGACCTTCGAGCCGGTGGGCAGCGACAAGACGGTGCGCGCGGACGTGCGCATCCTCGCCGCCACGCACGTGGACCTGCAGCAGGCCATTGCCCAGAAGCGCTTCCGCGAGGACCTCTACTACCGGCTGAGCGTCTTCCCGCTGCGGCTGCCGCCCCTGCGCGAGCGGCGCGAGGACCTGCCGCAGCTCTGCGCCTTCCTCCTGGAGGAGCAGGCGCGGCGCACGGGCCGGCGGGGCATGAAGGTGACGCCGGCGGGGCTGGAGCGGCTGGCGTCGTACGAGTGGCCGGGCAACCTGCGTGAGCTGGCCAACGCGCTGGAGCGCGCCACCATCCTCACGCGCGGGACGGAGCTGGGCGCGGAGGCGTTCGATGTCCCGGCGCGAGGGGCTGGCGAGGTGGCCCGGGAAGCGCAGGTGGCGGAGGCGCCGCTGAAGCAGGGCGCGGTGCCCACGCTGGCGGCGGTGCAGCGCGAGCACATCATGCGGGTGCTGACGCTCACCCGCGGCCGGGTCTACGGGCCGGGCGGGGCGGCGGCGCTGCTGGGGCTCAAGCCGTCCACGCTGCAGAGCCGGATGAAGAAGCTGGGCATCGCCCGGCTGGAGCAGTTCGTCGTGGACGAGGCGTGAGCGGCCGGGCCGCGGGCCTCAGCGCGGCGCGTTCGGCAGCGGGTACGTGGTGCCGCTCCGGCCGAAGGGCGCGTCGAACAGGTGCGGGTCCGACTGGCGCGTGCGGAAGAGGTCGATGATGTAGTCCATCCGCTGCTCCAGCCGGCTCCAGTCCTTCGCGCCGGTGCCCTTGAGGCTGTCCGGGCTGTGGTCCAGCCTGCCGAGGAGGGCGCGCAGCTCCGGGTTCTGGATGGTGCGCAGGTGCGGCGGGAAGAGCGTGGACTCCATGCCCCTGGGCGGCGGCAAATCGTTGCCCAGCTTCAGCGCGCCGCCGGGCACGGCCAGCTTCATCATGTGCTCGGTGGCGACGCGGCGGAACGCGCCGGCCGCCGCGTCCACGACGGGGTTGAGCAGCGCGTCCACGGCGCCCGACTTCAGCGCGGCCTTGCCGGCGAGGTTGGCGGGGAAGGGGAGCGCGTTGATGGAGGCCTCGATGCCCTGCTTGAGCACCTTGCGGAAGGTCTCCTTCACCGGGGCGTTCAGGGCCTTGTCGATGAAGGGCTGGAGCTGCGTCTGCTCGTGCAGGCCCACCTTGTTGTTGGCCAGCAGCATCAGCTCGGCCTTCTTGTTCGGGTCCTTCTCGAACATGGCCTGCGCGTAGTGGCCGAAGGCCTCCTTCAAGAGCGGCTTGTCCTTGGGGAAGCCGTCCAGGTACTGCTTCACCTTGGCCGCGTCGTACTTCGTGTCGCCCTGGAACGTCTCGATGAAGCGGGCGAACTCCTGGCCCACCTCCCGGAAGACGAACTGGTTGCCGTCGGCGATGGCCTTGCTGACGCTGGTGAGCGCCTCGTTGCCGGCCGCACCAAGGTCTCCGATGGGGAACGCCGGCAGGCCCAGCTTGCGCAGGAAGTCATCCACCCTGGCCAGGGGGCCCAGCGCCCCGTCCGCGCCCTTGAGCGCGTCCGTGAGGAACCTGGGCATGTCCTCGCCGCGGATGCTCACGCCGGCCTGCTTCGAGGCCCACGTCGCGAAGGTGGCCCAGTTGGCGTTGTCGTCGCCCAGCATCTGGCTCATGGCGGCGGACAGGTCCGAGTAGCCCTGCGTAATCGCGTAGTTGCGCGCCACCGGGTCCTTCATGGCGGAGATGGCCTTCACGTCCTCCGCGGTGGGATGGCTGCCCGGCTGGATGGGCGAGCCCTGGGGCGCGGCCACCGGCGAGGACAGCGCCACGGACGGCGAGCGGCCCTTCCCCGAGTCGAACCGGGACACCCCCACCGTGTCGGGCCGCGCGGCCTGCGGCGCCTTCGGCTTCACCTCGTTGCGCGGGAGGGACGGCTTCGGCGTCTCGAGGGGGCGAGGCTGGACGCGGGGGCCCTTGATGGGGGTCGTCATGCCGACAGTATCGGAGACTGGGAATCCGGAGTTGCGTGGTGCTGGAGGTCATGCGCGAGCTGCGCGCGAGGGGATGACCCTGTGCGTGGTGACGCACGAGATGGGCTTCGCCGCGGACGTGGCCCACCGCGTGCTGTTCATGGGCGCGGGAAAGGTGGAGCGGTGACGGCCGGTCCCCAGCCGGTTGTCAGACCCCTGGAGTAGGAAGGAGTGGACACGCCATCCCAGGTGGGGTTCTACTTCTTGGAGGCAGGGCTGATGATGGAAGGGCTGGGGGTTGTAGGACCGGGGAGTTCCGAGATGGGTGGAGAGACGAAGCGGCCGGCGACCTATGAGGACCTGCTGGCGCTGCCGGAGAACATGGTCGGGCAGATCATCGACGGGGAGCTCATCGCCATGCCGCGGCCGGCGAGCCCCCATGCGGTGGCGCATTCCGTGCTTGGGGGCCTGTTGCTGACGACCTTCCAGGTCGGGCAGCGGTCTCCAGGCGGCTGGTGGATTGTGGACGAGCCCGAGCTGCACTTCGGTCAGGACGTGCTGGTCCCGGACATCGCCGGCTGGCGGCGCGAGCGCATGCCCCAGATGCGGAGGGTGCCCTTCTTCACGCTGGCGCCGGACTGGGTCTGCGAGGTGCTCTCTCCGTCCACCGCGTCACTGGACCGCAAGCGCAAGCGGGAGATCTACGCGCGTGAGGGCGTGGAGTACGTCTGGCTGGTGGACCCGGCTTCGCGGACGCTGGAGGTGTTCTGGTGGGACGGTGGGCAGTGGGTCCAGCGAGGCACGTACTCCGGCGAGGCACGGATTCGGGCCGAGCCTTTCGAGGCCCTGGAGCTGGACCTCGGCGCGCTGTGGCCTCCGGAGCTGGAGGCGCCCTGACCGGTGGTGTCGCTGGTGAGTCCTCCCTGCGAGCCCCCGTGCGTACCAGGTTGGCTCTCTCGTGTCAGACCTGTGGAGTAGGAGGGAGTGGACACACCATCAGGGGTGGGGTTTCACTTCTGGGAGGCAGGGCTGATGATGGAGGGAGTGGAGGTCGGTGGACCGGGGAGTTCCGAGATGGGCAAGGAGACGAAGCGACCCGCGACCTATGAAGACCTGCTGGCGCTGCCGGAGGACATGGTCGGGCAGATCATCGACGGGGAGCTCATCGCCATGCCGCGGCCGGCGAGCCCGCATGCGGTGGCCAGCTCGGTGCTCGGGGCGTTGCTGCTGACGGCCTTCCAGATAGGGCGGCAGTCCCCTGGGGGCTGGTGGATCGTGGATGAACCGGAGTTGCACCTTGGGCGGGACGTCCTGGTCCCCGACATCGGGGGCTGGCGGTGGGAGCGCATGCCCGAGATGCCGACGGTGCCCTTCTTCATCCTGGCGCCGGATTGGGTCTGTGAGGTGCTGTCCCCCACCACCCAGACGCTGGACCGGGGGCGTAAGCGGGAGATCTACGCGCGAGAGGGTGTCCGGCATGTGTGGCTGGTGGACCCGGCCGCACGGACGCTGGAGGTGTTTCAACGGGAGGGCGACATGTGGGGGCTGCGTGGCACGTACTCCGGTGAAGCGCGTGTCCGGGCAGCGCCATTTGAAGACGTGGAGCTGAATCTTGGCGCGCTCTGGCCTCGGAGGAGGGAGGCGCCCTGATTCAGGGGGGAGACCGGAAGCGCTCCACATGCCGGCGCCACGCTTCGCGAGCCTCTTCAAGACTCACAGCATGGAACCTCACCGGTGCACCCGGGCGCCGCGCGCACAGCCGGCCCCAGTCCGCGCGGATGACGGCGGCGATGAGCGGGTAGCCGCCCGTCGTGGGGTGGTCCGGTCCGAGCACGATGGGCTCTCCCGACAACGTCACCTGCATGACCCCGCGCACCATGGGCCGCGAGGTGCCTGCTCCCTCGTCTCCGTGTGTCAGCGTGGGCCCCTTCAGCCGCATCCCCACCCGGTCGCTCGCGGGGGACACCGTGAAGGCTCCCGTCAGTAGCGTGGATACCGTCGCCGGGTCGAAGCGCTCCGCGTCCGGCCCGAGCATCACCCGGATGGGCGCCGCCACGTCCAGCGCATCCCCGGGCTCCAACATCTCCGGTGTGCCGCCACCTTCACCAAGGGGCACCGTATCTCCGGGCCGCAGCGCGCGTCCCTCGTGCCCGCCCAGTCGCGCCACCAGCAGCGTGCCGTGCCCGCCCAGCACCTCCGGTACCGCGAGCCCCCCGTCCACCGCGACGTAGCGCACGCTCGTATTCTCGGGCGCGGGCACCGTGAAGGCCTCTCCCTCGGCCACGGCGAAGGCGCGCCCGTCCACCGACACCCGCGCTCCACGCCCACGCACCCGCAGCTCCAGCCGGCCGAACGCCTCCAGCGCCGCCGTGCCCCACGCGTTGCCCACCGCGCGGTTGGCCAGGGCCAGCAGCTCCGGCACCAGCGGTCCCCCCGTCGGCACGCCATGGTGCATCTGCCCCGGCCTCCCGGCGTCCTGCACCGTGGCGGGGCCTCCCACTCCCGCGATTTCGAGCCAGCCCGCCATCAGTCCACCCGCTCGAAGCGCACCCGGTCTCCGAGCCGCAACACCGCGCCCTGCTCCGGCGTGAAGGCGGTGAAGTCCAGCGCGGTGCCGATGAGGTTCCACCCACCCGGAGACGCGAAGGGGTACACGCCCGTGCGCCCACCGGCGATGCCCACCGCCAGCGCCGGCACACGCGTGCGCGGCGTGGGCAGCCGGGGCACGGCGATGCGCGGATCCACCTCGCCCAGGTAGGCGAAGCCCGGCAGGAAGCCCACGCACCGCACCGAGTACTCGCGCGCCGCGTGGAGCCGGGCCACCTCCTCCACCGGGAGTCCCGCGCGCTCCGCCACCCCCGCCAGGTCCGGTCCGTCGTAGCGCACGCGGATGGTGGTGGGCGGGCGCTCATCCACGGGAGGTGGAATGCGCAGCAGCCGCGCCAGGGCCAGCCGGGGCTCCTCGGGGGGCGCGGCCGGGTCGAAGTACACGCAGGCGTGCTCCTCGGTGATGACGGCGTCCACCACGCGGGGCAGGGCACACAGCGCCTCGCGCGTGGCGCGGCGCTCCAGGCCCTCGGGAAGCACCAGCCGCAGCGCGCCGTCCCCCAGCGGCTCGGCGGGCAGCGCGAGCGCATCCAGCGTGGCGCGGACCTCGCGGGCCATCTCCACCGCGCCCGGGGTGTCGCCATGAACGCAGAGCGTGTCCACGGTGCCTCCCGTGGCCAGCCGCACGGTGTTCTCCCGAGCCAGCGCCGGGTCGGTGAGCACGGCCCCGGGCTGCCCGCGCGGAATGAGCGAGCCATCCGGCCGCGTGCCCCGGTCCGCGAAACCCTCTCGTGCGTAGGCCAGCCCCACCTCCCGGGCCGCGTCCCGCAGGGCGCCCGTGCCCGGGCCGATGAAGGTGATGCCCCGGCCCAGTGCCTCCACCACGCCGTCCACCACCGCGCGAGCCAGCGCGGGCGACGCGTTGGCGGAGTGGTAGAGGGCGCCATGTGGCTTGGCGTACCGCACCGGCACGCCCAGGCCGGACGCCAGCCGTGCGAGCCGCGAGCACTGGGCGGCCATCTGGCCCCGCATCACCTCCGGCGTGACGTCCAGGGCCTTGCGGCCGAAGCCCTCGCGGTCCTCATACGAGGGGTGCGCTCCGGCGCGGGTGCCATGGCGCGAGCAGGCTTCCAGCGCGCGGCGCATGGACGCGTCGTCCCCCGCGTGGCCACCGCAGGCGATGTTGGCCACGTGGGCGAGCGTGTAGAGCTGCTCGTCCTCCTCGGGGAGCTCGCCCAGGTCGATGTTGAGGAGGCACTCCGTCATGGGGCCCACCCTATGCGAGCCGGGGCCCCGGGTGCAGCTCGGACTCCCTGGGGGGACCCTTCAAGCGTGGAGTCCTCCCCCTGGCCGCGCGGCCGGCCCGCCGCCGCGTCAGGCGCGGCGCTCGAGCTCGGCGAGCTCCTCGTCCAGCCAGCACTCGTACCAGTCGAGGAAGCCATACAGCCGGCCCGTCGTCACGTCGGACCAGGGGAAGTGCGAGTCGCCGGTGTGCCAGACACCGCCACTCAGCTCTCCGCGCACGAGCAGCCAGTCCTCCTCACCGCAGCCGTGCTCGCACAGCCAGAGCGCGGCGGGCGGCGGGCCCTCATAGGGCGGCGCGAGGAAGTTGCCCTCCTCGTCGATGGGCTCCCTCGCGCGCGTTTCGGCCTGGGCTCTGGAGAGGGGAAAGGTGCCCCCGCTCGGCGCGGCGTCCTCCGTCAATGGCCGCAACCCGTAGGCGGGGCCCGCACCGCCATTGCCCAGCTCCTGGAGGAAGGCCCGGTACTCCTCTGGCAGTGGAGTCTCGTGGCGCGCTTCCCACCGCCGCAGCTCCGCGTCTGACAGGCGTGGACCCAGCTCGTAGCGATGGCGATTGGCGCCATGCACCTTCAGCGTGGTGTCCCGCTGCCGCAGCAGCTCCAGCTTTCGCTCCACCTGCATGAGGCGGGCGCTCCATGTGCTTCCGGTGGCCAGAGGAACTCCGACGAAGGGTTGGCGGCGAAGCCACCAGGGGCCGGGGAATGGAAGTCACACGTGCCACTCCGGGGCAGGGGCCGGTTAGCACCGGAGTGGCACGCGCCTCGAGGGTGGAACCAAGAACCACCCCCGAGGAACTTCCAATCGGAATACGGCGAGAGGGGGTTTTCCTGGCAATTTCGTCTGTCACTTCCCACCCGCCCGGGGGGGAGCGCACCTGCCTGGCCCAGGAGGGCGCGGCGGGCTCAGCGGGAGGGGGAAGGCAGCGAGGCGGGGCCGCCCGCCTTCACCCAGCGCACCAGGGCCCGCGCGGTCGGCTCGTCAATCAGCTCCGCGTAGGTGGGCATGGGGGTGCCCGGGAGGAACTGTTCAGGGTTGCGCACCCAGCGCACCAGCTCCGCCTCACTCCGGTCCGCCACCCGCGCGAGCCGGTCCTGGTAGCGGGCGCCGGGGCCATGGCAGCTCGCGCAGCCGAGCTGCACGAAGAGCTTCGGTGCATCCACCTTCGGCGTGGTGGGGCGCGGCTTCCGTGTGGGCGCACGGGGTGTGGGGGTCGCCGCCGAGCCGCGAGTCCCCGCTTGCGAATCGGCCGGGGGCACGGCGCCCCCCGCCCCCGCGGACGTGGAACCCGGTGCGCCACCATTGGCTGCCGGCGCCCCGGCGCCGTCCGTCCGAGGACTCGCCGCTTGCGTGGAGCCCTCCATCCGGGGCCCTGCGTTCGATGCGGAGCCCTCGGGTGTCCCGGAGCCGTGGGAGGCGGAGGCATCCCGCGGGCTCAGGCTCGCGGCCTCTGCGACGGCAGCCGCGGTGGCCGGGTCGACGTTGGCCTCGTCATGGGGCGTGCTCTCCACTCCCGCCGCCGCCACCCAGGAGGGACGCACGGAGGTGGCGGTGAGCCGGGGCCGCGCCCCTTCTACCTCGTTGTCCCGCGCGGGCACGGAGCGCAGGTAGTCATAGAGGGCCTGCGCCTCCACCGCGTCCATGCCCCGGAAGCGTGGCATGGGCGAGCGCAGCACGGAGCCATCCGGAGCGATGCCGTCGCGCACCGCGCGGGTGAAGTCCTCCAGCGTCCAGTGGGCGAGGCCCGTCTCATGGAAGGTGATGTTGCTGGAGTGGACCTTGCGCCCCTCCGGGTCCACGAAGGCCATGCCTCCGGCGAAGACGTCGTCACCCTCCGTCTTGCGCGGGCTGAAGCCGTCGGTGTGGCAGGACGCGCAGTCGTACACGTCATGCGCCATGTAGCGGCCGTACTCCCGCGTCGCGGCCCTGGGCGGCACGGGGATGCCCGCAGCGGGGCGCTCCACCGGTTCGTTGCCGGTGATGACGCGGAAGCCCAGGCCGCCGATGAAGCTGAACTCCGAGCGCGGCACCGGCCGCGCGTCCGGCGTGAAGAGCGGATGCCCGGAGCGCATGAACCCCAGCACCGCCGCCAGGTCCGCGTCGCCCATGCCGTAACTCGGCATCACCATCAGCCGCCCGTCCCGGCTCACCGCGTAGCGGATGGCGCGTGCCAGCTCCTCGTCCGTCGCGGAGCCGATGCCGGCCGTGGGGTGCGAGGTGAGGTTGGCCGCATGGAAGCGGCCCATGTACGAGGGCAGCTCACGCAGCGGCGCGCCGGACACCGTCTCCGCGTCCCCGCCGCGGTGGCAGGCCTCGCAGCTCGCGTGGAAGATGGTGGCCCCGCGCGCCAGCGCCGCCGGGGACATGTCCGCGCGGATGGGAGGGTAGGGCGCATGGACGGTGCCGGCGCAGCCCGCCAGCAGCGCCGTCCCCGCCAGCAGCGAGTTCCTCACGGCTCCCAGGATGTCGCGGCGCATGTGGTGCCCTCTCTTCCCAGGGCCCGACGCATACCGCATCCGCCCGCCGCGCGGGAGGAGGGGGGGCGAGCCGCCCCGGGAAGGCCGCCGCAAGACAGGGACCCGCCACGGCCCGGCCCGCGGGTACACTCGCGCGCATGACGCGCTCGCTCGAGTCCTACCGTGCCCTCTTCCCCGTGCTCCAGGAGCAGCTCTACCTCAACCACGCCGGCGTGGCCCCCACCAGCCTGCGCGCGGCCGAGGCCGTGCGGGGATGGATGGACGACCTCGTCTACCACGGCCTCAAGCACGAGCGCGGCTGGGAGGCGCACTGCGAGCGGGTGCGCGCGCTGGCCGCCCGGCTCGTCAACGCCGAGCCCGGCGAGGTGGCCTTCGTGCGCAACACCAGCCACGGCCTCGGCCTGGTCGCCGAGGGGCTGGACTGGAAGCCCGGGGACGAGGTGGCCGTGGCCGCCTCGCTGGAGTACCCCTCCAACGTCTACCCGTGGCTGCACCTGAAGGACCGCGGCGTGGGGGTGCGCGAAATCGAGGCGCCCTCGGGCGGCGTCACCCCGGAGGCGGTGGCCGCGGCCCTCACCCCGCGCACGCGGCTGGTGGCCCTGTCCTCCGTGCAGTTCGCCACCGGCTACCGCACGGACCTGGACGCCATCGGCGCCCTGTGCGAGCGCGCGGGCGTCCTCTTCTGTGTGGACGGCATCCAGAGCATCGGCTGCGTCCCCGTGGACGTGAAGAAGAGCCGCATCCATTTCCTCAGCGCGGACAGCCACAAGTGGATGCTCGGCATCGCGGGCATCGGCTTCCTCTACGTGGCGAAGGACGTGCTGCCCCGGGTGCGCCCGGTGCTGGTGGGCTGGCGCAGCACCACCGACGCGTGGAACTTCAACCGCAGCCACTTCGAGCTGCGCCCGGACGCGAGCAAGTTCGAGGAGGGCAGCGCCGCGTATACCGGCATCTACGCGCTGGGCGCCGCGCTGGAGCTCCTGGAGGAGGTGGGCCTGGACGCCATCGAGGCGCGCATCCGCGGGCTGCTCGCCCGGCTGGAGGAGGGACTGCGCGGGCTGGGCTGTGACGTGGGGCCCGCGCCGGAGCACCGCGCGGGCATCCTCACCTTCCTGCCGCCCCGGGGAGAGGCGCGCGCGCTCAGCACGTGGCTCGCCGAGCGCGATGTCGCCCACTCCCTGCGCCGGGGCCGCATCCGCCTGTCACCCCACTTCTACAACCTGCCCGAGGAGATGGACCGGCTGGTGGAGCTGGTGCGGACGTACCCGGGCTGAGGCCTACTGCTGGGCCGGGAAGAGCGTCTCGATGGAGAGGTAGCGCTCGCCCGTGTCGTAGCAGAAGCACAGCACGCGGCTGCCGTCCGGCATCTCGCCCAGCTTCTGATTCACGGCGGCCAGCGCGGCGCCGGAGGAGATGCCCACGAAGATGCCCTCCTCGCGCGCGGAGCGGCGGGCGAACTCGAAGGCGTCCTCCTCGTTCACCTGGATGGCGCCGTCGAGCGCCTCCTTGTGCAGATTCTTGGGGATGAAGCCCGCGCCGATGCCCTGGATGGGGTGCGGGCCCGGCTGGCCGCCGCTGATGACGGGGGACTTCGCGGGCTCCACCGCGAACACCTTCAGCCTGGGCCACACCTTCTTCAATTCCTCGGCGCACGCGGTGATGTGGCCGCCGGTGCCCACGCCGGTGATGAGGTAGTCCAGCCCCTCCGGGAAGTCCGCGAGGATTTCCTTCGCGGTGGTGCGGCGGTGCACCTCGATGTTGGCCTCGTTCTCGAACTGCTGCGGCATCCACGCGTTGGGCACCTGGGACACCAGCTCCTGCGCGCGGGCGATGGCGCCCTTCATGCCCTGGGCGCGCGGGGTGAGCTCGAAGGTGGCGCCGTAGGCGGCCATCAGGCGGCGGCGCTCGATGCTCATGGAGTCCGGCATGACGAGCACCAGCTTGTAGCCCTTCACCGCGGCCACCATGGCCAGGCCGATGCCGGTGTTGCCGCTGGTGGGCTCGATGATGACGCTGTCCTTCTTGAGGAGGCCGCGCTGCTCCGCGTCCTCAATCATGGACAGGGCGATGCGGTCCTTGATGCTGCCGCCCGGGTTGGCCCGCTCCAGCTTCATGTGGACCGTGACGCGCGACGGGAACAGCCGGTTGATGCGCACGTGCGGCGTGTTGCCGATGGTCTCCAGGATGTTGTTCGCCTTCATGTCTTGGGCCTCGTCGGGTGGGGGCTGTACGTGAGGGTGCGGCGGTTCAGATGTGGAACTCGATGGCGTCGAGCGTGCCGTCCGCGCCGCGCGGGCGCACCTCGCTGCGGCGGGTGACGACGGACTGCGGGGGGACGCTCTGCGTGAGCCAGGCGTTGCCGGCGATGATGCTGCCCCGGCCCACCACCGTCTCGCCGCCGAGGATGGTGGCGTTGGCGTACACCACCACGTCATCCTCGATGGTGGGGTGGCGCTTCTTGTCGGCCAGGGCCTTCTCCACCATGAGGGCGCCCAGGGTGACGCCCTGGTAGAGCTTCACATTCTCACCGATGAGCGTCGTCTCGCCGATGACGACGCCGGTGCCATGGTCGATGACGAAGCGCCGGCCGATGGTGGCACCCGGGTGGATGTCCACGCCGGTGCGCTGGTGGGCGAACTCGGTGAGCAGGCGCGGCAGCAGCGGGAAGCCGAGGCCGTGCAGGGTGTTGGCCACGCGGTAGATGGCGATGGCGTAGAAGCCCGGGTAGGTGAGGATGACCTCGTCCACGGTGCGGGCGGCGGGGTCGGCCTCGAAGATGGCCTGGGCGTCCTGCCGGAGCCAGTCATAGAGGCCCGGCAGGCGCTCCATGAAGCGCGAGGGCAGGGCGGGGTTGATGTCGGGGTAGAGCGGGGCCAGCGTCTCGCGAATCCGGTGGAGGCTGGCCTCCACGGTGGTGACGTCGCGGCGGACGGCGGCGGCCGTACACTCCAGGCGCTCGGAGAAGTGTGGGAAGAGCAGGCCGAGGACCTGCCCGATGAACTCGGGCGCCGCGCGGCGCACGTCTGGAGGGAAGCAGTGGCGCTGGCGGGCTTCGAGGAGGGCCGCGACCAGCCTGGGGTTGAAATCGTCCATGAGCCGCTCCATTTAATGCGGCGCGTGGTGGCGCCGCACGACCTCTGTCTCTCTTCATGTCCGGGGCGCGCGGCGAACGCCCGGAAGATGTGGGCCAGGGGACAGCGGGAAGGGCCTGGCGGGGGCGCGGGCGGGCTGCTCCGCCGGGGGCCGGGCGGGCGGGGCGCCCGGGGTGGCGGGGACGGGTGGGCCGGATGACCCGGGGGGATGCCTCAAGGGCGCGGCATCCACCGGGTTGCCAGGGCGTGGAGGCGGTGCCGCGTGGCCGGAGGAGGCGCCGGTACCGCGCGGGTTGGGGCTCCCAGCATGCTCGTGCTTGCCGCGAGCCGGGTGACGGCGGGACGATGGCCGCATGACCCACGCCTCGGTTCCTTCCTACGTCCACGGCACCAGCACCACCCCGCTGCTCGGGGAGACGATTGGCCAGAACCTGCGCCGCACCGTCGAGCTCCACGGCGCCCGGGAGGCGCTGGTGGTCGCCTCGCAGGGGTACCGGGCCACGTACCGGCAGCTCTGGGACACCACCACGCAGGTGGCGCTGGGCCTGCTGGCGCTGGGTGTGGAGAAGGGGGACCGGGTGGGCATCTGGTCCCCGAACCGCTTCGAGTGGGTGGTGGCCCAGTACGCCACCGCGCGCATCGGCGCCATCCTCGTCAACCTCAACCCGGCCTACCGCACCTCGGAGCTGGAGTACGCGCTCATCCAGTCCGGCGTCAGCGTGCTGCTGTTCTCCCGGGGCTTCCGGCAGACGGACTACCGGGCCATGGTCGAGGAGGTCCGCCCGCGCTGCCCCGGCCTGCGGGTGACGCTGGTGCTGGATGATGACTGGCAGCTCCTGCTCTCCAACGCGAAGCACGTCAGCGAGCGCACGCTGGCGGACCGCGAGGCGTCGCTCCAGTTCGATGACCCCATCAACATCCAGTACACGTCCGGCACCACGGGCTTCCCGAAGGGGGCCACGCTGTCGCACCACAACGTGCTGAACAACGGGTTCTTCATCGGCGAGGCGCTGCGCTACGGGCCGGAGGACCGCGTCTGCATCCCGGTGCCCTTCTACCACTGCTTCGGCATGGTGATTGGCAACCTGGCCTGCACGTCCCACGGGGCCACCATGGTGATTCCGGGCGAGGCGTTCGACGCGCTGGCCGTGCTGCAGACGGTGCAGGCGGAGCGCTGCACGTCGCTGTACGGCGTGCCCACCATGTTCATCGCGGAGCTGGACCACCCGCGCTTCGGCGAGTTCGACCTGAAGTCGCTGCGCACGGGTGTCATGGCGGGCTCGCCGTGTCCGGTGGAGGTGATGAAGCAGGTGCAGTCGCGGATGAACATGCGCGAGGTGACCATCTGCTACGGGATGACGGAGACGTCGCCGGTGTCCACGCAGAGCGCGCTGGATGACCCGCTGGACAAGCGCGTGTCCACGGTGGGGCGCGTGCACCCGCACCTGGAGGTGAAGATTGTGGACCCGGAGACGGGGGCGGTGGTGCCCCGGGGGACGCCGGGCGAGCTGTGCACGCGCGGGTACAGCGTGATGCTGGGGTACTGGGAGAACCCGCAGGCCACCGCGGCGGCGGTGGACAAGGCGGGGTGGATGCACACCGGCGACCTGGCGACGATGGACGCGGACGGCTACGTGAAGATTGTCGGCCGCATCAAGGACATGATCATCCGCGGTGGGGAGAACATCTACCCGCGCGAGGTGGAGGAGTTCCTGCACACGCACCCGGGCGTGAGCGAGGCGCAGGTCATCGGCGTGCCGAGCAAGAAGTACGGCGAGGAGGTGATGGCCTGGGTGAAGCCGAAGCCGGGTGTGACGCTCACGGCGGAGGAGCTGACGAAACACTGCACGGGCCGCATCTCGACGTACAAGGTGCCGCGCTACTGGAAGTTCGTGGACGCATTCCCGATGACGGTGACGGGCAAGGTGCAGAAGTTCCGGATGCGCGAGGTGTCCGTCATGGAGCTGGGGCTGGAGGACGCGGCGGCCATCAAGACGGCGTGAGGAGCTTTGGGAGGACGGGAGGTGCTCGCTCGGCTGCTTGATTGCTGCTCCGGCGACTCTCCCGGCTTCGTGGGCAGCCTTCCGGCGAGGCCAGTGCTAGATTGGGCTCATGGCCTCCTCCGCGGACGACCTGCTGCCAGATGCACTTCAGCTCCCACCCGAGGAGAGGGCCCGTCTCGCGCACAAGCTGCTGCTCAGCCTCGAAGACGGAGACGCGAGAGCTGATGCTGACGCCGAGTGGGCGGCGGAACTCGGGCGGCGTGCTCAGGAGGTGGTCTCCGGCAAGGTGAAGACCTACGACGCGCGCCAGGCCATCGAGGAAGTCAGGGCGCAGCTGCGGGTACGCCGCGGGGGCTGAGTCCACTCGTGCGCGCTGAGTTGCATGAGGAGGCGCGGCGGGGGCTCTCCGCCGCCGCCAGTTGGTACGAGGAGCGCACCCCAGGTCTTGGAGATGACTTCGCTGTCGAGGTGCTCCATGCACTCGACTCCATCGAGGACGCTCCCGAGACATGGCCTGCATGGCCTGGAGTGCGTCACGCTCCAACCATCCATCGCTTCCTGCTCTCCGACTTTCCCTTTGCGCTGCCCTATACCGTGCTGAAGGAGCGCAGCGTGGTCCTGGCCGTTGCCCACGTGCGCCAACGCCCGGGCTATTGGCTCAAGCGCACGAAGGCCTTGCGTGCTCAGTAAGACAGCCGCGAGAGGTTGGAAGCCTCGTCAGGTCTGTCGGGTACGTGAGGTGGACTTCCGCGCCGGCTTCTTCGCGGCCTTCTTCACCGGGGCCGCATTCTTGCTCGCGGGAGCCTGCTTCGCCTGGGCCTTCTTCTTCGGCGCCTTCTTCGCCGCGGCCCGCTGTGCCGCGTCCACCGCGCGGCGCGCCCAGGGCAGCAGCGCGTAGGCGTCATCCGCCGCGTCCGCGGGCGGCGTCCAGTAGCCCATCTCCACCGTCTTGCCGCCGCCCTCATAGATGAAGGGCCGGCCCCCCGCTGCCTGGAATTCGGGCTTCGTGACGTCGTCCACCTTCAGGAAGAGCTGCCCGTCCGCGATGAGCCCGAACATCCGCCCACCGAAGTACAGGCCCCAGCCGCCGAACATCGACCGCGCCCGCACCGGCCCGAGCTTCTCCAGCAACTCCACCGTGTATTCCACGAAGCTGTCCGTCCGGGCCATGGCTCCTCCTTCTCCTCAGCGGAACGTCGCCACCAGCGGGTTGTGGTCCGACGCGTCTCCCACGTCGATGACCTCCGCCGACACCAGCCGCTCCGCCATCCGCGGCGACGCGAAGACGTAGTCCGTGCGGTAGTCAATCGTCACTCCGCCCCGGTTCCTCCTCGCCGTCACCCACTTCGACGATGCCGGCCGCGCCAGCAGCGTGTCCACCCAGCCGTACTCCTCCACGTCGTCAATCACGTCGAAGCGCGGCGGATGGCCATACTTGTCCGTCCCCGCCCGGCGCAGCCGGTCCTCCAGGTCCACCGGGTACGGGTCCTTCCGCGACAGCGAGTTCAGGTCCCCCGCCAGCAGGAACTGGCCCTCCCGGAACGCCGCCGTGTCCAGCAACGAGCGCAGATACCGCGCCTCCACGTACCGCAGCTTCTCGTGGTGCGCGTCGAAGTGCGTCCCGAACAGCGTCACCGGCCCATTCGCGTCGAAGTCACACCGCACGATGCAGTGCCCCAGGAAGTGCCGGTCGTTGTGCACGCTCACCGAGCGCAGGGGAGGGCGGCTCACCACGGCCACGTGGTAGCAGCGCCCGCTCGGCCGTGAGCGGGACTGCCCCAGCACCATGTGCGCGTCGTCCTGCGGCACCTCCAGCGCCTCGGCCACCCGGCGCAGCCTCCCGCCGTCATCCCAGCCGAGGCACTCCTGCAGCACCAGCACGTCCGGGGACTCCCGTGCCAGGAAGGTGAGGATGGCGTCGAACCGCTCCTCTCCTCCTTGCAGGACGTTGAACGTCATCACCTTCAGCGCCATGACAGACCTCTCCCGCCAGCCCGCGGCAGGCTACCGCACCCGGGGACCCGAGGGGGCTCCCGTGCCACCCCTCCGCGTCCCCCACGGCTCGGGCATCGCGCGGATGCTCTCCACGAGGAACGCCTTCAGCGCCCGCGCCGCCGCCGTCAGGTAGCCCTCGCCCCGGTGCACCAGCGCCACCTGCCGCTTCGGGCCCCGCACCAGCGGCACCACGTCGAAGCCGCGTGACTGGTGGTCTCTCGCCATCAACTCCGGCACCAGCGCCACGCCCAGCCCGCGCTCCACCATGCGGCGCATGGCCTCCGCGTTGTCCGTCTCCAGCGCCAGCTTCGGCGTCACCCCGCGCGCCTCGGATTCCGCCTCCAGCGCCCGCGTACCGGCCATGCCGGGGATGACCACCCACGACTCCTCCACCACCTCGCCCAGCGTCACCGGCTTCCCCAGCCGCGTCAGCCGGTGCCCGCGTGGCACCGCGAGCACCAGCGACTCCTCCCACAACTTCTGCGCCACCAGGTCCGCCCGCCGCACAGGCAGGGACAGGATGGCCAGGTCCAACGTCCCCTTTGCCACGCCCTCCTCCAGCGCCGCCGCCATGCCCTCGCTCAGCCGGGGCCGCACCTCCGGATACTTCCGGGCGAAGGCCGGGATGATGTCCGGCAGGAGGTACGCGCCCACCGTGTGCAGCGTGCCCAGCGACACCATGCCCCGGGGCGTGCCCGCCAGGTGCTCCAGCTCGGACGTGCCCGCCTGCAGCGCCTCCAGCGCCCGGCGCGCGTGGGGCAGGAAGCGCTCCCCCGCGTCCGTCAGCACCGCCCCGCCTGGGGTACGGACGAGCAGTCGCGTGCCCAGCTCCGCCTCCAGCGACTGCAGTTGCCGCGACAATCCGGACTGGGACAGGCCCAGCCCCCGGGCCGCGCGCGAGAGACGGCCCTCCTGGGCGACCAGGAGAAAGGCCCTGAGCTGTTCGGTGGTCATGCGGTTTCCGCAAGCAGTCTATGCGCAAGATGCGGTTTCCGCATGGCCTTCCGGGGCGTACACGTTACGTATGAGTGGAAGCGGCTTGACGGTGGAGCCCGGAGTCACAGCGCGTCCCGGCACGGCGCGGCGGATGGCCACCGGCGCGGTGCTGCTGGCCCTGGTGGTCAGCGCCTTCGAGGGCACGGTGGTGACGAGCGCCATGCCCACGATTACGCGCGAGCTGGGCGGCGAACACCTCTACTCGTGGGTGTTCTCCGCCTTCCTCTTCGCCTCCACCGTGGGCGTGCTCGTCTCCGGGAAGCTGGCGGACCGGCTGGGGCGCAGGCCCGTCTTCTTTGGCGGCATGGCCCTGTTCCTGGTGGGCTCCGCCCTGTGCGGCCTCGCGGACTCCGTGCCCATGCTCATCGCCTTCCGCGTGCTGCAAGGCCTGGGGGCGGGCGCGCTCCAGCCCACCACGCTCACCATCAGCGCGGACCTCTACACCCTGCGCGAGCGCGCCGCCGTGCAGGGCCTCTTCACCGGTGCCTGGGGCGTGGGCAACGCCACGGGCCCGCTCATCGGCGGCTGGCTGGTGATGCACGCCTCCTGGCGCTGGGTGTTCCTGGTCAACGTGCCCGTGGGCCTGTTCGCCGCGGCGCTGCTGTACCTGTCCTACCGGGACCCGCCGCGCCGCTCGGACGTGACGCTGGAGCGGTGGGGCCCCCTGCTGGCCGGCACCTCCGCGGCGCTGCTCCTCTTCTCGCTGGAGCCCGGGGCCGCCGGGCTGCGGTGGCTGTGCGCGCTGGCCGCGGTGGGTATGGGCACGGTGCTGGTGCGCCAGCAGCGCGCGTCCCCGTCTCCGCTGCTCCCGGGTGAGCTGGTACGAGACCGCACCGTGCTCAGCGGCGTGGTGGGCAACATCACCGGTGGCGCGCTGCTGTACAGCATGGCCGCGTGGGTGCCCCTGTGGATGACGGAGCAGGGCGGGCATACACCCGTGGGCGCGGGGCTGGCGCTGCTGCCCATGCTGCTGGGCTGGTCCGTGGGCTCCACCTTCGGCGTGAAGCTGCTGGTGCGCGGCGGCATGCGCCTGAGCGCGGGCGTGAGCTTCGCGGTGTCCGCGACGGGCGCCGGGTTCCTGTCCCTGTCCGCCGCGCTGGGGTGGGGCGTGCCCGCGGCCCTCGTGGGCCTGGGAATCCTGGGCCTGGGGCTGGGCCCGGCCGCGAGCACCTCGCTGATTGGTCCCCAGTCCCGCGCGCCCTGGCATCACCGGGGCATCGTCACGAGCAGCCTCTACGCCATGCGCCTCCTGGGAGGCGCGCTCTCGGTGGCCCTGCTGGCGCTGGCCCGGGGACACTTCGCCGCGCAGTTCGCCATCGCCGCCGGGCTCGCCGCCACCGCCGCGCTCATGCTGGCGCTGTTCGCTCCCGGCAGGACGCCGGAGGCGGCGGCGACCGGCGCATGACCTGGGAGGAGGCCGGCGGGAGAGGGCTCCCAGCGGCCCGGAGCCTGGGGTTGAGGAGACTGCACGCGGCACCCGTTCCGCTCAGGCGGGGGCCTTGAGCACCTGGGGCCACAGCTTCGCCAGCGCGGTGCGCAGCGCGGCGGCGTCGGGGTAGCGGTCCTCGGGCCGCTTCTCCAGCAGCTTCATGATGACGCGCTCGAAGGGCTCCGGCAGGTTCGGGCACAGGGTGCGCGGTGCCACCGGGGCCTGCTGCACGTGCAGGAACATCAGCGGCACCGGCTCCGCGTGGCGGAAGGGGAGCTGCCCGGTGAACAGCTCGTACGCCACCACGCCGAGCGCGTACAGGTCCGTGGCGGGGGACACCGGGGGGCTGCCCATCACCTGCTCGGGCGCCATGTACTCCGGCGTGCCGAGCACCGCGCCCTGCGCCGTGGTGCCCGGCACGTGCATGCTCTTGGCGAGGCCGAAGTCCATCAGCTTCAGCACCCCGGTACGGGTGATGAAGAGGTTGGCGGGCTTCACGTCCCGGTGCAGCACCCCGCGCCCGTGCGCGTGCTCCAGCGCCACGGTGGCGTGGGTGAGCCAGCGCAGGGCCTCGGTCCATGAGGGCCGCCGCTCCGCCAGCACCTGCCGCAGGTCCGAGCCCTCCAGCAGCTCCATGGTGAGGAAGTGGCGCTCGCCGTCGTCGCCCACGTCGAAGACGCGGAGGATGTTGACGTGCTCGAGCGCCCGCACGTGCTCCACCTCCTTGCGGAAGCGCGCCACCAGGTGCGCCTCCGCGTGGGGCACGGCCAGCACCTTGAGCGCCACGTGCTCGCCCTGCTGGAGGTCCGTGACTTCGTACACCGTGGAGCTGCCCCCGGCGCCCAGCCAGCGCTCCACGCGGTAGCGGCCCGCCACCACCTGCCCCGGCACCAGCCCCCGCACCATCATGGAGAGCGGCAGCGGCGTCGTGAAGCCCTGGAGGAGCGTGCCCTGCGGCGACACCGGCGTGGCCGGCCGCAGCGTGTCCGCCAGCGACACCGCTGGCGGAGGCGTCACGGGCCGCAGGTCCGCGCCTGGAGGTGTCACCGGCGAGTATGGGGCGGGTACCGCTTCCGGCGCGGCCCCGCCCAGGTAGGCCACGTCGCCGGCATCATCGTCCGTCGGCTGCACCAGCCCCTCCCTCGATTCGTGTGGGTGCGCCCCGGCTCACGGGTCCAGCAGTGAGACGTGGGACGGAGCCCCCGCGCCCTCGAGGTCCAGGTGCGGAGTGGGCAGGTTGTATTCGGCGGCGGCGCTGGTGGCCTCCACGATGATGGGGCCGGCGATTTCGGGCGGCTCGCCGTGGCACAGCAGGGACACCACGTGCTCCAGCGTCCACTTGCCCAGCTTGTTCACGTGGAGGCTCTTGCCGTCGTACGTGGCCGTGTCCGAAAGCTCCTTGCTGGCCGCCAGCTTCGCGTCCACGGAGGCGCCCAGGTAGCCGCGCGCCAGCGACAGCACCCGGTCCAGCACCGCGTTCCAGGCCTGCAGGTGCGTGCGGTCCTGCGCCTCGTCCATGATGTCCAGGCCCACCTGCAGCCGCTCCATGCGCTCCAGGAACTGCTGCACCAGCGGGCCGCGGATGATGCGGCCGTGCTGCGGGGCAATCATCTCCACGCCCGGCTCCAGCTTGCGGATGGCCGCCACCGCGCGCGCCAGCGCCGCGTTCACCGGCATGTAGATTTGGTGGAAGGCGCGGATGCCCGTCCAGTCGGACTCGTCCGCCCACAGCCCCTTCGCGTTGGAGTCGGTGAGGCCGCCGAAGAGGTCGCCGGAGAAGAGCACCCGCGTCTGCGGGTCATAGAGCATCACCGCGCCCCGGAAGTGGCAGAAGGGCGAGGGCACCGGCAACAGCTTGTGCCCGGTGGGCACGCTCAGCCCCTGGGCGAACTTCTCCGTGGGGATGAAGCGGTGGCGCGGCAGGTTCTGGTGGACGATGAGCCGCCACGTGTCCTCCGAGCAGAGGATGCCCGCTCGGGGCGCGTAGCGCGCGGAGATGAGGCTCGCCGACGAGCCCACGTCCGGGTCCTGGTGGTTGACGAACATGGCCGACAGGCGCTCCATGCCCCCGATGAGCGCGGTGACCTTGGTGTGCATGGCGGAGAAGTCGCTGCTGGAGCCCGGGTCGATGAGGAGGTTGAACTCCGTGGGCCGCTGCGTCTTCGTGTCCGTGCCGCGGAAGCGGCGCAGGTATGGGTTGGCGTAGAAGATGTTGCCGGGCTCTCGCTTGCCCACCCAGAACGTCTCGGGGGCAATCTCCACCGGAACCAGGCGGATGTCGGAGCTCGGATTCAGGCTCGGAGAGGGGACGACGGTGCTGCTCATGATGTCGGCGTTCCTTCGCGCGGGGGAAAATTCCTACCCCAAGGCCCTAGCAATCCGTGCGCCGTCGGACAGTGCCCCGGCGGGCGAGCCTGTTCGCGCAGTTCTTGCGCCCCCGGGGAGGTGGGCGCAATTCGTGCGCGGAGGGCTACTGCTCCAGCGGGGGCTGCAGCGTGCCGAACTGCTCGATGCCCTCGTCCACCGCTGAGCGCACCGCGTGCAGCACGGCGTCGTCGGTGAGTTGCCGCACCAGCACCAGGCGTGTGGCGAGCAGGGAGGGCGCCGCGGCCAGCCGCCGCTGCAGCACATGGAGTGGCACCAGGGTGAGGGTGAACCCACGGCCGTCGCGCAGTCGCACCACCACGTCCAGGCCGTCTCGTCGCGGCAGCGCCGGGTCATCCGCGACGAGGATGGAGGCCACCCTGGCATCTCCCGAGTCGATGGCGCGCATGTCTCCTCCGAGGTGAGGCGTGGCCACGCACGGGCCCACGGGGTCTTCATGCGTCCGCTCCTGGCGGGCAGGCAAGCCGACGCGAGGGCGGGCTGCTCGGGAGCGGACGACTGGCCCGCTCACACTCCGTCCGGAGTCACTCACTCCGGGTGAGGGGATGCCATGACACCAACATCACCGCCCGGCCCCTCCTGGCGCCGGAACCACGAGGAGGCCCCTTCGCCTCCGAGAGGAAGGTGGGTGCCGGGCGCCCGGTGTGAAATCACCCCGGCCCCTCCTGGCGCGTGGCAAGCTCACCGCCCTTCTTCGTCCCTCCATGCCGGACCCATCCACACTCTCCGCCTGGGGCCTGCCGGGCCTCTTTCTCGTCGCGGCGATGGCCGGCTCGGTGGTGCCGGTGCCCTCGGAGGCGGTGCTGGCCGCGCTCATCTATGGTGGCACGGCCCCGGCGCTGGCCATCGGGGTGGCCACCACCGGCAACGTGCTGGGGGCCCTGTCTCTCTATGTGCTGGGCCGGTGGGTGGCACGAGGCGGAGGCGGCCCGCTGGGGCGGTGGTACACGCGCCGGCGCGCGAAGGAGGGGCCGCGCATGGAGCGTGTCGAGGCGCGCGTGCGGACGTGGGGCGCGCCCGCGCTGCTGATGTCATGGCTGCCCGTGGTGGGCGATGCCTTCGTCATCGCCGGGGGCATGCTCGGCGTCCGGCCGCTGCCGTTCGTCCTCTTCGTCACACTGGGCAAGGGTCTGCGCTACCTCTTCGTCGCGCTGTCCACGGCCGCGGCCCTGTAATCCTCGCGGCCATATTTTTTCACTCAGGTTTCACGCAACGCTGGCGCAGGCTGCCCCGATAAATCGGATGGGTGGTTCGTGTGCGCTCGCGCGCCACGGCCACTGCCCAGGTGTCTTCACCGACCCCTCTCAACAGCTCCCGGCAGGGAGAAGGACCGTACATCGTGCGAACCCACAACACTCGAACCAGGCCCACGCAATCTCCCTGGCGGTACGCAGCCGCCGCGCTTTCCCTGTTGCTCGCCGCTTGCGGTGGCATGGAGCCCTCGGTGGAGTCCGCCGACGAGGCCGCTGCCGTGGGAGTCCAGGAGGACTCGCTGAGCAACGTCCGCATCCGGCTGATGGCGGCCAACACCACCAGCGGCACGGGCCAGGACTATGACCCGGGTCACGGAATCCGCATCTTCCAGGGCACGGACCCGGACGTGGTGATGATCCAGGAGTTCAACTACAAGACGAACTCCGCGACGGACCTGCGCGCCTTCGTCGACACGGCGTTCGGCCCGGAGTTCCACTACTCCATCGAGGGTGGGGCGCAGATTCCGAACGGCGTCATCAGCCGCTGGCCCATCATCGCCTCGGGTGAGTGGGACGACCCGTACGTCTCCAACCGCGACTTCGCCTGGGCGCGCATCGACGTGCCGGGCCCCAAGGACTTGTGGGTGGTGAGCGTGCACCTGCTGACGTCCAGCAGCGGCACGCGCAACTCGGAGGCCAGCAGCCTGGTGAGCCGCATCAAGGCCAACATCCCGGCGGGGGACTACCTGGCCATCGGCGGGGACTTCAACACCGACAGCCGCTCCGAGTCGTGCTTCTCCACCTTCTCCCAGGTGGTGACGACGAGCAGCCCGTACCCGGCGGACCGCAACGGCAACGGCAACACCAACGCCGCCCGCGGCAAGCCCTATGACCACGTGCTGGTGGACAGCGACTTGCGCCAGTACCAGACGGCGGTCGTCATCGGCTCCAGCTCGTACGCGAACGGGCTGGTGGTGGACACCCGCGTGCACTCGCCGCTCTCCGAGATTTCGCCCGCGCTCTATGGCGACAGCGGCGCGTCCGGCATGCAGCACATGGCGGTCATCAAGGACTTCCTCATCCCCGGGGACTCGGTGTCCGGCAGCGTCACCGTGACGGCCCCCAACGGGGGTGAGAGCTGGGCGGGCGGCAGCGCGCGGAACATCACCTGGACGTCCTCGGGCGTGACGAACGTGAAGGTGGAGTACACCCTGGACGGCAGCACCTGGAGCACCCTCACCTCCAGCACCGCGGCCTCGGCGGGGAGCTTCGCGTGGACGGTGCCCTCCAGCGCCACGTCCTCCGCGCGGGTGCGCGTGACTGACGCGGCCGACGCCACCGTCACCGACACCAGCGACGCGGCCTTCACCATCACCACCTCCACCCCCGGCGGCACGGGCAACGTCATCATCAACGAGGTGCTCGTCAACGAGCCGGGCTCGGACGTCAACGGCGAGTTCGTGGAGCTGGTGAACGTGGGCGGCGCGGCGGTGGACCTGAGCGGCTGGACGGTGTCGGACGCGGCGTCGGTGCGGCACACCTTCCCGAGCGGCACCACGCTGGCGGCGGGCGGGGTGCTGGTGGTGTTCGGCGGGGCCTCGGCCATCCCCGCGGGCACGCCCGGCGCGGTGGCCGCGTCCACGGGCTCGCTGGGCCTGTCCAACAGCGGTGACACGGTGACGCTGAAGAACAGCTCCGCCACGGCGGTGGACACCGCGACGCTGGGCTCGGGCCTGACGGGGACGGACGGCGTGTCCGCCAACCGGAGCCCGGACGCCACGGCGGGCGCCACCTTCGTGCTGCACACGGGCCTGTCCAGCCTGTCGTCCTCGCCCGGCCTGCAGGCCAGCGGCGCGGCGTTCTAGGCCAGGGACTCGAGGTTTCCGCGGCCCCGCTTCCGGTGCGTGCCGGAAGGCGGGGCCGTGGTCGTTTCGGGGCTCAGTGCGAGTCCATGGGCGTGGGCGTCAGCGGCACCCGCTCGCCCGTCGCCTCCGAGCGCGCCGTGGGGAGCTTCCGGCCGCCGTCGGTGGTGCCGCCGCCCGGTCCCGGTGTCGCCGGGTCTCCCGCGCGCGGCGTGGAGCGCCCGTAGTCGCGCTCCCAGATGCGCACCAGGGCCAGGAAGAAGGCGACGATGAGCGGGCCCAGCAGCAGGCCCACCGTGCCGAACGCGGCGAGGCCGCCGAGCAGGGCGAAGAAGACGATGGCGCCGTGCTGGTGCATGCCGCGCTTGGCCAGCAGCGGCTTCACCACATTGTCCACGAGCCCCACCACCACCGTGCCCCAGATGGCGAGGAAGAGCGCCGCCCAGGGGTGGCCGCTGAAGAACATCAGCGCCGCCGCCGCCAGCACGACGATGGCCGCGCCCACGGCGGGGATGAGCGCCAGGAAGAAGGTCAGCCCGGCGAAGAACAGCGGCGCGGGCACCCGGGCGATGACGTAGCCGATGAGCGCCGCCGCCGCCTGCACGCCCGCGGTGGCCACGGAGGAGAGGAGCACCGCGCCGGACACGCTGCGGAACTCGCGCATGATTTCCCGCGTCTGCCCGCGCCTCAGCGGCGACACGCTCTCAATCCAGTCCACCAGCCGCTTCCCGTCCGTGAAGAAGAAGAAGAGGGCGATGAGCATCATGATGGTCTGGAAGGCGAGGGAGCCGGTGGCCGCCACCGCTCCCGTTACCGCCTTGGCCGCGGTGCCGCCCTGCGTCGTGACCTGCTCCTGGAGGGTCCGGTTCAGGTTCTGCTCCGCCATGGGGAGCCGCTTCATCAAGCCCTCCGCCGTCTTGCGCACCGGCCCGGGAAGCCGCTCCACCAGCCCGCTCACCCCCTCCTGCTGCACCGTGCGGGTGACGAACTGGGCCCCTTCCGTCACCTCGGTGACGACGAAGGCGGTGAGGCCGCCCAGCGGGAGCAGCAGGGCGAGAACGACTCCCGTGGTGAGGATGCCCGCGGACACGTTGGCGCGGCCGCGCAGCCTCCGGGTCAGCCGCTTGTGCAGGCCGTGGAAGGCCGCCGCCAGCACGGCCGCGAAGAAGAACGCCTCGGCGAACGGGCGGATGACCAGGGCCAGCAGGAAGATGGACAGCAGGATGAGGCCGGTGAATATCCGGCGAGCGGTGAGCTCGGATGCCATGGGCGTGAAGGTAGGGACGCCCGGGGGGGAAGGCAGGAGAGCGCTGGCCGACGCCTGCCCGCCTGTTCCACGGGCGAGAAGACTTGGGCCCGGCCGGAGGGCGGCTAGAGTGGGCGCGCCATGCCGTCCTTCGAATCCACCGACTTCACCTTCTGGCTGCTCCAGGCGCTCTGCGCCGCCTTCCTCGCCATCCTCTTCCTCCAGTCCGGCCTGGACAAGGTCTTCGACTGGAAGGGCAACCTGGGCTGGCTCACCGGCCACTTCGCCAAGAGTCCGCTGCGGGGCGTGGTGCCGCTGATGCTGGCCACCCTCACGGTGATGGAAGTGGCGGCCGGCGCCCTCAGCGGGGCGGGGCTGGTGGCCCTGGTCGTCACCGGCGGCGCGACGCTGGCCTTCTGGGGCGCGCTCCTGTCGGCGGTGTCGCTGGTGGCCCTCTTCTTCGGCCAGCGCATGGCGAAGGAGTACGCGGGCGCCGGCGCGCTCGTGCCCTACTTCCTGCTGTCCCTGGTGGCGGTGTACGTCACCCGCCTGCGCTGAGGCCTCGCGGCCTTCAGAGCACCTTGCGGCTGGGCACGAGGGCGTTGGCGGACAGCAGTCCCGCCACCAGCGCCACGGCCACCATCAACATGGAGAAGGCCGTGTCCACCCCGGCCACCACGTCCCGCTCCAGCAGCGAGGACAGGCTGCGGAAGCCGACGCTGCCGGGCACCAGCAGCATGAGGCCGGGCACCACGGTGATGACGGAGGGCCGGTTGCGCAGCCGCGCCAGCGCGTTGCTGGCGATGCCCAGCAGCAGCGCCCCCACGAAGGCGCCCAGCTGCGCTCCCAGCAGCAGCGCCCCCAGCCGCGCGCCCGCGAAGGCGAAGGTGCACGCCCCGGCCATCCAGCCCCAGTCGCGAGGGCGGGCGCGGAAGAGCACCCCCACCGCGAAGGTGGCCACGGCCAGCGACACCGGCTGTGTCCAGCCGGGCAGCACGGGAGGCAGCGGCGTCAGCGGCGGTGGAGGCAGCAGCGTCGACACCCGGCTCCCCAGCGCGACGCCGAAGCCGAGCTGCAGGAACACCAGCGCCGCCGCGGTGAGCCGCGAGGTACCGGAGATGAGGTGGCGCGTGGCCAGCTCGTTGAGGGCCACCGTCAGCGACAGCCCCGGCAACAGGACGATGAGGCCGGCCAGCGTGGCCACCTGCACGGACAGCGGGCCCATGAAGCTGGCGGCCAGCGCGGCGAGGGCGGAGGAGAGGATGGCGGCCACCGGCTCCAGCACACGGGCGGTGGTGGGCTGCCGCTGGGTCAGCTCGCCCAGCGTGCCGATGAGCAGGCTGCTCAGCGCCGCGACCGCCATTTCCCGCAGGCCGCCGCCGAACAGCCGCGCCGCGGCGCCGCCCGCGAGCGTCCAGCACAGGAGCTGGAGCGCGGGGCCATAACGAGCCGGCCGGGCGAGGATGTCCTCCACCTTCCGGGCGCCCTCGGCGGGTGTGAGCCGGCCCTGGATGACGTCGTCCGCCAGCACGTCCAGCAGCGTCAGCCGCTCCAGGTCCATGTCCCCGGGTTCCACGCGGATGAGGCTGGTGCGCAGCGCCTCCGGTGGCCCGAAGGAGGCGAAGAGGGAGGTGGGCGTGGAGAAGAAGCGGCCCTCCAGCCCCAGCCGCTCGGACACACGCTGCATCAGCCCTTCCAGGCGGTGCGCGGGCGTGCCGTAGCGGTGCAGCGCCTCGGCCAGCCGGAGCGTGAAGGCCACGGCGGGGCCCGGCGGCGGAGGATGATTCAGGGACGCGAGCAGCTCGGGAGGGACGGCCACGGCGGCGCACATGGCAGAGGCCGCGGGCCCAAGTCAAACGGAAGGGGAGCAACAGCCCGGTGACGGACCGTTGCTCCCCCGACGACTGCTCGTGTTTCCGTGGCTCAGTGCACCTTCGTCACGTCATCCAGGGGAGGCAGCGGGGGGATGCGCGACGAGCTGGAGGGCGACGAGGCCAGCGCGTCCGCGTCGTCCTCCGTGCCCGCCACGCTCACGCCGGAGGTGCCCGCGGCGCCGAGGCCGGACGGGCTCGACGGGGTGCTGATGCTGCTCGCCCCGAAGCCTGTGTCAGTGGAGGCGGACGTGCCGAGGTCCGAGGTGTCCTGGCGGCCCTCGTAGCCGTACGCGCGCTCCTCATGGCCCTGGAGCTTCTGGTTGAGCTGGTCACCGAGCTGGGAGATGCCCTCCTCGGCGCGGCGCTTGGCCGGCTCCATGAAGCGGCGCTCCTTGTTCGACACCGGGATGAGCGTGGAGGCGAGCATGCCCAGGGCGATGCCGCCGAGCGCCAGCAGGATGGGCTGCTCGTCCACCGTGCGGGTGAACCAGTCCGAGGTCCGGTTGCGCATCACGTCGCGCGAGGGGATGCGCTCGCGCATGTGCGACGCCCGCTCACGCAGGTGGCCCACCGCGCCCACGGCGCGCTCACGCACTTCGGAGGCCTTGCCGGACGCGCGCTCCTTCATGTCCATGGCGCGGTCCTTCACGGTGTGGGCCACGTCGGACGCGTGTTCCTTCACGCTGGACATGGCCTCGCCGGCGCGCTCCTTCATCCCGCCTTCACTCTCCACGGGGCTGGTGCCGATGCCGCGGGAGGACACGTCGCCGTAGCCGGACACGCCGCCGTAGCGGGTGCCCGCGCCCTGGCCGATGTCGCCGCGCGCGGCGGACTCGTAGCGGTCCTCCTCGGAGTAGCGCATGCCGGGGCTCTCGGAGCGCAGCCCTTCGTAGCGCCAGCGGTCGTCCTCCTCGCGCCAGCGGTCCTCACGGTAGCGGCCGTAGCGCGGGGCGTACCGCTCCCCCTCGCTCCATCGTTCCTCGCGCACCGTGAAGGCCTTGCGCATCAGGGCCGACCCCACGCCGGCGCCGATGAGGGCGCCCAGCAGGCTCCACCCCTTGGGGGTGTCGGCACGTTCCTTCAGCTCCGTCGTCCTCTGCATCACGGTCTCCTTGGCGTGTGTCTTGAGTTCCGTGGCCTTTCCCACGGCGGCATCCTTCGCGTGCTGCTTCAGCTCGCCCGCCTTCTCCGTGGCGAACTCCTTGGCACGCACCTTCAGTTCCCCGGCCTTTTCCTGGGCCATCGCCTTCAAGCGGTCCGGCTCCGCCTTGCGGGCCAGCTCATCCGCCAGCTCGCTCAGGCGTGCCCGTGCATCTGCGATTTCATGGAGTGCGCGGTCCTGCTCGCCCATTGCCCGTCCTCCTTCAGGGTTTGGATTGTCCGTTGAGGTCCATGGAGGCGCTTCAGCCGCCCGAGCCCAACCCAGGCGACGGCGGCACCCACCGCCAGCAGCACCACGGCCACGATGAGGGCCGAGGCCCACACCGGCAGCGCCATGGCCAGCGCGGCCACGAGGAAGCCGACGAAGGTCAGCGCTCCCAGCAGCAGCACCACGCCTCCGCCCGCCAGCAGCCCCGCGCCGGCCGACGCCTTCTTCGCTTCCGAGCGCAGCTCCGCGCGCGCCAGGGTGATTTCGGCGCGCAGCAGGCGACGGCCCTGCTCCATGAACTCGGAGAACAGCTCGCCGAAGCCGCGTCCCCCGAATGCATCGGGACTCACGCGCCGGGTGTCCGACGGACCGTCATGGTGTGGAGTCGTTGGTTCCATCCGCGTGTCCCCCGTCAGACCTTGATGAACCGGCCGAGCGCGAAGCCGATGGCCGCGCAGCCCGCGACGAACAGCGCCGGACGCTGGCGGACCTGGTCCTGGACGTCCGCGATGAGCTCCTCGGTGGTGCCGTTCTCCAGCCGGTCCGACGTCCTGCGCAGCAGGCCCACGGCACTGGTGATGAGCGGACGCACCATGGCGGCCTCTTCGTTGTTGGAGGCATTCTCCAGCGTCGACACGAGCCCCTGGATGCCCTTGACCAGCTCACCCTTGCGGCTGTCCACCCGCTGGTACACGCGGCCCTTCGCGACGCCGCCGAGATGCTTCACCTGCTCCTTGCCAGCCTGGGCGATTCCGCCCGCGGAGTGCTCATCGCCGGGGATGCGCGAGGCTCCCTCCGGCCGTTGCGTGAAGCTGCTGCCCTGTACATTGGACCCTTCCAGTACGCTGCCCATGCAGTCTCCTCCAGTGCGAGTGATGACCTGTCGAGAGGGGGCTGCCCGGCGCCTTTGTGCCCGCGCCCCGTTGTTCCTGAAGGTAGGCACGCGGCGTTGGATGCTCGACGGAATGGCAGCCTCGACGGGAGGGCGGGCGGGAGGGTAGGCGGTGGCTGCTGGTGGGAATGACCGAGCTCAGGAGGCGAGTGGATGGCGCGCAGACAGCGGACCCCGAAGTGGCTGGAGGCGGCACGGCGCCGCGGGCCCGGGGACGTGCCCGAGGATGGGCGCTCGGACTGGCTGGCGAGGGCGCTGGGGCGGGCAGGCGTGCTTCCCCGCGCCGAGGCCGAGGTGGCCATCCGCGAGGGGCGGGTGGAGGTGGACGGGCGCGTGGAGCGCGAGCCCTTCGCTCCCGTGCGGCCCGGGATGGAGGTGCGGGTGGATGGGCGGGTGCGCGAGCTGGCCACGTCCGTGCTGGCGCTGATGTTCCACAAGCCCGCCGGCCCGGTGGTGCATGGCTCGGACCCGGAAGGCGTGGGCACCGTCTTCGAGCGCCTGCGCGCGGTGCTGCCCGAGGAGATGCGGGGCTACGAGTGGCTCGCGGTGGGGCGGCTGGACAGGGACACCACCGGGCTGCTGCTCTTCACGAATGACGAGCGGCTGGTGCGGCACGGGACGTCGCCGGAGACACACGTGGCGAAGCGGTACGTGGCGCGGGTGTCGGGGCGGCCGCCGGAGGCCGCGCTCCAGCGGCTGCGCGAGGGGCTGGTGCTGGAGGACGGGCCGACTCGGCCCGCGGGGGCGCTGTCACGGGCGCCGGACGTGGTGGAATTGACGCTCACGGAAGGGCGGCACCACCAGGTGAAGCGGATGCTGGCGGCGGTGGGGCACCCGGTGCTCGCGCTGCACCGTGAGGCGGTGGGTGGGGTGGTGCTGGATGTGCCCGAGGGGGCGTGGCGGATGCTTCGGGCGGAGGAGGTGAGGGAGGGGCTGGGGTTCGGGCTGAAATAGACAATAACCTTCGGGTCCCATGTCCGCCGCTCTCGACCGACTTCACGCCGCCGTCCGCCGCAGCCCGTGGCTCTGCCGCTTCACCGCCTTCACCCGCATCCTGCTCGCGGTGGGGTTCATTCCTCCGGGGATGACCAAGGTGCTCGGCAACCGCTTCACGCAGCTTCCCCTGGAGCACCCGGTGGGCTTCTTCTTCGAGGCCTTCTACCGGGCGCACGCCTTCTACTGGCTGGCTGGCGTGGCGCAGGTGCTGGCGGGACTGCTGCTGCTCGTGCCGCGCACGGCGCACCTGGGGGCGATGCTGTTCCTGACGGTCATCACCAACATCGTCGCGATTACCTGGTCCATCGACTTCGCGGGCACGAAGTTCATCACCCTGCTGATGCTGCTGGCGGCGCTGTACCTGGTGGCGTGGGACTATGACCGGTGGAAGGCCCTCCTTCCGCGCCGGGAGGTGGGAGGCCAGGGAACGGCGCGGGGACTCCTCCTCTGGAGCGCGCTCTTCGCGGCCGGGGGCGTGGGCATGGCGGCGCTCGTCGTGACACTGCGGTTGTCGAACCTCGGCTGGGCCGACTTCCCGCGAATCGCGGTGACGCTCGGGGTGGGAGGCGGCGTGTTCGGGCTCGCCGGGGGACTGCACTACCGGGCGATGCCGGTGGCCCAGGCAGGGGAGGGCAGGGCGATGGAGCCAGCCGCCTGAGCGTCACGAGGCCGGAGCGAAGCGCGGCGCGGGCGCGCTCGAAGTCCACCGGCGTGTCGAGCCACGGGCGCAGCGTGTCCCAGGCCGCCCCGCCGGCCTACCGCGCCGCCGAGGTGGGGGCGCTGTCGAATCGGTGCGGGGCGTAGAGGGTGGCCTGCTCGAGGTTGCGCACCCAGGGCGTCTCGCCCTTGAGCAGCTCGACGGTCTCCTCCAGCACGCCCCGCTCATACGCATACACCTGGGAGATGCGGTAGCGGTCGAAGGGTGCGAAGCGGCTGAGGTCGGGGTGCATCTCCATGACGGCCTGGCGGAATTCCGGGTCCGTATGGCCGGTGCCATCGCCGAGGGACGAGCGGATGGTGCTGGAGACGCGGCCCTTCGGGTCGGGCGCGGTGTAGTCGAGCCGGAAGAACATCGTCTGCTCCCGAGGCCCCGCGCTTCCGTCGTAGCCGGGGTGGCGGCGGCGCAGGCTCTTCACCGATTCCCAGTGGGTGGCGTACCGGCGCTGCTCCACGGTGAACTCGTAGTCGAACTCGGGGACGCGTTTCCAGGTGCCGCCCTCCATCCGCTCCGCCTCCCCCCGGCCTGCCCATACCAGTGTGAGCACGGGCTCCGGGCCGGGCCCTGCCTGCGGGGGAATCACGCCACTGCGCGAGGAACCACAGCCAGCCAGCGTGAGGAACACCATCAGCGCCATTGGAATCCGGAGCGTCATCGTCGTCTCGTCGGAGGAATGAAGGAGCGGCATGCTCGTGAGACAACTTGCGCTGGATGCAGGCCGCGCAACAATCCACCGGAGCGGCAACTCACTGTTGTGCCGATACAACAATGGACCTGAACCAACTCACCGTTTTCCAGGCCGTCGCGGAGTCTCAGAGCTTCACGAAGGCGGCCGGGCGGCTGGGGCTCGACAAGTCACGAGTGAGCCGGGCGCTGCGGGCCCTGGAGGAGACGCTCGGCGCCACGCTGTTCGCGCGCACCACGCGCTCGGTGCGGCTGACCGCGGAGGGTGAGGCGCTGCTGCGGCAGGTGGCACCGCTGCTCTCCGGACTGCGGGCCGCCGTGGAGGGCGCGCCCGGCAGGTCCTCGCTTCCCACGGGGGAGGTGACACTCACCGCGCCACCGGATGTGGGGCGCGCGTTGCTGGCGCCCGTGCTGGCCCGATTCCGGGTCCGTCATCCCGCGGTGCGCGTGCGCGCGGTGTTGACGTACGAGGTGGTGGACCTGCTCGAGAAGGGCGTGGACCTCGCGCTCCGCGTGGGCCGGCCCGGCGCCGGCTCCTTCGTCGCGCGCAAGCTGATGGACCTGGAGGCGGGCTTCTTCGCGTCACCCCGGTACCTGGAGCGCCGGGGCGTTCCCTCCGCGCTCCCGGACCTCGCGCACCATGAATGTCTCTGGCCCACGCCGCCGCGTGGACAGGGGCCCTTCGGGGGAGGACGTGGAAGGCCGCCACCGGCCGCATCGGTGGAGTGCTCCGACTTTGGATTCCTGTCGGAGGTGGCCCGGGCGGGAGGGGGCGTGGCGCTGTTGCCCACCTTCCTCGCCGCGCAGGACGAGGCCCTGGGCTCGCTGGTGCGCGTCCTGCCCGGCGTCGCTTTCAGGGATGCGCCCCTCTTCCTCGTGTCACGGCCCGGAAGACCGGTGCCCACGCGAGTGCAGGTGCTCAAGGACTTCCTGAGGGAGTCGCTCGGGCGGTAGTGGCGCCTCGCGCTCATCCCTCTCGTCGCGCCACGGCTTCGACGAGTGCCCGGACCTGCTCCGCGAGCGGCAGGCTTCCGGGCAGCTCGCGTCCAAGCAGGCGCGGCACGCCCGTGGCCAGCACGGCGGAGTTGGTGAAGAAGCAGGCGCTCACGTCCGCGAGGCGCGCCAGGGGCACGGGGCGCTCCACCACGGGCAGTCCGCCCACGCGCCCCGCCTCCAGGAGCACCGCGCGGACGATGCCCGGCAGACACGGGGCTGTCAGCGGCGGCGTGACGAGCGCGCCGTCCAGCTGGAAGAAGAGGTTGGCGGTGGGCAATTCGCAGACCTCGCCGGCCTCGTTACCCAGCAGGGGCAGACGCTCCATGAGGGCGTACTGGCGGAAGTAGGAGAGGCCCTTGTGGTTCAGCGTGGGCTCTCCGCTCCGGTAGACCCCTGGCTCCACCGCGTCGAGCGCACGGCCTTCCTGCCGCAGGCGCTCCGCGTCCACCGCGGCCGGGCGGAAGGTGAGCAGCAGCCGGCCATCGCTCGCGGACAGCTTGCCCACGCCCGTGAAGTCCGGCCCGAGCCCGGCGTCCGCCTCCAGGCAGCGCCGGAGGGTGGCTCGCACGGACGCGACGGGGAGGTGCTCGGGTGAGGGCGCGCGGACGGCCTTGGGAAAAGCGGCGAGGCTCGCCTGGAGCCGGGCCAGGTGCCGGGCGAGGAACAGCGGGGCTCCGTTATCGATGCGGAACGTGGTGAAGAAGCCCGCGCCGAAGAAGAAGCCCTGTGCGAAGTCGTGCAGGCGCAGGTCCTCCCAGCGCCGCACCTCTCCGTTCACCGCCACCGTGGAGAACATGCAGGACTCCCGCGCGCTCAGCGCTCCGGCTCCAGGAAGTTGGCGAGCAGCCGCGGCCCCTGCGGCGTGAGGAAGGACTCGGGGTGGAACTGCACGCCCTCCAGGCGCGGCAGCTCGCGGTGCCGCATGCCCATGATGAGCCCGTCGTGCCAGGCCGTCACCTCCAGGCACTCGGGGAGGTTCTCCCGGTCCACCACCAGCGAGTGGTAGCGCGCCGCGGTGAACGGCGCGTCCAGGCCCCGGAAGACACCCTGCCCGGTGTGCTCCACCTCCGCCGTCTTCCCGTGGACCGGCACCGGCGCGCGCACCACCTTCGCGCCGAAGACCTGTCCCAGGCACTGGTGCCCCAGGCACACGCCGAGCAACGGCACCCGGCCTCCGAAGGCGCGGATGACGTCCATGGAGACGCCCGCCTCGGCCGGTGTGCAGGGACCGGGAGAGATGACGATGTGGCCCGGCCGGAGCGCTTCAATCCGCTGCACGGTGATGGCGTCGTTGCGCACCACCTTCAGCTCCGCGCCCAGCACGCCGAGCGCCTGCACGAGGTTGAAGGTGAAGGAGTCGAAGTTGTCGATGAGGAGAATCATCCCGCGCTCCCGCATGCCGACAGCGCGAGGAGCTGCGAGCGGGCCTTGTTGAGCGTCTCCTTGTACTCCTGGCGCGGCTGCGAGTCGTGGACGATGCCTCCGCCCACCTGTGCGTAGGCACGGCCGTCCTTCACCACCAGGGTGCGGATGACGATGTTCAGGTCCAGGTCCCCCGTGAAGGACAGGTAGCCCAGCGAGCCCGTGTAGAGGCCGCGCGCGTGCGGCTCCAACTCGGTGATGATCTGCATGGTGCGAATCTTGGGCACGCCGGTAATCGTGCCCCCGGGGAACAGCGCGCCCACCACGTCCAGTGGCTCCACGCCCGGCGCGAGCCGTCCCGTCACCTCCGACTCGATGTGGAGGACGTGGGCGTACTCGACGATTTCCATCAGCTTCGCCACCTCCACCGTGCCGTAGGCGCACACCCGGCCCAGGTCGTTGCGCTCCAGGTCCACCAGCATGGCGTGCTCGGCGCGCTCCTTCTCGCTGGTGCGCAGCTCCTGGACGAAGCGCGCTTCCTCCTCCGGCGTGCCGCGGCGGCGCGTGCCGGCGATGGGCCGCGTGATGGCCCGGCCGTCCTCCACCCGCACCAGCCGCTCGGGCGAGGCGCTCACGACGTGGAAGCCGTCGCCCTCCAGGTAGCTGGCGAAGTGGACGGGGTTGGTGGCCGACAGCGTCTCGTAGAGCGCGAGCGGCTCGCCCGGGAAGTCCACCTCCAGCCGCTGCGAGAGATTGACCTGATAGGTGTCTCCCGCGCGGATGTACTCGCGCACGCGCTCCACCGCGGACAGGTAGGCCTCCTGTGTGAAGTTGGAGCGGTACGTCACCGTCGGCGCTGGCAGGGACGGAGGGGGGAGCGGCGGCGTGGGGACGGCCCGGCGCACGAAGGCCTCCAGCGACTCCAGACGGCCCAGGCAGTCCTCCCAGTTCGAGCCGGTGGCGACCAGCAGCACCTGGCCTTCCTGGTGGTCCACGGCGAGGAAGGTGTCCACGAAGGACAGGGAGATGTCTGGCAGCTTCAGGTCGTCGCGAGGGTGGCGGGGCAGGGACTCGAAATAGTGGCTGGCCTCGTAACCGAAGAAGCCCACCGCGCCACCGCAGAAGAGGGGCATTCCCGGCAGGCGGAGGCCTCGCCAGCGCCGCAGCAGGCCGCGCAGCACGTCCAGGGGCTCACCCGGCTGGGGCTCTCCATCGACGAAGCACTGTCCCGCCTTCGCCGAGAAGTGGAGGAAGGGGCGCGAGCCGAGGAGGGAGTAGCGCCCCTCGGGGCTGACACGCGTGCTCTCCAGCAGGAAGCGGTGCCCGGAGGGCAGGGCGCGCAGCAGGTCCGTTGGACGGAGTGCCCCGAGTGGCAGCCGCCGCACCACGGGCACCTGGTTGTAGCCCCGGGCCACGAGCGCGTCGAAGTGCGCCCGGTCGAGGGGTGGTGGGGTGAGGGGCGGGGAGTCCATGCCGGGGCTTCCTAAATCAAAGTCCACGATTCTCGCACGCTCGATTCGCGCCGGAGCCGGGTCCCCGGTTCTGGCGCGACTGGCTGTCCAAGAGGCGTAAGCGCTCGTTTGTCCCAGTGCTCTTCCGGAGAGGTTGGCTACATTGCCCGGGAAAGAGGCACGGCCCCAACAGAGGTCTGGATGAGCAAGCGCGAGAATCACTGGTATCTCATCAACAACGTGGTGCGGGCGCTTGGCAGGGGGGCGAATCCTGGTGGGGTGACTGTTGGCGTCTGGCTATTCCTGGTCGTCGTATTCGTAGCCGCCTACAAGGTGGGGGCGCTGGACTGGCTCCAGCAGAATGTGAACTCTCCCCTGGCCGTCATCGGTGCCGGAGTGGGCCTGTCCATCCTGCTCGTGGCCGTAGGACTCGTCATGGCGCGCGTCCGGCAGAACGGCTTCCGGGGGAGCTACCGGAAGGCGCTCGCGTCTCCCACGCCGGAGCCGCTCCTGCGGTTGGCGGAGCAGGCCGCGGCCACGATGAAAGCCATGCCAGACGGGGATGCGTTGGGCGCCCACGAGCGAGTCCTGGCCTGCGCTCTCTACGGAGATGACCACGGGGCCTCCACCGCGCTCGCGAGCATCGACTGGAAGTCCAGGGCTCCGCTCATCCAGGCCATCGGCTCGAGCTCCGAGGCGCTGAGGGTGCTGCTGTGCCGCCGCGATGCCCGGCGCTTCCTCGAGTTGACCCGCCTCGCACGGGCCCAGGCGTCCGTGAGCGCCATGGTGCCGGGCGCCGCCCAGACGGAGCGCTACTTCAACACCTGTGTCGCGATGGGCGAGGCCCTCCTGGACCTCGGCTCTCCGAAGAACTTGAAGTGGCTGGAGGAGAGCGCCGCCGATGCCCGGTTCCCCGCGCTCCAGTTGCTCGCGAGCCTGGGATTGGCCGTCGCCCTGGAGCGCTCCGGCGACACCGCCCGCGCGAGCCAACTGCGCGACTTCCTACGACAGGCCGCTCCCCACTGCGCCCCGCTCCACCTGAAGGCGGAGGACTTCATCGAAGGCGCCACCCAATCAGCTCCGTCCGCGGACGAGGGGCGCACCGCCCCCCTGGCCTCCGGCAACACGGATACGGGGAATGTCCAGGAGCGCGCCGCGAAGCAGAGGCTCTTCAAGCTGCTGGGCATCTGGGGGCTCCTGCTCGTGCTGTACGCGGCGTTCTACGTGTTCTTCTCGGTGAGCAAGTAGCCCGGACGCTCCGGCCGTCATGGACTTCAGCGCGCTCCGCCCACGCTGGAGAGGCCGGTGGCCTGGCTGTTCTCCCGCGTCTGACGCGCGAGCTTGAGGATTTCATCCTCGGGGAGCTGCTCGGTGCGCATGACGGAGCGGCTGGCCTTGAGCTGCTGAACCTGGCCGTCGCGGAGGACGTGGAACTGGCCCTGCTTCTGGCCGGGAAGCTTCGCGTCGGCGTCGACGCGGGCTTCGGTGAACATGGGCCGGAGTTTCCGGAGCGCGGTCTCCTGGGTCACCGCTCCCACGAACCAGGTGCGCACGTTCTCCCTGCACTTGTAGTCCAGGTCACCCGGGCTCTGGGTCGCGAGCATCACGCCCAGGCCCGCCGAGCGGGCCCGCTTGAGCAGGTTCTCCATGGGCTGCTTGGTGGCGGGCTGGCTCAGCGCCGGCAGGTAGAGGTCCGCTTCATCGAAGAGGAGCACCGCCTGGAGCTGCGAGGCGGGGTGCTGGCTGGTCCAGCGGTTCGCCTCCAGGAGGAGCTGGGAGACCCAGAAGAGGATGCGCGAGTTGTCCCCCAGGAACTTGGTGCTGATGATGCTCAGGCGGGTTCGCCCCGGAGTGCCCGCGGCGCCGCGCCCGAGCAGCTCCTCCATGTCCAGCCGCTCACCGCCAGTTGACAGGAAGGGGCGTAGGTTCATCCGGAGCCAGGCCAGGTCCTGCGCGAGCTTGGGGAAGGCGCGCGGGTCCAGACCGCTCGCTTCCTGCACCAGCGTGGGCTCTCGGGAATCCACGAGGTGATGCACCATGTCCAGCGAGAGCTCTCCCCCGGGAGGATGCTGCACCAGCAGCCGGAGCGCCTGGGTGAGCAGCATCCGAGTCGCTCTGTCTCGCGCACTGTTCTTGTAGTCGAGCATCCCCGCGATGGCGTCCGCGGCCTGTTGTATGCCCTGCTCACGGTCCTCGGAGGGGAGCAGCTCCAGTCCCCGGGGGATGACAGGCATGGCCAGAGGCCTCCCGTCTGAGCGGCCCGGCGTGTAGAGCGCCACGTCGACGCGCTCGCGCAGCAGCCTCCGCCGTTCCAGGAGTGAAGGCTCCTCCAGCCGCTCCTGCCACGAGTGCTCGCGTGCGTAGGTGGCCAGGTCCCCCTTCCGGTCGATGAGGATGGCGGGGGTTCCCCGCAGCAGCAGTTGTTCGAGGACGTTGAGGGCCAGCGTCGTCTTGCCGCTGCCCGTACCTCCCAGGAAGGCGCTATGCCGCGTCAGTTCGACCGGCTCCATCAGGACCTCTTTGGGCAGGAGGCCCTCGGAGGTGCCAAGTCTCAGCGGCCCGGTGAGCGTCTCTCGCGGAGCCGGAGGCTGGGGCGCGGGCGTGACGGTGGACCGGCGTGTCTGGAGGCCGGCGGGGACGGGCGTGCCCTCCGGAGGCGTCGCCGCGCGGGGCGGAGAGGTCAGCATGTCTCCGGCGATGGTGAGCCCCATCGAGAGCGCGTCCGGGGGGCTCCCGGCGGAGCGCGCGACCCCGGTGGCCGCGGCCTCCCGCGGCGTGGCCGCCCGCGCGCGGAGGGGAGTGCCGGAGGGAACGGTCTTCGTGTCCTCGAAGAGCTTCGCCTGGCGCGGCGTCGCGGCCGCTCCACCAGGAGCAGGCATGGGCTCTGACGGAGGCCTCGATGGACCGGACGGTGGCGGCGAGGCGCCCATGCGCTCCATCCCGAGGATGTCTCCCACGGATTTCAGCCGGGTGACGGGGCGGGCGGTCCGGCTCCACTCGATGAGCGCCGACTGTCCCGCGTGCTGCTCGCGGAACGCACGGAGCGTCACCAGCTCCCGCAGCTCGCCATCACCCAGGACCACCCGCCGCCCGCCTTTCCGTATCAGCAAGCCAAGCTGGTCCGCGACCAGGGTGCCGGTCGTGGAGGGGAAGTCAGAGGTCCGCACGAGGACCGGCGTCTTGCCGGCGGCCGCCTTGAGCGCTTCGGCCATCTGCCTGCCGAGTCCGCCGCCGCGTGGACTCCGCTCGCAGAGCGCGATGAAGAGCTTGCTGCCTTCCGGCTGCACGCTGACGTCCAGCTCGGCTTCTTCCTCGTTGGGCTTGACGACGAAATGCGGTGTGCCGCCCAGCTCGTCACTGCCCACCTGGATGGCCCATGCCAGCAACATGGCGATGTCAGAGGCGTCTTCCGGCAGCTTCGGCCGGTACGTGGCCTTGAAGTCGGTCCACGCCTGATCCAGGTCCACCCTCGGGGGCTGCATGCCGCCCGCGACGGGGGGCTTCTTCTCTCCCGGCCGGGGCAGGGGGAATGTGTCCGGCAAGTGCTGCTCCTGGAGCGCGCGCTCGCGGTAGCGCCGGCACTCGTTCAGCACGTCGCGGGCCCGTTGTCCTCCGAGCGCTTCGAAGCCCACGGCCGGGATGGGCCAGGTCGGGTTGGCCGGGTCGATGGCCACGCCTTTCGACTCGTACAGCGCGCGGAGCCTTCGCGCCGCCATGTCCCGGGCCGTGCCGGGCGTCACCGTGGGGTCGAGCTCCACCGGCTCCGGGTCGTTCTCGATGCGGTCCAACTGCGGACGGGGAAGGTGGGGCCGCATCTTCACCCAGTAATCGGAGAGACAGCAGACGACGACCACGGCCCTGGGCACCCGGGCGGCGAGCGCCGTGAGGCTGTTCATCGCCCGCCGGAAGGAGCTCTCCATCCGTGGCCGCTCCTCGAAGTCGTTGAAGTCCTCCACCTGGTCCACGCACAGCACCAGCGCCTGTCCCAGCGCGCCCATCAGCCGGCCCAGGTGCTCCACCATCCGCGCCGGTCCGTCATCCGCCGTGCGGGGGATGAGCTGCCCGATGACCTCCCGGTCCGCGGCGGACAGCTCCTCGCAGCGCAGCCAGTGGAAGATGCGGCGGTTGATGCGCGGGTCCCTGCGCTGCAGGTAGATGAGCGCGCGCAGCAGGTCCACCTCCACATGCTGGAAGCGCGAGTCCTCCAGCAACTCATCCGCCACCGCGCGGATGGTGCCGTGCAGCTCGTCCTCCTCCAGCACCTTCTCGTCCGGGATGAGCGGCGCGAAGGCGCTCCGGCATTGGCCCATCAGCGCGTCCGACAGCCGCATCAACCCGGTGTCATCTCCCGTGGTGGCGTCATAGGGACGGTCCAGCGAGTCGATGAGGTTGGACAGGATGTAGCGGTCATAGCTGGTCGCATCGACCGTCATCGGCATGTAGCCGACGAAGCCCAGACGCCGGCTGTGCGCGAGGTTGCGGAAGGCCCGAACCAGATGCGTCTTGCCGCTGCCGGACTCTCCGAGCAGGAGGAGCAGCCTTCCGTCTTCTGGCGGCGGGTCGGACGCGGCCCGCTCCAGCACGCGCTTGAAGGCGCGGCGGGCCGGCGCGTTGAGGGTCTCCACGTCAAACGGGTCCGCCTGCCAGAGGTGCTGGCCCTGCTGGACGCTGCTGAAGACCTCACGGCCTTCGGTGAGGAAGGCCTCGAGTCGAGGGTCTGTGGACACGGGCGCTCCAGGGAAGGCGGGTCAGACGACGACGAAGTGGAAGCTGGCGCCGTACGAGCGCACCTCGGACTCGGCCACGTCCCGGGGGTCCATGGCCGACACGAGGTCCGCCCGGGTCAGCGACAGGTGGCGCGTGCGGTTGGCCTCCAGCAGCGCCGCGTCGAAGGCCTCGCGGCTGCCCCACTCCGGCTGAAGGGCCTTCCACACGTGGGAGATGAAGACCTTGTTCTGCCCGAAGCGGCCCGTGGGCAGGGCCCGTGCCACGGCCAGCACGCGCCCGGCGAAGCTGGCCACGGAGTCCTGGGCTTCGGGCTCTGGCGCCGGCGCGGGGGCCTCCGTGGGCGTGGGCGTGGCTGCCGGCTCGGGCATGGCCCACCGGCGCAGCAGGGCCAGCCGCACGGCCTCGGCGTCCACCCGTGTGGCCCCGGCCTCGCGTGCCACGAGCTGCTCCACGGCCTTGCGTGGGTCCTTCGTCTCCGCCTCCAGGAGCTGCCCGAGCAGGTGGGCCTGCACCGCGCCCAGCGTGAAGGGCCGGTCCGTCTCCACCCCGAGTTGACGCCACAGCAGCCGGTCCCGCATCTGCGCCAGGGAGAGGGCGTCCGTGCCGGCCACGGGATGCTGGCGTTTCAGGATGGCGGCGCGCACGCCGTCGGCGCTCGACAACCGGGCCAGCACCGGCTTCGTGGGCGGCAGGTCCAGGCCGCGCGCGAGCAAGTAGGTAGCCTTCAGCTTCTTCCAGGTGAGCGCGCGTGGCAGCGCGTCCAGATGGAGGAAGCCAAGCACCCGGGTGCGGCCCTCCGCCGTCAGCTCCACGCGGCTGCGCCCGCTTTCCGTCACCAGCCCGTCGCGGAGGAGCGCCTCCAGTAGCGTGGCGAAGCGCGCCTGCCACTCGGCGCGGCTGAGGCGGTGCTCCACGAAGGGGTGCAGCGCGTCCTCCAGTTCCTTGCGCGTGCCGGGCCGCTTGAGGCGGGTGACGAGCCAGGAGAGGGCAAGCCCCGTCAGGCGGGTATCAGCGGTTTCCATGGGATGTCTCCCGCCCGGAGAGCTCCTGCCTCCGGGCTGCAATCAGCGTTTCGAGGGTTTCGAGGATTTCTTCCAGTCGCGAAACGACATCGTCGGAGAGGAAGCGGACCACCCAGTAGCCCGCGCGCTGGAGTGCGAGGTCCTTGCGCCGGTCCAGGCGGTATCGCGCGTCCTCCCGGAAGTGGAAGTACCCGTCGAGTTCCACCGCGAGCCGCAGTTCTGGACACAGCAGGTCCACTTCCAGTGGACGGTGTCCGTTGCCCACGTCGAGGTAAGCATTGAGGGTGAACAGCCCCCGGGTCGACGGGAGGTGCTGTAGCAGGTCGAAGAGAAAGCGCTCCTGTGTGCTGCGCGCGCGGTCCTCGACCTCGCGGCGCGCGGCGGTGATGGAGCGTGCCGCTTCGGCATAGCGGGCGAGCAGGGGCTCCGGGAGTCCCTCCTGCTGGAGCCGGGCGAGCGTGGGGGCCACCGCGCTCGCCGAAGCCGCGGCGGGAGCTGCTGGCGATGCTTCCGGCAGGTCGAGCTGTCCGTCCCGCAGCATGGCGAGGACGCGGGATTCCCCTCGCCGCTGGTGCTCGGCGAGTGACTCCGGTGTGAGCACGCAGACGGTGGTGAGCGCGGGGGCCGAGGCACAGAGGGACGCGGCGGTGCGCAGCGCGCGGAAGTCGGAGGGGCCTCCTCGGACGCGCAGGACGGGGGTGCTCCCGAAGGGCACGAGCGCCAGCAGCGCCTGGAGCGCCGCGAACGGGTCCTGCTGGATGGACGCGTTCACCGGAGCGGGAAGGTCTCCCGGCGAAGACAGGGGTGGGGACTCCAGGATGTGGCGGCACAGCTCCCAGGTGGTGGACTCGGACCGTGGAGGTGTCAGTCCGTCCAGGAGCACGCGGCGCTCGTGGACAGTCTTGCCCCGGAAGAGCAGCCCCCGCTTCCCGTCCGTGGGCTGGGAGAGGACGACGAAGGCCTCCGCATGGGAGGTCAGGTCCTGCTCCCGCGCGAGCGCCGTGGCCCAGGCGGCGACCATGGCTCGCGGGTCGTCACCTTCCGCGACCACGACGCTCAGGCCATGGCGGTGAACCCACTCCGTCAACAGGGCGAGCGCCCGCTCAGGAGGGCCCACGACGGTGCTCAGCGTGGGAATGCCTTCCGCGCGCCGCCTGACATGGCGGTCCAATGCGTCGAGCAGCGCGGTGTCCACCTGAGACAGCAATCCATTACCCCCAGGGCGCGTGGTGGTGACCCGTCAGGCTGGGGAGGAAGCCTGCGCCTCTTGCTGGCCTCATGGCAAGTCAGGGAGGTGATGAGGCGTTACGCGGCCTACCACCGTGGGGGGATGGACGAGTGTCTGTCTTTGAGCGCTGCAAGACCGGAGGGCTTGCAGCCAGGCTCGGGGTCAGCCGGGACTCAATCCCAGCGCCGTGCGCAGCTCCGGCAGCCGCGCCAGCGGCACCGCGCCGAAGACGAAGCGGTCCGGGCGGACCACGGCCACGGCCACGCCATGCCGGGTGAACCACTCCGCCAGCCTTCCGGTGTGGTCCTCCACCTCGGCTGGGGCGGTGCTCCTCAGGCCTGGGGGGCCCACGGTGACGGCCCGGCCTCCCAGTGCCTCCGCGAGCCCATACGCGGCCTCGGTTGCGGGACTGTTCTTCCTGCTCAGCACGGCGAACCCCGAGCCCAGCGAGTCGTCCAGCAGCCGCTCCTCTCCGGATGACAACCGCACGCGGGGCTGTGGGAAGTAGCTGCCCTCCGGAGCGTCGCGTCCGGAGCGGCGGCCTCCCAGCAGCCAGCCCTCTTCGATGGACGGCGGTGGCTTGAACCGGAAGCCCTCCACGAAGTGGCGAACGCTCGGGATGCGCTGGAGGCCGCGCAGCAGCGCGTCTCGCAGCAGGGCGGTGGGGGTGTTGCGCGCTTGGAACACGTAGCCCAGCCGCACGGTGGCATCGAGCATGGTGCGCACATGCGGGCGGCGCTCCTGCTCGTACGAGTCCAGCAGCGCTTCCGGGGCGCGCCCCTGAAGCACCCGAGCCAGCTTCCAGGCGAGGTTCGCCGCGTCCCGCAGGCCGGAGACGAGGCCCTGGCCCATGAAGGGCGGCATCATGTGGGCCGCGTCGCCCGCCAGGAAGGTGCGTCCCTCCCGCCAGCGCGGAGCCATCAGGCAGCGGAAGGCGTAGAGCTGCGCCCGCTCCACCTTCACCCGGTCCGGGTTGACGTAGGGGGCTATCAGGCGGCGGACCGAGCCGGGCTGCACCATCTCCTCGCCCGTCTCACCGGGCCGCAGCCGGAACTCCCAGCGGAACTGTTCCATGGGGCCACGGCCCACGAAGCCGGGGCGCACCGGGTCGCAGACGATGCTGCACTCGGGTGGCGCGTCTTCCTCCGCCACCGTGCCGGAGATGGCAATCCAGGGCTCCTCGTAGCTGCGCCCCTCCATGGAGATGCCGAGCAGCCCGCGCACCGTGCTCCGGCCCCCGTCGCAGCCCACGAGGTAGCGTGCGCGCACCGTGCTCCGCTCTCCGCTGGTGAGGTCGTGGACTCGCACCGTGACTCCGGTGGGGTCCTGTTCGAGTGACTCCACTTCCGCGCCGAGCCGCAGCGTCGCCGACTCGAAGCGCCCGAGCCCCTCGCGGAGCGCCTTCTCCAGCAGCGGTTGGTAGAAGAACCAGATGGGCGTGTAGCCGAAGCCGAAGTCCACCTCGCTCAGGTGGAGCTCCGCGATGGGTTTGCCTCCAACGCCCGTGTACGTGACGCGCCGGCTCTGTCGCAGGTCCGGCTTCAGCGCGTCGCTGAGGCCCGCGGATTGGTAGATGCGCAGCGCCTCGTCGTCGCACGAGAAGGCGCGGGGCTGGCCGTGGGGTGTGGACTCGCGCTCCAGCACCAGCACTCGCACGCCGTGGAGGCCCAGCAGGTTCGCGGTGAGCACACCCACCGGGCCGCCTCCCGCGATGACCACGTCCACGTCATCCGTGCTCGCCGCCATGTCTTCCCCCCGGAAGTCCTGCCGTGTCTGCTTACCCGCTCAGTGTAGTCGCCTCTCGAATCAGCCCCGAGGCACCGGCGCTGACTCGCGGTAGATGCGCAGGATGTCGGCCACGCTGTACTGGTACTCGAAGCCCGTGGCCTCCAGGAAGCGGCGGTTGTCCACGACGATGGGGTAGCGCAGGTGGTCCAGCGCGCCCACCGACAGGCGCGGGAAGCCGCCCCTTCCCAGCAGCAACCTCAGCACTGGCGCCGGCAGCGGAATCCCCGTGCGCCCCGTCTCCCGCACAATGACGGAGAGAGGAATCGGCGGTGGGCCCGCCACGTTGTAGATGCCCTGCAACCCCTTCTCCAGCGCCAACACCAGCGCCGCCACCACGTCCTCCTCCTGCAGGACGTGGAACAGCGGGTCGTACCCCAGCACCAGCGGCACCCGCTGGCCCTTGAGGAAGGACGCCAGCGTGCCCGTGCCCGGCGCCCCCAGCGTGTAGGGCAGCCGCAATATCGCCGTCGTCAGCTTCGGGAACCGCCACAGCGCCGTGGCCGCGTACAGGTCCGCCGCCACCAGGTCCGCCAGCTCTGGAATCGATTCCAGCGCGCGCGGGGGCTCGTCCTCCGAGTGGTACAACGGCGAGTCCGGCGCCGCCCCGTAGAACGTGTGCCGCCCCACGAAGAGAATCTGCTTCACCCCGTGCGCCGCGCAGTGGTCGAACAGCGCCTTGGTGCCGTCCAGGTTGATGCGGCCGCGCTCCGCCCCCTGCACCGTGAAGGCCGTCACGGTGGCCATGTGCACCACCGCCTCTGGATGCCAGCGCCGGAACACGTCCTCCGCGGCGCGCTTGCGTACGTCACCGCGGAACACCTCGATGCCCAGCTCGCGCGCCTCTTCCCACGGGCGGATGTCGATGCCCGCCACCTGGTGCCCCGCCTCGTGCAGCCGCAGGGCCAGCTTCCTGGCGATTCCTCCGGAGATGCCCGGGATGAGCACTCTCATGGCAGCAGCCTCGTTCCCTGCCGCCGGCCGTGACGCTCCGCGCGGCCGCGCTCGATGAGTCCGGAGATTCGCGCCTTCACCTTCTGCACATAGCCCTCGATGACGTGGTCCTCCTCGTCCCCCGTGCCCTGGAAGACGAGCGGCTCGCCGTAGTGGATTTCGAGCTGCACCGGAAGGGGCAGCGGCAGCACGTACGGGGTGAGCGGCACGTACGGCACGCCCAGCAGCTTCCCCAGCCCATAAGCGTTGAACACGGTGGGGATGGCCGTGCCACCGCCCAGGAAGGCGAAGGGGATGATGGGCGAGCGCGTCTGCAGCGCCAGCCGGATGAAGCCCGTGCCGAAGTCCACCAGCGAGTAGCGCTGGCGGTAGAGCTTGGCCGTGCCCTTCGCGCCCTCCGGAAAAATCATCAGCAGCCGGTCGTCCTCCAGCAGCCGCCGGGCGTGCTCGGGCAGCCCGGTGAACTGGCCGGTGCGGCTGGCCCACAGCGAGGACACGGGGAACTTGTGGAGGAAGCGCTCCACCATGCCCTGCGCCAGCCGGGGCGGCTCCATCTCCAGCATGGTGGAGGCCAGCACCATGGCGCCGTCCACCGCCACCCCGCCGGAGTGGTTGCCCACCAGCATCGCCCGGCCGCGCGGGGGGATGTGCTCGATGCCGAAGCAGCGCACCCGGAAGTAGTACCGGTAGAGCGCCGCGAAGACGGGCAGCGCCTGCTTCAGGTGGCGCTTGGAGATGCCATACGGGTCCACGCCGAACTCGTTGAACGGCAGTTCCAGCCGGTCCACCCGCGCTTGCAGTGAGTCACTTTCGGACACGGAGGGGAACGTAGCACGCCCGCCCGGGCCCGCTGCTTTCCGCGCCACGCGGGGTGGGCACCGGGCCGCCCCCTGGGCCATACTGCCGCCCACCCCCACTCATGACACACAAGGACGAGCTCGCCATCGAGGTGAAGGGCCTGGTCAAGCGCTTCGGCGACGTGACGGCCGTGGATGGCATCGACCTGGACATCCGCCGGGGCGAGTGCCTGGGGCTGCTCGGGCCCAACGGCGCCGGCAAGACGACCACGGTGGAGATTCTCGAGGGGCTCCAGGCGGCCACCTCGGGAGAGGTGAGGCTGCTGGGGCTGCGGTGGGACACGCACGCGCATGAGCTGCGGCAGCGCATCGGGCTGACACTCCAGGAGACGCGCCTGGTGGACCTGCTCACCGTCGAGGAGATGACGCGGCTGTTCGCCTCGTTCTACCCGCGCCCGCTGGAGGTGGAGGCGCTCATCGGGCTGGTGCAGCTCGGGGAGAAGCGCCACGCGAGGGTGGGCAAGCTGTCCGGCGGCCAGCGGCAGCGGCTGGCGCTGGCGCTGGCGCTGGCGGGGGACCCGGAGGTCCTCTTCCTCGACGAGCCCACCACCGGACTGGACCCGCAGTCCCGCCGCGCGCTGTGGGACGTGGTGGCCCAGCTCAAGGCGCGCGGGCGCACGGTGGTGCTGACCACGCACTACATGGACGAAGCCGAGGTGCTGTGCGACCGGCTGGTCATCATCGACCACGGCCGGGTGATTGCCCGGGGCACGCCGAGGGACATCATCGCCTCGCTGGGCGCCGAGCAGGTCATCGAGCTGGAGGCGGTCCCCGTGCCCGACCTGGAGCGGCTGCGTCCACTCCCGTCGGTGGTGGCGGCGCAGCGGCACGCCGACCGCATCACCCTGCGGGTGCGCGAGCTGCACCTGTCCCTGCCGGCGGTGCTGCGCGAGGTGGAGGCGGGCGGCGCCGAATTGCGGCACCTGTCCACGCGCCGGCCCACCCTGGATGACGTCTTCATCGGACTGACGGGCCGCTCGCTGCGCGAGGGCGAGCCGGAAGAGAAGGCGGCGTGATGGAGCCCCTGGGCCAGCTCATCCTCATGCGGCTGCGGATGCTGTTCCGGCAGCCGGAGGTGCTCTTCTGGACGTTCGCCTTCCCCCTCATCACCACGCTGGTGCTGGGGCTGGCCTTCCGCACCGAGGCGCTGGGGCCGGTGAAGGTCGCCATCGTGGAAGGGCCGGGCGCGGCGGCGCTCGTGGCGCGGCTGGAGGGCACGCCCGAGCTGCACGTGCAGCGGCTGGCCGAGGTGGACGCCCGCCGCCGGCTGGCGCGGGGACAGGTGTCGCTGGTGCTGCTGTCCGGAGAGGCACCGGAGGCCCTGGTGGACCCGGCCCGGCCGGACGGCCGCGCGGCGCGGCTGCTGGTGGCCCAGGCGCTCGACTCCCGGGAGGACCGGCCGCGCGTCGAGGCCTTGAAGGCGACGCCGGTGTCCGAGCCGGGCAATCGCTACATCGACTTCCTCATCCCCGGCCTGCTCGGGATGTCGCTGATGTCCAGCAGCCTGTGGTCGCTCTCCAGCGCGCTGGTCTTCATGCGCGGGGGGAAGCTGCTCAAGCGGCTGGCGGCGACCCCCATGCGCCGCTCCGATTTCTTCATCGCCTTCCTGGTGGGGCGCCTCCTGTTCGCCCTGCTGGAGCTGGCCTTCTTCTGCGCTTTCGCCCGGTGGCTCTTCGGCGTGCCCATGTTCGGCGACTACGCGACCTTCACCCTGGTGGGCATGATGGGGGCGCTGACCTTCGCCGCGCTCGGGCTGCTGGTGGCCATCCGGGCGCGGACCGAGGAGGCGGTGAACGGGCTCGTCAACCTCGTCACCATGCCGATGCTGTTCCTGTCCGGGGTCTTCTTCTCCTCGGAGAACTTCCCCGGCTGGCTGCAGCCCTTCATCCAGGTTCTGCCGCTCACGGTGGTCAACGACTCACTCCGGGCCATCATGCTGGAGGGCGCTGGCCTGGACACGCTGGGGCACACCCTGGCGGTGCTGGCCGCCTGGACGGTGGTGCCCATGGTGATGGCCCTGCGCTGGTTCCGCTGGGTGTGAAGGGAGCAATCCGTGTCTGACTTCGTCCAGCAGCTCAACTTCCACGCCCGGGACGCCAGCAACGAGTCCGCGGCGCTCCAGGCCGCGCTCGCGCTCGGCTTCCTCGAGCACCTGCCGGAAGCGGGGAGCCGTGAGCCCGTGCCGCTGGAGGCCCTCGCCCGGCACGTGGGGGGCAACCTCCGTGGCACACGCGCCGTCATCGAGCCGCTGGTGGCGCTGGGCTTCGTCCTCCTGGAGGAAGGACGGGGCTACTCGCTCCCGGGGACGACCGCCGCCTTCCTGAGAGACACCGCCTTCGCCTCGCGGCTGCACGAGGCCCGGCGCTGGTGGCACGTGGCCGCGAAGCTGCCGGAGGCCGTGCGCACCGGCGCCGCCGTGGAGTGGCGAGGCGCGTCATGGGCGTTGCTCGGACGGTATCGCGAGCTGTTCCTGGGGCCACCCGTGCAGGCCCCGAGCGCCGAGGCCTCGGACTTCCATGACCGGCTCGCGCGCAACTTCCTCCGCACCCAGGCCCTGGTGACGGCCGCGGAGCTGGGACTGCTGGAGCGCATGGTCTCCGGCGCGGCCCCGCTGGGGGAGCTGGCGCGTGGGGCGGGCGCCTCCCCGGAAGGGCTGGGCGTGCTGCTGGGCGTGCTGGGCTCCATGGGCCTCACCCGCCCGGTAGGGGACGATGCCTGGGGCTTCACGGAGGCGGCGGCCCGGGCGCTGGACGCGCAGAGCCTGCCGTACTTCCAGCGGGCGCTGCCGGCCACCATGGCCTACTGGGAGGCCTTCGGGCACCTGGACGAGGCGGTGCGCGAGCGCAGGTTCCGGCTGGACTTGAGAGACCCGGAGACGGCGCGCCGCATCTACCAGGAGAACGCCTCGCGCATCTCCAGCATCTTCGCCTCGCACCTGCGGCTGAGCCGGAAGGCGGCGGACCTGGTGCGCTCCATGCGCTCGCTGGCCGGGGCCCGGGTGCTGGACGTGGGCACCGGCTCGGGCGTGTGGGGCTCGGCCTTCGGGCTGGCGGACCCGTCCACGCACGTCACCTTCCTGGACTCGCCGCACGTGCTGGACGCCGTGCGCCCGCACCTGGCGAAGCTGAAGCTGGAGCCGCGCTCGCGCCTGTGGGCCGGCGACTGCCTGGGGGTGGACTATGGCGAGGCCACCTACGACGTCATCCTCCTGCCGCAAATCATCCCCGCGCTGCCGCCCGCGGAGCTGCCGGGCTTCTTCTCGCTGCTGGCCCGCGCGCTGAAGCCCGGGGGCGTGCTGCTCATCTCCGGCTACCTGCTGACGGACCGGCGCGACGGCCCGCTGGACGCGCTCTACTTCGCGCTGCGCCGGTACGTGTCCAACGAGGGGGACGTGCTGTCCCTGCCGGAGTTCCGCGCGCTGCTGGAGCCCGTGGGCCTCACCGCCGCGCGCGCCTTCGACATGCCCATTCAACAGGTCGTCGTCGCCCACCGGGGGGACGTCCCCTGGCCCGCCGCCACCGCCGCCTGAAGGCTTCCTTCCCGGAGCACCGTCATGGACCTGCTGCGCCCGTTCTTCATGGAGGACTACCTGGAGGGCTCGCGCTTCACCGCGCGCTACAACCTGGGCGAGTCCGGTGCCCGCCCCGTCACCGTGGGCGATCTGCTGGCGGGCTCCGGCGTGGACTCCGCGCGGGCGGCGGACGTCTTCCTCTCCACGCTGCTGCGCGACAGCCCCAACTGGGGGCGCGCGGACCTGAGGGACCTGGTCGCGGCCATGCACCCGGGCGCCACGCGGGAGAATGTCCTCATCACCACCGGCACCAGCGAGGCACTGCTGCTGCTCTTCCGCCAGCTCCGCCCTCGCAAGGTGGCGCTGGCGTGGCCCGCCTTCCAGCTCCTCTATGAGCTGCCCATGCGGCAGGGGGCGGAGGTGGTGCGGCTGCCGGTGCGCTGGGATGCGCGCGGTGTCCCAGGCGTGGACGCGGGGGAGTGGCTGGAGCGGCTGGAGCGCGAGCGCCCGGACGTCGTCATCATCAACAACCCCCACAACCCCAGCGGCCTGGTGCTGGACGCGAAGCTGCTGGACGCGGTGGCCCGGTGGGCGGACGCGGCCGGGGCCACGCTGGTGGGAGACGAGCACTACCGCTTCCTCTCCTCGGAGGACGCGGTGCTGGGCGCCACGGTGTACCGCCCCGGCACGCGCACCTTCGTCACGGGCTCGTTCATCAAGTGCCTGGGCTGCCCCGGCCTGCGCATCGGCTGGACGGTGGGCGACACCGCCATGCTGGCCCGCATGCAGAACGAGAAGAACTACACCACGCACACGGTGAACCCCGTGACGGAGTGGATTGCCCACGAGGTACTCAAGGACCTGGGCAGCCCCGCGCTGCGCGCTGCTCGTGCGGAGTGGATGCAGAACCGCCGCACGCTCGCGGCCTTCCTGGAGCGCTCGCGCGGGGTGTATGGCGTGGCGCCCCGGGGCGGGCTCGTCACCTGCATCGGCGTGCGGGGCGCCAACGACGCGCGGGACTTCGAGGCCCGGCTCGCGGCGCTGTCGGCGGAGGGCGTCTTCGTGCTGCCGCTGAGCGCCATGGAGGCCGGCTCGCCGGAGGGCGCGCACCCGTTGGAGAAGGGGCACGGCTTCCGCCTGGGGCTGGGCATGGCCGCGGAGCGCTTCCCGGAGGCGCTCGACGCGATTGAGCGCGCGACCACGCGGTGAGTCAGCGCAGCAGCGCGGTGAGGGAGTGTTCCCTCGCTGCGTAGTCCGGGTCGTGCATCAGCAGGGCATGCACGTGCCCCTGGTGCGCGGTGGGCACCGCCGGGAAGAGGTGGTGCGTGAGGTGGTACTGGTCATGCCGTGGGAAGAGCACGGCGTTGAGCGGTGCCCACGGGACGATGTGGTTGCGCGAGCGGTGGAACTCGTCCGAGGAGGAGATGACGCCCGCGTGGTCCACCGCGTCCGACCAGTAGCGGATGACCTGATAGGGCACCAGGTAGGGCAGGGCGTAGAAGAGGAGGAACGCCCCCCAGCCGATGCCCCAGTGCGCCAGGGCGGCCAGCCCCGCGAGGAAGGCCCAGCGCGCCAGCGTCACCCGCCACGGGTCCGTGCGGTGGAAGAGCACCGGCCGGAGGAAGGCGGGCAGGTGGACCAGGAGCATCGGCCGCAGCAGGTGGTCACGCACGAAGGGACGGCCGGGGTCCGCGAAGCCGAAGCGGCTGCGGGGCACGAAGTCCAGGTCCTTCACCGGGTCGCCCAGGTGCAGGTGGTGCGTGAAGTGCTCGCGCGTGTAGGGCTCCAGCGCGGTGAGGTCGATGATGGCCAGCAGGTGCCCGAGGACGCGGTTGCGGCGCTTGCCGCGCACGAGCATCCCGTGACAGGCCTCGTGCAGCATGTTGCCCAGCGCGCGGAAGCGGGTGCCGATGAAGAAGGCCGCCAGCGGGTACAGCGCCCAGCCCGCCACCGGCTGCCACCGCATCAGCCCGGAGGTGGCGAGCGCGGCCCCCACGCCGAGCGCGATGTGCAGGCCCAGGTGTCCCACGGCGACGGGCAGGGACTGGGGCTGGTAGTCCAGGGAGACCACCTGGCGCGCGTACCGGGCCCGGAGGCGCGCGGCGATGGAGCCCGGGCGCACTTCCGCCTCGGGCGCGGTGCCGGGGCGGGAAAGGCCGGGGCTGTCCACCTTCGGCGCGGCGCGCATCGGGACCTTCCAGGGGCAGGCTCGTACGCGGGGAAGAGTTGGACGCTACCGGGGGGGGCCGGGCAGCGGCAAGGGGACGGCGGGCGAAATCCCTCACGCGCGGCGCGCGGGTTCTTGACGCGACACGCTGTCCGCTGGCGCCAGCTGGGTCGGCAGTGCCACCCCGGGGCGCGCGGCGAGCAGCATCTCCTGGGTGGGCAGGGGGATGCAGACGGACCGGGTGAGGCCCACGTCCGCAAGCAGACGTCCGTACTCGGAGGCGGACAGGAGGTCGCCCTCGTTCGTCATGAAGCGCCGCAGCCCGAAGTAGAGGTGGTCCAGCGGGCCGTCGCGGCGCTCGTTCAGCACGTACTCGGCGATGAGCAGCACGCCGTCAGGCCTGAGCGCGCGCGCCACGCGGGCGAAGAGGCCCGGCAGGTCCTCCGGGCGCAGCACGTTGAGCACCTGGGGCAGGATGATGACGTCGAAGGCCGCGGAGCCGAAGTCCTGGGTGAAGAGGTTTCCCGGCCAGAAGCGCGCCCGGTCCGCCACCTTGAGGCTCTCCGTGTTGCGGCGTACCTGCTCCAGCACCACCTCCTGGTCGAAGTAGGTGACGTGCGTGGTGGGCGTCGCGCGGGCGAAGGCCGCGCCCCACACGCCGGAGCCGGTGCCGATGTCCAGCACCGCCGCGCCCTCCAGCGGCCGCGCCTGCGCCAGCGTGGCCGCCGCCCGCCGGCTGAGCTGGAAGTGCGAGGCGAACACCGCCGTAATCTGGTTGGAGTTGTCCGCGTAGAAGCGCCGGCTCACCTCCGGGTCCTTCAAGTCCAGCACGAAGCGTTCGTGGCGCACCGTCTCGTCCAGCCGGCCCAGGGCCTCCCAGTACTGCGCGGACACCGACAGCGAGCGCACCAGGTACGCCAGCGCCTTGCCCTCCAGGAGCTGCCGCGCCTCCGGCGACAGGCCCCAGGCGCCGCCCTCCTCGCGCGTGATTCCGAGCCTCGCCAGCACCTCCACCAGCACGTGCAGGCCCGGCGTGCTCAGGTACGTGGCCGCGCCCAGCTCCGGCAGCGTCCGGGGCGCCGTGGCGAGCAGCTCCAGCAGGCCCAGCCGTGCCGCCGTGACGAGGACCTGCGTGCGCGCCGCGCTCCGGGCGAAGCGGTCGAAGAAGTCCTCCGCGGCGTCCCTCGACGCGGGCGCTTCCAGCAGCAGCGCTCGCAAGTGGCCCAATACGTCCCAGCGGCGCCCGCCGTGCTCCACCGGCTCGCCGCGCTTCACCGCCTCGTCCAGCAGGCCCAGGGGGGCCCACCAGGGCAGCTCCGCATCGAGCCGCTCGCGGAAGGCCGCGTCCCGCACCAGGGCGGCGGTGGCGGGCGCCAGGCTGAAGCGGCGGGCGTCGTCCATGCGCGCCAGTCCCAGGCACACCAGCAGCTCCAGCAGCGAGCGGACCCCTCGGGCCGACGCGCCCACTGCTTCCGCCAGCCGTGCCACCATCAGCGGATCGCTGCTTCCTTCCACGGGCAGTGCGTCGAAGAGGCCCACGCGCAGCGAGGCCTGGAGCAGGGCCGACTCGTTGGAGGCGTTGCGTGCCCAGAAATGGAGCGACTGCGCCAGGGAGGGGGCGGACATGGGATGACAGCTTCGTCGCTCCGCTCCCATGCGCGCAACCCGGGGCCGCCCGGCACGCCGCCCGGGCTCGGGTAGGATGGCGGCATGGAACCGCGAGCGCACGACATGCCGGAGGCCGGACGTGGACCCGCGTGAGGCTCTGGTGGACTGGAACGCCACCCGCACGGAGTTCCCCCGCGATGCGTGCGTGCATTCGCTCTTCGAGTCACAGGCGGAGCGCACCCCGGACGCGGTGGCCCTCACCGCGGGCGATGTGGCGGTGACGTACGCGGAGCTGGAGCGCAGGGCGAACCAGCTCGCGCGCCGGCTGGTGGGACTGGGCGTGGGCCCCGAGGTCCGCGTGGGCGTGTGCCTGGAGCGCACGGTGGACCTGGTGGTGGCGATGCTGGCCACCCTCAAGGCGGGCGGCGCGTACGTTCCGCTGGACCCGACGCACCCCGAAGAGCGACTGGCGTTCATGCTGGCTGACAGCGGCGCGCCCATCCTCCTCACGCACGGCACGCTGGGGGACGGGCTGAAGGTGCCGGGCCTCCTCCCGCTGGACCTGGACACGGAGCGGCCGGTGCTGGACGCCATGAGCCCCGAGCGCATGCGGTCCACCGTCACGCCGGAGGGGCTGGCGTACATCATCTATACGTCCGGCTCCACGGGCCGGCCCAAGGGCGTGGCCGTGCACCACCGGGCCATCGTCCGGCTGGTGAAGGAGACGGACTACGTCCGGCTGACGCCCGAGGACCGGGTGGCGCAGCTCTCCAACACCTCCTTCGACGCGGCGACCTTCGAGGTGTGGGGCGCGCTGCTCAACGGCGCGAGGCTGGTGCTGGTTCCTCGTGACACGTCGCTGGTCCCCGGGGAGCTGGCGAAGGCCGTGCGCGACGGTGGCCTCACCACGGTGTTCGTGACGACGGCACTCTTCAACCACATGGCGCGCGAGTGCCCGGAGGGCTTTGGCACCGCGAAGCACGTGCTCTTCGGCGGCGAGGCGAGCGACCCGGAGGCGGTGCGCCGCGTGCTGGAGTCCGGCCCGCCGGGGCGCCTGCTGCACGTGTATGGCCCCACGGAGACCACCACCTTCGCCACGTGGCACCGGGTGGAGTCCGTGGACGCCGGGGCGCGGAGCATTCCCATCGGCCGCCCCATCGCGAACACCACGGGCCATGTCCTGGATGGAGACCTGCGGCCGGTTCCCCGGGGCGAGGTGGGCGAGCTGTACCTGGGCGGCGATGGCGTGGCGCGCGGCTACCATGCGCGTCCGGACCTGACGGCGGAGAAGTTCATCCCGGACCCGTTCTCCTCCGTCCCCGGCGCGCGGCTGTACCGCACGGGAGACCGGGTGCGCCTGGGCCCCGGTGAGGTGCTCGAGTTTCTCGGGCGCGTGGACCACCAGGTGAAGCTGCGGGGCTTCCGCATCGAGCTGGGGGAGATTGAGACCGCGCTCCGCTCCCACCCCGGCGTGGCGGAGGCGGTGGTGCTGGTGCGCGAGGAGCACGGCGACCGCAAGCTGGTGGCGTACCTGGTGGCGGCACAGGGCCCGTCCCCCACGCCGCTGGCGCTGCGCGGGTACCTGGCGCGCACACTGCCGGACTACATGCTGCCGGCCGCCTTCGTCACGCTGCCCGCCTGGCCGCTCAACGCCAACGGCAAGGTGGACCGCGAGGCCCTGCCCGCGCCCACGGGCGAGCACGCCGCCCTCATCGGGGACGCCGGCGATGCGCCGAGCACACCGGCGCAGCAACTGGTCGCGGAGTCCTTCGCATGGGCGCTGGGCCTGCCCACGGTGGGCCTGAGCGATGACTTCTTCACGCTGGGTGGCAGCTCACTGCAGGCCACCCGCGTGGTGGCCCGCATCCACGAGCGGCTGGGCCTGCGCCTGCACGTGGCGGCCCTCTTCGAGCACCCCTCGGTCCGGGAGCTGGCGGACCATGTCCAGCGGGTGGTGGACGCGGCGCAGGTGGACGTGTCCGCGCTCACCGATGCGCAGGTGGACCTCTTGCTGAGCGTGCTGCGGCCGGGCTGAGCGGGGGGCCAGGGTGGTCCGCCCCGCCTCGTCCGGTGTACCGTCCCCACGGGGCCACGGCCGCCCCGCCCCGCGGGTTTCCTCCCGGCGGCGGCAACGAGAGTCAGGAGCCCTCGTGACGCTGTGGTGGCTCACCGTACAGAGTGTGCTGTCCCGTCCCCGGAGCTGGGTGGTGGGGCTGCTGGCGGCCGGAGCGGCGGCGCTGCTGACGCCGGGCCTGTCCCTGGTGCGGACCATTCACGAGGGCACGCGGCGCAGCCTCATCGAGAGCGGCGCCGGGGACCTCCAGGTCCATGCCGCCGCGTCCACCGGCGTGCCGCAGGTGGTGGTGGGGCCCGGCGGCGTGCCGGACCTGGTCCCCATTCCGGACTACGCCACCGTGGAGTCCCGGTTGCGCGCGCTGCCCGGTGTGCGGGAGGTGGTGCCGCTGGAGCTGGGAATGGGCGCCACCTTCCGGGGCAATGTCCTGGACGAGAAGCTGGCCGTGCTGCGCGAGGCCGCCCGCGAGCCCGCCTCCCCCGAGCGCGACGCCCGGCTGCGGAGGCTCGGCGAGGACCTGCGGCTGACGCTCCAGCGCGTGGCCCGGGACGCGGAGGGGCGCGGGGCGGCCTTCGTGGAGGAGACCGCCTTCGCGGATGACCGGGCCGTGCTGCGCGAGGCCACCACGCCCGCCTTCTGGGAGCGCCTCACGCAGGACCCCACGGGCGTGCTGGAGGTGCTGGAGAACCGGGTGGCGCGGCAGGCCGGCGAGGGCGAGGAGCTGGTGGTGGACTACCTGGGGACGGACATCGCGCGCTTCGCCCGCGCCTTCCCCCGCTTCGAGCTGGTCTCCGGGCAACTGCCCCCGCCCGGCACGCGAGGCCTGGTGATGGGGCACGCCGCCTACGAGCAGAACTTCAAGCTGCCCATGGCCGCGCGCCTGGAGGAGCTGCGCCGCGAGCGCGAGCGGGGCGCCACCCTGGCGGAGGACGAGGGCCTGCGCACCCTGGTGGAGCGCAACGTCGCGGAGGTGCCGGACCTGGTGGCACGGCTGGACGTGGAGCGCGCCACCGCGCTCCAGGCCACGCTGGCACGCCTGCTGGGCGAGACGGGCACGCTGGAGGCCCTGCTGGCGCGCTTCCTCACCCTGGACGACGGCAACTTCGAGGCGCGTTACCGTCAGTTCCAGGAGGAGCTGGCCCCGCACCTGCCGCTGTACCGGCTGCGGCCCGGGGACACGATGGCCCTGCGCAATTCGCTGGAGCGCGGCGCCACGGTGCCGGTGCGCCTGTGGGGCACCTTCCGCTTCCGGGGCCTGGGCGGGGACGATGGCCGCGTCAACATGATGAGCGTGGTGGACCTGGTCTCCGCGCGCCTCCTGTCCGGCCGCCCCACCGAGGCCCAGACGGCGGAGGCCCGGAACCTGCTCGAGTCGTTCGGCATGGACGAGGACCTCCTGGGGCCGCCTGCTTCACTCGACTCGTTCCAGCCCGTGGCCATCGTCGACGCGGAGGCGGGGACGGAGCACGGGAGCGCGCCCCAGTTCGAGAAGGCCCTCGCGCTGCCGGACACCTTCCCCGAGGAAGAGGTCTCCGGGGGCAGCGTGCTCCAGGCCGCGGTGGTGCTGGAGCCCGGCACCTCGCCCGAGGACATCGCCAGCCGCATCGCCGCGCTGCCCGGAGGGGCGGTGCTGGCCACCGTGGGCTGGCAGGAGGCGGGCGGGATGCTGGGGGGACTGGCGGGGGTGGCGCAGCTGGTGCTGATGCTGGTCGCGCTGCTGCTGTCCTTCTTCGTGGCGCTGGTGGCCTCCGGCACGCTGCTGCTGCTGGCGCGCGAGCGGGTGGCGGAGGTGGGCACGCTGCGGGCGGTGGGCATGCAGCGCCGCGAGGTGTTCGCCTCGCTGCTGCTGGAGGGGCTGTTGCTCGGTGGCCTGGGGAGCCTGCTGGGCGCGGCGCTCGGGGCCGGGCTGATGCGGCTGGGCATGGGCGAGGGAGTCACCGTGACGGATGGCTCGCTGCAGTTCTTCCTGGGAGGGCCGGTGCTGCGTCCGGAGCTGGCGTGGAGCGGGGCGGGCGTCGTGGTGCTGGGCGTGACGCTGGTGGTAGCGGCGGCGGCGCTGGTGCCCGCCTGGCGCGGCAGCGCGGTAGCGCCGGTGGCGGCCATGCGCAAGGGGGAGGGCTGACGTCATGCGCGTGCTCTTCCACATCGCCCTGCGCAATGTCCTGGCCCACCGCGAGCGGGGGCTGCTGCTTCTCCTGGTGATGGCCGGCGCCAGCGCGGTGCTGGTGGGGGTGATGTCCCTGAAGGCGGGCGTGGCCGCGGCACAGCGCGAGGCGGTGCGCACGTACCTCGCCGGTGACCTCAACGTGGGTGGCTACTTCAAGGAGCACCCCGACTCCCTCTTCCCGGTGCTGGGCGACACCGCCCGTGTGCGCGCCGCCCTCCAGCCGCACGTGCCCGCGGAGTGCCAGGTGCGCGAGCGGGGCCGTGGCATGGCCACCGCGGGCGCGGGCCGGCACCGCGTGCGTTCCTACCTGATGAGCCTGGACGTGGCCCGCGAGCGCGAGACGCTCTCCCGCTTCCGCCCTCGCGCGGGCCGGCTGGAGGCGCTGGACGCGCCGCGGACGGTGGCGCTCTCCACCTCCCTGGCGGAGCGGCTCCAGGTGGAGGTGGGGGAGCTGGCCACCCTCTTCGTGCAGATGCCGGGCGGCAAGCGCAACGCGGTGGACCTGGAAGTGGTGGCGGTGCTGGAGCGCGCCGGAGTGCTGGGCGAGTCCGCCGGCCTGCTCGTCTCCAACGCCACGCTGCGGGAGCTGTACGGCTTCCGGCCCGACGCGGCCAGCGTGCTGCAGCTCACCTGCGAGGGGGCGGCGGACGAAGACCTGGAGCCGCTGGCGGGCCGGCTGCGTGGAGCGCTCCGGGACGCGGGCTTCCAGGTGCTCCCCGCCGCGCACGAGGCCTACGGCGACAAGCTGGTGCCCCTGCTGCGCGAGGGCTGGGCCGGCCAGAAGCTGGACGTGAGCACCTGGGAGGACGAGGCGGCGTTCCTCGACTTCGTGGACCAGGGGCTGGGGCTCCTGCTGGTGCTGCTGGGCGGGGTGCTGTTCGCTGCGGTGGGGGTGGGCCTCTTCGTTTCGCTGAGCGTGGCGGTGCGGGAGCGGACGCGGGAGATTGGTTCGATGCGGGCCATGGGGATGCACCGCCGGGCGCTCGTGGCCGCCTTCGTCCTGGAGGGCCTGTTGCTGGGGCTGGTGGCCTCGGGCGTGGGCGCCTGCGCGTCGGCGGGCCTGGGCGTGCTGCTCCGCGACGTGCTGCCGCTGCCGGACGCGCTCTCCACCCTCTTCTTCAGCGGCACGCTGCCGCTGGCTCCGGCCCCCGGGCACGTGGTGGCCGCGGTGCTGCTGGTCACCCTGGGCGCGGGCCTGGCCTCCATCGTCCCCGCGTTCCGGGCCGCTTCCCTCTCACCCCGTTCCGCCATGGAGTCCCTGTGATGAACACACGACCCCGGCTGTCCGCCCTGCTGCTGTGCTGGGCCCTGCTGCTCCCGTCCCTGGCATTGGCGGAAGGGGAGAAGCGGCTGTCCCCCGAGGAGCTGCTGCGCCACATCGACACGAAGATGTCCTTCACCAGCGACTACAAGGGCGTCCTCCGCCTCTTCGAGACGCGCAAGGACGGCGCGAAGCGGGCGATGGAGGTCCATGTCTACCGGCGCGAGAAGTCGAACGACCTGCTCTTCCTCTCCACCCAGCCGCGGCACCTGGCGGGCACGGGCACGCTGCGCATCGGCCGCAACCTGTGGGACTACGACCCGACCACCGGCGCGTGGCGGCGGCTCACCCAGCGCACCAACCTGCTGAACACCTTCTCCTGCGAGTCGGACTTCGACCGCTCCCGGCTCGCGGAGGACTACGCCGCCGTGGACGAGGGCGACGACACCGTCAACGGCGTGGCCTACCGCAAGCTGCTGCTGAAGGCGCGCAATGCCCAGGTGACCTTCCCGATGATGCGCCTGTGGGTGGACCCGCAGAACAACATCGTCAAGCGCGTGGGCTACACGTCCTCCGGGCACACGCTGCGCACCGACATCATCCGCAGCTACCAGCGCATCAAGGACCCGCTCTCCGGGAACATGGTGCTCCACTACAAGGAAGTGCTGGAGACGGAGGAGGAGGAGGGCACGCAGATGCTGGTGCGCTACGACGAGGTGACGCTGGCGCCGCTGGACGCCAACATCTTCACCAAGGCGTGGCTGGAGTCCCGCATCCGGTAGGCCTCTTCAGCCCTCCTTCCCGTCCAGCCACGCGAGCATCCGGGCCGCCAGCGTCTCCACGCACGGCGGCTGGAGCGTACCGAAGTGGGAGCTCCCCAGGGGCACCACCGCCAGCCGCTCGCGTGGCACGTGCCGCTCCCAGCCCAGCGTCTCGCCGTGCAGGGCGCGCGACGGGGCGCTGGCGAACAGCAGCACCTTCGCGCGCACTGGGGGCACCTTCCAGCCCAGCACCTGCGGCACCAGGATTTCGCCCAGCAACCGCCAGATGCGGCGCAGGTCGGCGACCTGGGCGTGGGGCGCGAGCATGCCGAGTCCGCGGCCCAGCGCCGCCACCCGCTCCCAGCGCTGCGCCTCGCCCAGCGTGGCCAGCTCCGCCTCCAGGCCGGCGTCCAGCACTCCGAACTCCTCGGCCAGCGCCCGCACGGGGTCCTCCGGCGCGGGGGCCCCTTCCGCCGCGGGCAGCGCGTCCACCAGGGCCAGCAGCTCCACCTTCTCTCCCTGCGCTTCCAGCGCCGCGGCGACGCCCAGGGCGGGGAGGCCGCCATACGAGTAGCCGGCGAGCCGGTACGGGCCGTGGGGCTGCGCGGCGCGCACGTCCCGCGCATACGCGGCGACGCGCTCGTCGAAGGTGGCGTAGGTGTGCTTCGACAGCGTCTCCGGCGCCTGGACGCCGAGGCAGCGCAGCCGTGGCTCCAACAGCGGGGTGAGGTAGCGGTAGTAGTGCAGCTCTCCGTCGGCCGGGTGGAACAGGAAGAGGGGAGGCGCGTCCGGGGACGTGCCCTTGCGCGACAGCGGCACCACGCTGGAGCGCGGCGGCCCCTCTTCCAGCAGCTCGCGCACGGCGTCCGCCGTCTCCCTCAGCACCGGTGACTGGAAGAGCGTGGCCAGCGGCACCGGCACGCCCAGCTCCTCCTCCATCCGCGCCAGCAGCCGCATGGCGAGGATGGAGTCTCCGCCCACCTGGAAGAAGTCGTCGCCGGCGCCCACGTCCCGGCCCAGCACCTCGCGCCACAGGCGCTCCAGTGACATCTCCAGCGTGGAGCGGAAGGGCGTCTCCAGGTGCTCCCCGCCGCTGACGGGCGCGGGCGCGGCGGGAGCCGGAGGCGCGAGGGACTCCGGGTCCGGCAGCGCGTGCCGGTCCACCTTGCCGTTGGCGTTGACGGGCAGCGCCTCCAGGACGACGAGCGCGGCGGGCACCATGTACGAGGGAAGCCGCGCCGCCACGTGCTCGCGCAGGGCGTCCACGGACACCACCGCCGGTGGGGCCTGGACGTACGCCTGGAGCTGCTGCTGACCGGCGGCTCCCGCGCGCGCGAGCACCACCGCCTCCTCCACGCCGGGGAACTGGCGCAGGCAGGCCTCGACTTCGGACAGCTCCACGCGGAAGCCGCGAATCTTCACCTGGTGGTCGGCGCGGCCGAGGAAGCGCAGGCGTCCGTCCGGCAGCAGCCGGGCCAGGTCACCCGTGTGGTACATGCGCGCGCCCGGCTCGGAGGAGGACGGGTCCGGAATGAAGCGCTCGGCCGTCAGGTGCGGCGCGCCCAGGTAGCCGCGCGACAGCGCCGCGCCCGCGATGTACACGCCGCCCGGCAGGCCCGGCAGCACCGGCTCCAGGTGCGCGTCCAGCAGGTGCACGCGGACGCGGGGGATGGGACGGCCGATGGGGAAGGTGGCGTCGGTGCCGAGCCCTTCCGCCCCGGGGATGTCGCAGGTGGCGGAGGTGATGGTGCACTCGGTGGGCCCATAGACGTTGAGCCAGGGGGCATGCGCGCCGCCCACGCGCACCCAGGCCTCGTACGTCTCGCGCTTGAGCACGTCGCCTCCGGGCGCCAGCAGCCGCAGCCGGGCGGGCACGCGCTGGCCGTGGGCCTCCATCTGGCGAATCCACTCCTCGATGTACGTGGGGGGCAGGCTGATGAGGGTGATGCCCGTCTCCTCCAGGTACGGAGTCATGAGGTGCGCGGGCACCAGGCCGCTGCGCATCACCACCGTGGCGCCCACCACGAGCGGTGGGTAGAGGTCCTCGGCGGCCGCGTCGAAGCTGAGCGGGGCGAACTGGAGCATCCTGTCTCCAGGACGCAGGCCGAAGCGCGCGGCCAGGGCCACGTTGTGGTTCACCACCGAGCGGTGCTCCACCATGACGCCCTTGGGCTCGCCGGTGGAGCCGGACGTGAAGACGATGTACGCGAGCTGCGAGTCCGCCACGGCCCTCGGGCCGGGCCCGACGTCCTCCGCCACGTGCTCCGGCCTCGGGGGCACCTCCACCACCGGCGCCAGGTCCATGTGCGCGGGCAGCGCCTCGGCATCCACCCACAGCCGCCGTACTCCGGCGCGCTCCAGCACCGCGAGCTTGCGAGGCTCCGGCCAGCCCGCGTCCAGCGGCACGTAGGCGCCGCCCGCCTTGAGGATGCCCAGCAGCGCGGCCATGCCCTGGTTGGAGGGCTCCATGATGACGCCCACGCGCTCCTCGGGCTTCAGCCCCCGGGCGAGCAGGTGCGCGGCCAGCACGTTGGCGCGGGCGTTGAGCTCCGCGTAGCTCCACGTGCTGTCCCCGTGCGCCACCGCGGGCGCGTGCGGGGTGCGGCGCACCTGCGCCTCGAAGAGGGTGTGGACGCACGCGCCGGTGGGCACGTGCTGGGGACCGCCGTCGAGGGAGGCCAGCACCTGGGCGCGCTGCCCGGCGGACAGCAGCGGCAGCCGGGCCGGAGGCGTGTCCGGGGCGCGGACGGCCTCGGTGAAGAGCTGCTCGAGGGCACGGGCCATGCGCCGCGCGGTGGCGGCGGTGAAGAGCGCGCTGTCGGTGGCGAGGAAGCCCAGCGTGCCGCCCTCGGGCCGCTCGATGAGGTGCACCACCACGTCATAGGCGGGGAAGATGCTGTCGCCGTCCAGGTACGAGGCGCGCAGCCCCGGGAAGGCGAGCGAGGCGGGGCTGTCCAGCAGCAGCAGGGCCTGGGCGAGCGGCGGCGCGGTGCGGGGCGCGTCCGGCTGCACCGCGTCCGCGATGCGCTTGAAGGGCACCTCCTGGTGCGCGGTGGCGTGGCCCACCACCTCCCACGTCCGGCGCAGCAACGCGCGGAACGAAGGCGCGCCGGCCACCTCCGTGCACAGCGGCAGCACGTTGGCGAAGTAGCCCACCTGCCGCTCCGTGCCGGGCAGCACGCGGCCGGAGAAGGGCGACGCCACCACCACGTGCGGCTGGGCGCTGAGGCGGTGCAGCCAGAGCTGCATCAGGGCGAGCACGGCGGTGAAGGGCGACACGCCCTCGCTCCGGGCCAGCGCGTGGAGCGCGGCCAGGGTCTCCGGCCCCAGCGTCAGCGGCTCCGGCCGCATGTTCGCGTTGAGCGCGGGGGCGCGGCGCGGGAAGTCCAGCGGCAGGTCCAGCACGGCGGGCGCGTGCTCCAGGGCCTGCTTCCAGGACTCCAGGGAGGCGTCCACTTCGCGCAGGTGCTCGGGCCGGCGCTGCCAGAGGGCGAAGTCGGCGTACGCCAGCGGCGTCGGGGGCAGGAGCGGCGTTTGTGCCCCGGTCGCCGCGGGAGATAGTGGCGACCGCGCCACCGGCGGGGCCTCGTGAGGCGGAGTCACCCGCTCCGCCGACGCGCGCGCGGGCCGTGACGTCCCCGCGGCGTCCCAGGCCGCGGCGAGCTCCTCCACGAGGGCACCCATGCCGATACCGTCGTTGACGAGGTGGCTCATGGACGCGACGAGCACGTGCCGGGTGCCCTCGGTGTTCAGGCGCGCCAGCTCGAAGCGATACAGCGGCCCGCGCGCCACGTCGAAGTATTCCCGGTCATGTCGCGTGGCGATGGCGCTCGCGGCGGCCAGGGCCTCGTCGGCCGCAAGGGAGGACAGGTCCGTGTGGACCAGCACCGGCCGCGCCACCGGGTGCTCCCGGGCGACGAGTGCTCCATCTTCCAGCGCGAACGTCGTGCGCAGCGTGGCATTGCGCTCCAGCACGGCCACGAGGGCGGTCTCCAGCCGAGCGACGTCCAGCGGCCCCTCCAGCAGGAGCGGGGCGACGACGACGAAGGGCGGGGCCTCCGGCAACTGCATCGCGTACCAGAGACGCTCCTGCACCAGGGAGGCGGGCACGCGCTCCGGACGCACGGTGGCGGGCGGCGGGGGCGCGGCGGCGAGCCGGGGCGAGGCGTCGATGCGCGCCGCCAGCTCTCCCAACGTGGGGGTGGCGAAGAGGGCGGCCACGGGCAGCTCCACGCCCAGGCGCTCCCGCACGCGAGAGGAGAGTTGGACAGACAGCAGCGAGTGGCCACCCAGCTCGAAGAAGTCGTCCCGGGCGCCCACGCGGCGCACGCCCAGCAGCTCGCGCCACAGGGCCGCCAGCGCCTCCTCGGTGGGCGTGGAGGGCGGGACGAAGTCCGCGTCGCCGGCAAGCGCCGCTTCCGGAGCGGGCAGCGCCTCCCGGTCCGCCTTGCCGTTGGGCGTCAGGGGCAGTGCGTCCAGGGCGACCAGCGCCGAGGGCACCAGGTGCGCGGGCAGCCGCTGCGAGAGCGCGCCGCGCAGGGCCACCGTGTCGGGACGCTGCCCCGCGCCCGCGACATAGGCCACCAACCGAGGCCCGGTAGGGCCGTCGTCTCGCAGCACCACCACGGCGGCGGAGACGCCCGGCAGCTCGCACAGGGCCGCCTCCACCTCGCCCGGCTCCACGCGGTGGCCGCGCACCTTCACCTGGAAGTCGGTGCGGCCCAGGTACTCCAGCTCGTCCGAGGGGCGCAGCCGCACGCGGTCTCCGGTGCGGTACAGGCGCGCGCCGGGCTCGGAGGAGAACGGGTCCGGCACGAAGCGCTCGGCGGTGAGCGCGGGCCTCCGCCAGTAGCCCCGCGCCACGCCCACGCCGCCGATGAAGAGCTCACCGGGAGCGCCCGCGGGTACCGGCCGCAGGTGCGAGTCCAGCACGTAGAGGCGCGTGTTCGCGATGGGCCGGCCGATGGGCACCGTGCTTCCCAGCGGTGTCTCGCCGTCCACCGTGTACACGCAGCAGCCCACCACCGTCTCCGTGGGGCCGTACTCGTTGACGATTCGGGTGCGCGGAGCGTGGCGGCGCCAGTCCTCCACCACCTGAGGCGTGAGCGCTTCGCCACCGACGATGAAGGCGTGCGTGCGCCCGGCACGTTCCGCCGGAGGGAGCTGCTCGGCCAGCAGTCGCAGGTGGGAGGGCGTCAGCTTCACCAGGCTGAAATCCGCGCCCGCGCGCAGCGCCGCGGCCAGGCCCTCCACGCCCTCCTGCTCCGGCACCAGCTCCACCGTCCGGCCCGTGACGAGCGGCAGCAGCAGGCTGGTGACGGTGAGGTCGAAGGCGAGCGACGAGTGCACCGGCGCGCCCGCGCCCTCCGCCGCCGCGTACGCGCGCAGGGCCCAGGACAGGTAGTTCACCACGCCCCGGTGCTCCACCATGACGCCCTTGGGCTGGCCGGTGCTGCCGGAGGTGTAGATGAGGTAGGCGAGGTCGCCCGCGGTGGCCTCCGGTTCCAGGGCCGTTGCCGGCTCTCGTCCGGCGGTGCGCCCCCAGTCCGCATCCAGGCTCAGCACGAGCGCGTGCGAAGAGGGCAGCGTGTCAGCCAGGGCCTCCTCTGTGAGGAGGACGGGAGCGCCCGTGTCCTCCAGCAGGAAGGCCAGGCGCGCGGGAGGATGGGACGGGTCCAGCGGCACGTAGGCGCCGCCCGCCTTCAGGACGCCCAGCAGCGCCACCACCATGTCCACGGAGCGGCGCAGGCACAGGCCCACCAGCACCTGCCGCCGCACGCCGAGCCGCCGCAGGTGCCGCGCGAGCTGGTTGGCGCGCGTGTCGAGCTGAGCGAAGGAGAGGACCACCTCCCCGAAACGCACCGCGGGGGCATCCGGCGTGCGCCGGGCCTGGGCCTCGAAGAGCGCGTGGACGGTGCTCTCGGCGGGGAAGTCCGCGCGGGTGTCGTTCCACTCCACGAGCACGTGCTTGCGCTCGGCCTCGGGCAGCACCTCCAGCGTGGCCACGGGCGTGGACGGGGCCTCCAGCGCGTGCTGGAGGAGGCGGACGTAGTGCCCCAGCAGCCGCTGCGCGGTGCCCGCCTCGAACAACTCCGTCCCGTAGCGCAGCGCCAGGGCGTGGCCGCCCCCGGACTCCTCCACCCACAGCGACAGGTCGAACGGACTGGTGAGCAGCTCCGCCTGGAGGGGCCGCGCGCGCAGCTCCGGGAAGGACTCCGCCAGCGTGCGCTCCGGGCGCACCAGGTCGAACATCACCTGGAAGAGGGGCGCGTGTCCGGCGGAGCGCTCCACGCCCAGCGCCTGGACGACGCGGTCCAGCGGGACGTCCTGGTGGGCCAGCGCCTCCAGGACGGTGGCGCGCACCTGGGTCACCAGCTCCGTGAAGGCCGCATCCGGCGCCACGCGGGTGCGCAGCGCCACGGTGTTGAGGAGCAGGCCGACGACGCCCTCGGTGGCCGGGTGGGTGCGGCCGGAGACAGGGGTGCCGATGCAGAAGTCCTCCTGCCCCGTGTAGCGGTGGAGCAGGGCGGCGTAGGCCGACAGGAGCACCATGTACGGCGTCACCTGGTGCTTCCGGCAGAAGGACTGGAGTGCCTGCGCGGTGTCCGCGGGCAACGGGTGCGAGGCCGTGGTGGCGCCCGCGAGCAGCGGGGCCGCGGGCCGGGGCCTGTCCATGGGCAGCCGCAGCAGTCCGGGCACGCCGGCGAGCTGCTGCTTCCACCAGGTGAGCTGCGCCTCGTCCCTCGCACGCACGGGCCCGCTGTGCATCCAGGCGGCCACGTCCGCGTGCTCGAGCGGCGCGGGCGGGAGCGTGGGCGGCTGGCCCTGGCGGAAGGCGGCATACGCCACGCCCAGCTCGCGCAGGAGGACCTCCAGCGCCAGTCCGTCCACCAGGAGGTGGTGGAAGGCGAGCAGCAGCACGTGCCGCTCAGGCCCCGTGCGCAGCAGGCGGAAGCGGTACAGCGGACCGTGCTCCAGGTCGAACGGGCGGTGCACCACGTCCCGGGCCCACCGGCTCGCGTCCTCCACCTCCGCGTCCACCTCGAGGACACGCGTCGGCGCGGGGAGGTGTACCGGGGCGGGCTTCCCGTCACGCGACGGCACCGCGAGCCGCAGCACCGCATGCCGCTCCACCAGCCAGCGAGAGGCGTGCTCCAGCGCGGTGATGTCCAGGGGGCCTTCCAGCTCCACGGACTCCGCCAGGTGGTAGGCGCTGGTGCCCGGGTGGAGCTGCTGGATGAACCACAGCCGCTCCTGGGTGGGGGACAGCACCAGCCCGGCGTCCGGCGGCCGGGGCGTGGGCGCGGGGAGCCCGGCCGAGGTGTCGCGCCGCGCCTCCAGCTCGCGCGCGAGGCCCGCCACGGTGGGCTCGGAGAAGAAGGCCCGCAGCGGCAGCTCCACGTCGAAGGCCTGGCGCGCGCGAGCCACCAGCCGGGTGGCGGCCAGCGAGTGTCCGCCAAGCTGGAAGAAGTCGTCCTCGCGCCGCACCTGCGGCAGGCCCAGCACCTGGCAGAAGAGCTGGGCGAGCAGCTCCTCCACGGGGCCGCGCGGACGCTCACCCACGGAGGGTACGGACTCCGGCGCCGGCACGGGCAGCGCGGCCAGCGCCTGTCGGTCCACCTTGCCGCTGGTGGTGTGGGGCAGCGAGGGCCGCACGAAGAATCGCGAGGGCACCAACGCGTCCGGCAGCGAGCGTCCCAGCGCCTCGCGCAGCTTCTCCACCGCCTCCGGCGTGCCGTCGTCCAGCACCAGGAAGCACTCCAGGCGCGCGTCGTGCTGGCTGCCACGCACGACGACCGCGGCCTGACGCACGCCGGGCTGGCGCAGGAGGACGGCCTCGACCTCCTCCAACTCCACGCGCACGCCGCGCACCTTCACCTGGAAGTCGGTGCGGCCCAGGAAGCCCAGCGTGCCGTCCTCGTACCAGCGCACGCGGTCGCCCGTGCGGTAGAGCCGGCCTCCGGCATCACCGGAGAAGGCGTCCGGCACGAAGCGGTCGGCGGTGAGCTCCGGGCGGTCGCGGTAGCCGCGGCCCAGGCAGGTGCCTCCGATGTAGAGCTCTCCCGGGACGCCCGGGGGCACCGGCTCGCCGAGCGGGTCCAGCACGTACAGCCGGCACCGGTCCAGGGGGCGGCCGAGCCGCACGGGCCGGTCCGGTAGCGTGATTTCGGCGGCGACGTTGATGCTCGTCTCGGTGGGGCCGTAGGTGTTGACCAGCCGCGTGCGCGTGAGCGCGAGCTGCCGCACCAGCGGGTCGGGCAGCACCTCGCCGCCGGTGACGAGCACCTTCAGCGCGCGGAAGGCCTCCGGCGCGCCGGGCTCCTCCAGCGCCGTGGCCAGCGAGGACGGGGTGATGACCACGTGGGTGACGCCGTGGCGGAGGATGTCGCGCCCCAACCCCAGCGGGCCCACTTCCCGCAGCACCGTGCGCGCGCCCCGGGTGATGCTGAAGAGCAGCTCCTCCAGGTGGATGTCGAAGGAGAGGCTGCCCGACGAGGCCCAGCAGTCCCCCGGCTGCGTGGCGTAGTACGCGTCGAACGCCGCGAAGCAGTGGACGACGTTGCGGTGCGTGAGCTCCACGCCCTTGGGCTCGCCGGTGGAGCCCGACGTGTAGAGGAGGTAGGCGAGGTGCTCCGCGCGCGGAGGCCGGGGCACGGGTAGCGAGGACGCCGCGTCGCGCACGTCAGAGGGGTTCACCAGGGGGACGCCGGGCTCCACGCCGGCGAACAGGGAGGGACGGCTGACGACGAGCCGCGCTCGGGCCTGGCGCAAGAGCGCCGCGCGGCGGGCCGGCGGGTGTGATGCTTCCAGCGGGAGGCACCCTGCGCCGCTGAAGAAGATGGCCAGCAGTGACACCACCGCGTCCAGCGAGCGCTCCAGGCAGAGGCCCACCACGGCTTCGGGCCCGGCCCCCACGGCCGCGAGGTGCGCCGCCAGCCGCGTGGCCCGGACGTGCAGCTCGCGGAAGGTGAGCGTGCCCTCGGGCGCGACCACCGCGGGCGCGTCGGGCATGCTCGCCACACGCGCCTCCAGCAGCGAGACGATGGTCGCCTCCGAGTCGAAGGGGCGCTCGGTGGCATTGAAGGTGCGCAGCACCTGCTCGCGCTCGGCGGGAGACAGCAGTGACAGCTCCCCCACGGGCGTGCGCGGCGCGGCCACCGCGTGCGCCAGCAACCGCACGTAGTGGTTGCGGAGCCGCTCCACGGTGCCGGGCGCGAACAGGTCGGTGCTGTATTGGAAGTAGACCTCGAAGCCGTCCCCCACCTCGATGGCGGTGAGGAACAGGTCCACCTCGGAGGTCCAGGTCTCGATGGGGACACGCCGCGCCCCGAGCGCCTGGAAGCCGCTGGCGGCCGACAGCTCGGTGCGGTGCAGGTCGAACATCACCTGGAAGAGAGGGGAGTGACTGAGGCTGCGCTCGATGCCGAGGGCTTGGACGAGGCGCTCGAAGGGGACGTCCTGGTGAGCGAGGGCGTCGAGGGAGGTGGAGCGCACCTGAGCCAGCAGGGAGGCAAAGGAGGAGGAGGCGTCGATGCGCGTGCGAAGAGGAACGGTGTTGGCCAGCAGGCCGACGACGCCCTCGGTGGCCGGGTGGGTGCGTCCGGAGACGGGAGTGCCGACGCAGAAGTCGCCCTGGCGCGAGTAGCGGTAGAGCAGGGCGGCGAACGCGGCGTACAGCACCATGAACGGCGTGGCCTGGTGCTGGCGGCAGAAGGAGCGCAGGTTCGCGCACAGCTCGGAGGGAAGCGGGTGGTAGCCGGTATTGCCACCCTGGTGTGACATGACCGCGGGGCGGGGCTTGTCGGTGGGGAGCTGGAGCAGCTCCGGAGCCCCGGCGAGCTGGCGCTTCCAGTAGGCGAGCTGCGCCTCGTCACGTGCGTACACGGCCTCCGAGCGCTGCCAGGCGGCGACGTCGGAGTAGTGGAGCGCGACGGGAGGCACCGAGGGCTGTTGGCCCTGGTGGAAGGCGGCATACGCCTCACCCAGCTCGCGCAGGAGCAGACCGGCCGAGAGCGCGTCGCTCACGAGGTGGTGGAAGGCGGCGAGCAGCACGTGCCGGTCCTCGCCGGCCTTCAGCAGGAGGAAGCGATACAGCGGCCCATGTTCCAGCGAGAAGGGCCGCTGGGCCTGTTCGGTGAGCCACCGGGCTCGCGTGGCCTGGGCGCCGGGGCCCTCGGGAAGGGACTCGACTTGCAGCACCCGGGTGGGCACGGGCGCCAGCGCGACGTGAGGCTGCCCGTGCAGGGACGACACGGTGGTGCGCAGCACGGGGTGACGCTCCAGCAGCCACCGCAGCGCCGCGTCCAATGCGTCGACGTCCGCGGGGCCGGTCCACTCGGCGGCCTGCCCGACGTTGTACGCGCCGGAGTCGGGCTGGAGCTGGTGGATGAACCAGAGGCGCTCTTGCGCGGCAGACAGCGCGAGCGCGGAGCCCGCGGGCAGGGGCGTGGGAGGTGGCAGCTCCGCGGAAGCCGCCTGGAGTGAGGCCAGCTCACGGGCGAGGCTGGCCACGGTGGGCGAGGCGAAGAAGGAAGCCAGGGGCAGCTGCGCGCCGAAGGA
>NZ_JAIQDG010000042.1 GCF_020037125.1 Myxococcus sp. RHSTA-1-4
CGCCAGCGCGCAGGTCCAGGGCGGGAGTTTGTCGCCCTCTCCGGTGGACACGGCACGGCTGCGTGCCCTCCTGGCCCGGCGGCTGCCCGAGTACATGGTGCCCTCGGTACTCGTCCCTCTGGCCTCCCTGCCTCTCACCGCCAATGCCAAGGTGGACAGAAAGGCCCTGCCGGCTCCGGACGCGGTGCTGACCTCGCCTGCCGAGTCCTACGTCGCCCCGCGCACCCCCACCGAGGAGCTGCTGTCCGGACTCTTCGCCCAGGTGCTGCGCGTGCCTCGCGTGGGCGTGCGCGACAACTTCTTCGCGCTCGGTGGCCACTCGCTGCTGGCCACGCAGCTCGTCTCCCGTGTGAGAGCCGCCATGGGTGTCGAACTGCCGCTGCGCGAGTTGTTCGCCGCCCCCACCGTCGAAGGGCTCGCCGCGCGAGTGGGTCCCACCCGTGCGCCTGCTCTCCAGGGGCAGCCGCCAGCCATCGTCCCCGTGCCTCGCACCGGCCCGCTGCCACTGTCCTTCGCCCAGCAGCGCCTGTGGTTCATCGACCAGCTCGAGCCCGGCAGTGCCACCTACAACATGCCCACCTTCGTGCGCCTCCAAGGCGCGCTGGACGTGGACTCGCTCAGGCGTGCGCTCTCCGAACTGGTTCGCCGACATGAGGCGCTGCGCACCACCTTCCACGAGCAGGAGGGACAGCCCCTCCAGCTCATTCATCCGCACGTAGCGCCACCGCTGGCCACGGTGGACCTCAGTGGGCTGGAGCCGGAAGCCGCTCGGGAGGAACTGGAGCGCGAGCTCCGCGAGGAAGCGTCGCGGCCCTTCAATCTCTCCCAGGGCCCGCTGTTGCGCGCGGGGCTGTGGAAGCTCGGGCCCACCGAGCATGTGCTCGCGCTCAACATGCACCACATCGTCTCGGACGGCTGGTCCATGGGCGTGCTGGTGCGGGAGTTGGTCGCGCTCTACGCGGCCGACGCCCAGGGCCAGACGCCTCCCCTGCCGGCACTGCCCATCCAGTACGCCGACTACGCCGTCTGGCAGCGCCAGTGGCTGCAAGGGGCCGTGCTGGAGGAGCAGCTCTCCTGGTGGCGCGAGCACCTCTCCGGGCTCGCCACGCTGGAGCTGCCGACAGACAGGCCTCGCCCACCCGTGCGGACCTTCCGTGGCGCCAAGGTCCCCGTCGCACTCTCGCGTCCCGACTCCGAGGCACTCAAGGCACTCTGCCAACAGGAAGGGGCCACGCCCTTCATGGCGCTGCTGGCCGCATTCCAGGTGCTCCTGTCGCGCTACTCCGGACAGCCGGACATCAGCGTCGGCTCGCCCATCGCCGGACGCCAGCGCGGTGAGACGGAGGGCCTCATCGGCTTCTTCGTCAACACGCTGGTGATGCGGACCCGGGTGGAAGAAGGCGCCTCGTTCCGCCACCTGCTGCGTCAGGTGAAGGAGACGGCGCTGGGCGCGTACGCACACCAGGACGTCCCGTTCGAGCGGCTGGTGGAGGAGCTTCAGGCTCCGCGCGACCTGAGCCGCCCACCGCTCTTCCAGGTGCTCTTCGCCTTGCAGAACGCGCCCATGTCCTCGGCGGACATGCCGGGGCTGAAGCTGCGCACCCTGGAGGTGGACACGCCCGCGGCCCGGTTCGAGCTGGAGCTGAACCTGGAAGAGACTCCCAGTGGCTACCAGGGCGTCCTGGGTTACAACACCGACCTCTTCGACGCCGCCACGGCCGCGCGGATGGCGGAGCACTTCCTCTCGCTGGTGGAGGCCCTCGTCTCCCGGCCCGAGGCGCCCCTGGCCTCGGCGTCCATGCTCACAGTGGCAGAACGCCAGCAGGTGCTCGTGGAGTGGAACGCCACCGCCTCCGAGTACCCGCGTGGCTCCACCCTCCCCGAGGTCTTCTCTCAGGTGGTGGCCCGCTTCCCGGACAAGGTCGCCATCGAGTTCGGGGATGCGAAGCTGACGTACCGGCAGCTCGATGAGCGCGCCAACCAGCTCGCCTGGCATCTGCGCGGCCTCGGGGTGTCCACCGACTCGCGCGTGGCCATTGCCCTGGAGCGCTCGCTCGAGCTGATTGTCTCGCTGCTGGCCATCCTCAAGGCCGGCGGCGCCTATGTCCCGCTGGACCCGTCGTATCCGCGTGAGCGCCTGGCCGCCATGCTGGAGGACTCGCGCCCGTGCGTGCTCGTCACCACACGCGAGCTGCTGGCGAAGCTTCCTGGTGCGGCGACTTCCGTCACGCACGGGCCCGCGCTCCCCACCTCGGGTGAGCGGAACGCCTCCGGGTTGGCCACGGTGCTGCTGGGGGAGGTGTCCCTGGAGGAGCTGCCGACTTCCGCTCCTCCACCCGCCGCGCTGCCCGACAGCCTCGCGTACATCGACTTCACCTCCGGCTCCACCGGCAGGCCCAAGGGCGTCGGCACTCCGCAGGCCGCAGTGCTGCGCACCCTCTTTGGTGTCGACTACGCCCACCTCGGCCCGGACGAGACGTTCCTCCTCATCGCCCCCGTCTCCTTCGACGCCTCCACCCTGGAGCTGTGGGGCCCGCTGCTCCACGGTGCTCGATTGGTGGTGTTCCCGCCGCACTCTCCTTCCGACCTGAACGAGCTGGAGTCCGTGCTGACGAAGCACGCGGTGACGACGCTCCACCTCACCTCCGGCCTCTTCACCCAGGTGGTGGACCACAACTTCGCAGCACTTCGCGGCGTCAAGCAGCTCCTCACCGGCGGCGACGTGGTGAGTGCGCCTCACGTCCGCCGGGTGCTGGAAGGAATGTCCATTCCGGTAACGGCCTGCTACGGGCCCACCGAGTCCACCCTCTTCGCCTCCTGCCACCGCATGACGGACGTCGCCCACGTCGGCACTTCCGTCCCCATCGGCAAGCCCATCGGCAACACCCAGGTGTACCTGCTGGACGCCTCGGGCCAGCCCGTGCCCGTTGGTGTCACAGGTGAGCTGTTCATCGGTGGCGACGGCCTTGCGCGCGGCTACGTGGAGCAGCCCGCCCTCACCGCCGAGCGCTTCGTGCCTGACGCCTTCTCCGGTGTTCCCGGTGCACGGCTCTACCGCACGGGCGACCTCGCGCGCTGGCGACATGACGGTGTGCTGGAGTTCCTCGGCCGCGCCGACGCGCAGGTGAAGGTGCGCGGCTACCGCATCGAACTGGCCGAGGTCGAAGCCGCCCTGCGCACCCACACCGGCGTCGCCGAGGCCCTCGCCCTCGTTCGCGAGGACGTGCCCGGGGACAAGCGGCTGGTGGGCTACGTGGTGCCGGCGGCGAAGGACGCACCATCCTCCGTGCTGGACTCCTCGCAGCTCCGTGCCTTCCTCGCGCAGCGGCTGCCCGAGTACATGGTTCCGTCAGCCGTGGTCGTCCTCGACGCCTTCCCGCTCACCGCCAACGCCAAGGTGGACCGCAAGGCCCTGCCCGCGCCGGACGCCGCTGCATCCTCCGCACACCGCTTCGTCGCGCCGCGCACTCCCACGGAGCAGGCGCTCGCCACACTCTGGGCCGAGGTCCTCCGCGTGGAGAAGGTGGGTATCACCGACGACTTCTTCGCCCTGGGCGGCCACTCGCTGCTGGCCGTGCGCCTCATGGCGCGCCTGCGCCAGCTCACCGGCCTGACGGTGCCACTGGCCACCCTGTTCCAGGCCCCCACCGTGGAGCGGCTGGCCCGGTGGGTGGAGCAACGTGGAGACGGGGCACGGTCCACTCCCAATCTCGTGCGGCTGGACTCGGGCACCTCCACGCGGAGCCCCCTCTTCCTCGTGCACGGAGGTGGTGGCGGGGTGCTCGGCTACTCCGACCTCGTCCGCCAGCTCGGCGAAGACAGGCCCGTCTACGGCCTGTCGGCCTCGGGGCTCGAAGGCGGCGAGCTGCCCGCGGCCTCCATCGAGATGCTGGCGCGCGACTACCTCTCACAGGTGCGCACCGTGCAGCCTCATGGCCCCTACCGGCTGGGAGGCTGGTCCTTTGGCGGACTCGTCGCGTACGAGATGGCCCGCCTCCTCCAGGCCGACGGCGAGCGTGTGGAAGTGCTCGCCCTCCTCGACAGCCATGCACCCACGGCCCAGGCCCGGCCCGAGCCGGACCCCCTCTCGCTCCTGGCCGGCTTCGGTCAGGTGCTCGGCCTGCCCTGGTGGAAGCTCCCGCTGGACGTGGAGCACCTGCGCCGGCTGGACGTGCGCGACGCACTGGCCTACGTGCTGGAGCAGGCGCGGCACTCCCCCTCGGGAGCGCCCGGCCTGGAGCTGTCCGCGGCGGAGCGCCTCTTCGCCGTGTACCAGCGGCTGCACGAAGCCCTGCGCCACTACGTTCCCGGCGGCACCTACACGGGCCCCACCTGGGTCTTCACGGCGGCCACACCCGGCGAGGGACACACACCCGCCGCGGACCTGGGCTGGGGGACGTGGCTCACCGAGCCGCCCTCCGTCCACGAGGTGCCGGGCGACCACTACACCCTGCTGCGCGCGCCCCACGTCACCCCGCTCGCCCGGACGCTCGCCGGGCTCCTCGACTCCGTGAAGCCAGACTCCGAGTGAGCCCACCGCCTCCCATCCCCGGAGGCGACCGGCGAACTCCCTGGCGAGGCTGCTATCCTCGCCAGGGACACGGCCCGGGCGGACGCACTCCGGGACTCACCACTCCGCTGGAGTACGCATCGTGATCGTCAACATCGAGGACCTCCGCCAGCGCGCCCGACGGCGGCTCCCCAAGGCCGTCTTCGACTACGTCGAGGGCGCCGCCGAGGACGGCTTCACGGCGGGTGCCAATCGCCGGGGCTTCGACCGCTACCTCTTCCGTGCGCGCTCGCTGGTGGACGTCAGCGTGGTGGACCGCTCCACCACGGTGCTGGGCGAGAAGCTCGCGACGCCGCTCATCCTCGGGCCCACCGGCCTGGCGGGGCTGCTGGCTCCTCGCGGCGAGGAGCTGGCCGCGAAGGGCGCCGCGAGCCGGGGCGCCCTCTTCACGCTGAGCACCATGTCCATCGGCACCATCGAGGAGGTGGCCGCCGCGGCGCCGTCACCGCTCTGGTTCCAGCTCTACGTGTGGAGGGACCGCGGCGTCACGCGCTCGCTGGTGGAGCGGGCGAAGGCGGCGGGCTACCGCGCGCTGTGCCTCACGGTGGACGTGCCGGCCATGGGCAACCGGGAGAACGACCGGCGCAATGGCTTCACCCTTCCGCCGCGCATCACCTTCACCAACCTGCTGGACGTGTTCCGTCACCTGGGCTGGGTGCTGCGGATGTCCTCCAGCCCTCGCGCCACCTTCGGCAACTTCGTGGACCTGCCCGAGCTGAAGCGCACGGATGCCGTCTCCGTCGCGCAGTTCACCAACAGCCAGTTCGACCCGTCGGTGACGTGGAAGGACGTGGAGTGGCTGCGCTCGGTGTGGCCGGGGCCGCTGGTGCTCAAGGGCATCTCCTGCGCGGAGGACGCGCGGCGCGCCGTGGAGCTGGGCGTGGAGGCGCTCGTGGTCTCCAACCACGGAGGACGGCAGCTCGACTTCCTCCCCGGAGCCGTGGACGTGCTGCCCGAGGTGGTGGACGCGGTGGAGGGGCGCAGCGAGGTCATCCTCGACGGCGGCATCCGCCGGGGCTCGGACGTGGTGAAGGCCATCGCCATGGGCGCGCGGGCCTGCATGATTGGCCGCCCGTTCCTCTACGGCCTCGCGGCCAACGGACAGGCCGGCGTGGAGCTGGCGCTGGACATCCTCTCCAAGGAGATTGACCGGACGCTGGCGCTGCTCGGCCGGCCCCGGCTGGCGGACCTGGACCGCTCGTCCCTCCGCGTGGACGCGCCCGCGCTGCTGGACTCGCCGGTGTCCCCGCTGCGGCTCGTGGAGGGGGCTCGGCGCCTGCCCGCGGGGGGCGTCCACGGGTAGACATGAAACGGCGCCGGCCCCCTCGCGAGGACCGGCGCCGGATGCAGCGGGAGCGACGAATTACGGAACGGTCGCCTTCAGCGACACGCCCGAGTACGCCGAGTAGGCGCGCACGGAGACGTACCAGGTCCCGGCGGCCGGGCTGGAGATGGAGCAGGTCTCGGCGTTGCCGCTGAGGTACGGGCGGCAGTTGTAGGAGCTCGTCGTCGGCTGCGAGCCCTGGCGGACGTAGAGGTCCGCGTCACCCGTGCCGCCGGACTGAACCACCGTCAGGCTGCTGCTGCCCGCGGGGACGGTGATGGCGAAGTGCTGCCACGTGCTGCTCGAGCCCGACAGGCCCGTCTTGTCGAGCAGCGTCGTGCTGGTGGTGGTGCCGTTGATGGTGGAGTTGATCCAGCTCTCGAAGGACGACACGCGCGAGTACATGCCGGGGTAGGCCGGATCGGCGCAGCCGTAGCCCCAGCTCACGACGCCCGCCAGCACGCGGGTGCCGTTCTTCAGCACCGTGAGCGGACCGCCGCTGTCGCCCTGGCACGAGTCCTTGCCGGGCGCGGCCGCGGCGAGCTGGTCCGCGGTGATGGTCTCATCCGGGTAGGACGCCTGCGCCGAGGCGTTGGTCAGGAGGTTCACGTCCACCGTCTGCAGCGTGGTGGGGAGCGTGCTGCCGCCGCTGGTCAGCGTGCCCCAGCCGGTAACACGCGCGACGACGCCCGCGTTGGTGACGCCCGCCGCCGCGTCCGCCGCCGTGACGATGGGGATGGCCTTCACGCTCGTGCCGCTCAGGTCCAGCGGCGTGGACAGGCGCAGCAGCGCCACGTCCTTGCCCAGCTCCGGCGTCGAGTAGCCGGAATACGTGACGACCTGGGCGACCGTGCGAACCTGCCCGCTCCCGGTGCGCGAGGTGCTGCCCGCCAGGATGCGGCCCGGCGCGGTGGTGGTGCTGCCCGACTTCACGCAGTGCTGCGCGGTCAGAATCCAGTTCGCGTTGAGCACCGAGCCACCGCAGAAGTGGGAGCCCGAGCTGCTCTGCAGAGACACCTGCCAGGGGTTCTCGGTGATCGTCGTGTTGGTGCCACCGACGATTTCCTGCTCGCCGGAGCCAACCGGCTCCTGCGGGTGCTGCTCATCCAGGACTTCCGGACCACAACCAACCAGCAGCGACATCGCGCCGGCGACTGCCCAGCGGCGCTTGGACACACCAGAGAACATGGGGGGACCTCGGTGATTGGGGGAATGAGGCTCGCGCAGTGTGAAAGCGCCTGACCCCAAAATCAACGGAATTCCTGTTGTATCAATATTTCCGTTTATTTCGGTCCTGCCTCGTCCGGGGGCTTGCGCTGGACCAAGACCGGAGACAACCTTACAGAGCGGCCGGGTGGTTGACACCCTGACAGGTCAGACCCGGGTGTTACTCCCGCCCCATGGATATGGAGACGGGCGTCGGGGAACATGGGGCAGTCATGGAACACAAACCGGCCACCTATTCGGACCTGGAGGCACTTCCCGACAACGTCGTCGGGGAGATTGTCGGTGGGGTGCTGCACGTCAGCCCACGACCAGCAGGGCCCCATGCGGTCGCGGCGTCCCGGTTGGGAATCGAGCTGGGAGGCCCATTTGACCGGGGGAGGAACGGGCCCGGAGGATGGTTCATCCTGGATGAACCGGAGCTTCACCTGGGCGAGGACGTGCTCGTCCCGGACCTGGCCGGCTGGCGCCGCGAGCGGATGCCCAGCCCTCCGAGGACCGCCGCCTACACACTCGCGCCAGACTGGGTCTGTGAAGTGCTCTCGCCCTCCACGAAGGCCCTGGACCGGAAGGAGAAGCTCCCCGTGTATGCACGCGAAGGGGTGCGGCACGTCTGGTTCGTGGACCCCGAGGCACGCACCCTGGAGGTGTTCCGGTTGGAGGGTGCGAAGTACTCACTGCTCGCGATGCACTCAGATTCGACCTTCATTCGCGCCGAGCCCTTCGAGGCCGCCGAGCTCGAGCTCGCCTATCTCTGGGGCGAGACGTAGGGCGGGAGACACCAACCTGGGGGCGGGTTGACGGGGCCCCTCGACCTCGTTACCTTGAAGTCTCCCGATGACGCACTCCACCCCGACCGCCGCGCTGTTCCGCTGCCGCTGCTGTCGGTCGTGTGCCTGTTGTGCCCTGTCGGGCCTGGGCTGTTGACGCGCGCTCCGGACCTCTCCTGAGCCTCGCGCTGTCCGCCCGGCCCGGCCTCCTCTCGAAGGAGCCGGGCCGTCTGCTTTCCACCCTGCCGCTTTCGCACCGCAGCTCCCGCGTCCCATGCCCTCGCTCTCCGTCCACGCTCCGACGTCCCAGGCGCTGACCGCCGCGCGCGGCGCGTGCTGTCTGGCGTGTGCGTGTCCCGTGTGTCCGCCCCCAGGCGGGTGCCGAGCAGCGAGGAGTGGTTAGCAGCACACCCTTTCTCGACCTTCCCTGCTCACGCGGCCCGCCCCTCTCACGAGGCGCGGGCCGTTTCTTTTTTCCACCTCCCGGAGTTCCCCCATGTCGCCGCCGCTGTCCTCCATCGCCGTCGCCGCACCTGCCCCGGCCGAAGCGCTGCTCGACGAAGCGCGCGCGCTGAAGGACGCGCCCGTGGAGGTGCTGCTCGCCTGGGTCGAGCGGCGCTTCGGCGCTCGCGCGGCCCTCGCCTCCAGCTTCGGCGTGGAGGACATGGTCCTCATCGACCTGGCGCGCCGGCACGCGCCGAGCCTGCGCATCTTCACCCTCGACACCGGCCGCCTTCCTCCCGAGACGTACGAGCTCATCGAGGTGGTCCGCAACCGCTACGGCGCCACCGTGGAGACCTTCTTCCCCGAGCGCGCCCACGTGGAGGCGCTCGAATCCACACAGGGGTACTTCTCCTTTCGCCGCAGCCTGGAGGCCCGCAGGGAGTGCTGCGCCATCCGCAAGGTCGAGCCGCTACGCCGCGCGCTCGCAGGTAGCGAGGCCTGGGTGACGGGGCTGCGCCGCGAGCAGTCCGACAACCGCGCCGCCATCGAAGTCGCCGAGCTCGACACCGAGCACGGAGGGCTGCTCAAGCTCAACCCGCTGGCCGCTTGGACCCGGAAGGACGTGTGGGCCTACATCCAGGCCAACGCCGTCCCCTACAACTCACTCCATGACCGCGGCTACCCGTCCATCGGCTGCGCGCCCTGCACGCGCGCGGTGAAGCCGTACGAGGACGCGCGCGCCGGCCGCTGGTGGTGGGAGTCCCGCGAGCACAGCGAGTGCGGCCTGCACCCGGTCCGCTGAACCCACCCCCATGACCTTCCCCCATCCCATCGACTACCCCGTCTGCCTGCGTCTGGAGGGCCGCCGCGTCCTCCTGGTGGGCGGCGGAACCATCGCCGAGGGCCGCGCCCTGGCGGTGCTCGAAGCCGGCGCACGGCTGCGCGTCGTGTCTCCCGAAGTGACCTCCACCCTGCGGCGGCTGGCTGAAGAGGGCCGCCTCGAATGGCTGCGGCGCCCCTATGCCCCCGGCGACGTGCGTGGTCATGACCTCGTGCTGGCGGCCACGGACGACGCCGACGTGGGCCCCCGCGTGGCGGAGGAGTCCCGCGCGCTCGGCATCTGGGTGAACACCGCGGACGTGCCGGAGCTGTGCGACTTCACCCTGCCCTCGGTGGGACGCCGCGGCCCCATCACCGTCGCCATCTCCACCGCCGGACAGGCACCCGCCATGGCGCGCCTGCTGCGGCGCGAGCTGATGGCGCGGGTGGCGCCGCACCACGTGTGGCTCGCGCGACTCAGCGGGTGGCTGCGCAGGCACCTGCCCGCGGGCCGGGAGCGCCAGCGGCTGCTGAAGAGGCTGGTGGAGGGAGACATCGGCGCGCTGCTGGAGCGGGGCGAGCGGAAGGCCGCGTGGGCCCACCTCCGCGCGGAACTGAAGACCTTGAAGTCCTCCGGAGAGACGACATGAGAGAGCAGGTGAAGGGACGCGTGTACCTGGTGGGAGCGGGCCCGGGAGACCCGGAGCTGCTCACCCTGCGCGCGGCCCGGCTTCTGAAGGAAGCCGACACGGTGGTGCATGACCGGCTCATCCACCCCGCCGTGCTGGAGCACGCGCGCCCCCACGCCCGGCTCATCTACGTGGGCAAGGAGGGCGGCGGCGAGTCCGTGCGGCAGGAGGACATCCACACCGTGCTCATCGCCCAGGCCCGCCTGGGGCGCCGGGTGGTGCGGCTCAAGGGAGGCGACCCATTCGTCTTCGGCCGCGGCGCGGAAGAAGCGCTCGCGCTGGAGGCGGCCGGCATCCCCTACGAGGTGGTGCCGGGACTGTCCGCCGGCATCGCCGTCCCCGCCTCGGCGGCCATCCCCGTCACCCACCGCGACGTGTCCGGAGAGGTGACGTTCGCCACCGCGCACCGGGCCGGCGGCGCGCCGGACTGGGCCTTCCTGGCGAGGGCCCGGACGCTGGTGCTCTTCATGGCGGGAGACAGGCTGGAAGAGGTGGTGCGCGCCCTCGTGTCGAAAGGCCGTGCGGCCTCCACGCCCGCCGCCGTGGTGGAGGCGGGCACCTGGGAGCACCAGCGGGTGGTGGAGTCCACCCTGGGCAACATCGCCCTCGAGGCCCGGCGCGACGGCATCGGCTCGCCGGCGCTGCTGGTGGTGGGCGAGGTGGTGGCGCTCCGCTCCCGGCTGCCCTCGCTGGTGGCGCGAGGTTCTTCAATCGCCGGGCACTCGCTGCCCCGCGTGGCGGAGGCAGGACATGAGTGAAGACACGCTGGCCGGAAGCAGGTCCCACCTGGCGGAGCTGGAGGCGGAGAGCATCCACATCCTTCGCGAGACGGTGGCGGAGTTCGCCAACCCGGTGATGCTCTACAGCATCGGCAAGGACTCGCAGGTGCTGCTGCACCTGGCGCGCAAGGCCTTCCACCCCGCCCCCCCGCCCTTCCCGCTCCTCCACGTGGACACCACCTGGAAGTTCCGGGACATGTACGCCTTCCGCGATGCCTTCGTGGCGCGGCACGGGCTGCGCCTCATCGTCCACCAGAACCGCAAGGCGCTCGCCGAGGGCATCAACCCCTTCGACCACGGCAGCCAGAAGTACACCCACGCCATGAAGACGCAGGCGCTGCTGGAGGCGCTGGCGGAGCACGGCTTCGACGCCGCCTTCGGTGGCGCGCGCCGCGACGAGGAGAAGTCCCGCGCCAAGGAGCGCGTGTTCTCCTTCCGCGACCGCCACGGCCAGTGGGACCCGCGCAGGCAGCGGCCGGAGCTGTGGAACCTCTACAACGGCCGCGTGGACGCCGGGGAGAGCATGCGCGTCTTCCCCCTGTCCAACTGGACCGAGCTGGACGTGTGGCACTACGTGCTGCGCGAGCGCATCCCCGTGGTGCCGCTCTACTTCGCCGCCGAGCGCCCCATCCTCGACCGCAACGGCACGCTGCTGATGGTGGACGACGAGCGCATGCGCCTGCGCCCCGGTGAGAAGCCCGCGCTTCGGCGGGTGCGCTTCCGGACGCTCGGCTGCTACCCGCTGAGCGGCGCCATCGAGTCCTCCGCCACCACGGTGGAGGCCGTCATCCACGAAATGGTCCACGCCCGTCAGTCCGAGCGGCAGGGCCGCCTCATCGACCACGACGAAGAGGGCTCCATGGAGCTCAAGAAGCGCGAGGGCTACTTCTAATGGACACCGCACCGCGGACGCACCTCCACCAGGACGTGCAGCACCTCCTCGACGAGCACTCCAGCCGCGAATTGCTGCGGCTCGTCGTCGTGGGCTCGGTGGACGACGGGAAGTCCACGCTCATCGGCCGGCTCCTCTACGAGTGCGACGGTCTCTTCGAGGACCAGATTTCCGCCGTGCGCCGCGCCAGCGCGAAGCGGGCCGCCGCCCGGACCGAAGTGCCCCCGGAGCTGCTCGCCCAGGGCCTGCGGGCCGCGGCCGGCGCCGAGGAGGAGGAGCTGGACTTCTCCCTCTTCACCGACGGCCTGCGCGCCGAGCGCGAGCAGGGCATCACCATCGACGTGGCCTACCGCTACCTGTCCACGTCGAAGCGCAAAATCATCATCGCCGACACGCCGGGGCACATTCAGTACACGCGCAACATGGCCACGGGCGCCTCCACGGCGGACGCGGCCGTCATCCTGGTGGACGCGCGGCTGGGCGTGCTGCCGCAGACGCGGCGCCATGCGTACATCGCCAACCTGCTGGGCATTCCGTACCTCGCGGTGGCGGTGAACAAGATGGACCTGGTGGGCTTCGACCGGGCCACCTTCGAGCGCATCGGCTCCGAGCTGGCGGACTTCGCACACACCCTGGGCTTCGAGGGCGTGCGCCTCTTCCCGGTGAGCGCCAGCCGGGGCGACAACATCACCCGCCCCAGCGCCCGCACGCCGTGGCACGAGGGCGGCACGCTGCTGGGGTGGCTGGAGTCGCTGCCGCACCAGCGCCGGTTGGACAACGCGCCCTTCCGATTCCCCGTCCAGTACGTGCTTCGTCCACACCAGGACTACCGGGGGCTCGCTGGACAGGTGGCCTCGGGCACCGTGCGCGTGGGTGACGAAGTCCAGGTGCTCCCCTCCGGTCGCCGCACGCGTGTGGCGGGCATCGATACCTTCGACGGGCCACTGGAGGAGGCCTCCGCGCCCGCCTCCGTCACCCTGCGGCTGGCGGACAACGTGGATGCCAGCCGGGGGGACCTGCTGGCCCATGTGGACGAGCCGCCGCTGGCGCTCCAGCAGCTCGACGCGATGCTGGTGTGGTTCGGCGAGCAGCCCCTGGACCCGTCGCGCCGCTACCTGGTGAAGCAGGCCACCCGCACCGCCCCCGCGCAGATGGAGCGCATCCACTGGCGCATGGAGCTGGAGGACCTGTCCGAGGAACCGGCGGAGTCGCTGGCGCTCAACGACATCGGCAAGGTGCGGCTGGTGTGCCGGCGCCCGCTGCTGTGCGACCCGTACCGGGAGAATCGCCGCACCGGGGCCTTCATCATCATCGACGCGCTCACGCATGACACGGTGGGCGCGGGCATGGTGCTCGGCCCGGCCGACACCGGGGCGCGAGGAGTGCTGGAGTCCTCCCTCATCTCCGCCGCGGAGCGGAGTGCGCGGCTGGGTCAGCCCGGCGCCATCGTGCTCCTGCCCCTGGCACCAGAGGCGGCCTCCCTGGCCTTCGCACTGGAGCGCCGCCTGTTCGACCAGGGCCGGCACGTGGCCGTCGTCGCGGGCGACGTGGAGGTGGCCCTGGCGCTGGCCGGTGCGGGGCTGGTGGCCCTGGTGCACGCCGACGCGCCCCAGGTCCGGCGTGCCCTGCGCGCCGAGACCCGTGACTCGGGCGTGGCGTGGCTGGAGGTGGATGCGGCGGAGGACCTGGCGCCGCAGGTGGACCGCCTCTTCAACCCTCGGGAGTCCTCGAAGTGAGCCCCTCGTCTTCTGGAGGCGCGCCTCGCGCCGCCCCGTCTTTCGTCTCCGCGTTGGTAGGCGAGGAGAAGGGCGCGCTGCTGCTCAAGCTGGTGGAGGGGCTCGACACCGCGGCCCTCCACTGGCTGAGCGGCTATGCGGCGGGCCTCGCGGCGCGGACTGCTGGAGCCGGGATGTCCGCTCCGGTCTCGGTGGCGGCTCCCGTGTCCGCTGCGCCCGAGGCCACTCCCGCCTCCCCGCTCACCATCATCTACGGCACGCAGACGGGGAACAGCCGGATGCTGGCGGAGCGGCTCAAGCGGCAGGTGGAGTCCGCGGGGCTACCGGTGCGCCTCTTCCGCGCCAGTGACTACCCCGTGCGCGAACTGGCCAGGGAGCGGCTGCTCTGCGTGGTCATCAGCACCCAAGGGGATGGGGACCCGCCGGATGACTCGCGCGGCTTCGTCGAGCACGTGCTGGGCAAGCGGGCTCCCCGGCTGGAGGGGCTGCGCTTCGCGGTGCTGGGCCTGGGCGACTCCAGCTACCCGAAGTTCTGCGAGGTGGGACGCGTGCTCGATGCGCGCTTCGCGGAGCTGGGCGCCACCCGGCTCGTGGAGCGCGCCGACTGCGACGTGGACTTCGAGCCCGTGGCCGGAGGTTGGCTCGACCAGGCCTTTGCCCGGGCAAAGGAGGCCCTGTCGCCTCGGGACGCGCCCATCGCCGCCGTCGTTCCCCTGCGAGGGGTTACGTCCCCGCCCGTCCACGGCAAGGAAGCTCCATTCGCCGCCGAGGTGCTGGTCAACCAGCGCATCACCGGCCGGGGCGCGCTCAAGGACGTGAGGCACCTGGAGCTGTCGCTCGAAGGCTCCGGCCTGGAGTACCTGCCCGGCGACGCGCTGGGGGTGTGGCCGCACAACCCTCCGGAGCTGGTGGACGCGTTCCTCTCCGAGCTGAAGCTGGACGGCGGCACGGAGGTGACCCGGGACGGGCGCACCCTGCCGCTGGCGAAGTGGCTGGCGGAGGAGCTGGAGCTCACGAAGCTCAGCCGGCCCTTCCTGGAGCGCCACGCCACCCTGTCGGGCAGCGAGGAGCTGCGGGGGCTGCTGAAGCCGGAGGGCACGGAGGGCTTTCGCGCGCTGCTGGCGAGCCACCAGGTCATCGACCTGCTGCGCGCACACCGGGCGCCCTGGGGTGCCGCGGAGCTGGTCCAGGCGCTGCGCCGGCTGGCGCCCCGGCTGTACTCGATTGCCTCCAGCCCGAAGCACGCGGGCGCGGAAGCGCACCTGACGGTGTCGGTGGTGGACTACACCGCCTTCGGCACACGCCACTTCGGCGCCGCCTCGTACCACCTGGCCACGCGCGCGGCCGGGACGGACAGGGTCCGCGTCTTCATCGAGCCCAACGAGCGCTTCCGCCTCCCGGAGGACGGAGACAGGGACGTGCTGATGATTGGCCCCGGCACGGGCGTGGCGCCCTTCCGAGCCTTCGTGCAGGAGCGCGCAGAGGTGGGCGCGCGCGGCCGCAACTGGCTCTTCTTCGGCGAGCAGCACTTCCGCACGCAGTTCCTCTACCAGGTGGAGTGGCAGGAGGCCCTGAAGAAGAAGACGCTGCACCGGCTGTCGCTCGCCTTCTCGAGAGATCACGCGGAGAAGGTCTACGTGCAGCACCGCCTGCGCGAGGCCGGGCGCGAGGTCTACGAGTGGCTGGAGGGCGGCGCGTCCCTCTACGTCTGCGGCGACGCCCAGCGCATGGCCCCGGACGTCCACGCGGCGCTGGTCGACATCGTCTCCATGCACGGCGGAAGGAGCCGCGAGGACGCGGAGGCCTGGCTCCAGGGCCTGCGCGACCAGCGGCGCTACCTGCGCGACGTCTACTGAACCCCTTGTGATTGTGAGCCCCTGACATGAGCACCCAGCCCAAGCCCCTCTCCGAGGTGGAGCACATCAAGACGCAGAGCCGCCTGCTGCGCGGCACGCTGGCGGAGAGTCTGGTGGACCCGGTGACGGGCAGTATCGCCACGCCGGACACCAGCCTCATCAAGTTCCACGGCAGCTATCAGCAGGACGACCGTGACCTCCGCGAGGAGCGCCGGCAGCAGAAGCTGGAGCCGGCCTACAGCTTCATGCTCCGCACGCGTCTGCCCGGCGGCGTGTGCACGCCGGCCCAGTGGCTGGCCATGGACGCACTGGCCCGCGAGCACGCCAACCACACGCTGCGCATCACCACACGGCAGGCGTTCCAGCTCCACGGCGTCCTCAAGGACGACCTCAAGCCCACCATCGCCCGCATCAACGCGGCGCTGATGGACACGCTGGCCGCGTGCGGCGACGTCAACCGCAACGTGCTGTGCAACCCCAACCCCGTGGACTCGCGCATTCACGAGACGGTGTACCAGTGGGCCGTGCGCATCTCCGAGCACCTGCTCCCCAGGACGCGCGCCTACTACGAGATATGGCTGGACGGCGAGAAGGTGGCCGGCGGCGAGGAAGAGCCCATCTACGGACCCACCTACCTGCCCCGGAAGTTCAAGACGGCCGTGGCCGTTCCGCCCCTGAACGACGTGGACGTCTTCGCTCAGGACCTGGGCTTCATCGCCATCATCGAGAAGGGAGGGCTGGCCGGCTTCAACGTCTCGGTGGGTGGCGGCATGGGCGCCACGCACGGGGATGCGGCCACGTATCCGCGGGTGGCGGACGTGGTGGGCTTCATCCCTCCGGAGAAGACACTCGCCGTCGCCGAGGAGGTGGTGAAGCTCCACCGCGACTTCGGGGACCGGAGCAACCGCAAGCATGCGCGCCTGAAGTACGTCCTGGAGGAGCGCGGCGTGCCCTGGTTCACCGCGGAGCTGGAGCGGCGGCTCGGCTTCGCCCTGGAGCCCGCGCGGCCGTTCGCCTTCGAGCACAACGGGGACCGCTTCGGCTGGGTGGAAGGCCATGACGGGAAATGGCACCTCACGCTGCACCTGGACAGCGGTCGCGTGGCGGACCTGCCCGGAGCGCCGCACCTCACGGGCCTGCGGGAGATTGCCCGTATCCATCAGGGCGACTTCCGGCTCACGGCGAACCAGAACCTCATCATCGCCAACGTGCCGCCGGAGGCTCGGGGCGCCATCGATGCGCTCGTCGTCCGGCACGGGCTGGATGGCTTCCAGCGCGCCAGCCCCCTGCGCCGCAACGCGCTGGCCTGCGTGGCGCTGCCCACATGCGGGCTGGCCATGGCCGAGGCCGAGCGCTACCTGCCGGCCTTCGTCGAGAAGCTGGAGGCGCGGCTGGTGGCGCATGGGCTGCGGGATGCCAACCTCCTGCTGCGCATCACCGGGTGCCCGAATGGGTGCGCGCGGCCGTACCTGGCGGAGGTGGGGCTCGTGGGCAAGGCACCGGGCCGGTACAACCTCCACCTGGGTGGCGACGTGCGCGGGCAGCGGCTGAATCGGCTGTACCGGGAGAACATCGACGAGGAGGGCATCCTCGCCGCGCTGGAGCCGCTGCTGGCCGCATATGCACGCGAGCGGATGGCGGGTGAAGGCTTCGGCGACTACGTGGTGCGGACCGGCCACGTCCCGGCGTCACCGCGGAGGGTGACGCCGAACGCCGCGGCTTGAGCGTGTTCCGACGCCTCGGTCCTCACCTTCGCGCGGGTGGCAGGCAGGCCAGGGGAAGGGCCCACAGCTCCTCCCCTGTCACGGTGTCGTCCGAGGAGAAGAACACCCGCGTGCCCGAGGCGGTGAACCCGCGCGGGAACGAGGAGAGGAGGCCCGGCACGAGGTCCACGACGCGCACCGTGCCCGCCTCCGTCCCATCGCTCCTCCACGGCTCTCGGCCCGCGCCCGCGTCGAAGGCGGTGAAGAACAGCCAGTCGCCCACCGCCGTCAGGTCCGCCGGCTTCGAGCCCTCGGGCCCCGGGACGATGTCCTTCACCCGCCGCGTCCCCGCGTCCGTGCCGTCCGTCCGCCACAGCTCCCCGTCCTCGTCGTCCGCGAGGTTGAGGAAGAAGACCTGCCGGCCCACGGCCACCAGCGAGAAGGGCCGTGGGGACACGCTCCCCACCAGGACGGTCCCCTCCTCCGTCCCGTCGCTCTTGTAGAGCCGCAGCTCGAAGTCCGGCCCCGGGCGGTAGGCGGCGAAGAAGACCGTGTCGCCCACCCCCACGAAGCCTTCCGGATAGGAACCCTCGCTCCCCGGGAAGATGTCCTTCACCAGCCGCGTCCCCGCCAGCGTCCCGTCGGTGACGAACAGCTCGCGCCCACCACCGGCCTCCGGAGAGGCGGCGAAGTAGAGCTTGCTGCCCACCGGCGTCAGGAAGACGGGATTCGAGCTCCCAGCTCCCGGCACCAGGTCCGCGAGCCGGTACGTGCCGGCCTGCGTCCCGTTGCTCCGCCACAGCTCCAGCCCCCCCGCCGGGTCCCAGGCCGCGAAGAGCAGCAGGCGCCCCAGCGCCACGAGCTGCCAGGGCTCGCCGTCGCCCTTCACCCGCGTCGTCCCGCCCCGCGTCCCATCGCTCTTCCACAGCTCCGTGCGGAAGTCCGGCGTCCGGACGAGGAAGAAGAGCTTGCCGTCCACCACCGTCAGCTCGCGTGGCTCCGAGCCCTCGGGGCCCGGGAGGATGTCCTCGACCAGCCGCGTCCCGGCCGCGGTGCCATCGCTCTTCCACAGCTCGCGCCCATGCACTCCATCGTCCGCGGTGAAGTAGAGCAGTCCTCCCACCGGGGTCAGCTCGCGCGGGAACGCGCTGGCCGCCCCGGGAGCGATGTCGTCCACACGCCGGGTGCCGCCCCGGGTGCCATCGCTCCGCCACAGCTCGTTTCCGATGCGTCCGTCGTTCGCGGAGAAGTAGAGCGTCCCCCGCATGTCCACCAGGCCCCCTGGCATGGAGTCCTCGGTGCACGCGGCGATGTCCCGGACCTGGTAGGCGCCCTTGCAGGTCGACCAGGAGGCGGAGGTCTCGGACGCTTCTGACTCACCGTCCACCGGTCCGGCCTGGGGCGCCCCAGCCTCGACGACTTCGGAGGACGTGCAGCCCACCAGCATTCCCGGGAGGACGAGCAGCAGCAGCGCCAGGAGCGGCCACGCCCGGTACCGCCACCGGCGCACCAGCCCCAGCGCGAGCACGGGCAGCCCCAGCAGGGCCCAGAGGCCGTGTGTCCCCGGTGAGCCCCCGGCCTCCGAGGCCCCCAGGCTCGCTCCCTGTCCGCCGCCCATGACACCCAGGCGGCCCGAGGGTGCCGCCGCATCGGGCAGACACGCCTCGCTCAGCGAGGCCAGCGGCAGGGACCAGAGCTCACCGCCGATGTTCTCGTCGAAGGCCAGGAAGAAGACGGAGTCGCCCAGGACGGTGAAGGCGCGAGGCCCCCTATGGCGAGGCCCTCCCGTCACCGCGCGTATCCGGTACGTGCCGGCTTCCGTCCCGTCACTCCGCCACAGCTCGTCACGGCCCCGCTCGTCGCGGGCGGAGAACACGAGCGTCCCCGCCACCTCCGCCAGCCAGGACGGCGTCGAGTCGCCGGAGCCGGGGTGGATGTCCTTGACGAGCAACGTGCCCTCCGCCGTGCCATCGCTCCTCCACAGCTCGGTGCCGTGCACACCGTCATCCGCGTCGAACATCAACACGCCGCCCAGGGCCAGGCGGAAACGGGGGAGGTCGATGTCGGGGAACGAGTCCGTGGGACCCGGGTAGATGTCCTCGATGAGGAAGGTTCCGGCCTCCGTTCCGTCACTGACCCACGGCTCCTCGCCGTGCTCCAGCGTGTGGCCGAAGAAGAAGAGGCGCCCGCCGGCCGCGATGAGGCCGATTGGAGAGCCCCAGCCGGGACCGGGCTGGATGTCCTCGACGAGCACCGTGCCGGCCTCCGTCCCATCGCTCTTCCAGAGCTCGCGGCCGTGCGGCTCGTCGGAGGCGGAGAAGTAGAGCGTGTCCCCCACCGGCGTCAGGAGGAAGGGATACCCACCCTCCGAGCCGGGGACGATGTCCCTGACGAGCACCGTGCCCGCGGCCGTCCCATCGCTCTTCCACAGCTCCTCACCGTGCGTCCCGTCGTCGGCCCTGAAGAAGAGCGTGCCGCCCACGGAGGCCAGGGAGTCGGGCCACGAGCTCGCGGGCCCCGGGGCGATGTCCGCCACCCGGTACGTGCCAGCCTCCGTCCCGTCGCTCCGCCACAGCTCGCGCCCGCCGGTTCCATCCTCCGCCGCGAAGAAGAGGACTCCCTCCACGAGCAGCATCCCCGAGAGCCCCGAGCCCTCCAGGCCCGGGTTGATGTCCTTGACGAGCACCGTGCCCTCCGCCGTGCCGTCGCTCCTCCACAGCTCATGGCCATGGACGCCGTCGTCGGCCCGGAAGAGGAGGACGCCGCCCAGCACCACCAGCGGGCGGGTGGCGAGCCACAGCTCGTCGTCGACGTCCGTCACCCCACTGTCAGGCCCGGGATGGATGTCCCTGACCATGAACGTCCCCGCGGCCGTCCCATCGCTCCGCCACAGCTCGCGGCCGTGGGCCAGGTCCGCCGCACTGAAGTAGAGCGTGCCCCCCATTTCGACGAGCGCGGCGGGAATGCTCGACCTCCTGCCGAAGTCGATGTCCACGACCGGCAGGGCCGGCGCACACCTCGGCGCCGGGCATACCGGCACGGGCTCCCAATTCGCGGAAGGAGGTGACACTTCCGACGCCACGCCGGCCCCGGGCAGAAGACAGACAACGGCTACCGCCAGGAGCAAACACCTACCCAGTCGCGACATGGCATCCCCTCAGGCGTGCGAAGGCTTGCACCACCTCGAAGTGCCTAGATGCGACAGGGATTGGGTCCGGGACAACCCGCCCAAAGGGGAGGGCCTGGAGCCTTCCATCCACCATGGAAGGATTCAGCCAGCGCTCGATGAATCTCCGCCCCGCACCGCGGTGAGCAGCAGGTCGTACTTGCCGCCAAGCCAGGTGCGGAAACCATGCTGGTGCAGATAGCGCCGGTAGAAGGAAAGGTCCTTCACCAGCAGCGAGAGGTCCGGCTCGCGCAGGTTGCGCACCCGGGCACCGTAGACGACCTCCCCGTCACGGAAGCGTGAGTTGGGAAATCCCAGCACGAACGCGGCCTGGGGCTCGAGGTGCTCCTGCACGAGCTTGCGCAGCAGCGCGTGGTCGTCCACGCCGGGGCTCTGCAACGTGCCCACCGACACCACCAGGTGGAAGCGCCCGAGGTCCGCCGGCAGGGCGTTGAGGTCCGCGAGGACGAAGCGGTGGCGCGCGTCGGGGAAGCGGGCCCGCGCCTCGGCGAGCGCGCTGGCACCGTGGTCCACTCCGACGAAGGTGACGTCCGGTGCCCCTTCGAGCCAGGCGAAGGCGGCCAGCTCGTCACCCCGGTTGACGCCCAGGTCCAGCACCCGCGCACCGGGAGGCAGCTTCAGGCGCCCGAGCGCCTCCAGCCAGGGCAGCAGGAAGCCCGCGTCCTCCAGCTTGCGCACCCGGGCGAACGCGGAGCCCGTCCCGTAGCGCTCTTGCGGGGGATGCGCCTCCTCGGTTTTCTCCCCTCCCGCGTGCCAGGGCGCCTCGGCGCCGAGCCGCTCGAACGTGAGCGCCACGTGGGTGGCGTCCACGGTGCGCGGCGTGAGGAGCCGGCAGGAGAGCCCCTCCGCCAGGTCACACCAGCTCCGCAGCGGCCGGTGCACGAGCCCACCGCCCGGCCCTGCCCGCTCGCCCGGATAGCAGCCCCGGCCGAGGTCCGGGTCGGGCACCTCGATGCGCGCGCCGCCGGCCCGGAGCTCCTCGCGGAGGTGGCGGAGGATGTCGATGAGCGGCTCATCGTGGAAGCGCCTCGGACGCGGGGAGGAATCGGTGGGGCTCGACATGACGCGGACCGTATTCGACCGCGGCGCGGGCGTCAGGGCGCATGTGGCCCCATGCATGCTTGCCCTCCAGGCGGTGGGCCATTCCGCACGGCCTCGCGGGCGGTGGGCCGATAACAATTGCCTGGGTTCCTCTGTCGTAAAGCGCGCTCTTCCCCCGCCCGCTCCCCTCTCCCGGACTGACGTCCCCCCGCCGGTCGGCTTTCCTTCACCCCATGAGCACACACATCGTCGACAACCCGTACACTGGCGACGTCGCCGCCTCCGTCGAGCCCACCTCGCCCGCGCAACTGGAGGCCGTGCTGGAGCGGGCCCGGGGTGGCGCGAGAGCGCTCCGCGCGATGAGCGTGGAGGAGCGCGTGAAGCGGGTGTTGCGCGCCTGCGAGGCGATGGAGAAGCGTACCGAGGCCATCGCCCGCGACATCACCCGGCAGATGGGCAAGCCGCTCGCCCAGGCGCGGGGAGAGGTGGGTGGCATGGCGGGACGGCTGCGCCACATGGCCTCCATCGCCGCCGAGTCGCTCGCGGACACCGTCCTCCCGCCCAAGGAGGGCTTCGAGCGGCGCATCGCCAGGGAGCCGCTCGGCGTGGTGCTGGACCTGCCCGCGTGGAACTACCCGCTGCTCACGGCGGTGAACGCCGTGGCCCCGGCCGTGCTCGCGGGCAACGCGGTCATCATGAAGCACTCCCCGCGCACCCCGCTCTGTGGCGAGCACTTCGCCCGCGCCTTCGCGGAGGCCGGTGCACCCGACGGCACCGTGCAGGCCATCTTCCTGGACTACGCCGCGACGGAGAAACTCGTCGGTGACGCGCGCATCGACCACGTGCTCTTCACCGGCTCCGTCCTCGGCGGGCACAAGCTGCAGGCGGCCGCGAAGGACCGCTTCCTGCACATCGGCCTCGAGCTGGGCGGCAACGACCCGGCCTACGTCGCGCCCGACTGCGACTTCGACAAGACGGTGGAGAACATCGTCGACGGCGCCATGTACAACGCCGGGCAGAGCTGCTGCGCGGTGGAGCGCGTGTACGTGCACCAGTCGCTGTACCAGCGCTTCGTGGACGCCGTGGAGCCGCTCGTGCGCGCGTATGTGCTGGGAGACCCGGAGTCCGACAAGACGACGCTCGGCCCCATTGCCCAGCCCTGGCACCCGGCCGAGCTGCGGGCGTTCGTCCAGGACGCCACCAGCCGCGGCGCGCAGCTCCTCCACGGGGGCCGTGCGACGCAGGTCCATGGGAAGGGCCGCTTCTTCGAGCCGACGCTGCTCAAGGACGTGAGCGCCGACGCCCGGGTGATGCGCGAGGAGTCCTTCGGGCCGCTGCTGCCCATCACCCCGGTCCGCTCCGACGAGGAGGCCCTGGCGCTGATGAACGCGTCCAGCCTGGGGCTCACCGCGAGCGTCTGGACGTCCGACCGCGACCGCGCCGACCGGCTTGCGCGGCAACTGGAGGCCGGCACCGTCTACATGAACCGCTGCGACTCGCTGGACCCCGCGCTGCCTTGGAGCGGCGTGAAGGACTCCGGACGGGGTGTGACGCTGAGCGCGCTCGGCTTCGACGCGCTGACGCGGCCGAAGGCCCTCCACTACCGGCTTCGGTTCTGAGTGAGAGGCTGTCCCGAGCAGCCGCGCGCAGCGGCGCCAGCCGCCGTCACGCCCGCCCCAGCGCCTCCGCCAGCCGGGGCAGCACGTCTCCGGCCCGCGCCTCCACGCGCACGTCCGCCAGCTCCACGCCTCGGCACTCGCCGATGTTGACGATGGCGATGGGCATGCGGCGCTCCGAGGCGCGCACCAGGAAGCGGTAGCCGGAGAAGATGGCCAGCGACGAGCCCACGATGAGCAGCGCGTCGCCCTCCTCCACCAGGGAGAAGGCGGCCTCCACCGTGGGCGCCGGCACGTTGTCTCCGAAGAACACCACGTCCGGCTTCAGCGTCCCGCCACAGCCCAGGCACCCCGGCACGTGGAAGGACGACAGCAGCTCCGAGGACAGCTCCGCGTCACCGTCCGGACGCAGCTCCAGCACCTGGTGCGTGAAGCCGGGGTTGAGCGCCAGCAGCCGCTCCTGGAGCTCCGCCCTCGGCTCAGGTGCGCCACAGTCCAGGCAGCGGACCCGCGCCAGCGCGCCGTGCAGCTCGATGATGCGCGAGCTGCCGGCGGCGTGGTGCAGCCGGTCCACGTTCTGGGTGATGAGCCCCGGCACGTGCCCGTTCCGCTCCAGCTCCGCCAGGGCGTGGTGCGCGGCGTTCGGCTTCGCCGCGGAGAAGCGCGGCCAGCCGAGCAGGCTCCGCGCCCAGTAGCGCGCGCGGGTCTCCGGCCGCGTCAGGAACTCGCGGTGCTGGATGGGGTTGCGCGCTCGCGCCCGCGTCCCCGGCCCCCGGTAGTCCGGGATGCCTGACTCGGTGCTGCACCCGGCGCCGGTGAGCACCACCGTGCGCCGGCCGCGGAGCAGTGAAACGAGGGCTTCCATGCCCCCGGTCGCTTCCGGGGCAGGCAGGGCATCGAGCGAGGAGGTCATTTCGCGCCGTATATAATGATGCGGGCTTCGCGGCGCCGGACGCCCGCCTTCCCTGACTCCGCCTGCACAGGGAAGGCAGCGCAAGTCCCTGGAGCGTCAGGGGGTGCCGCTGGCCGCACTCGCCGCGCCCGGCAGGGTGCCGTAGTCGAGGACGGCCGTCGCGTTCATCTCCGGGATGGCCAGCCGACGCAGCCCGCGGTCCCTCCAGTGCAGGAGCAGCAGCGAGGGGTCCTCCAGGGGCACGTCGAAGGTGTAGGACAGGCGCTTGATGCCACGCGCGTCCGCCTCCACCACCTTCACCGTCAGGCCGTCGAGCTTCACCTCATCCCCCTGCTTCAGCGCGAAGGCGCCGCCGCGGTGGACGCGCTCGTAGATGGTGTCGAAGAAGCGTTCCCTCGTCAGCTCCACCTCCAGCGTGTTGGGGCCGATGCGGGTGGCTCGCTGGATGTCGAAGGCATAGGACAGGGTCCACCACGAGCGGGGCAGCCTGTGCCCCTTCGCCCACCAGGCGATGGAGGTGTAGAGGGACAGGTTCGGGCTGGGCATGGTGAGCACCGCCACGCGCTGGCCGGGCAGGGCCGCCACGTCCAGGTCCTGCTCGAGCTGTTTATGGACCCGGGCCATGTTCGCGCCGATGCCTCCCATGGTGCGCCCGGCGTTGAGCCAGGCCACCGGCGCCAGCAGGATGTGCGTCAGAGCCAGCACGCCGGCGGCACCGGCGAGGACGCGCCAGCCTCCGGAGCGCGCGCGGTTGCGCCAGACGTGCGTCAGCACCATGGCGATGATGGCGGTGCCGCCCAGGCTGGGCACCAGCAGCAGGCGGTCTCCCTGGATGGTGGAGGACACCGGCACCATCGACAGGAGGGCTCCGGCCAGCAGCCAGCGCGAGTGACGGCGCTCATCCTCCGAAAGGTGGGGCCACACAGCGCGCAGCATCCCCCCCACCAGGGCAAACCCGCCGAGTCCGACGGCCACGGCGAGGAGGTCCATGTCCGGCCCCATGAGCGTCAGCTCCGTCGGGATGCTCAGCAGCAGTCCCCAGAGCATGGCGGGGATGCGGACCGACGCCGCCTTCAGCCAGGCCACCGGCTGCGCCACCGGGTCCACATACAGGTCCGAGCCGAAGGAGCCGTAGCCCAGCTTCTTGTAGAGGGCCAGGTAGGCCAGCGCGAGCACCGCCGCGGGCGCCACCGCCAGCAGCCGCTGGCGCCAGGGGCCCTTCGCGCCCAGCAACTCATAGGCGAGCACGTAGGCGAAGACGCCCAACGCCGTCTCTCCGCCCGTCAGGCCCACGGCCAGCGCCAGCAGCGACAGGGGCGCGGCCCACCCGCGGCCGTGCTCGCGCCACTCCATGTGGAGCCACAACCCCACGAGCGCGGGCAGCGTGGACACCATCGCGTTGCGGTTGCACCACCAGGCCAGCGGCACCGCATGCGAGTCGTCGATGGCGAAGAGCACCAGCGCCAGCGCCCCCACCGCCCCGGCCAGCGTGCGCCGCATCAGCAGGGCGAACACCGCCACCAGCGCCAGGTACCAGAGCAGCGAGTGGACGTGGTACGCCGTCGTGTTTTCTCCGAAGAGGGCGTAGTCCGCCGCCATCGTCACGCTGGTCAGCGGCCGCCAGAACGCGAGCTTCAGCTCCGGCAGCGTCCACCAGGGGAAGACACCCTTCTGCACCAGCGGCCGCGCGATGTCCGGGTCGCCCACGATGAAGCGGTAGAGGTCGAAGGTGCTGTTGGCCAGCGGCGCCGGCGCCTCGCGCCCCGCGACGATGCCCAGGTAGATGAAGTCGTCGCCAAAGAGCCCCACCTGGAACGCCGGCAGCGACACCAGGACGGCCGCCCCCAGCGCGAGCCAGAGGACGCGGGGCCACGCCAGCAAGCGGCTGGCAAGAGAAGCCTTTTCTACAGGAGTATCTGGGTTTTCCATCAAGGCGCATCTCAACACCAGGTGCGCTGGAAAGGCCATCTCCCCCTGGGGACTACCTCCGCGCGGAGAGGCGCCGAAGGAAGGTGGGCGCCACGAGGAAGATGAGGAGGAGGCGTCCCACCTGGACGGCGAGTACGAGTGACAGGGTGGCCTGCGTCCCCAGGGCGATGGCGAGCAGCGAGTCCGCGCCTCCGGGCGAGGTGGCGAAGTACGTGGTGAGCAGGTCCACGCCGCTCGCCGCGGACCAGCCCCAGGCGAGCAGCAGGCAGCCGCCCACCATGGCCAGCGCGGCGGCCACGGCGACGAGCGCGGCACGCCGCAGCTCGTGCACGGCCGAGGCGTCGAACTGGCTGCCCACGCGCGCGCCGAGCACCCACAGTGACAGCGGCAGCACCCCGGGAGGCCACGCCCCCACCGGCAGGCCCAGGGCCGTGAGGGGAATGCCCAGCAGCACGGGGCCGAGGAAGACGCCTGCCGGCAGCTTCAGCCGCGCGCCCAGCCAGCCTCCCACGGCGGTCACGAGGGCCGTGGTTCCCCAGGCCTGCCATGCCGGGGGCGCACCGGGCAGCTCCGCGGCACTGGCGAGCCGCACGTCGGGCGAGTCCCCGGCCCACCGCCCCACCAGCACCGCCACGAGGATGACGAGGGAGAGGCGCACGTACTGGAAGAGCGTCACCAGCCGCGAGTCGGTGCCCAGCTCCTCGCTGAGGGCAATCATCGCCGAGGCCCCGCCCGGCATCAGTCCCAGGGTGGCGGTGCGGGCGTCCAGGTGTCCCAGCCGCGCGCACACCAGCGCCACGCCCTGGGCGACGGCCACCACGCCCACCACGGCGGCCAGCGCCACGGGCCAGTGCTCGGCGAGCGCGGCCCACGCCTCCGGCCGGAAGGAGGAGCACATGGCCCCGCCCAGCACGGCCTGCGCCATCACCAGCAGGGGGCGGGGCACCGGCACGTGGGCGTCCAGCACCAGCGCACCCGCAATCGACACCAGCATCGCGCCCAGCAGCGCACCGGCGGGCAGTTGGGTGGCCTCGGCCAGGGCCGCGCCGAGCAGCGACGCCACGGTGACGGCCGCCACGCGCCCGCGCGACGTGCCTCCGGGCCCGGAGTCCTTCGTCATGAGGCCCGCGAAGGTACCAGCAGCGCACCGCCCGCGCCGGGTGGGGAGGACCCGGGCCATCAGCCGTGCTACACGCCCACCTCATGTCTCGCTGGCAATGGAAACACTTCGCGGAGCTGACGCTGGACGAGCTGTACTCGGTGCTCGCCCTGCGGCAGGAGGTGTTCGTGGTGGAGCAGCGCTCCATCTACCTGGACGCGGACGGGTTGGACCGAGAGGCGGCCCACCTGCTCGCCTTCGAGGACGCGGAGGGCGCGCCCTTCCTCGCCGCCTACCTGCGCGTGCTGCCCCCCGGCGTGAAGTTCCCCGGCGCGAGCAGCCTCGGCCGCGTCGTCACCGCCCCCCGCGCGCGAGGGCGCGGGCTCGGGCGCGAAGTCGTGGAGAGGGGCATCGCCCGGCTGGACGCCGAGTACCCGGGCACGCCCATCCGCATCTCCGCCCAGCACTACCTCCAGCGCTTCTACGAGAGCGTTGGCTTCCACGCGGAGGGAGACGTGTACGACGAGGACGGCATCCCCCACATCGAGATGGTGCGCCCGCGTCAGGCTCGCGCGCCCACCCTTCACGGTCCGGGGCCCACGCCCTGATGGAGAAGAGGGAACGACGTGCGCCATGGCCTCGCGATGGGAGCGCTGCTCACGTTGCTCGCCGCGTCCCAGATGGCGTGCGTGGTGGGCCCGCGCTTCACCCGGTGCCCTGGCGAGGGAGGCCGCCCGTGGGTGCGGCTGGACAGCGACCATTATTCGCTCCAGACAGACCTGCCGCCGGAAGAGGCGCGCAAGGCGATGCACCTGCTGGAGCGGACACGCGTCGCCATGCTCGCGGCGATGTGGCCCGACGCGCTGGCCCGGCCGATGCCGAAGCTCCAGGTCTACATCCTCCAGGACTGGCGCGAGTTCGAGGGCCTCTATCCCCACCGGGTGCGGGCCTTCTTCTTCCGGTCCGACACGGAGGCGCTCATCGCCCTCCCGGGCCGGCCCGGCACGTGGGAGCTGCGCTTCTCGGGACACTCACGGGCCTCCTCGTCGCGGCTGAACCATGAGCTGGCGCACTACCTGAGCACCTATGCCCTCCTCCGCCAGCCGCGCTGGCTCTCGGAAGGCCTGGCCGAGTTCCTCGAGACGCTGCGCGTGTCCGAGGACGGGAAGACGGCGGTGGTGGGCGCGCCCAATCTGGAGGCCGTCCACGAGATGCGGGGGACCCTGGCACAGGCGGGGGCCGCCTACCTGAGTGGGTGGAGGATGCGGCACGTCTTCACCTGGGAGCGCTCGCTGGAGGCCGGCGAGGAGGACCGGCAGGTCACCGCCATGTATGCGGGGAGCTGGCTGCTGGTGCACTGGCTCTACAACGAGCGCCCGCGGGAGTTCGCCGCGTATCAGGCCCTGCTCGCGAAGGGCGCCGCGCCGGACGAGGCCCTGCGGCAGGCGCTTCCCGAGCTGGAGTCCCCGTCGCTCGACGGCGTGCTGCGCGAGTACTCCCGGCGTCACTCCTTCGCGGAGCGCACCGTGACGGTGCCGCTCATCAGCGCGAGCTTCATCGAGCAGGAGCTCGAGGACGCCGAGGTCCACGCCATCCGCGCGAAGCTGGCGGCGCTGGCGGCGGGCATGGCCCACCGGGAGCCGTTCATCACCAACCGGTGGAAGCTGTCGCGCGACGAGCTGGATGAGGCGCTCCGGTTGGACCCGAACAGCCTGCTGGCGCTCTCCACGAAGCTGCGCGCGGCACCCGGGCATGAGCGGCCCGGCATCGCCCGCGCGGCGGTGCAGGCCCACCCGGACGAGAGCGAGGCGTGGCTGCTGCTGGCCTCGGCGCCAGGCCCGGGCCCGGAAGCGTTGGCCGAGCAGGAGGCGGCGTACAAGAAGGCACTGGAGCTGGAGCCCCTGAACGCGTACGCGGCCACGGGGCTGGCGTGGCTGTACGTCAAGCAGGGGCGAATCGCGGAGGCACTCCCGCTGGCGCAGGGGGCCGTCGGGTTGATGCCCTGGAGCACCTACGCCCTGGACACCTACGCCATGGCCCTGGCGGGCAGCGGCGACTGCGACGCGGCCATCCAGATGGAGCAGCGCGCCCTGGAGTTGCTCCAGGAAGAGGGAGACCCGGCGCTGGAGAAGGTCCTGCGCGGCCGGCTGGCGGAGCTCACCGCCGGGACGCTCTGCGCGACGCCCGCGCCGTGACGCCCTGACGGCTCCAACTCCTCGCGCCGGACAGTCACCTGCCCCGTGAGACCAGTGCCCGTGTGCCCGGGGACACAAGCCCTCCGGGACAGGTCCTCTCCCCCGGCGCCAGGCAGAGGCTGGCGCGATGCCAACCCAACCCCAGACACAGGTCCTGCCACATGCGCGGCCCGAAGCGCAGCCCTACCGCTGGGATGAGCTGGACGCGACCCAAAAGCACGTGGCCATCGACATCCATCGCTGGATGGTCAGGTTCGTAACGGACCATCCTGTCAGGCTTCCCCAGCAGGGCCCCTTCACCTGGCAGGCAGCGGACATTCAGCGTCCCTCCAACGTCCTGCTCATCCATGGCGGGCGAGGGAGTGGGAAGACGAGCGTCATGCTGACGCTGCTCGAACTCTGGCGCCGCTCGCTCACGGAGGGGCTGGAATGTCCCTCCCCGGATTGTGATGAGCCTCCAGCGGAGGGCGGCCGAGCCGGAGCCTCCCGGGAGGCTTCCAACACCTCGTGTCAGGACGATGACCGGGAGGGCAGGGAGGATCAACGCACGCTCGACTACCTCCTGGCGGGGATGTCCTTCAAGGATGCCCTCAAGGAACATGCGAAGGCAGGGTGCATCATTCCCTTGAAGCCCCTGGACCTTCAGCCGCTTCCACGCTCCGCCTCGATACTGACCTGGATTGCCAGCCGCATCTACGAGTTCGCGACCCTGATCGAACAGCTCGCGACGGGAACCCTGGAGGGAATTCCGCCGCAGCCCATCGCGAGCTGGCATCCCGAGTCCCGGAACGAAGCGCCCTGGCACAAGCCGTGGCGGGAGTTCGCCACCGCCGCCGCCTATGGCTGGGAGAGCAACCTCGACCAGCGGCGGGGAGGACTGGACCCGGAGTCGTTCGCCGAGGAACTCACCCAGACGGAGCGCTCCCGGCATGAAGTGGTCGTCAAGTGGCGCGCCTTCGTTACCGCGGTCGTCGAGTACGCGTGCCGGCAGTTCCCCCGCACCATCAAGGGCAAGGCGCGGCTCGTCCTTCCCATCGACGACGTTGACATGAATCCGAATCGCTGCGTGGAGGTGCTGGAGCTGGTGCGTTTTCTCTGGCACCCGCAGCTCGTGTTCATGCTGACAGGCCAGAGTCACCTGTTCGTCAAGATGCTCCGCATCGCCCACCACGGACTGATGCGCGGAGAGCTCGGCAGCGGTGGCATCAACCGGAGCGAGTTCCAATCCCTGGATGCACGCCCCTCGGCCCATGAAATCGCCGTGCAGGCGTATGACAGGGTCATCCCCCCCGGACAGCGCTTCGCGCTCGACCCCCTGACGCCGGACTTGCGCCTGTATCACCTCGTCCGCCTCCTGTATTCCGACCTGCTAAACAAACCTCCATCCGCAATATCAAAGGATGTCCGGCAATGGCTCGTTGAACTCAAATCAAAATACAAACTCCTCGTCGAATTCCTGGAACGATTCGAGCAGCGGCCCTTCCTGCTCGTGGGTCTTCCCAGGTATTTCCGGCGCCTGCGCAACCTCGAGCACGCCCTGCTGCGAGTGGCAGCCAGGGAAAGGCCGGTGACCCATGCAGAGCTGGTCTACATCTTCTGGCACGATGCCATCGAGAACCAGGCGTTCTCCCGAGGGTCCGACAAGGGCCTGCGGCATGCGGTCCAGTTCCCAGACACGCAAGCGGCTGACGGCTCCTGGACGCGCACGCTACGGGTGTCGCTCGATGAACCCCTCAGGCAACGTGGCCAACCCCGCTCACGACCTCTCTTGACCCATGAGGACCTCCGGTACGAGCTCAGCACCGTCGATGGCTTCGTATGGAAGGTCCGAGGGGATTTCCCCCGGGAAGTTCCCGACCATCTGACGGCGCTGCTCGTACTGGCCATCGACGTGGCGGCCGATGAGGAGGATGAACTGGGGGGCGCCTTCCAGGTGGACGGGCTCGTGGCCCCTCATATCCGGGTCTCCGTTCCAATCCGGCTCGCCTCCGGCGTGCTGCAGGTCCGGTTCAGCTGGCCTACCCCGGACTGGGTGGGCTCCACGTATGCCAGGTACGCCAACGACTACTGGAACCAGGGCATCGGGAAGCCATGGCCAGACGGGGTTGAGAGCGCCTCGAGGGAGGAGGTCTTCAAGCAGATGCTCGCCATCTTCCTGGGCAGTCTCGCCTGGGCGCATGGGGAGAAAAAGCCTGGCGAAGCTCCGACAGCCATTGCGCTCGATTGGGAAGAAGCGCTGAAGCAACTCCTCGATTTGCAAAAGCAATTCACGGAGAGAGAGCCGGAGGAGGGCAAACCTGCCAGGAAATCGCCCGCGCTACACAGGCGGGCGCTCCTGGACTGGATTGATGAGCGCCTGTTCCTGCTGGCGGCGCCTGAATCGGGGCTTCCAGAGACTCTCTCCTGGAAGCTCATGCATGCGTTGGTCGATGGGGGCATCAAGCCCTCGCGCAGCGAGCTGTCCCGCCTGAAGAGGGCCCAGTCCGCGCTGGAGCAGGTCAAGCCAGCGAAGGTGGAGCTCCGCGCCCGCGGCCTCCTTCAACAGCTCGACGAGCAACTGATGGGAGCGGGCAGGCGCTGGCCTCCGTCGGAGAAGGAAATCCGCGAGTTCAAGCGCTGACACGGGTGCCACGGTCATGACGACGGTCGCGAACACACCCCACCTCGAAGCGGAGGTCCTGGCCTGGCCCTTCAACTCCGAGTTGTCCTTCGAAATGGCGCTCACCGCCATGGAGCGAAACGAGCATGGCCTCCATGTCGGCGCCTCGCGGCGGTTCGCGGATGCCCTCATCGACAAACTGCGCCCCATTGCTCGCGGGTTGTCGCTGGAGGTGCTCAAGCAGATCCGCGAGCAGGCCTGGTCCGCGGTCTCCCAGCCGAGTTCCACGAAGGGATACCGCAAGCTGCCCCTGGAGGGGCTGCTGCTCCACATCGCGGGCAGATACCTCGTCGCGCTGGGGCACCAGGTGACACTGTCTCATGGCGATGAGCAGCCCATCGAACGTGTGGCGGAGCGCTGGCGGTGGATCTCACTCGTCCTCCCGCCGGACCTGTTCATCGCGGCCTGCGCGGCGGAGAGCAGGACCGAGCCCACGACCGACTTCGTCACCCTCGGCACGGCACACCTGGGGCACTTCTTCCAGGAGGACGGCATTGCCCAGACCCACCTGCACCTGGGCGCAGCCATTCCCTTCGAGTGGCTGTGGACCAATCTCATGACCCGCATCGGGGTCAGCCCGCCCCGTCCGGAGCGTCTCCAGTCCAAGGGAGGGGTCCCCTTCGGCGCTCCCGGGACGTTCCTGGACTGGCTGGTCACCGCGGCCCTGGCCCGCATCACCCTGGCCTCATTCCTGTGGCACTTCGAGTCAGGACTCGTGAGGTGGGAGCGCGAGCACGCCTTCATCCCCTTTGTCCGGAAGCTCGTCACGAGAGGTCCCGATGCCTCACTTCACCTGAAGGCGATGGCGGCCCTCGCCGGGGGCAAGGGAGCGGTGGGCCACAGGCAACTCCTTCCGGTCCTCCGCCGCCTGCAGCATGTGGACCCCGGTCCTTCTCCCAGGACGCGCCCCCCGAGGTCCCTGGAGGACATCCGCCGCGCGGACCCGCTTCACGACTGGTTCAGCATGACGCGTGGGGCCCTGGCCGAGACGCGGCTCACGACGCGCGCGCTGCGCTTCATCCTGGACAATCCGCGAGAGGAGCACTTCGCCCAGATCTTCTGGCAGTACGAGCGCATCCGCAACCGCACCTACCGCCACCTCGTCCAGCAACCCGGAACGGCCGGGCTGGACTGGTTCACCATCCATTACGGGCGCATCTCCGCGCTGCGCCTGGACCTGGACACGCCGGTGTTGATGAACTCGGCGCTCCTGCTGGAGTCCCGCGGACTGCCGCTCAAGTCACTCGAGGTCCGCACGGCGCCCGAGCGACAGTGGCACCTGAACCGCCGCATCATCCGGGCCATCGCCACGGCTCCCGGCCCGGCCCACGGGGAGACCGAGCGGGGCCTGATGCTGCACTTCGTGAAGGAGCTGGACCGCACGTCCTCGGGCACCAGCCGGATGCGCCACGCGGACCCGGCGGACATGGTGTATGGCTGCCGATTCGGCAGCTACTACCAGCGGCGCCATCACGAGGCCGTCGCCGTCGAGCATGCCCTCAAGCGCCACCCGGAGCTGCTCATCGTCCTGCGGGGCATGGACACCTGCAACGTGGAGCTGGCCATCCCCACCTGGGTGTTCCTTCCCCTCCTGGAACGGATGCGCGCGGCCTCACGCGAGGCGGCCAGGCTGCTGGCTCCCCATTCGCGGATTCCGCCCTTCCGCCTGACGCTGCACGCGGGCGAGGACTTCCGCAGACTCGTGGAGGGACTGCGCCGGATGCATGAGCCCATCGAGTTCGGCGCGCTCCAGCCTGGAGACCGGCTGGGCCATGCCTTCGCGCTCGCCCTGGACCCCGACCTGTGGGCGCAAACGGCACCGTCCATCTGGCAGCCCCGGGAGGAACTGCTGGATGACCTCATCTGGGAGCTTGCCCGCTACCGCGCCGGAGACATGCGGGGAGAGGCGGGCCGGGTGGACTGGCTGCACGGACGCATCGATCGGCTGGCCCGCGCCATCTACGGCGGCGCCTACCGGAACGTGGAGGAATTGATCCTGTCACGGCGGCTCCGCCACTGCCCTGCCTTCCTGATAGGCAGGGCGCGCTACCCCTTCATGCTCAATGTGCCCCGCTGGCGCTTCAAGGGGGAGGCGCAGAACCTGTGCTACCTCTACCTGACCGACCCGGGCATCTACGCGCGGGGGCAGGTCCCGGAGGAAGTGCCGGTGGATGCGGCCGAGCGCCAGATGCTCCACGAGGCCCAGCGTTTCCTGCGGCGGCTCTTCGCACGGCTGGGCATCACCGTGGAGGCCAACCCCTCCAGCAACATGCTCATCGGGGACGTCCCGCTCGAGCAGCATCCCCTCTTCCGCCTGCAGCCGCACCCGGGCCAGCCCCTGCCCGAGGGAGGTCCCGTCCTGGTGGCCATTGGAGACGACGACCCGGTGACGTTCGCCAACAACCTGCCGGACGAGTTCTGCCACCTCTTTTTCACGCTCCTGCGGCGGGGACTGGGCGTGCAGGAGGCGCACGCCTGGCTCGACCAGGTTCGCAGGAACGGGCTGCGTGCGCGCTTCACCGTCCCGGAGTCCGTGCTGCGCCCCAGTCCGGTGAAGTAGGGCTACAGCTTCCGCAGCCGCACCCGCTTCACCTTGTGGTCCGGGCCCTTGCTGAGGATGAGCCGTGCGCGAGAGCGGGTGGGCGCGATGTTCTGCGCCAGGTTCGGCCCGTTGATTTCCCCCCACACGGACTCGGCGAGGGCCACGGCCTGCTCGCGGGTGAGCTCGGAGAAGCGGCGGAAGTAGCTGCGCTCGTCGCGGAACGCCGTCTGCTGGAGCTGGAGGAACCGGTCCACGTACCAGCGGCGGATGTCCTGCTCGCTCGCGTCCACGTAGATGGAGAAGTCGAAGAAGTCGGAGAGGAACGTGCCCGGCATCCGGTTCCCTTCCACCGGGCCCGTCTGCAGGACGTTGAGCCCCTCCAGGATGAGGATGTCCGGCTGACGGATGATCTTCGCCTCTCCGGGCACCACGTCGTAGACGAGGTGCGAGTACACCGGCGCCGTCACCTCCGCGCGCCCCGCCTTCAGCTCCGCCAGGAAGCGCACCAGCGCGCGCCGGTCATAGCTCTCCGGGAAGCCCTTGCGCTTCATCAGCCCGCGCTCGGTGAGGGCGCGGTTGGGAAACAGGAACCCGTCCGTCGTCACCAACTCCACGCGCGGGTGGTCCGGCCAGCGCCCCAGCAGCGCCTGGAGGATGCGGGCAGTCGTGCTCTTGCCTACCGCCACGCTCCCGGCGATGGCGATGATGAAGGGCACCTTCTGCATCGAGCCCCCGAGGAACGCCTGCTGGTCCGCCCACAGCCGCTGCGCCGCGGCCACCTGCAGGTTGAGCAGCCGGGAGAGCGGCAGGTAGACATCCACCACCTCATCCAGGTCGAGCTGCTCCCCCAGGCCCCGGAGCCCGGCGACGTCCGCCTCCGCGAGCGTCAGCGGCGTAGAGGCACGCAGCGCCCGCCACGCCTCGCGTTCCAGGTCAATGAACATGGAAGCAGCCGAGCTGCCGGGTGCGGACATGAAGAACTCCTCCATGATTCTGGCCACCACAGTACTCGCCGCCTAGCACAGCCGGAGGGTTCCGCGCGCGGCACTTCATGCCCCCGTCGCCGGATCCCACCCGTAGAACCGCTTCAGTTCCTCATACAACCCAGGAGTCTTCTCACGCATCTGTAACGGCTTCTCGAAAAAGGACTCGGTGGCCACGGCGAAGAACTCCGCCTCGTTGAGCCCGCCGTAGTCATCCAGGACCTGCCGCTCCCGGCGCTGCCCCGTCTGGAGCTTCCGGAAGTGTTCGCTCATCACCGAGGCCCATGTCTGGTAGTGGGAGTACCGCCGGAGCCTCGGCGTCCCGTCGAAGGCGCCGTCCGCCCGGTCCAGCACGTGCGCGAACTCGTGCGCGGCGGTGTCATGGCCGTCGTCCGGGTTGCGCAGCCCCGCCAGCACCGACTGCCACGACAGGATGACGGTGCCCCAGTGCTTCGCCTCGCCCAGCACCGCGCCCGTGCGGTCCGGCAGCTTGAAGGCACCGGGATAGACGATGACCTCCCGGAGCGCGTCGTAATAGGACAGGTCCAGGTGCACCACGAGCTGCACCGCCGTGGCGGACACCACCACGCGAATCTCGTCGGTGATGGTGAGCCCACCGGCCCCGATGAACTCCTTCTCCCACGCGAACACCTTGAGCTTGTCCAGGAACGTCTGGCGCAGCCCGGGCGACAGCGTGCGGAAGAAGGGCACCCGCGCTTCGAGGTACCCCAGCCACGCCTCCGGGAAGGGGCGGCGCAGCAGGCTCCGGCGCCGGAGGTGGCGGATGAGGGAAATCATGCGGCGGGCATAGCAGATGTCCGAAGGACCCGCGTCTGGCGGTAGGGTGAGGGCCGTGGGCAAGGGCCGGAAGCCCCTGGAAGATGGCACGGACGTGGCGCGAGCAATGAGCGGAACAGTGGTGAGGTGGTGCGCGGCGCTGGTGACGGCGCTGCTGGCACCGCGAGCAGGAGCCCAGGACACGGGGCCGGTGCAGGTGGTGGACGAGGTCGTGGTGCGTGGCCCGGAGAAGACGCGCCCGGAGACGGTCCAGGCGTATTCACGAATCGACGCGGGCGACTCACTCACGCTCGAGGACCTGAGCCGCGTGGAGCGGCGCCTGGTGGCCACCGGCCTCTTCCAGGAGGTCAGGGTCCGCACCGAGCCCACGGGCACGGACCGGGTGCGCGTCATCCTGGAGGTGGAGGACAAGGCGTCCTGGGTGGTGGCGCCCACCTTCGCGCTGTCCGAGGCCAACGTGGGCGGCGGCCTGCTGTACGCGGAGAACAACCTGTGGGGCCGCAGCAAGAAGTTCGGGGCGGCGGCGCAGGTGAGCACGGCGGAGAGCGGCGTGTTCGCCGGCTACCTGGACCCGAACCTCTTCGGCTTCCCGCAGCTCCGCATGAGCCTGGAGGGGCAGCTCCGCAGCGACCGCGTGGACGAGTACCAGCCCGGAGCGAGCCAGAAGGACCCGGAGGTGGTGCGCAGCACGCGCCTCAACTCGGCCTCCGTCGCGGGAGAGCTGGGCTTCATGCTCTTCGAGCGCGTGCGCGCGGCCGCGAAGTACCGGCTGATGCAGATTGACGCCAAGGCGCCGAGCGGGGACGAGGAGGTCACCACGGAGGCCTTCTCGACGGGACCTTCCCAGCGGGACGCGTCGCTGCGGCTGATGGTGGGAGTGGACACGCGGCAGAACCTCCACGCGGTGATGGAGGGCATCAACCTCGAGGCCTCGTACGAGGTGTCGAATCCGAGCGTGGGGAGCGAGTTCCGCTACCGGCGCTTCGGGCTGCTGTACCGCCACGGCCTGCGGCTGATGGAGGAGCACAACCTGGTGCTGCGGGGCGAGGTGGCCGCGGGCGTGGACCTGCCCTTCCACCAGGAGCTGGTGATGGGAGGAAACTCGCTGCGCGGCTTCCTGCATCGCCAGTTCCGCGGCGACTCGCGGCTGTCCTTCACCGCCGAGTACCACTTCCCCCTCTTCACCATCCGCTCGCTGGCCTTCCGGGGCGTGGCCTTCTCCGACACGGGGCTGATGCTGTGGCGGGACATCCCCGAGGACCGGCAGCTCGTGGATGTGAATGGGCGCGTGGTGCGCGGCTACCTGCCGGACTCGGAGGAAGGGCTGAAGGGGGCCACGCTGGTACAGGGCGTGGGCGGTGGCCTGCGCCTGTACCTGCGCAACGTCATCCTGCCCCTGGTGGGCGTGGACGTGGCCTACGGCGTCAACTCGGGCGAGTTCCGCTTCTACCTCGTGGCGGGTGTGAGTCCGTCATGAGTGGGCCGGCGGCAAGGCCCAACAGACAGGAAGCGGCGGCCTGTCAGCCGCGTCCCTGCCACGGCGTCAAGTGGCTCGCGTGCCGGCCCGGGCTCTCCGTGGCGGCGGGTGTACGCTCATTCCCTCTTGCCGCCGGTGGCCGCCATGTCCCACGAACGCTTCACGACCAGCCGCGAGGTGTACCACCGCATCCGATGGGACCCGCGTCTCGATGCGCGCGAGTTCGTCATCGGCTACGACGCGCACCTCGAACAACTGGAGGAGATGCCCTTCGAGGCATTCGTCCCCGATGGGGAGATTCCCTGGCACCGCGTCTGGTACTTCAAACGCGGCCGGCAGGTGGTGTGGGACCGCAAGCAGCGCATCGACCTGCTCGCCTCCCTCACCCCGCCCGTGCAGGAGCCCGCGCCCATCGTGGCGGCTCCCGCGCGGGCGGTTGAGACGCCCGCTCCCGCCGCGGCCAGCCCCCGGTCCGACGAGGCGTCCGTGGGCACTCCTTCCGGATTCACGCCCCTGCCGGCCTGGCGCTTCGACACGAACGCCAACGCCTGGGTGGAGTCCAGCACCGGCGGCCCGCTCCCCTCCCCCGAGCGGCTCACGGTCCTCACCTTCAACGTCCTCTTCGACCTGTATGACGCGGACCTGCTCGCCACGGAGCGGAGGACACCGGCGATGCTCGCCCTGTTGCGGGACTCCGGCGCCGACGTCATCGCGTTACAGGAAGTCACGCCGCCGTTCCTCCGCGCGCTGCTCGCCGAGCCGTGGGTGCGCGAGCACTACTGGCTCTCCGAAGGTCCGGGCGCCTCCACCGTGACGCCGTATGGACAGGTGCTCCTGTCCCGCCTCCCCATCTCCTCGCTGTGGCAGCGCGCCTTCTCGCGCGACAAGCGCGTCATCGCGGCCCGGCTCGACATCAGCGGTGCCCCGCTGTGGGTGGCCACTCAGCACCTGACGAGCAACCGCACACCCACGGGCAGCACCGCGCGGGCCGCCCAGGTCCAGGCCCTCATCGAGTGGACCCGCTCGCTCGGCGCGGGGGCACCGGAGGCCGCGCCGGACGTGGTGCTTGCGGGTGACTTCAACTTCAGCGACGGCGAGCCCGAGGCCAGCGCGTTCACCGAGGCGGGCTTCGTGGATGCGTGGCCGGCGCTGCGGCCCACGGAGAGCGGGGAGACCTACGACCCCACCCGCAACGCCCTGGCCGCGCTCACCACGCGCTCCGGACGCCGTCAGCGGCTGGACCGGGTGCTGGTGTCCTCGCCCTCGGGGCGGCTCGTCCCGGAGGTGGTGGGTCTCCTCGGGGAGTCTCCGCTGGAAGGACCTCCGGCACCGGCCGGAGACGCGCTCTACCCATCGGACCACTTCGGCCTTCGCTGCGTCCTGCGCCGAAGCAGCGCTCCCATGCCAGAGGTCGCTCCCGTTCCGGCGCGGCCGAGAGCACGCACGGCGCCGCTCGTCCACCACACGGCGGTGGTGCTCATCCCGCCCGACTCGGTGTGGGAGCCCATCCAGGCCCTCCGCCGGAAGCATGACTCGAAGTTCCGGCGCTGGATGCCGCACGTCACCCTGCTCTACCCGTTCCTCCCAGAGGAACACTTCGATGACGCGGAGGCGCTGCTCGCGGAGGCGCTCCGGGACGTGAAGCCTTTCGAGGTGACGCTCTCCGGCTTCCATCACTTCGAGCACCGCGCCAACGTGACGGCGTGGCTCCGCCCGGAAGACCGGCCGCCCGGAGCGCTCAGGGCACTGCATGCGGCGCTGGAGAAGGCGCTGCCCGAATGTGACGAGCAGGGCCGCAAGTCGGCGCGAGGCTTCACGCCGCACCTCTCCGTCGGGCAGCTCCCTCGCTCGGGCGCCGCGGACATCGAGCGGACGCTGGCCTCGTGGGGGAAGCACTGGCAACCACTCACCTTCGAGGTGCGCGAGGTCTGCATCATCCGCAGGAAGGGCGATACCCCGTTCGAGGTCGTCCGGCGGATACCGCTCGGAGGCTCGGGAGGTCGAGGCAACCGCTCCGTCCTCTCCGCCCAGGGAGCCGCGGAAACACCCGAAGCGGCGCGGCACTCCCGCACGGATGCGGTGCGGCAACTCCAGTCCCTCTGCGCCCGGATTGGAACGGAGCTGCACCCCTATGGCTCGTACCTCCTCGGCACGGACGGTCCGGACAGCGACGTGGACGCGGTAGCCATCGGCCCCTCGCACCTGTCGCGCGAGGACTTCGCGCGTACCCTCATCCAGGAGCTGCCCCCCTCCTCGGGTGCCCGCTTCGTGGCCGATGCCGCCATCCCCTTGGTGAAGCTGTCCCTGGACGGCGTGAGCTTCGACGTGTCCTACGCCAGCCGCCCGGAGGGCGTGGCCCCCTGCTCTCCCGAGGAGCTGTTGGCCCTGCACTCGGAGGGGCTCGACACCGCCGGTCTCCGCTCCGTCCTGGGGTTGGAGGACTCGCGAGTCCTGCTCGACGAGGTGATGCGAGCGGACGCCGGGCCCGAGCGCTTCCGCAGGCTGCTGCGTGCCGTGAAGTCCTGGGCCAGGGCTCGCGGCATCTACTCACACGCCCTGGGCTACCTCGGAGGCCTGTCCTGGGCAGTCATGGCGGCCTGGGCCTGCACCCGGGCGCCCCGGGAGAAGGCGGGCTCCGACGTATCGCTGCTCGCACACTTCTTCGAGACGTTCGCCGCCTGGCCCTGGCCCCAGCCGGTGGCACTCACACCCGAGACGGCGCGCTACCGGCCCGACGGCAAGAGGGACCTCCTGCCGGTCATCGCGCCCGCGCTCCCGGTGCGCAACACCGCGCGCAACGTGTCGCGCTCCACCTACCGCGTGCTGCGTGACGAGCTCGCCCGGGCCCACGGCCTGGTGGAACAGGCCCGCGCCCTGGGAACGGCCGAATCCTGGGAGTCACTCCTCGAGCCGCTGGACGTGGCCCACGAGTTTCCCGCCCGCCTGGAGCTCACCGTCAGCGCGCCCACGGACCACGCCTACGACGTGGCCTCGGGCTGGGTGCTCGGGCATCTCACCGCATTGGTCTACAGGCTGGAGGGCGACCGCCGCGTCTTCGTGCGTCCCCTGGCGCCCACGGGCGGAAGTGGAAAGCTGGTCATCGGACTGGAGGCCGGGGCCACCGGGGAGGCCTCGGGGCTCCTCCGGAGCCCCGGCGGAAGCCTTGCCCGGACGGTGGAAGAGTTCCGGACCTCCTTCATGGAATGGAGCCACCGTCCCATGGGCGCAGTGCTCCAGGTGGAGTTGCTGCACGCCTGACGCCCGGCCAGAGATGCCCGTCCGCGGGGTGTGCGATGATGCCGGCGCACTTCCTCGCGGAGGACGTCCATGGCGGAAACCTATCGGGTCGCGCGGCTCCCCATTCGCTTGCGCGGCTTCGTCCTGCCGGACACGAGCTCGCAGTTCGAGGGCTATGTCGAGCCGGGCGACTACCATGTGCTCGAAGAGAGGCGGGACTACCCGAACCCCGACACCGACTACGCGCGGTTGGAGGTGCCGACACTGGGCGCCCTCGACACCTGGATTTGCGTGCGCTGGCGCACCCAGCGCTACGCGACGCTGCTCGACCTGGAGAAGCCTCCGCCCGTCGAGCGGCTCTCGTTCAGCACCGAGCCGCTCGCCGTGGACGAGGAGCGTCTGACGTCCCTGCTCGCGGCGTTCGTCCCCTTCCGCTACGAGCTCGACGAGGCGCGCTACCCGTGGGTACTTCCGGGCATCCGCGTCCCGCTGGCGCCGCCCTCGGTCAACAACTGCTGCACCTTCATCGAGGCCCTGACGGTGAAGGCCTTCCGCGACGCACATGGCAGCGCGTTCGAGTGGGATGCGCGCCGCCACCGGCAGATGATGATCATGTCCTCGGAGGACTACTTCTCGCCCGTGACGGCCGCCGTGGAGAGCGGAATGGCGATTCCCGCGCCGTCCCCGAGCGTGCCGCCCCACCCGTGGGCCCTGGTGCAGGGCTGGCGCAACCAGTGGCGCTCGGGCCATACCTTCCTGGTGGTGGACCACCACGCGGCCACGGACAAGGTCCTCATGCTGGAGTCCAACAGCGCCTACGGGCTCGACGGCGTCGGCTACCGGGGCATCGGCAACCTGCGAGACAAGGGCATCCATCCCCCCGCGAAGTGGTGGGAGCTGCCCGACGTGTGGACCTGGCGCCGCGTCTGCTCCACGTACCTCTTCCGGCAGCAGGCCTGGCTGAAGGTCCGGAATCGCAAGCTGTCCGGGCTCGAAGGCGGCCCCCGCTGAGGCTCACGCCTCCCGAAAAAGCACGCTCGCCCGCAACCATCCGCCGCCTGGCGTGTTGGAGGCCGCCAAGGAGGATTTCGATGGCGGTCATGGTGCGTGTGCTGGGGTTGTCCCTGGGGTTGATGTTGTGGGCCTGTGGTGGCGGGGACGACCCTTCGCCCCCGGTCGACGCCGGTATCCCCGACGCGGGAGACAGCACGACGGACGGAGGCTCCGACGCGGGCACTCCCGACGCCGGCTCCCCGTGGGACGTGGTAACCACGGCGCTGGAGGCCCGGGTCGCCGATGCGGGCAGCTCCGTGCCAGGACTGGGGCTCGCCGTGTACGACGCGCAGGACCGAAAGGTCTACGAGCGCATGGTGGGAGACTTCGCGCCGGACCGGCGGGTGGCGGTGGCTTCCTCCTCGAAGATGGTGGCCGGCACGGTCCTCTTCGAGGTCATCCGCCAGGGCCACCTCTCGCTGGATTCGACCACGGGCCAGGTGCTCGGCTGGAGCGGGGACAAGGCGAACATCACCCTGCGCCACCTGCTCTCCTTCACCTCCGGACTCCAGAACGAGCACTTCTGCACCATGCAGCCGGGCATCACCCTGGCGGACTGCGTCGCCACCATCGCCGGCACCGACCCGGTGGCCCCGCCCGGCACGCGCTACGACTATGGCAGCACCCACCTGCACGTGGCGGCGCGCATGGCCGAGGTGACCACGGGCAAGAGCTGGAACGCCCTCTTCCGCGAGACGCTGGCGGTGCCCCTCGGCCTGCCCCAGGAGGTGGCGTACTTCACCCAGCCGCGTCTGGGGCAGGGCCTCACCAACCCGCTCATCGCTGGCGGGCTGCGCACGTCGATGAACGAGTACGCCCCGCTCCTCGCGCTCGTCTTCCACCGGGGGCGCTACGCCGGGCTGGAGCGCGGCACGCCGGAGCTGTTCGACGCCCAGGCGCGCGAGCCCTTCCCCGGCGTGGTGATTGGAAACTCTCCCGTGAAGGACCTGGGACTGCCGTACCGCTACGGACTGACGGCCTGGCTGCACTGCGACACGCCCTCCGAGGGCTGTGACGTCATCAGCTCGCCGGGCGCCTTCGGCTGGACGCCCTGGGTGGACCGGAAGGCGGGCTACTACGCCATCCTCGGCATGCAGTTGGACCGCCAGGACAATGGAGTGGTCAACTTCTCGGTGAGCCTCTCCAACGAGCTCCAGCCCCTCATCCGCGCGGCGCTCGGGCAGTAGGCGCCGCGCGCGGGAAGACGGGGCTCAGCGCAGGTCCGACGGCAGCCTCGGCGAGGACAGCAGCTCGCGGAACACCTCCCAGCGCCGGGCGGGCGTCGCCTCCGGGCCCGCCTGCCGCTCCACGTACTGCTTCACCAGGTCCCGGCCCAGGTTGTAGTTGATGACGTACGAGCGATAGGTGTCGATGAAGGCCATGCGCTGCGCCGCGCGCTCCGGGGAGATGAGCGCGTAGCGCACGAGCCAGTCGCGAGCCGCCTCCCGGCTCATGGTGCCGTCGAGGTACCGGCGCGCGGCCTCGTTGCCCGCGTAGGACAGCTTCTCGGACAGCGACTCCATGCGCACGTAGTCCGCGGCGCGCTTCGGATCGAGTCCCGCGAGCGGGAAGAGGACGTCGCGCAGGTACGCCTCCGCGTCGGGGAAGGCCACGTCGATGCCGTAGTTGGCGCTGCCCTCGGCGATGAGCGACATGGGCGAGAAGAGCGGGTACACCTGGAACTCCACCCAGCCGCGCTCGCGCACCAGGTGCTGCTCCAGCAGCGCGTTGTAGACGTGGTGGCCGGGGTAGCCCTCATGCGCCGCGAGGTCGATGGCGCGCAGGATGAAGATGGGCAGGTCGGTGTTGACCTGGATGAGGCTGGTCGCGTTGCCCTTGAACCAGTTGTAGCCGCCCCACGGCTTGCCGGTGACGTACTCCAGGGTGAACGTCTCGTGGGCCGGCAGCGTCACGTACTTCAGCGTGCGGCGGCGCGCCTCCTCGATGGCGGCGCGGAAGACGGGGTCCAGCTTGTCCTTGGGGATGACGAAGCCCTGCCGGAAGCGCTCCAGGCGCTCGGTCAGGGGGCCCTGTCCTGGCACGAGCTCGTCGAGCCCGGCGCGCAGCGCCTCGAACTCCGCCTCGGTGTGCTGCGAGTCGCGCGCGTCGTAGAGGGCCTGGCTCTCCTCGTCGAACTTCAGCCGCTCGCCGGACAGCATCCGCACCCGCGCGGCGAGGGCGGAGAGCTGCGTCAGCAGGAAGCGGCGGCGCATCGCGACGAGCGCGTCATCGGGCACCGGCACGTCCTCCACCGCCTTCACCAGCGCGGCGGCGCGCGCGGCAATCTCCGGCAGGGGCAGCTTCGCGGCCTCGGCCTCCTTCGCCCAGGCCTCCGGCCCGTAGTACGCGTCCACGTAGTTGCCGTCGTGCTGGCCCACGGCGAGGACCAGCTTCACGTACTGCTCGGCGGAGGAGTCCAGGGAGGAAGGTGTCGTCATCGGCGGGTTCGTGGAGGGCTCGGAGGTGGGCGTCGCGCCACGCGTGGCGCAGGCGAGCACCGAGGAGGTGAGGACGAGGACAGACAGCAGGCGAAAGCGCGGAGGCATGGCGAGGTCCGGTTGTAGATGGCCCAGGCGCTCCTGACCAGCGAGGGCCCCGGCTGGCGTGCACCGCGAGTCGCGGCAAGGCGTGCCCCAGGTCCTACGGAATCCCCCGCATGGGCGCGCTGGGGTATTCCTGGTATTCCCAATGTGACGGAGATGTGGCCGGACATCATCGGCTGGCGCATGGCCGACTCGTCACGAAAGGGAGCACGACATGGGAGCGCATCGGCGGAGCAGGTCCTGGGTGAAGTTCCGGCACGGGATGCTCGTGGGGCTGGCGGCGGCGCTGGCGGGCTGCGCACCGGACACCGGCGGCACGGAGGAGCGCCCGGCCACGGAGCAGCAGGCGCTGGCGGCCTGCTCGTACACCATCACCACGAACACCTACGTGGGCGCGGACTACTGGGGCACCATCGTCTTCAAGAACACCGGCACGGCGGCCATGACGCGGCCACAGATTGCGTTCGGTGTCCCGAGCGGCGTCATCTGTGACTACGACGAGCCCGGCTGGACGCACACCCAGAGCGGCACGACGTGCACGTACTCGCGGACGTCGGACCTCACCGTGGCCGTGAATGCGTCGTACACGTTCTATTACTCGACGACGTCGAACACCTCCTTCACCGCCACCAACATCCAGATTTCCGACCCGAGCTGCGGCGGCACCACCGGAGGCACGGGGCTGAGCGCCAACCAGAAGAAGGTGGCGGAGGACCTGACCAGCATCTGGGAGAACGACACGCCCACCATCGACTACGCGTACTCGGAGAACATCCAGGACGGGCGCGGGTACACCAATGGGCGCGCGGGCTTCTGCACCGGCACGGGTGACGCCATCCAGGTCGTCCAGTGCTACGTCAACCTGCGGAGCGCGGCCAACGGCAACCTGATGGCGAAGTACATGCCGGGGCTCACCACCATCAACAACCGCTTCCTCTCCACGGGTGAGTCCCAGTCCTCGACGTCCGAGCTCGACTCCGTGGGCAACTGGCGGGCCGACTGGGCCGCCAGCTACAACAACACCACCACGCGCGCGGACTTCAAGAGCTGCCAGGACCAGATCAACGACAACCTTTATTACACGCCGGCCATGAACGAGGCCGCGAAGTGGGGCCTCACCACCGCGCTGTCGAAGACCGCGCTGTACGACGCCTTCATCAACCACGGCGAGTCCGGCGCCCGGAGCATCATCCGCTCCGCCAACACCGCGCTCGGCAACTCCGGACAGGTGGCGCCCGTCATCGGCTACAACGGCATCACCGAGAGCGCGTGGCTGCAGAAGTTCCTCGAGAAGCGCCGGGACGTGCTCGCCGGGGACTCGACGTGGATTGAGGCCGTGGACCGCGTCGCCGCCTACGAGAAGCTGCGCCGGCGTGGCAACTGGGACCTGGGCACCGCCTTCCGCAACGACGTCCGCGCCCGCGACTGCTGGGGCACGACGTATCCGTTCAGCGGCTACACGGTGCGGCAGATCAACCCGGACGGAAGCTGGAGCACGCCGACGTCGTACACGTACTCCTGCCAGTAACCCGCCTCACGGCGCGGAGGCAGATGCTACTGCCTCCGCGACTCGAAGCGCCGCCGGCGCAGGTCCAGCATCCACGCCTCCAGCGCGAGCACGGCCTCCTCGGGCGGGTCCTCGGGGAGGACGGACTCCGGCACTGCGGCGTCGAGAACCTCGAAGGAGCGCGCCACCTCCGCGCGCCACTTCGTGCTCAGTTCCTCCGGAAGCTCGCTCTTCTCCCCGCGCCGCTTCTGCTCCACCAGCGCATGCGCCTCCGAGAAGCCATACAGGTCCAACAGCTCGGTGACGTCCGTCTCCACCGTACCGGTGCGCAGCGCGTGCGTGCCGGTCAGCGTGGTGCGCAGGACGTAGAGCAGCTTCTTCGCGGACTTGAAGCCGCTCTTCTCCCACTCGCGAAGCTGGCCGTGGGCGAAGCCCCGGTAGTGCCGGTGCACGCGGCGCGACATCACCGCGCGCACGTGCGGCTTCAGCCCCTCCAGCTCCGGCGACGCGCGCACGCAGATGGCGCCCAGCACGCGCTCGATGTAGTTGCCGTTGCCTTGCAGGACGCCCTGGAGCACCGGCTGCAGCTCGTTGGACGAGTAGTCCACCTCCACGCCGTCCACCACCTGGAGCCGCTCGGCGGTGATGTGCTTCGGCTGGAGCCCCAGCAGCACCGCGGTGGGCGCCACGTGGATGGACTTCAGGTCCAGGTCGCTGTCCGGCGAGGGGAAGCCATACGCGTGCGCCCCCGAGAGGGCCACGACCAGGTGCTCGCGCTTCGCGGACTCCTCGTCGAGCACCCGGTCCGCCACCACGCGCTCATGTTCCTTCAGTGTGCCCTTCATTCCGCGTCCCTCCACTCCATGGCCGGAGCCTCCGGCGCGTCGCGTCCCAGCGGGCCGGGCTCCTTCAGCACCCAGCGCCGCGCCACCTCGTCTCCCACGCGCCTCAGCAGCCGGTCCGCGCGCTCGTAGTCCGGATGCTCCGGCAGCCGGCTCTCCCGGTGCGCCGCCTCCAGGTCCGGCGCCATGGCCTCCGCGTCCCGCAGCACGTCCTCCAGCGGCACGCGGCCCGCCTTGATGTCCAGCAGCCGCGCCTTCAGCGCGCCCGCCGCCTCGAACGTGGGCTCTCCCGTGCGCAACCACCCGGTGGCCGTGGCCACCAGCCGCAGCAGGTTGTACGCGTTCTTCGGCCGCAGCTCGCGCGCGGACGGAGGCCGCTGCCCGCCGTCTCGCGCGTACGCCGTGAGCGCCGCGAAGTCGTTGGCCGTCAGGAGTCCCTGGTCCCACAACGAGCGGTAGAGCTGCTTCACGTACGTCTTCGCCGCCAGCAGCGCGTCCTGCTGCGAGGGCGCCGTCCGGGGAGACACGGCGGCCAGCCGCTTCGCCACCTCGTCCAGGTCCGGGGCCGGGTCCTCACACAGCCACTCCAGGAGCAAGTCCCTGTGCTCGGCAAGCCGCTGGCTGCGCGTGAGCTTGTCGAGCTGACTCATGGCATAGCGGCCGAAGCTGCCGAAGATGGCCTTGGACACGAAGGCGCCGCGCTCGGCGAGCAGCCACTCGCCCAGCACGTCCTTCGCCGTGGCGCCAGGGACGAACAGCGTCTCCAGCGTGTTCGGGTCCGCGCGCAGCGCCTGCTCCACCGTCTTGTGCACCTCCCAGTAGGTGGTGCTGCCGTCGGCGCTCACCAGGTCCACCGGCGCCTCCACCAAGCCGAAGGTCCACGACAGCGGCAGTGCGAACACGCCCCGCACGTCCACGTCCGAGCTCTCGTTGGCCAGGCCCCACGCATGACTGCCCACGCGCGTCTCCAGCACCACACACGGCGTCAGCGCGGACCAGGCCGCCTCCCGGCGCCGGGCGAAGTCCACCTGTCCCACGCGGCGGGGCACCAATTCCTCGCGCGCGAACCAGACCTCGCCCACACCGACAATCTGCACGTCGAAGCCGCCGTCATGCGCGCGGACGACTCGGCCCACCACGCCCTGGGGGATGCGGCGCCCGCCCGAGGCCATGCGCTCCACGCGCGTCGTCACCTCCGTGCCGTGCGGCAGGGGCACCGACAGCCGGTCCACCTGCTCGAGGCCGCGGATGCGCGCGCCGCCCTGGCGCGAGGAATCCGTCGGAGAATCAGCCATTGTTCACCTCCCGGTGCGGTGCGAAGTCGTCTCCCGACGGCGGCGCGGGCGCGGACCTGACGCCTCCGGCGCCATGCTAGCCCCGGCAAGTCCGGACACGAAACGAGGGTCGCGCCTGGAAACCGGGAGGGCGCAGCGCCTTCAGTGAGAGCCCGTCGCCCCCGCGTCATGCCCGCGCTCGGCGGCCAGGCGCGTCTCGGGGTCCGGCCGCTTCTCGCGCATCGTGACGAACTCCTCGGCCGCCGTGGGGTGGATGCCCACGGTGGAGTCGAACTGCGCCTTGGTGGCGCCGCACTTCACCGCCACCGCCAGGCCCTGGATGATTTCCGGCGCGTCCGCCCCCACCATGTGGCAGCCCAGCACCCGCTGGGTGGCTCGCTCCACCACCAGCTTCATCATCGTCCGCTCGTCGCGCCCGCTGAGCGTGTGCTTCATGGGCTTGAAGTTGGCGACGTAGACGTCCACCTGCCCGCAACGCTCGCGCGCCTCCAGCTCCGTCAGTCCCACGCACGCCACCGGCGGCTGGCTGAAGACGGCCGAGGGCACGTTGGTGTGGTCCATCTTCATGGGGTTGTTATGAAAGAGCGTCTCCGCCATCGCGCGTCCCTCGGCGATGGCCACCGGGGTGAGGTTGATGCGGTCCGTGAGGTCCCCCACCGCGTAGATGTTCTCCACCGAGGTGCGGGACCACTCGTCCACCTTCACCGCGCCCCGGGCATCCAGCTCCACGCCCACCTCCTCCAGCCCCAGCCCGCCCGAGTTGGGCACCCGGCCGGTGGCGTAGAGCACCGCGTCCGCCTCAATCGTGTCGCCCCCGCGCGTCAGCAGGCTCACCCCGTCCACGCGCTTCTCGATGTCCCGGATGAAGGTGTCCGTCACCAGCTCGATGCCCTTCTTGCGCATCTCCCCCGTGAGGAAGGCGCGCACGTCGTCATCGAACCCGTTCAGCACCGTGGGGCTCCGGACGATGACTGTCACCTTCGAGCCCAGCCCGTGGAAGATGCCCGCCAGCTCCACGCCGATGTACCCGCCCCCCACAATCGCCAGCCGCTTCGGCAGCTCGGGGAAGGACAGCGCGTCATCCGAGGTGAGGGCATGTCCGATGCCCGCCACGTCCGGAGGCAGGTACGGCCGCGAGCCGGTGGCCAGGAGGATGCGCTCCGCCGTGTAGCGCTTGCCGCCCACCTCCACCGTGTGCGCGTCCACCAGCCGCCCGCGCCCCTGCACCACCGTCACGCCCGAGTCGCGCAGCAGCCGCGCGTACACACCACCCAACCGGGCCAGCTCCTTGTCCTTGGCCTCGCGCAGCCGCGCCCAGTCGAACGCCGGCTCCTGCACCGTCCACCCGTAGCCGGCCGCGTCCTGGAACTCCTCGTGGAAGTGGGAGCCGTACACCAGCAGCTTCTTGGGCACGCAGCCCCGGTGCACGCAGGTGCCGCCCAAATCACGGTCCTCGCAGAGCCCCACCTTCGCCCCGTAGGAGCCCGCCCTGCGGCTGGCCGCCACGCCCCCGGAGCCGCCGCCAATGGTGAACAGGTCGAAGTCGTAACGGGCCATGGTCCTCGTCCTCCGGGAGAAGCGACATGCGTTTCCCCTGAGATAGTCCCGGGGAGGCGCGGACCGTACCGGAAGTGTGGAGCCGCGGCGCCTGGATTCGCGCCAGCGGACACTCCGGCTCAGCTCCGGGACAGGGAGAGGATGCTCTCGCGCAGGCGCGCCAGCAGGTGCCGCGCCCCGTCCAGCTCCGCCTTGCAGCGCTCCAGCCGCTCCGCCATGCCGTCCAGGTTGCCCGCGTCGGCGCGCAGCTCGATGTCGCGGCACTGAAGCTCCAGTGACGTGGCGCCGAACCACGCCGCGTTGGACTTGAGCGTGTGGGCGGCCCGGCCCAGGTCGTCCACCCGGCCCCGGGCCAGCGCGGAGAAGGCGTCGTCGAGCAGCGCCGGCATGCTGTGCATGGCGGTCTCGATGAGCTCCGGCAGAATCTGCCCCGACTGAGCCCCCAGCTCGCGCCACAGGCGCGAGAGCGCGGCCGGCTCCAGGCCGGGGATGCGCGCCACCTCGGGCAGCTCGTCCCCGTCCAGGGGGGACGGCGGCGCGACCGGGGCGGCGACGTCCTTCCGGACGGCCGGAACCACCTCGGAGCGTCGGGGCTGGCAGCGCAGCAGCGAGGCGGCCAGCGCCTCCACGCGGATGGGCTTGCCCAGGAAGTCGTCCATGCCCACCGCGAAGCACTGCTCGCGGTCCGAGTCCATGGCGTTGGCCGTCATGGCGATGATCCAGGGCTGCGCCCGGGGCGGCAGCTCCGCGCGGATGCGGCGGGTGGCCTCCAGCCCGTCCATCTCCGGCATCTGCAGGTCCATGAGAACGACGTCGAACCGCTGCTGGGACACCAGGCGCAGGGCCTCGTGCCCGTTGAAGGCCACCTGCGCGCGGTAGCCGAGCCGCTCCAGCACCAGCAGCGCCAGCTTCTGGTTCGTGGGGTTGTCCTCCACGAGCAGGATGTCCAGGGGCAGCCGGTCTCCGGGCCGCTCCCCCGGAAACGGCCCCGCGCGCGGCGGGCGCTCCACCCGCGCGGCATGCGCCTGCCGGGCCACGTCGTGCGAGAAGCACGACATCAGGGCGTCATGGAGCTGCGAGGCCTTCACCGGGCGGGACAGCACCGCGGAGAACAGGCCCTCGGGCGTGATTCCGCGGCGGCCGGGCGAGGTGAGCAGCAGCAGCGGCAGCGTCCGCATGTCGCCCCACTGGCGGATGCGCACCGCCAGCGCCGGCCCGTCCAGCCCCGGCATCTGGTGGTCGATGAGGGCCACGTCGAAGCGCGCGCCGGCCTGGAGCCGCGCCAGCGCCTCGGCGCCGGAGGAGGTCTCCACCGAGTCGATGCCCCACTGCTGGAGCTGCCGCCCCAGCAGCCGCCGGTTGATGGCGTTGTCGTCCACGATGAGCACGCGCCGCCCTTGCAGGAGGGGCTGCTCCGGGAGCAGGTTCATGGCGGGCTGCTGCGCCGCGGCCTGCACGCTGAGCGAGAAGCAGAAGGTGGTGCCGGTGCCGCCCACGCTCTCGCGCTCCACCCAGATGCGGCCGCCCATGGCCTCCATCAGCCGCTTGGAGATGGCCAGCCCCAGCCCGGTGCCTCCGAAGCGGCGGGACACCGACGCGTCGAGCTGGTTGAAGGGCTGGAACAGTCCCGCCCGCATCTCCTCCGGGATTCCCGGCCCGGTGTCCTGCACGGAGAACGTCAGCTCCCAGGGCGCGTCCGCCGCGCCGCTGCTCCGCTTCCCGTCCACCGACACCACGGCGCCGCCCTGCTCGGTGAACTTGAGGGCGTTGCCCACCAGGTTGAGCAGCACCTGGCGCAGGCGCGATGCGTCGCCCACCAGAATCTGCGGAAGGTGCGGGGCGATGTCACACGCCAGGTCCAGCCCCTTCTCGCTGGCGCGCACGGCGAGCAGGTCCAGCACCGACTCCACGCACTGGCGCAAATCGAAGGGGTGCAGCTCCGTCTCGAACCGGCCGGCTTCAATCTTGGAGAAGTCCAGCACGTCGTTGAGCAGGGTGAGCAGCGCCTCGCTGCTCTGGCGGATGGTGGAGACGAAGTCGCGCTGCTCCTCCGTCAGCCCCGTGTCCAGCAAGAGCCCCGTCATGCCGATGATGGCGTTCATCGGCGTGCGGATTTCGTGGCTCATGGTGGCCAGGAAGAGGCTCTTGGCCTGGTTGGCGGCCTCGGCCGCCTGGCGCGCCCGCTGGAGGTCGGTGATGTCGTGGTAGATGGCGATGAAGCCGAGCTGCCGCCCGCCCACGGACACCGGCAGCGCCAGCAACTCCACATCCACCACGGAGCCGTTCTTCCGCACGCGGCGGGTGACGGAATGCACGCGGCCCCGCGCGAGGACTTCACGGCTGGCCTTCTCCGCCTCCGGGAGCACGGTGGGCTCGGTGGCCACCAGCTCGAAGATGTGCCGCCCGAGCGCCTCCTGCGGCGTGTACCCGAAGAGCCGCTCCGCCTCCGGGTTCCACGACAGCACGCGGAACTGGCGGGTGATGGTGACGATGGCCACGGGGCTGTTGCGCACCACGGCCTCGAAGAACTCCTTCTGCTGGCGGATGGAGGCCTCAACCTCCAGCGAGCCCGTCATGTCCAGGAGCTGCAGCACCCAGCCCCCGCCCCCCGCGCCCGGCAGGGCCACCGTCATCACCCGCAGGTAGTACGCCTGCCCGCCGCCTCCCGGCCGCTGCCCGGCCAGCTCCGTCTCGTGGGGGGTGTCGGAGGGAGCGCGTGGCTCGGGCGGACGCCACCCGGGCAGAACGTGCGCCACCGGGTGGCCCAGCAGCTCCGAGCGCGGTCCGAAGAACCGCTCCGCGGCGCGGTTGACCTCCAGAATCCGCTGCGCGGAGTCGAGCACGAGCACGGCGTCACGCGCATGCTCGAACACGACGGAATGAGCGCTGGACGCCAGGTCGGACACCCTTCCCCCTACAGACAGTGTAGGTCAGCTCGGCCTCTCACCACCTCGTGCGGCATGCGGCAGACAGCGTGACTGCATCATGCCAGACACCCGCCGGGTTCAGGAGAGACCCGCCGGGTGTCGCACCGGGGCCGGGTGCGTTCCACGAGGAGTGGAAGTCGCCGTGCGTCAAGGTGGGGCCCGCGGCTCCACCGGGCTTCCCCCGGGAGGCGCGACCAGGGAAGATGGGGCCGTCCAGGAGCTTCCCCATGCGTCCCATCGCCCTCCTGCTGGGGCTCGCCGCCACGCTCGCGAGCGCCCAGCAGCCGGTCGCCGTCTCCTCTCCGCAGGACCCGCTCCCGCCGCCGCCCCTCACGTCCTCGCCCTCGTCTCCGGACGAGCCCGAGTGGGCCACGCCGCCCTCCCTCACCAGCCCCGCCACGTCCGAGCCGGAGCCGCAAGAAGCCCCTCCCCCCACGGCTCGCCCCACGGAGCCCGAATCCCGGGAAATCCTGGCGCCCACGGTCCGCCCCTCCGAGCCCGAGCCTCGACAGACGCCGGCGCCCCGGAAGCTGGAGCCGGCGCCCAAGCGCCCGCTGCGCTACAGCCGCCTCTCCGCCGACTCGGGAGGTCCCACGCTCGTCCTCACCGAGGCGGTGGGCGGCATGGTGCTGGGGGCCATGCTCGGCAGCACCTATGACGACGAGAACGGCCGGAGCGACAACGCCTACGCGGGCGCGATGCTGGGAGCGCTCACGCTCGGCACGGCGAGCACCCTCTACCAGTACTTCGTCCCCGTGAAGCGCAACGAGTCGCTGCTCGCCGCGAGCGCCTCCACGCTGGGCTTCATGGCGGGGGTGAGCGCCGCCAACGGGTGGGATTTGGACAGCCGGCGGCGGGCCCTGCTCGCCCTCACCACCTCGCAGGTCGGCGTCGCCAGCGTGCTGTTCATCACCGCGGGCGGCGAGGACGTCAGCTCCGGCGACACGGGGCTGGTGGGCATGACGGCCTTCTACGCGTTCGTCACCACCGGGCTCGTCGAGTACATCGGCTCGCGCCAGTCCGGGGAGAGCTTCCGCTACACGCCGCTGCTCATCGCGCCCGCGGCGGGGATGATTATCGGAGGGCTGCTGGCGATTCCCCTGGAGATTCCGCCCTCCTCCGTGCGGGACGTCACCCTGTTCCCGGTCGGCATGGGCCTGACGGCGCTGCTCGTCGGCTCACGGCTGGACGTCAGCGACGTCACCGTGGCCAAGACGGTGCTGGGCACCGTGGCCGGCACCTTCGCCATCACCGTCCTGCTCTCCGCCCTGTCGCCCGACGAGCCCACGCAGCGCGACGCACGGGCGGATAGCGCGTTCCAGCCCGTGCCCGTGCCGGTGGTGATGCCGGCCGGCCGCGGCAACGACGCGCTCGCCGCCGGCCCCGGGCTCTTCATGCGCTTCTAGCGGCTGGTCCACCACGCCTTGAACTCACGCCAGGAAATCTTCCCGGTGCGGTCCGTGTCGACCGTATCGAGGGCGATTTCCAGCTCCTCGTCGGTGACGTTCTGCCCGAGCGCCTCCAGCAGCCGCGCGAACTCGGCGCGCTCGATGGAGCCGGTGCGGTTGCGGTCATAGCGCTGGAAGATGTCGAGCAGCTCGTTGCCGGAGCTGGTCAGCTCGTCCACCGCCGCGTGCTCGGGCGCGAGCGGCTGGATGCCGGCGGACGTGGTCTCCACCTGCTCGACGAACGGAGAGCCCGTGGCCGGCCGCTCGACCGCGCCCGGAGGAGTCGCGGGCGGAGCCAGGGGCAGCTCCTGCTGCAGCTCCGCGGCGGAGGGCCTCCGGGCCGCCTTCCGGGCGCCGGCCGCCTTCGTGACGGTCTTCTTCGCCGCGGCCTTCCGGGCACCCGCCTTCTTCGCCGCGGGCGTCTTCACGGCCGCCTTCGCCGCGACCTTCCGGGCACTGGCCTTCTTCGCCGCGGGCTTCTTCGCGGCCGCCTTCTTCGCCGCGGGCTTCTTCGCGGCACCCTTCTTCGCGGCACCCTTCTTCGCGGCACCCTTCTTCGCGGCACCCTTCTTCGCGGCACCCTTCTTCGCGGCGGCCTTGCCGGCACCGGCCTTCTTCGCCGCGGGCTTCTTCGCGCCGGAGGTGCGCCGGGATGACTTCTTCGCAGCACTGGTCTTGCGTGACTTCGTCGCCATGATGAGCCCCTCCCTGGGCAGGACGCATCGTACCGCTCCCGTGGTGCGGGTCAGCAGCGCTGTGTCAGGCCCCCCTCCGGAGCAGCCCCCTGACCGGACGCGGCATGGCGCGGCACGGCCACCCGCGCTCAACGGGAGCATGCCGGTGACAATCTCCTGGCGCCGCGGTGTTCGAGTGCCCACGTGGCCGTGGACGGGAGGACATCCGCGCACCCGTGACAGGAGTGGAACTCGCGAGCTGACGCGTTTCAGGCACTCTGCGCCGCGAATTCGTGCGCCGCCCCTGGCACCCGGCCCGGCGCCGCGCCACATAACGAGGGGAGGACACGTGGGACGGAATGACTGGAATGGGTGGACCCTCGGCCTGGCGCTGCTGCTGGGGCAGGGGCCGGCGCTCGCCGAGACGGCGGTGAAGGCCGCCCCGGCGGGAAGCGCCATGCCGGCCCGGAGCGCGGACTCGGCCTTCTTCATCACCCGCAGCACCAACAAGAACCAGGTCCATTACGGCATCCAGGTGGACGAGAGTTGCCGGCCCCGAGGCCCACAGCCGGTTCATGCGTACTGGCGGATGCTGGAAAAGGGAGAGAGGCACGTCGAGCCGCTGCTCGGCCGTGAAGGCCCCGCATACGGGCTGGCCGACGGCCAGCAGGTGGAGTCCACTCCCTCCGGCTGGAGGGTTCACGTCCGGCTGCGCGCCTGGCCGGACCGGACCATTGACGTGGACGTCTTCCGGGAAAACGGCCGCTGCGTCGCCAGGGCATGGACCCGGATGGACGGCCAGGTCGCGCAGATTGAGCGCATCTTCGTGAAGGCGGCCTGGCCCTCGGGGGTGGACTACGTGCTGCTCAGCGGGACCGGGGCGGATGGCCGGTCCGCCCGGGAGGTCATCCGCCGCTGAGGGCTGCCCGGTGGGGCTGCCGGCCTGGCAGTGGCCTGCCTGCTCGCTCGGTCAGCCATGACCCACCCTTATTGGCAAGCCTTGGCTACCCTGGAACCCCGACTTGCAAACTGCTAGCAGGCGGCTTGCCGGTCTTCCAGGCTGCTTGCCACGGCATGGCGGTAGCAACAGGGGGTCGGGAGATGTTCACATGCCGTCACGCGCGGCGAACAGGGCCGCCCGCGCGCTTCACCGAGACTCCTTGCCCGGACCCCACTGGACTTCCGCGTCTGAATGAATGACTCACTAGAGACTCTCCTCGCCGACGGCATCATCGAGGCCGTCATCGGCCAGCTGAAGACCGGCAAGGAGGCGGAGGTGTGGCTGGTCCAGCACGCCGGCCAGGTGGTCGCGGCCAAGCTGTACAAGGAGCGCCACGAGCGCAACTTCCGCAACAACGCGGGCTACCGGGAGGGGCGCGAGGTGCGCAACTCCCGTACGCGCCGCGCCATCGAGAAGGGCAGCCGCTTCGGGCAGTCCGCCGCCGAGGACGCGTGGAAGAGCGCCGAGTCGGACTCGCTCTACAAGCTGCACGCCCAGGGCGTGCGCGTACCCACGCCGGTGATGTTCTACGAGGGCATCCTGCTGATGGAGCTGGTGCTGGACCCGGAAGGCCACCCCGCCCCACGGCTGGTGGAGGCCCCGCCCGCCACGCCCGATGACGCACACGCGCTCTACCTGGACCTGCGGGCCCAGGTGGTGAACATGCTCTGCGCCGACCTCATCCACGGCGACCTGTCCCCGTACAACATCCTGATGAGCTGGCAGGGCGCCACCATCATCGACTTCCCGCAGACGGTGGCGGCGGCGCGCAACAACCGTGCGGAGTTCTACTTCCGGCGCGACCTGGACAATGTCCGCAACTTCCTCGCGGGCATCGACCCCCGGCTGTACGACGCCGCGGGGGACACGGGCGAAATCTGGAATGCCTATGTGCGCCGGGAGCTGACCCCGGACTTCACGCCCCGTGGCAACTTCCGCGAGGCGCCCCGCCGCAACGGGAATTCCGGCCGCGGCTTCAAGGGCCCGCGCGGGGGCTTCTCTCCGGAGCGGGGTGGGGGTGATGACCGCCGCCGTGACTTCCGCCCGGAGCCGGCGCCGGCGGAGCAGGTGCCCGCGCCCCAGGTGGCGATGACGCCCGAGGAGGCCGCCGAGGCCGAGCTGCGGGAGCTGGAGGCCCTGGTGCTGAAGCAGGGTGGCGGCGAGCGCGGCAAGCCCGCGGCGGCGCCGCCTCCTCGCGGGGGGCGGAACCGCTCCTTCGGCGGAAGGCCGCCTCCTCGCGCCGGTGGCAACCGCCCGCCCTCCTCGGGGGGTGGGCCGCGTCCGCCAGGCGGCGAGCAGCGCGGTGCGAATGGAGCCCGTCCGCCGCCCAACGGGCAGCAGCCCGGGGCACGGCCCGGCAATGGTGGCCCCCGTGGCGGTGGCAACGAGCGTCCTGGCAACCCGGGAGCCCGCCCCTTCGAGCAGCGCGCCGGAGGCAACGGCGGGCGCCCTGGCTGGAGCGAGCAGCGGGGTGGAAACCCCGGGGCTCCGGCCTCGGGTGAGCAGCGCGCGGGCGGCGGGCGCCCTGGCTGGAGCGAGCAGCGGGGTGGAAACCCCGGGGCTCCGGCCTCGGGTGGGCAGCGCACGGGCGGTGGGCGTCCTGGGTCGAACGGGCAGCGGGGTGGAACCCCCGGGGCTCCGGCCTCGGGTGAGCAGCTCGCGGGTGGAGCGCGTCCCGGGTGGAATGAGCAGCGCCCTGGTGGCAATGGCCGTCCGCCTCGGGGTGAGCCACGGTCAGGAGGAAACGGGCGTCCGCCTCGGGGTGAGCCGCGTGGCGGAGGGTTCGCCGCCGGGAGCGAGCCGCGCGATGGCGGTGGAGCGCCTCCCCAGGGCGAGCCGCGCGGCAACGGACATCCTCCGAGGACCGACGCTCGTGGCGGGAACATGCCTCGCGGGGAGCGGCGGGGAGGGCCCGGCAGGTCCCAGCCCGTGGTGGAGATGCGGCCCGCGGCGGGTACGCCGTCCGGCCCGCCGGAGCCCAACAGCCTCCGGGAGCCGCGCCCGGGAGGGCCGGGCAACGGTCCAGGAAACCGGCAGCCCCGGCAGGGGCCGAACCGCGGCGGTCCCCGGCCCCCGCGTCAGGCGGGTCCCCAGGTCTCCTACGTCGCCCGTCCGGCCTCGTCCTCCGACCCGGGCCCGCACGAGACGGGCTCCTGAGGCGTCTTCCGGAGGGCCAGCCCGCTCGGGCACGAGCCCTCTCACTCCACCCGGATGACCACCTTCCCGAAGTGCGCCCCGCTCTTGAGATACTCGAAGGCGGCGCGCGCCTCGGCGAAGGGGAACACGCGGTCCACCACGGGGCGCACGCCGTGCAGCGTCAGCGCGCGGTTGAGCGCCTCGAAGCCCTGGCGGTGGCCCACGAAGATGCCCTGCACGCGCAGGTTCTGCATCAGCACGGGCGTGAGCGGCACCGTCCCCGCCCCCCCGCTGAGCACGCCGATGACGGACACCGTGCCGCCCATGCGCACCGCGCGCAGCGACTTCTCGAACGTCCCGGCTCCGCCCACCTCCACCACGTGGTCCACGCCCACGCCGCCCGTCAGCGCGCGCGCCGCCTTGTCCCAGTCCGCCGTCGTCGCGTAGTTGATGAGCTCGTGCGCCCCCAGCGCGCGCGCCTTCTCCAGCTTGTCATCCCGGCTCGACGTCAGGATGACGCGCGCCCCCATCATCCGGGCAATCTGCAAGGCGAAGATGGAGACGCCGCCCGTCCCCTGCACCAGCACGGTGTCCCCGGCCTTGAGCCCTCCATACGTGACGAGCGCGCTCCACGCCGTGAGCGCCGCGCACGGCAGCGTCGCGGCCTCCTCGTCGGACAGGTACGCGGGTGTGGGAATCACCCCGTCCTCGTGGAGCAGCATCGTGTCCGCGAGCGCCCCGTCCAGCGGCCCGCCCAGCGTGCTCACCTGCGCGGCGCGGGTCGGCTCCCCGGCGGGCCACGCCTGTGAGAACAGCCCCATCACCCGGTCGCCCGGCTTCACGCGGGTGACGCCCGGCCCCACCGCGTCCACCACGCCCGCCCCGTCCGAGTTCGGAATCAGGGGCAGCTTCTGCCGCGGGTTGTAGCGCCCCTCCACCATCATCAGGTCGCGCTGGTTGAGGCTCGTGGCCTTCACCCGCACCCGCACCTGGAAGGGGCCGGGCGTGGGGTCCGGCCGCTCGCTGGAAACCAGCTTGTCCAACCCGAATCCGTCGCGAATCTCGTAGGCCTTCATGGCCGCCCGTTCTACCTCGCCCTCCCGGGTGGAGGGGGCCCTTCAGGAGTCCGGGTGTCCGCACACAGGCGCTCCACGACCTGCCGGACGGTGAGGATGAGGAAGGGCATCCCGCTCCGGCCGGCCATGGACAGCACCCGCTTGTCCTTGCTCACCAGCCACGCGGCGCCAGCACGGGCGGCCAGGAGGAGGAACTTCTGGTCATCCCTGTCACGGCACCGGGGCAGCTCCGGCGCGGAAGCCCCCTCCCCTTCCGGCACCACTCGCACCCGGGCTCGGTAGCGCTCCAGGGCCGCCTGCCGCGCCGCCGCGTCCCACCCTGGCCGGAAGTTGCGCGAGGCGAGCACGTACCCCAGCTCCGCCAGCGTGTCCGCGTCCGCCCAGGCAACGAGCGTCCCCGCATCCAGGGCCTCGGCCAGGGGGCGGGCGTGCGGATCGCCGAACGCGAACAGGTCCAGCACCACGTTGGTGTCGAGCACCACCGGCACGGGGAGTGAGGGCGTCTCTGGGGCGGCAGGGGGCATGGGTGGGCTATGTTCGCCCGGGAGAACGTGAGGGCGGGATGGAATTGAAGCTCCTGAAGTGTCCTGGCTGCGGCGCGAACCTTCCATCCCCTTCCGCGCCCAACGGCATCCTCGTCTGCGAGTACTGCCGCGCCATGGTGTCCGCCTCGGGTGCGGCGGTGTGGCCCATGCCCGAGCGCCCCGCGGACGACCCGCCCTTCGCTCCGGACCGGCCGCGCGTCACCGTGGCGGGCACGCGCTACGTGCTGCTCGGCCGGTTGGGCCGGGGCGACGGCAGTGACGTGTTCCTCGCGCGGCGCGACGCGCGCATCACCGAGATGGTGGTGCTCAAGGTGGTCCGGGCCCTGTCGGACGCGGACCTCGTCGCGCGCGAGTACGAGATTCTCGAGGAGCTGCACCGCGGCGACGCACAGGGCGCCGAGCACTTCTCGCGGCTCCTGCCCCAGCCGGTGGCCCAGGGGGCCGTGAAGGACCCGGAGGGAGTCCCGCGCGCGGCGGCGGTGTACCGCTGGCACAGCGGCTTCCAGCACTCGCTCACAGACGTGCGGGAGGTCTACTCCGGTGGAGTGGACCCGCGCGCGGCGGTGTGGATGTGGAAGCGGCTGTTGGAAGTGCTCGGCTTCGTGCATCGCAGCGGCTACGTCCATGGCGCCGTGCTGCCGCCGCACGTGGTGCTCCACCCGAGAGACCACGGCGTCATGCTGGTGGGCTGGTGCAACGCGGTGCGCTTCGCCTCGGGCCGGGCACTGCCCTCCACCAGCGCGGCGCACCGGGACTTCTATCCCGACGCGGTCTGGACGGGCGAAGCGCCCACTCCCGCCACGGACCTGGTGATGGGAGCGCGCACCATCGCCTGGGTGCTGGGAGGGGACCCCGTGTCGGGCTCCACGCCGCCGGGCGTGCCTCCGCCGCTGGCGGACCTGGTGCGACGCTTCTGCGATGCGGCCTACCGGGAGTCCACCGGTGACGCGTGGCGGGTCAAGGAGCTCGTGGACGCCGCGGCGCGCGAGTCCTTCGGCCCGCCGAAGTTCATCCCCTTCACCATGCCGGGGTGGCGCTGATGGGATACGGGAGCTACAGCTACGAGGCCCACGAGTCGATGACACGGGCGCGGTCGGAGCTGCCGCGCCAGGAGGTCTTCCGGCAGCGGCGCTGCCATGCGCTGATGGAGCCCCACGGGGTGAAGTGGCGCGAGAGCCGCGACAGCGAGGCGCATCCCCGCTCCCTGGGCATCATCTTCGCGCTGGACGTCACCGGCTCCATGGGCCACATCCCGGACCTGCTGGCGCGCCAGCGGCTGCCGGCCTTCATGAAGGCCCTGCTGGACGCGGGCATCACCGACCCGCAGGTACTCTTCATGGCCGTGGGGGACGCCGACAGCGACCACGCGCCCCTCCAGGTGGGCCAGTTCGAGTCCTCCGAGCGGCAGATGGACCAGTGGCTGACGTGGAGCTACCTGGAAGGCGGCGGCGGCACGCCCGGCACGGAGTCCTACGAGCTGGCCATGTACTTCGCCGCGCGCCACACGGACCTGGACTGCTGGCGCAAGCGCAAGCAGCGCGGCTACTTCTTCATGACGGGAGACGAGCGGCCCTACAGCTACGTGTCCCGTGCGCAGGCATCGCTGCTCATCGGAGACACGCTGGAGCAGGACCTGCCCGTGAAGCAGGTGGTGGACGAGCTGCAGCGCACCTACGAGCCGTTCTTCCTCATCCCCGACCTCGCGCGGCGGCGCGGCTGCGAGCGCGACTGGCGGGAGCTGCTCGGCGACCGCGTCATCTGCATGGAGGAACCCACCGACACGGTGGACGTGGCGGCGGGGCTGGTGGGGCTGTGCGAGGGCGCCATCTCCGACCTGGACGCGCTCGCCCGGCACCTGGAGCGGCAGGGCGTGGACAGGCAGGGCCGGGGCCGGGTCATCCGCGCGCTGACGCCCTTCGCCGCGACACTGGGACGGGACGGAGTGCCCCATCCCCACCTGGAAGACGAGCACCTACCCACCAACGACGCCAACTCCGGCCACCGGCGCATGGGCTGACTCGGAGCACGTGTGAGCACGGCCTACGGACCTCAGGAGCTCGCCCGGGACCTTCAACGGCTCGTGGACCTCCCGGCGCGAACGAAGGCCGAGCTGAAGGCCTGGTACGCGGAGGCCAGGGAGGTTCAGGAGCGAATCCTCGCGTCGGAGGAGCTACACACCATCCCGCATTCCCTGTGGCACTTCTTCTCGGACGCGGATGTCCGCGCCAGGTCGCCAGAGGACCGGGAAGGGCAGTTCGAGCAGGTCCGCCAGCACATCGCCGTACTGGCAACAGGAGCCATCCCGCCCGACGACAGCCGCGAAGTCGACTTCGGCACGTTCCTCCGAGAGCTTTGGAGCTTCATTCGTGGCAAGGACAGATGAGCCCCTCCCGCACGGTCCACATCGTCGTCGACCTCGGCTTCGGTGACGCCGGCAAGGGCACGATGACGGACTGGCTGGTGCGCCGCCACGGCGCGGGGCTCGTGGTGCGCTTCAACGGTGGGGCCCAGGCCGGCCACAACGTCGTCACCGATGACGGGCGGCACCACACCTTCTCGCAGTTCGGCGCCGGCACCTTCGTCCCGGGCGTGCGCACGCACCTGGCGCGCCCCACCATCCTCCACCCGCTGGCCATGCTGGTGGAGGCCCGCTACCTCGCCGAGCGCGGCGCACCGGACGCGCTGGCACGGACCACGGTGAGCGAGGGCGCGCGAATCATCACCCCCTTCCACCAGGCCTCCGGCAGGCTGCGGGAGCTGGCCCGAGGCTCAGGGCGCCACGGCACCTGCGGCGTCGGCGTGGGCGAGACGGTGCGGGACGCCCTCGCGCACCCGGACGACGCGGTGCACGCCGGAGACCTCGCCCGGCCCGCGGTGCTCGTGCGCAAGGCCGCCGCCGCCCAGGAGCGGCTGCGCTCGGAGCTCTCGGAGGAGCTCCGCGCCGCGCGCCCGCATCCCCAAGCCGCCCCCGAGCTGGCGATGCTGGAGGACCCGGACGTCCCCTCACGTTGGGCAGACGCGGTGCAAGCCCTCCGCCCGCGCGAGCGAATCGTGGGCGACGACTGGCTGGCCCCGCGCCTCAGCGAGGGCACCACCGTCTTCGAAGGCGCGCAGGGCGTACTGCTGGACGAGTGGCGCGGCTTCCACCCGCACACCACCTGGAGCACGTGCACGTTCGACCTCGCCCTGGAGTTGCTGCGCGATGCGGCCTTCGACGGCGCCGTCCACCGGCTCGGCGTTGTGCGCGCGTACGCCACGCGCCACGGCGAGGGCCCCTTCCCCACCGAGGAGCCCGCGCTCGCCCCGGCCGTGCCCGAGCCCCACAACGACGCCGCGGGCTGGCAGGGCGACTTCCGTGTGGGCGGCTTCGACGCGGTGCTCGCCCGCTACGCCCTGGCCGCCTGCGGGGGCGTGGACGCCCTGGCGCTCACCCACCTGGACCGGCTCGCCGCGCGCTGGCCCGTGTGCACCTCCTACCGTGCGCCACCAGGGAACGACGGAGGCACACTCGTCCGGGACGCGGCGGACACCTCGCGGGTGACGGCGCTGCGCCTGGGCCCCCACCGAGACCTCGCGTACCAGGAGCGCCTCACCCATGCGCTGGCCACGTGCCAGCCGGTCCGCGAGGAACTGGACCTGGGAGAGCAGCCGGCCGGGCGGCCAGAGCGCTTCATCTCCTGGGTGGAGTCCACCCTGTGCGTCCGGGTGGCGGTGACGTCCCACGGCCCGGCGGCGCGGGACAAGCGGGAGCGGGGGCTGACGCCGCCGACGGCTACGCGCTAGCCTCCCCGCCCAACACACGAGGGGGTTTCGCGACATGGGGTACGGCAGCTACAGCTACGAAGCGCACGAGGCGCTCACGAAGGCCCGCAGGGACGTCCCACAGCAGGAGGTCTTCCGGCAGCGGTCCTGTCATCCGAAGATGGACCCTCGGGGCGTGAAGTTCCGCGAGAGCCGTGACAGCGAAACCCACCCCAACTCCCTGTCCGTCGTCATGGCGCTCGACGTGACGGGCTCCATGGGCGACATCCCCGAGACGCTCGCGCGGAAGACCTTCCCCACCTTCATGAAGGACCTGATGGAGGCAGGCATCCCCGACCCGCAGGTGCTCTTCATGGCGGTGGGCGACGCGTACATGGACAGCGCGCCCCTCCAGGTGGGCCAGTTCGAGTCCTCCGAGCAGCAGCTCGACCAGTGGCTCACCTGGATGTTCCTGGAGCGCGGCGGCGGCGCGAACCCGGCGGAGACCTACGAACTGGGCATGTACTTCGCCGCCGAGCACACCGCGATGGACTGCTTCGAGAAGCGCGGCAAGAAGGGCTACTTCTTCATGACGGGTGACGAGCCCGCCTTCCACTACGTCGCCAAGGACCACATCGAGAACCTCATCGGCGACAGGACCCGAGGCGATGTGCCCATGGAGGAGGTCGTCCGCCGGCTGGACCGGACCTTCCACCCGTTCTTCCTCATCCCCGACCAGCGCCGCCGGGGCCGCTGCGAGGACTTCTGGCGCGGCTACCTGGGCGACCGGGTCATCTGCATGGACGCCCCGGAGGACACCTGTGACGTGGCCGCGGCGCTGGTGGCCCTCACCGAGGGCGCCGTCCCGAGCGTCGACGCAGTGGCCGAGCGCCTGCTCGCCAGCGGTACGCCGAAGGACCGGGTGAAGGGCATCGTCCGGGCCATCGAGCCCTGGGCCAAGGCCCTGCGGCGCGCGGCGTAGAACAGATGCCCGCGAGGCCCTCCCCCACGGGGCCTCGCGCCGTGGTAGTCCGGGGGCGTGAGCGACGCCTTCGACCAGCTCGGCCTCTCGCGGGACACTCTCGGTGCCCTGCGCCGGGCGCGATTCACCCGCCCTACCCCCATCCAGGAGCAGGCCATTCCCCCGGCCCTCGCCGGGAAGGACGTCATCGGCTGCGCCGCCACCGGCACCGGCAAGACGGCCGCTTACGTGCTGCCCCTGGTGGAGCGCTTCGCGGGGCAGAAGGGCACGCTCGGGCTGGTGCTCGCCCCCACCCGGGAGCTGGTGCAGCAGATTGCCGAGCCGGTGCGCTTCTTCTCGGAACCGCGAGGCCTCACGCACACGGTCGTCATCGGCGGCGAGGACATGGGGACGCAGGTGACGGCGCTGAAGGAGCGCCCCACCTTCGTGCTCGCCACACCGGGACGGCTGGTGGACCTGCTGGACAGCGGGGTCGCCGCCTTCCCGCACCTGAAGGCGCTCGTCCTGGACGAGGCGGACCGGATGCTGGACATGGGCTTCCTGCCGCAGCTTGAGCGCATCTTCGCCGCGCTTCCCCGCCGCCGGCAGACGCTCCTGTTCTCCGCGACGCTGGGCCCGGACGTGAGCCGCTTCGCCCGCCAGCGCCTCTACAAGCCCGTGCGCGTGGAGGTGACTCGCAGCGGCACCCCCGCCGAGCGCGCGGAGCAGCGGCTCTACTTCGTCAGGCCGGAGGAGAAGACTCCGCTGTTGCTCACGCTGATGGAGCGCGACACGTCGACGGCGCTCATCTTCACCCGCGCCCGGGAGCGCGCGGACAAGGTGCACCGGGCACTCCAGAAGGCGGGCCACAAGTGCGCGGTGCTGCACGCGGACCGCACGCAGAACCAGCGGCGGCAGGCGATGGAGGGCTTCCGCGACGGCACGTACCGCTGCCTCGTGGCCACGGACATCGCCGCTCGCGGGCTGGACGTGGAGGACGTGGGGCACGTCATCAACTACGACCTGCCGCACGCGCCGGAGGACTACGTGCACCGCATCGGCCGCACCGCCCGTGCCTCGGCCAGCGGGGTGGCCTCCACCTTCGCCCTGACGCGCGAGGGGCAGGTCATCACCCGTATCGAGAGCATCATGCGCGCGGAGATTCCCCGCGTCCCGGTGCCCCGCGAGGACCCCGTCTTCAAGGAGCACTGGGAGCGCTTCCTCGAGGCGCAGAAGCACCCCGGCCCGCCGCAGCAGGACCACGGCCAGCCGAAGCGCGCACCGGACCACGCTCCCGGGCGCCACGCGCGGACGCACAAGAAGCGTGGCCCGTAGGCGCGTCCGGCATCCGCACGCGGCGGCCTCGCGTCAGGGCGCCGCCTGCCGCTCCTTCTCCAGCTCCGCCCGGAAGAACGCGCTGCCCTTCGCGAGCTGCTCCATGTAGGGCCGCACGTCCTCGCGGGCCTCCGGCGACAGCTTCGCGAACGGAATCACGTGCTCGTCGGGCACGTAGCGGAACGTGAGGTTGATGCGGCGGGTGCGGAAGTCCGGCAGCTCCGGCGGCATGACGTGCCCCGCGCGAGTGTCCACCCGCTGCACGCGGTGGAACGTCTCGTCCTTCCACCGCGCGCCGCCGAAGAGCTGGAGCGCGCCGTCGTCCAGCCACTGCTCCAGCACCACCTCGTCCCGCTCGCCCGGGCGCGAGGAGGTGACGAACTGGATGAGCGCGCGCTCGCCGAAGGACAGCGACGCCACCGGCCCCGGCTCGAAGTCCTTGTGCTCGCCCACCCGCGCGGTGTCCACCCAGCGCCCGTCCTCCAGGCGGCTGCCGTAGAAGTTCACCAGGCAGGTGTTGAGGTGCCAGCCCTTCGGCATGTCCGGCCCGCGGAACATCCGCCGCGCCAGCTCCTCAATCTTCGTCACCTGCCGCTGGAGCACCGCGGGGAAGGGCTCGGCCTTCACGCACCGGTTCAGCACGCCCTTCGGCGGGCGGTAGTAGTCCAGGCACGCGAACTGCCAGTTTCCCAGCCAGTACACCGGCCGCAGCAGCCGCCGCTGAGACTGCCCCGGTGGAGGCGGGAAGTGCTTCGAGTAGCGCTCCTCCCACAGCGGGTGGAGCGTGCCGAGCCATGCCACGATTTCCGCCCGGTCCACGGCGGACAGGAAGCTCGCGTTGTAGTGGTGGCCCGGGGTGCGCTGGCGGACCTTGTGGGTCGGCGGGCGGCCCCGGTGGGGGGGGAAGGCCATGGGCGCCGTGCTACCACACCGGCTCCGGCGCCTCGACCTCCGAGCGGCATCGGCGCCACCCGGACGCCTGGAGTGGAGGGAGGCGGGGTCCTATCCCCCGCCCTGCCTTGCACCCTGACGGATGCAAGGCGGCCCGTGCGCCTCAGCGCGCGTGCGAGATGCCGACGGAGGAGCCGCCACCCATGGGCTCCTTCGCCACGACCGGCTCGGCGGGAGAGGCGGCCGGAGCCGTCTCCTTCGCCGCGACCTGCTCGGCGACAGGAGCGGGAGCCGACTCCTTCGCCGCGACCTGCTCGGCGACGGGAGCGGGAGCCGGCGCCTTCGCCGCGACCTGCTCGGCGGGAGCGGCGGCCGGAGCCGGCGCGGGCTTCACGCAATCGGAGGCCGCCGGAGCCGGGGCCTCGGAGCGGGCGGCGACCAGCGCGGGGGCCGCTTCGGGCGGGAGCCGGCGCGGGGGCAGCACGAAGGGCGGCGGCACGGGGCAGTGCGTGCACGGCCCGCGCAGCGGCACGGCCAGCCGCTGCCCGGCGCGCAGGAAGTTGCTGCGCATCCGGTTGGCCTTCTTGATCATCGACACCGTCGACCCGTAGCGCAGGGCGATGCCGCCGAGCGTGTCGCCGTTGCGGATGCGGTGGGTGACGACGTTGTGCTCGGGCTGGAGCGCGAGCAGCGGCTGCACCCGGCGGCCCAGCTCCTGGGCGCGCGGGTTGTGGAAGCGGATGTGGAAGTGGTCCCGGTGCCGGCGCGCGTGCCGGACGATGCCCGTGGGGCCGTCATTGAAAATCGAGTCCAGCCACGCCTTGTCCTCACCGGACTGCACGGCGTAGTCGTAGATGACCTTCCGCACGCGGCGGTCCACGAGCACCATCTGCACGTCCGTCTTCGTCACCAGCGCGCGGATGAACGCCCAGTTGAGCGGCACGTTGATGTACCTCTCGCGCTCGCGCTCACGGATGGGGTCCACCGTCGGGTAGTAGAAGCCGACGTCCACGTCCCGGCCGTTCTGGTGGCTCTTGTGGGGGCGCAGGTAGCCGCCCTCCTTGTTGCTGATGCCATTGACCCGGAGCGGCGGGGCGTTGGGGAACTTCGCGCGCACCTCGCGGATGGCCTCGGCCAGGTAGTTCACCGTCTCCTCGGTGGCCCAGGCCACCTCGGGGGAGACGACAATCCACTCGGGGCCTTCCGGGAACCGCTTCGCGTTCACCAGCCGGCCGCTGTGCACGAAGCCCACCGCCATGGACCCGAGCGAGGCAATCTCCTCCTTCCACCGCCGGGTCAGCTCCTCGTCGGAGAGCTCGGCCGTGTACAGCGGCCCCGTCGGCACGTCGCCCGAGGCCACGGCCTCCGTCGACTCACCCTCCCCAACGTCGCCGGCGGCCTCCGCCGACTCGTCATCCTCGCCCTCCAGGTCCTCGGCGGAGAGCGCGCAGCCCTCACTGGAAGCGGGAGCCTCTGCCACCGCGTCCGCGGTGGGAGCCGCCACCGGAGCGGCACTCTCCGCGGCGGGAGCCGAAGCCGGGGCCGAAGCCGCCGGGGGCGCCTCGGCGCGAGCCGCGTCGGAGACCTCGGGACGCACGGCGGCGAGGGCCGGCGCATTGCCAGCAGTGGGGGCCACGCGCGCGGCACAGCCGGCGCAAACGAGCAGGAACCAGATTGGGTAACGCACCGGGGCGAAGGATGACCCGGAAACCGTCCGACCTCCAAGTACCCGTCACCAGATTCTGGACGCCCCCCCTACCCCGGAGGGCGCTCCGGGACGGCCCACCTCACACTTCCAGAGTGGACCCCGCCGCGTCACCGCCCTGCCGGCTGCTCTCCGGCGAGGCGTGACGGGGCCGGTTGACGCCCGCCCCCGCCCCGCCGGAACGCTCAGCCCGCCGCCGGAGCGGGAACCGGCTCCGCGATGGCGACGTCCAGCGCCAGCTCGATCATCTCGTCGAAGGACGTCTGGCGCTCATGGGGGGAGAGCTTCTCCCCCGTCAGGATGTGGTCGGACACCGTGAGCAGGCCCAGCGCGCGGGCGCCCAGCTCCGCGGCGATGCCATAGAGCCCGGCGACCTCCATCTCCACGGCGAGCATGCCCATGCGCGCCAACGTGTCGTTGAGCGCCGCCTGCGGGTGGTAGAAGAGGTCGGAGGAGAAGACAGAGCCGGCGCGCACCGCCCGCCCACGCCGCTCGGCCGCCTCCATCGCGCGCCGCGCGAGGGTGAAGTCCGGCACCGCCGGGAAGTCATGGTCCATCAGCCGCATCCGGTTCACCCTGGAGTCGGTGCCGGCGCCCGTGGCCACGATGACGTCCCGGAGCTTCACGTCCTGGCGCAGGGCCCCGCAGCTCCCCACGCGGATGAGGACGCGCGCGTCGTAGGTCCGGATGAGCTCGGTGGCATAGATGGAGAGCGAGGGGATGCCCATGCCATGCCCCATCACCGACACCCTGCGGCCCCGGTACGTGCCGGTGAAGCCATACATGTTGCGCACGGAGGTGACGCCACGGGCGTCCTCCAGGAAGCGCTCGGAGATGTGACGGGCCCGGAGGGGGTCACCGGGCATCAGCACCACGTCGGCGAAGTCGCCCGGTGCGGCTGAGATATGAGGAGTGGCCATGGACGCGCACCATACCTACGGGCCGGCCACCCAGGACACGTGGAAGTGGGCATCCAGCGTGGAAAGCGTGTAGCTCTCCGGAAGCGGGGGAAAAGGCGCGGCCTTCTTCACGGCCGCGAGCGCGGCGGCGTCCCACGTCTTGGAGCCCGACTCCGCGGACACGGTGGCGGACACGAGCTTCCCGTCCCGGCCAATCACCGCCTGGACCACGGTCTTCCTGCCCAGGGCCGGAGAGCCCTTGGGCCCGGGCTGACGCCACTTGCCGGCGACGCGGGAGTAGACCTTCTGCTGGTAGTCAGCGCTCTTGAGCTCGGACTGGAAGAAGGCCTCGAGCCGGGGGCTGCCGGAAGCGGCGAGCGCGGCGGGAGCCACGGCCAGCGCGAGCAGGGCCACGAGGCTCAGACGGCGGATGCGGAACAGGGAATCCAGGGGGTGCTCCCTCCATCAGGAGAAGTGGCGCGAGGGTAACATGGGGCCTCCAGCCCCCAGGGAGCGCACCGCCATGTCCACCGCCTCCGCCCCCGCGTCCAGTCCCGCCGACGCCCCGCTTCCGCCCGGACCTCGCGGCGAGCCGCTGCTGGGCTGCGTGCGCGAGCTGCGCAAGGATCCGCTCGCCTTCTTCTCCAAGCAACTGCGCGAATACGGCGACGTGGTGCGCATCCGCGTGGGCCCGGTGTTCGTGACGATGCTGGCCCACCCGGACCACGTGCGGCACGTGCTCCAGGACAACGCGCGCAACTACAACAAGCAGACGCGCGGCTTCGCGGTCGTGCGCGAGCTGCTCGGGCAGGGGCTGCTCACCAGCGAGGGCGACTTCTGGTTGCGCCAGCGCCGGCTGGCCCAGCCCGCCTTCCACCGCCAGCGGCTGGCCGGCTTCGCGCGCACCATGGTGGACGCGTCGGTGGACCTCGCCAACACGCTCGAGTCCCGCATCGCCAGTGGCCAGCCCTTCGACGTGGCCGAGGACTTCACCCACCTGACGCTGCGCATCGCCGGCCTCACCCTCTTCGGCACCGACGTGGGCGACGAGTCGCACGCCATCGGCGAGGCGCTCGGCCGGGCGCAGACGTTCGCCAACCAGCGCCTCACGCGGCTCATCCCGCTGCCCCGCGCCCTGCCCCTGCCCTCGCACCTCCGCTTCAAGAAGGACGTGGCCACGCTGGACCGCGTGGTGCGCACCATCATCGACCGCCGGCGCCGCGAGGGTGGAGAGCATCACGACCTCCTGCAGATGCTGATGGAGGCGCGCGACGAGGACACCGGCGAGCGGATGAGCGACACCCAGCTCCGGGACGAGGTGCTGACGCTGCTGCTCGCCGGCCACGAGACGACGGCCAGCGCGCTGGCCTGGACGGTGGTGCTGCTGTCGCGCAACCCCGAGGCGCGGCGGAGCCTGGAAGCGGAGCTGGCGCGGGAGCTGGCGGGCCGGGCCCCCACGGTGGAGGACATTCCCAGGCTCGCGTACACCCGCCGCGTGGTGGACGAGTCGCTGCGCCTCTACCCGCCCGCCTGGATTTTCTCCCGCGCGCCCATCCAGGACGACGTCGTGGGAGGCTTCCGCATCCCCAGGGGCACCTTCGTGCTGCTGCTGCCATGGGTGACGCACCGCCACCCGAAGCTCTGGGACAACCCCAACACGTTCGACCCCGACCGCTTCCTCCCGGAGCGCGAGCGCGAGCGGCCGCGCTTCGCCTGGTTCCCCTTCGGCGGAGGGCCGCGCCAGTGCATCGGCAACCAGTTCGCGCTGATGGAGCTGGTGCTGGTGCTGGCCACGTTGCTCCAGCGCGTGCGGCTGGACCTGGCGCCGGGCCACGACTTCGCCCCGGCGCCCGCCATCACCCTGCGCCCGCGGCCCGGCGTCTGGGTGACGGCCACACGGCCTTGAGGCACGGCCCCTGAGTACGCGCAGGGGCCCCGCATCTCCCGCCCTGCCGCGAGGCGGCGGGTGCCTGCCCGTCCGGATGCACACCGGGCAGGCACCGGGCACCACCGGCGCCTCGGGTTGCATCCCTCCCGCACCTCCGGGACATTACCGAAGGGGTAGGGATGATGCTCGGCTACCAGGCGAATCCACAGTGGCGAGACATGTCCGACTTCGTGGTGCACTTCACGAAGCCGGGACCGCCCTACCATGACTCCTACCAGAACATGATGAGCATCCTCGGCTCGCGGACGCTCATCCCCGGCGCGGAGGGCTTCGGCATCACCCGCGGGGAGCCGGCCGTCGCGGAGCGCCACCGCTCGGTGTGCTTCAGCGAGATTCCGCTGGACCAGCTCGGGCGGCTCGTCCAGCGCCGCAGCCTGTACGGCATCGCCTTCCGCAAGAGCTACATCCTCTCCCAGGGCGGCGGGCCCGTCTGGTACGTCCAGTACGGCTCGCCCGCGCACCTCGCGCTGAAGCACCAGGTGCGGCAGGCGCTCGCGGCGAAGGAGCCGCAGCGCGAGCCCATCTGGTCCATGACGCCCTTCGTGGACATCCAGGGCGACACCCACAACGCGCCCTACAGCTACCGCTTCGACTGGGAGCGCGAGTGGCGCGTGCCGGGGCTCCTGCGCTTCACCGAGTACGACGTCGCCGCCCTCTTCCTCCCCGAGGAACTGCACCCCACCGCCCGCGGCTTCTTCGAGTGGGCCGTGAAGGAGAAGGCCGGCCCCGGCTACTTCTGCCCCTGCCTGGACCCGCTGTGGAAGGCGGACCAGATTGCCGCCGCGCTGGCGAAGCACGCCGAGGGCTCGGCGCGCCTCAAGACGGCGTAGGCCGCCCTACTCGAACAGCGACACCTCGGCCAGCCGGGAGATGAACCGCTCCACCCCGTTGTTCCCGTTGGCGAAGCTCGTTCCGGTGAGCCGCACGTAACGGACCGGCCCGACCTCCGCCAGGGCCGCCTCGCCGAAGTGGGACCCGTCCTTCTTGCGCAGCGGCCCGTCGAAGGGGCTGTCCCACTGGGTCGCCTCCTCGAAGCGGGGAATGAGGCCGACATGGTCGAGATTGGAGTCGGACAGCAGCAGGGGAGAGACGGCCATCAGCGCCCACTGCTCGCCATCCAGGCTCCCCTCGAGACGGAAGGCCCCACCCTCGACGCCACCCATGCCGCGGACCACGGCGTGCCGGAGCACCCGGGGCTCGGACAGCGTGAGGGTGAGCCACGGCACGCCGCTCGTGGTCGTCGAGAGCGGCACCTGCTCCAGGCGCCCATCCGTCCATGGGCAGGCGCCCGCGGGCGAGGGCGTGCACGACACGCCCCGGCTGACGGGCCGGAGGTTGCCGGCCGGCAGGGGCAGCGATGGCGTGCGCCACTCCACGCGGAAGTCGAGCTCCGAGTGCAGGGCCCCCAGCGGGTAGAAGAGCCAGACGCCCAGCGACATCGCGCGCAGCTTCACCTCGGGGCTGGCGAAGTCCTCCAGCACATAGGGGCTCGCGGTCCACGGCGACGTGGCGCCCCACCAGCGGAACACCGTCTGTCCACCGCTGAGGACCTGCAGGACCACCTCGGGCTCCGTGGGAGAAACGGGCACCTCCTCGCCCGCCTCGTTGGTGGTGTGCACCTCCTCACCGGTGACGGGGACCTGGGGCGTGGGCGGCGCGGGCGCGAAGGACACGACAGGCCCTCCGGAGCCCGGGTCCACTCGCAGCCGCGAGTCCCAGTGGCGCAGGGCCGGCAGCTCCACGTCGTCGCGGAAGAGGAAGGACACGAAGGTGCCCGAGCCGTCCTCCTCCAGCCGCGACACGCGGAAGCGGTAGGGCTGCGTCGCGTTGGGCAGCGGCGAGTTGGGGTCCACCGCCTGTACGTCGCCGTAGCGCATCTCCAGGAAGTAGTCCCCGGAGTCCTCGGTGGTGGCCGTCCCGTACGGCGTGAAGACCGGCGGCTGCCAGGGAATGGCCGGGCCCCCGTTGCTCCCGGGCTCCACCACCTTCGCGCGGTCATGGGACAGCGTCACGCCCACCATTGGCGAGCCATCGGAGAACTCGGCGCGGCCGTAGGCGAAGATGGGGTCGTCCTGCAGGCGGTCGCACCCGCTGGAAAGAACGGCGAGCATCGCCAGTGTCTGGAATGGATGACGCATCTCAGTAGCTCCCCTTCAGGCCGAGCAGCGGAACGACGACGGGCACGCCCAGGGGCTTCCGCTGCAGCTTGCCGTTGCGCCGCGTGTACTCGTAGGCGAACACCTCCTGCTGGAGGGACAGGTTGAGGACGTCCAGGGAGGCCTCGAGGTTGAAGTCGTCCATGGCCCAGGACTTCGCGGCGCGGAAGTCCACACGGAAGAAGGGCCTCAGCCGGCTCACCTGGTCCGCATCCTCCCGCACCCACGTGCGCTGGTTGCCAATCTGCGTCCCCCGCTGCGTCACCGAGGAGATTTCTCCGGACTCGGGGCGGCCGGTGTTGAAGTGCAGCACCGTGCCCAGCGTCCAGTTGTTGCGGAGCTTGTAGCTGAGGGCGGCGTTGAAGACGTGCGCCTGCTCGAAGGCGAAGGGCAGGTCCGCCTCGGCCGTCTCCCGGACGGTGGTGTCGTCGTTGTACCGGGGGAACTGCTTGTGCCGCTTGCTCTGGAGGAAGCTGTAGGTGACCCAGCCGAACCAGTTGCCGCCCAGCGGGTGGCGCGCCATCAGGTCGAGTCCGTACGCGTAGCCGCTCGCGACCGGGTCCCCGCGCAGCAGGCCCCGGCGCTGCCGGTTCTCCAGCACCTGCTTCACGTCGAACTCCACCGTGCGCGACAGCGGGTTGTAGAAGGCGTCCGCCGTCAGCTCCAGGCCCTCGGCGGCCTTCCACTCGGCGCCCACGTCGAACTGGGCGCCCTCCTGCAGGCCGTAGCGCAGGCCGGAGACGTCCATGGCGGGCAGGTGCAGCAGGACGGTGGGCGGCTGGTGGAAGAGGCCCGCGCCCCCCTTGAGGGTGAGCGTCTCCGTGAGGGCGTGGCGCACGCTGAGGCGCGGCTCCACGGCGACGTGGGTGATGCCGGGCACCAGGTGGTACGCATCCACGCGCGCGCCGGGCAGCACCATCCACCGCTCCGAGGGACGCCACGTCACCGCCGCGAACGCGCCGGAGAAGGTGCCCAGCGAGGAAGGCTGCTTCAGCGGATGCGCCTCATCCGAGGGCCGCCAGCCGGGAGGCCGCGCGGTGCCGGTGGTGGTGGTGGCCACGCGCCGGTGCTCCACGTCTCCTCCGGCGTGGACCTCCAGCGCGTCCGACAGGCGCCGCTTCCAGCCCGCGCGGGCCGAGAAGGTGAGCTGGTCCAGGCCATACACCCCCACCTTCATCGGCAGCAGCTTCCCGTCCGGCTGCTCCAGCGTCCGAATCCCCTCCAGCCCCACCTCGTCCAGGCCCACGGTGAGGCCCAGCTCGCCCTCGCCTCCCGCCAGCGGGTGCGTGCCGCGCAGGTCCACGCGGTGGAAGCGGGAGACGATGGAGCCGCCCATGCCGCCCTCGTAGTCGCCGGAGGACTCGCCGGCGTCATCCGAGCTGCCCAGCGCGAACAGGCGCAGCCGGCCTTCGCCCAGTTTCTGCTCCACGCGGAGCTGGTAGTCCCAGAAGCCGGCGTGGAGGGGATGGTCCTCCTCGTCGTTGAAGATGGCGTACGCCAGGGGGATGAGCAGCCCGGTGTAGCTGTAGCGGCCGGCCACGGTGACGGAGGTGCCCGTCTTCTCGAAGGGGTACTCGATGAAGCCCCCGGCGTTGATGAGGTCCGCATAGACGGTGGCGTGCAGCCGGTCCTCACGGGGCCGGGACAGCCGCCCCTCCACCGCGCCGCCCAGCACGCGCCCGTACTGCACCGGCGGCGAGCCCGGGTAGAAGTCGATGGTGTCGATGAAGTCCGGGTGCACCACCGCCGGCCCGAGCAGCAGGTGGTACAGCATGGGGACGCGCACGCCGTCCAGGAAGTAGCCGGTGGCGGCGGGCTGGCCGCCACGCACCACCGGATAGCCCAGGCCGGAGGCCACGCTGGCCACGCCGGGCATCAGCATCACCACGCGGAACGGGTCCCCCTGCGTGCCGGGCACCTCTCGAAGCTCCTGCTCGCGCAGGGTGATGCGCGTCACCTCGGTGCGGGGACGGTCGTCGCGCACCACCGTCTCGTACGGATTCACCTGGCCGGGCTGGAGCCGGTAGACCACCTCGAGGGACTGGCCGCCCATCACCGTCTCCTCGAAGGTGAAGGGCTGGTGGCCCGGCGCACGCACCGTGATGCGGTGGGCGCCGGCGGGCACCTCCAGGTCGAAGCGGCCCTGCTCGTCCACCAGGGAGGACGGCCCCTCGCTCCCGTCGACGAAGAGGGCGGCGTCCTTCAGGGGGCGGCGCGTCCCCCGGGCGCGCACCTCGCCGCGAATCCGGCCCGGGAGGGTGTACTGCTCGGCGGGCGGCTCGAAGCGGTAGACGAACTCGATACGCACCGCCACCGGCCTGCCGGAGAGGGTCGCGGGGGTGAAGCGCAGCCCCGGGGCGGCCTTGAGCGCGGCCTCGTTGAGGGGCTCGTATTCGGAGGGCTCCACCACCTTCACCTCGGTGACGGCCCCCTGCTCATCCACGAGCAACACCAGCTTCACCTCGGACGCGGCGCCCCAGAGCCCCTCGGGCCACGCGGCGGGCGAGTCGGCGACCCGCCTGGGAGGTTGCAGCCACGCCGCGCCGCCATCCGCGTCCAGCCCCAGGCGCGAGGCATCGTCCTCGGAGACGGCGGTTCCGGCATCGGTGGCCAGGACGTCCACCTCCACCTCGCGGGGCTCGCTGGTGGCGGTGGGCGGGGCCTGGGCTCCCGCGACGCCCGGCGGGGTGCACAGCGCGACGGCGAACAGGGCGATTCGGAGAAGAGAGGCCATACCAGTCCGGATACGCAGTGGAGTGTGCCCACTGGCTCGAACGGGCGCCGAGAGCCCCGGACCTGCATACGCGAGCGCAACTGTCTACCCCTCGCGCGGCGGCAGCCCGGCTGTCACCGTGGCAGCCATCCCGGCCTAGAACTGCGCCCAGCCCGGCACGCGCGGGTAGGGAATGGCGTCGCGGATGTTCTGCAGGCCGCACATGTAGACGATGAGCCGCTCGAACCCGAGCCCGAAGCCCGCGTGCGGCACCGTGCCGTAGCGGCGCAAGTCCCGGTACCACTGGTAGTGCTCGGGCTGGAGGCCGAACTTCTTCATGCGCGCGTCCAGCACGTCCAGGCGCTCCTCGCGCTGGCTGCCGCCGATGATTTCGCCGATGCCGGGCGCCAGCACGTCCATGGCGGCCACCGTCTTCCCGTCCTCGTTGATGCGCATGTAGAAGGCCTTGATGGCCTCCGGGTAGTTCATCACCACCACGGGCCGGCCCACGTGCTCCTCGGACAGGTAGCGCTCGTGCTCCGTCTGGAGGTCCTTGCCCCACTCCGGCGCGTACTCGAACTTCTTCTTGGCCTTCTTCAGGATGTCGATGGCCTCGGTGTAGTCGATGCGCTCGAAGCTGGAGTTGATGAACTTCTCCAGGCGCTCGGTGACGCCCTTCTGCACGCGCTCCTCGAAGAACTTCATGTCCGGCGCGCAGTCGGAGAGCACTGCCTTGAAGACGGACTTGAGGAAGCGCTCGGCCAGGTCCGCGTCCGCGTTGAGGTCCGCGAAGGCGATCTCCGGCTCAATCATCCAGAACTCGGCCAGGTGGCGTGTGGTGTTGGAGTTCTCCGCCCGGAAGGTGGGGCCGAAGGTGTAGACCTTCGACATGGCGAGGCAGTACGCCTCCACGTTGAGCTGGCCGGAGACGGTGAGGTAGGCCTCCTTGCCGAAGAAGTCCTTGTGCCAGTCAATCTTGCCTTCCGGCGTGCGGGGCGGGTTCACCGTGTCCAGCGTGGAGACGCGGAACATCTGCCCGGCGCCCTCCGCGTCGCTGGCGGTGATGATGGGCGTGTTGACCCAGAAGAAGCCCTCCTCGTCGAAGAAGCGGTGGATGGCCTGGGCCGCCCGGTGGCGCACGCGCGTCACCGCGCCGAAGGTGTTGGTGCGCACGCGCAGGTGGGCCACCTCGCGCAGGAACTCCAGCGTGTGCTGCTTGGGCTGGATGGGGTAGGTGTCCGGGTCGTCCACGAAGCCCAGCACCTGCACCTCGTCCGCCTGCACCTCGAAGGCCTGCCCCTTGCCCTGGGACTTCACCAGCGTGCCCCGGGCGACGACGGAGCAGCCCGCCGTGAGGTGCAGCACCTCCTTCTCATAGTTGGGCAGCGTGGCCGGGGCGACCACCTGGATGGGGTCGAAGGTCGAGCCGTCGCTGACGTTGACGAAGCTGATGCCCGCCTTGGAGTCGCGGCGCGTGCGCACCCACCCGCGGACCTCCACCTTCGTCCCCTCCTCCAGCGCGCCCGCGAGGACCTTCTTCACACTGACGACCTGCATTGACGCTCTCCCTTGAGCCGAATCCCGATTCTGGAAGGCGAGTTAGCCGCGCCGACGGTCCGAGGACAAGGCTGGTGTGCGCCCTGAAGCCCTCCGACCCCCGTCCGAAGGCCCGCTGCCCGGCCTGGAAGCGGGGCCTCCAGCAGCCTCGCCAGGGGCCGGAAGCCGGGGAGGCCTGGAGTCCCCCTTCCCCACCCCACCCGGAGGCCCTTCCCGGGGCATCCAGGGGCCCTGCCGGGTGTCCGGACGCCCGCCGAGCGTGTCAGACCCCATGGGTATCTTCTTTCCCGTGGCCGCGAGAGAGGCGGCCAGCCTTCCCGCAGAACTCACACGCCATTCGCAGGCCTTCGTGCCTGCCTTGGCCTTGCCATACCTGGAGAGTCACATGGCTACTCGCAACACGTCCAAGCGCAACGCCGTCGCCCGCAACCGCTCCGCCGAGGCCACCAAGGCCGCCTTCGAGGACCTGGCCCGCAAGGCCCGCAACAAGCCCGTCGTCGTCTCCAAGGAGCAGGAGGCGAAGGACGCCCACGCGAAGAACGTCCTCGCGGACGTGTCCGGCCTCACCGCGGAGACGGCGGTGAAGAAGGTCACCGAGGCGGGCCTCACCATCAACAAGACGCTGGCCGGCATCAACGAGCAGGTCATCTCGCTGGTGGAGGAGCTGAAGCAGCTCGACGAGGCCATCCAGCTCAAGACGGAGGAGCTGAACGGTCTGCACGGCAAGGACGTGGCCGCGAGCGCCATCGACGTGCTGGTGGCCGAGTACGACAAGAAGAAGGCGGAGCTCGAGGCGGAGATGGAGCGGCTCCAGAAGGACATCACGGACAGCCGCGCCAGGGCCGCCGCGGAGCTGGCCGCGGAGCGCGAGGCCGCCGAGGTGGCCCGCAAGCGCGCCGAGGAGCAGTACGCCTACGACACCCAGCTCGCGCGCAAGAAGGACCAGGACGCCTTCGCGGAGGGGCTGCGCCAGCAGGCCGCCCAGGAGCGCGACCGCAAGGAGAAGCTGGAGAAGGACTGGGCCACGCGTGAGGAGGCCCTGAAGCTGCGCGAGAAGGAGCTGGAGGACCTGCGCAAGCAGGTGGCCGAGTTCCCGCAGGTGCTGAAGAAGGAGGCGGACACGGCGGCCGCCATCGCCGGCAACCGCGTGAAGTCCGAGTGGGAGATGAAGCTCACGCTCGCCACGAAGGACGCGGAGACGGCCCAGCGAGTGGCCACCATGGAGATTGCCTCGCTGAAGGAGACCTGCACGAAGCAGGCGCAGGCCATCCAGACGCTCCAGGCGGAGCTCAACGAGGCCAAGCGCCAGGTCCAGGCCATCGCCGAGAAGGCCCTGGAGTCCGCCTCCGGCGCCCGCGCGCTGGCCGAGGTGCAGGGCGTCATCGCCAGCCGCGAGTTCTCCAAGAACAAGTAGTCCCGGTGGTCCTCCGCGGAGGGCCTCGCCCGTGTGAGGGCGGGGCCTCGCTGGACGAGAGCGAGCGCACCAGCCCCGCGGCTGGACCCGTCCTTCTCCCCGCCGGAGTGAGCGACACCGCCTGGAACGTGGCGGCTCCAGGCCCGCGCCGCCCAGCGGCCCGGGGCGCATGGGAGCCCCGGGCCACGCGTCGCATCAGAGCACCGCCACCTTCATCGCCTGGAGGATGGCCGCCGCGGTGTCCTTGCCGGACAGCGCCGCGCCCTCCATGAAGCCCTGCCACCAGTAGAACGAGTTGGCGTGCTCGCCCGCGAAGTGGAGGTTGCCCACGGGCTTGCCCTCGTTGCCGCAGATGGTGGTGAACTGGCCGGGCCTGTACGCGGTGTAGCTGCCGAGCGTGTTGGGGTTGCTCGGCCAGTGCTCCAGGTGCGCGAGGATGCGGCCCCCGGCACCGCGCTTCACCGCCGCGGCCGAGCCGGGCACCACCCGGTCCATGCCCGCCACGAAGCGCTCGGCCTCGCGGGCGACGTTGTTCGGGTCCAGCGAGGCCCCGCGCACGCCGCTCGAGTAGTCGGTGAGGACGGCGTCCTCCGCGGTGGCCCGCGCGGGGTTCGTCTCCCAGGTGGCCTGATGGTCCGCCAGGTCCGAGTACGTCGCCCCACTGCAGCCATGCTCCGCCCAGGCGGGCCCGCGGTAGCCCACCATCATCTTCGCGTTGGTGCCGTAGCCCAGCTCCTGAATCGCCAGCGTCTTCCACGTGGGCAGCGCCAGCGACGCGTCCAGGTGCACGCTCCGCAGCACGGTGAAGGGCACCGCGAGCACCACCGCGTCATACGTCGCGGTGACGGCGGTGCTCCCGCGCCGCAGCGCCACCTCCAGCGCGCCGGCCGCCGTCTTGCGCACCGACTCCAGCCGCTCGCCGTAGCGGAGCTGTCCCGGCAGACGCGCCGCCAGCTCGCGCGGAATCTGCTGGTTGCCGCCCACCAGGTGGTAGCGCTCGTCGCTGACGCCGAAGGGCTCGAAGCGAGAGCGCCGGTTGGCGCGGATGAAGAAGAGGAAGTTGAGGCAGCTCTGCTGGTGCGCCGGGAGCCCGTACTCACCCTCGTACGCGGCGATGATGGCCGCCTTCACCACCGGCCCCGCGCCCCGCGTCTCCAGGTACGTCACCAGGTCCATCAAGTCATATTGCCGGTCCACCTCCGTGTGCAGGTCCGCGGTGGGCGCGTCCGAGAGCGCCCGCAGGTCAGGCCGCATGGCCGCGACGAAGGCGCGGTACTCGTCGACGACGACGGACTCCGGGTAGCGCTGGCCGCCGAAGTAATAGAAGACCTCGCCGGGCCCCTTGGTTACGTCCTCCTTCGGCAGGTTGAACTCCTGCGCGTAGGCCAGCATCGTCTTGTGGCCGGTGTCGATGAACTCACCACCGCGCTCCACCACCTGGCCGGGGAAGCTCACCGGCCCGCTGAAGGCGCCGCCCATGGAGAACACGCGCCCACCGGCCCGCTCGTTGGCCTCGTGCACGGTGGCGAGGATGCCCGCGCGCTTCAAGTCGTACGCGCACGCCAGCCCCGCCATCCCCGCGCCGATGATGCCCACGCGCACCGAAGGTGGCGCCTTCACCTCCTCCGCGCGTGCCGCCCCCGCCGCCAGCCCCACGCCCACCGCCGCCAGGCCCTGGAGCACCGAGCGGCGGTCCATCCGCATCACCTGCGTGGCCTCCCGGCTGGGGGCCCCCAGCCGCTCCGAGGCGAGGGCAACGCGGGTGGTCTGCCGGAACAGCTCGAAGAGGGGCGTACGGGCCACGGGACCTCCAGGTGGGTGGGGTCCCGTCTTCTCTCACAACTCAGAATTTTCTTGAAGATGTAATTTTCAAGCCAAGCTGGAGACTATTGAACAGTCCGTACGCAGGACCTCACGCCGTCAGTGAGTCATCGAGGATGGAGAGGGCCTCGGCGAAGACGGCGTCGGGGATGGTCAGCGGGAAGAGGAAGCGGATGACATTCCCGTACACGCCGCAGGTGAGGAGCATGAGCCCGCGCTCCAGGGCCCGCGCGCGCACCTTCTGGGTGAAGTCCGGGTCCGGGGTGTCGCTGCCCGGCTGGCAGAACTCCACGGCCAGCATGGCGCCCAGGCCGCGCACCTCGGCCATGTGCGGCACCCGGGCCTTCTGGGCCAGGAGCCGCTCGCGCAGCTCGCCACCCAGGCGGTGGGCCCGCTCCACCAGCTTCTCCTCCTTCATGACGTCCAGCACCGCGTGCGCGGCGGCGATGGCCATGGGGCTGCCCGCGTAGGTGCCGCCCAGGCCGCCCGGCGTGGGCGCGTCCATGACGTCCGCCCGGCCCGTCACCGCGGACAGCGGGAAGCCGCCGGCCAGCGACTTGGCCATCGTCATCAGGTCCGGCGCCACGTCGTGGTGCTCCATGGCGAACCACTTGCCGGTGCGGCCGAAGCCCGTCTGGATTTCATCCGCGATGAGGAGGATGCCGTGCTCGTCGCACACCTTGCGCAAGGCGCGCATCAGCTCCGGCGGGGCCACGTAGAAGCCGCCCTCGCCCTGCACGGGCTCGATGATGATGGCGGCCACGCGCTTCGGCTCGATGTCGGCCTTGAAGAGGTTCTGCAAGGCCTTCAGCGAGTCCTCCACGCTCACCCCGTGCAGCGGCATGGGGAAGGGCACGTGGAACACCTCGCCCGGGAAGGGACCGAAGCCCGTCTTGTAGGGCACCACCTTGCCGGTAAGCGCCATGCCCATCATCGTCCGCCCGTGGAAGGCGCCGCTGAAGGCGATGACGCCGCTACGGCCGGTGGCGTAGCGGGCAATCTTCACCGCGTTCTCCACCGCCTCCGCGCCCGTGGAGAAGAACGTCGTCTTCTTCGGGTGCGGGCCGGGGACGAGCGCGTTGAGCCGCTCGGCGAGCGACACGTAGCTCTCGTACGGGACAATCTGGTAGGCCGTGTGGGTGAAGGCGTCGAGCTGCGCCCGCACCGCCTCCACCACCCGGGGGTGCCGGTGGCCGGTGTTCAGCACGGCGATGCCGCCGGCGAAGTCGATGAACCGGCGGCCCTCCACGTCCCACAGCTCGCTGTTCTCCGCGCGCGCCACGAAGAAGGGGGCCATGACGCCCACTCCACGCGGGGTGGCGGCCTCCTTGCGCGCGAGCAGGCTGGCGTTGGCGGTGTCCTTCTTCATGTGCGTTCCCTTCCCTTCCGGCTCAGTACTTCACCATGACGTGGCGCACGGCGGTGTAGTCCTCCAGGGCGTACATGGACAGGTCCTTCCCGTAGCCGGAGCGCTTCACGCCACCGTGGGGCATCTCGCTCACCAGCATGAAGTGCGAGTTCACCCACGTGCAGCCGTACTGGAGCTGCGCCGCCACCCGCATCGCCTTGGAGAGGTCCTTCGTCCACACCGAGGACGCCAGGCCGTAGTCCGAGTCATTCGCCCAGGCGATGGCCTGCTCCTCGTCGCTGAAGCGCGTCACCGACACCACCGGGCCGAACACCTCGCGCCGGACGATTTCGTCCTCCTGCCGCGCGCCGGCCACCACGGTGGGCTCGAAGAAGAAGCCCTGGGTGCCGCGCGCCTTGCCGCCCACCGTGACTTCCACGTGCTTCAGCTCCGCCGCGCGCTCCACGAAGCCCGCCACGCGCTGGCGCTGCTTCTCGGTGATGAGGGGGCCCATCTCCACGCCCGGCGCATCCTGCTCGCCCACCTTGAGGGACGCCACCGCGCTGGACAGGTCCGCCACCAGCTTGTCGTACACCTTGGGGCCCGCGTAGATGCGGCACGCCGCCGTGCAGTCCTGCCCCGCGTTGTAGAAGCCGAAGGTGCGGATGCCGGCCACCACCGTCTCCAGGTCCACGTCGTCGAAGACGATGACGGGCGCCTTGCCGCCCAGCTCCAGGTGGGTGCGCTTGACGCCCTGGGCCGCGGCCTCCAGCACCTTCTGGCCGGTGGACACGTCGCCCGTCAGCGACACCATGCGCACCTGCGGCTGGCGGATGAGCGGTGCACCCACGGACTCGCCGCGGCCCGTCACCACGTTCACCACGCCGGGCGGGAAGAGGCCGGCCATGAGGGTGGCCAGCTTCAACGTCGTCAGCGGCGTCTGCTCGGAGGGCTTGAGCACCACCGTGTTGCCGGCGGCCAGGGCGGGCCCCAGCTTCCACGCCGCCATCATCAGCGGGTAGTTCCACGGGGCGATGGAGGCCACCACGCCGAGCGCGTCCCGGCGAATCATGCTCGTGTACCCGGCGGCGTACTCGCCGGCCACCGCGCCCTGCATGGTGCGCACCGCGCCCGCGAAGAAGCGGAAGACGTCGGCCACCGCCGGAATCTCGTCCCCCAGCGCCAGCGCGTAGGGCTTGCCGCAGTTGAGCGACTCCAGCCGGGCCAGCTCCGCGCCCTGCGCTTCAATCGCGTCCGCCAGCTTCAGCAGCACCGTGGCGCGGTCCTTGGGAGGCGTGCGGGACCAGGCCGGGAAGGCCCGCTCCGCGGCCGCCACCGCCGCCTGGATTTGCGGCAGGGAGGCCTCGGGCACGCGCGCCAGCACCTCGCCCGTCGCCGGGTTGAGGACTTCCTCCGCCGGGCCCTCACCGACCACCAGCTCGCCACCAATCAACAGCTTGCCGTCCATGCCGTCCTCCCCAGGTTCACGCGGCCACCGTGGCCGCTGTTGCGAGTCACCTGCTGCTGCCGGCCACGTCCTCCGTCCCCTGCGTCAGGCGCCAGGCGACGAGGATGGGAACGGCGGTGATGAGCATCACCCACAGCGCCACCACGTTGGTCACCGGCACGTCGCGCGGGCGGCCCAGCTGGTCGAGCAGCCAGATGGGCAGCGTCTTCTCGTGCCCGGCGGTGAAGGTGGTGACGATGAGCTCGTCGAAGCTGAGCGCGAAGGCGAGGATGCCACCGGCCAGCAGCGAGGTGGCCATCTGCGGCAGCGCCACGTGGCGGAATGTCTGGAACCCATCGGCGCCCAGGTCCGCGGAGGCCTCCAGCAGGCTGTGCGGCATCCGCCGCAGCCGGGCCACGACGTTGTTGTAGACCATGACCACGCAGAAGGTGGCGTGGCCCACGGCGATGGTCCAGAAGTTGGGAGTTACTTCCGCCAGCCGGAAGGCGGACAGCAGCGCGATGCCGGTGATGATGCCGGGCAGGGCGATGGGAAGGATGACCATCAGGTTGAGGGCCTCCTTGCCGAAGAAGCGGCGGCGGTAGAGCGCTCCGGCCAGCAGCGTGCCCAGCACCAGGGCCACGCCCGTGGCGGCCAGGGCCACCTGGAGCGACAGCTTGATGGCGCCGAGCACGTCCTCGCGCGCGGCGGCGGCCTGGAACCAGCGCAGGGTGAGGCCCTTCAGCGGGAAGCTGAAGGCGCTCTCCTCCGTGTTGAAGGCATACAGCCCCACCATGAGGATGGGGAAGTGCAGGAAGAGGAGCCCACCGTAGGCGAGCACCCGCAGCCACACAGGGGCCCGGGGGCCGTCCTCGCGCCGGGCCTCAGAGCGCATCGAACGCTCCCAGCCTGCGCGCCACGGTGAGGTAGATGCCGATGATGACGATGGGCACCACCGTGAAGGACGCCGCCATGGGGATATTCCCGATGGAGCCCTGCATCGTGTAGACCATGTTGCCGATGAAGAGGCCGGGCGGGCCCACGAGCTGGGGAATGATGTAGTCCCCCAGCGTGAGCGAGAAGGTGAAGATGGAGCCCGCCACCACGCCCGGGAAGGCCAGGGGTAGCAGCACGGTGCGGAACGACTGCGCGGGCCTCGCGCCCAGGTCCGCCGCCGCCTGCAGGAGGTTGCCGGGCACCCGTTCAATCGCCGCCTGGATGGGCAGAATCATGAACGGCAGCCACACGTAGGTGAAGACGAGGAAGCGGCCCAGGTTGGAGGTGGACAGCGACGAGCCGCCCACGCCGGGCAGCGCCAGCGCCCACTCCAGCGCGGGCAGCAGGCCCAGCCGCTCCACCATCCAGTAGATGATGCCGCCCTTGGAGAGGATGACCGTCCACGAGTAGGCCTTGACGATGTAGCTGGCCCACATGGGGAGCATGACGGCGATGTAGAAGAAGCCCTTGCGCCAGCCGGTGGCGTAGCGGGCCATGTAGTAGGCCACGGGGAAGCCGAGCACCGCCGAGGCCACCGTCACCGAGCCCGCCATGGCCAGCGTGCGCAGGATGATGTCGTGGTTGGCCGCGTCCAGCAGCGCCTGGTAGTTCGCCCACGTCAGCTCGGGCGTCACCCCCATGGTGAAGTCGTCGAAGGTGTAGAAGCTCTGCACCAGCAGCGACAGGAGCGAGCCCAGGTACACCACGCCGAACCACAACAGCGGCGGCGTCAGGAGCAGCAGCAGGTACAGCGTGCGCCGCCGGTAGAGGACGTTGGCCACGGTGCGCGCCAGCCCGGCGCGGGGACGGGCGGGAGCGGGCAGCGCCATGCCAGGCAGGGTGTCCATGCCCTACCCTCCCCCCTGCTCCAGCTGCACCATCGCCTCGGGGGCCCAGGCCACGCGCACCGTCTCGCCCCGGCGCGGCAGGGACGCCTCGTCCGCCTCGCCGTTGAGCAGGCTGACGGTGAGCACCTGGTTGCCCTCCACCCGCACCTCGTAGCGGCTGGTGGCGCCGTGGTACTGAACCTCCACCAACTGTCCCTCCACGCTCACCCGGTTTCCCTCGGCGGACGTGGCGAAGCGCACGTGCTCGGGGCGCACGGAGAAGGGCCGCTCACTGCCGGTGAGCCGGCGCGCCAATTCCCCCTTCACCACGTTGGCGGTGCCCACGAAGCCCGCGACGAACACCGTCTTCGGGCGCGTGTAGAGGTTGCGCGGACTGTCCACCTGCTCGATGCGGCCCTGGCTGAAGACGGCCACCCGGTCCGACATGGACAGCGCCTCGCCCTGGTCGTGGGTGACGTAGACGAAGGTGATGCCCAGCCGGCGCTGGAGCGACTTCAGCTCCGTCTGCATCTGCTCGCGCAGCTTGAGGTCCAGCGCGCCCAGCGGCTCGTCCAGGAGCAGCACGCGGGGCTTGTTGATGAGCGCGCGCGCCAGGGCCACGCGCTGGCGCTGGCCGCCGGAGAGCTGCCCGGGCCGGCGCGAACCGAAGCCGGCCAGCGCCACCAGTTCCAGCGCGGCCTCCGCCTCCTTGTGGCGCGTGGCCTTCGCCACGCCCTTCACCATCAGCCCGTAGGCCACGTTGTCCAGCACGCTCATGTGCGGGAACAGGGCGTAGTCCTGGAAGACGGTGTTGACGTCGCGCTCGTAGGGCGGGAGTCCGGCGGCCTCCTGGCCATGCAGCAGGATGCTGCCGGACGTGGGTTGCTCGAAGCCCGCGATGAGGCGCAGGCAGGTGGTCTTCCCGCTGCCGGAGGGCCCCAGCATGGAGAAGAACTCACCGTCCTGGATGGACAGGGACACGCCATCCACGGCCTTGACGGCGCCGTAGTGACGGCTGACGTGTTTCAGCTCGACGGCGAAGCTGCTCATGGCGTGTCCCTGTGCCTCCTACCGTCCGCCCATGATGGCGATGTAGTCCTGCGTCCAGCGGCTGTAGGGCACGCAGGCGGCCTGGGTGGCGCACTTCGCCACTGGCGTCTTCCAGAAGTGCACCTGGCTGAAGCGCTCGAAGCCGTTGGTCTTGCAGAAGTCCGTGCCGCCCGGCGCCTTCGTCTTGCAAGCCTCGGGCACCACGGGGTTGGAGCCGAACCACTCGGCGAGCGAGGCCTGGAGGTCCTTGTTCAGCGAGTGCTCCATCCACTTGTAGGCGCACACCGGATTCTTGGCGTTGGCGTGCAGCATGGTGGAGTCGGCCCAGCCGGTGGAGCCCTCCTGCGGAATCACGGAGTCAATGGGCTGCTTCTCGCCCTTGAGGGCGTTGACCTGGTAGCCCCAGGCGCTGGAGGCGACGACGCCCTCGTTCTTGAAGTCGCTCATCTGCACGGTGGTGTCGTGCCAGTAGCGGTGCGTGAGGGCCTTCTGGGCGCGCAGCAGCGCCACGGCGGCGGCGTACTGCTTGTCGTTCAGCTCGAACGGGTCCTTGATGCCCAGCTCCGGCTGCTTCTTCATCAGGTACAGCGCGGCATCGGCGACGTAGATGGGGCCGTCATACGCCTGCACGCGGCCCTTGTTGGACTTGCCATCGGGCAGCTTCTGCTCCTCGAACACCACCGCCCAGGACGTGGGCGCCGTCTTGAAGACCTGGGTGTTGTACATGAGCACGTTGGGGCCCCACTGGTAGGGCACGCCGTAGTGCTTTCCGTCCACCGTGTGCCAGGGCGCGTTCTTCAGGCGGTCGTCGATGGTGTTCCACGAGGGAATCAACCCGATGTTGAGCTCCTGCACCTTCTTGCCGTGGACGAGGCGCAGGCTGGCGTCGCCGGACGCGGTGACCAGGTCATAGCCGCCCTGGTTCATCAGGGAGACCATCTCGTCCGAGGTGGCGGCGGTCTTCACGTTGACCTTGCAGCCGGTGTCCTTCTCGAACTTCGTCACCCAGTCGTACTTCTTGTCGGTGGCGCCCCGCTCGATGTAGCCGGGCCAGGCGATGATGTTGAGCTGCCCCTCGGGCTTCCCGAGCTTCTGCGGCGGAGCCGCCAACGCCTGCGTCGCCGCGACCATCACTGCACCCACTGCGAGATGCTTCAGCATGCGGTTCTCCCGTTGGCTGTGTGATGCGGGAGGACTCTAGAGGAGCCGATTGGGGCGTCAACAGCACGGGCCAGAACCTGGGGGGTCGGGCGGACACCAGGGCCGGAGGGAGCGCCTGTCGTGCCTCGCGGCATCGAGCGGCGGACGCCAGCCCGCCTGCTTGAAGGCGAATCGAACCGCTGCAGTACGCGCGGAGTAATCCAGCGGACGCGCTCGTCGTTCACCTGGACATGCCGCGGCGGCAGCGGACGCCCCGGGTGCGGACAGCGCAAGGGGCGCCCTTGCCGGTTGAGGTCTGCTTTGCCCAGCACGGCCGGCCCACTCACGGGGAGCCCTCCGACGCGTTCACGCACGAGCACATCGCGAAGCGTCGTCACCACGTTCGAGGACCTGCTCATGGAAGCCATGAAGCGTCTTCCGCATCCGCGCCTGGGCCGGGATGCACCTGGAGGCGGGTGACTCCGCCGCGAATTATGGTGAGCCCATCGAGGGGGGCCTCGCCCGTCCTCGATGCATTGGAGGGAGGGCCACATGCAATCACGCGGAGTCGTCATCATCGGCGGGGGATTGGGTGGGCTGTGTGCCGCCATCGCGCTCCGTCAGGCCGGTCTCGAGGTCGCGGTATACGAACGGGCCGAGGACTACTGGCCCGTCGGCGCCGGGCTCTCGCTCTGGCCGAACGCGATGCGGGCCTTCGAGGCGCTGGGGCTGGCCCGGGAGGTGGCCGGCGCGGGGGCCTCGTGGCGCGAGACGGTGATGCACCGGTGGGATGGCAAGGTGCTCTCCCGCCTGGCCGTGGACGCGCTGTGCCGGGAGCTGGGCCAGCCGACGGTGGGGGTGCTCCGCTCGGAGCTCCAGCAGGTGCTGCTGCGGGCGCTCGGGCCGGACGTGGTGCACCTGGGGGCCGCCTGCACGGGCTTTGACGTGGAGGATGGAGGGGTCCGCGTCACCTTCGCCGACGGCCAGCAGGTGCGGGGCGACTGCCTCATCGGCGCGGACGGACTGCACTCGGCCGTCCGTCAGCGGCTGCTCCCGGAGGTGCGTTCTCGGTACGGCGGGCGGACTTCCTGGCGCGGGGTCGTGGACGTCGCCTCCGAGGTGATTCCGGAGGGGAGCCAGTTCGAGATCTACGGTCCGGGTGCCCGCTTCGGCATCTGCCACATCGGCCGGGGACCGGAGGGCACGCGGCGGATGTACTGGTTCCTGCTGGCGCCCGCGCCCGAGGGTGGGCGGGACGCGGAGGGAGGCCACCGGGAGGCGGTGCTGAGCCAGGTCCGGGGCTGGATGGAGCCCGTCGAGTCGCTGGTCCGCGCCACGCCGGAGTCCGCCATCCTCCGCACCGACATCCACTACCTGGAGCCGCTGCCGAAATGGGGCGAGGGCCCCGTCACGCTGCTGGGCGACTCGGCGCACGCGATGGTGACCGACATGGCCCAGGGGGCGTGTCAGGCCATCGAGGATGCGCTGGTGCTGGCGAAGCTCCTGCGCGAGGACTCCGACCGGGTCCGGGCGCTGCGGACCTACGAGTCGAGGCGCCGGCCCCGCACGGCGCACGTCTCCGAGCTGAGCCTGAAGGCGGGGTCCATCCGGTACGTCCGCAACCCGGTGGCGCGGTGGGCGAGAGACCTGCTGTTGCAGACCCTGCCGCCCTCCGTGGCGCTCAACCAGCTGCGCTCCGTGGTGGCCTACGACTTCCTGGCGTAGTCCCAGGGAACAACGACTCGCGACTCAGCCCGGGTCCTTCACGAGCACCCATGCGTCCTCGGCGGGGACGTGGGTTTCGTGCGAGGGCGCGGGCGCGCCAGGCTTGATATCGAGGGGATGAGTCTCCCAGACAGTCATCGTGAAGCCGGGCAGCCGCACGCGCCGCGCGGGGCCGTGGAGGGGAAGCTCGACTTCGTCCGCCCCCTCGGCCATGCGGGCCGCGGCCTCGGCGGCGGCCTGGGCGATGTCGTCCGGGATGAGGTGCCGCCGGCCCCTGTGCGCGTGGGCGAGCAGGAGCGCGGCCTCCGTCACCTCGCCGCCGCTCAGCGCGCGAAGCACGCGGTCCGCCCAGCGCACACGCCACAGGTCGGACCAGGCCTCCCGCGACAGCCAGCCCGGCGCTCCTGGGGACGCGTCTTCGCGCACCGTATCCCGCCAGTTGACCCAGGACTTGAACGGGGCGGCGCCTCCCTCGCGGTGGAGCCAGAGCGTGTCCGAGTGCCGCGTGTATCCGGCCAGCCAGTACGCCTGCCCATGGCTTTCGAGGAAGTGGCGCGTCTGCGCATCCAGGGACGTCAGCCTCGCGAGCTGGTCGAGATTCAAGGCCTCGAGCTCGCGGGTGTCGGGCATGAACTCGGCGTTCTGCTCCGCCATCTCCCAGAGGTACACCTCGAACTCGGCGCGCTCTTCCTCGGGGAGCCGGAGGTCGGCCTGCCTCCGCAGCTCGGGTGGAATCGTGCGTGCGTCGACCAGGGCCACGTCGCTCTTCCACTCCGCCAGCGGATGCGCCTCGGGAAAGCCCGCGTCGGGGCCAAGGAGCACGTGCACCCTCTTTCCGAAGGACAGGCTGCTGGGAGCGCGCACGCCGATGACTCCCGGCACTGCGAGGCGGTTTTCAGCAAGACGAAAGGGACGGATGGCGGGCTCCTCTCGAATGGGCCTCCGTCATTCTACGCGAGCGACGCGCACAACGGGCTCCAGCGCAGGCGGCACGGTGGGGGTCGGACGCGCCGGGGCGCTGGGCGTGGCGCGCCCGCCTACTCGCAGAGCCGCCGGGACCAGCCGTGCTTGAATCCCTTGTTCAGGGAGGGCCAGTCGGCCTTCTCCTCGCGGAGGTAGGGCTCCAGCAGCCGCGCCAGCGCCCGATACTGGGGCGGCCCCCCCCCCTTCTCCGTGTCCATGGCGTCGGGCCACTCGCCCAGAGTCAGGAGCAGCCGCTCCCCCTCCATCGGCTCCAGGGTGACTTCCGGAAATGACAGCCGCTGCCGCAGCACCTCACTGCCTCCGAGCTGCCCCAGGAGCGGCTGGCCTAGAAACGTGAGCCAGCAGGCGCCACGCGCCCCGGTGCCGATGTTCCGGCTGGTTTCAGCCAGGTCATGGAGGTCCAACCCCCAATAGCGGTGGAGGAGGCCGAAGAGGTCATTCAGCACGGTGTACCAGCTGCCAGGATGTGAGACGAAGCCGAGGCTGGCGTAGCCGAAGCTGAAAGGCAGCTCCCGGCCGAGCTCCAGGGCCAGCGCGCGCAGGTGGGCGGGGCCATGCTCCAGGAGGTACTCGGTGGGCAAGGAGAAGGATACCGCGCTCGTGGCGCCCTCGTCGTGTGAGAACAAGTCGTCATCGAGCTTCCGACCGTCGTAGTTGAAATGATACCCACCCGCTTCGCCGGGGTCCTCAGATAGTGAAACGAGCCATTCGACTCCCCAGGGGCGCTCGAGAATCTTCTCGCGGGTGTGCGCCCATCCCTGCTCGTCGAGAGGGATTATGTCTCCATCGGGACTGACGTACCAACTCAGCGACTGGGGCGGAATGGCACGCTGATAGGTCTGCAAGGCGCGCCACACCGCCGGGGCAATCTCCCCATGCGAGCGGCGCATGAAGAAGCAGAGGATGACCCCGTCACGGACCTCCAGATCGCCGTGGCTGTTCCGCAAACGGATGATGGGAATGTTCTCTCTCATTGGCTCACCCCCATCCGTGGCGAGATGAGGAAGGTCTTTCCTCCCAGTGCATCCCGGTAGATTCTGCCCTGATCCGAGCCAGCATAGGCACTGTTGCCTCCGTATTCCTTCCACTGCGGCTTGTTGGTATCAGGGCAGGGGAACTTGTAATCCACGGTGAGCACCGACTTCAGCAGCAGGCCGCTGTTCTCATGCAGCACCAGGTCCGGTTTGATGGTTCGCCACAGCTCCTTCGTGCAGCCCTCCTTGAGGAGCCGTGATTCCTCCTCACGACTCACCCTCTCCACCACCTTCGCGTGGGGGTAGTACCGATAGCGCTGCTCGATGCTGTACGGCCGGCGCCATCGCTCCTCCAGCACCTCGCGCGCGCACCGGAGCGCCACCTCGTGCTTGCGCTGCCCCAGCACCATCGCCCGTGTGATTCGCTCTCCGCACCTGTCCACCTCCACCTCCTCGCCGCACTCCTGCCGTGTCGGGGAGCGGTTGCCAAAGTAGGCGGCGTTGACCTGGCGCTCGGCCTTCCGGGCGCATTCCACCAGGCGCTCCTCCAGCTCCCCCACCGCGTTGTCGCCCTCCAGCAGCGTGAGCAGCACGGGGACGGCTTGGGCCAGGACGGAGGCCACCACCCGGGTGGCGGCGGGAGCCGCGGCGCTCGCCGCCCTCCCCACCGCCGCGGTGTGGCGCAGCCGGCCCGCCGTCTCCGTGTCCACGAAGCGCAACACTCCGCGCGGGGCCCGTTGAGGGCTGCTGCCACAGGCCGCGAGCAGGACGCTGGCGACCAGCGGCAGCATGGACTTCCAGCACGGCATTCGGAGAGCGGGCATATTCCTCTTCGAGCGGCGGAGACGGAGAGCGTCGCGACAGGCCGGCACAACGAGGCGCCTCTCATCCCTAACACAGACACCAGCGCCGGCGGTGCGGGGACTCCCGTTGCACTGGCCCCCGCCTCTCTCTCGCTTCCCGGAGCCTGCCGGCGCGCGGGACGAACCGTATCTCCTCGCGAGGCGGCACCATGCAGCCTACCTGCGCGCCTTCCCCTGGGATTCAGCGCTTCAGCTCTCGTGAAGTGGACCCGGCGTGGAACATGAAGTCCGCATTGAGTCCCGGGCATCAAGCGGCGCGGGGGCGCAGGAAAAGACGAAGCCCCCGGCCGCGGTGCTGGCGGACGGGGGCTCGTCGTTGAAGCGACGGGGAGAGGGACGCCGTCGGCCCGTCGGCTCGCAGGGAGGGGTCATCACGGACGCGAGAGCACGGCCGAAAGGAGCAGTCCTCGACCAGGCGCTCCCCCCTCCGCCAACACCAGGCCCGGCCCCACGCGCTACTGGGACCAGTAGCACTCCAGCGTCTCGCGCGCGGACTTGCCAATGAGCTCGCAGTTCTCGAAGCGGGCGCGCGCATCGCCCCCGAGCTGCCGCCCGTAATTCTCCGCGAAGCGCCGGAAGTACTCGTCCGGCAGGGCCTTCGAGTCGAGCCGGAAGTCCGCGGCCGGTGCGCGCTCGAGCTCCAGCCGGAAGCCGATGCCCCGTCCCGAGACGAGCCGGCGGACAGCGGCCTCGTCGGTGATGGCCTCCTCCACCAGTTCGTGCAGCGGGCGCAGCAGCGGCACCGTGCCGTCCTCCCCGGTGCGCCCCGTGCGCCGCACGGAGCCCATGGTGACGCTCCATTGCAGGGGGGCCTCGAGCGTGAAGGTCCGGTCCTCGCAACGCCGCGAGCGCTCCTCCTCGACCTCGCCGGTGGCGACCTCGACGCGGCTGACGTCCTCGTCGGTGAGGGCCGTCACCAGGGGGTAGATGGAACCAAGCGCCAGCCCCATGCCGAGCGTCATGGAAAGGTCCATGCCGTCCTCCTCGTCGGAGGAGTCCTCGGACTGCGACATCAGCAGGAGACCGCCCCCGAGCAGCGCGACGCCGGCAATCAGGGAGCCCATGGGCGGGCTCGTCGTCGTGTCGATGCGTTTCTTGCTGAACTCGGTGGAAACCTCGGTGCAGGTGTTGCGCCGCACCGTGACGCGGCCGGCATAGGACGCGTCCACGACCGTCTCCAGCGTGTCGGTGTGCGTCTCTTCCAGCGGGACCTCCCGCAGGCGCTCTCCGCGAACGTACTCGGAGGTCGTGCCGCAGCCCGCCTGGGAGAGGAGCAGCGCCGCGAGCGCCACGGCCCCAAGCCTAGAAGAGCCGGTTGCGCGCATCTTCCATCGCTCCACAAAGCTTCGAGTAGTGCTCCAGCGCCCGCTCCAGCCGCTGGCTCTTGTCGACATCCGTGTGCCGTCCGGGGACGAAGTCCCGCACCGACGTCACCGAGAGGTCGACATAGGGCAGGCTCTGGAACTTGCCGGTCGGCTCCGCGCAGTAGCGGTTCTCCGCGCTGCACTTGCGAAACATGGAGTACGTCCCGGTGTGCTTCTGCTTCACGCGCAGCCGCAGCGTCGCGTCATTCCCGTTGTTGACCCGGATGACCTCGATGGGCAGCAGCAGCCCGCGCAGGTCGACGATTTCCGTCCGCTCACGAGGCTTGTCCAGCACCATGATGCGGCAGTCCTTCACCGTGACATGCACCTCCGAGTCGTTCCACGCCTCGATGTGCTCGCGCAGCCACTCTTCGGTCTGCTCCTTGGTCGGGTCCACCTTGCGCACGGGGGCCGGTGGCTCGGGAGGGGCCTTCTCCGCGGCCGACACGGCGGCGGAGCCCAGCAAGGCCAGGAAAAACGGAAGCTTATACTGTCGAGAACGCAACATAAGTGGGACGCTGCCACGTCCCCGGGTCCTCCATCAACGGATTAATGCCATGAGGCGGGACTCCAGCTCGGTGTAAAGGTGTGGAGGTTGGCGCGCTTGGGGAGGCCGGAGAACTGACCATGAGGGAGCCTCCCCGGGTGAGCGCCTCGTAACTCACGAGCCCCTGCTCCCAGCCGCAGTCACGCGCGGCCTCGGCGGCGAAGGCGTCATCGTCGTTCCGAGGCGAGAGCAGAAGGCTGAGCGCCCTCCGACTTGCTCAGGCCCCCGTAACAATCTCCTGTGCCACGAGATACCGGATGGTCATGACCGCCTGATTTCGTACGCTCGGAACAGGATCCTGGAGCGCGGACCTTGCACAGCGCAGCGCCTCATCACGCCGCACCCACTCCGCGGTAGCGAGCGCCTCAATCATGCGCTCGCGCAGCGCCGCCCAGTGCGACCGAAGCAGCGCCATCAACTCGCTTTGAACTTCTCGCAGGTGAATCGCCTCCAGGGCGAGCACTTGCTCCATTACGCACGCCGGGAGCTGCTGTTCGGCCCCCTTGCGAATCAGCTCGGCCAGACGCTCTGCGGTAGGCTGAGAGACGAGTGCAGCGGCGGCAATGCGTTGAACCTCCTGGTCCGGACTCTGGATGAGCCGAAGCCCCTGCTCGACGCCCAGGTATCCCTTGCGCAACAGGAGCTTCAGGAGCGGCACCTTGGGATGGGAAAGAACGGTGCGACACGCGGAGCAGACTCTTCCCTCCACTGCCGCTTGGGGGTGCCGTTCACACCGGGGCTCCCTCCAAGCCCATCCTTCAGTGGAGCGTGAGAGCACATCGAGCGCATTCGTGGGGAGCAGCTCGGCTATCTCAAGCAACGCCTCGGCCGCCCTGTGCGCGACGCCAGAGTCCGGCGACTCGATTCCTCGAAGGAGGCATTCGACGATGACCTCGGACCGCTCCTGTCGATACAGCCACGGCAATGCCTCGTACAACCTTGAGTTGAGGAGGCTGACGGGAGGCGCGAGCAGCGGCAGGAGAACGGCAGCAGACCTCCGCGCTCCCCAGAGAACAGGTGCGAGCGTGAGCACGTGACGGACCAGATGCTCATCCTCGTATTCTCGGAGCGCGCGGGATCTCTGCTCGAGCATCTCGGGCACGTCCTGTCCTCCAGCGCCACACTCCAGGAGCTGGGCCGCGATATGACTGACAGCCCAGGAGGGGTGGGAGAGAGCAAGAACGAGGTCGCTCCCAGACAGTTCCAGCTTCGCGGCCTTCTTCCAGTCGGGCGTTACAGGCAGCCGGGGGAGCTTCAACATGACTGCCATGACTTCCATCAAAGAGAGCCAGGAAACAGGGCCACGTGCGCAGTCCAGTAGCGCAAGGGCCTCTTGCCTCAACAGGAGGGGATAAATCCCAAGCGCCACCACGGCTGCGCGGCCGATCAGATCCTTCTGCTCGGAATCACCGATTCTCGTCAGAAAGGTGACCGTATCGCCGAGCGACATCTCATCCGAGAACCCGAGCCCACAGATGAACCGCCCCAGAGCGAAGGCTTGGTTCGAGTTCGCCGACGCCACAGCGCCTGATGGTGACTCGGGAGTGATACGGAGTATGAAGTCCAGAATATCCCAGTCCCTCGAAGGCGGAGGCTCTATCTCTGGCTTGGAGCTCACGAGCCCAACCAACGCCTCTGCCATCATCAGGTCTTGCCATTCGAAGAGCGCTTTGAAGCGCTCTCGATCGAGCCGGTGGAACAGTCCCAGTGAGGCAGAGAGCGTTCCCCGCTCCTGCATGCCCACCCGCATGATCAGCTCGTCATGTTCCGGGTTGGATTGTTCCTCGACGAGCAGGACCAAGCTCTTGTCTACAAACTCATGTGGGAGCCGAAGCCAGCCCCGTGCTCGTTGACCTGACAGGTTTGTCCCATCCCAGGACTGTTGCTTCCACTCCTCCTCCGAGAGCTGTGCGACCTCTCGGAGCATGCCCCGAACCCTCGAAGGTTCCGCCCAGGGCCCGCCACATTCGAGCAGCAGGAGGTGCGCACTGAGCCGGAGGGAGAAACTGACGGAGCCGCTCCATTCAAGTGCCAGAGGCCCTATGGTTTCAGGGAAACGGCGGGCCAGCGGCCGGACGGCTTCCGCAGCTTCGAAGACGAGCAGGGGGATGGGTGATTCGAGCCGCGGCTTGAGCTTCTCCAAGGTCTGTTTGATCAACTCGGGAGGCGGCTCCTCGCTCTCATCAAGCGCCTCGGCCGCAAGTACCGCCTCGCACGAGACAACATCACCGGGGTCGTCGAGTGCGAGCAGGGGGGAATGACCGAGTCGGGCTGAAGGCCCGCCGCCAGCAGAAGGACCTCATGCCAGCGCGGTTGCCGTCTCATCTGCGCCACGAGCATCTCGCGTGATTCCACCGGCATCTGGACCCAACGGCGGGCCGCCGCGAACTCACCGAAGCTCGCGTGGACAAAGACATGGACTTCCGCGGTCCCCGCCCGCAAACGCTCGATGAGCCGCTGCCGCTCCCAGAACTCCAGTGCCTGTCCTGCGCTGACCTCTCCCCGAATCGCATCCACCTGTAGCCGACGGGCCAGGTCAGCGCCCAAGCGCCTCGTCAATATGTCGGAGGACATCACCGGCGTCTCTTGGAGTTCCCAGGCCGCCTGTTCCAGGATGTGCCGCGACACAGCGATATCGGGTGGGGCTTCCACGGCGCCTTCGCGAGAGAGCTTCTGTTCCGCCAGGCTGAATATCTCCCGGTAGAGCCCGACACGGCGGGTCCCTCGTAGCCGGTTCTGGCTCACCAGGCTCGTGAGAAAGCCGAGCAATAGAGGATTGCGAGCAGCAATCGAGCTCGCCTGATGGTTCTCGACCGTACTCTCGAGGCGCCGCAAGGCAGCCTCGACCTGCTCTGCGGGTAGAACGATCTGGAGGAGCTGCCGCGCATGCTTCGCGATCTCCTCCCGGTTCAACGGCAGCAACTCCAGGTGCAGCCAGTCCGAGAAACGCTCTGCCTCGTACCCCACGGGGCGCGTCGTAACAAGGAGCGTGGTGCCTTGGTGTCCGTGGCTCCATTTCCTCAGCGCGTCCCCGATAGAGGGAGCATCGGCCCCGCACTCGTCCAGTCCATCTGCCAGGAGGAACTCCGGGTGTGCCAGTAGCTCCTCGCACCTGTACGCGGACAGGCCCGAGCCGTCGCTGGCCACCCGGCTCAGCGCCTCGTCGAACGTATCGCCCCGCTGGATGCGGAGCGCGACGAGCTTCAGGTGTACGCGAGCGACAAGCCGCCCCTCACGGGACTTCTGGTGGGCCACGTACCGCAGCAGCGTGCTCTTGCCTGCTCCCGGGCCTCCGATGATGACGTGCCGGGAGCCCAGCTCCGTCAGATGCTCCGCATCGATCGAGTTCTCGGGTTCGACTCCATCGCGCTGCCCCCACTGGCGATAGGCCTCGACCTGAGCCTCAATCGTCTCCTGGGCCACTTGCGCTCGTGATGGCACCTTTCTCGCCTGCAATCGAAGCCATGCCGCCGTGACGGGCAGTTCCCGCCCGAGGCCCGGAATAAAGAGGGTGCGGGTCTCCTGGAGAAGCCAATCCTGGTATTGCCGCCTGACGGTCTCCGCTTCGACGGCCTCCCGGGAGAGGGGGATGCCCTCACTCGTCAGATATTCACGCCAATGCTGCTCCGTTCTGCGACCGCTCAGCCGCATGAGGTTCAACGCCTCTTTCAAGAGCGCATTCCAGGCATCTTGTTCACGCCCGGCCCTCACGACCTGTTTCAGCAGCAGGAACGCGACCTTCTCGGGAGTATCGAGCAACTCGACATGGAGACGTGCGAGCGCCTTCACGTCGAAGCCCGGAATGCCACGGAGGGCGCCTAGTACCTTGTGCGTGGACTTGTGGAGCCGCTCCTCCCGGCCCTGACGTAGCCGCTCAAGGTCGTCTTGAAGATGCTTCCGGAGAAATTCGTGGGCTCTTGAGTCCCACCCCTTTCAAGGTGATGGAGGAGGCTCCCTGGCGGGCGGGGCGGCAGGAGAGGTAGCGATAGCTTCGGGGAGC
>NZ_JAIQDG010000043.1 GCF_020037125.1 Myxococcus sp. RHSTA-1-4
CTGGCGACCCGCCTCGTGTCTCGCGTGCGCAACGTGCTGCACGTCGAGCTGCCCCTTCGTACCCTCTTCGAGGCCCCGACCATCGCGGCGCTCGCCACGCGCGTGGAGACCGCCATGCGCGCCGGCGAGGGCGTCCGCCAGCCGCCGCTCGTGCCCGTGTCCCGCACGGGAACGCTGCCGCTGTCCTTCGCGCAGCAGCGCCTCTGGTTCATCGACCAGCTCGAGCCCGGCAGCGCGACGTACAACATCCCCTCCGCGTTGCGGCTGGTGGGCATCCTGGACCGCACGGCCCTGGAGCGCGCCTTCGCGGAGCTGGTCCGCCGGCATGAGGCGCTGCGCACCACCTTCGTCGCGGTGCAGGGCCAGCCCGTCCAGGTCATCGCCTCCGCGTCCGGGGCCTTCCCGCTCGCCACGGTGGACCTGACGGAGCAGCCCGCCGGGACGCGTGAGGCCGAGGCCCGGCGCCTCGCCGAGGCGGAAGCCCAGCGGCCCTTCGACCTCGCCCAGGGGCCGCTGCTTCGCGCCACCCTGGTGCGCCTCGCCGGCGAGGACCATGTCCTGCTGCTGACGATGCACCACATCGTCTCCGACGGCTGGTCCATGGGCGTCATCGTGCGCGAGCTGACCGCGCTCTACGGCGCCTTCGTCAGCGGCCAGCCCGCGTCGCTGCCCGCGCTGCCCGTGCAGTACGCGGACTTCGCGGCGTGGCAGCGCGGCTGGCTGCAAGACCAGGCCCTGGAGGCGCAGCTCTCCTGGTGGCGTGAGCAGCTCGGTGGCGCTCCCGCCGCCCTGGAGCTGCCCACGGACAGGCCCTACCCGGCCGTGCCGTCCCGCCGCGGTGCCTCCGTGCCCGTGTCGCTCCCGGCGGCCCTCTCCGAGTCCCTGGAGGTCCTCGCCCGCCGCGAGGGCGCCACGCCCTTCATGCTGCTGCTGGCGGGCTTCCAGACGCTGCTGGCCCGCTACTCCGGCCAGGACGACATCTCCGTCGGTTCGCCCATCGCCGGCCGCAACCGCTCGGAGACGGAGGGCCTCATCGGCTTCTTCGTCAACACGCTGGTCCTGCGCACCCGCGTCGCTGGAGCGCTCCCCTTCCGCGAGCTGCTGGCCCGCGTCCGGGAGACGACGCTCGGTGCCTACGCGCACCAGGACGTGCCCTTCGAGAAGCTCGTCGAGGAGCTGCAGCCCGCGCGCGACACGCGCCGCACGCCGTTCTTCCAGGTGATGTTCACCTTGCAGAACGTGCCCATGGACACGGCCGCCGGCTCCGGCCAGGGCCAGGGGGCGCTCGCCATCCGTCCGCTCGAGGTCGAAGGCGGCACGGAGAAGTTCGAGCTGACGCTGGCGCTCACGCGTACGCCGTCGGGCTTCGAGGGCGTGTTCAGCTACGCCACGGACCTGTTCGACGCAGCCACCATCCAGCGGATGAGCGAGCAGCTTCGCCTGCTGCTGGAGGGCATCGCCGCCAACCCCGGGCAGCGCGTGTCGGAGCTGCCGCTGCTGTCCGAGCTCGACCGGGCCCGGGTGCTGGTGTCCTTCAACGACACGGCCGTGTCCTACCCGCGCGAGGCCACCGTCCACGCGCTCTTCTCGGCGCAGGCAGCGCGCACGCCGGACGCGGTGGCGCTCGACTTCGAGGGCCAGCGGATGACGTACCGCCAGCTTGAGGCGCGCTCCAACCAGCTCGCGCGCAGGCTGCGTGAAGCGGGAGTCCGGCCGGGAGTCCTCGCCGGTCTCTCCTCAGAGCGCTCGCTGGAGATGGTGGTGGCGATGCTGGCCACCCTCAAGGCGGGCGGCGGCTACCTGCCGCTGGACACGTCCTACCCGCGCGAGCGCCTCGCCTTCATGGTCGAGGACGCGCGGCCCGCGGTGGTGCTGGCACAGCGCAAGCTCACCGACCGCCTGCCGGCCGGGGCCCGAGTGCTCGTGCTGGAAGACATGCTGGCGTCGCTGGACGGCGTGTCCACGGACGCCGTGGACTCGGCGGTGGGCCCGGAGACTCCGGCCTACGTCATGTACACCTCCGGCTCCACGGGCCGGCCCAAGGGCGTGCTGATTCCCCACCGCGGCATCGTCCGCCTGGTGATGGGCGCCACCTACGTCCACTTCGGTCCGGAGGAGACCTTCCTCCAGCTCGCGCCCATCTCCTTCGACGCGTCCACCTTCGAGCTGTGGGGCGCGCTGCTGCACGGCTCGCGGCTGGTCATCTACCCGCCGCAGACGCCGTCGCTGCACGAGCTGGCGCGCTTCATCTCCTCGAACGCCATCTCCACCCTCTTCCTCACCACCGCCCTCTACGACCAGATGATGGCGCAGCATCCGGAGTCCCTGGATGGCGTGCGCCAGCTCCTGGCCGGTGGTGAGGTGATGCCGGTGGCGCGCGTCCACCAGCGCCTGGAGCGCGGCCGCTCGCTCCTGCACGTGTACGGCCCCACGGAGAGCACCACCTTCGCCACCTGCGACGAAATCACCTCCGCTTCGCAGGTCGGGGCCACCGCCTCCATCGGCCGGCCCATCGCCAACACCACCGTGTACCTGCTCGACGGCCACCTGCGGCCGGTGCCCATGGGCGTGCGCGGCGAGCTGTACCTTGGCGATGACGGCCTCGCGCTGGGCTACCTGCACCGGCCGGAGCTGACGGCCGAGCGCTTCGTGCCCGACCCGTTCTCGTCCGTCCCCGGCGCGCGCATGTACCGCACGGGCGACGTGGCGCGCTGGCTGCCCGACGGCCGCCTCGAGTTCTCCGGCCGTGCCGACACGCAGGTGAAGCTGCGTGGCTTCCGCATCGAGCCGGGCGAAATCGAGTCCGCCCTGCTCCAGCACCCGGGCGTGCGCGAGGCGGTCGTCGCCGTGCGTGAGGACGTGCCCGGCGACAAGCGCCTGGTGGCCTACGCCGTGCCCCAGCCGGGCCAGCCGCTCGAGGCGAAGGCCCTGCGCGAGCACCTCGCCGCGCGGGTGCCCGAGTACATGGTGCCCTCCGCCTTCGTCACCCTGGAGGCCCTGCCCCTGTCGCCCACCGGCAAGGTGGACCGCAAGGCCCTCCCAGTCCCGGAGACCTCCGCCTCCAGCGAGGACTCCTACGTCGCGCCCTCCACGCCCACCGAGGAGCTGCTCGCTTCGCTCTGGGCCGAGGTGCTCCACGTCGCCAGGGTGGGTGCACGGGACGACTTCTTCGAGCTGGGTGGCCACTCGCTGCTGGCCACGCAGGTCATCTCGCGCATCCGCGACACCTTCCATGTGGAGCTGCCGCTGCGCGACCTGTTCGAGGCGCCCACCCTCGCGGCCCTCGCCGCGCGTGTCGACGCCGCCGTGCGCAGGGGCCACGGGCTCCAGGCCCCGCCGCTGGTGCCCGTGCCTCGCACGGGAGCGCTGCCGCTGTCCTTCGCGCAGCAGCGCCTGTGGTTCCTCGACCAGCTCGAGCCGGGGAGCTCCGCCTACAACATCCCCTCCGCCCTGCGGCTGATGGGCGTCCTGGACCTGAAGGCGCTGGAGCGTGCCTTCACGGAGCTGGTCCGCCGTCACGAGTCGCTGCGCACCACCTTCGTCGCCACCGACGGACAGCCCACACAGGTCATCTTCCCGCCCGTGGACTTCCCGCTCGGCACGGTGGACCTGACGGAGCTTCCCGCCGGGGAGCGCGAGGCCGAGGCCCACCAGCTCGCGGAGCAGGAGCTCCGGCGTCCGTTCAACCTCGCCCACGGGCCGCTGCTGCGCGCCATGCTCATGAGGCTCGCCGACACGGAGCACGTCCTGGTGCTGACGATGCACCACATCGTCTCCGACGGCTGGTCCATGGGCGTCCTCGTCCGGGAGCTGACCGCGCTCTACGCGGCGTACTCGGAGGGCCGTCCCTCGCCGCTGCCCGAGCTGCCCGTGCAGTACGCGGACTTCGCGGCGTGGCAGCGCGGCTGGCTGCACGGCGACGCGCTGGAGTCCCAGCTCGGCTGGTGGCGTGAGCAGCTCGGTGGCGCCCCCGCGGGCCTGGAGCTGCCCACGGACAGGCCGCACCCGGCCGTGCCTTCGCGCCGTGGTGCCTCCGTGCCCGTGTCGCTGGCCGGCCCCGTCGCCGAGGCCCTGGAAGCCCTCGCCCGCCGCGAGGGTGTCACCCCGTTCATGCTGCTGCTGGCGGGCTTCCAGACGCTGCTGGCCCGCTACTCCGGCCAGGACGACATCTCCGTCGGTTCGCCCATCGCCGGCCGCAACCGCTCGGAGACGGAAGGCATCATCGGCTTCTTCGTCAACACGCTCGTCCTGCGCACCCGCATGGGGGCGGAGCAGACGTTCCGCCAGCTCCTCGCGAAGGTACGGGAGACGACGCTGGGCGCCTACGCGCACCAGGACGTGCCCTTCGAGAAGCTCGTCGAGGAGCTGCAGCCGTCCCGCGACCTGCGCCGCACGCCGCTCTTCCAGGTGATGTTCACCTTGCAGAACGTGCCCCAGGCGTCCTCGGGTCAGGCCTCCCAGTCCAGCGGCGCCAACGGCCTCTCCATGAAGGGCTTCGACGCCCAGGCGCAGAGCTCGAAATTCGAGCTGACGCTGGGCCTGGCGCGCACTCCCAATGGCTACGAGGGCGGCCTCGACTACGCGGTGGACCTCTTCGAGGCCGCCACCGTGGAGCGCATGGCCGGCCACCTCCGCACGCTGCTGGCCGCCGCCGTGGCCGAGCCCGACACGCGGCTCGCGGACCTGCCGCTCCTCTCCGGCGCGGAGCGCGAGCATCTCCTGGTGAAGTGGAACGACACCCGGATGCCCGTGGAGCGCGAGGCCTGCCTGCACACCCTCTTCGAGGCGCAGGCGGACAGGACGCCCGACGCGCTCGCGGTGGAGTCCGGCAACGACCGGCTCTCCTTCCGGGAGCTGGACCGCAGGGCCACGCAGCTCGCCTGGCACCTGCGCTCGCTGGGCGTCGGTCCCGACGTGCCCGTCGCGATGTGCCTGGAGCGCTCCACCCTCCAGCTCGTGGCGGTGCTCGGCATCCTCAAGGCCGGTGGTGCCTACGTGCCGTTGGATCCGAAGTACCCGCGCTCGCGCCTGGACTTCCTCGTCCGCGACGTGCGCGCCCCGGTGCTCGTCACCGACTCGCGCCTGCGCGCCTCGCTGGGCCTGGAGGCTCCGGCCGTCGTCTGCCTGGACACGGACGGCAAGCACCTGGACGCGCAGCCCACGCGGCGCCCCGACGTGGCGGTGGGCCTGGGCAACCTCGCCTACGTCCTCTACACGTCCGGCTCCACGGGCACGCCGAAGGGCGTGATGATTGCGCACCGCTCGGTGGCCAACCTGCGCGCCGCGCTGGCCTCCACGGTGTACGCCGGGGTGAATGGCCCGCTGCGGGTGAGCGTCAACGCGCCGCTGTCCTTCGACGCGTCCGTCAAGCAGCTCATCCAGCTCGTGGACGGCCACGCGCTGGTCATCATCCCCGAGGAGGTGCGCACCGACGCCGAGGCTCTGCTGGCCCTGTGCGACAGGCTGGACGTGCTCGACATCTCGCCCTCGCTGCTCAAGCTGCTGCTGCGCGCGGGGCTGGCGGAGAAGAAGGCGGGTGGCCCCAGCCGGGTGCTGGTGGGCGGCGAGGCGCTGGACGCGGAGACGTGGGCGGTGCTGGCCACGCATCCGTCCACGCGCTTCTTCAACGTCTACGGCCCCACCGAGTGCACGGTGGACGCCACCGTGGCCCTGGCCTCCGGCGCCCCCGAGCGTCCGACGCTGGGCGGGCCGCTCTCCAACGTGCGCCTGTACGTCCTGGACGAGACGCTGCGCCCGGTGCCGGTGGGAGTCGCCGGTGAGCTGTTCATCGGCGGCGCGGGCGTGGGCCGTGGCTACTGGCGCCGGCCCGACCTGACGGCGGAGAAGTTCATCCCCGACGCCTTGTCCAGCGAGCCGGGCGCGCGCCTGTACCGCACGGGAGACCGCGTGCGCTGGCGCGCGGACGGCCGCGTGGAGTACCTGGGCCGCACCGACTTCCAGGTGAAGGTGCGCGGCTTCCGCATCGAGACGGGCGAAATCGAGTCCGTGCTGCGCCAGCACCCGGCGGTGGCCGACGCGGTGGTGATGGCCCGCGAGGACGTGCCCGGCGACGTGCGCCTGGTGGCGTACGCCGTGGCCAGGGCGAATCAGTCCGTGGAGCCCGAGGTCCTCTCCCGCTTCGCGCGGGAGCGCCTGCCGGACTTCATGGTGCCCTCGCACGTCATGGTGCTGGACGCCTTCAAGCTCTCCGCCAACGGCAAGGTGGACCGCAAGGCGCTGCCGGTGCCGGGACGCGAGCGGACCACCACACGCGCCCTCGTCGCCCCGCGCGACGCGCTGGAGCTGCAGCTCGTGCGGCTCTGGGAGGAGGTGCTGGGCGTCTCGCCGCTTGGAATCGACGACGACTTCTTCACCCTCGGTGGCCACTCGCTGCTGGCGGTGAGGCTGATGTCGCGAGTCCAGCAGCAGCTTGGCCGCGGCCTGCCGCTGGCCTCGCTGTTCGGGGGCGCCACGGTGGAGCGCATCGCGCGGCTGCTGCGCGAGGAGGCGCCTGCCCGGCCCTGGTCGCCGCTGGTGCCCCTCAACACTGCGGGCACCCGTCCGCCGCTGTTCCTCGTGCACCCGATTGGTGGCGGCGTCCTCGGCTACTCGGAGCTGGCCCAGCGGCTGGGAGCGGACCAGCCGCTCTACGCCCTCCAGGCTCCGGGCGTGGACGGGGGCGGCGCGCCGCTCGAGTCCATCGAGCAGCTGGCCACCCTCTACATCGAAGCCCTCCGCACCGTTCAGCCCTCCGGGCCCTACCACCTGGGCGGCTGGTCCTTCGGCGGAACGGTGGCGCACGAGATGGCACGCCAGCTCCAGGCCCGCGGCGAGGAGGTGGCGCTGGTCGCGCTCATCGACTCCTCGGCCCTGCCCCGGACGGTGGACCTGTCGCCGTCGGCGGTGACGGCGGCCTTCGCGCGGGACATCGCCCTCATGGCCGGGCTGGAGCTCCCGCAGCCGGAGGAGGTGCTCGCGCGCATGGCGCCGGGTGCCCTCATGGACCTGCTGCTGGAGGAGGCCCGCGAGGCCCACATCCTCCAGGGCGTGCCTCGCGAGCGGCTGGAGGCGCTCCGTGGCGTCTTCGAGAGCCACCGGAAGGCCCTGGCGCGCTACGTGCCGGCGCCGCACACGGTGCCGCTGACCCTGCTGAACGCCGTCGACTCACTCCCGGGACAGGGGGACCGCGGCTGGGCCTCCCTGACCTCTGGCGGGCTCGCCCTGCATGAGGTACCCGGTAACCACTACACCCTGTTGCGGTCTCCCCACGTGGAAACACTGGCCCGCACGCTGCGCGAGTGCCTGGACGCGGTCTCCGCTTCCAACCCGCCTTCCACCCAGGAGAGCGCATGAGGCTCCTTCGTTTCCTGCTCGGTCAGTCCCGCTTCCTGGTGATTCTGTCCGTCGTCTGCGGCCTCCTCGCGGGCGCGGCCACCACCGGCCTGCTGTCGATGATTCACGAGATGCTCACCGTGTCCGGAGGTGACGCGGTCCAGCTCGCCTGGCGCTTCGGCGGCTTCTGCGTGGTGGCGTTGGCGGCCCGCGTCGCGTCGCAGCTCTCGCTCACCCGCTTGCAGCTCGAGGCGGTGTACGCGCTCCGACTGAGCTTCAGCCGGCGCATGATGGCCACGCCGCTGCGCAAGCTGGAGGAGTCCGGGGCCCACAAGCTGCTGGCCATGCTGACCGACGACGTGCAGAACCTGGGCGAGAGCCTCTGGATGCTGCCCACCATGGTCATCAACCTGGCGCTCGTCATCGGCAGCATGGGGTACATGGCCTGGCTGTCCTGGAAGCTGTTCCTCGTCTTCCTGGGGCTGATGGCGGTGGGCCTGTTGACCTACTGGCTGCCGGCGGTGCCGGCCTTCGGGCTCTTCGAGAAGGCCCGCCTCGTCAACGACCAGGTCTTCAAGCACCTGCGCTCGCTCACCATCGGCATGAAGGAGCTGAAGCTGCACCGCGAGCGCCGTGAGTCCTTCATGCGGCAGAACCTGGAGGGCGCCTCCGGCGAGCTGAAGGAGCTCCAGTGGCGGGTGAACCAGCGGCTCGTCCTCACCAACAGCTGGGGGCTGCTGTTCTTCTTCATCGTCATCGGCCTGCTGCTGATGGTCGTCCCCCGCTTCCTGCCGGTGAGCCCCAGCGAGCTGGTGGCCTACACCCTGGTGGTGCTGTACCTGCAGCAGCCGCTCGAGTCGCTCACCAACATCGTGCCCATGGTGGGACGCGGCAACGTGTCCCTGGCCCGGCTGGAGTCCCTCGCCTTCCAGGGCGGCGACGACGGCGGTCCGGTGCGGCCCGCCCTGCCGCCGCCGCGCTCCAGCTTCCAGCGCATCGAGCTGCGCGGCGTCACGCACAGCTACCACCGCGAGCAGGAGGACGAGCGCTTCACGCTGGGCCCCATCGACCTGTCGCTCGAGCGCGGCGAGGTGGTGTTCCTGGTGGGAGGCAACGGCAGCGGCAAGACGACGCTCGCCAAGCTGGTAACGGGCCTGTACTTCCCGGAGAGCGGCGAGATCCGCCTCAACGGCGAGCGCGTGGAGGCGTCCGCGCAGGAGCCGTACCGCGAGCACTTCGCCACCGTCTTCTCCGACTTCCACCTGTTCGACACGCTGCTCGGGCTGCCGCCGTCGCTTCGGGACGGGAAGGCCGAGGAGTACCTGCGGCGCCTGCACCTGGACAAGAAGGTCACCGTCCGGGACGGCAGGCTGTCCACGCTGGACCTGTCCACCGGCCAGCGCAAGCGGCTGGCGCTGCTGGTGGCGTGGCTGGAGGACCGGCCCGTGTACGTCTTCGACGAGTGGGCCGCGGACCAGGACCCCACCTTCAAGGAGGTCTTCTACGAGCAGCTCCTCCCCGAGCTGAAGCGTGAGGGCCGCGCGGTGCTCGTCATCAGCCACGACAACCGGTACTTCCACGTGGCCGACCGCATCCTCCGGCTCGAGTCCGGCAAGCTGCTGTCCCCGGAGAGCCAGGCGGCGTGAGCCGGGCCCTGGGAGGCCCGGCACCACCCCGGAGGGCCTTAGAGGCCCACGTCGTAGCCCCTGGGCCGGAGCGTCAGCACGGCCCGGGAGAACAGCCCCTGGAGCAGGTCCGTGTCGGCCTCTCCGAGGCCGCGCAGCACCTCTCCGATGGGCTGCCCCTCGGCCTCGCGCAGCATCCCCAGCTCGCGCGGCTCGAGGGTGAGCCGCTCGAAGTCGCTGACGACGCGGCCCGTCTCCGCGTCGATCTGCCGGACGATGGGACTGCGCAGGACCCGCAGTGACTCGAAGGGCTCCGGCTCCGGCAACGGCTGCTCCAGGCGCGCCAGGCAGGCCCGCCAGGTCCGGGAGAAGGCCTCGCGGCCGAAGTGGCGCAGGACGTACTCGCGCCCGCGCGCACAATCGCGGGTGACGCCCTCTCGCGAGCGGACGTCCCCGATGATGGCCCTGGCGACCTCCTGGAAGGCGGAGGGGTCACCAAAGGCCATGTCCACGCTCTCGATGACGCGAACGCCGTGTTCCGGCGGGACGTTGTGCCGGTTGTTGCCAATGCCGTTCGTGTAGACGGGGCACCCGTGGAAGACGGACTCCAGCGGGTAGAACCCGAAGGGCTCGGGGTAGACGTTGTACGAGAGGCCGAACTTCGCGAGCTTGAAGAACTGGAAGAGCGCCGGCTGGCTGAGGAACCGCACGGGGATGAGCAGGTCGCCCACCGTCATGCCCAGCGCCTCCAGCAGGGAGCGCGGTCCGGTCATGTCCAGCGGGAAGCCATGGCCGAAGGAGTAGTCGATGAGCGCGAAGTCCTCCGCGTCGACCACCAGGCGGTAGCGGGGCCCGCCCTCCTCGCGTGACATCAGGTTGAGGTGGACGAGGATGTTGAGGACGGCATACCAGTCCGGCTTGCGCGGCTGGAGCGCGTGGCCGACGACGTCTCCGGCCTCGATGGACCGGACGATCTGCTCCGGCAGCTCCGCGCCCAGCATGCGCTCGTCACCCTTGCTGTCGGCGACACAGGGAAGCCCCGCGGCGAAGTCGCTCACCTTGTAGAAGCCCTGCGGGTCCAGGCACTTGCGCCGGCGCATGTCGGGCATCGTGAGCAGGGAGACCAGCACCTCCCGCATGTAGCGCGAGTAGGCGCAGTATTGATTCACGGCGGGGTTGTCCAACCAGAGGTTCTGTCCGCCGATGAGCCCGTGGAACACCACCAGCGACTGCTTCGCGACCGCCGGACCCGGAGGGCGGATCCACAGTCCCTGATCGCAGAAGATGGCGAGGTCCGCCGGAGGGCGCCCCTGAAGCTGGCGCGCGCGGTCCGCGGTGGCGACCGGCATGAGCATGTCGGCGCGGCCCAGCCGGTGCTTGTAGAAGGGAGTGACCTCCGCGCCGAGCTGCTTCAGCTCCTCCTGGATGAGCCCGTTGATGACGCCAGACGCCGTCCGGAATGGCTCCGACTCCACGAACATGTTGACCCGCTGCAACGTCATCGAGTGCTCCTCAAGCGTCAGGTGGGAAGGCGAGGTCATCGGCGGCACCTCGGGGTGGGACGGGATTCGCGGCGTGCTCCAGGGGCTGCTCGACGTCCGCGGTGATGCTCTCGAGCAGCCGCACCCAGTCGCCGAGCAGCGCGGCGACGGATTCGGGGCGGAACAGCTCGGTCTTGTACTCCAGCGTCGCGACCAGTCCCGCGGGGCCATCGGCGATGCCCAGCTTCAGGTCGTAGAGCGTCCACCCACGCGTCTGCATGAGGGGCCGCACCTCCAGGCCGGGAACCCCCGTGGGGCGTCCCTCCTGGTCGGAGAAGGTGAAGCCGATGCGGCAGAGCGCCGGCAGCAGCCGGACCAGCTCCGCGTGGGGCAGGCCCTGATGGGCAAAGGCCTCCAGGTACCGGGTGCGCACCCGGCCGAGCACGTCGCGGAAGGTGCCGCAATCCTGGAGGTCGGTGCGGATGACGAGGTAGCCGGCGAACATGCCGATGAGCCGCTCCAGCTCCGGGCGCAGACGCTGCGCGTGCGCGAAGCCGACGCGCACGTCCTTCTGTCCGGAGCGGCGCGCCAGCAGCACCTGGAAGGCCGCCAGCAGGAGCATGAACAGCGTGACGCCCTCACGCCGGCACAGCGAGCGAAGCCGGGTGGCCAGCTCGGGCGGAAGGGCGAGATCCAGACTCTCGCCCCGGAAGCTCTCCCGTTCGGGGCGCGGGAAGTCCGTGGGCAGGCGCACGTCCTCGGCGGAACCGGCCAGCGCGCGCGCCCAGTACTCGCGAAGCCGCTCCAGCGCCCCATCCTTCAGCCACGCGTGCTGCCAGCGCGTGAAGTCCTGGTACTGGAGGGACAGCTCCGGCAGCGGTGACGGCCGGCCCTCGCGGAAGGCGGCGTAGAGCACCGCCAGCTCGGACGCGAAGATGGAGAACGAGACGAAGTCCGTGATGGCGTGGTGCATGTTCACCAGCAGCACGTGCGCCACGGGTGACAGACGGTAGAGCCGGCATCGCACCAGCGGCCCGCGTGCCAGCTCGAACGGGCGACCGATTTCCTCCCGTGCGCGCCGCAGCGCCTCCGCCTCGTTCTCCGTCACGGAGGCCCCGCCGAGCTCCACCACGTCCATTTCCAGCGGCGCGGGGGGAAGGATGCGCTGCACCGGCACGCCATCCACGAGCGGGAAACAGGTGCGCAGGCTCTCGTGGCGGCGGACAATCTCCTCGATGCCACGCCGCAGGGACTCCACATCGAGCTCACCGTCCAGGCGCAACACCACGGGCGAGGAGTTCAACGGATTGTCCGCGCCGCCCTGCTCGGGAGACCAGTAGACCTCCTGGCAGAAGGACAGGGGCAGTTGCTCGGCCGGCGGCGTGCGGACGACAGTTGGGAGGACCTGACCGTTCGCCAGTTCGGACGCGGAGAGCTTCTCCGCCAGCGCGGCGACCGTGGGGTTCTCGAAGAGGGTCGCCAGCGCGAGCTCCCGCCCGAGGAGCGCGCCAATCCGGGACATGAACTGCGTGGCGATGAGGGAGTGGCCACCCAGGTCGAAGAAGTTGTCGTGAGCGCCCACCCGCTCCACCTGAAGCAGCCCCGCCCACAGGTCCGCCACTATCTGCTCCATGGGCGTGCGCGGGGGCACGTAGGCCTCCGCCGCCCCGGCGCGCTCCGTCTCCGGCTCCGGCAGCGCCTTCCGGTCGAGCTTGCCGCTGGAGGACAGCGGCAGCGCCTCCAGCACCACGTATGCCGCGGGCACCATGTACTCCGGCAGCCGGCCTCGCAGCCACTCGCGCACCGGCCCCACTTCCACCTCTCCGGCCACGTACGCCACCAGCCGCTTGTCTCCCTCCACCTCCTTCACCACCACCGCCGCCTCCCTCACCCCGGGGCACTCGCCCAGCACCGCCTCCACCTCCCCCACCTCCAACCGCATTCCCCGCACCTTCCACTGCCCGTCCCGCCGGCCCACGTACTCCAGCTCTCCCCCCGCCCCCCACCTCACCACGTCTCCCGTCCGGTACAGCCTCGCCCCCGCCTCTCCCGAGAGCGCGTCCGGCACGAAGCGCTCCGCCGTCAACCCAGGCCGCCCCAGGTAGCCCCGCGCCACCCCCTCTCCTCCCACGTACAGCTCCCCGGCCACTCCCACCGGCACCGGCCTCATTCCCTCGTCCAGCACGTACACGCGCACTCGCGGCAGCGGCACTCCAATCCCCACCCGCTCCGCCCTCACCTCCCCCTCCGTCAACGTCGCGCACACCGTCACTTCCGTCGGCCCGTACGCGTTGATGAGCCGCCTGCCCTCTCCCCACCGCCTCACCACCTCCGGCGGGCACGCCTCTCCCGCAGAGATGAGCGTGCGCACTCCCTCCAAGCCTCCGGCCTTCACCTGCTTCAGCACCGACGGCGTCAGCGTCACCACCGTCACTCCCTGCCGCCTCACCGTCTCCTCCAGCGGCCCTCCCGGCAGCAACTCCTCCTTCGGCGCCATGCACAGGCACGCCCCCGCCGAAAGCGTCGAGAAGACTTCGCACACCGACGCGTCGAAGCTCTGCGAGGCGAATTGCAGCACCCGGCTGTCCGGCTTCACCCCGTGCCCCTCCACCACCTCTCCCGCCGTATTCGCCAGGCCCCCGTGCCTCACCATCACCCCCTTGGGCCGGCCCGTGCTTCCCGAGGTGAAGATGACGTACGCCAGGCTCTCCGCGTCCACCCTCACCTCGGGCCGCGTCGCCGGCTGCCTCGTCACCTGCTCCCACTCGGTGTCCAGGCACACCAGCACCTCACCCCGCCACGCCAGCTCATCGGCCAGCTTCTGCTGGGTGAGCACCACGCCGATTCCCGCCTCCTCCACCATCCACCTCACCCGCTGCGCAGGCAGGCTCGGGTCGATGGGCACATACGCGCCGCCCGCCTTCAGCACTCCCAGCATTCCCACCACCAGCTCCGCCGAGCGCTCCACGCACAGCCCCACCCTCACCTCGGGGCCCACGCCCAGGCTTCTCAGGTGGTGCGCCAGCTGGTTGGCCCTCGCCTCCAGCTCGCCGTAAGTCATGCGCCGGCCGCTCGACTCCTCCACCGCCACCGCCTCCGGCCGCTCCTCCGCTCGCGCCTCGAAGAGTCCGTGCCCGCGCACCCCCACAGGCGCCCCCGCCCTCCGCGCACGGCTCCACTCCTCCAGCACCCGCCTCCGCGCCTCTCCCTCCAGCAGCTCCACTTCCCCAATCCGCGCTTCCGGCCTCGCCACCAGCTCCTCCACCAGCCGCCGGTAGCCGCCCGCCATCCGCTCCACGCTCGCTGCCTCGAACAGGTCCGCGCTGTACTCCCACAGGCACGACAGCCCCTCGGGGCCCTCCGTGAGGGCGACGATGAGGTCCAGCTTCGCCGTCCCTGTCTCGAAGGAGAGGCCACTCAACGTCAGTCCCGGCAGCCTCAGCTCGGGCGCCGGCGCGTTCTGCAGGAGCAGCTTCACCTGGAAGATGGGCGAGTGGCCCAGGCTGCGCTCCGGGTTGACCGCCTCCACGAGCTTCTCGAAGGGCACGTCCTGGTGCGCATATGCCTCGAGCGTCGTTTCCCTCACGCGCCTCAGCAGCTCGCGGAAGCTCAGCCCCGCCTCGACCCGCGTGCGCAACACGAGCTGATTGATGAAGAAGCCAATCAGCCCCTCCACCTCGCGCCGGCTGCGGCCCGCGACATCCGTCCCGACGACGATGTCCTCCTGGCCCGCGTAGCGGAACAGCAGCGCGTCGAAGGCCGCCAGCAACACCATGAAGGGTGTGACGCCCTCGCGCCGGCCGAGCTCCCGGACCGCCTCCTGCAACGCCAGCGGCAGGCGCTGAACCAGGTGCGCGCCCCGGTGGCTCTGCACGGCCGGGCGCGGCCTGTCGAAGGGAAGCTCCATCACCCCCGGGGCCCCCGCGAGCCGCGCCTTCCACCAACCCAGCTCCGCCTCCAGCGTCTCGCCGCGCAGCCAGCCCCGCTGCCACGTCGCGTAGTCCGCGTACTGCACGGACAGCTCCGGCAGCGGTGAGGGGCTGCCCGCGGAGAACGCCGGGTAGAGCGCCCCCAGCTCCCGGAGCAGGATGCCCGTGGACCAGGCATCCGACACGATGTGGTGCAGCACCAGCACCAGGACGTGCTCACGCTCGCCCAGCCTGAGCAGCAACGCGCGCAGGAGTGGACCTCGCGCCAGGTCGAAGGGGCCGCGAGCCTCCTCCGCCGCCAGCCGCAGCACCTCGGCACCGCGCTCGGACTCGGGGAGCACCTGGAGGTCGCGCACCTGTATGGGCAGACGCCCACCGGGGTGGATCTCCTGGGCGGGCTCCTGCTCGCGAAGGGAGAACGTGGTTCTCAGTACCTCGTGCCGGCGGATGATTTCCTCGAAGCAGCGCTCCAGCACCCGCACGTCGAGGTTTCCTTCGAGCCTCACCGCCGCCGGGATGTTGTAGAGCGGGCTCCCGGGTTCGAGCCGATCCAGGAACCACAGGCGCTGCTGCGCGAAGGACAGCGGCGGCCCTCCGTCGCGGCTCGCGGGGACCAGCGGCGGCACTGCGCGCCTGCCATCGGCCTCCTGCCGCGCCTCTTCCACGCGCCGGGCGAGCTTTTCGACCGTCGGCGCATCGAAGATCTGCTGGAGCGGAAGCTCCACTCCCAGCAGCGCGTGAAGGCGCGAGGCCACCTGCGTGGCGATGAGGGAGTGGCCACCCAGGTCGAAGAAGTTGTCGTGAGCGCCCACCCGCTCCACCTGAAGCAGCCCCGCCCACAGGTCCGCCACTATCTGCTCCATGGGCGTGCGCGGGGGCACGTAGGCCTCCGCCGCCCCGGCGCGCTCCGTCTCCGGCTCCGGCAGCGCCTTCCGGTCGAGCTTGCCGCTGGAGGACAGCGGCAGCGCCTCCAGCACCACGTATGCCGCGGGCACCATGTACTCCGGCAGCCGGCCTCGCAGCCACTCGCGCACCGGCCCCACTTCCACCTCTCCGGCCACGTACGCCACCAGCCGCTTGTCTCCCTCCACCTCCTTCACCACCACCGCCGCCTCCCTCACCCCGGGGCACTCGCCCAGCACCGCCTCCACCTCCCCCACCTCCAACCGCATTCCCCGCACCTTCCACTGCCCGTCCCGCCGGCCCACGTACTCCAGCTCTCCCCCCGCCCCCCACCTCACCACGTCTCCCGTCCGGTACAGCCTCGCCCCCGCCTCTCCCGAGAGCGCGTCCGGCACGAAGCGCTCCGCCGTCAACCCAGGCCGCCCCAGGTAGCCCCGCGCCACCCCCTCTCCTCCCACGTACAGCTCCCCGGCCACTCCCACCGGCACCGGCCTCATTCCCTCGTCCAGCACGTACACGCGCACTCGCGGCAGCGGCACTCCAATCCCCACCCGCTCCGCCCTCACCTCCCCCTCCGTCAACGTCGCGCACACCGTCACTTCCGTCGGCCCGTACGCGTTGATGAGCCGCCTGCCCTCTCCCCACCGCCTCACCACCTCCGGCGGGCACGCCTCTCCCGCAGAGATGAGCGTGCGCACTCCCTCCAAGCCTCCGGCCTTCACCTGCTTCAGCACCGACGGCGTCAGCGTCACCACCGTCACTCCCTGCCGCCTCACCGTCTCCTCCAGCGGCCCTCCCGGCAGCAACTCCTCCTTCGGCGCCATGCACAGGCACGCCCCCGCCGAAAGCGTCGAGAAGACTTCGCACACCGACGCGTCGAAGCTCTGCGAGGCGAATTGCAGCACCCGGCTGTCCGGCTTCACCCCGTGCCCCTCCACCACCTCTCCCGCCGTATTCGCCAGGCCCCCGTGCCTCACCATCACCCCCTTGGGCCGGCCCGTGCTTCCCGAGGTGAAGATGACGTACGCCAGGCTCTCCGCGTCCACCCTCACCTCGGGCCGCGTCGCCGGCTGCCTCGTCACCTGCTCCCACTCGGTGTCCAGGCACACCAGCACCTCACCCCGCCACGCCAGCTCATCGGCCAGCTTCTGCTGGGTGAGCACCACGCCGATTCCCGCCTCCTCCACCATCCACCTCACCCGCTGCGCAGGCAGGCTCGGGTCGATGGGCACATACGCGCCGCCCGCCTTCAGCACTCCCAGCATTCCCACCACCAGCTCCGCCGAGCGCTCCACGCACAGCCCCACCCTCACCTCGGGGCCCACGCCCAGGCTTCTCAGGTGGTGCGCCAGCTGGTTGGCCCTCGCCTCCAGCTCGCCGTAAGTCATGCGCCGGCCGCTCGACTCCTCCACCGCCACCGCCTCCGGCCGCTCCTCCGCTCGCGCCTCGAAGAGTCCGTGCCCGCGCACCCCCACAGGCGCCCCCGCCCTCCGCGCACGGCTCCACTCCTCCAGCACCCGCCTCCGCGCCTCTCCCTCCAGCAGCTCCACTTCCCCAATCCGCGCTTCCGGCCTCGCCACCAGCTCCTCCACCAGCCGCCGGTAGCCGCCCGCCATCCGCTCCACGCTCGCTGCCTCGAACAGGTCCGCGCTGTACTCCCACAGGCACGACAGCCCCTCGGGGCCCTCCGTGAAGTGCAGGCTCAGGTCGAGCTTCGCCAGACCGCTGTCCAGATGGAGGTGGCGCAGCGTGAGGCCGGGCACGCTCACCTGCGACATGGGCGCGTTCTGGAAGTTGAAGGACACCCGGTAGAACGGCGTCTGACCGGGGTCTCGCCCCGGCTGCAGCGCCGCGACGATGTGCTCCAGCGGCACGTCCTGGTGCTCGTAGGCGCCGACGCACGTCTCCCTGACGCGCCGGAGCGCCTCACGGAAGCTCGGGTTGCCCGACAGGTCCGTCCGCATCACCAGCGTGTTGATGAAGAAGCCAATCAGCCCCTCCACCTCGCGCCGGCCGCGCCCCGCCACGGGCGTCCCCACCGCCACGTCCGGCTGGCCCGAGTAGCGGAGGAGCAGAACGTCCAGGACGGCCAGCAGCACCATGAAGGGCGTGGCGCCCTCGCGTTGCGCCAGCGCCTTCACCGCGCCCCACCGCTCCCGCGGCAGCCGGAAGGTGTGCGAGCCGCTCCGGGCGACCACTCCCGGACGCCGCTGCCAGTCGGTGGGCAGGTCGAGCAGCTCCAGCCCCGCGAGCCGCTCCTTCCACCAGGAGCGTTGCGTCTCCAGCGCCTCTCGCTGGGCCTCGCCGCGCTGCCATGCGGCCCAGTCCGCGTACTGCGTCCGCAGCGGCGGGAGCGCCGGCTGGCCCCCTCGCGAGAAGGCGCCGTAGAGCTCCAGCACCTCGCGGACCAGCACCCCCATCGACCAGATGTCGAAGACGATGTGGTGCAGCACCAGCACCAGCAGGTGCTCCTGCTCGGCCAGCCGCAGCAGCGTGGCGCGCAGCAACGGCCCCTGGAGCAGATCGAAGGGACGCCGCACCTCCTCGTGAGCCAGGCGCCAGGCCTCCGCCTCGCGCTCCTCCACGGGCGGCGTCCGCAGGTCCACGCTCCGCAGCGGGAGCGTCAGCGAGGGCGCGATGCGCTGAACCGGCCCCGCCGGCTCCTCCGCGAAGGTAGTGCGCAAGACCTCGTGGCGCGCGATGAGGGCCTGGAAGCTCTTGTCGAGCGCCACGACGTCCAGCACTCCCTCCACCCTCAACACGATGGGCAGGTTGTAGAGCGCCAGCCCGGGCTGCAGCCTGTCGATGAACCACAGCCGCTGCTGGGCGAACGACAGGGGCACGGCCTGCTGGCGATCACGTGCCGGAATGACGTTCCGGGGCTCCCGGGCCTTCGCGTCCTCCCGCAGCTTGCGCAGCAGCAGCTCGCGCTTCTCGGGAGAGAGGCTCTCCAGGCGCCGCATCAGGTCATTCATGACGCCTCCTCCAGCTCCGCCAGCAGCTCCTCGAGCCGGCCGGCATCCGCCTGCGCCGCCTGGCCCTGGAGGACCGCCATCGCCACTCCCGACACGGTGGGCGTCTCGAAGAGGCCGCGAATCGACACCTCCACGCCAAACGCCTCCCTCACCCGCGAAACCATCTGGGTCCCCAGCAGCGAATGCCCACCCAGCTCGAAGAAGCTGTCATGGATGCCGACACGCTCGAGTCCGAAGAGCTCCTGCCATAGCTCGCAGATGCGCTGCTCGATGGCGTCGCGCGGCGCAACGTACGGCGTGCCCAGCGCTGGCCGGGCGTGCGCCTTCGACCCCGGCGCCCCTTCGCCCACCGACGAGGGAGCCGCCATCGCTGGCGCCGCGACGCGGGCGCGGCGTGCCGCCAGGTCTCCCGTGGAGACGACGAACCGGCCGCCCTCCTCCGCCGCGAGGATGCGCCGGAAGGCGCGCAGTCCCTCGTCCATCGTCAACGCCAGCAGGCCCGGGCTCTCGCTCCAGCCGTCCCAGTCCACGGTGATCCACCGCGTGCCGCTCCGCCGGCCCTGCCGCGCGCAGAAGGCATCCATGAAGAGGTTGGCCGCGGCATAGGCCGAGAAGCCGATGCCCCCCAGCACCGCCGCCAGCGACGACTGGAGCACCACCCACTCCGGGGGCTCCGCTTCCAGGGCCCGCGTCAGCACGCGCAGACCGCGCACCTTGGCCTCGAACTGCGCCTCGCACCGAGCAGCGTCCGTCTCCGAGAGCAGGACGTGCGCGTCCGGCCCCACCACCCCCGCGGAGTGCACGACGCCGTGGATGCGGCCAAAGCGGGCCCGCGCCCGCGCCAGCGCGGCCTCCACGTCACCCTCGCGAGACACATCCGCGCGCAGGACCAGCACCTCCGCGCCCTGCCGCTCCAGCTCCAGCAGCCGCCGGAGGATGCGCGCCGTGGCGTCCTCCGCGTCATGCGACGCGAGCCACGCGTCCCACGCCTCGCGCTCCGGGAGCGCGGTGCGGCTCAGGAGCACCAGCTTCGCCTTCGCCTCGGACGCCAACAGCCCGGCGATGCCGAGGCCGATGCGCCCCAGTCCACCGGTGATGAGGTAGACCCCTCCCTGCCGGAGCGGCACCGGGCTGGAGGGAGGAGGCAGCGACGTGGGAGCGTAGTCCTCCACCCAGCGGCGGCCCGCGCGCAGGGCGACCACCGCGTCGCGCGGCTCCGACTCCAGCTCCGTCACCAGCGCTTCCGCCCACTGCGTCTCCCGAGCCGGCTCTCCGGGCACGACGACATCCACCGCTCGGCAGCGCCAGGCCGGGCCGAGCTCCCGCGGCAGCACGCGGCACGGCCCGAGCGCCAACGCCTGCTCGGGGTGCAGGGGCTCCTCGCCCGTGACGTCCTGGGCGCCCGCGGTGACGCAGGTCAGCTCCACCTCCACGCCGGGCACGCGCGCCGCGAGCGCACGCGCCAGGTACAGCGGCGCGTAGAAGCCCCACGCCAGCGCCGGCTCCAGGGCCGTCGCGTCGTCCCCCCGCGTCTCCGAGGGCGGCGGCCCCACCAGGAAGACAATCCGCTCCGGAGGTCCACCCTGGTCGAGCAGGGCCTCCACGAGCCGCGTGTGGTGCTCCGGCCTGGAGCCCTCCAGCCCGTAGCGCCGGGGGCCGTGTTGCACGAAGTCATCGGAGGGGACCACCTCCACCACGTCGGCCCCACGCGCTCGCAGCCGCTCCACGAGGGGGCCACCCGGCTCGCGCGCGAACACCAGCCACCGCCCTCCCTGTCTCGGCAGCCCGTCCCGCCGCGCCTGGCGCCACGAGGGGGTGTAGAACCAACCCTCGGACTCGGCGCGCCTGGGGACGCGCCCGGGCGGCTCGGACGTGGCCTCCGCGCTCGCGGGCCGGGCGTCCACCCAGTAGCGCTCGCGCTGGAAGGGATACGTGGGCAGCGGGATGCGCCGGCGCCGCTCCGGAGCGTAGAGCTTCGGTCCCTCCAGGCGGGCGCCCGAGAGCCAGAGCCGCCCCGCCGAGCCCAGCAGCACCTCCAGGTCCGGCCGCGCCTCGTAGGGGTGGCGCATCGAGGCGAGCACGGTTGGCTGTTCCGAGGCCCCCTGCCGGACGAGGGTTCCCAACGTCCCGCCGGGACCCACCTCCAGGAAGACGCGAGAGGGCTCGGCGAGCAGCTCCCGCACTCCATCGCCGAAGCGCACGGTGCGCCGGAGGTGCTCGACCCAGTAGTCGGGGTTCGTGGCCTGCGCGGGGGGAATCCAGGTGCCCGTGACGTTGGAGACCCAGGGCAGCATCGGCGGGGACCAGGACACCACGCGCAGGCGCTCCGCGAAGGCTCCCAGGATGGGGGCCATCATCGACGAGTGGAAGGCATGCGACGTGTGGAGCCGGCGGGTGGCCACCCCACGGCCGGAGAGCCGCGTCTCCAATGCGGCCACCTGCTCCGTCGGGCCCGCCACCACGCACAGGGAGGGCGCGTTGACGGCCGCGAGCGACAGCTCCGTCCCCAGCAGCGGCAACACCTCCTGCTCGGGCAGGGACACGGAGAGCATCGCGCCCGCCGGCATCTGCTCCATCAACCGGCCCCGGGCGGCCACCAGCGCCAGCGCATCCTCCAGCTTCAGGACGCCCGCCAGGCACGCGGCGACATACTCGCCCACGCTGTGGCCCACCATCGCCTGCGGCTTCACGCCCCAGGACATCCACAGCTTCGCCAGCGCGTAGGACACGGTGAAGAGCGCGGGCTGAGCCAGCGACGTGCGCCGGAGCTGGTGGTCCGCTTCCTCGGCATCAGCGTCTCGCGCCAGGAGGAGCTTCCGCAGGTCCATCCTCAGGTGCGGAAGCAGGTGCTCGCAGCACGCGTCCACGAGCTTGCGGAAGCCCGGCACCTCCTCATACAGCCCGCGCCCCATGCCCGCGTACTGGGAGCCCTGGCCGGGGAACATGAAGACCACCTGCCGCTGCGTGGCCTCCTGGACATGCGTGAGCAGCCGGGCCGCGTCGCGAGAGGCCAGCGCCACGCGCGCGTCCTCCAGGTCGCGGCAGACGAGCACCCGGCGGTGGTCGAAGCGCCGACGCCCCGAGAGCAGCGTGTGGGCTACGTCCGCCAGCTCCAGTTCCGGCCGCCGCGACAGGTGGGCGGCCAGGTTGTCGGTGGCCTCCTCCAGGGCGCGCTCGTTCCGGGCGGACAGCACCAGCAGGTGCGCGGAGCGCGTGCTCCGCGTGCCCTGGACACGAGGCGCCTCTTCCAGGACTGCGTGCGCGTTGGTGCCGCCAATTCCGAAGGAGCTGACACCCGCGCGCCGAGGTCCCCCGTCCGTCTCCCAGGGGCGGAGGCGGGTGTTGACGAAGAAGGGGCCGCCCGCGAAGTCGATGCGAGGGTTCGGCCGCTCGAAGTGCAGGCTGGGCGGGAGCTGCTTGTGCTCGAGCGCGAGCGCCACCTTGATGAGCCCGGCGATGCCGGCCGCCGTGTCCAGGTGGCCGATGTTGGTCTTCAGCGAGCCGAGCGCGATGGTGCCCGGCGCCCCCGCCCTCGAGCGGAACGCCTGATTCAGGGCGGAGACCTCGATGGGGTCTCCCAGCGGAGTCCCCGTTCCATGGGCCTCGACGTACTGGAGGCTCCCGGCCTTCACGCGGGCGACGCCCAGCGCCTCGGCGATGACGGCCGCCTGCCCTTCCACGGCGGGCGCGGTGTAGCCCACCCGCTCGGAGCCGTCGTTGTTCACCGCGGAGCCGAGGATGACCGCGTGAATGGTGTCCCCCTGCTCCACCGCGTCCGACAGGCGCTTGAGCACCACGACGCCGACCCCGGAGCCACGCACGGTGCCCTGGGAGTGCTCATCGAAGGCGCGACAGTGCCCATCCGGAGACAGGATGTCGCCTTCGCGCGCGAGGTAGCCGGCGCGCTGGGGCAGCGAGATGGATACGCCTCCGGCGAGCGCCAGGTCCGACTCGCCCGACAGCAGCGCCTGGCAGGCCATGTGGACGGCCACCAGGGACGTGGAGCAGGCCGTCTGCACCGCGACGCAGGGACCTCGCAGCCCCAGCTTGTGAGCCACCCGCGTGGGCAGGAAGTCCTTCTCGTTGCTGATGCCGACCTGGTACGTGCCCACCGAGCGGAGCACGTCCATCCGCTGCATCAGGTGCGTGTAGAGATAGGAGGAAGCCCCCGCGCCCGCGTAGAGCGCGATGGGCCGCGGCCAGGACTCCGCGTCGTAGCCGGCATCCTCCAGCGCCGACCAGGCGCACTCCAGGAAGAGACGGTGCTGGGGGTCCAGCACCTCGGCCTCGCGCGGAGTCAGCCCGAAGAAGCCCGCGTCGAAGCGGTCCACGCCCTCCAACGCGAAGGCGGCCTTGACGTAGCCGGGCCGCGCGGCCACGGCTGGGTCCACGCCGGCCGCCGCGAGGTCGTCGTCCTTCAGGAGGGTGAGCGACTCCACGCCCGTGCTCACGTTGTGCCAGAGCGCATCCACGCTCTCCGCCCCGGGGAACCGGCCGCTCATGCCGATGATGGCAACTGCTTCCTCGGGCCCGCCCCACTGCTCACTCATCCTCATCCTCCTGCTGCCGCGATTCATCCCCGCGGCGGCGGGCCTGCCGCCGCTGCCCGGTCCGGGCCTGACGCAGCGCGAACCGTTCCTCCGCCGCTGCCTCGTCCTCGGCTCCGGCGGGGGCGGCGCGCTCCCTCAGCCGCGCCGCGAGCGCTCCGATGCTCGCGTGCTGGAACAGCTCCGTGAGCGGCACGTCGATGCCGAGCTGGCTGCGCATCCGGCTGTGCACCTGGACCAGGCTCAACGAGTTGCCCCCCAGGTCGAAGAACCGCTCCCTCAACCCCACGCGCTCCACCTGGAGCACCTCCTGCCAGAGCTTCGCGAGGCCTCGCTCCAGATCGGTCGTGGGGGGCACGAAGGGCTCGTCACTGCCCGAGCGGTCCATGCCCGGGGCAGGCAGCGCGCGGCGATCCACCTTGCCGCTGGGCGTGAGCGGCAACGCGCCCAGCACGACGTACGCGGCCGGCACCATGTACTCCGGCAGCTGCTCGCGCAGCCACTCGCGCACCCGCGCCACCTCCACCTTCCCGGCGACGTACGCGACCAGCCGCCCTCCCGCCTCGCACACGACGGCCGCGTCCTTCACGTCCGGGTGCCGCGCCAGCGCCGCCTCCACCTCCCCCAGCTCCAGGCGCATGCCGCGGACCTTCACCTGCCCGTCCCGCCGGCCGACGTACTCCAGCTCCCCGTTCTCCACCCACCGCACCACGTCGCCCGTCCGGTACAGCCTCGCGCCCGGCTCCCCGCTGAAGGCGTCCGGCACGAAGCGCTCCGCCGTCAGGTCGGGGCGGCCCAGGTAGCCTCGCGCCACGCCCGCGCCGCCCACGTACAGCTCCCCGGCCACGCCCACGGGGACGGGCCGCAGCCCGTCGTCCAGCACGTACACCCGCGCGTTCGCCAGGGGGCCGCCCAGCGTCACGCGCTCCGCGGACACCGAGCCCCGGCTCACCGTGGCGCAGACCGTTACCTCCGTCGGCCCGTAACCGTTCAGCATCCGCCGGCCCGGTCCCCATCGCCTCACCACGTCCGCCGGGCACGCTTCTCCCGCGGAGATGAGCGTGCGCACCCCCTCAAGGCTCTCCGGGGGCTGGAGTCTCAACACGGAGGGCGTGAGCGTCACCACCGTCACTCCCAGCCGCCGCACCGTGTCCGCCAGCGCATCCCCGGGGAGCAGGGCCTCCCGGTTCGCCACGCGGAGGCCCGCTCCGGCCGCCAGCGTCGAGAACACCTCGCACACCGACGCGTCGAAGCTCGGCGAGGCGTACTGAAGCACCCGGTCGTCCTCCCGGACGCCGTGCGCCTCCGCCACGGCACGCGCCGTGTTCACCAGGCCCCCGTGCGTCACCATCACGCCCTTCGGCAGGCCCGTGCTCCCCGACGTGAAGATGACGTACGCCAGGTTGTCCGGGCCCGCTCCACCCTCCACCCGCCGCGCGGGCCGCGCCTCCACCGGCTCCGCGTCCAGGTCCATACACAGGACCTCCAGGTTCCGGTCGGAGAGCGCCGGCGCGAGGCGCGCCTGGGTGAGCACCACCCTCCCCCCCGCCTCCTCCAGCATCCAGGCCGCCCGCTGCGCGGGCAGCCCCGGATCCACGGGCACGAACGCGCCGCCAGCCTTCAGCACCGCGAGCATTCCCACCACCAGCTCCGCCGAGCGCTCCAGGTACAGCGCCACCCTCACCTCGGGCCCCACGCCCCGTTCCCGCAGCAGGCCGGCCAGCCGGTTCGCCCGCGCTTCCAGCTCCCCGTAGGTCAGCGTCGCGCCGCTCGCGCTCCACACCGCCTCCGCGCCGGGCTTCGCGTCCGCCCACGCCTCGAACACCTCGTGCGCGCACTGGCCGCGGGGCGCGTACTCCTTCGCCGTGCGGTTCCACTCCACCAGCAGCCGCTCCCGCTCCCCGGCCTCCAGCAGCTCGACGTCACCCACGCGGGCCCCGGGGTGCGCCACCATCGCCTCCAGCACCCGGAGGTAGCCCGACACCATCCGCGCCACGGTCCCGGGCTCGAACAGGGCCTCGCTGTACTCCAGCGAGCCCGCGAAGCCGCTGTCCTGCCCGGACAGGGAGAGCGCGAGGTCGAACTTCGACACGCGCTTCTCCAGCTCCAGGGGCGTCGCGGCCAGCGAGGGCAGCACCAGCGGCGTCACCGGTGCGTTCTGCAAGGTGAACAGCACCTGGAAGAGCGGATGCCGGCTCAGGTCGCGCGAGGGCTGGAGCGCTTCCACCAGCTTCTCGAAGGGCACGTCCTGGTGCGCGTACGCCCCGAGCGTCGTCTCGCGCACGCGCCCCAGCAGCTCCCGGAAGCTCCCCGCCGTGTCGATTCGCGTCATCAGCACCAGCGTGTTGACGAAGAAGCCGATCAGCCCCTCCGTCTCCAGCCGTGTCCGCCCGGCAATGGGCGTGCCCACGCACACCGTGTCCTGCCCGGCGTAACGCGACAGCAGCACCTGCCAGCCCGCGAGCAGCACCATGAATGGCGTCACCCCTTCCCGGCTCGCCAGCGCCCTCACGCCCTCCGACACCTCTCGCGACAACCGGAGCGGGTGGCTGGCGCCCGCGGAAGACTGGACGGTGGGCCGGGGCCTGTCCGTCGGCAGCTCCAGCGCGGCGGGGGCGTCCCGCAGCCGCTCACGCCACCACCCGAGCTGCGCCTCCAGCTCGCCGCCCTCCAGCCACTCCCGCTGCCACTGCGCCCAGTCCGCGTACTGCACGTCCAGCGCGGCCAGCCGCGGCTCGCTCCCCGCCGCGCGGGCCCGGTACAGCTCCCCCACCTCCTTCACCAGCACGCCCATGGACCAGCCGTCCGACACGATGTGGTGCATGACCAGCACCAGCACGTGCTCGCGCTCCTCCACCCGCACCAGCGTCGCCCTCAGCAGCGGGCCCGCCCGCAGGTCGAACGGCTTTCGCGACTCCGCGTTCGCCAGCCGCAGCGCCTCCGCCGGCCTCTGGCTCGCGGGCAGGTGCTGGAGGTCCACGAGGGCCAGCGGCAGGGCCCCCTCGGCGGAGATGACCTGGAAGGGCCGCCCGTCCTCCGAGCCGAACGTGGTTCGCAGCGACTCGTGGCGCCGCGCCACCTCGGCGAGCGCGCGCTCCAGGGCCCCCACGTCCAGCGTCCCCTCCAGCCGGAGGGCCACCTGGATGTTGTACGCGATGCTGTCCGGCGAGAGCTGGTCCAGGAACCACAGCCGCTGCTGCGCGAAGGACAGCGGCGGCGGCCCGCTCCGGGGGCGCGCGACGAGCGGCGGCGCGGCGGGCCGCGTCGTGCCGGCACCGATGGCCGTGTCGATCCACCGCGCCAGCTCGGCCACCGTGGGCCGCTCGAACAGCTCGCGCAGCGGCACGTCGACAGGGAATACCTCTCGCAGCCGGGACGCGGCCTGCGTGGCCAGCAGCGAGTGCCCGCCCAGCTCGAAGAAGCTGTCCGTGGCCCCCACTCGCGCCACGCCCAGCACGCCCGCCCACACGCCCGCCACGATTTCCTCGGTGGGCGTGCGCGGTGCCACGAAGCGCGCGGGCTCCTCCGAGGACATCGACTCGGGAGCGGGCAGCAGCTCTCGCGCCAGCTTCCCGTTGGACGTCAGCGGCAACGACTCCAGGGGGATGATGGCCGCCGGCAGCATGTAGTCGGGCAGCCCGTCCCGCAGGGCGCGCCGCAGCTCCTGCGTGTCCAGGGGCCTCCCTTCGCGGGGCACCACGTAGGCCACCAGCCGCTTGTCACCGGACACCTCGCGCACCAGGGCCACCGCGTCCCGCACGGCGGGGTGCCGGAGCAGCGCCGCTTCCACCTCGCCCAGCTCGATGCGGAAGCCGCGGATCTTCACCTGGTTGTCGATGCGGCCCAGATGGTCCAGCTCCCCCGAGGAGCGCCACCGTCCCAGGTCTCCCGTGCGGTACAGCCGCGCGCCGGGCCTGCCGCTGAAGGCGTCCGGCACGAAGCGCTGTGCCGTCAGCTCGGGCCGGCCCAGGTAGCCACGGCCAGGGCCCTCTCCGCCCACGTACAGCTCGCCGATGACGCCCACCGGCGCCAGGTCGCCGTTCGCGTCCAGCACGTAGACCTGCAGGTCCGGGATGGGCACGCCGACGCCGTGGGTGGCGGCCCGCTCCGCGTCGGCCGCGCGCACCGGCCGGTACGTGACGTGGACGGTGGTCTCCGTGATGCCATACATGTTGACGAGCCGGGGCTGTTCCTCCCCGTGCCGGGCAAACCACGGCGCCAGGCTTCCGAACTCGAGCGCCTCGCCGCCGAAGATGACCCACCGCAGGCTCAGCGCCCGGGCGTCACCGGAGGCCGCATCCACATGGATGAGCTGACGGAAGGCCGAGGGCGTCTGGTTGAGCACCGTCACCTTCTCCCGGCACAGCAGCGCGTGGAAGGCCTCGGGCGAGCGGCTCACCAGGTACGGGACGATGACCAGCCGCCCTCCGTGGATGAGGGCACCCCAGAGCTCCCAGACGGAGAAGTCGAATGCGTACGAGTGGAACAGCGTCCAGACGTCATCCGGGCCGAAGTGGAACCAGGGCTCCGTGGCGGTGAAGAGGCGCGCCACCTGCGCGTGGCAGATCTGCATCCCCTTGGGCCGCCCCGTCGAGCCCGAGGTGTAGATGACGTAGCTCAGGTTCTCCGACGACCCCACGGGTGCCGGGTCGTGCTCCGGCTCGCGGGAGATCCGCTCCCAGTCCGAGTCCAGGCAGAGGGTGGGCCGCTCCCGCGGCAACGACGGGACGAGCCGCTCCTGGGTGAGCAGCAGCGCCACGCTCGCGTCCTCCAGCATGAAGGAGAGGCGGTCCTTCGGGTACGTCGGGTCCAGCGGCAGGTACGCGCCGCCGGCCTTCAGGATGCCCAGCAGGCCCACCAGCATCTCCGGCGAGCGCTCCACGCACAGGCCCACCAGCACCTCGGGGCCCACGCCCCGGGCTCTCAGGTGGTGAGCGAGCTGGTTGGCCCTCCGGTTCAGCTCGCCGTAGGTGAGCGCGGCCCCTTCGTACGTCACCGCCACCGCGTCCGGCGTGCTCGCGGCCCACGCCTCGAAGCGGTGGTGGACGCAGGGCTCATGCGCGAAGGACCGGGAGCGGTTCCACCCGGTAAGCAGCCGCTGGCGCTCCTCCGCCGGGAGCATGGACACCGCGGACAGCCGCGCGTCCGGGGTCACGACGAAGCCCTCCAGCAGGGCCCGCAGGTGCGCCAGCATCGTGGCGGCCGTCTCCGCGTCGAAGCGCTCCGTGTCATGGAGCAGCTTGAGCTGCAGCTCCCGGCCGGGCGCGATGACCAGCGTGAGCGGGTAGTTGGTCCACTCGCTCACCACGAAGTCGCGGACGTCCAGGTCCCTCGCCCAGTCCCACACCGCCGAGTCCAGCGGATAGTTCTCGAACACCAGCAGGGACTCGAACAGCGAGACGCCGCGCGGCAGCCCGCTCCAGCCCTGCACTTCCACCAGCGGGCTGAACTCGTACTGGCGCTGCTCGGCCTGGCGGCGTTGCAGCCCTTGCAGCCACGTCCCCAGCCGCTCGCCCGCCGGCAGCCGCATCCGCACGGGCAGCGAGTTGATGAGCAACCCCACCATGGACTCCGCGCCCTCCAGCTCGGCGGGGCGTCCGGACACGGTGGCGCCGAACACGACGTCCTCCACGCCAGCGCTCCGCCCGAGCAGCAGCGCCCAGGCGGCCTGGACCAGCGTGTTGAGGGTGAGCTGGTGCTGCCGCGCGAAGTCCTGCAATGCAGTGGTGCTCGCGGCGGACAGCGACAGGCGGCACAACCGCCGCGTCGCGCCCGTGCGTCCCGGCGCCCGGTCCTCCGGCAACGGCGTCGGCCGCTCCAACCCCGCCAGCTCCTGGCGCCAGTACTGCTCGGCCTTGCGCAGGTCCTGCCGGCTCAGCCACGCGATGTACTCGCGGAAGGCCGGAGCCCGCGGCGTCCGGGGCGTCTCTCCCCGGCCGAAGGACTCATAGAAGGAGAACACCTGCCGGAGCAGCAGGCCCACGCTCCACCCGTCCATCAACAGGTGATGGAAGCTCCACACCAGGTGGTGGACGCGCTCGTCCAGCCGGATGAGGACCATGCGCATCAGCGGCGCTTGCGTGAGGTCCAGGCCCCGGGCGCGGTCCTCCGCCCGCAGCGCCTCCAGCCGCTCCTGCTGCTCCCGCGGTGGCACGCCGCGCCAGTCCAGCTCCCGCCAGGGCAGCTCCGCCTGGGCGAACACCACCTGGAGGGGGCGCTCCAGCCCCCGCCAACGGAAGGCGGTGCGGAGCACCGGCACCCGCGCCATGGCCTCCTGCCACGCGTGACGGAAGGCCGCCACGTTCAGCGGGGCATGGAAGGCGCAGCTCACCTGCTCGAAGTAGGCCCCCACTCCACCGGACAGGATGCCGTGGAAGAGCAGTCCCTCCTGGAGGGGAGACAGCGGGTAGACGTCCTCCACCGCCACTCCGGCGGGCAGCACCCGCGCCAGCGCCTCCGGCCCGACCTTCGCCAGCGGGAAGTCCGCCGGGGTGTAGCGCAGGGTGTCCGGCGACGCGCGCCGCGCCACCAGGGTGCGCAGCGCCTCCAGGCAGCTTCGGGCTACCCGCTCGATGGTGGCACGCTGGTGGAGGTTCTCGCTGTACGTCCAGTCCAGCCGCAGGCACCCGCCGAGGATTCGGCCGCCCACCTCCAGCACCTGGGGACGCAGCCCGCCGGGACCGTGCGTCGGGCCTGTGCCCTCGCGCGCGGGCTCGAAGAGCGAGATTTCCGAGGCGAGTCCGTCGAACTGGCCCAGGTAGTTGAAGGCGACCGCCGCGTCGGGCATCTCCCGGAGCACCCGCGCCGTGTCGTCCTCGCGCAGGTGGCGCAGCACGCCGAAGGACAGCCCGCGCCCCGGCACCGAGCGCACCGCGTCCCGGACACGCCGCAGCGCCTCTCCTTCAGCGCCCTGCCCGGCCACGTCCAGCACCACGGGGTAGGCGGCGGTGAACCAGCCCACCGTGCGGGACAGGTCCACGCCCTCGAAGGGCGCCTCGCGCCCGTGCCCTTCCAGGAGCACGCGCACCCGCTCCGCCCCCAGGCCCTCCCTGAGGGCCAGGGCCAGGGACGCCAGCATCAGCTCGTCCAGGCGCGCGCGCCAGGCCACGGAGGCCTCGCGCAGCAGCAGCGTCGTCTCCTCGTCCAGCACCACCGACACCACGCGCGCCGACGCCACCGTATTGGCGCCGCCCGGCCCATCCAGCCGCAGCGGTTCCACCGGCCGCGCCGCCTGTGCACGCCAGAAGCCGGCCTCCGCGGACAGGTCCGCCTCCACCGCGTACGCGCGGAGCCGCTCCGCCCAGGCCTTGAAGGAAGTCGTGCGCGGCGGCAGCTCGGGCGGCAGACCCCGGCTCAGGCGCCGGTAGGCCGACTCCAGGTCCTCCAGCAGCGTCCGCCAGGACACCCCGTCCACCACGAGGTGGTGGACGACCAGCAGCAGCCGATCCGTGAAGCCGTCGCCCATGGAGAACAGCACCGCGTGCAGCAGCGGCCCGTGGGCAAGGTCCATCTCCGCCTGCACGCGCGCCGCCGCCGCCTCCACCGCGTTCGACCGCGCTTCGGCCGGAAGCCGTGACAGGTCCTCGCGCACGAGCCGAAGAGGACGCTCCTCCGGAGGCGCGATGCGCTGCGCCCAGCCTCCGGACGTGAGCGCGAAGCGCATGCGCAGCGCATCGTGGTGGTGCCAGAGCGCGCGCAGCGCTTCCTCCAGCGCGTCCGCGTCCAGGGGCTCGCGCACCGAGAGCAGCAGGGCCTGGTTGTAGTGATGCGGCTCCGGCAGCTCCCGCTCGAAGAACCAGTGCTGGATGGGCGTGAGCGGAACCTCGCCCACCACCGGCCCCGCCTCCCGGGCGACGGCCTCTTCCGCCACGGCCACCGCGGCCAGGTCCGCCAGCCGCTGGTGCTCGAAGAGCTGCTTCGGGGTGAGCGCCAGGCCCGCCTGCCGCGCTCGCGAGATGACCTGGAGGGCGATGATGGAGTCACCGCCCAGCTCGAAGAAGCTGTCGTGCGCGCCCACCCGTTCGACACGCAGCACCTGCGCCCAGATGGAGGCCAGGAGCTTCTCCGCGGGAGTGGATGGCTCCGCGAAAGCCCCCTGTGCGCGAGGGGCCGCCAGCTCGGGCGCCGGCAACACGCGCCGATCCACCTTGCCGCTCGTCGTCAGCGGCAGCGCCTCCAGCCAGACGAAGGCCGAGGGCACCATGTACTCCGGAAGCCGCCGGCCGAGCGCCTCGCGCAGTGCCGCCACGTCCGGCGTGAAGCCCTCCTCCGCCACTCCATAGGCCACCAGCCGCCGCACGCCTGGCACGTCCTCGCGCACCGTCACGGCCGCGGCCCGCACGCCGGGCTGCCCGCCCAGCACCGCCTCCACCTCACCCAGCTCGATGCGGAAGCCGCGGAGCTTCACCTGGTCGTCCTGGCGGCCCACGAACTCCAGCTCGCCGTTCTCCAGCCAGCGCACCCGGTCGCCGGTACGGTACAGCCGGGCCCCGGCCACCGCGCTGAAGGGAGACGGCACGAAGCGCTCCGCCGTCAGCTCCGGACGGCGCAGGTAGCCTCGCGCCACGCCCTCTCCCCCGACGAAGAGCTCACCCGCGACTCCCACCGGGACGGGCTGGAGCGCGCCGTCCAGCACGTACACGCGCACGTTGGCGATGGGCCGCCCGATGGTCACCCGCTCCGGAGACACCGGGCCCGGGTTCAGCGTGGCGCACACCGTCACCTCGGTGGGGCCATAGGCGTTGATCAGCCGCCTGCCCGCGCCCCAGCGGCGCGCCACCTCGGGCGTGCACGCCTCGCCCGCGGAGATGATTGTCTCCAGCGCCGGGAACTCCTCGGGCTCCTGCTGCGCCAGCACCGAGGGCGTCAGCGTCACCGTGGTGATGGCGCACGAGCGCAGCGTGCCCGCCAGCGCCTCGCCGGGCAGCAGCGCATCCCTCCGCGCCAGACACAGCCGGGCCCCGGCCAGGAGCGTGGAGAAGACCTCACACACCGCGGCGTCGAAGCCGATGGAGGCGAACTGGAGCACACGGCTGTCCGGTCGTACCCCATGCGCCCGCGCCACCGTGAGGGCGGTGCTGCTCAGGCCCTGGTGCGTGAGCAGCGTCCCCTTGGGGCGCCCCGTCGAGCCCGAGGTGTAGATGACGTAGGCCAGGTGCTCCGGTCCGCCGTCGATGCTGGGAGGCTGGGACGGACGTGTTTCGAGGTGACGCGCCTCCTCGTCCAGGCACACGAGCTGCTGCCCCGCGGAGGGCAGCTCGTCCGCCAGGTGCGACTGCGTCACCACCACCGGTGCCCCGGCGTCCTGGAGCATGAAGCCCAGCCGGTCGCCCGGGTTCGCGGGATCCAGCGGCAGGAAGGCACCACCGGCCTTGAGGATGCCCAGCAGGGCCACCACCAGTTCCGGTGAGCGCTCCAGACACACGCCAACGGGTGTCTCGGGGCCCACGCCCAGCGCGCGCAGGTGATGGGCGAGCTGGTTGGCCCGGCCGTCCAGCTCGCGGTAGGTGAGCGCCTGCTCCTCGAAGGTGACTGCCACTGCTTCTGGAGTGCGCTCCACCACGGCCTCGAAGAGCCGGTGGACCCGGCGCTCGGCCGGCAGCGGCGCCGAGGTGTCGTTCCACGCCACCAGCAGCGCATCCCGCTCCGGGCCGGGCAGCAGCGGCAGCTCCGACAGCGGCCGTTCCGGGGCCGCCAGGGCCCCCTCCAGCAGCGTGCGCAGGTGTCCCTGCATCCGCGCCACCGTGGCCTCGTCGAAGAGGTCGGTGCTGAATTCCCACAGCCCCTTCAGCCCCTCCGCCGTGTCCGAGAAGGCCACCGTGAGGTCGAAGCGCGAGGCGCCCAGGTCCACGGGCTCCACCCGCAGGCTCACGCCCGGCAGCTCCAGCGACACGTCCCGCGCGTTCTGGAAGATGAGCTTCACCTGGAAGAGTGGCGATGCGCCCAGGCTCCGCTCCGGCTTGAGGTCGCGCACCAGCTCCTCGAAGGGCAGGTCCTGGTGGGCGTACGCGCCCAGGGCCGCTTCGCGCACCTGCCCCACCAGCTCCCGGAAGGAGCACGCGGGGGTGGGCCTGCCGCGGATGACGAGCTGGTTGACGAAGAAGCCCACCAGCGCCTCCGTCTCGGCGTGGTGGCGGTTGGCGATGTCCGTGCCCACCAGCAGGTCCGTCTGCCCGGTGTAGCGGTGCAGCAACGCCTGGAAGGCGGCCATCAGGACCATGAACGGCGTGGCCCCCTCCCGCAGGGCCAGGTGCCGCACGGCCTCGGCCGCCTCCCGGGGAAGCAGCATGGTGCGATGGGCGCCCTGGTACGTGCTCACCCTCGGGCGGGGACGGGCCATGGGCAGCTCCAGCAGCTGCGGAGCCCCCTGGAGCCGCTCACGCCACCACGCAAGCTGCGCCTCCAGCACCTCGCCCCGCAGCCAGCCGCGCTGCCACGACGCATGGTCCGCGTACTGGATGGGCAGCTCCGCCAGCGGAGGCGGCTGCCCCTTCGTGGCGGAGGCGTAGAGCGCCCCCAGCTCGCGCACGAGCACGCCCAGGGACCAGCCGTCCGCGACGATGTGATGCAGCACGAGCGCCAGCGCGTGCTTCCGTTCATCCACGCGAACCAGCGTGGCGCGCAGCGGCGGCCCCGCGACGAGGTCGAACGGGCGCAGCGTCTCCTCGCGCAACAGCGCCCGGGCCCGGGGCTCGCGCTCATCCATGGGGAGCGAAGCCAGGTCCACCCGCGTCAGCACCCGCTCGGGCACGGGGCCGACGAGCTGCACCGGCCCATCCTGCTCATCGCGGAAGGTGGTGCGCAGCACCTCGTGGCGGCGGACAATCCCGCGCAGCGCGGTCTCCAGCGCCTCCGCGTCCAGCGCGCCCTCCAGCCACAGCACCGCGGGGACGTTGTAGAAGGGGTTGCCCGGCTCCAGCCGATCGAGGAACCACAGCCGCTGCTGGGCGAAGGACAGCGGCAGCGGTCCCGTCCGCGGCACGGGCACGATTCCGGGCCGCGCATCGGCCTCGCCCGCGCGCGACAGGGACTCCAGCCGCCGCGCGAGCGCGGCCACCGTGGGGGCCTCGAAGAGGGCTCGCAGGGGCAGGTCCACCCGGAAGGCCTGGCGGATGCGGGACACCGCCCGGGTCGCCAGCAGCGAATGCCCTCCCAGCGCGAAGAAGTCGTCATGGACGCCCACGCGCTCCGCGCCGAGCAGCCCGGCCCAGATTCCCGCCAGCAGCTCCTCGAAGGGCGTCCGCGGCGCCACCGCGTCCGGTTGCGCCGCCCCGAAATCCAGCGCCGGAAGCGCGCCACGGTCCACCTTGCCGTTTGCGGTGAGCGGCAGCGCCTCCAGCACCCCGAACGCCGAGGGAATCAGATACGAGGGCAGCCGCGCCTCGAGGAACGACTTCAGCGTGCCCGCATCGAGCGTGCCCCCCGGGACGGGGACGGCGTACGCCACCAGCCGCCGGTCCCCGGGCCGGACCTCACGCGCGACCACCACCGCCTCGCGCACGGCGGGGTGCTGCTTGAGCACCGCCTCCACCTCGCCCGGCTCCACGCGGAAGCCCCGCACCTTGAGCTGGTCGTCGCCGCGCCCCAGGAACTCGATGCAGCCATCGGCCCGAAGGCGTGCCCGGTCGCCCGTCCGGTACAAGCGGGCTCCGGCCACCTCACCGAAGGGCGAGGGCACGAAGCGCTCCGCCGTGAGCTCCGGCTGGCCCAGGTAGCCCCGCCCCACCGAGCCTCCGCCAATGAACAGCTCCCCGATGACGCCCACCGGAACGGGCCGCAGGAACGCGTCCAGCACGTACGCCTGGACGTCGGGCACGGGACGGCCGAGCGGGACGGCGGCCGGGCGCGCCTCCACGGGCATCGCGGACGCGGGCAGCGTCAGCACGCCCACCGTGGTCTCCGTGGGGCCGTAGTGGTTGAACACCTCGCACCCGGGCCGGAGCGCCCGCACCTGGTCGATGAGGGCCCAATCCGCCGCCTCGCCGCCCAGCACCAGCCGCTGGCGCGGGAGGACCCGGCCGGGGGCCTCCGAGGCCAGCAGCGCGCGCAGATGAGAGGGGACGATCTTCAGGCAGTCCACCGAATGCCGCTCGAAGTAATCCCCCAGCGCGGCGGCGTCGGATGCGACGTCGGTGGCCACCAGGTGCAGGGTGCCGCCCAGGGCCAGCGCCGGGAACAGGGCGGTGTGCCCCAGGTCCGCGGCGAGCGTGGAGACGGACGCGGAGTTCACGCCTTCCGGCAGCGAGAGCCGCTGGATGATGCCCCGCACGTAGCGGACGATCTGCCGGTGCTCGATGGCCACGCCCTTGGGCCGCCCCGTGGAGCCGGACGTGAAGATGACGTAGGCGAGGTTGCCCGGTGCGGCGGTGCACGGCCCCGCGTCCGCGCCGTAGCGCGCGAGCATGCCGGCGTCCGTGTCGAGCCGGACGACGGTGGCGGCATGGCCCTGGAAGCGCTCGTGCGGGAGACCGGCCGTCACCACCACGCGAGCACCCGCGGCGTCCAGCGCCCCGCTCAGGCGCTCGGTGGGGAACGCCGGATCCAGCGGTACGTAGGCGCCGCCGGCCTTGAGGATGCCCAGCAGGCCCACCATCGCGTCGACGCGCCGCTCCAGGCACAGCCCCACCGGGACGTCGGGCCCCACCCCGAGGGTGCGCAGGTGGCCCGCGAGCTGGTTCGCGCGGGCGTCCAGCTCGCGGTACGTCAGTGACTCGCCACCCGCCACGACGGCGACCCGCTCGGGAACGCGGGCCGCCTGGGCTTCGAAAAGTTGATGCAGGCAGGCGTCGTCCGGCAGCGACGCGCTGGGGTTCCACTCCACCAGCAACCGATGCTGCTCCGAGGCATCGAGCAGCGGCAGCTCGGCCACCCGCAGGTCCGGCCGGGCGACCGCGGCCTCGAGCAGCGTGGCCAGGTGCCGCACCATGCGCTCGCCCGTCGCGGCCTCGAAGAGGTCCGCGCTGCACTGGAGCACTCCGGCGAAGCCCTCGCGGGTGTCGGAGAGATTGAGGGAGACCTCGAACTTCGCCAGCCCCGTGTCGAGCGCCACCGGCCGCAACGACAAGCCGGGAAGACTCAGCTCCGGCAGCGGGTCCTGCTGGAACGCGAGCATCGCCTGGAAGAGCGGAGTCCGCCCCAGGTCGCGCGCGGGCCGCAGCGCCTCCACGAGCTTTTCGAAGGGCACGTCCTGGTGCGCGTAGGCGCCGAGCGTCGTCTCCCGCACCCGCTCCAGCACTTCGCGGAAGCTCGGGTTCCCCGTCAGCTCCGTCCGCAGGACCAGGGTGTTCACGAAGAAGCCGATGAGCCCCTCCGTCTCCACCCGGGGCCGGCCCGCAACGGGAGTGCCCACACACACGTCCTGCTGGCCCGCGTACCTGCCCAGCAGCACCTGCCATCCCGCGAGCAGCACCATGAAGGGCGTCAGCCCCTCCCGCTTCGCCAGCGCCTTCACGTCCTCCGACAACGTTCTCGACAGCCGCGCCGGCACCGTGTGGCCCCGGGAGGACGGAGCGGACGGCCGGGGCCGGTCCGTGGGCAGCTCCAGCGCCGACGGCGCCCCACGCAACCGCTCCCGCCACCACGCCAGTTGCGCTTCAAGCGCCCCACCCTCCAGCCACTCCTGCTGCCAGCCCGCCCAGTCCGCGTATTGGATGGGCAGCTCCGGCAACGGCGACGGCGCCCCGCGCAGGTACGCCGCATAGAGCGCGCCCACCTCCTTCACCAGCACGCCCATGGACCAGCCGTCCGAGACGATGTGGTGCATCACCAGCACCAGGACGTGCTCGTGCACTCCCGCCCTCAGCAGCGTGGCGCGCAGCAACGGCCCCGTGGACAGGTCGAACGGACGCCGCGCCTCCTCGCGCGCGAGCCCCACCACGGCGGCTTCCCGCTCCGCCGCCGGCAGGCTGCTCAGGTCGACGAGCGGGATGACCAGCGGCAGCGTCTCGGCGATGCGCTGGACGGGAACACCGTCGCGGGTGACGAACGCGGTCCGCAGCGTCTCGTGGCGCCGCGCCACCTCGGCGAAGCATCGCTCCAGCACCGCGGCATCCAGCGTGCCCTCCAGCCGGACCGCGGCGGAGATGTTGTACGCGGGGCTGCCGCGCTCGAGCTCATCCAGGAACCACAGCCGGAGCTGGGAGAAGGACAGCAGGGGTTCCCCATGCCGTTCCCCGCGCATGAGCGGAGGCGGCGTCATGTCCCCGGCGCGAGCGCGCTGGGCGAGCACGCGCTCCGCCAGCTCCGCCACGCTGGGCCCCTGGAGGAGCACCGCCATGGGCAGCACGACGCCGAGCCCCTTCTCGATTTCGTGGCTCAGCTCCACGGCCGCCAGTGAGTCCAGGCCGAGCCGGGTGATGGGCACCTCGAGGGAGACTTCCTCGGGAGCGACGCCCAGCCGCGCGGCCACGCGGTTGCGGAGCCAGCGCTCCGGCGTCCCGTCCGGCTCCGCGGGCGCCATCACGCGGGACTGCCCCTCCTTCCAGACCGCCACGGTGCGCAGCGCTCCGGACAGGAAGCCCGCGCGGCAGGCGTGCCGCTGGATCTTCCCGCTGGACGTCTTCGGGATGCTGCCCGGCTCCAGCAACAGCACCTCGTGCGCCTGCACCTCGTGGTGCTCGCTGAGTGCCTGGCGGAGCGCGGCCAGGACCTCGGCGGGTTCCGCGCCGTGGCGCGGGTCCACCTCCTGCACCAGCACCAGGCGCTCCTCGGCCTCGACCTCCACGGCGAAGGCCGCGCCGCAGCCGGGCCGGAGCGCGGGATGGGCCTGCTCCGCCGTCCGCTCCAGGTCCTGGGGATGGTGGTTGCGGCCGCGCAGGATGACGAGGTCCTTGAGCCGCCCGGCGACGAACAGCTCCCCGCGCAGCAGGAAGCCCAGGTCGCCCGTGCGCAGGTAGCGCTCCTCGCCGCCGCTGGCCAGCCGCGCCTGGAAGGTGGCCTCGCTCGCCTCGGGACGCTGCCAGTAACCCTGGGCGATGCTGGGCCCCCGGACCCAGATCTCCCCCACCTCGCCCTCCGCGCAGCGGGTGCGCGCTTCCGGGTGGACGATGAGCAGCTCCTGGTCCGGCAGTGACGGGCCGCAGGCCACCAGCTCCCGCGCGCCGGCCGTGCCCGCGTCGACCTCCACCGCACGCGAGTGCTCCAGCGCCGCGGCATCCAGGGTGCGCGCCATCGCCCCCGTCCCCTGCTCGACGCCGGTGACGATGAGCGTGCCCTCCGCCAGGCCGTAACAGGGATAGAGGGCGCGCTGCTGGAAGCCGCGCGGGCCGAATGCCTGCTTGAAGCGCTCCAGCGTGTCCGTCCGGATGGGCTCGGCTCCGCAGAAGGCGACCTCCCACGACGAGAGGTCCAGGGACGCCCGGGCCTCTTCCGGGATGCGCCGCACGCACAGGTCGAACGCGAAGTTCGGCCCGCCACTGATGGTGCCGCGGTGGCGCGAGATGGCCTCGAGCCAGCGCTGGGGCCGCTTCAGGAACGTCAGCGGCGACATCAGCACCGTGGGGAAGGCGCCGTACAGGGGCTCGAGGATGCCGCCGATGAGCCCCATGTCATGGTAGGGCGGCAGCCAGATGACGCCCGTGCTGCCGGGGCCCACGCGGAAGCTGCGGGCAATGGCCTCCAGGTTGTGCAGGAGGTTGGCGTGGCTGAGCATCACCCCCTTGGGCGTGCCCGTGGAGCCGGAGGTGTACTGGAGGAAGGCCAGCGACCGGGGACCCACGTCCGCCGCGCGCCACCCGGCCTCGCCTCCCTCCGGCAGCGCGTCCGTGGCAACCCAGTGCAGCCCCTTCAGGTCCGGCGCCTGCTCGAAGAGGAATTCCCCCATCGACAGGATGAACGAGGTCGTGAGCACCGCCGTGGCCCGCGCGTCCTGGATGATGGCCTGCAGGCGCGGCAGCGTGCGCTCCAGCCGCGACGGGTCCGGTGGATACGCGGGCACCGCCACCAGCCCCGCGTAGAGGCAGCCGAAGAAGCCGGCGATGTATTCGAGCCCGGGGGGATAGAGCAGCACCACCCGCGTCCCCGGCTCCAGGCCGCCCAGCGCCCTGGCAATCCGCCTCGCGCGCGCGTCCAGCTCTCCGTAGGTGCAGGGGGTCTCCTCCCCCTCCACTTCCTCGAGGAAGGTGTACAGCCGCTCCCGGGATTTCTCGGCGCTGCGGACTCCCAGCAATTCCACCAGCGAGGTGAAGGTGGGCTTCGGGGATGAAGACAACCGTGGCTCGAGAAAAGGACTGGCGGACGTCATTCGCAGCGTGAAATAACCGGAAAAGTCACTTATTCATAGAAGAATAGAATACCAGCGTTTCCAGTCAGGCTGGATTAAATGGCTAAGATTGTCATTGCCCCGCTGCCGGTACCAGGCCACGTCAATCCAACGCTCAAGCTCGCGAGAGTCCTGAGGGACGCGGGGCACCACGTCGTCTACGCATCCATGCCGGACATGGGGACGAGGCTGCGCGCGGAGGGGTTCGCCTTCGAGCCGCTCTTCGAGGCCGCATATCCTCCGGGCTCGCTGGAGGCGCTTCCGTCACATTCCGGTAACGCGCTGGCGCTGCTGAGGATGATGCGGCGGGAGGTCCGGCGCCAGGACGCCATGCTCCAGGCGATGCTGGACGGGGAGCTGGAGCGGCGGCTGGGCCCCTTGAAGCCCGACCTGTTCCTCTACGATGAGAAGCTGCGTCACATCCCCCCTGTCGCCCATGGCATGGGGCTGCCCACCGTGCGCTTCAGCGTGACGGTGCCGCCCCAGCTCCTCCCGCCGGAAGCCCCCGGGCGTGTCCACCGGCCACCGCCCCGCTCCGTGGAGCGTGTCCTCTCGGCGCTGAGCCTGGCGCCACGCATGAGCTGGTACTTCGACCAGCTCGCGAGGAAGCACGGCTACCCGGGGAGGCTCGACACGCCCGCGCTGCGGCGGGACGGGCGCCCCATGGCGGACCTGCTCTTCTTCCCCGAGGCCTTCGTCGGCGCGGGAAGGGACCTCCCCGGGGAGCGCTACCACGTGGGACCACTCGTCGACGTGGATCGCCAGGAGCCGGACCTTCCCTGGGAGCGCATTCCCGAGGGCGGGCCGCTCGTCTTCTTCTCCCTGGGGACACTGGCCTTCTCCACGCCCAGGGCACCACGGCTGGTGCGCGCCATGCTGGAGGCCGCCGCCCAGCGCCCGCAGTGGCGCTTCGTGCTCGCGGTGGGGGGGACGCTGCCTCCCGGCACGCTCGGCACGGCGCCTCCCAATGCGCTCGTCGTGGGCCACGCGCCGCAGCTGCGGCTCCTCCAGAAGGCCGACGTCATGGTGAACCATGGCGGCACCAACAGCGTGAAGGAGTGCATCTACTTCGGCGTCCCCATGGTGGCGGTGCCGCTGCAGCATGACCAGCCCGCCATCGCGAGGCTCGCGGCGCACCACGGCGTGGGGACCTGCCTGCCACCCGAGGAGTTCACCGCGAAGAGCGTGCTGGCCCACCTGGACGAAGTGCTCGGCAACCCGGCCTGCCGGAGCGCCGTCACCCGGATGCGGGAGCTGTTCCGGGAGGCCGATGCGCCCGGCCGCATCACCGCCGTCATCGACGACATCCTCCAGCGCTTCCAGCCCGCACGGGCGGCGTCCATGTAAACAAATATTTCATGGACTTCCGGTTGTTCTTGTGTGTTCCCTGCCGGCGTGAGCAGCAGGGTCTGACATCCACCCAGTGAAGGAACACCTCATGGTCCAAGCCGCTCCGCAGACAGCGACCCGTGCGTTCTCGGGCATCGATGCCGATGCCGTGGCCATCCTCCAGCGTCTGCAGGCGGGCGGGTTCCAGGGGTACCTGGTGGGCGGGTGCGTGCGGGACGAGCTGCTCGGTCATCCGCCGAAGGACTTCGACATCGCGACCAACGCCCGCGCGGATCAGGTCCAGGAGCTGTTCCCCGAGTGCCGGTTGCTGCCCGGACGCGGTTCGGTGCTCGTGCACGTGCATCGCGGCGGCAAGGTCTTCGACGTCGCCACCCTGCGCCCGCTCCGGACGCCGGCCGGCACGCCGCTGCTGGCGCCGGACGCGGACCTCGTGGCGGTGGCGCGCACGGTGGAGGTCGGCACGGTGGCGCAGGACGCGGAGTCCCGCGACTTCTCCGTCAACGCGCTCTACTACGACGTGGCCGCCGGCCAGGTCCTCGACTTCGTCGGGGGGCTGGCCGACGCGCGCGAGCGGGTGCTTCGCTCCCTGGGCGAGCCCACGCTTCGCTTTCGCGACGACCCCTCACTCGTCTACCGCGCCGTCCGCATCGCCGCGCGGCGGGCGCTGACCATCGAGCCCCGGACGCTGGAGGCCCTGCGCGAGGGCGTCGCCGCCCTTCCGACGTGTCCGTTCCCGCTCCGCGCCCATGAGCTGCTCGAGTCGCTGGACGGCGGCGCCGCCGCCCCCTGTCTCCGGCGGTTCCGGGAGCTGGGCGTGCTGGAGGCCACGATGCCGCCGCTGATGATGCTGCTGGAGCGGCTCGGCCCGCCGGCGTGGAATGGCCTGCTCGCCTTCGCCGAGGCCATGGACCGGCTGCATGGGCGCGGCCGGAAGCTGGGGCCCGCGGCCCGGCTGGCGTGTGTCCTGCTGCCGCTGGTGCGCCAGGCTCCGCGTCCTCCGGGCACCCCAGGTGAGACGGCCTCCGCGGCCGGGGCCATGCTGCCCATGCTCGCCGGGCTCGACCAGGGCGCCGCCCTCCCGCTGTTGAAGCACGGCGTGGCACTGCTCGAGGCCCAGCAGGCGCTGCTCGCCGGTCCGGGGGCTCTGGCGGCCGGCACCGTGCGGAGCTCTCCCCTCTTCGCCGAGGCGCTCGCCGTCCTCGAAGTCACCATCGAGGCCACGAACGGCCCCCGGGAGCTCCTGGAGGGCTGGTCCACGCGGAGCGCGGCCGAGGGGCGCGTGGCATGAAGCTGCTCGCGCTGCTCTTCCAGGCGTCCCGGGGGCGCTTCGTCTTCGCCGTCCTCTGTGGACTGCTCTCCGGCGCCTGTGGGGCCGGCCTCGTCGCGCTCATCAACCAGGTCCTCTCGCGCCAGCTTCCCTCGGGCACGGCGCAGCTCGGCCTGTTCGGCGGGCTCGTCCTGGTGGCGCTCGTCTCGCGAATCCTCGCCCAGGTGTTCGTCAGCCAGATCAACCAGGATGCGCTCTTCGAGATGCGCCTGAAGACCAGCGAGCGCATCGTGGCCGCGCCGCTGCGGCAGCTCGAGGAGAGCGGAGCCCACCGGCTGCTGGCGGCGCTCACCGAGGACCTCTTCCACCTCAGCAACGCCATGGCGATGCTGCCCCGGCTGGTCATCAACGCCTCCACCGTGCTGGGCTGCCTCGTCTACATGGTGTGGCTGTCTGAGGTGCTGCTGCTGGCACTGGTGCTGTGTCTCGCCCTGGGCATCGCCACGTACCGTCTGTCCACCTCGCGGGCGCTCCGGGACTACCGCACCGCGCGCGAGGAGCAGGACGAGCTCATCCGGCACTTCCGCGGGCTGACGGACGGCATCAAGGAGCTCAAGCTGCACTCCCGCCGGAAGGATGACTTCCTCGCGCGGGTGGTCGCCACGACGGCCGAGCGCGTCCGCCACCTCCAGAAGCGGGCGGCCACCGCGTTCGCCATCGGTTCGAGCTGGGGGATGTTCCTCTTCTTCGCCGTCATCGGCGTATTGCTCTTCCTGCTGCCCCGGCTCGCGCCGGTGAGCGACGCGGCGATGGTGGGCTACACGCTGGCCGTGCTGTACCTCCAGCAGCCCTTGATGGGACTCATGGAGGGCATGCCCATGATCTCCCGGGGTCAGGTCTCGTTCATCAAGCTGCAGGAGCTGGGCCTGTCGCTGGAGGCGTCATCCGAGTCCGTGCATGGCCGCGCGAGCCTCGAGTCGCGCCCGCGCTTCTCCCGGCTGGAGCTGGCCGGCGTGACGCACAGCTACCGGCGCGAGCACGACGACAAGACCTTCACGCTGGGCCCCATCGACCTGGTCCTTCAACCGGGCGAGCTGCTCTTCCTGGTGGGCGGCAACGGCAGCGGCAAGACGACCCTGGCCAAGCTGCTCACCGGGCTCTACGTGCCACAGCACGGGCAGGTCCTGCTGGACGGGCGCCCCGTCACCACGCAGGAGCTGGAGCAGTACCGCCAGCACTTCTCGGCGGTGTTCTCCGACTTCCACCTCTTCGACCGGCTGCTGGGCGTGGGCTCCGACTTCTCACAGGTGCGGCCCTACCTGGAGCGGCTGCAGCTCGAGCACAAGGTGCGGCTCGAAGGCGATGCCTTCTCCACGACGGAGCTCTCCCAGGGACAGCGCAAGCGCCTGGCGCTGGTGGCGGCCTTCCTGGAGGACCGCCCCATCTACCTCTTCGACGAGTGGGCGGCGGACCAGGACCCCAGCTTCAAGGAGGTCTTCTACCGGGAACTGCTCCCGGAGCTGAAGCGGCGTGGCAAGGCCGTGGTGGTCATCTCCCATGACGACCGCTACTTCGACGTGGCGGACCGGCTCCTGCACCTGGAGTCCGGCCGCCTCCTGCCGGAGGGGACCTCCCCCGTCCGCAGGGTGGCTTCCTGAAGCGCGAGGCAGGACCCGGCGGCGGAGCGTGCCCGCCGGGCCTTCTCCGGCGTTCAGGCCGGGTTCTTGCGGATGGTGACCTGGAAGCCCTTCCGCACCACCTGGAGGTCGGAGGCGGCGGCGGTCAGGAACGCATCGATGCCGATGTCCGGCCGTGGCATGTGCGAGTGCGGCGTGAGCTGGGCGGTGGCCATCCCGTAGTCGTCGAAGATCATCCACCCGCCCGGCCGCAGCAGGCGCCAGCTCAGCACGGCGTCCTCCAGGGTGTCGTAGGTCTGGTGCGAGCCGTCGACGTAGATGAAGTCGAACGTGGGCTCCGGCGCCATGCGGCGCAGCACCACGGAGGAGGCGCCAGCCAGCTTCTCCACGCGGTCCGCGGCGCCGCTCGCGGCGATGTTCTCGTCGAAGAGCTTCGTGTACTCGCCGTTGAAGAGGTCGACGCAGGTGATGCGGCTCGTCGGATGGGTGAGCACGTTCTCCAGCAGCCAGATGGCCGAGCGGCCCTCGAAGCTGCCAATCTCCAGGGCCCTGACCCCGGGCTTGCCGGCCAGCGGCGCGAGCGTGTCACGCCACTCCGCCTCGCACTTCGACATCCAGTCCGAGGAGAACCGGTACCGGCCCACCTGCCGCGCCGCGGGATTGCGCTCCAGGTAGGAGTGCAGCGCCGCCTTCGTCTCGGGAGCAACCCACGGCATCTGCAGCAGCCGCTCGACGGCGACACGCGCCGCGAGCCGCAGGTTGTCCGCGGACGCCGCATGGGGCCCGAGCTGGGCGACCGCTCCATCCTTCACCAGCGCCCCCGCCGCCTCCACGTCCCTGAGCCAGCTCACCACACCCGCGTTCGCGTCCGGCCCCGGCGACCTCAAGAGCTCCTGCACGCGGGCAGCGAGCGATGCGACCTTCGCGGCGACATCTACTCCTGGATTCACTCCGGCCTTCCTTTCCTTCGCATGGAGGGCTCCCGGTCCTGTCGGCGCGCGGGAGTAACGCGGCGTTTAACCCGTTCGGGATGGGAGAATAAACGGAAATCAGGTGGTATGAGGAAATCCCCCAAAACAACAAATTTGTATCGGAGCCCGCATCCATGCACGACACCCGCCTCCTGGTGACCTCCATCGTTCGTATCTCCGGCATTGGGGAGAGCAGCGGGTACGTGCGCCTCGTCAGCCGGAAGGAGCGCCGGGTCCTGGCAACGTGGCCCACGCCGGAGAGCCCCTACCGCCAGTTCGATCTCAATCCGCGGGGCGGGCTCCGGGGCGGACGCGGCATCGGTGCGGACTCGGAGCGGGTGGTCATCGCCATGACGGATCGCCTCTTCGTTTTTGATCGCTCCTGGCGGCAGGTGGGTGAGCTGACGCATCCGCTGTTCGGCGAGGTGCACGACATCCTCGTGGAGCAGGACGGCGTCTGGGTGACGGCCAGCGCCTCGGACCGGTTGGTCAAGCTGGGCTGGGACGGGACGCTGCTGCGATCATGGAGCTGGCGGGATGACCCGGCCCTCGTCGAAGCGCTGGAGCTGCACGACGCGCCCGCGGACGACGCCAACGCCGACTATCGCGATCCGCGCCAGCTCCCTCCCGTCTACGACTTCGTCCACCTGAACGGCGTGTCCCGCGCCCCGGAAGGGCTGCTGCTGTCCTTCGGCTTCGTCGCCTCCAGCGTCACGCGGCGGCTCCAGCGGGTGCTGGGCCTGCCCGGGGTGCTCCTCAAGAAGCTGGGCTTCGACACGGGCATGTCACGTCCCTCGCGGACGTTCGCGTTGCGCTTCCTGTCCTCGCGGATCTCCACCTCGTCCTGGCATGGCGTCCTCCTGCCGGACCAGGGAGCCGCGCGTCTCGTCACCCGGATGGACGGCGTCAAGATTCCCAACCACAACCTGCTGCGGCACGGGGACGCCTTCGTCTTCAACGACACCCACTCCAGCCACCTCGTGCGGCGGGCGGTGGATGGGAGCCGGACGGAGCAGGTGCGGGTTCCGGGAAGCCCGGCGTTCGCCCGGGGACTGGCCCCGCTGGGGGGGAGCCGGTTCGCCGTCGGCAGCCAGCGCCCCGCGGCGCTGTACGAGATCGACTTCGACGACCTGAGCTGCGAGCCACTCTGCGAGCTGAGCACGCACCCGCACGAATGTGTCTACGGAATCCATGCCGTGCCGGACGGCTTCGGTGAGCCGCCCGCCCGGCTCTTCGAGAGCGCGGCCCCGCCGAAGGACGCGGGGCCCTGGGAGCAGGCGCGCGTGGCGTGAGCCCGCGCGCTCGGCTCAGCGCTTCAGCTCGAAGAAGAAGTCGGGCACGCGCAGCGCCTTGCCCTCGGCCACGGCGCGCTCGTAGACCCAGTGGCCCACCGCGAGGTCCAGCACCCCGAGCCCGAAGGGGCTGAAGAGGACCGGACGCGAGCGGTCCACCTTGCACTCGCCGCGGATGAGCTGGGCCAGCGTGCCGGTGACGAAGCCACGGCCGCCGGTGAGCTTCTCCGCCAGGTGCGGCGACGTGTTCGCCTTCATGACGTGCTCCACGTCATCGACGATGTTGTACGAGCGCAGGAGCAGCTCGGGCGCGATGTCCCGCAGGGAGATGTGGAGCACCACGGGGTTGTGCGCCAGCAGCTCCGGGTCGTGGATGTGGGGCGTGGCGGCCGTGGTGGCCAGGACGATGACGTCGCTGCGCCGCAGGCACGTGTTCAGGTCCGGAGCCGAGCCCACGCGCTGGTGGCGGCCGGGGATGCACACCTCGCGGGCGAAGCGCTCCGACTCGCCGGGGGTACTGTCGTGGAGGAGGACCTCGTCCACCTCCCAGCCGGACTGCATGAAGAACTGGTAGATGTAGCGGGCGATGAGGCCGTTGCCGACGATGCCCAGGCAGCGGGCCTTGCGCTGGCCGCCGTTCATCCACTGCGCGCCCAGCACGGCCGAGCCGGCGGTGCGCGCCGCGGAGATGATGGAGGACTCCAGGCACGCGAACGGATAACCCGTGTCGTAGCTGTTGAGGATGAGCACCGCCGAGGCGCGCGGGAAGCCGCGCTGCACGTTGGACGGGTAGCTGGCAATCCACTTGATGCCGGACACGTCCACGTCGCCGCCCAGGTAGGCCGGGAGGGCGATGATGCGGGCGTCGGGCTTCTCGGGGAAGCGGAGGAAGTAGCTGTCCGGGTTGACGGAGCGGCCGTCCTGGTGCGTGAGGTAGGCCGCCTCCACGCGGCGGATGCACTCGGCCACGTCGCCATGGATGACGTCGTGAGCCACCTTGCCGGAGATGATGGAGAAGTCGAAGCTCATGTGGCGGGTGTCGCCTACTCGAGGCGAGATGTCCACTGGGGGTTGTAGAGGGTTTCGAGGTAGGCCGCCCCGCCGTCCGCGCAGAGGAAGAGGACGTTGGGCGGCGTGAGCGAGCGCATCTTCGGGAGGTAGCGCTTGACGGCGGCGTACGCCGAGCCGGACGAGCCGCCGACGAAGAGGCCATGGCGCCGCAGCAGCTCCTGGCAGGCCTGGGCCGTCTCGCTCTCCGGAACGCGCACGACGTCGTCGATGCGCGCCTGTTTCACCAGGTCGGGGACGATGCTGGCGCCGATGCCGGGGATGTGCCGCTTGCGAGGCGTGCCGCCGAAGATGACCGAGCCCTCGGCGTCCACGGCGATGATTCTCACCGAGGGGAACTTCTCCTTGAGCCGGTGAGACACGCCGGAGATGGTGCCGCCGGTGCTGACGCCCAGGAAGACGTAGTCCAGCGTGGTGAAGGCGCGGGCAATCTCCTCGCCCGTGAGCCGGTAGTGGGCCTCGAGCGCATCCGGATTGCCGTACTGGTTGGTCCAGTAGGCGCCCGGGGTGCTGTCCACCAGCTCCTTCACCTTGGCCAGCCGCGTCTTGAGGAATCCGCCGGTGTCGTCGCGCTGCTCCACCTTGACGACACGCTCGCAGAGCCGCCGCAGGGAGGACTCATAACCCGGGGTGATGTTCGGATCGATGACCGGAACGAAGGACAGCCCGAGCAGCCGGCAGTACGAGGCCAGGGCGTTGGCGAAGTTCCCCGAGGAGGACTCGACGATGGTGCTGCCGGAGTCGATCTGCCCGCGCTCCAGCGCGGACTTGAGCAGCCAGTACGCGGGCCGGTCCTTCACACTGCCAATGGGGTTGTGCCCCTCCAGCTTCGCGTAGAGGTTGATGCCCTCGTACTTCAGGGGCAGCACGGGAGTCTCCCGGAGGAGCGCCCCCAGGGTCGCCATGCGTTGCGCCAGCTCGTTGGACATCTCATCACTCGTTCGGCCAGTCTCTCTTCGGCCGACTGTCGTCCGTTGGATATGACGACACGGGTGTATTTATTCGGCTCAGGGTGGATTTGTATAGAGCCCCCACCGAATCAGGAGTCTGTATGTCGCAGGAGCACATGACCGCGCTGCGCTGCGTCCATTGTGGACAACGCCACCCCGTGGACGCGGTCGCGTACACGTGCCCGCACTGCGGCATCGAGGGCATCCTCGATGTGGAGTACGACTACAACGAGGTGGCGGGCACGCTGACCCGGGAGGCGCTGGCGGCGCGGCCCCTGAATCAGTGGCGCTACGAGGAGCTGCTGCCGCTCGACGCCCGGGCGGAGCGGCCCGCGCTGCACGTGGGGATGACGCCGGTGTACGAGTCCCCTGCCCTGGCGCGGGACGTGGGGCTGGAGCGGCTGGTGCTGAAGGACGAGGGCCGCAACCCGACGGGTTCGTTCAAGGACCGCTCGAGCGCGCTGGCGGTGATGAAGGCGCGGGAGGCGGGGCGGGACACGGTGGCGTGCGCGTCGGCCGGTAACGCGGCGGCGTCACTCGCGGGCTTCGCGGCGGTGATGGGGGTGCGGAGCGTCATCTTCGTGCCCCAGCGGACGCCGGAGCCGAAGCTGGCGCAGCTCCTGGTGACGGGGGCTCGGGTCCTTCGGGTGGAAGGCAGTTATGACGACGCGTACTGGCTCTGTCAGGCCGCGTGCGAGCGGTACGGCTGGTACAACCGCAACTGCGCCATCAACCCCTACCTGGTCGAGGGAAAGAAGACTGCGGGCCTGGAGCTGGCGGAGCAGCTCGGCGCGCGGATGACGGACTGGGTGGCGGTGTCCGTGGGGGATGGCTGCACGCTCGCGGGCATCTGGAAGGGCCTGAAGGAGATGAAGCGGCTGGGCCTCATCGAGCGGCTGCCGCGGATGATGGGCGTTCAGGCGGCGGGCGCGGCCCCCGTGGCGGCGGCGATGGAGACCGGTGCGCTGAAGCCCATGGAGGCGCGGACGCTGGCGGACTCCATCGCGGTGGGCTGGCCCCGCAACTGGCGCAAGGCGGTTGACGCAGTGCGCGAGTCCGGGGGCTGCTTCGTGAGCGTGGAGGACGCGGAGATGCTCGCGGCGCAGGGACAGCTGGCGCGGAGGACGGGGGTCTTCGCGGAGCCCGCGGCGGCGGCGGCCCTGGCGGGACTGGTGCGCGCCGTCCGTGAGAAGCGCGTGGACCCGGCGGAGAGCGCGACCGTGGTCGTCACCGGGCATGGCTTGAAGGACGTGCGCACGGCGATGCAGGCCCTGGAGGCACCGTTGGACGTGGCGCCCCGCGTCGAAGCAATGGAGGCGCTGCTCGCGCGAATAGGGTGACGGCGTCACAGCGGCCAGACGCTTGACCTACGGGAAACCCACGATTTCTCGTGCTCCACCCAACAACGTTGACTTATCAGCCATATCGGATTCTAACCCTCCCACTGAATCCGGCGCCTCGATGAGTTTCCTGCAAACCCTAGAAACGCGTGCGGCTTCGAGTCCCGAGTCGCTGGCCTTCACCTTCTTGTCCGATGGAGAGTCCGAAGAGACTCACCTGACCTACGGACAGGTGCTTCAGCGCACACGCGAGGTCGGCGGGCTGCTGCAGGAGGCGGGCGCGCGCGGCGAGCGCGTGTTGCTGCTGTTCCCTCCGGGGCTGGACTACCTCATCGCCTTCCTCGGCTGCATGCAGGCGGGGGCGGTCGCGGTTCCCGCCTACCCGCCGGACCCGTCGCGCCTGGGCCGCACGCTGCCCCGGCTGGACGCGCTGACCGCCGACGCGCAGGCGCGCTTCGTGCTGGCACCCGCGTTCATTCGCGACATGGCCGGCGAGTTCTTCGACCAGGCCGGCGCGCTCGCCAGCGCGCGGTGGCTGGCCATCGAGGACGCGGGACCCGCGCACGCGAGCGGCTGGAAGGACCCGGGGGCGACTCCGGAGACGGTGGCCTTCCTCCAGTACACGTCGGGGTCCACCGGCTCGCCGCGCGGCGTGGTGCTCACCCACGCCAACCTCATCCACAACTCGAACGCCATCCAGCGCTGCTTCGAGCACGACTCGCGCAGCGTGGGCGTCATCTGGCTGCCGCCCTACCACGACATGGGGCTCATCGGCGGCATCCTGCAGCCGCTGCACGCCGGCTTCCCCGTCGTGCTGATGTCGCCGCTGGACTTCCTGGCGCGCCCGATGCGCTGGCTCCAGGCGGTGTCGCGCTACCGCGCCACCACCAGCGGCGGGCCCAACTTCGCCTATGAGTTGTGCGTCCGGAAGGCCACTCCCGAGCAGATCGCGCAGCTCGACCTGAGCTCGTGGAGCCTGGCCTTCAACGGCGCGGAGCCCCTGCACCCCGCCACGCTCCAGCGCTTCTACGAGACGTTCGCCCCCTGTGGTTTCCGCCCCGAGGCGATGTATCCCTGTTACGGGCTGGCCGAGGGGACGCTCATCGCCTCCGGAGGAAGGAAGGCGGCGCTCCCCGTGCAGCGCGCCTTCCGCAAGGACGCGCTGGAGCGCGACGAGGCCCTCTCCGTGCCCGCCACGGAGGAAGGCGCGCTGCACCTGGTGGGCTGTGGCACGCGCCTGCCGGACCAGGAGCTGCTCATCGTGGATCCGCGGAGCCGGCTCCCGCTGCCCGAGGGCCGGGTCGGCGAGGTCTGGCTGCGCGGGCCCAGCGTCGCCCAGGGCTACTGGAGCCGCCCCGAGGAGACGGAGGCCACCTTCCGCGCACGCCGCGCCGATGACGCCGCGGCAGGCCCCTACCTGCGCACCGGTGACCTGGGCTTCCTCCAGGAAGGCGAGCTGTTCGTCACCGGCCGCCTCAAGGACCTCATCATCGTCCGGGGCCGCAACCACTACCCGCATGACCTGGAGCGGACCGCCGTCGCGTGTCACCCCGCCCTGAGGCCCGGATGCTCCGCGGCCTTCGGCGTGGAGGCGGAAGGCGGCGAGCAGCTCGTGCTGGTGCAGGAGGTGGACACGCGCAAGGCGTTCGACGCGGCGGCCCTGGCGGAGAGCATTCGCCAGGCCGTGGCCGCGGAGCATGGCGTCCTCCTCCACGCGGTGGTGCTCATCGAGCCCGGCAGCCTGCCCAAGACGTCGAGCGGCAAGGTGCAGCGGCGCGCGAGCAAGGCGGCCTGGCTGGCCGGGCAGCTCTCGGTGGTGGCCAGTGACGTCCGGGCGGCGGAGGCGGAAGGGGCCGCGGAGTCTTCGGGTGCACCCGAGCTGCCGCCGCTGGCCGAGCTGCGCGCCCTGCCCCGCGACGCGCGCGAGGAGCGGCTCGTTTCGTGGCTGCTGGCTCGCGCCGCGACGGCGCTCCGGGTGCCCGCCTCGCGCATCGACCGGGCCGCGCCGCTCGTCCAGCTCGGCCTGGACTCGCTGGGCTCGGTGGAGCTGCGCGCGGACATCGAGAGTGCGCTCGGCGTCTCCATTCCCCTGCCGGAGCTGCTGGGCGGCCTCACCTTCGAGGAGCTGTCGCGGCGGTGTCAGGAGTCCCTGGAGAGCGGCCCGGGCGCGATGCTCCGGCCGGCCCCGGTGCCCCGCGGCGTGGACCTGCCGCTGTCGTACCCGCAGGAGGACATGTGGCTCGCCTCGCGGCTGGATGCCAGCGGCGGCGGCTACAACATCTCCGCGGCGCTGAGCCTGCGGGGCGACCCGCGGCCGGCCTGGCTGGAGGCCGCCTTCCTCGAAATCGTCCGCCGCCACGAAGCGCTGCGGACCTGCTTCCCCGAGGTGGATGGCAGGCCGGTGCAGCGCATCCTGCCCCCCACGCCCATCCCGCTGCCGGTGGAGGACCTGCGCACGCTCGACGCGGCCGCACGCGAGGCCCGGGTCCAGCAGGCGGCGGTGGAAGAGGCACGCGCGCCCTTCGCGCTCCAGCACGGTCCCCTGCTCCGCGCGCGCCTGCTGCGGCTGGAGGACTCGCGGTACGTGCTGCTCTTCACGGTGCACCACATCGCCGCGGACGGCTGGTCCATGCGCCTGCTCATCCAGGAGCTGACCGCCCTCTACTCCTCCTTCCAGAATGACGCGCCGCCCGCGCTTCCGCCCCTGCCGTACCAGTACGCGGACTTCGCGGTGTGGCAGCGCCAGCGGCTGGCGGGAGAGCACCTGGAGTCGCTGCTCGCGTGGTGGCGCGCGGAGGTGGCCGGGCTCCCCACCGAGCTGAAGCTGCCCACGGACCGCGAGCCCGCGGGCCCGCCGGACGCGCGCGGCGGCACGCTGAGCGTGTTGCTGCCCCCGGAGCTGCTGGCGCGGCTGCAAGGCGCGTGCGCCAGCCACGGCGTGACGCCGTTCATGTGGATGCTCGCGGGCTTCCAGACGCTGCTGGCGCGCACCACCGGCCAGGAGGACGTGCCGGTGGGCGTGGCCGACCTGGGCCGCGGCGCCCCCGGCTCCGAGCGCCTCATCGGCAACTTCGTCAACATGTTGGTGCTGCGCACGCGGCTCGGCGGAGACCCGCCCTTCGCCGAGGTGCTGCGCCGGGTGAAGGCGTCCTCGCTGGGCGCCGCCGCCCACGCCGAGCTGCCCTTCGAGCAGCTCGCGCGCGGCCGTCCGCCCCTGTTCCGCGCCGCCTTCGGCACCCAGAACCAGCCGCGCGAGCGCCTGTCGCTGCCCGGCCTGGAAGTGGAGCCGCTCCTGTTCGACACCGGCGTGTCCCGCCTGGACCTCACGCTGTGGGCGTCCGAGACACCCGAGGGCCTGCGCTGCCACTGGACCTACGCCTCGCGCCTGTTCGACGCGGCCAGCGTGGAGCGGCTGCACCGCCAGTTCGTGGGGCTGCTGGAGGCCACGCTGTCCCGCCCCGAGACGCGGCTGGCGGCCCTGCCCCTGGAGGCCGCGGATGACGCGACGGTGAAGGGCGCGCTGGGCAAGTTGGGCGCGCGGCGGCGGCGTGGCTCCGGGCCCGGCCCGGACGGAAGCAACACCCCCTCAGGCACACCCGGGAGTCACCAGCCATGAAGGAGTCCCTGCCCGGCCTCGGCGCGCGCTCGCGCCGGCCCGTGAAGCTCTCCAGGTCGGAGATGATCACCACGCGCCTGCCCGACGGCGAGGCGTACCCGCTCATCCTCGAGCCCCGCGTGGAGGGGCTGGAGCTGGTGCAGTGGGCCCGGGAGAACCGCGCGTACCTCGAAGAGGAGCTGACGCGCGTGGGCGGGCTGATGCTGCGCGGCTTCCGCATGGAGGGCGTGGACGGCTTCGCGGACTTCGTGCGTGTCACGTCGGGCGCGCCGCTGGCCTATACGGAGCGGTCCTCCCCGCGCGAGGTGGTCAAGGACCAGGTCTACACCTCGACGTCGCACCCGTCTGACCAGGAAATCTTTCCGCACACCGAGCAGTCCTACAACCTGACGTTCCCGCAGAAGATCTACTTCCACTGCGTCACCCCGCCGGCCGAGAGAGGCGCCACGCCCATCGCCTGCACGCGCCGCATCCTGCGCGAGCTGCCTCGCGAGGTGGTGGAGCGCTTCCTGGCCCACGGCTACCGCTACGTGCGCAACTTCGGCGAGGGGCTCGGCCTGTCGTGGCAGGAGGCCTTCCAGACGAAGGACCGCGCGGAGGTGGAGCGCTACTGCACCGAGAACCAGATTGAGTTCCAGTGGCTCGGCCAGGACCGCCTGCGCACCAGCCAGAAACGCCGCTGCGTGGCCCGGCATCCCATCTCCGGTGAGCTGGCGTGGTTCAACCACGCCACGTTCTTCCACGTCAGCACCCTGGAGGCGGAGCTGGTGGCCCACCTTCGCGCCCTCTACGGCGAGGAGGACATGCCCAACAACACCTTCTACGGCGATGGCTCGCCCATCGAGCCGGAGGTGCTGGAGCTGCTGCGCGCCGCCTACCGGCGGGCTCGGGTGTCGGTGCCGTGGCGTAAGGGGGACGTGATGCTGCTGGACAACATGCTGATGGCCCACGGCCGCGAGCCCTTCAAGGGGGAGCGCCTGGTGGTGGTGGCCATGGCGGATCCACGGCGCTGGGCGGACGTGGCTTTCGACGGCCCGCTTCCGGCCCTGGCGGGCTGAGCGGCACGGCAGGGAACGGCAGGTCGCGACAAACAAAAGGGGAGGACATGACAAGCAAACCCAACATCGGTGGCCCCGCCATTTCCGCGCGCCGTCGCGCGCCCGTGAAGGTCTCCGCCACGTCCCTGGTGAAGGTGGGCAGCCTGCCGGGCGCCGAGGGCTTCCCCCTGGTGGTGGAGCCCAACCTGGAGGGGCTGGACCCCGCGGACTGGGCCCGGAACCACAAGGCGTGGCTGGACGAGAAGCTGCTGGAGTCCGGCGCCATCCTCTTCCGCGGCTTCCGCGTGCCGGACGCGTTCGCCTTCCGCGACTTCGTGGGCGCGCTGAGCAGCGACCTGCTGGACTACGTGGAGCGCGCGGCCCCCCGCTCCCAGGTGGCCCCCAACGTCTTCACCTCCACCGAGTTCGCGGCGGACCAGATCATCCCGCTGCACCACGAGATGTCGTACTCCCACAACTGGCCCTGCCGGCTGTGGTTCTACTGCGACGTGCCCTCCCCCGTCGGCGGCGCCACGCCCCTGGCGCCGGAGCGGCTGGTCACCTCGCGCATCCCGGACGACATCAAGCAGCGCTTCCTCGAGAAGAAGGTCATGTACGTCCGCAACTACGGCGAGGGCGTGGACCTGCCGTGGCAGGACGCCTTCCAGACGCAGGACCGCGCGGAGGTGGAGCGCTACTGCCGGAGCTGCGGCATGACCTACGAGTGGCGTGACGGCGACCGGCTGCGCACACGCGCCATCCGCCAGGTCATGGCCACCCACCCGCGCACCGGCGAGTCGCTGTGGTTCAACCACGCGCCCATCTTCCACGAGACCAACCTGGCCCCCGAGGTGCGCGAGGGGCTGCGCGCCCAGTTCCGGCCCGACGAGATGCCGCGCAACGCCTTCTACGGCGACGGCAGCCCGCTGGAGCCCGAAGTGCTGGACCGCATCCGCCGCGTCTACGACGAGGCCACCGTGCGCTTCCCCTGGCAGCAGGGCGACATGCTCATGGTGGACAACTTCCTCGCGGTCCACGGGCGCGACCCCTTCGAGGGTGAGCGCTCCATCCTGGTCTCCATGGCCGAGCTGTACGTCAGCCCCGACGTGGTCCCCGCGTAGCGGACCCCACCGCATTGCCCTTTCCCTGATTCTGGAGTGACAACACGATGAGCATCGACGAGATCGAGGGCTATCCCCTCTCCGCCGAGCAGCGGCGCCTCTGGGCCGCGGGCGGCCAGTCCGGAACGCAGCGGGTTCGCGCGGAGGTTTCCATCGAGGGGCCCCTGCGGGTGGACGCTCTCGAGCGGGCCGTGGCCGACGCGAGCCAGCGGTTCGAGGTCCTCCGCACCCGGCTGGTGCGGCTGGCCGGCATGAGCACGCCCCTCCAGGCCGTGGCGGACACCTCCGTCCACGTGCACAAGGGAGGCCCCCTGCCGGAGGCCACGCCGGACTCCTCGGCAGAGAGTCCGCTGCGGTGCGCGCTGGTGCAGGAGGGGCCCGAGCGTCACCGGCTCTGGCTGGAGCTGCCCGCGCTGTGCATGGACGCCTTCGCGCTGCGCGACCTGGTGGCCGCCATCGGCCGTGCCTACGCGGGTGGAAGCGACGAGGGTGAGCCCCTCCAGTACATCGACTACGCGGACTGGCAGCGCGAGTTCCTGGCCGGCGAGGACAAGGCCGAGGCCGCCGCGTACTGGCGCCGGCTGGCGGAGTCCATCCCCTCCCCCTCCACGCTGCCCTATGAGCGCAAGGAGGGCGCGCGCACGGCGGGGCCCTTCCGCGTGCTGGAGGCCGAGGTGGACGCCCCCGAGCAGGTGCGCGCGCTGGCGCGCCGCTTCGGCGTGGACGAGGCCACGCTGGCGCACGCCGCCTTCCAGGTGCTGCTGTGGCGGCTGACGGGCAACAGCCCGGTGGTCTCCGCGCGCCGCTTCGACGGCCGCGCCTACGAGCAGCTCGAGGGCGCGCTCGGCACCTTCGCGCGCTCGCTGCCGGTGGTGACGCCCATTCCCCAGGACTACCGGCTGGCGGACCTGCTGGAGCCGCTGCGCCAGACGAACGCCGCGCACCTGAAGCACGCCATCGCCTTCGACGCGGACACCTGGCCGTCGCTGGTGCCGTCCCCCGCGCAGGCTCCGTGTGCCTTCCGCTTCGTGTCCTGGCCGGACGCGGAGCATGGCGGCGCGCGCTTCCACCTGGAGCGCCTGGAGGCCCACGAGGACGTGGCGGGCCTGATGCTCGCGCTCACGGATGACGGCCGCCGCCTCGCGCTGCGCCTGGACTACGACTCCGGCCGCTTCGCGGAATCGGACATGCGGCGCTTCCTCCGGGCCTACCGCGTCCTGCTGGCCGACCTGTGCGCGCACCCCGAGGCCCGGCTGGTGACGCTGCGCCTCATCGACGCGGAGGAGGAGCGCCGCATCGTGCGCGAGTGGAACGCCACCGCGCTGCCCGGGGACACCACCTGCGTGCACGAGCGGTTCGCGGCCTTCGCCGCCTCGCAGCCGGACGCACCCGCCGTGGTCTGCGAGGGCACCCGCATCACGTTCCGCGAGGCCAACCGGCGCGCCAACCAGCTCGCGTGGCACCTGCGCTCGCTGGGCGTGAAGACGGGGGACGCCGTTGGCCTGTGCCTGCCGCGCTCGGTGGACGCCATCGTCGCCCTGCTGGGCATCCTCAAGGCGGGCGCGGCCTACGTGCCGCTCGACCCGGAGCTGCCGTCGAAGCGGCTCGCCTTCATCCTGGAGAACACCCGCGCTCCCATCGCCGTCACCACGGCCGAGCTGGAGGGCAGGCTGGAGGGCTTCACCGGCACCCGCGTGCGTCTGGACGCGGACGCGGCGGCGCTGGCGTCGAAGAGCGACGCGGACCCGAAGGTTCCGGTGGACCCGGAGCACCTCGCGTACTTCCTCTACACCTCCGGCTCCAGCGGCCAGCCCAAGGGCGTCATGGTGCGCCACGGCGGGCTGGCGAACCTGGGCGTGGCGCTGGAGCAGGCCATCTACCGCGGGCGCGGCGCCCGGCTGGCGGTGGGCCTCAATGCCCCGCTGGCCTTCGACGCCTCCGTGAAGCAGGTCATCCAGGTGTGCCAGGGCCACACGCTCCATGTGCTCACCGACCGCATCCGTCTGGATGGGAAGGCCCTGGCGGCCTACCTGCGGGAGAACCCGCTGGACGTCCTGGACCTCACGCCCACCCAGCTCCGGCTGCTGCTGGAGAACGAGGACGGCGTGCCGCTGAGCCAGATGCCGGTGCTGCTGCTGGGCGGCGAGGCCATCGACCCGGCCCTCTGGAAGCGGCTCGCCGAGGGCGGCCGTGGCGCCTACAACCTCTACGGCCCCACCGAGTGCACGGTGGACACGGCCGTGGCACCCGTCACGCTCGCGGCCTCCGAGCCGACCATCGGCGGTCCGCTGGCGAACGTGCGGGTGTACGTGCTGGACGCGGGGCTGCGGCCCGTGCCCGTGGGCGTGCCGGGTGAGCTGTACATCGGCGGCGCTCAGGTGGCGCGCGGTTACTGCGGCCGGCCGGACCTGTCCGCGGAGCGCTTCCTGCCGGATCCGTTCAGCGACACGCCGGGCGCGCGGATGTACCGCAGCGGCGACGTGATGCGCTTCACCGAGAACGGCCAGCTCGTCTTCCTGGGCCGCGCCGACTTCCAGGTGAAGGTGCGCGGCTTCCGCATCGAGCTGGAGGAGATCGAGCAGTGCCTGGGCACCCACCCGGCGGTGAAACACGCCGCGGTGACGGCACGGGACGACGCCCAGGGCGACCGCCAGCTGGTGGCGTACGTCGTCCCCCGGCGCCGCCATGCCGCGCGCCTGGACAAGCACGCCCGCTACCCGCTCCCGAACGGGATGGCCGTCCTCCACCAGAACAAGAACGAGACGGACTACCTCTACCGCGAGCTGTTCCAGGAGCGCCTCTACATCCGCCACGGCGTCCAGCTGCCGGCAGAGGGCGTCATCTTCGACGTCGGCGCGAACATCGGCATGTTCTCCCTGTTCGCCAGCGTGAACTCACCGGCGTGCCGCGTGTACGCCTTCGAGCCGCTCCCGCCCCTGTACGAGACGGTCACCGCGAACGCCGAGCTGTACGGCCCCCGCGTGAAGGCCTTCCCGTTTGGCCTCTCCAACCACGAGCACTCGTCGACGTTCACCTTCTACAGCCGCTACACGATGATGTCCGGCCGCAGCGAGTACGCCAACGCGGAGGACGAGGTGAACGTCATCAAGACGTTCCTCCGCAACCAGCGCTCCGCGGGGGACGCGTCGGCGGAGACGCTGCTGCTCAACGCGGACGAGCTGCTGGAGGGGCGCTTCGCCGAGGAGCGCCACACGGTGCGGCTGCGCCGCCTGTCCGACGTCATCCGCGAGGAGGGCGTGGACCGCATCGACCTGCTCAAGGTGGACGTGCAGCGCGCGGAGCTGGACGTGCTGGAGGGCATCGACGCGGAGCACTGGCCCATGATCCGCCAGGTCGTCATGGAGGTGCACGACGCCCGGGGCCATGCCAGCGAGGGCCGCGTGCAGCGGGTGACGAAGCTGCTGGAGGAGCGCGGCTTCCGCGTGCAGGTGGACCAGGATCCGCTGCTCCAGGGCACGGACCGGCACAACCTCTACGCGTGGCGCGAGAACCAGCCGGTGATGCCGGCGCCGGCCTCCGCCGCGGTGGACCCGCGGGAGCTGGCCCCCCTGCTCACCGCCGACGCGGTGCGCGCGCACCTCAAGCAGGTGCTGCCGGAGTTCATGCTGCCTCGGCACGTGGTGCTGATGGACGAGCTGCCCCTCACCCTCACCGGCAAGGTGAACCGCCAGGCCCTGCCGGCGCCGGAGGCCGTGGCCACGGAGGCGCGCGCCAGCTACGTGGAGCCGCGCAACGACCTGGAGCGCCGCATCGCCGCCATCTTCGCCGAGGTGCTGAAGGTGGAGCGCGTGGGCATCAATGACCACTTCTTCGACCTGGGCGGGCACTCGCTGCTGCTGGTGCAGGCCCACAACCGCATCAGCAAGGCGCTGGGCGCGCAGCTCTCCATGCTGGACCTCTTCCGCCACCCGACGGTGGCCTCGCTCGTCACCTTCCTGGACGCGGGCAAGGCGCAGCCCCAGGAGAAGGCCGAGGACGTGGACGAGGCCGCCCGCCGCCGGGTGGAAGCGATGAAGCGCCAGAAGGACCGCAGCAAGTCTCGGGGGGACACATGAGCGGCAACATGGAGCAGGAGGGGCTGGAGGGCATCGCGGTCGTCGGCATGGCGGGCCGCTTCCCCGGCGCGGGGGACGTGGACACGTACTGGCGCAACCTCTGCGCGGGCGTGGAGTCCATCCGCTTCTATTCCGAGGAGGAGCTGCGCGAGGCGGGCGTGTCCCCCGAGCTGCTGGCGGACCCGTCCTACGTCCGGGCCAACGCGGCCCTGGACGGCGTGGAGCTGTTCGACGCCGCCTTCTTCGGGATGAACCCGGGTGTGGCGCAGATCACCGACCCGCAGCAGCGCGTGTTCCTGGAGGTGGCGTGGCACGCGCTGGAGCACGCGGGCTACGACGCGGAGCGCTTCCAGGGTGACATCGGCGTCTTCGGCGGGCTCAGCATCAACACGTACCTGCTGGAGAACCTGGCCACCAACCGGCAGCTCATCGAGTCACACGGCTTCCTGCAGGCGGCCATCGCCAACCGCGGCGACCACCTGGCCACGCTGACGGCGTACAAGCTCAACCTGCGCGGTCCCGCCTTCACCGTGCAGAGCACCTGTTCCACCGCCATGTCCGCGGTGCACCTGGCGTGTCAGGCCCTGCTCTCGTACCAGACGGACATGGCGCTGGCGGGTGGCGTCTCCGTACGAGTGCCGCAGACCATGGGCTACCTCTTCCAGGAGGGAGGCGTGGCCTCGCCGGACGGGCACTGCCGTCCCTTCGACGCGAAGGCCAAGGGCACCGTCTTCGGCAGCGGCGCCGGCGTGGTGGTGCTCAAGCGGCTGGAGGACGCGATTGCCGCGGGGGACACCATCCACGCGGTCATCCGCGGCTCGGCGGCCAACAACGACGGCACCGCCAAGATTGGCTACACCGCGCCCTCGTCCGAGGGCCAGCGCCGCGCCATCAGCATGGCCCTGGCGGTGGCGGGCGTGCACCCGGACACCGTGGGCTACGTGGAGTGCCATGGCACCGGCACGGTGCTGGGCGACCCGATTGAAATCGAGGCGCTCACCCACGCGTTCGGCGCCAAGACGCAGCGCAAGCAGTTCTGCGCCATCGGCTCGGTGAAGAGCAACGTCGGTCACCTGGACACGGCGGCCGGAATCGCCGGACTCATCAAGACGGTGCTGTGCCTGGAGCACAAGCAGCTCCCGCCCACGCTCCACTTCGAGTCCCCCAACCCCGCCATCGACTTCGCGCAGAGCCCCTTCTATGTGAATGCGAAGCTGACCGACTGGCCCCGGCCGGAGAAGCACCCGCGCCGCGCCGGGGTGAGCTCGTTCGGCATTGGCGGTACCAACGTTCACCTGGTGCTGGAGGAGGCCCCGCCCCTGCCGTCGCGGCGGCAGGCCGACGGCTGGCACACGCTGGTGCTGTCCGCGCGCACCGCGAGCGCGCTGGAGGCGCGGACGGACCAGCTCCGCAAGTACCTCGCCGCGCACCCGGAGCTGGACATCGGTGACGTGGCCTACACGCTCCAGCTCGGGCGCAAGCCCTTCGAGTTCCGGCGCGCCCTCACCTGCCGCTCGCTGGCGGACGCGGTGGACATGCTGGAGCGCCTGCCCACCGACCGCACCTTCACGGGACGGGTGGACGGCAATGCCCGCGCCGTGGCCTTCCTCTTCCCGGGCGTGGGCAGCCAGCACCTGGGCATGGCGCGCGAGCTGTACGACGCGCTGCCCGTCTTCCGCGAGCACCTGGACGCGTGTCTGGCGAAGATCGACGCGGAGCTGGGCATGGACCTGCGCCCCATCCTCTTCCCCCGGTTCGGGGCGGAGGCCCAGGCGGCGGAGGCGCTCACGTGGACGCACGTGGCCGAGCCCGCGCTCTTCGCGGTGGAGATGGCCCTGGCCCGGACGTGGATGGCCTGGGGCGTGCGCCCGCGCGCGGTGATGGGCGAGGGAATCGGCGAGTACGCCGCCGCCTGCGTCGCGGGCGTGGTGTCGTTCGAGGACGCCGTCTACATGGTGGCCCTGCGCAGCCGCCTGCTGAAGCGCCTGCCCGAGGGAGCCATGACGCTGGTCATGCTGCCCGAGGCGGAGCTGGAGGGACTGCTGCCCGCGCACGGCCTGTCGCTGGCGTGGGTGGGCCGGCCGTCGGTGTGCACGGTCTCCGGGCCGCGCGCCGGCATCGAGGCGCTGGAGGCGGAGCTGCGTCGTCGCGGCGCCACCTTCCGTCGGCTCGCGGGAGACAGGGCGCTCCAGTCGCCCGCGGTGGACAGCCTCACCGGAGAGATGTCCGCGGCGCTGCGCCGCGTCTCCTTCCGCGCGCCCGAGGTGCCCCTCTTCTCCGGCGTCACCGCCGCGTGGGCGAGCGGCCCGGAGCTGGCGGAGCCCTCGTGGTGGGCGTCGCAGCTCCGCCGCACGCTGCGCCTCTCCCCGGGCATCGAGGCGCTGTTCCAGGAGCCGGACCGGCTGCTGGTGGAGGTGGGCCCGGGCCGTACGTGGCTCAACATCGCCCGGCTGCACCCCGCGAAGTCGCCGCGGCAGGTGGTGCTGGGCTCGCTCGTGCAGGACACGAAGGAGCCCTCGGAGCCGTGCGCGCTGATGGCCGCGCTCTCGCGCCTGTGGATGTACGGCGGCGAGGTGGACTGGGCCGGACACCACGCGGGCGCGGAGCGGCGGCGCATCCCCCTGCCGCAGTACCCCTTCGAGCGCCAGCGCCTCTGGCTGGAGCCGGCACGGCAGGCCCCCGCGCGCCAGCAGCAGGAGGACACGCTGCCCCCGCGCCGGGTGGACCCCGCGGACTGGTTCTTCGTCCCCTCGTGGAAGCGGACGGCGCCCGCCACGGCGCTCGCGCGGGACGCGGAGGTGGTGCTGCTCTTCACCGACGCCTTCGGCCTGGGCGAGCTGCTGGCCACCCGGCTGGAGCAGCGCGGCCACACCGTGCTGCGCGTCCAGCGTGGCACGCATGGCGGCTCGCCGGCGGAGGGCCGCTACTCGCTGGACCCGAGCCGGCCCGGTGACTACCGGCAGCTCCTGCAGGACCTCAAGGCCCAGGGGAAGCTCCCCTCGCGCATCATCCACCTGTGGAGCGTGGACCCGCAGCGCTCCGCGGGCTCGCGGCTGGAGTCCCTGCCTCGCGTGGAGGAGTCCGGCTTCCGCAGCCTGATGTACCTCGCCCAGGCGCTGGGCGCCTCGCACGCCACCGCGCCGGTGGAGCTGCACGTGCTCAGCAGCCAGATGTTCCAGGTGACGGGTGACGAGACGCTGTGCCCGGAGAAGGCCACCCTGCTCGGACCGTGCCTGGTCATCGGCCAGGAATACCCGAACGTGAAGTGCCGCCTCATCGATGTGACGCTGCCCATGCCGGGGAGCGCCGACGAGTCCCGGCTCGTCGGGCACCTGCTCGCCGAGGTGGAGTCCGGCGCTCGCGACACAGTCACCGCGTGGCGCGGGCGGCACCGCTGGACGCGCACCCACGAGCCCGTGCGGCTGGAGGCCCTCCAGGGCCGCTCGCCGAGGCTGCGCCCGGGAGGCGTGTACCTCGTCACCGGCGGCCTGGGCGGAATCGGCCTCGTGCTGGCCGAGGACGTCGCTCGTGCGGCGGGCGGCGCCCGGCTGGTGCTGCTGGGCCGCAAGCCGCTTCCGGAGCGCTCGAAGTGGAATGCGCTGCTGGCGTCCGAGGGCGACTCGCCCACCGCGCAGGCCATCCGCCGCATCCGTGAGCTGGAGCGCGCCGGCGCCGAGGTGATGACCGTCGCCGCCGACGTGACGGACCGGGCGCGCATGGCCGAGGTGCTGGCCGACGTGCGCGCGCGCTTCGGGGCCGTGCACGGCGTCATCCACGCGGCCGGCGTGCCGGCGGGCGGCGCGCTGCAGCTCAAGACGGACGAGGTGGCCCAGCGCGTGCTCGCGCCCAAGGTGCGCGGCACCCTCGTGCTGGATGAGCTGTTGGAGGGTCAGCCGCTCGACTTCGTCGTCTACTGCTCGTCACGCACCTCGGTGCTGGGCGGCTTCGGCCAGGCGGACTACGTCGCGGCCAACGCCTTCCAGGACGCCTGGGCGCACCACAAGGCGAGGACGTCGTCCACCTTCACGGTGTCCATCGACTGGTGCTCGTGGCGGGACGTGGGCATGCTCGCCAGCGCCGCCGCCGCGAAGGCCGCCCCGCGCGTCGAGGCGCTCCCGGCCCCCGCGGCAATCTCCGGCGAGCCCGTGTCCATGGGCCACCCGCTGCTGGCGAAGCGGATGCCGTCCGCTCCCGGGCACGAGGTGTACGAGACGGTGTTCCGCGTCGAGACGCACTGGGTGCTCGACGACCACCGCATCCTCGGCAATCCGGTCATCGCCGGCACCACGTATCTGGAGATGGTGCGGGCGGCGTTCGCCCAGCGGATGCAGCAGCAGGACCTGGAGATCTCCGACGTCTACTTCCTCACCCCGCTGTCGGTGCGCCTGGGCGACCAGCGCGTGGCGCGGCTGGAGCTGACGGACGAGGGCGCGGAGGGCTGGAGCTTCCAGGTCAGCAGCATGGGCACGGACGGCACGGGCCTCACCCGGCACGTGATGGGACGGGCCCGGCTCATCCCCACCACCCCTGCGAAGCAGCATGACCTGGCGGCCCTCACCGCCGCCTGCGCGAAGGTGAAGGAGTTCACCGACGAGGATTCGCACGACGAGGACCACGGCCCGCGGTGGCAGTGTGTCCGGCGGGTGCGGTGGGGCGAGCAGCAGGTGCTCGCCACCCTGGAGCTTCCGGCCGAGTTCGCCTCCGACCTGGACGTCATGAAGATGCACCCGTCCATGCTGGACAAGTCCATCGGCACGGGGCGCGACTTCATCCTCGGCGCGGTGCCGTACATGCCGTACTCGTACAAGCGCCTCGTCGTGCGGCACCCGTTCACCCGCCGCATCCACGTGCACACGCGCTCGCACGGCGAGGGCTCCAACCGCAGCGAGACGCCGTCCTTCGACATCCGCATCCTCGACGACACGGGCCGCGAGCTGGTGGAGATCACCGAGTTCTCGCTCAAGCGAGTGAACGACGTGGGCGCCATGTACAAGAACCTGGCGAACCGCGACGCCGCGGCCGCCACCGTCACGGCGGCGAAGGCCCCGGCTCAGGCCTCGGCCTCGGCCACCGCGCAGGCGGCGAACGCCGGAGAGAACGTCTTCCAGCAGATCCTCCGCCAGGAGGCCATCTCTCCCGAGGAGGGCGTGGAGCTCTTCCGGCGGGCGCTGGCGAGCTCGGACATGCCGCAGCTCGTGGTGTCCACGAGAGATCTGGAGGCGCTGCTGGCGCGCGGCCTGGTGCACACCGCGCCCACGAAGGCGGCCGAGGAGGAAGTGGAGACCGAGTCGGCCTCGGCGCCCCAGCGCGCGACGCGCCCGCGTCCCGAGCTGCCGGTGCCCTTCGAGGCGCCGGGAACGCCCATGCAGGAGAAGCTGGGCGAAATCCTGCGTGAGGTGCTCGGCCTGGAGCGCGTGGGCCTCCACGACAACTTCTTCGACCTGGGCGGCGACTCGGTGATGGCCATCCAGATTGTCTCCCGCATCAAGCGGAGGCTGGGGAAGGAAGTCGCGGTGGTGCAGCTCTTCGAGGCACCGACGCTCGGCGCCCTGTCCACGCTCCTGGGCGGGAGCACGAGTGGTGGAGAGGACTCCGGAGAGTCCGCTTCCGCCGCCGCGCCCGCCGAGGACAGCTCCAGCCGTGGAGCCCGCCGCCGCGCCAAGGCCATTGCCCGGCGTGGGGGCGAGGGGTAGCCGCACCCGCATTGCCTGGCGTTGGGGGCGAGGGGTAGCCGCGCCCCGCCCCCGACACGCACGCAGCCTGATTCCGACAACACCAACTGTTTCCGGTGACATTCATGAAGGTCGAGAGCCCTCCAGCCGAGAGCGTGGTCCTCCATTTGCGTGAGCGGCTGGAGAAGTCCGCCGTCCGCACCCTCACCCCCCAGGAGCAGGCCGTCCTGGATGGCGAGGGACAGAAGGCATTCATCATCAAGCAGCTCCTGTCGAAGAAGTTCCGCAAGTGGTCCGTGGACGCGGACACGCAGCAGAACATCAGCCGGACGGTGGAGGCGGCCGTCCGAGAGCAGAAGCCGCTCCAGCTCGTTCACCCCATGGGCGGGTACAAGATCTGGCGGCTGCCGTCCTCGCCCGAGGTGGACTGGGCGGAGTTCTTCGGCATCTCGCACATCCTGCAGTACCTCAGCGGCATCGCCGCGGGGTACGCGCCCGGCGTGCACATGCAGTTCTTCATGTACACGTTCCTCCCCCAGCGCCATGACAACCTCAGCGCGGAGGACATCGAGCGCTACGTCGGCTCCTTCCAGGCGATGCTGGACGCGTTCGGCAAGCACCTGCCGGCGAACGTGAAGCTCTCCATCGTCCGGGACGCCGCCTTCTATACCCGCGAGGAGTACTTCTCCCTGCTGGATGAGCGCTTCGAGATGATGGAGATGGGGTTCAACGACTTCCCGCAGAAGCAGCGGGACACGTTCCTCACCTGGGCCCGGCAGAACATCAAGTGGGACGGGGCCGAGGACTGGACCCGGCTGAGCGAGGCGGAGAAGGAAGAGAAGATCCGCCGGGGCGCCATCTACGAAGTGGTGGGCATCTACACCATGGAGAAGACGGCCGAGTTCATCATGGGCGGGGAGCGGGTCGTCCTCTTCGTCTCCCCCGGGAACAACAGCATCGGCATCGGCAGCACGAAGTCCTCGCGGGCCAAGTTCTGGGTGGGCACGGGCATCCTGGAGAACCGCGACGGCGAGCTCTACGACCTGGTGCTCACGCCCAGCCAGTGGGAGCGCACGGCGGACGTGCCACGCACCGTCTTCGAGTCCGACCTGCTGCCCCTGCGCAACCTGGGCCGCATCGAGGTGGTTCACCACCGCCTGGACTTCTCGCAGCCCAACGCCGAGCCCCAGCTGGGCACCGGCTAGCCACACCTTCTCTCCTTCCCTCTCCACACCCCAACGACTGTTTCTCTCGCGTGAGCTCCGCAATGAGCCGGACCGGAACTGAAATCGCCATCATTGGCATCGCCGGGCATTACCCGAAGTCCGACAGCATCAACGACTTCTGGCGTCAGGTAAGGGATGGCACCGAGCTGGTGACGTTCTTCACGGAGGAGGAGCTGCGCAAGCGCGGCGTGCCCGCGGAGCTCGTCTCCCATCCGAAGTTCGTCAAGGCGGCGGCGTACCTCGAGGACATGGAGCAGTTCGACGCCACCTTCTTCGGCATTCCCCCGAAGGAGGCGGCCATCCTGGACCCGCAGCACCGCCACTTCCTGGAGTGCGCGTGGGAGGCGCTGGAGGACGCGGGCTACAACCCGCAGGGCGTGCCCGGGCGCGTGGGCGTCTACGCCGGCGCCGCCATGGACACGTACCTGCTCTACAACCTGATGCGGAACCCGGTGGCCCTCGCCACCGACCCGCTTCAGCTCCAGCTCGCCAACGACAAGGACTATTTGACGACGCGGGTGTCCTACAAGCTGAACCTCCGCGGTCCCAGCCACCTCGTCCAGTCCGCATGTTCCTCGTCGCTCGTCGCCACCCACGTGGCGTGTCAGGCCCTGCTCAACGAGGAATGTGACGTCGCGCTCGTCGGCGGCGCCTCGGTGCTCGTCCACACGCGGTACGGCTACATGCACACCGAGGGCGGCGTGGCGTCCGTGGACGGGCACTGCCGCAGCTTCGACGCCGATGCCACCGGCACCCTCTTCGGCAGCGGCGTGGGCTGCGTGGTGCTCAAGCCGCTGGACCGCGCGCTGGAGGACGGCGACCACGTCTACGCCGTCATCCTGGGCACCGCCATCAACAACGACGGCAACCTCAAGGCCGGCTTCACCGCGCCCAGCATGGAGGGCGTGTCCGAGGTGGTGCTGGAAGCGCTCGGCAACTCGGGCGTCGAGCCGGACAGCATCGGCTACGTGGAGGCCCACGGCACGGCCACGCGGCTGGGAGACCCCATCGAGCTGCAAGGCCTGACGAAGGCCTGGCGCAAGTACACGCGCAAGAAGCAGTTCTGCGCCATCGGCTCGGTGAAGACGAACGTGGGCCACCTGGACGCGGCGTCCGGTGTGACGGGCCTCATCAAGGTAGCCCGCGCGCTGAAGGACCGCGTCATCCCGCCCAGCCTGCACTTCAAGCGCCCCAACCCGGCGCTGGAGCTGCCGGAGAGCCCCTTCTTCGTCAACGACAAGACGCGCGCCTGGGAGAGCCAGGGCGGCCCCCGTCGCGCGGCCGTGTCCTCGCTGGGCATCGGCGGCACGAATGCGCACGTCATCCTCGAGGAGGCCCCGCCCCCGGAGGCGTCCACGCCCGCGGAGCCCTACCAGTTGCTGGTGCTCAGCGCGCGCACGTCCGGTGCGCTGCAGCGGGCCACCGACAACCTGGCCGACCACCTGGGCGAGCAGCCGGACCTGCACCTGGGAGACGTGGCGTACACGCTTCAAACGGGGCGCCAGCACTTCACGCACCGCCGCTTCGCCGTCGTCCGTGACGGGCAGGACGCGCTCGCGGCGCTGTCCACGCCGGAGCGGCTGCCCACGCGCCAGCAGGCCGCCCAGCGCCCCTCGGTGGCCTTCCTGTTCTCCGGGCAGGGCTCGCAGTACGCGGGCATGGCCGCGGGCCTCTACCGCCGCGAGCCGGTGTTCCGTGAGCACTTCGACGCATGCGCGGAGCGGGTGCGCGCCGTGCGGGGGACGGACCTGCGCGCGCTCGTCATGGGCGAGGGCACGGGCGCCGACGAGCGGCTGAAGGCCACGGAGTGGACGCAGCCCGCCCTCTTCGCGGTGGAGTACGCCCTGGCGCGCCTGCTGATGCACTGGGGCATCCGGCCGAGCGTGCTGATGGGGCACAGCATCGGCGAGTACGTGGCCGCGTGCCTCGCGGGCGTGTTCTCCGTGGCGGACGCGGTGACGCTGGTGTGCGAGCGGGGCCGGCTGATGGCGAGCCTGCCGCCGGGCGCGATGACCTCCGTGCCCCTGGCGGAGGAGGCCGTGCTGCCGCTGCTGGGCCAGGAGCTGTCACTGGCCGCGGTGAACGCCCCCGGCCGCTGCGTGGTGGCCGGTCCCACCGCGGCGGTGGAGGCCTTCGAGCGCCGGCTGGAGGAGCGCGGGCTCAAGCCGCGGCGCCTGCAGACGTCGCATGCCTTCCACTCGTCCATGATGGACCCCATCCTGGAGGAGTTCACCCGGAAGGTGCGCTCGGTGGAGCGCAAGGCCCCGAAGCTGGAGGTCATCTCCAACCTCACCGGCAAGCCCTTGCAGGCGGAGGAGGCCACGGACCCGGCGTACTGGGCGCGGCACCTGCGCGGCGCGGTGCGCTTCTCCCAGGGCGTGACGGAGCTGCTCCGCAAGCCGGACCGGCTCGTGCTGGAGGTGGGCCCCGGCAACGCGCTGACGACCTTCGCCTTGCAGCACCCGGACCGGGCCACGGGCGTCGTCGTGTCCCCCACCCTGCCCCATGCGCTGGAGCGCGAGCGCGACGTGCCCGTGCTGCTCGAGGCCGTGGGCAAGGCGTGGCAGGCGGGCGTGGACGTCGACTGGAAGGCCTTCAACGGCCGCGCGCGGCGGCTGCGCGTGCCGCTGCCCCCGTACCCGTTCGAGCGGCAGCGCCACTGGCTGGAGCCCTCGCCCTCGACGGGTGGAGGCCTGTTGCCGGGGGGCGGCGCGCCCGGTGGTGCTCCCGGTGGCTTCCCGGTCTCCTCCGCCTCCGGCTCCGTCGCGGCCTCCGCGGCCGAGGCCGCCGAGGTGGTCCCCGAGGGAAACCGCCCGGAGCTGGCGGCCTCCTACGCCGCGCCCCGTGACGCGCTGGAGAAGGCGCTGTGCGCCCTCTGGAGCGACCTGCTCGGCGTGGACCCCATCGGCATCCACGACAGCTTCTTCGAGCTGGGCGGTGACTCCGTCATCGGCCTGCAGCTCCTCGGCGCCCTGCGCAGCCGGTGGCGCGTGGAGCTGGCGGTGCGCCAGTTGTTCGAGTCGCCCACGGTGGCGCAGCTCGCGGAGCGCGTGCGGGAGCGCCAGCAGCCCCAGGCAGAGGCCGGCACGTCCCTGCCGCCGCTGGTGGCGGGCCCTCGCGACGGCGCCGTGCCGCTGTCGTCCTCGCAGCAGCGCCTGTGGTTCCTCGACCAGCTCCAGCCGGGGAGCGCCTTCTACAACATCCCCGCGGTCCTCCGGCTGGAGGGCGCGCTTGACGTCGTGGCGCTGCGGCGCGCCTTCGACGTGCTGGTCCAGCGCCACGAGGCGCTGCGCACCACCTTCTCCTCGCATGAGGGCCAGCCCGTCCAGGTCATCCATCCGCCGGCCCCGGTGCCGCTCGCGATGATGGACCTGCAAGGCCTGCCCGAGGAGATCCGCGAGGGCGAGGCCCGCCGGCTCGCGCTGGAGGAACTGGGCCGCCCGTTCGACCTGGGCACCGGCCCGCTGCTGCGCGCCACCCTGCTGCGCCTGGACGGCCAGCGCCACGTGCTGGCGCTGGTGATGCACCACATCGTCTCCGACGGTTGGTCCATGGGTGTGCTGATTCGCGAGATGGCCGCCCTCTACCTGGCGTTCCGCGCCGGGCAGACGCCGTCCCTGCCCGCGCTGCCGGTGCAGTATGCGGACTACGCGCTCTGGCAGAGCCGCTGGCTGACGAAGGGCGAGGTGCTGGAGAAGCAGCTCGCGTACTGGAAGCAGCAGCTCGCCGGGGCGCCCGCCGCTCTGGAGCTGCCCACGGACTTCCCGCGCCCCGCTGTGCAGTCCTTCCGTGGCGCCGCCCTTCCCGTCCGCCTTCCCCGTCCACTCTCGGAGGCCGTGAAGGAGCTGGCCCGCCAGCAGGGCGCCACGCCGTTCATGGTGCTGCTGGCGGCGTGGAACGCGCTGCTCCACCGCTACAGCGGGCAGGACGACATCGTCGTCGGCTCGCCCATCGCCGGCCGCCGCTTCTCCGAGGTGGAGGGCCTGGTCGGCTTCTTCGTCAACACGCTGGTGCTGCGCGCTCGCCCCGGGCAGGCCGCCTCCTTCCGCGCCCTGCTGGGCCAGGTGCGCGATGCCACGCTGGGCGCCTACGCGCACCAGGACCTCCCGTTCGAGAAGCTGGTGGAGGAGCTGCAGCCCGCGCGCAACCTGGGCCGCACGCCCCTGTTCCAGGTCTTCTTCGTCCTCCAGAATGCCCCGCAGGGAGCCCTCGAAGTCCCCGGCATGAAGCTGGCGCCCGTGGACCTGGACCCGGGCACCTCCAAGTTCGACCTGGAGCTGTCGCTCTTCCCGTCCGAGGACGGCTTCCACGGCACCCTCACGTACAACACCGACCTGTACACGGCCGCCACCGCCGAGCGCCTCGCGGGCCATCTTCACGTGTTGCTGGAGGGCGCGCTGGCGTCGCCGGATGCCCCGCTGGCCACCCTGCCCCTGCTGCCTCCCTCCGAGCGCAAGCAGGTGCTGGCGGACTTCAACGCCACCGGCACGGACTACCCCGCGGACACCTGCCTGCACACCCTCGTGGAGCGGCAGGCCGCGCTGCGTCCGGACGCGGTGGCGGTGGAGTTCGGAGAGTCCAGGCTCACGTACCGGCAGCTCGATGAGCGCGCCAATCAGCTCGCGCACCACCTGCGCTCGCTTGGCGTGGGCCCCGACGTGCCCGTCGCCCTGTGCCTGGAACGGTCGCTGGAGCTGGTGGTGTCGCTGCTGGCCATCCTCAAGGCCGGTGGCGCCTACGTGCCGCTGGATGCGTCCTACCCCGCGCAGCGCCTGGAGCACATGCTGGAGGACTCGCGCGCGCGGGTGCTGGTCACCACGCGTGAGCTGGGGGCGAAGCTGCCCGCCGCCGCGAATCTGCCCCGCGTCCACGTGGAGGAGGAGGCCTGGAAGGGGCTGCCTGTCTCCGCGCCCGTGACGGGCGTGACGGCCCGCAACCTCGCGTACGTCGTCTTCACCTCCGGCAGCACCGGCCGTCCCAAGGGCGTGGCCGTGGAGCACCGGAGCATCCAGCGCCTGCTGAACGCGCCCCGCTACGCGAGCCTGAGCCATGAGGAGACCTTCCTCCTCATCGCCCCCGTGTCCTTCGACGCCTCCGTCCTAGAGCTCTGGGGACCGCTGGCCCATGGCGGCCGGCTGGTGGTCTTCCCGCCCCAGTCTCCCAGCGACCTGGACCTGCTGAGCACCGTGCTCCAGCGCCACGGCGTCACCACGCTCCACCTCACCGCGGGCCTCTTCTCGCAGGTGGTGGACCTGAAGCCGGACGCGCTGCGCGGCGTGCGCCAGTTGCTCACGGGGGGCGACGTCGTCAGTGCCCCCCACGTGCGCCGGGTGGTGGAAGGAATGCGCATTCCGGTGACGGCCTGCTACGGCCCCACCGAGGCGACTCTCTTCACCTCCACGCACCGCATGACGGAAGTGGCCCAGGTGGGCGCCTCCATCCCCATCGGCTCGCCCATCTCGAATACGCAGGTGTACGTGCTGGACCGGCACTTCCAGCCGACGCCCGTGGGCGTGCCCGGTGAGCTGTTCGTCGGTGGTCCGGGCGTGGCCCGGGGCTACCTCGGCCGGGCAGACCTCACCGCCGAGCGCTTCATTCCCGACCCGTTCGGCGCCGAGCCGGGTGGCCGACTCTACCGCACCGGTGACCAGGCGCGCTGGCGTCACGACGGCGTGCTGGAGTTCCTGGGCCGCATCGACACCCAGGTGAAGGTGCGCGGCTTCCGCATCGAGCTGAGCGAGGTGGAGGCCGCCCTGCTGGCCTACCCGGCCGTGCGCGAGGCCGTCGCCGTGGTGCGCGAAGACGTCCCCGGCGACAAGCGCCTCGTGGGCTACGTGGTGGCCCAGGAGGGCCAGCCGCTCGACACCGCGGCCCTGCGCGCCGTCCTGCAGCAGCGCCTGCCCGAGTACATGGTGCCCTCCGCCCTCGTCCGGCTGGAGGCGCTGCCGCTGACGTCCAACGCGAAGGTGGACCGCAAGGCGCTGCCCGCGCCGGACGGGGCGCTCACCCAGCGCGCCTACGTGGCCCCGCGCACCGATACCGAGCGGCGTCTGGCCGCGGTCCTCGCCGAGGTGCTGCGCGTGCCCGCCGTGGGCGCGTTCGACGACTTCTTCGAGCTGGGCGGCCACTCGCTGCTCGCCACCCAGGCCCTCTCGCGCCTGCGCGCCGCCTTCGGCGTGGAGCTGCCCCTGCGGGCCCTCTTCGAGTCCCCCACGCTGGAGCAGCTCGCGCTCCAGGTGGACACCGCGCTCCGGGCCGGCCAGCAGAAGGCCCTGCCTCCGCTGCGGCCCGCGCCGCGCGACGGCGACCTGCCGGTGTCCTTCGCGCAGCAGCGCCTGTGGTTCCTCGACCAGCTCCAGCCCGGCACCGCCACGTACAACATCCCGGCGGCCCTCCGGGTGGACGGGGCGCTGGACGTCGCGTCACTGGAGCGCGCCTTCACGGAGCTGGTCCGCCGCCACGAGGCGCTGCGCACCACCTTCCGCGACGTGTCCGGCAACCCCGCCCAGGTCATCCACCCACCCGCGCCGTTCGCCCTGCCGGTGGTGGACCTGTCCTCCCACGCAGACCCCGAGGCCGAGGCCCGCCGCCTCACCGGTGAAGAGGCCGTCCGCCCGTTCGACCTCGCCCGAGGTCCGCTGCTGCGCGCCACCCTGCTGCGCCTGTCCGGCCCCCGGCACGTGCTGCTGATGACGATGCACCACATCGTCTCCGACGGTTGGTCCATGGGCGTGCTCGTGCGCGAGATGGCCGCGCTCTACCGCGCCTTCTCGGCCGGCCAGCCGTCGCCCCTGCCCGCGCTGCCGGTGCAGTACGCCGACTACGCCGTGTGGCAGCGCGACTGGCTCCAGGGCGAAGTGCTGGAGGGACAGCTCCAGTGGTGGCGCGAACAGCTCGCCGGCGTGCCGCGCGCGCTGGAGCTGCCCACCGACTTCCCGCGTCCCGCCGTGGCGTCCGCGCGGGGGGCCTCGCATCCCGTGCACCTGCCGCGCGCCCTGACCGAGGCACTGGAGGCGTTCTGTCGCCGCGAGGGCGTCACCCCCTTCATGGCGCTGCTGGCCGCCTTCCAGGTGTTGCTGGGCCGCTACAGCGGGCAGGACGACGTCGTCGTCGGCTCGCCGGTAGCGGGGCGTGAGCGTGCGGAGCTGGAGGGCCTCATCGGCTTCTTCGTCAACACCCTGCCCCTGCGCGCGCGGCTGTCCGGCGAGGACTCCTTCCGTACCCTGCTGGGCCAGGTGCGGGAGACGGCGCTCGGCGCGCTCGCCCATCAGGCCGTGCCCTTCGAGCGGCTGGTGGAGGAGCTGAACCTGGAGCGCGACCTGAGCCGGCCCCCGCTGGTCCAGGTCCTGTTCGCCTTGCAGAACGCGCCCACGGCGGCGCTGGAGGCCGGTGGCCTGAAGCTGGCGCCGGTGGTGCAGGACAGCCAGACCGCCAAGCTGGAGCTGGTGCTGTCCCTGGAGGCGACGGCGGACGGCTACCGCGGCACGCTGGAGTACAGCACCGACCTGTTCACCGCGGCGACCGCGGCCCGGATGATGGCGCACCTGGGCGTGCTGCTGGAGTCCGCGGTGGCGCGGCCGGAGTCGCGCCTGGATGACCTCGACTACCTGACGGCAGAGGAGCGCCAGCGCATCGTCCACGCGTGGAACGACACCGCCGGTGACTACCCGCGCGAGCTGCACCTCCACGACCTGTTCACCGCTCAGGCCCTGAGCACGCCCGACGCCGTCGCGGCGGAGCTGGGTGACTCGCGGCTCACCTACCGCGAGCTGCACCTGCGCTCCAACCGCCTCGCGTGGCACCTGCTGTCGCTGGGCACCCAGCCCGAGCAGAAGGTCGCCTTCTGTCTCGACCGCTCCTTCGACCTGCTGGTCGCCATGCTCGGCGTCCTCAAGGCGGGCGCCGCGTACGTCCCCATCGACCCGGAGTACCCCGCCGACCGCGCGGCCTTCATGCTGCGCAACTCCGGCGCCTCCATCCTCCTCACCCACGAGCGCCTGAGGAGCCAGTTCCCCGAGGACGGACTGCGCACTCTTTGTTTGGGCGAGGGCGGACTGGACCTGGGCACCGGCCGTGACGACACGCCCGTCACCGCCGTCCGTCCGGACAACCTCGCGTACATCATCCACACCTCCGGCTCCACCGGCCGGCCCAAGGGCGTCTCCGTCCGCCACGGCCCCGCGGTCAACCTCATCCACTGGGTGAACACCACCTTCCAGGTGGACGCCACGGAGCGGCTGCTCTTCGTCACCTCGCCCTGCTTCGACCTGTCCGTCTACGACGTCTTCGGCATCCTCGCCGTCGGCGGCACCGTCATCATCGCCACCGAGCGCGACCTGAAGGACCCGGAGCGCCTGGCCTCGCTGCTGCGCGAGCGCCGCATCACCTTCTGGGACAGCGCGCCCGCGGCGCTCCAGCAGCTCGTCGCCCACTTCGGCGAGGGCGGCCCGGCGCTCCGGCGCGTCTTCATGTCCGGCGACTGGATTCCCCTCACCCTGCCGGATGCCATCCGCGCCCGCTTCCCCAACGCCCAGGTCATCAGCCTCGGCGGCGCCACCGAAGCGACCATCTGGTCCAACTTCTTCCGCGTCGGCGCGCTCCAGCCCACGTGGACGTCCATCCCCTACGGCCGTCCCATCACCAACGCGCGCTACTACGTGCTCGACTCGCGGCTGCGGCCGCTGCCGGTGGGCGTCGCGGGTGACCTCTTCATCGGCGGCGAGTGTCTCGCGGACGGCTACGCCAGCGCTCCGGCCCTCACCGCCGAGCGCTTCATCCCCGACCCGTTCAACCCGTCTGCCGGCGCGCGCATGTACCGCACCGGCGACCGCGCCCGCTTCTTCGCGGACGGCAACATCGAGTTCCTCGGCCGCGCGGACCAGCAGGTGAAGGTGCGCGGCTTCCGCATCGAGCTGGGCGAAATCGAGTCCGTCTTCGCCGAGCACCCGGCCGTCCGCGAGGTGGTGGTGGACGCCCGGGGCCCGGCCCGTGGCGACCGGCGCCTGGTGGCGTACCTGGTGGCACGCGCCGGGGAGAGCCTCCCCACCGTGTCCGAGCTGCGCCGCTGGGCCACGCGCAAGCTGCCCGAGTACATGGTGCCCTCGGCCTTCGTCACCCTGGAGGCCATCCCGCTCACCTCCAACGGCAAGGTGGACCGCAAGTCCCTCCCCGAGCCCGACGGCGCCCGCCCCACGCTGGAGCGCGAGTTCGTCGCGCCGAGCTCCCCGGTGCAGCAGGCGCTCGCCGGCATCTGGGCCCACGTCCTGCGCCTGGAGAAGGTGGGCATCCACGACAACTTCTTCGAGCTGGGCGGCCACTCGCTGATGGCCACCCAGGTGGCCTCGCGCCTGCGCGAGACGCTGAAGGTGGAGCTGCCCCTGCGCGAGCTGTTCGCCGCCCCCACCGTGGCGGAGCTGGCCGCGCGCGTCGAGCAGCGGCTGGCCACGCCGCCGGCCGCGCTGGCGCCCCTCACCCCGAGGGCGCGCGAAGGCTCGACGTTCCCGCTGTCCTTCGCCCAGCAGCGGCTGTGGTTCCTGGACCAGCTCGAGTCGGGCAGCCCCTTCTACAACATCGCCACCGCCGTCCGGATGGACGGGCCGCTGGACGTGGCCGTGCTGGAGCGCTGCTTCCAGACGCTGGTGCAACGGCACGAGTCGCTGCGCACCACCTTCCGCGCGGAGGCGAATGGCCCCGTGCAGGTGCTGAGCCCCGAGTCCACGCTGACGCTGGCGCGCGTGGACCTGGGCACCCTTCCCGCCGCCGAGCGCGAGCCCGAGGCCCTCCGGCTCACCGCCGAGGAGTCCGTGAAGCCCTTCGACCTGGCGAAGGGCCCGCTGCTGCGTGCCACCCTGTTGCGGCTGGAGGAGCAGCGGCACCTGCTGTTGCTGACCATGCACCACGTCATCTCGGACGGTTGGTCCATGGGCGTGGTGGTGCGGGAAATCGCCGCCCTCTACGCGGCCTTCTCCACCGGCGGGGCATCCACCCTGCCGGAGCTGCCCGTGCAGTACGTGGACTACACCCTGTGGCAGCGAGAGCTGCTCCAGGGGGCCGCGCTGGAGACGCAGCTCGCGTACTGGAAGCAGCGGCTGGAGGGCGCCGCGCGCGTACTGGACCTGCCGACGGACCGGCCCCTCCCCGCGGCGCAGACGTTCAACGGCGGCCGAGTGCCGGTGCGGCTGACGCGCGAGGTCTCCGAGTCTCTCAAGGCCCTGGCGCAGAAGCAGGGCGCCACGCCCTACATGGTGCTGCTGGCGGCATGGCAGACATTGCTGCACCGGTACTCGGGGCAGGAGGACGTGCTGGTGGGCTCGCCGGTCGCGGGGCGCCACCAACTGGAGACGGAAGCGCTGGTGGGCTGCTTCGTCAACACTCTGGTGCTTCGGGCCCGCGTGAATGACGGAACCCGTTTCACTGACTTGCTGACGCAGGTGAAGGAGGCGTCCCTGGGCGCGTTCGCGCACCAGGATCTGCCCTTCGAGAAGCTGGTGGAGGAGCTGCAGCCCGAGCGCAGCCTGAGCCACCCGCCGCTGTGCCAGGTGGTCTTCACCCTGCACAACACGCCGATGCCGGAGCTGTCGGTACGGGGACTCTCCCTGCGCCTGGTGGAGCCGGAGCCGCGCATGTCGCAGTTCTTCCTCGCGCTGCACCTGGAGGAGACGGCGGAGGGCTTCACGGGCTCGCTGGTCTACAACTCGGACCTGTACGACGCGAGCACGGTGGCGAGGATGGCGTCCCACCTGGCCACGCTGGCCGGTGGCATCGCCGCTTCACCGGAGCTGCCGGTGGGTGAGCTGCAGCTCATGGACGAGGCGGAGCGGCGGCAGGTGCTGCTCGCGTGGAACGACACCGCGGCGGAGTACCCGCGTGACGCCTCCATCCACGCGCTGTTCTCCGAACAGGCCACGCGTACGCCCGGCGCGGTGGCGCTGGTGCACGGCGGCGAGACGCTGACGTACGGGGAGCTGGAGCGGCGGGCCAACCAGCTCGCGCACCACCTGCGGGCGCTCGGCGTGAAGCCCGGTGCGCGCGTGGGCGTGTGCCTGGAGCGCTCGGCGGAGCTGGTGGTGTCGCTGCTGGGCGTGCTGAAGGCCGGAGCGGCGTACGTGCCGGTGGACCGGAACTATCCGGCCGAGCGTATGGGCTACGTGCTGCGGCAGGCCGGCGTGGGCGTGCTGCTGACGCAGGAGGCACTGGCGGACGACCTGCCCGAAACGGGCAGCCTGCTGGTGATGCTGGACGCGGAGTGGGACGCCATCGCCACGCAGCCGGGCACTGCCCCCGAGCTGCGCATGGGCGGGGACGCGCTGGCGTACGTGATGTTCACCTCGGGGAGCACCGGACTGCCCAAGGGCGTGTGCGTGCCCCACCGGGGCGTGGTGCGGCTGGTGAAGGGCAACGGCTTCCTGCACTTCGGGCCGGAGCAGGTGTGGCTCCAGGCGGCGCCGGTGGCCTTCGACGCGTCGACGCTGGAAATCTGGGGTGCGCTCCTGCACGGGGCGCGGCTGGTGCTGGCCCCGCCGCGGAGCCTGTCGCTGGAGGAGCTGGGCGGGCTGCTGGTGAAGCACGAGGTCAGCTCGCTGTGGCTCACGGCGGCGCTCTACGAGCAGATGGTGCTGAACCAGGGCGCCGCGCTGACGGGTGTGAAGCAGGTGCTGGCCGGCGGCGACGTGCTGCCCGCGAAGCGCGTGCGGGAGCACCTGGCGCGGATGACCCGGGATGCGGTGCTGGTCAACGGCTACGGGCCCACGGAGAACACCACGTTCTCCGCGACGCACACGCTGCGGCACGGGGATGTGGTGGGACATGCGGTGCCCATCGGCCGGCCGCTCGGACACTCGACGGCCTACGTGCTGGACGCGGCGCTGCGGCCCGTCCCCGTGGGCGTGCCCGGTGAGCTGTTCGTCGGCGGAGACGGACTGGCCTGGGGCTACCTGGACCGGCCGGAGCTGACGGCGGAGCGCTTCGTTCCGCACCCGTTCGCCACCGTGCCCGGGGCGCGGCTGTACCGCACCGGCGACAAGGCGAAGTGGCGCGCGGACGGCACGCTGGAGTTCCTGGGCCGCACCGACTTCCAGGTGAAGGTGCGCGGCTTCCGCATCGAGCTGGGTGAAGTCGAAGCGGTGGTGCGCCAGTGCCCTGGCGTGGAGGAGGCGGTGGTGGTGGCGCGCGAGGACGCGCCCGGTGACAAGCGGCTCGTCGCGTACGTGGTGGGCGAAGGCGTTGACGCCCGCACGGTGAAGACGGCCGTACAGCAGAAGCTGCCGGAGTACATGGTGCCCGCGGCCGTGGTCGTGCTGGAGGCGCTGCCGCTATCCCCCAACGGGAAGGTGGACCGCAAGGCCCTGCCCGCGCCGGAGGCCCCGGCCCCGAGCGAGGGTGACGCCTTCGTCGCGCCCCGTACCGAGGTGGAGGAGCAGCTCGCCGCCATCTGGGCGGAGGTGCTGCGGGTGGAGCGCGTTGGCGCCCACGACGACTTCTTCGAGCTGGGCGGCCACTCGCTGCTGGCCACGCAGGTCGTCTCCCGCATCCGCGCCACGCTCGGAGTGGAGCTGCCGCTGGGCGACCTGTTCGAGGCCCCCACGGTGGCCCTGCTCGCGGAGCGCCTGGGCACCCTGAGCCATGCCGCCGCCGGCCCCGCGATGGTGCCCGTCGAGCGCACCGGCCCGCTGCCGCTGTCATTCGCGCAGCAGCGCCTGTGGTTCCTGGACCAGCTCCAGCCCGGCAGCGCGACGTACAACGTGCCGAGCATGGTGCGCCTGGAGGGCGAGCTGAACGCCGAGGCGCTCGATGCGGCGCTGCGCGCCCTGGCACGGCGTCACGAGGTGCTGCGCACCACCTTCGCGCTCCAGGGTGACACGCCCGTCCAGCACATCCATGCGGAGGGGCTCACGACGCTGTCCGTCGTCAGCCTGGAGCACCTGCCTGCGGAGATGCGCGCCGAGGAGGCCCGGCGCCGGGCCGTTGAGGAGGCGTGGCGCCCGTTCGACCTGGCACGCGGGCCGCTGATGCGGGCCACGCTGCTGCGCCTGGAGCCCCGGCGTCACCTGCTGCTGCTGACGCTGCACCACATCGTCTCGGACGGCTGGTCCATCGGCGTGATGGTGCGCGACCTGGGCGAGCTGTACCGCGCCTTCAACGAGGGCCAGCCGCCGCTGCTTCCGGCGCTGCCCGTGCAGTACGCGGACTACGCGGTGTGGCAGCGGCAGTGGCTTCAGGGGGAGGCCCTGCAAAGGGAGCTGGCGTGGTGGCGCGATCAGCTCTCGGGCGCCCCCGCCGCCCTGGAGCTGCCGACCGACCGTCCCCGTCCCGCCGTGCAGACCTTCAACGGCGCCGCGGTGCCGGTGACGCTGCCGCGCGCGGCGAGCGAGGCCGTGAAGGCGCTGGCCCAGCGCCACGGGGCCACCGACTTCATGGTGCTGCTGGCGGCGTGGCAGCTCCTGCTGTCGCGCTACTCGGGCCAGGATGACGTGAGCGTCGGCTCGCCCATCGCCAACCGGACCCGCGCGGAGACGGAGGGCCTCATCGGCTTCTTCGTCAACACACTGGTGCTGCGCGCGCGCATCGACGCGCGGGCCTCCTTCCGCGAACTGCTGGCCCAGGTGCGCGCCTCGACGCTGGCGGCGTACGAGCACCAGGACGTGCCCTTCGAGCGGCTGGTGGAGGAGCTGCAGCCGCAGCGCGACCTGAGCCGCGGCCCGCTGTTCCAGGTGATGTTCGTGCTGCAGAACGCGCCCGGCTCGGAGCTGTCGCTGCCCGGGCTGAAGCTCGGCCTGGAGGCGGTGGAGGACACCACGGCCAAGTTCGACCTCGGCTTCAGCCTCGAGGAGCGGGACGGCGGCTTCGCGGGAACGCTCGGCTACAACACCGACCTCTTCGACGAGGCGACGGTGACGAGGATGGCGCGGCACTTCGTCGCGCTGGTGGACTCGGTGGCCGCGGACGCGGAGCGTCCCGTGTCGCACTGGAGCCTGCTGTCCGAGGCCGAGCGCCAGCAGGTGCTGGTGGAGTGGAATCGCACGGGCCCGACGCCCGCGACGGACGGGGCCCTGCACTACCTCGTGGAGGCCCAGGCGGAGCGCACGCCGGACGCCACCGCGCTGGTGGTGGGCACGCGGCGGCTCACGTACCGGGAGCTCGATGAGCGGGCCAACCAGCTCGCCCACCACCTGCGCTCGCTGGGCGTGGGCCCCGAGGTGCCGGTGGCCGTGTGCCTGGAGCGCACCGCCGAGCTGGTGGTGGCGCTGCTGGGCATCCTCAAGGCCGGTGGCGCCTACGTGCCGCTGGACCCGGTGTACCCGCGCGAGCGCCTGGCCTACACGCGCGAGGACGCGCGGAGCCCGGTGCTGGTGACGCAGCGCTCGCTGGCGGAAGGCCTCCGCATGCCCGGCACGCACGAGGTGCTGCTGGACGGCTGCGAGGCGGTGGCGCATGAGCCGGTGCACCGGCCGGTGCGCCTCAACACGCCGAACCACCTTGCGTACGTGCTCTACACGTCCGGCAGCACGGGCCGGCCCAAGGGCGTGGCCCTGGAGCACCGCAGCGCGGTGGCCTTCGTGCACTGGGCGCTGGACACCTTCACCCGCGAGCAGCTCTCCGGCGTGCTGGCGGCGACGTCGGTGTGCTTCGACCTGTCCGTCTTCGAGCTGTTCGTCCCGCTGGCCTGTGGTGGCCGGGTGTACCTGGCGGACAACGCCCTCGCGCTGCCGTCGCTGCCGGCCGCGGGCGAGGTGACGCTCGTCAACACGGTGCCCTCCGCCATGGCGGAGCTGGTGCGGATGAAGGCCCTGCCCGCCAGCGTGGGCACGGTGAATCTCGCCGGTGAGCCGCTTCCCGCGGTGCTGGCCCAGGCGCTGTACGCCACCGGCACGGTGCGGGGCGTGTACAACCTGTACGGCCCCACCGAGGACACGACGTACTCCACGTACACGCGGGTGCCGGAACGCTCCGCCCTGCCCCCCTCCATTGGACGCCCGCTGGCGGGGACGCAGGCGTACGTGCTGGATGCCCTGCTGCGGCCCGCGCCCGTGGGCGTGCCCGGCGAGCTGTACCTGGGCGGCGCGGGACTCGCGCGGGGTTACCTGCATCGGCCGGAGCTGACGGCGGAGCGCTTCGTGCCGGATCCGTTCAGCGCCACGCCGGGCGCCCGCATGTACCGCACCGGCGACAAGGTGCGCTGGAAGGCGGACGGGACGCTGGAGTACCAGGGCCGCATCGACTTCCAGGTGAAGGTGCGCGGCTTCCGCATCGAGCTGGGCGAGGTGGAGGAGGCCGTGCGCGCCTCCTCGGCGGTGCGCGACGTGGTGGTGGTGGCGCGCGAGGACGTGCCGGGTGACAAGCGCATCGTCGCGTATGTGGTGCCGGCCCAGGGTGGAACGCTGGACGCCGCGGAGCTGCGCGCCCACGTGCAGCAGCGGCTGCCGGCCTTCATGGTGCCCTCGGCCTTTGTCGTATTGCCGGCGCTGCCTCTGACGCCCAACGGCAAGGTGGACCGGAAGGCGCTGCCTGCGCCCGACCTGACGGCGGTGGGCCGGAGCTTCGTCGCCCCGCGCACGCCCACCGAGGAGCAGCTCGCCACGCTGTGGTCCGAGGTGCTCCGCACCCCGCGCATCGGCTCGGAGGACCACTTCTTCGAGCTGGGCGGCCACTCGCTGCTGGCCACCCAGGTGGTCAGCCGCATCCGGGCCGCCTTCGGGGTGGAGCTGCCCCTGCGCGTCCTCTTCGAGGCGCCCACGCTCGCCGAGCTGGCCCGGCGCATCGACGCCACCGGGAGGAATGTGTCCTCCGCGCCGCCGCTGGTGCCTGCGCCGCGCACGGGAGCGCTGCCGCTGTCCTTCGCGCAGCAGCGCCTCTGGTTCCTGGACCAGCTCCAGCCCGGCGGCACCACCTACAACCTGCCCACCGCCCTGCGGCTGGACGGCCCGCTGGATGTGCCCACGCTGGAGCACGCCTTCACCGAGCTGGTGCGCCGGCACGAGTCGCTGCGCACCACCCTCCACGACGAGGGCGGCGAGCCCGTGCAGCGCATCCACCCGCCCGCGCCCTTCCCTGTCGCCGTGGTGGACCTGTCCACGCTGCCCGAAGCATCCCGCGAGGCCGAAGCGGACCGCCTCACCCGGGACGAGGCCTCGCGGCCCTTCGACCTGGCGCACGGCCCGCTGCTGCGCGCAGTCCTGCTGCGCCTGGGTGAGCAGCGGCACATCCTGCTGCTGACGATGCACCACATCGTCTCCGACGGCTGGTCCATGGGCGTGCTCGTCCGCGAGATGGCCGCGCTCTACCAGGGCCTCCGCGCCGGACGCGCCCCGGCCCTGCCGTCCCTGCCGGTGCAGTACGCCGACTACGCGGTGTGGCAGCGCGCGTGGCTGCAAGGCGAGACGCTGGAGGGACAGCTCGCGTACTGGCGGCAGCAGCTCTCCGGCGCACCGCCCGCGCTGGAGCTGCCCACCGACTTCCCGCGCCCGCCCGTCCAGTCCGCCCGGGGTGCCACCGTCCCGGTGCACCTGTCGCGAGAGCTGACCGGGGCGCTCAAGTCGCTCGCGCAGCGCGAGGGCGCCACGCCCTTCATGGTGCTGCTGGCCGCCTTCCAGGCGCTGCTGCACCGCTACAGCGGCCAGGCCGACATCGTCGTCGGCACGCCCATCGCGGGCCGCCGCTACGCCGAGCTGGAGGGCCTCATCGGCCTGTTCATCAACACGCTCGCCCTGCGCACCCGGTTCGACGACGCGCCCTCGTTCCGCACGCTGCTCGGCCGCGTGCGGGACGCCACCCTGGGCGCCTACGCGCACCAGGACCTGCCCTTCGAGAAGCTGGTGGAGGAGCTGCAGCCCCAGCGCGACCTGGCCCGCTCTCCCCTCTTCCAGGTCATGCTCGTCCTCCAGAATGCCCCGGGCGAGCCGGCGGCGGGCCTCACGCGAGGTGAGGACAGCCTCTCCGTCCAGCCGATGGAGCTGGAGAGTCACACCACGAAGTTCGACCTCGACCTGCACCTGTTCGAGCAGCCCGATGGCTTCGTGGGTCAGCTCGGCTACAGCACCGACCTGTTCGAGCGGTCGACCGTCGAGCGCCTGGTGGCGAACCTGCGCGTGCTGCTGGAGGGCATCGTCGCCCGTCCGGACGCGCGCGTCGGTGAGCTGCCCCTGCTCACCGCCGGCGAGCGCCAGCAGGTCCTGGTGGACTTCAACGCCACGGGCCGGGACTTCGCGCCCCGCCGCTCGCTGCACGCCCTCATCGAGGAGCAGGCCGCGCTCCACCCGGAGCGCCCCGCCGTCGCCTCCGAGGGCCGGACGCTCACCTACGCGGAGCTGGAGGCCCGCGCCAACCAGCTCGCGTGGCACCTGCGCTCGCTGGGAGTGCGCCCCGAGTCCTGCGTCGCCCTGGGCCTGGAGCGCTCGGTGGACACCGTGGTGGCGCTGCTGGGCGTGTGGAAGGCTGGCGGCGCCTACGTGCCGCTGGACCCGTCGCAGCCCGCCGAGCGCCTGCGGCTGATGGTGGAGGAGGTCTCCGCCCCGGTGGTGGTGACGGCGTCGCGCCACGCGGCCACCTTCGCCGGCACCTCGGCCCGACTCGTGCTGCTGGACTCGGAGGCAGACGCCCTCTCGCGCCAGCGCGCCGACGCACCGCCCTGTGACGTGTCGCCGGAGAACGTGGCCTACGTCCTGTTCACCTCCGGCTCCACCGGCAGGCCCAAGGGCGTGGCCGTGGCGCACGCGCAGCTCCTCAACTACGTCCAGTCCGTCACCGAGCGTCAGGGCCTGGCCGAGTGCCGGAGCTTCGCGCTGGTGTCCACCTTCGCGGCGGACCTGGGCAACACGGTGCTCTTCCCCGCGCTGTGCACCGGCGGGCTGCTGCACGTGCTCTCGCAGGAGCGCGCAGCCAGCCCCACCGGCGTGGCGGAGTACTTCCAGCAGCACCCGGTGGACTGCCTGAAGATCGTCCCCTCGCACCTCGCGGCGCTCCTCACCGCGGCCGAGCCCCGGCACGTGCTGCCGCGCAAGCGGCTGGTGCTGGGCGGCGAGTCCTCCACCTGGGAGCTGCTCTCCCAGGTGCGGGCACTGGCCCCCGAGTGCGAGGTGTTCAACCACTACGGCCCCACCGAAACCACGGTGGGTGTGCTGACGGGCCGGGTGGAGCTGCCTCCCTCGCAGCCCGCCCCCGCCACCGTGCCGCTGGGCCGGCCCCTGGCCAACACGCGGCTGTACGTGCTGGACGACTCGCTGTGTCCGGTGCCCCGGGGCGTGCCCGGAGAGCTGTTCATCGGCGGCGCGCAGGTGACGCGCGGCTACCTGAGCCGGCCGGAGCTGACGGCGGAGCGGTACGTGCCGGACCCATACGCCCCGCTGCCGGGCGCGCGCCTGTACCGCACGGGAGACCGCGTGCGCTGGCTGCCGGACGGGCGCCTGGAGTTCCTGGGCCGCGTCGACTTCCAGGTGAAGGTCCGCGGCTTCCGCGTGGAGCTGGGTGAAATCGAAGCGGCGCTCCGTGCGGACCCGCGAATCGCCGAGGCAGTCGTGGTGGCGCGCACCGACGGCGGTGCCGAGCCGCGGCTGGTGGCGTACGTGACGGGCCGCGCGGGCTCGCAGGGAGTGGAGGTGGACGCCGTGCGGCGCACGCTGCGCGAGCGGCTGCCCGAGTACATGGTGCCCTGGGCCCTTGTGGTCCTGGACGCGCTGCCGCTCACGCCCAACGGCAAGGTGGACCGCAAGGCCCTCCCGGCGCCCCAGGGCTCCGCGACGGCCACGTCCGCCGAGCACGTCGCCCCGCGCACGCCCACGGAAGCGCGGCTGGCCTCCATCTGGGCGGAGCTGCTCCGGGTGGACAAGGTCGGAGCCCGGGATGACTTCTTCGAGCTGGGCGGCCACTCGCTGCTGGCCACGCGGGTGGTGGCCCACGTGCGCGCCGCGTTCGGCGTGGAGCTGCCCCTGCGCGCGCTCTTCGAGCACCGCACGCTGGAGGCGCTGGCCGCGCGCATCGAAGGCCTCGAGTCGAACGGCTCCGTCCGGGGCCTGCCTCCGCTGAAGCGGGCCGGACGAGACGGGCCGCTCCCGCTGTCCTTCTCGCAGCAGCGGCTGTGGTTCCTGGATCAGCTCCAGCCCGGCTCCGCCGCCTACAACGTCCCCTCCGCCCTCTGGCTGGAGGGCACGCTGGACGTGACGGCCCTGGAGCACGGCCTGACCGAGCTGGTGCGCCGCCACGAGTCCCTGCGGACCACCTTCTCCACGAGAGAGGGCCAGCCCATCCAGGTCATCCACCCGCCCGTCCGGGTGCCTCTCACGGTGGTGGACCTGAGCGAGCTGCGCGGCGAGGCCCGCGAGGCCGAGCTCTCACGCCTCGCGACCGAGGACGCGCTCCGCCCGTTCGACCTGGCGCGCGGCCCCCTGCTGCGCGTCACCCTGCTGCGCCTGGAGGAGCAGCGGCACCTGCTGCTGCTCGGGATGCACCACATCATCTCCGACGGCTGGTCGCGGGGAGTGCTGATGCGTGAGCTGGGCGCCCTCTACGGCGCCTTCGCCTCGGGCCAGCCCTCGCCGCTGCCCGAACTGCCCGTGCAGTACGCCGACTTCGCCCTCTGGCAGCGCGAGTGGCTCCGCGGTGACACGTTGGAGCGGCAGGTCGCGTGGTGGAAGCAGCAGCTCTCCGGCGCGCCGCCGCACCTGGAGCTGCCCACGGACAAGCCCCGCCCCGCGGTGCTCTCGTCCCGTGGCACCGTGGTGCCCGTGCGCCTGTCGCGCGAGCTGAGCGAGTCCGTGGAGGCGCTGGCCCGCCGTGAGGGCGCCACGCCCTTCATGGTGCTGCTGGCCGCCTTCCAGCTCCTGCTCTCCCGCTACTCCGGCCAGGAGGACGTCAGCGTCGGCTCGCCCATCGCCGGCCGCCGTCACGCGGAGACGGAGGGCCTCATCGGCTTCTTCGTGAACACGCTCGTCCTGCGCGCGCGTCTGGACGACGGGGCCTCCTTCCTCCAGCTCCTGCGGCAGGTGCGGGAGACCACGCTCGGGGCCTACGAGCACCAGGACGTGCCCTTCGAGAAGCTCGTCGAGGAGCTGCAGCCCGTGCGCGACCTGAGCCGCACGGCGCTCTTCCAGGCGCTCTTCACGTTGCAGAACGCCCCCATGGGGGACCTCTCCCTCCCCGCGCTGTCGCTGCGGCCGATGGAGACCGACGCCTCCACCGCGAAGTTCGAGCTCACCCTCAGCCTGACCGGGTCCCCGGACGGCTTCGCCGGAGGGCTCCAGCTCAGCACCGACCTCTTCACCGAGGCCACCGGCGCCCGCATGGCGCGGCACCTCCAGGTGCTGCTGGAGGCCATCGTCACCCGGCCGGAGCAGCGCCTCGCCGAGCTGCCGCTGCTGACCTCTGACGAGCGCGAGCAGGTGCTGCGCGCGTGGAATGACACCGCGGCGGAGCTTCCGCCCGAGGACTGCTTCCACCACGCCTTCGAGCGCCAGGCCGCCCTCACTCCAGACGCGCCCGCCGTGTGCTTCGAGGGCACGGCGCTCTCGTTCGCGCAGCTCGAGGCCCGCGCCAACCAGCTCGCCTGGCACCTGCGCTCCCTGGGCGTTGGCCCGGACGTCCGCGTGGCGCTCTGCTTCGAGCGCTCCGTGGAGATGGTGGTGGCCCTGCTGGGTGTCATGAAGGCGGGCGGCGCCTACGTGCCGATGGAGCCGTCCTGGCCCGTCCAGCGCCGCGCCTTCGCGCTCCAGGACTGCGCCGCGCCCGTGCTGCTGAGCCAGCAACACCTCGTCGCCTCGTGGAAGCCGGAAGGCGTCCACGTGCTGTGCCTGGATGCTCCGCTGCCGGCGTCGCTGCCCACGCACGCTCCCGCGCCGGCCACCTCGCCGGATGACCTCGCCTACGTCATCTATACGTCCGGCTCCACCGGCACGCCCAAGGGCGTCATGGTGCGGCACCGCTCGGTGCTCAACCTCCACCGGGCCCTGCGGCGGACGGTCTACGCCGGCCTGCCCTCGGGCTCGCGCGTCAGCCTCAACGCCCCGCTGGCCTTCGACGCCTCCGTCCAGCAGCTCGTCCAGCTCCTCGACGGGCACTGCCTCGTCATCGTCCCGGACGCCCTGCGCCAGGACCCCAGGGCCCTGGTGGCCTGGCTCGCGCACCACCGCGTCCAGGCCCTCGACTGCACGCCGTCCCTGCTGCGGCTGTTGCTCGATTCCGGCCTGCTGGAAGGGGCCCATGTGCCGGAGCTGCTGGTGCCCGGCGGCGAGGCCATCGACGCGGCCCTGTGGCAGGTGCTGGCCGCCTCCGAGCGCACCCGCACCTTCAACGTCTACGGCCCCACCGAGTGCACCGTCGACGCCACCACCTTCCGCCTCGTCTCCGGCACGCAGCCCACCATCGGAGCGCCGCTGCTCAACATGCGGGCCTACGTCCTGGACGCGCACCTGCGGCCGGTGCCCGTGGGAGTGCCCGGAGAGCTCTTCCTCTCCGGCGCGGGCCTGGCGCGGGGCTACCTCGCGCGCCCCGGCCTCACCGCCGAGCGCTTCCTGCCCGACCCCTTCGGCACCACGCCCGGCGCGCGCATGTACCGCACCGGCGACAAGGCCCGCTGGCGGGAGGACGGCACGCTGGAGTACCTGGGCCGCCTCGACTTCCAGGTGAAGCTGCGCGGCTTCCGCATCGAGCTGGGCGAAATCGAGGCGGCCCTCACACTCCACCCCGCCGTGCGCGACGCGGTGGTGGTGGTGCGCGAGGACACGCCGGGAGACCAGCGCCTCGTGGGCTACTTCACCGCGAATGGCCTGGTGGCCGAGTCCGCCACCCTCCACGCCTTCCTCCAGGAGCGGCTCCCCGCGTACGAGGTGCCCGGCGCCCTGGTGGCACTGGAAGCCCTGCCGCTGACGTCCAACGGCAAGGTGGACCGCAAGGCGCTGCCGGCGCCGGACGCCACGCTGCTGGCGCGCGCCTGGGTCGCCCCGAGCACGCTCACCGAGGAGCGGCTCGCCGCGCTCTGGGCCGAGGTGCTCCGCGTCGAGCGCGTGGGCCGGCACGACCACTTCTTCGAGCTGGGCGGCCACTCCCTGCTGGCCACGCAGGTGATGGCCCGCGTCCGCTCGGCCTTCGAGGTGGAGCTGCCCCTGCGAGCCCTCTTCGAGGCGCCCACGCTGGAGCAGTTCGCGCTGCGCGTGGAGCGGGCGGCCACCGGCGCCTCGCTGCCGCCGCTACGCCCCGCGCCCCGGGGCGACACGCCGCCGCCGCTGTCCTTCGCGCAGCAGCGGCTGTGGTTCCTCGAGAAGCTCCAGCCCGGCTCGCCCACGTACAACATGCCCACGGCCCTGCGGCTCGACGGCATGCTGGACGTGGCGGCCCTGGAGCGCGCCTTCACGGAGCTGGTGCGCCGTCACGAGTCCCTGCGCACCACCTTCGCCGAGGAGCGCGGCACCGCCTTCCAGCGCATCTCCCCGCCGGCGCCCTTCCACCTGCCCGTGGTGGACCTGTCGTCCCACGAGGACCGCGAGGCCGAGGCCCGTGAGCATGCGCGGCGGGACGCCGTCCACCCGTTCGACCTGGGCCGGGGCCCGCTGCTGCGCGCCTCGCTGCTGCGCCTGTCCGGGCACCAGCACGTGCTGCTCCTCAACCTGCACCACGCCGTCTCCGACGGCTGGTCCATGGGCGTGCTGGTGCGCGAGGTGGTGGCCCTCTATGAGGCCTTCCGTCAGGGCCAGCCGTCTCCGCTGCCCGAGCTGCCGCTCCAGTACGCGGACTACGCCCTCTGGCAGCGCCAGTGGCTGAAGGACGACGTGCTCGCCCGGCAGGTGGAGTGGTGGAGGCAGCAGCTCTCCGGGGCGCCGCATGCCCTGGAGCTGCCCACGGACTTCCCGCGTCCGCCCCTCCAGTCCTTCAACGGCCGCATCGTCCACTTCCAGCTCCCGCCCGCGCTCACCCGCGCGCTGGAGTCCTTCAGCCAGAAGGAGGGCGCCACCCTCTTCATGGGCCTGCTGGCCTGCACGCACGCCCTGCTCTCGCGCTACTCCGGACAGGACGACCTCGTCATCGGCTCGCCCATCGCGGGCCGCCGCGCCTCCGAGCTGGAGGGGCTCATCGGCTTCTTCGTCAACACGCTGGCCCTGCGGGCCCGGCTGGACGACGCGCCGTCCTTCCGCACGCTGCTGCGCCGCGTCCGCGAGACGACCCTGGACGCCTACGCCCACCAGGACGTGCCCTTCGAGAAGCTCGTCGAGGAGCTCCGCCCGCGGCGCGACCTGAGCCGCTCGCCGTTCTTCCAGGCGATGCTCGTCCTCCAGAACACGCCGGAGGCCGCGGGCAGTGCCGCCGGCTCACTCTCCGTCCGCCCCGTCGAGGTGGAGGACCCTGCCGCGAAGTTCGACCTCACCTTCACCTTCGCCCCCTCACCCGAGGGCCTGCGCGGCTCCATCAGCTACTGCGCCGACCTCTTCCGTGAGGACACCATCCGCCGGCTCGCCACGCACCTCCAGGTGCTGCTGGAGGCCGCCGTGCGGACCCCGGAGGCGCCGCTCTCCACGCTGCCCCTGCTCACTGACAGCGAGCGGCACCGGCTGCTGGCGGAGCTCAACGACACGCGCACCGTCCTCCGGCGCTCCCGCATCCACCACCTCTTCGAGGCCCAGGCCGCTCGCACTCCCGAGGCCACCGCGCTCGTCGCGGGTGAAGCGCGGCTCACCTATGGGCAACTCGACGCGAGGGCCAACCAGCTCGCCCGGCACCTGTGCTCGCTCGGCGTCGGCCCCGAGGCGCGCGTCGCCGTGTGCCTGGAGCGCTCCGAGGAGCTGCTCATCGCGCTGCTGGCCATCCTCAAGGCGGGTGGCGCGTACGTCCCGCTGGACCCCGCCTACCCCCGCGAGCGACTGGACTTCACGCTGGTGGACTCCGGCTCGCGCCTGCTGCTCACCCAGCAGACGCTGCTGGACACCCTGCGGCTGGAAACGGGCGGCCTGACGACGCTGTGCCTCGACTCGCGGCGCGGCGTGTTCGCCCACCAGTCCACCGAGCCCGTGGAGTCCCGGGCCTCGGAGGACCACCTCGCCTACGTCATCTACACGTCGGGCAGCACCGGCCGGCCCAAGGGCGTCGCCATCACCCACGCCAGCGCCACCGCGTTCCTGGACTGGGCCACGCGCACCTTCTCCAGGGCCCAGCTCGCCGGCACCCTGGCGGCCACGTCCATCTGCTTCGACCTGTCCGTCTTCGAGCTGTTCGCCCCGCTGGCCTGCGGCGGCACCGTCATCCTGGCGCGTGACGCCCTGGCACTGCCCTCGCTGCCGGCCGCCGCGGAGGTGACGCTCATCAACACGGTGCCGTCCGCCGTCGCCGAGCTGCTGCGCCTGCGCGCCCTGCCGGCCTCGGCGCGGACGGTGAACCTCGCCGGTGAGCCCCTGCCCGGCTCGCTGGCCCGGGCGCTGTACGCCACCGGCACCGTCGAGCACGTCTTCAACCTCTACGGCCCCACCGAGGACACCACGTACTCCACCTTCACCCGCGTGGAGAACGGCCCCGGGGAGCCCACCATCGGCGTGCCGCTGCCGGAGACTTCCGCCTACGTGCTGGATGCCCACGGACAGCTCCAGCCGCTGGGAGTGCCGGGCGAGCTGTTCCTCGCCGGCGCGGGCCTGGCGCGTGGCTACCTGGGCCGTCCGGAGCTGACGGCCGAGCGCTTCGTGCCAGACCCGTTCTCCGCCACGCCGGGCGCTCGCATGTACCGCACGGGCGACCTCGCGCGCCGGCTGCCGGACGGCACGCTGGAGTACCTGGGCCGCATCGACTTCCAGGTGAAGGTGCGAGGCTTCCGCATCGAGCTGGGCGAAATCGAATCCACGCTCCGCGACCACCCCGCGGTGGGAGGCGCGGTGGTGATGGCGCGTCAGGAGGCCACGGGCGACAAGCGGCTGGTGGCCTACGTGGTGCCCGCCGAGGGACGGACGCCCGAGGTGGACTCGCTGCGCCAGCTCCTGCGCGCGCGGCTGCCGGAGTACATGGTGCCCTCCGCCTTCGTCCCGCTCGCCGCCCTCCCGCTGACGCCCAACGGCAAGGTGGACCGCAAGGCCCTGCCGGTGCCCGACGCGCTGCTGACGCGCGAGGAGTACGTGGCGCCCCGCGACGCGCTGGAGCTGGAGCTGGCGCGCCTCTGGGAGGAGCTGCTGGGAGTCCACCCCGTGGGAGCGACGAGCCACTTCTTCGACCTGGGTGGCCACTCGCTGCTCGCGGTCCGGCTCATGGCGGCGCTGCGCGAGCGCACGGGCCGCGACCTGCCGCTCTCCGCGCTGTTCCAGGCGCCTACGGTTGAGGGCCTGGCGCGGCTGCTGGGACAGGTGGAGGCACCCTTCTCGCCGCTGGTGCCCATCCAGCGCGGCGGGGAGCGGCGTCCCTTCTTCTGTGTCCACCCCATCGGCGGCAACGTCCTCTGTTACGCCGAGCTGTCACGGCTGCTGGGGCCGGAGCAGCCCTTCTACGGGCTCCAGGCGCGCGGGCTCGACGGGCGGCAGCCTCCGCTGGAGCGCATCGAGGACCTGGCGGCCAGCTACGTGGAGGCCATCCGCGCGGTGCAGCCGCAGGGGCCCTACCAGCTCGGCGGCTGGTCACTGGGTGGAGTGGTGGCCTTCGAGATGGCGCGTCAGCTCCGGCAGCAGGGAGAGACGGTGGAGCTCCTGGCGCTCATCGACCCCACGCCGGTGATGCCGGACCGGGACGGGCTGGTGCTGGAGGATCCCGCCCAGATAGCGGCGCTCTTCGTCCGGGACCACGCGAGGCTCGCGGGCGAGGACGCGTGGATGCCCGAGCCCGGCGAGCGGGATGCCGTGCTGCGGGAGCTGCTGGAGCGCGGGCACCAGACGGGGCTGTTCCCCCGGGAGATGGGGCTGGAGCAGCTCCGCCCGCTGTTCGAGGTCTTCGCCAGCAACCTGCGGGCGGTCCAGCGCTACCAGCACCAGCCCCTCGACGGCCGCATCGTCGTCCTGCGTGCCAGCGAGTCTCAGGGCCGGGAGCGGGCATCCGACCTGGGCTGGACTCCGCTTGCCGGGAAGGGCCTGGAGGTCATCGACGTCCCCGGGGACCACTACGGCGTGCTGCGTGCGCCGCATGTCCGGACGGTGGCGGAGCGGCTCGCGCGGTGCATCGAAGCGGCACACCGTGCGAGCCGGGAGGAGCGGTCTCCCGCGGCCTGACACGGCGAAAGGACCGGGGCCACGTGCCCCGGTCCTGGCGGGCCTCCCCGTGGTCCGGAAGAACGGGCGCGGCTCCGTCAGGACGCGCACGGGTTCTGCCGCGGAGCCATCTCGACCACGCGGAAACAGGAACGGTGCCTCGGGTGCGTTCGGAGTGCCCGGAGCCTGAGAGCCTGCGAGGCCCCAGGCTCTGTCGCCCAGAGCATGACTTCCCGCCGGGCCGCCCAGGTCCGGAATGGAACGTCCGCTCCGCACGGCCTGGTCCCGACCGTGCCTGGGCTCTGCTTCTTCATGTGAGCACTCCCGGGCCGTCCCTGCGCGGAATGGAACCTCCATTCCGCATGACCTGCCCAGCCCACACCGCGTATGGCCCCGTGCCTCTCCGCCACGCCAGCCCCACCGGCCCCCCCTGCGCGGAATGGAGCCTCCGTTCCGCGAGCCCCTCACCGCTCAAGGCCAGCCTCCTGTCCGGAATGGAGCGTCCACTCCACCGGGCCCTCTCCGTTCAAGGTCAGCCTCCGCTCCGCCCATGCCTGGAATCCGGAATGGAGCGTCCACTCCACGGGGCCCCTCTCCGTTCGAGGTCAGCCTCCGCTCCGCCCATGCCTGGAATGGAGCTGAAGCATTGAGGACTGGCGAGCCTGACCGCGCTGCATTGCCTGGCCTGCCAGCCGGTGAGCACCTGTCCTTCACTTCCCGTCTCCCAGGGGGGCAAAGGCGATGCCGCTCAGGACGAGGGCTCGGCTGCCGCTGTCCTCTGACAGCCACAGCGTCCACGACTCCGGGGACAGCGACTCGTCGGCTTCGGCCTCGACGAGGATTCGTTCCGAACGGTCCGAGGTGACGGGGGACTCCTGCCACACGGAGAGGATCTTCAGGAACTCGCCCCCACTCCCGGCGAGCGACGCGTTCCGAGCTGTCCAGGGCCCCTCTGAATCGCGGGCCCGCAGAACAACCTCCACGAGCACCCGGCGGTCGGCGCGGTAGGTGCGCAACCGCCGCGCAATGAACGCACTGCCCTGCCATCGTGCGGCCACCTCCGGCAGGTCTCGCGTAACGACCCCGTTTTCAGTGAGCGAGTTGGAGATCAGCAGTGCTGTCAGGCCTCCAGATGCGGCCTGGGCCCTGGCCAGCGCCCCCTCGCATTGGCGCACGGCGGCCCAGGCTTCTCGCACCTCCCGCGAGGCTGACTCCTCCATACGAGGCGCACGAACCACCTCCACCAGACGGTCCGCCCTGTCCTCTGTCACCCTCAGGACGAAGGTGGCCGTCGGCGGAGCCGCTCCATCCTCGAAGCGCACGGTCAGCCCCAGGTGGTCTCCCGCCTTCAGCTCGCGGGAAGGAACGAGCCGGAGGACAGACTCCCCCGGATCCACCCGCGTGAAGGCGTCTTCACGCTCCAGTTCCACCTTGAGCCGTCCCGTCGGTTCACGCGCGAGCTTCACATCGAAGGTGAACACGGTGGAGATACCCGGACTGATGTGGAGTTCGGTCTTCGCACCGGCCGCATCTGCACGCAGTTCGATGCGGCGGAGGCCCGTCTCGGGCGGAGACTGCTGCGCGGTGGCGGTAGCGGTGGTGCCCATCGCCGTCACGAGGGCGAGCGCCAGCAGGGAGACAGAAGGTAGGCGCACGAGACGGAATCTCCTGGAGGTCACGCCCCTGGCGCCCGCGCGGGCATCGCCGCGCCGATGACGCCGAGAGGCGGAGGGCGCGGCCCGGGTGGCGGCCAGCAATGTGTCACTTGAAGCGCTTCACCCACCCGACTTTTCCAAGCGGCATCGCGCGCACCGTGCCGGGTTCTTCCCCCGCCCCCTCGGGCTCCCAGCCGGCTTCACGATGTGAATCCAGCAGCACCAGGCAGACAGGGAAGCTCCGGCCATCCCTCGTGCGAGCCTCGGTGAACCACCCGTGGATACGGCCCTCGGCGAAGAACAGGCGCCCGACGACCGTGGTCCCGTATCGAGGCAGCGTGCCAAGGGAATCATTGAGCTCGAAAACCGCGGGCCCCTCCCGGAGGGTGGCGGTGCCCGTCTCGAAGGGAACGATGAATCCGTCCGGAGTCGAGACGCCGGCCTTGCCGATCTGGAGTTCCTTCTTGGTGTCCAGCGTGCCCGGCGGGCACTCCTCTGGCGGAGGCCGCGGCTGTCGCAGCGCCGCCAGGGGTCGCTCCGGCTCGGTCTGCTGGGGACCGGCGCAGGCCGCTCCCACGCATGCGGCGGCCGCCGCGGCGCGCACGGCCTCCGGTGTCTTCAAGCGCTTCTTCGCGAGAGGCCTGGAGGGTGTAGATGGCTTCACGTCGGTGGTGTCCTTGGGCTGGGTCATGGGCGCAGCATCGGTGTTGGCCGGGCGCTCCACCAAGCTTGGAGCCGCGGCCGCCTTCGGCTCCCGCGTCCCTCCAGGAGGGGCCCCGGGAGAATCCATCCCCAGGGGCTCGGCTGGCGCCACTGCCCCTCCCCCACGCCAGGTCGCGAGCAACGCCACGAGGCCGAGCAGCATCAGCATCCCCATCGCCACCGCCCGTCCCTCGCGCGGCAAACGCTCCCGCCCCGTTGCCTCGGCGCTCCGTTCCCAGGGCGTCCACGGCTTCCACGCGGTACACGACGCCGTAGCTCCCACTCCCCAACCGCTCCAGGACGCACCAGCGGTTCACCCGCGCGCCGGGCTTCAGCTCCCATGGATAGGCCCTGCTGTCTTCCGCTGGTCCGGACATGCCTCGCCTCGCCACGAGTCGCGGCCGAACCTGGCAGGTTGTTCGGGTCTCTGCATACCTGGTAGCATGGGCCGGGCGGCTGACATGGCTTGCGCGCGAGCGTGAAGCGGCCGAGCGCGTATTGCAGCGCACCTCGGAGAAGGAGAACGCAGGAGATGGCGAAGGCTGGGGCCCACAAGTGGGAGTTCAAGGCACGGTTCCGACGTCACGCCTTCGGTTGGAAGTCTCAGCCGGCGATCATGCGCATCAAGCAGGCCGTCGGTGAGCTCAAGCGGGTCGCGAAGAAGGAGCCCGCGCTCGCCGCCGAGGGTGCCATCGAGTTCCTTGAGCGCGTCTCGCCTGCGCTCGAGCACGTCGACAGTTCCTCCGGCTCCATCGGCACCGCCGTGAACCACGCCATCGCGGAGTTGGTGCCCATCATCGCGAGCGCGCCCGCCGATGCGAAGACGCGCGACGCCTGGCTCGAGCGGCTGTTCGAGGCACATCAGGCCGACCCGATCCCGTACATCGAGCTCCTCGCCGACCACTGGGGCGAGCTGTGCGCGTCGAAAGAGGTCGCGTCCGCGTGGGCGG
>NZ_JAIQDG010000044.1 GCF_020037125.1 Myxococcus sp. RHSTA-1-4
GAGCTGACAAGATGGAGCGGCCAGGCTCATGAGTGGCGAGCGCGTGGCGGGCCACTCGGAACGGAGGCTCCATTCCGTGCAGGGCAGCCCGAGAAGGGGGAGCTGACAAGATGGAGAGGCCAGGCCCATGAGTAGCGAGCGCGTGGCAGGCCACGCGGAATGGAACTTCCATTCCGGACCTGCACGGCTCAAGAGAGGGCTGACAGTCCGGGCGGGGGGGGGCAGGGCCCATGAGCGGTGAGAGCATGACCTGCCACGCGGAAATGGAAGTTCCATTACGGGCCCGAGCGGCGCAGGGGGCATGCCGGGGAGGCGGGTCCGATGAATGGAGAGCGCCCGGAAGGCCGTTCGGAACGGACGCTCCATTCCAGACCTGCGCGGCCGGGGGGGGCGACATGGCGGGAAAGCGGAGGCTGGGGCCTCGCGCGCCCTCAGGCTCCGGGCACTCCGAACAAGTCGGAGATGCCGTTCCTGCGACTGCGCGGCCGAAGTGGCTTCGCGGCAGGACTCATCCGCGTCCTGAATCAGGCCGCCAACCGCATCGTGGAGATGTGTCGGACGACCTTCCTCCTCGCGGAGGTATATGCGCGCGCGTATGACCGTGTGCACGCGCTGGAGTTGCGTGCTGAAGGTGCGCCTGCGAAAGGCGAAACTGTTCGCCTCGGGGGAGGCAAGCCCATGAACGTGAACACCCCAGCCGTCACAGCCAGCAGGGGCCGGCCCTGGCGGAGCATCGCACTGGGGGTTCTGCTGGTGGTGGGCTCCTGGGTGCTGATGGCCTTCAATGGCCTGCTGCTCATGGACTACGAGGACAACCACTTCGAGGGCTGGCACTGGACACCCATCAGCCGCGGGCTGTCCTCGCTCCCGCCCGGACACAGGGCCGCCTGGTGGGTCTCGGCGATCGGCTCACAGGTGGGCATGAATGTGGGTGTATTGCTCATCGGCCTCGGCATCTACCGCTTCCTCAAGGCACGCCGGAGCGCGCCATAGCGGGGGCCCCGGACTCCACTACCGGGTGGAGGACGCGGGCGGCTCGGGTTGGAAGAGCTCATCGCAGAGGGCCCGCATCTCCGCCGCGGTGTCCGAGGCCCTGCATTCGACGAGCAGTGCCGGCTGCTCCGGCAAGACGCCCACGTAGCCGGCCCACGGCGGTTCCCCCGTCACGCGCACGCAGGGAGTGCGGCGGCCCCGCAGCAGGCACGTCAGCGCCTGGGACGCCGTCACGTCCCCAGCCTCGTCCAAGGCCATGCGCAGCGCCGCGGCGGTCCGTTCTGGAGGCTCGTCCCTGTCTTCCCATACGAGCTCCAACCGCTCCTCGCATCTCAAGGCTCCGCCCCGGGCTCCGTGCCCGCTCTCCAGCACGCAGTCCCCGGGCAGCGCCACCTTCCGGCCCAGCAAGGCCTCCAGCTTCCGGGCGGTGAACTCCGAAGGCTCCTGGCGAGCTGGCACGCCGTCCTCCAAGAAGCCGTCCATCAACTGCTCACATCGCGCGCGGCCTCCGGCACCCTCCCGGGAGGCACAGGAGACCACACGCACCAACTCCTCCTCCAAGCGGCGCTCCGCGACGTATGCGGTCCATTCCTCCCCGGAGGCCGCCTCTCGCTTCGAGAGCCGGAGTGCCTCCACCGCGCCACCCGGCAGGTCGAGGCGAACAGGCGCCTGGCGGCTGTATCCCTGCCGGAGAAGCTCGCTCACCAACGGATTGTCCGAAGGCGGGGCCGGCTCGAGCGCATACGCCATGACCACGGCTTCACCACAGTGCCAGGGCCAGAGGGGAAGCGAGTCATCGTGCCTCAACTCTCCACGCTGGCAGGAGGCCAGCGGCCACTCGGGGATGGCGAGGGGCGCGGCCCGCTCGGGCGGCCGGGGCACGGAGGCACAGCCAGACAACAGCGCACAGGCCGCGAGCGCGGCGGTGGTGGAGCGGAACATGGGGCCCCCCGGGCATGAGACCGATGAGCGGACTCAAGCCGAGGAGACACCGGCCCTGGAATCGGCCCGCGGGGCCAAGGCCGCCGGCCTGAGCACTGATGAAGAACGAAGCGATTCGACCGGGAGGTGTTGCCCGGGTTGTGTTCTGACCGGTCCGCGCCAGAACCGCGGGAACGCGGTGAGGTAGCAGTCTGCTCGGGACACGAACCACTGCATTCACCACCAGCACCGCGCCCAGCATCCGCACGTACTCCTCGGCCGCCAGCGCCCACGCGCCACCCGCGGGAAGACGAAGAAGGACGTGTAGAGCACGTGCGTGCGCATCGGGCGAATAGGAGGCCTGTTGGGGGTGAGGGCTGGAGCAGAAGGGCCGAGGAGGGCCGCTGACGGGTGGAGCCTGAACGCCAGGCCGGGTGGAGAGGCCGCGCAGCCCCCCTGGGGTACACGCCAGCCCAGGCTGGCCCTCCCATGAGGTGCGCGCTGTCACCAGCAGCGAGCGTGGTGGACGAGCAGTCCACCGGGGCGGCGCAGGCCAACGCCTGAAATCGTACGGTCTTCTCCGACAAAGCCGCTTTTGCCGCACTGCGGCGATAATATCTCCGAAAGCCGGGTGAATTCCCACCCGGAGTCCGTTCGGGGAGCTCCACATGAAGTTGAAGGGAACGAGTTTCAAGGTCGGCACCGGCTCGACGAAGGTGGGCAGCCAGGTGAAGTACGGGCCCACCGCGGACCTGAGCGACGCGCAGAAGAAGAAGCTCCTCGAGCACTACGGCACGCACGGGAAGGGCAAGACGCAGCAGAACGCGCTGACGCGCCTGTCCCAGTACAGCAGCTCGCACAGCACCTTCGTGAAGGCCGCCGAGTCCTCCAAACGTCCGCTCACGGCCCAGGAGCTGACGGCGAAGCGCACCGGGCAGAACGCGCCCAACGCCAGCATCAACCACGTCATCGCGGCGGGCACCGGGCAGAACGTCCTCAACCACGAGACGCTGCGCTTCCAGGAAGGCGCGAAGCGGACCCAGGACGGGCTCGCCGCGCTGAAGAAGGACCCCGCCTCCCAGGCCGCGAAGAAGCAGGTGGCGCAGGGACTGGCGCAGCAGGCCGCCAGCGTGGGCCGCACACAGGGCTACTCGCGGGCCACCCTCAATGAGCGCCAGGGTGAGCTGACCCAGAAGCAGGTCCTGGACAAGCGCCGCGACGCGATGCAGGGAACGCTCACCGCGCTCCAGGGAAAGGACAGCCGCCAGCGCGTCACCGGGGACACCCCGGCGAAGCGCTTCGACGCGTACAAGGGCGTGATGAAGGACACCTTCGACGCGCCGGGCAACCTGCGCGTGGGGGACCGGACGCAGAACACCAAGGTGAGCACCGGCTTCGACGCGCCGCTCGACAAGCACGGCAAGCCCACCTCCCGCGCGGAGCGCCTCCACGACGCCCACCAGACCTACGCGCCGGACCGGCTGCTGAAGGACGACCGCGTCTTCACCAAGGACGACAAGGGCAACGTCATGTCCAGCAGCATGGAGACGGACGGCGTCGCGACCGCGGCGAGGAAGCCGAAACGCAAGGCGAACGACTCCAGCGACGCGCCAGCGACGAAGCGGAAGCGCTGAGTCACGCGCAATTGGCGCAGACGCGGCGCGCCAGCTTGGGTCCCAGCGACTCCGAGCGGGACTCTCTCGCAGAGGAGCCTCAGCGCCCCCCGGCCTTCGGGTCTCCCCAGGCCGCGGCGGCGATGCGCCACGTGCCGCGCTCGCGCACCAGCAGCAGGTGGTCGATGTAGCGCACGCCCTCGAACACCACATCCAGCTTCGCCGCCGCGATGCTCCCCCGCACCTCGACGGCGAGGATGCGCCACGGACTCTCCCGGTCCGTCTCGCCGCGAGACTGGTGGTCGGCGTAGCCCGCCGCGGCCTCGGAGAGCGTCACCCAGTCGAAGGGGATGCCCTTCACGTGGACGCGGTAGTACGGGCAGTCCGGCGTGTGCGTCTGGTGCAGCAGCGCGGGGCTGTAGGCGGCGTGCGCCTCAATCTTCCTGGCCAGCACCGCGCGGATGTCCCCCTCCGCGGACGGCACCGAGGGGAGTTGCTCACCCACCTCGATGCGCTCGAAGGCCTTGCCGACGATGCGCCAGCCCCCGGGCGTCTCCACCAGCAGCATCAGGTCATCGAAGGCGTGGCCCGGCCAGCGGGACACCGCCTCCACCAGCGCGAGCGGGCCCTCCCTGTCCAACACCTTCAGGTGGCGCTCGGTGGCGGGCTGGGGCGGAGACGCGCTGGAGTCCAGCCGCTGCCACCACTCCAGTTGTGTCACCCTGCGCAGCGCGCCGCCGTCGCGCTCCACCTGGAGCATGAGGGCACTGGGGTGGAAGGCCGAGCGCAGCGTCTGGCTGGAGCGGGTATCCGAGGCGCGGAAGTACGCCTGCACCGCCTCCTCCGGGGTGGCGTGCTGTCGGTGGGCGGGAGTCGGAGTGGGCATGACTGGGGAATGGGTGCAGGCGCAGAGTGTTGCGAGCAGCAGCAGTGGCAGGGACTTCGGCATGGGAGAAAGCTGCGCCTTCCCGGGCCTCACACGCCAATCGATAGTTCCAGACACGAGCCATAGAAATCCTCCATGGACTTCCCGGACCTCCCCTTCCTGGGCACCTTCATCAGGGTCTACGAGACGGGCAGCATCACCACGGCCGCGAGACGCCTGCACCGCACGCAGCCCACGGTGAGCTATCAGCTCCAGCGCCTCGAAGAAGCCATCGGGGCGCCCCTCTTCGAGCGGCGCTCGGCGCGGCTGCTTCCCACGGCGCTCGCGGACCGGCTCTTCCGATTCCTCGGCGGCTTCGCGCGCGACGTGCACTCCGTCCTCTCCGGCGTGGAGGAGGACCGGCCGCTGGAGGTGGTGTCGGTGGCGGGCTTCGGCCGCTACGTCCTCTTCCCCCTGCTGCTGGAGTCCCCGCATCCGCGCAACCAGCTCACGCTGCGCTTCCCTCCCGCCGAGGGCGTCTTCCAGCGCGTGCTGGAAGGCCAGGTGGACGTGGGTTTCACGTACCAGCCCACGGTGCACCCACGCTTGTCGCTGGAGCCCGTGTACGAGGAGCGGCTGGTGCTCGCGGCCGGGCCCACGTGGGCGCGGCGTCTGCGTGAGCAGACCGACTTTCAGGACGTGCCGTTGGTGACGTACGACGACGGGGACTACGTCGTCGGCCGCTGGCTCGGTCACCACTTCGGCCGGCGCCAGCCGCGCTGGCACTCCGTGGCCCACTTCGAGGAGTTGGAGGAGGTGCTGGCGCTGGTGGCCCGCGGCGAGGGCGTCGCCGTCGTGCCCGACTTCTGCCTCGGGCACGTGAAGGGCCTGCGCAGCGTGGGCTGGGGCAAGCCGGAGCTGGCGAACCCCATCTACGCGGTGCTCCGCGCCCGCGCGCCCGTGCGGCCCGTCGTCACGGAGTTGCTCGCACGTCTGCGTGAGCAGGGCGCCGCGACGGGGCGGGCTCCGAGCGCGCTCACCCGAGCAACCGCGCGACGCCGTTCCCCACCGGCCCGGCCGCGCGCGCTCTCTCCACGAGGGTAATCCCCACATCCGAGGGCCGAACGTCGCGAAGGGAGCGGTTCTCCACGATACGGGTCATGACACCCGGACCTCGCTACTGCCGCAGCGCCATCCGCATGTGGGGACTCCCCAAGCTCGAACGGTGCGCACTTTACTCCATCTGTGTGAAGGTGTATTCAATCCTCGCTAACACCCAAATCAAACGCTACAATTCACTTCTCGCAATTACTCGACAGGATCCACCAATGCCATTGAACCTCGCTCAACGACGTACCCTGAACAACTTCAAGACCACCCCCTATGTCAGTGGTTTTCAGGGCCTTGTCCGAGGCATCACCAACACCGAGGTTGAGGTTGAGGTCGATTGGACTTCAGTCGAAAACACCACGGACCCTGACTGGGTTCTGCGCGACGAATGCAAGTACGTCAAAGAGTACTTCTTCTCGCATCTGGAGAACGCCCTGAAGAAGGTATGCGCAGATGACTTCGGCAAGGACGCCTTCAAGGCCAAGATCAAGAAAGTCACCATCGCCAACAGCGAGCGAGACGATGTGCCGTTCGTTGAAGGCAACATCAAGCTCCTGGATGGCACACTCGCGATTCTCACAAGCCTTCGCGGGAACGTCTATATTGGTGAAGGAATGATCCAGGAGTTCCTGGAACAGAATCTGTGATTCCTGCGGCTGCAATGGATTGCCTGCCTTGGCTGGTCGCGATCGGCCGAGGCAGCAACAAGGCACATCCTTCTACGTAAAGCCAGACGTCGGGTCTTTGCATGGACCCAAGGGAGAAGCCCTCCAGCAAGGCGCACCGAGGCTGCTTTCTGGGAGGAGCCCGGACGTCCACTCCCGTCCAGCGCAGCCGCTGCTGTAGCGCGCTACGCCTCGTGCACCGTCAATGGGCACGTGTACGCCGCCATCACCAGGCGCCTGAGCCCCAGGCCATCTACCTCCGCGGCGAAGCCGACCTGTTGCCCGCTGCCCCCCGCCCGGATGACGTGCGCTCCAGCGCGGGGGCTGGAGCCCGGTGCCGCCGTCGCGGATCTGCGACACCGGTGTCGTGCCCGTGAGGCCCACTTCCATGAAGGGCTGCACGCCGGCGCCGCCGAGCAGGTTGGCCAGGGGCATCCACTGCGTGCCGTCGGCGCTGCCCTCCAGCACCAGCTCGTTCATGGTGCCCGACACCTCGAAGTTGCGCAGCACGGCCTTGCGCGGCACCACGGTCCGCGCAAGCTGCACGGCGACCTCTCGGACTCCCGGCTGGACGAGGGGACGCTGCGGCGAAATGACAAGGACGCCGATCAGTCTGCGGGACTTGAGACACTCCTTGCGGCCCCAGTTCCTCCCCTCTTGAGGGAGAGCTCGACCTCCTCGAACTTGCGCGCGTTGGCGACCGACGGTGTGCGAGCGGCTGTTGCGCGGCTGATGCTAGCTTGTTAGCTTGCTAGCATCCTAGATGCGAGGTGTCGATGGCCGACGACGTCAAGCAGTTCAACGTGTACTTGCCGGCCGCCCTCATTCGCGAGGTGAAGCACCACGCCGTGGAGACCGAGCAGTCGCTGTCGGCGATCGTGGCCACCGCCCTGCGCGATTACCTCGACAAGCAGTCACAAAAACGGAGAAAGCCATGACGACGAACGGAGTCGCAGGACTCCTCATCGAAACGCACAACTGGGGCAAGACGGTCGCGTTCTGGAAGGCACTCGGGTACGAGCTCGAGTTCGAGACGGATCACCACTCCGGCCAGCTTCGACATCCAAGCGGCGGACCGTACCTCTTCATCGCCGAGCGCCCCGAGGGCTCGCCGCTCCAGCTTCAGCCGGTGCTCACGGTACGCGACGCCGCGCAGTTCTCACCTCCGAGTTCGGGCACCGTCGTGCGCCCCTTCGAACCGCAACATTGGGACGTTCTCGAGTTGCTGCTGGCCGATCCCGATGGCCGCCACTTCAGCGTGCAGGCGCCGTTGCCCGAAGGAGCCAAGAAGGAGCATCATCATGGCTGACGCGTCGCCCCTCGCTCCCGACAACACCGCTGTCCGCGTCGCGCTGTGGCGCGCGCTCCACGTGCTGACCGATCCCGCGCCGCACGTGTTCGAGGACAAGATCGGCCTCGCCCTCGCGGCGCCGGACGCCGATTGGCAGAAGCGACCGGACATGAGCCCGTTCACGCGGCCCTTCCGCGCCTCCATCGTGGCTCGCGCGCGCTTCGTTGAAGCTCTCCTCGAGGAGCAAGCCGCTCGCGGTGTCGTGCAGTACGTCATCCTCGGAGCGGGCCTCGACACCTTCGCTCAGCGCCGGCCGGAGCTCGCCTCCCGCCTCCGTGTGTTCGAGGTCGACCAGCCGGGTCCCCAGGAGTGGAAGCACCAGCGTCTCGTCGACCTTGGTTTCGGTGTCCCGCCGTTCCTTCGGCTCGTGCCGGTCGATTTCGAGCGCGGCGATGCGTGGTTGGAGCGGCTGGCAGCGGCGGGCTTCGACGCGAAGCAGCCGACGCTCGTTGCCTCCACGGGCGTCAGTATGTACCTCACGAAGGACGCCATCGCGGCCACGCTGCGCCAGATCGCGGCACTCGCACCAGGCTCCACGCTCGTCATGTCGTTCATGCTGCCGATCGAGCTCGCGGACCCGGACGTGCGCCCCGGGATCGAGGCAGCGGCGCGGGGCGCGCGAGCGAACGGCACGCCGTTCATCAGCTTCTTCACGCCGGAGGAGATGCTCGCGCTGGCTCGCGAAACCGGCTTCCGAGACGTGAAGCACGTGTCGGCGGCTGCTCTCGCCGAGCGCTACTTCGCAGGTCGCGCCGATGGTCTTCGTCCGCCCACCAACTCGGAGGAGCTGCTGGTCGCGACGACGTAGCGCCGGCTCGTCACATCTTCCGCGTGAGCCCGGTGCAGGGCATTCCGGCGACGAGCGACTCGGCCAGTGCCTCATCCGTGTCCCCCGTCACGTGAAGCTCCGCTTGCGCATAGGGCGAAGAGGAGGCCAGTTGGGGGTGAGGGCTGGAGGGGTGGCCCTGTGCGCACCGGCGCCTCGCGAAACCTTTTCACGCGCCGCGTGTTGCCGGCTCTCATGGACAACGTGGGAGACAGTCCCCTCCAGGTGCTGCTCGCCGAGGATGACGAGAAGCTGGCCCGGCTGACGGCGCGCTACCTGGAGCGCCGTGGCATCGCCCTGCGGGTGGTGCGCTCGGGGACGCAGGCGCTGCTCGAGGCGGTGCAGCGCCCCTTCGACGCCGTCCTGCTGGACGTCATGCTCCCGGGCCGGAATGGCCTGGCGGTGTGTCAGGAGTTGAGGCGGCGCTCACACGTGCCCATCATCATGGTGACGGCCCGGGACGAGGAGGCGGACCGCGTCCTCGGCCTGGAGCTGGGCGCGGACGACTACCTCTCCAAGCCCTTCTCCTCGCGGGGGCTGCTCGCGCGAATCCACGCGCAGGTCCGCAGGGCTCGCGGCAGGGCGGGGCCGGAGCTGGGGACGCTGCGGGTGGGCGGGCTGGCGCTCGACACGCGCAGCTTCCAGGCCACTCTCGACGGACGGCCCCTGGGCATCACCCCTCACGAGTTCGCCCTGCTGCGCGTGCTGGCCGAGCGGACCGGACAGGTGCTCACGCGCGAGCGGTTGCTGGAGCTCGCCCGGGGCAGCGCGGAGGAGGTGTTCGACCGCGCGGTGGACGTCCACATCTTCCGCATCCGCCAGAAGCTGGAGCAGGACCCGCGCAGGCCCCGGCTCCTCAAGACGGTGCGCGGCGCGGGCTACATGCTGGTGGCGGGAAGCGAGCCGTGAGCGGGCCGCGGATGCTTCCGCGCCTCTACCTCATGGGCGTACTGCAGTTCACCCTCATCACCGGCGCGCTCACCCTGGCGCGGCAGCACGTGCTCCAGACGCCGGAGCGGCGGGAGGTGCTGCGCCTGGGCTCGTACCTCGCGCTGGAGCTGACGCCGCTGCTCGGCCAGCCCGCGCCGCTCCAGGCTGCCCTCCAGCGTGCGCACGAACGGCTGGGCGTCCGCGTGACGGTCCGCGAGCTGCGGAGCACGTTGCTGGTGGGCGGGGCCGGTGCTCCCCACGCGCCACTGCCCTCGGAGTGGCTGTCGCCCTGCGCCATCGCCGGCAAGGCCAGCAGCGCGAGCGCCGCGAGGCCGGTACGGAAGGGACTGCGTCTCATCTGGCTTCTCCCTGGGTGCCCCGGAGTGGAGGTGCTGGGGCCGCGCAAGTGCGGCTCCCAGGGGGCAGGCCCAGGTTGAGGGCGGGGTGCTACGTGAGAATGTCTCGCGGATTTCCAGGCGTGCCAGCGCGGCGGCGCGCCTTCACGCTCATCACGCACCGCGGTGTCTGCAAGTGAGGCCCCCTCTCACCCACGAACGCCCTGCCGCCGGCTCGTTCCAAGGCATACTCCCCCACGCACTCCCCTCACACCTGGAGCCCGAGCATGGCCACCTTCGTCCTCGTCCACGGAGCCTTCTACGGCGGTTGGTGCTGGAAGCATGTCCGGGCATTGCTGCGCCAGGCCGGCCATGAAGTCTTCACCCCCACCCTCACCGGCAGCGGCGAGCGCCACCATCTCCTCTCCCGTGAGGTGAGCCTCGCCACCCATGTCCAGGACATCGTCCAGGTGCTCGAGCATGAGGACTTGCGTGACGTCGTGCTCGTCGGCCACAGCTACGGCGGCATGGTCATCACCGGCGTGGCTGACCGCCTCCCCGGCCGCCTGCGGCACCTCGTCTACCTGGATGCCCACCTGCCGGACCCTGGACAGGCCGCCAGCGGTGCCTTCTCCGAGGGCACCGCCGATGTCCTCCAGTCCCTCGCCCAGGCCCAGGGGGAGGCGTGGCTCCTTCCCCCCCTCCCCCTGCACGTCATGGGCGTCACCCGCCCCGAGGATGTGGAATGGGCCCAGCCCCGCCGCGTCCCCCACCCCCTGCACACCCTCAACGAGCCCCTCCCCCTCCACCGCGGCCCCTCCACCCTCCCGGGCACCTACATCCGCTGCTCCCAGCGCGAGGGCCTCTTGCAGGCCTTCGGCACCGACCCGCTCGCCCCCTTCTTCGACAAGGCTCGCCAGCGCGGCTTCCGCTTCCTCGACATCGACTCCGGCCACGATGCCATGATCGCCGTTCCCCAGCTCACCGCCCAGGCCCTGCTCGAGGCCCTCTCCCCCGCACCGTGAGGGGCCCCTCCATGACGTTGCCGAACGCCTCGCGGTGGGCGAAGCGGTGCCACTGCTGAAAGGCGAAGCCTGTTGCCCGCTGCCCCCCGCCCGGATGACGTGCGCTCCAGGGCGGGGGCTGGAGCCCGGTGCCGCCGTCGCGGACCCGGCTCCCCCCGCGGGCGGGCCGCTACTCGAAGAGGGAGAACTGCCCCAGCGAGCGCAAGTCTCCCGTCGTATCCCGCGGGGTTGCCCGCACACGGACCTGCGACACCGGTGTCGTGCCCGTGAGGTCCACTTCCATGAAGGGCTGCACGCCGGCGCCACCGAGCAGGTTGGCCAGGGGCATCCACTGGGTGCCGTCGGCGCTGCCCTCCAGCACCAGCTCGTTCATGGTGCCCGACACCTGGAAGTTGCGCAGCACGGCCTTGCGCGGCACCACGGACCGCGAGAGCTGCACGGCGACCTCCCGGACTCCAGACTGGAAGAGCACGAGCCCGTCGAGGTCGCCGCTGGTGATGCGGCAGGGCGGCTCGGCGTTCAGGTAGGTGCACGCCGCGCCACGGCTCACCGGGACGAGGGCGCGGCGAGGCAGGGCCACATCATCGCTGGAGTACTCGAGGCCGACCGTCACGCCCCCCGCCTTCGCCACGCGCTCGACGTTGACGGAGGCCTTGAGCCCCTCCGCGTCCTCGAGGACGTAGTCGCTCAGGTGGACCGGCGAGGAGGCCTTGAGCACCTGCCAGGCATCCCATCCGCCCGACGCGCGGATGGACAACACGTGCTCATCATCCCCGGCACCGTGGGTGGCGGACAGGGGCCGGAAGCCCACGCTCACCCCCTGCGCCTCCGCGGTGGCCGTCAGCGTGCCGGTCCACTCCTGGAAGGCGGGCAGCGCCACCTCCGACTGCTGGATGAGGAAGTAGGCCGAGACGCGCCTTCCCTGGGACTGCGCGGGCGAGCGGGCGACGAAGCAGCGCGCGATGCTCCCGTTGCGGGTGTCCGCCCCCAGCAGGTCGAGCTCGAAGGTGCCATCGGCTCGGGTCTTCACCGACCTCCAGCTCGACGTGAAGGCCGCGAACGCGCACGAGGAGTTCTCGCTGCGGTAGAGCTTCAGCAACGCTTCCGGGAGCGGCGCGCCAGCCTCGTCAACGAGCCGCCCACTCAGGACGATGTCCAGCTCCTCCTCCACCTTGCTCTCGGTACAGCCGCCCAGCATCGCCAGCACACCCAGTGTCAACGTGCGCATCCATCGCATGGGAACCTCCTCCACCCGTGAGCCTCGCTGCCAGTGCAAAACCGGTGCAGAGCCCCGCTCCCTCTGAAGACGAGAGCCCGGCCCCGTCCGTTCCTGACAAGGCCGTCATGGCGCGTCCCCTACGCGGGTGCCACCGCCACTTCGCAGCTCCCGGCTGAATACCCTCAAGCCTGCCTCCAGCCCCCGGGCCGGCACCAGGGAGGGGAATTGCCTCGTGCCCCGAGGGGGAAGGCAGCGCGGGACGCGCAGGAGGAGCCACGCCCCGGTCAGCCCTCTTCCAGCGCGTGAAACTCTCCGTCCGGGCCCGTGAAGTACACGCGGGCCCCGATGTCGGACAGCGGGCGCGCTTCCCTGCGGGCCGCGGCCTCGTCGGGGAAGATGACGCGGACCTCGCGGAGGGGGCGGCCGTCGGGCACCACGCCCTCGCGCAGGAAGGAGAGCAGGTTGTAGACCTCCCAGCCGTGGGGGTGGGTGCCCGGAGGGGTCCAGGCGGCGAACGTGAGGACGCCGGTGTCGGGCTCATAGCCGGCGGGGCGGAGTGTCTCCGTGCCGGCGAAGTAGAGAGGCTCTTCTTCTGGTAGCGGGGTCGCGGGGCGGTAGGTGGTCCGCCCTGCGCGCGCGGCGCGCGCGAGCGCCCACTGGGAGGGCCCGGCGGCCTCCAGCCAGCGCTCGGTGTCGAGCGCTGCCTCGCCGCGTGACACGAGGAGGAAGCCGTCGCGCTCTTCCACGTGCTCCCAGGCCGCGAGGAAGGCCTCCACGGAGGTATAGGCCTCCTCGACGCGGGAACGCCGGACGAGGACGAGGATGGCGTCGGGAGCGGCGAGGGGCGCGATGGGGAGGCAGTTGGCACCGACTCCCCGGAGGACGCTCATCGACGCGATGCCGGTGCCGACGCCCAGCAGGCCAATCCAGCGGCGCGCCGCCGCCACGGTGGCCGGGATGAGGTGGACGGCGTCACGCTTCACGTCCACGGGAAGTCGGAGGTTGAAGCGCGTGCCGCTCGGGCCCACCGGGGTGATGACCCCAGCCCAGCCGTCCGGGAGTTCGAAGGCGAGCCCGCCCTGCCCGAAGGCGTCGGGTGGCGGCGTGGGCGTAGGCGGGCGCGCGCGCGCGTCCATCCCCCAGGCGACGAGCGGCGGGAGGCCGGCCGCCTCCCACGTCTGCCGCGCCCGCGCGGCCACCTCCTCGAGGCTGGAGGCGATGAGCTGCGCTTCGATGGTGAGGCTCTCCGGGTAGCGGGGCATCAATGTTCCTCGGTGCCGCCCGTGCTGGGGGTGGCGGGCGGGGCCGCGGCGGGCCGGGCGGCCGCGGCGGCACGCGGCACGGGCTGGAGGTTCCCGTCGGCGTCGACGTACACGACGCGGATGTTCGGGTGGCGGCCCTCGGCGTCGAGGTTCGCGACGATGCGCGAGGCGTTCCGCTGGCTCTCGCAGATGTAGACGACGCCCGCGTAGCGGGCCCCGTTCACCGCGACGACTTCGCCGCCGTTCGCGGTGAGGTTCTGGTGGTACCCGAGCGACTGCGCGGGGTCATAGGAGCCGCCGAGCTTGTTCTCGCCGAGGAACTCGCGGGTGACAGTCTGCCCGCCTTGCGTCTCGGAGAGGCGCACGGCCGTGTCGGCGAACCGGTCCGCCCCGTTCCAGTGACCGAGGGCAAGCTCACGGTCGCGTAGCGAGGTCATCGAGAGCGTGCCCTCGCCTCCCCGGAGGCGCCGGTTGACCCAGCCGGTGAAGAGGGCGCCGGCCGAGGCGTTGTCCGGCTGCTGCGCGAGCACCAGGTCCAGCCGGTCGCGCTGCACGGCGGGCGTCGCGGTGCCGTTACCCGTGATGACGTCCAGCTCGTCGCTCCGGAGGGTGCGGCGGAACTGGCCGTAGGCGGCCTCGCCGTACCCCTGGGAGAGGTGCGCGGTGGCGCGCGCGGCCGTCTCGGCGCCGGTCCGCAGGTTCTGGCCGGGGTTCGCCTCCGCGATTCCGTCCAGGACCTCGAGCGCGGGCGTCCACTGCCGGAGGATGCCGCGGGACGTCGCGTCGTCCCGCACGCCGCGCCCGGTGAGCGCGGTCTCCAGGGGGGCGTAGTCGCCCGTGGGGTGCGTGATGCCCGCGGAGGCCTGGCGGGTCTCGAACGTGCCCCGCCGCGGGCGCGGCTCCACAACCATCCGCCCGTCGCGGCGCAGGGGCCGGCCGTCAGGGCCGTGCACGACGCGCATCGACTGCTCGGTCGCGCCCGGGATGAGCTGAAGCTGCCAGCCGGTGCCCTCGCGGAGGTACTGGTGGCCCGGCGGCGGCGGGTCGTAGCCGGCGCGCTGGGCGAGCGCGCTGTTGATGTCCGAAGCGCTCCCCGCGCGCACGAGCACCGGGTGGCCGCCCTCGCGGACGACGGTGTACTGCACCCAGTCCGAGCCGCGCGTGTAGAGCGGGTCGGCGACGAGGTCGAAGCCCTCCCCGCTGGTACGGCGCCGGTAGAAGTGGCCGGCGGGAGGCTCGGGGTAGCCGGCCGCGAGCGCCGCGGTGCGGTTCGCGTCGCGCACGGCCCCGCCCTCGACCGCCACGTAGCCGCGGCCTTCGGCGTCAATGCCCTCGCGTATCGTCGCCTCGTGGCGGGCAACCTGGGCGTCGAGGTGGCCGAGGTCGGCGACGAGGTCCTCCACCGCGCCGGGGTCACGGGTGCGCGCGAGGGCCTCGAGCCGCTGGCTGACGAGCCGGTCGAGCTTCTCGAGCTCCAGCCGGGCCTCGAACAGCTGGGAGCCGGGCTCGGGCGCGGAGCGGCCGGTCAGCCAGCGCCGCAGGCGGTTGATCACCCGGCGGATGCGCCCGGCCACCCCGGAGTAGCCGCGCAGCGCGTTCACGAGGGGGAGGTGGGCCGCGATGTTGTGCGCGGCGCCAGGGCCGACGAGGACATGCACCGAGCCTGCGTCGACGAGGCCGTCCCGGCTTTCGTACACGACCCGCACCTCGCCGGTCGGCAGGTCCGCGCTCTCCCTCACGTAGGCCTGCAGCGGCCTCGGGATGTCGGCATCGATGCCAGTGGTGACGCCGCGCGGCCGGTCCTCGATACGCGGCCGCGCGCCCGCGGCCCCCTCCCCGAGCGTGCCCTGCAGCGATTCCGCGTGCCGCCGCGACGCCAGCGCCCCGCCCGCCTGGATTCCCACCTGGAGGAGCGCATTGCCCAGAATCTCCGCCGCGCGCGCGGCGCGCATGCCGGCGGGGAGCCCCTCGAGCGCCGCGAGCTGGTCGAGGAGGCCCGTGCCCATCATCACCATGCCGAGGCCGTCGGAGCCGAGCCCGACAATCCACAGGGCGCCCTGCACCCGCGCCCAGCGCAGCGCCGAGCGGGTGACGCCGCGCCCCGCCTGCGAGGCCACCCGCATGCCCGCGCCAAGCTCGGAGAGCCCCACCACGGCGCCCACGATGTCGACGATTTCCATCGCCGTCTGCGCGTCCACCCGGAGGGTGCCCATCTCGTGGCGGTGGTAGAGGCGGTAGGCCGACGGCATCGCGCCGACGATGCCGACCGGCACGAGCAGGACCAGCGAGGCCCCGCCGGTGAACGGCGCGGCGACGATGGCGGCAATCGTGATGAGCTGCGTCACGTTCTCGACCGCGTTGACGGCAATCGTGGCCAGGCTGCGCGCGACGCGGACCGTACGCGCCACCCCTCCCGACGACGGCGTGGCGACGGCGCCCGACGTGTCCGAGGGAAGGAACACGGAGAGGTAGCCGACCCCGTAGCCGCTCTGGCCTTCGAGAATCTCGAGGATGGCGTTGAGGATGGCGTCGTGGTTGGGGTTGTCGCGAACGTGGGAGCCGTCGGACCACGCGTCCTCGAAGCCGCTCCGTTCGGTGGTCAGGTCGGAGACCGTCCAGTGCGCGCGCCGGGGGTCTCGCCTGTCGTCGAGGCGCGCGGCCTCGAGCAGCAGGTGGATGGGGTCGCCCACGTCCGTCACCAGCGTGCCGACGAGGCGGACCGGGCGGTTCGAGGTCACCGTCGTGCGGGCGCTCCGCATCGCGAGCATGCGCTCCACCGAGGTGAGCTGCTGGGCGACCCCTTCGGAGGTGAGCCCCTCCTCGCCGGGGGCGGGGGTGCGGGCGTCGATGCGCGCCTTCTGCGCCCGGAGGTCGCGCAGCCGCGCCTGGAGGATGGCCTCGATGCTGCCGTGGAGGCTGCGCCGGAGCGCGTCCCGCTCCGTGATGAGCTCCGCGCGGTTCGGGAGCGACTCGTCGGGATTCGAGAGGAGGCTCTCCAGCTCCGCGAGGCGGGCCTCGCCCTCGGTGAGGCTGCGCGTCTCGGCGGCGGTGCGGAGCTCCGCCATCGACTGCGCGGTGCGGGCCCAGAACGGAAGCCAGGCGACGCTCGTGGCGCGGCGGAAGCTCGACTCCTCGCGGTCCTCGTCGAACCGCGGGGACGCGCGGCAGCGCACGATGTGGAGCCCTCCCTCGGTCAGCGCGAACCGCTCCTCGTTCCGAGGCATCGTGACTTCGCTGATGACGTTCCGGACCACCGTGCCAATCGTGCTGACCATCGCGCTCGCGGCCACGAGGGTCTCCGCCCCCATGCCCGGGGGGCCCAGCCGCAGCTCGAGCGCGCCCAGGTCCCGCCGCACCCGCGCCATGTCCTCACCCGCGTAGCGGACGTCGCGCGCGAGCTCGGTCGCGAGAGGGTCCCAGAAGCTGGGCGCGCGCCCCTCCGCCTCGGCGGCCTCCGGCAGGTTGGCGATGTCGCTCTCGCGCACCTTGATGAGGTCCCACTCGTAGGTCCACCCCCCGAACGCGTTCCCGAGCGCCTCGTAGACGTCGGGCCACTGGATGGCCATCGTGAAGTGGTGCACGGCGTTGAGCGCCGCGTCGAAGTGGGGCGGCTCCAGCGCCGGGTAGACGGTCATCCGGCTCGGCAGCGGGGGCGCATTCACCCGGCTCGGCGTTTCCGTGACCACGGTGTTCCCCCGCTGCCCGGCCGGCACGCGGCCCAGGTAGGAGAGGAACCCGTCGAGTAGCTCGCTCCGCCCTTCGGAGCCCGCCCGCGCCCGGTCGAGCAATCCGCGCGGCTGCGTGGGCACGTACGTATGGAAGGCGACGACCCGGCGGGCATCCACGCGACGCGTGTCATCGTCGTTCGGCGGGAAGAGCAGCTCGTAGGCGGCGTGCCCCTGGAGGGCGGCGTCCTGGCGCACCTGGTCCAGCAGGCGGGTGATGGGCGCGAACGCGGCGAGCAGGTCCACGAGGCGCTCGGCCGCGGTATTCGCGTGCGCCGTGTCCTGGTGCCCCTCCCACGCGACCACCGCGTCGACGTACGGCCAGAGCTCGCGCCCGTACTGGGGGACGATGCCGACCAGGCTGCCCTGGAGCAGGTCGAACGGGATGTCCAGGCGGCGGCGCACGATTGCGCGGGCCGCGGCCTGCTGGATGGGCTCCGGCGGGGGAAACGCCCGCCCCGCCACGATGAGGCGCTCCTGCTCCGCCGAGATGTCGAGCGCCTCGTCCCGGCCATGCTCGCGCAGCCACGTGCGCAGCGTGGCGATGTAGACCGAGGCCATCCGCGTATCCACCCGGGCCCGCTCGGAGCGCTGCGGGGGGAGCCCGGTCACGGTGCCGCCCGCCGCGCTGGCCGCGGCCTGGAGGGCGCGCACCATGTCGGGGTCATAGCGCTCGCCCGTCAGGCGGAACGCGGCGATGGCGTAGAGGACGCGGGGGTCGGCCGGGTAGACGAACTCCGCCGAGTCCACCGGGTAGAACACCAGCTCCCCGATGTTCGCGAACATGCGCGAGGGCGGCGGGTGCGCGATGAACTCATCAATCGTCGGGACCTGCCCGTCGGCGTGGAGGAGCCCCGGGTCGTCATGACGCGCGTGCGCGAGCTCGTGGCCCAGGATGCGCGGCAGGTCGGCGCTCGCGCGCGCCTCGCCGGTGAGGAACACGTGCCCGCCGAAGCTGAACCCGCGCGCGCCGAGCGCCGCGCCAATCTGGTCGACCACGGCCCCCTCGTGAATGAGGGTGCCCGGGCGAGCGGGCGCGACCGCCGCGGCGGCAAGGGCGCTGCGCTCGGGGAGCGGTGCGCCCGGTCCGCGCTGGCGGTCGCGCATCCACCCGGCCTCGGCGTCGGCGCGCGCCTCGGCGGGGTGGCCGGGCGGGGCGACCGCGCGCGGCAGCGGCGGAGGAGGTGCGTGGACGGGGATGCGCCGGAAATCCCAGGCGGGCGTGGGGGTGATGGCGCGGGTTTCCGGTGCGGCGCCGCGGCGCGGGTCAGGAGGCGGCGTGCCCGGCGGGGGCGCGTGGACGGGGATGCGGCCGAAGTCCCAGGAGAGGCTGGCACCCGGGGCGGGCAGCTCGGGCGCGGGGCCGCGGGCCGACGCGTTGGCTGGCATGGCCGAGCGCGTGTCCTGCGTTGCGGCGGGGGCGGCCTGGGCCGGCGCCAGCGCGCGCATGGCTCAGACCTCGCCCTGGAGAGAGCGGTCCGCCTCCCCGACGCACGCCCACGGCAAGAAGCCCTCGACCGCAGTGTTCATCGGCGCCCACCCTACCACAGGAGCTCCACCCGGACGTAGGAGCCTCCCTCGGGGAAGGGCCGTCCCCATGGTGCCAACCGCTTCGCCTCGAGCCGGGGAATCAGGATGCGACGAAGCAAGGGGGACCAGCGCCAGCTGGCTCGAAGCGCACGCCGTCCTCCCACGGCACGAAGACGCCGTCCGGCACCAGTGAGTGGGCTGCCTGGTGCCCCCCTTGCGCGCAACGCCTCCGGCTCGTCAAGGGGCCGGCTGCAGCGGTTTGCGCTCCTTCACGCAGACCTGGATCAGCTCGAGGACGCTCAGGCGGGTGCCGCCGACGTCGAACTTCTGCTCCTTGAAGTCGGGATACCGGTTCTCCAGGATGCGCCCCTCCGCGATGCACTCGTTGAGCTGCGCGAGCGCCTCGTTCTTGCGCCCCTTGGAGAGGAGCGACTTCGCCGAGTCGTAGGCCTTCTTCGGGCCTTCGTGGAACCGAAGCTGCACGTCGGCCCTCTTCTGTGGCTCTTGCAGCGCCGTTGCCTGCTGGGCGCACTGAGCCATCACCTCCTGGGGCCGGATGGGGACACCGCCAACCAGCACGTCGACCGTGGCGAGGCTGGCGTTCTCCTTCACCATCCTGGCGCCGTCGTCCTGGCAGGCCTTGAGCTTCTCCATCGCGCTCGCGTACAGCTCCTTCCTCTTGCGCAGGTCCGCGGACGACGCGGCCGCCTCCGACGCCACGCTGGCGGCGGCCAGGGCCTCACCGGTCATCCGGCGCAACGCTCGCGCTTGCCGCGCGAGCTCGAGCGCCTCCACAAGCTTCAGCCACTCGGCGCGCGCCCGCTCCGCGTACGCTGCGTAGCCCGCGTCCTGCCGCTCCAACTCCGCGCGCGCCTCGAGCATCTGCATGACCTCGTCCACGCTCTTCGAGGCAGTCTCGACGTCGCCATCGGTCGACGAGACGGGCTTCGCGGCTTCGAGCTTCTCCTTCGTCGTGGCCAGCCGCTCGGCGAGCTGAGCGCGGGCGTCCGCCGCGGACAGCACGATCTTCCGCCGGGTGATGCGCTCGCTCAGCTCCGCCATGCGCTCCTTCGTCTCCTTGGCGTATATCGCGTAGTCGCGATCCTTCTTGACGAAGTGGGCGCCAGCCTCCAGCACCACGCCGATCTGCTTGACCGCGTTCTCCGCCTCCAGGAGCTGCGCCTCCGAGGGCTTCTCCTTCTGGAGCTGGGTGACCAGGGCCGCCGCGTTCTTCCGCGCCTCGTCGACCTTCACGCGCTGCTGCTGCAGATCGACCTCGTACCGGCGCCGCTCCATCGTCGCCCGCCCGTCCCTGAGCAGCTGACGCGCCTCGGCGGCGGCTCCGCTGATGGCGGGGTTCTTCGCGTGAACCGTCTCGAGCGTCTTCTCCAGGACGACCAGCGCCGTCTTCGCCTCCTCGAACTGCTCGGCGGTCGCAGCCCGCTTCTCGATATTGCGCAAGGCCTGCATGACGTCGGCGCGAGCCGCATCGAGGCCGCGGACCTGGAGTGCCACCTCCACCTCGACGAGCGTGTTCTTCACCTCGGCGAGGTACTGGCCGATCGCCTGGCTCCGCGCAGCCTGCGGCTCGTACTTCTCCACCAGCTTCCGGACGACGAACGCCGCGGTCTTGGCCTCGGCGAGCTGCTCGGACGTTGGCCTCCTCGCGCGGAGCGCCTTGGCGGCCACGGAGAGCTCCTCATGAGCAGGCCCCACCTCCGCCTTGACCCTCGAGACCCCCGCCTGCGCCACGAGCTCCTCCATCCGGCGCCTGGCCTGTGTGACCTCGGCTCGTGCCTTCTCCGCCTCCGCGCGATACGCCTTGTCGCGCTCCTCGAGCGGCTTGCCCTCCTCGAGCTGCTTCTGCAGCGCCGCCGCCGCCTTGTCGGCGGCTGAGAACTTCTCGTCCGACCAGGCCTTGCCCAGCTCGGCGAGCGCGGTGGACAGTGCCTTGCGGCTCTCGTCCAGGAGCCCTCGCTGCTTCTGTGCCGACAGCTGCAGCCACCGTTCGTCGAGGGTCTTCTCGTGACGGGCGATGGCCGCGTCGACCTCGGTGACGTACGTGGCGAACTTCGGATCCTGGTTCGTCAGGGGCCGGCCTTCCTCCGTCAGCTTCCTGAGCGCCTCCACCGCGGCCCGGGCATCGTCCATCGCCTTGGGGCCGGGCTCCTTCTCCGCGAGCTTCGCCATGCGCCCGTTCAGGGTCGCGAGCGCGCCGTCGATGCGCCGGCGGAACTCGTGGATGTGGACCTTGGCCCGGCGCTCTTCGACGTACTCGCGGTGCGTCCGGAGCTGCTTCCGTGCCGCCAGGACAGTCTTGGCGTACTCGAGATCCTCCGTCTCGAAGCTCGCTCCCGCATTGAGCGCATCTTTCAGCGCTTCCACCGCCGCGAGGGCAGCGTCGAGGTCCGCGTTGCTCGGCGGCTCCTTCTCGATGCGCTGAACGGCCGTCGCGAGGGCAGCGCGAGTGCGCTCCACTCGCTTCGAGGCCTCCTCGACGGACCTCGCGGTGCCAGCATCTGGCGCCGCGGCGGAGGCGTCGGCGGAGGCGAAGATGAAGAACCCAATCAACACCAGCACGGGAGTTCGTACCATTCGCGCCAACCTACTACAGCGAGGCTGTGGGAGCCCCGGTATAGTTTCGGCGCTCCCGAGCCCGCTCGCTCGGTTCGAGCATGCTCATGCCCCGTACGTGTGGGGGATGTGGGGAGCTCATCCAAGGGGTGGCCTGGCGCTGCCCGCGAATCCCTCCAGGCTCTTCAGGTCGATGACGAAGCGTGACAGGGCGCGCACCTCCAGCGGCTTCGCCGGGAAGCCCACCAGCACCAGGTGACCGTCCCGGCGCAGGCACCGGAGGTACGGGCTGACGTCGTGGGCCGCGGAGACGGTGTCGAGGATGAAGTCCAGCCGGTTCGCCTGCGCCACCAGCTCCTCCGGGCTCGCTGACACCACGAACTTTGCCGCGCCCAGCCGGAGCGCGTCCTGTCGCTTGCATGACGTTCCTCGCGGAGAAACAAGGCGGTGCGCCCCTCTCGCGAGGAGACTACTCGCGGCGTAGGGACGTGTCCTGTTGACGCGCACGTCTGCTGATGGGCGAGCAAACCGGCTGGTTGATGGGCATCCGTCAGGAGCCTGCGAGCCGTCCGTCGGCGTCCATGCAGGCTTGTCCATCCTGGCGCTCGCTGCCACGTTCGCCGCCCCAAGGTGGGCCAGCAGTTCGAGGCCCGAGACTGAATCAGCTCGGACTCCAGCCGGCATTGTCTGATTATTTCCCCCAGCGGCTGGCACACAATGCGCGGCCGGGAGCGTCGATCATTCGAGACATCGGCTCTGATGACACGCCTTGTTAAGATTTCGCGAATCACGTCCTCCAAGTCGGCACTCTATGTCTAGGAATGACACAGAGGTTGAGGCGGGCCACTGTGAATCGATGCTCGAGGGGAATATGTCAGAGAATCACATGATGATAAAAATCAATGAACACTGCGGGATGAGGTCCGGGCCACGCTCCAGGAAAGGGTGTTGTCGAAGTTGTCGCGGGAGGACTCGTCATGCCCGTCGGCATCTCGCTCCATCTGGGATTGAACGCGGTCGACTCCGCACACTACGGCAGCCCGCTCCCACTGAGTGGCTGCCACAACGACGCGCGAGACATGGGGGCCATCGCGCAAGCCACCGGCTTCCGCTCGCGGATCTGCCTCGACGCCGAGGCCACCGCGCCCGCTGTCATCGCGGCAATCAACGACGCGGCGCGCACGCTGCGCCCCGGCGACACGTTCCTGCTGACCTACGCGGGACATGGCGCCCAGGTACCGGACGAGAGCGGAGACGAATCCGACGCGCTCGACGAGACCTGGGTTTTGTTCGACCGCATGCTGCTGGACGACGAACTGTATGCCGCGCTGTCGGCCTTCTCCGGCGGAGTGCGCGTCCTGCTCATCTCCGACAGCTGCCATAGCGGCTCGGTTGCGCGGACGGCCACCTACCGCCAGTTGGCCGGGGCAAGCCCGGTGGCCTCGCAGTACGTGGGCGCAAATTGCTTCTTCCGTACTCCCAGCGAGTCAGGGTTCGGGCAACGGGTATTGCGCCAGCATGCGAGTCAATACCAGGCGCTCACCCGGGAGATACCCCCGAATCCTCGAGAACGGGTCCGAGCGGCGGTCATCCAGCTCTCGGGCTGCCAGGACGAGCAGCTCTCAGCTGACGGACAGGGAAACGGTCTCTTTACCAGCAACCTGAAGGAGGTCTGGAGTAGCGGGCAGTTTCGCGGAAGCCACCGCGCGTTCTGGCAACACATTGGAAGGACCATGCCCCCGAGTCAGAGCCCTGGCTACCTCACCTTCGGTGAGGGCATGTCCGACTTCGAGAACGAGCGTCCATTCACCATCTCGCCCATCGCACCGATGGCAGACAACACACCGACAGGAAACAACACCATGAACACGCAGCAATCCAACGAAGGCAATTGGGCAGAAGTGCGCGCCGAGCTGAAACGGCTCTTCCCAGCGCTGGACCTCTCCACTGTCGAATCCGATGCGCACTCCGTGAAGGTCGACGGGGGGTCGGTCATCGCGAGCCCGACGGAGGAGGCGCAGAGCCACGCCAGCTCCACCGCACAGCGCGCCGCGACGGGGAATCCCATCGTCCGCACCTACTTCTGGGGCTTCAACATCGAAGTCAGCAGCCAGAATGTGCGCGACTTCCTGAGCGTGGCTGAGCCGCTCAATGCCATCGCCGCCTCAATCGGGCCGGTGACCGGCCCCGCGGCGCCATTCATCATGGGGGCCGCCGTCTTCGTGGCTGGTTCGCTGCGGTTGATGAAGGCCCTGGATCAAGGCAATGGCGTGTACATCTCGATGAGCTGGTTCGCGCCCGGCGTGTTCATCCCCACCACCGTCCCCGGCAGGCGTGAAATCGCGACGCGAGGCCCAGGCGATGCCTACGAGGTGGGGGGCTACTACCCGCCTCGTAACTACACCGGCGGGATGTTCGGGCTGCGGCTGGAGGATGACATCTTCTGGAACCTCCCCGATGGCACGGAACGCGAATCCGTGGTCGTGAACATGAACCCGCCGGAGTTCGGCAACGTCTACTTCAACGGCTGGCTCGACCCGGTGGATCCGACCGTCGGTCACTTCCGCCTGCACGTCGGGGTCGGGTCGTTCCGAGGAGGGCAGGTGGTGCTGAGAATGTTGGTTCGCGACGCGGCGGGGAGGCGCTCGGTTGTATCCAAGTCCGTTCCGGGGCCGCGCCCGCTCACGGCCGAAGAGCTCTGAGCCGCGAGAGGAGTTTGCCCGGCGCGGTCAGGTGTGACCGCGCCAGGCCAACGGCGTGAATCCAGGAGGCGCGGGCCCGTGACAATGGCGGGCCCGCGCCGCTTCTCCATGCCGCGACGAGCGTGTCCTTCCGCGAGAGCGCTCTGCTCAGAACGCCAGCCAGCGTTCGGACGAGACCTTGTCGCCGTAGCTCCAGCTGTTCAGGTTGACCTCGCGGAGGGTTCCGTCTCCGATGAAGTCCTTGTAGCTGCCCGCGTAGTTCGAGTCGTCGTAGAGCCGCACGCGCCAGCCGGGCGGGATGCACCACCGAACGGCCGAAGCCTTGTCGTTGAAGGCGTCGATGCTGTGGAATCGGCCCCAGTTCTTCGGCTCTCCCGCACTTTCTGTGATCTCCCTCGGGAGAGTAGAGAGGAAGTCCGGGTCAACCTTCAGGGCCTGGCTGAAGCGCTCGCGCGCCGGCTCCTCAGGGGCCACCTGCATCCGTCAGACAGACAGGGCCTGGCCGAAGGCGCCCCTCAGCAGCCCTCCCCTGCCTCCGTGCATCAGCACGCCCCTTGCGCCTGGCGCCACGTCAGTGGATTCGCAGTGCGAACTTGCCCACGTGGTGCTTGAGCACTTCCTGCTGTGCCCGGGCGGCCTCCTCCATCGCGTAGAGGTGGCTGACCTCCAGGTGGAAGGGCCCCGCTTCGATGAGCTCGTTGAGCCGCTCGAAGATCTTCTTGCTGGGGATGCCGTCGTAGGCGATGGCCTCGATGCCCTCGGGGCCTTCCGGGACCGGCTCCACGCCATTCGGGTAGGCGATGCGGCCGCCCTTGCGGACGTGCTTCAGTGCGGTCTGGCAGGTGTCACCGCACGCCAGCGTCAGCGCCGCGTCGAGCCCGTCCGGCGCGAAGTCGCGGCAGGCCTTCTCCATGTCTCCGTGGTGGCCCTCGACGACCGCGTCCGCGCCGAGGCGACGGGCCAGCTCCACCCCGTCCTTCCCCGAGGCGACCGCCAGCACCTTCGCCCCCATCCGCCTGGCGAGCTGCAGCGCGATGTGCCCCACCCCGCCGCTGGCGCCGTAGATGAGCAGGCGCTGCCCCGACTCGAGCTTGAGGTGGTCCTCGAGCCCGCGAAGCGCGGTGATGCCGTCCACCGCGAGCGAGGCCGCCTGCTCCACTTTCATTCCCTTGGGAATCCGCGCTGCGTGCTTCGCCTTCACCGCGGTGAACTCCGCGTAGAAGCCGCCCTTGGAACTTCCGAGCGCGAAGGCATAGACAGGGTCCCCCACCTTGAGGTCCTTCACGTCCTTGCCAACGGCGACCACCTCCCCCGCGCCGTCGGAGCCGGGCACGTAGGGGAACCGCGGGCCTCCTTCGATCATGTCGACCATCGCCCCTTCTCGCTCCCAGGAATCCCAGACGCCCACCCCGGCCGCGTCGACACGGATGAGGAGTTCATCGTCACCACATTGGGGAACAGGCAGCGTCTTGATGCCGATGACCTCCGGACCACCGAAGCGGTCGAGCGCCGCGGCTTTCATCGTGTCGGGAATGGATGTGGCCATGCTGAGACTCCTGCTCGGGTGAATCCAGTCACCCCGAGAGGATGCTCACGCCCCAAGGCCACCGTCAGGGCCTGCGCCCCAGCGTCTGTGCAGGCAAGGCATGGGATGGCGGCTCAGCTCCCCGCGGGTAGCCGGGTGCTGGCCTCCGCCACGGAGCCGGGCGCGGGCGGCACGCCGAAGAAACGCGAGAGCTCGGCCTGGGCCTCGCGGGCTTGCGCCCCGCTGATGCGGCCCTCGCGCTCCATCCTCCCGAGGATGACGCCAGCGCGGATGCGCAGGGCCTCGGGCCGCTGGGCGGGCAGCCAGCGGCGCGGGGCGGGCAGCATGCCCGCGAGCATCGCGCCCTGCGCCACGCTGAGCGCTCGCGCTGAGGTGCCGAAGTGCTCGCGCGCCGCCGCCTCGATGCCGTACACGCCCTCTCCCCACTCCACGACGTTCACGTACAGCGTGAGGATGCGCTGCTTGGACAGGTGAGCTTCCAGCCGGTGGGCGAGCAGCAGCTCCTTGCCCTTGCGCAGCAGGCTGCGGTCCGTGGAGAGGTAGAGGTTCTTCGCCAGCTGCTGGGTGAGGGTGGAGGCGCCTCGCCCGAGGCGCGCCTCGCGCACCGACTGCTCGAGGGCGTTCTCCACCTCGGTCCAGTCCACGCCCCCGTGCTGGTAGAAGCGCGCATCCTCGGAGATCAGCACGGCGTCCACCACATGCGGGGCCACCGCGCCGAGGGACACCCATGCCTGGCGCACGCGGGGCTTCTTGCCCGCCTCGAGCGCCTCCTCGGCTCGCTGCGCCATGAGCGCGGTGGTGCGCGGGTTCTGCGTCCGCAGGGGGCTCACGTCGGGCAGCCGCGCGTACCCCGCGCTGAGCCAGAGGACGAACAGCAGCCACCCGCCGAGCGCCCAGCGCCCCCACCCCGAACCGGAGCGCTTCCCCACGACGCGCCGGGCGCCGGATGGGAGCTGCTTCGTCTTCTGCGTCCGGATGGACGAGGCTCGCGCGGAGGGCGGACGGGAGGCCATCGGTGTGCGCACATCTGCCCCGGTAAACGGCCGCTGTCCAGAAGCCGGCCGGGCTCGAGCAGGGCGAGGTCCCCCGTGGGCATGTGGACGGGGTGTCGCTGCGCGCGCTCCTGCTCCAGTGGGGCATGGAGTCGAACCCTCGGGACGAGCACTGGATGACGGACGGCATGCTGGCGCTCGGCAACGGGGCTCCCGGTTCGGCGGAGCTCCTCGACGCCCGGGTGGATGTGTCGCCACGCTCCCTGGCTGCCGGCCCCTCATAATTCCGGCCCTTCTCTCCTTGACTGAACGTGCATTCAGGCTCACCGTGAGCGTGTGAAGGCCCGCCCCGTCGACAATCCGCCCAACCCCTGGGCGAGCACCGCGGTGGAGTACCTGGACGAGATTCCGCCCTCGAAGCTGGAGGTGTGGGAGGACCACAGCCGGCAGGTGGTGTCGCGCAACGACAGCCCGGACGTGTGCTTCACCTGGAGCGTCAACCCGTACCGCGGCTGCCTGCACGCCTGCGCGTACTGCTACGCCCGGCCCACGCACCAGTACCTCGACATGGGCGCGGGCACGGACTTCGAGACGAAGCTGGTGGTGAAGCCACGCGCCCCGGAGCTGCTGCGCGAGGCCTTCGAGAAGCCGTCATGGAAGGGGGAGACGGTCGTCTTCAGCGGCGTCACCGACTGCTACCAGCCGCTTGAGGCATCACTGCGGCTCACCCGCGGCTGCCTGGAGGTGTGCGCCGAGTACCGCAACCCGGTGGGCATCATCACCAAGGGCGTGTTGATTGAGCGGGACATCGACGTGCTCCAGCGCCTGGCCCGGGACGCGCGGCTCTGGGTGAGCATCAGCCTGCCCTTCCACAACGCGGAGCTGGCCCGCGCCATGGAGCCGTACGCGGCCTCACCGAAGCGGCGGCTGCTCGCGATTCAGCGGCTCACCGAGGCTGGCATCGACGTGGCGGTGTCCGTCTCCCCCATCATCCCGGGGCTCAACGACGAGGACATCCACCGGGTGCTGGCCGCGGCGCGCGAGGCCGGCGCCACCCGCGCGCACCACACCCTGGTGCGCCTGCCCGGCCCCGTGCAGGAAGTCTTCGAGGAGCGCCTGCGCGCGAAGCTGCCCCTGCGCGCCGAGCGCGTGCTGCACCGCATCCGCGAGACACGCGGCGGAGAGCTCACCGACTCGCGCTTCAAGCACCGCATGCGCGGCGAGGGGCTCTACGCGGAGACCATCCACCGCCTCTTCCACACGGCGGCGCGCAAGGCCGGCATCCGCACCTCTTCCGTCACCGAGCCCGACGCCCCGGACACCTTCCGGCGCCCGGAGCGCAAGCCACCGCCCTCGCCCCAGCTCAGCCTCTTCTGAGGCCCCCTATTTCCGGATGGCCTGGATGAGGGAGATGAGGAGGACGGCACCTCCCGTGGCCACCGCCAGCGAGTAGATGTTGAAGCCCGTCACCCCGCGGCCACCTAGCAGGTTGGCAATCCACCCGCCAATCATGGCCCCGACGATGCCGGTGGCGATGTTGGCGAACAGCCCCATCCGGGCATTGGTGCCCTTGATCATGCTGGCAAGCCAGCCCGCGAGTCCTCCGAGCACCAGCCACGCGCAGATACCCATCACATCCTCCTTTGCCACCGGGTGCTATCAGACCCGACACCCCGGTGCAGCCGGGCACTGTCTTCGCTACGGGTGAAGTGTCGGGGGATTGCCGCCCGGGCCCCGAAACGACGGCGCCCCGTGGCTCGCGCGGAGACACGGGGCGCCAGTCGCTTGAAGACGCCCGGAGGCGGGCGTCCGTGAAGGGGCCGCTCAGTCCTTGCCGAGCATCCCGTCCTTGAGGCCGCCGTCCACCGGATTCTTCCCCACGAAGACGGAGAAGAGCGCGTCCGCGAAGTCCTTGCCCTCCACGGTGATTTCCTTGCCGCTCTTGCTCTGCACGCGCGTGCCCTGGCCCGGCACGTAGGTGAGGATGAGCTCGTCACCCTTCTTCACGTCGGTGACACCCGAGTTGAAGGTGTCCAGCCTGGGCTGGAGCTCCGCCATCTTCGAGCCTGCGTTCTTCTTGAAGGCGTCGCCGATGGCGTCGGTAATGGTCTTCTTGTCCAGGTCGCGCAGCATGTACATGCGCACGCGCTTGATTTCGTCCGCGCTGATGAGCTTCGCCCCGTCCTGGGACGGGTTCTCCACGTACAGCCCCGCCGTGTAGACCTTGAAGACGACCTTCTTGCGCAGGCCCACCCCGTTGAGCTTCAGCTCCTTGCCTTCGACGGTGGCGGTCTCCGGATACTTCACGCCGGCAACCTCCTTGGCGAAGGCGGGGACCGCGAGCATCAGGGACAGCGCGACGGCGGACAGCGTGGCTTTCATGAGACCTCCGGTTGGAACATCCGTGGGGTTGGACGCAGCCTACCCGCGCGTCTTCACGAAATGCTCCATGAAGGTGGCCAGGGTGCGCACATTGTCCACCGTCACCGCGTTGTACGTGGAGACGCGGATGCCTCCCGCGGTGCGGTGCCCCTTCAGTCCCACCATGCCGGCCTTCTTCGCCTCGGCGACGAAGGCGGCGTTCAGCTCCTCCGAGGGCAGGTGGAAGACGACGTTCATCACCGAGCGGGACTCGCGCTCCACGGGGGCGCGGTAGAAGTCCGGGTGCCGGTCGATGGCGCCGTAGAGCACCTGGGCCTTCTCCCGGTTCCACTGCTCCACCTGGGCAAGGCCGCCCACGCTCTTCATCCACGCCAGCACGTTGCGCACCAGGTAGATGGCCAGGGTGGGGGGCGTGTTGTAGAGCGAGTTGTTCTCCGCGTGGGTGGTGTAGCGGAAGAACTTGGGGATGTCCTTGCGGCCGCGGGCGATGAAGCCCTTGTCGGCCAGCACCAGCGTCACGCCCGACGGGCCCAGGTTCTTCTGCGCGCCCGCGTAGATGAGCCCGAAGCGGCTCACGTCCATGCGCTTCCACATGAAGTCCGAGCTCATGTCCGCCACGAGCGGCACGCTCCCCACGTCCGGGAGGGTGTGCCACTGCGTGCCGTAGATGGTGTTGTTGGTGGTGATGTGGACGTAGGCGGCCTTGGCGTCCAGCTTCAGCTCGTCCTGGCGGGGCACGCGCGTGTAGTGCTTGTCCGGCTGCACCGTGGTGGCCGCGATACGGGGTTTCCCGTAGTACTTCGCCTCGTCGAAAGCCTTCTCGCTCCACACCCCGGTGATGAGGTAGTCCGCGCTCGTCTCCGGGGTGAGGAAGTTCATCGGCACCTGGGCGAACTGCTGCGAGGCGCCCCCGGTGAGGAAGAGGACTTGATGGGTGGCGGGAATACCGAGCAACTCGGTCAGCAGCGAGATGGCCTCCTCATGGACGGCCTCGTACTCCTTGCCCCGGTGGCTGTGCTCCATGACGGACATCCCGGAGCCCTGGAAGTCGAGCAGCTCGTCCCGGGCCCGCTCGAGGGCCGGAAGGGGGAGTCCGGCGGGGCCGGGGTTGAAGTTGATGACGCGCATGGCAGTGTCCTTTGGAAAATGAACGCCCGGGACGGCATTCTTCCCCCTGGTGGCCCCCCTGGGGCCAGCGTGAAGGAGACTGTCCGGCTGCTTCCCCGGGCAACCGGCGGGTTTTTCCCGGATGCGTGGCCGACGGAGGATTCCGCGGGTCTGGAGGTCAGGTGGGTTCCTCGGAGGGGTTGACGGAGTGGGTAAGGCGAGCGGCACGGGGGGAGACGTCCGCCTACAGCGAGCTATACCGGCGCTCCCGCCCCATGGTGGCGAGGCTGGTGGCGGGGTTTGCCCCGCTGGACCCGGACGAGGTGGAAGATGTCATCCAGGAGACGTTTGTCCGGGCGTTCCGGGCGCTGCCGCGGCTGAAGGAGGCGGGGGCGTTCGAGGCGTGGCTCCTGTCCATTGCCCGGAACCGGGCGCGGACGCGGCTGGAGCGGAAGGCGAGCACGCGGCGGCTGGAGGACGACGTGGCGGACCCGGAGCCGGAGACGGTCCCCCACATCCCCGAGGCGCTCCAGCTGGAGCGCGACATCGAGGTGGTGCGGCGGCTCATCGCGGAGCTGCCGGAGGGCGAGGAGAAGCGGACGGTGCAGCTCTTCTACATTGAGGGCGAGCTGTCCGCTCGAGAGATTGCCGAGAAGCTCGGCGTGGGAAAGAGCGCGGTGACGATGCGGCTGGAGCGGTTCCGGTCCCGCATCAAGCGCGAGCTGCTCCGGCGGGTGCTCGCCGGTCGGTGGGAGTGAGACGTGATGAAACACCTGGATGCCGACGCGATGAGCGCCCTGTCCCGCCGGGAGCCGGCGGCGGTGGCGTACTTCCGCGAGCACCTGGCCGCTCCGTGCGACACGTGCGAGGCCTTCCTCGCCACGCACTCCGGCCCCGACCTGCTCGACGGGCAGGTGGACTCGCTGCTGCTCGGGGTGGGCCCGACGGCGCAGAAGGCGGAGGACGCCCCCCTGGACGAGGTGGGCCTGGCCCGCGTGCGCCGGGGGATGAAGGGAAACCGGCCCGACATCCGGCGCTGGGGGCTGGTCGCGGGTGCCATCGCCGCGAGCCTCCTGGCGGTGGTGGTGGTGCCCCGGATGCGGGCGGAGGACCCGGCGGTGCAGGCCGGCACGGAGTGGGACGGTGTCAAGGGCCCCGCGGGCACCATCGCCCTGGAGCTGGCCGTCGTGGCTCGGAGCGCGGACGGCGCCCTCCGGCGGTTGGACCCCCAGTCCGCGGTGGCGGAGTCGGACGTGCTGCTGCTGCGCTACCACGCCACCGAGGCCGGCACCGCCCTGCTCTTCCAGCAGCGGGCCGGCCAGGGGCCCGAGCTGCTCGGCCGCTTCCCGCTGGAGGCGGGGACGCATGACCTGGAAGGGCCGCAGGGGCTGGCCGGTGTGAGCCTGGAGGGCGAGTCCGGACCGGTGACGCTGTGGCTCGTGGGCTCGGCGGGTGGACAGGAGCCGTCACCTGACGCGGTGCGGGAAGTGTTGGTGGGTGGAAGCGCGGCGCGGGAGCGAAGCAGGCTGGCGGTGACGCGGTTCGACGTCAGCGTCCGAAGCGGTCAGAATCGCCGCTGACCGCATGAGTGTGAGGCGCCTTCTTCCCATCCTGCTGGCGGGCCTGGCTTCGTGCACGGGCCCCACTTCCTTGGAGAAGGGCGGACTCGTGCCGCTCCGGCTCGACGAGGAGGCGCTGTCCAGCGCGTACACCCCGCGGCGCATGGCGCTGCTGGTGGGCATTTCCGAGTTCGACGACCCACACTGGCGAGGCCTGCGCTACACCACCAAGGACGCCGCGGACCTGGCGGAGGCGCTGAAGGACCCGGCGCGCGGCCGGTTCGACCATGTGCGCGTGCTCACCCGCCCGGAGGAGACGACGCGCGCGTCCATCCTCGCGGCGCTGCGGCAGCTCAAGAAGGAGGCGCACCGGCCGGATGACGTGGTGGTGGTCTACTTCTCCGCGCACGGCACGCTGGCGCGCGACAACCAGGGCGAGCTGCGGCGCTACCTGGTGACGCGCGACTCGGCCTACCGCTCCATTCCCCAGACGGCGCTCTCCATGGACGCGCTGAAGGCGGAGTTCGACGGGCTGGCCAGCCGGCGGCGGCTGCTGGTGCTGGCCACCTGCCACAGCGGCAGCGGCAAGTCGTTGCTGCCCAAGGAGCTGGAAGCGGAGCTGGCCGGAATCAAGTCGGGCTTCTACGCGCGGCCGCTGGAGGAGTCGTCGCGCGCGTCCATGGTGTTCGCCGCCTGCGACTGGGGCGAGACGGCGCGCGAGGACGAGGGGCTGCGCAACGACATCTACACCCACTTCCTCATCGACGGCCTGGGCGGCGCGGCGGACCGCAACGTGGACGGCGCCGTCACCGCCACGGAGGCGCATGACTACGCGCGCCGCCGCACCTTCGCCTTCACGGAAGGAAGGCAGCGCCCCTCGGCGGAAATCCTCGAGGTGGGCGCGGACCCGGTGGTGCTGTCGGGCAGCATCGCCCGGACGGGCCGGCCGGAGCTGTTCTCCTACAACCCGCGGCTGGACGGCTTCACCCTCAAGGTGGACGGGGAGCCCCGCACGGAGCTGCCGGGCGGCACGGCGGTGGTGCCCGGCAAGCGCACGGTGGAGCTGACCAAGGGCGACTCGGTGCTGGTGCGGCGCGAGGTGGACGTGGGCGCCGGAGAGCGGCTGCCGCTGGAGCGGCTGCTGTCGGAGGCCTTCCCGAGGCGCTCGCTGTCGCTGCTGGGCGGCATGTTCACCTTCGCGGATGCTCGCAGCCGCAACGAATTGCTGCCCCGGGCGCCGGAGGTGGCGCTATCGCTGCGGCTGGAGGACCGGCCGCTGCAGGACTTCGGGCTGCTCTTCGACGTGGGTTTCAGCACCGGCCGGCAGGCGCTCGTCATCGCGCCGGGCAGCGAGGTGCCCTTCAGCTACACCACCTTCACCGCCGGGGCGGCCCTGCCGTACCTGTGGCGGTGGGAGCGATTCACACTCTTCGCGGGCCCGCGTGTGGCCGCTCTCTATCTGGGGCGGTCCTTTGACGTGGAGGCCTTCGCCGGCGGCCAGAGTTTCTTCACGGTCAGCCCCGGCGTGGTGGGTGGCTTGGTGTGGCGGGTCGGGGAACGGTTGGAGCTGATGTCGCAGGCACAGCTCATGCTGACCTATGTGGTGGTGGATGGGCAGGGACAGGCCGTGGGCTTCACCGGCGGCTGGGCCGGTGTGGGGTATCGGTTCTGATGCGCTCGACTCTTCACATCACGATGGCCGCCCTCGTCGCCCTGGGCATGGGGGCGTGCGGCAACCTGCGGAACGACCCGTTCCGGGTGGGCACCGTGCGCGGCCAGCTCACGGAGTACGACGCCGCCGTCGCGCTGGTGTCGCTGGTGGGCCAGCCCGGGGTGCGCAGCAACGTGGACGCCGAGGGGCGCTTCGTGCTGGAGGGCGTGCCCGCGGGCCCGGCCGAGCTCTTCATCGTCGCCACCGCCGAGAAGGCGACGCGCGTGGGCGTGACGGTGCAGGGTGGGCAGTCCATCGATGTGAAGGGTGTGGCCCCGAAGGACGCGGGCTTCTTCGAGATGCGGGTGAAGTCCAAGGGCGGTGAGCTGCTGACGGGCGCGCAGGTGTCCGTGGTGGGCACGCCCTTCCAGCGGCTGCAGCTGGACTCCGAGGGGCGCCTGCGGGTGGGGCCGCTTCCGGACGGCTGCTACTCGGTGGCGGTGTCCGCCACCGGCTTCCCGATGCTCCAGGCCGAGGCGTGCGTGGGGCCGGGAGAGAAGAAGGAAATCAAGGTCGACCTGGAGGCGGCCGAGGACTACGTCAACCGCGGCTGCGTGGTGACGGGCTGCGCGGATGGCCTCGTGTGCGCGCCCAACAACAAGTGCGTCGAGTGTCATGCGGACTCGCAGTGCGGCGAGGGTCTCTCCTGCGTCGGCTTCCGCTGCGAGGGCCCTGGCGCGCAGTGCGCCGCGTGCGACGGGGACTGGAAGTGCCAGGCGGGCTCGAGCTGCCAGGAGCTGCCCGAGGGCGTCTCGGCGTGCGTGGTGCCGTGTGGCTCGGACTCCGGCGCGAGCACGTGTGACTCGGGCTTCACCTGCCAGGGCGGGCGGTGCCTTCCGGACGCGGCGCGCTTCGAGGGCTGCCATGCGCTGCCGGCCCTCAACACGCCCTGTGACGGGGACGCGCGGTGCCGTGACCAGGGCCTGACCGACGGGCTCTGCGTGGAGGGTGCGTGCACGGTGCCCTGCACCACGGACCGGGAGTGCCCGGGCACCTTCCTCTGCGAGGACTCCGCCGCCGGCCGCGTCTGCCGGCCGCGGCGCTGAACCGTGACGTCCCTGCCCCGCCCTCGTGGCCGGCTCGCCCGGCTGGCCCTCGTGGCCCTCGGGTTCACCAGCCTCTGGGGCTGTGACACGTCCCAGCCCCCTCCGCTGCCTCCGCCCAACGCCCCGCCCGCGCTGCGCATCCTCCGGCCCCAGGACTCGGCCGCCCTGCGCGTGGGACAGCCGGTGGACCTCGAGGCCACCGTGGAGGACGTGGAGGACGGCGAGTCTCTGGCCGAGCGCGTCCTCTGGGTGTCCTCGCGGGAGGGACAGCTCGCGCGGGGCGCGCGGACCCGCGCCACCTTCCAGGAGGGCGGTGAGCAGACGCTGACGGCCACGGTGGTGGACTCGGGCGGACAGGTCACCAGCGCTTCGCTCCGCCTGAACGTGCTGACCCGTGGCGCGCCCGTGACGACCCTCGTCCGGCCGGCGCCGGGCAGCACCTTCAACCTGGGCGAGCTCCTGGAGCTGGAGTGCCAGGCCGTCACCGTGGGCGGAGTGCACCTGACGGGCAACGCGGTGCAGTGGACGTCCGAGCTGACCGGGCCGCTGCCTTCGGGCGAGGTGGTGAAGGCCGCGCTCCTCGTGGCGGGTGAGGACACGCTCACCTGCACCGCGAAGGACCCGGAGACCGGAGACAGCGCCAGCGCCAGCGTGCCCGTCACGGTGCGCGCCACCCTGGCGCCCGCGGTGCTCATCACCCGCCCCGAGCAGGAGGCGGTGTACGTGAAGACGGGAGAGCCCGCGCCCTTCGCCTCCACCCTCGTCTTCCGGGCCACCGCGAGGGACTTCAACACCGACGGTGGCGCGGGCAGCCTGGACGGCGCCATCCAGTGGACCGTGGAGCCGGGTGGCATGGCGCTCGGCGCCGGCCCGTCCGCGACGTACACCTTCACCACCCCCGGCGAATACACGGTGACGGCTCGGGCCGTGGACGGCCTGGGCAACACCGCCACCGACAGCGTGCGTGTGCGGCTCGTCACCAACCTGCCGCCGTGGTGCGAAATCGAGGCGCCGCTCGATGACGCGCGCCTGCTGCTGGGCTCGGCCAGCGTGCTGCGTGCCCGGTGCGTGGACCCGGAGACGGGCGCGACGCCGGAGCCGGCCTGGTCCACCAGCGCCTCACCCACGCCGCTGGGCACCGGCAACGAAGTGGAAGGACTCCTCACCGTGGCGGGCGCGCAGGTGCTCTCCGCCTGCGCGGTGGATCCGGAGGACGCGACGCTGCGCGGCTGTGCGACGCGGCAGGTGCGCGCCATCGTCAACTCGGCTCCCACGGGCTGCTCCATCCAGGCGCCTCGGGCTGCAAGCGTGGTGAACGCCGGAAGGCCGCTGGCGCTGGAGGGCTCGGCCGCGGACGCGGAGGACCCGCGGGGTGACCTGCGCTTCACGTGGACGTCCTCGCGCGACGGGGCGCTGGCGACCGGTGCGAGCGCCACCACCGTGCGGCTGACCTCGGAGGGCGCGCACGTGCTGACGCTCACCGTGACGGACCCCTGGGGCCAGGCCTGCGCCGCCACCGTGGCCGTGACGGTGAACGGGGCGCCCGAGGTGCGGGTGGATGGCGTGCGGCAGGACGGGGCGGACTGCCTCGAGGCACCGTGCCGCGAGGACCGCGCGGTGCTCGCCACCGGCTTCGTGAGGGATTTGGAAACGCCGGGGAGCCTCGCGGAGCTGGCGTGGCTGGACAGCCTGAACGGCCCCCTGGAGCTGGGAACGGGCAACAGCCCCATCGCCACGCTCGGCGCGCCCGAGGCCGGCCGGCACACGGTGGTGCTGCGCGCCGTGGACCGCGACGGGGCGGTAGGCCGCGCCGCGGCCTCCTTCACGGTGATGCCCGTGGGGCGCACGCGGCTCGTGGAGACGGTGAGCGATGGCGGCGCGCCCGCGGTGGCGCTGACGATGGCTGGGAGCGCGCTGCGCTACGTGGACGGCGTGTCGGCCTCGGTGTTCAGCACGCAGCCGCCGTCGGGCACCCTGAGCGTGAGCGCGCCGGCGCGGGCGCTGTTCACCCTGCGCGGCACGGACGGAGAGGTGCTCTTCGTGGGCACGGACGGCGGCGGCGTCCACCGCTGTGTGAGTGGTACGTGCACCCGCTTCACGGGCGGCCCGCTGGGCGCCGCGGATGACCGGGTGACGTCGGTGGCGGCGCTGGAGTCGCCCGACCTGCTGCTGCTGGGCACGGCCCGGGGACTCGTCCTCTCCCGCGCGAGCGCCCCTTCCGCCGGGGGCCATCCAGGCACCCTCGTCGGCCGCCGCCTGCTGGAGGGGCGCGAGGTGCGGCAGGTGGTCCTCTCGCCCGCTTCCACGGCCACGCAGGTGAAGGCCTGGGCCGCGACGTCCGACGGGCTCGCCGAGCTGACCGTGCACGTGGACGACATGTTCGAGCCCGCGCTCGCCTCTGTCGCGGTGGTGCTCCACGTGGCCCCCGCGGTGCCGGACGAGGACGTGCTGTCCGTGACGGTGGGCCCGGAGGGACAGGTGTTCGCGGGCACGCGGAGGGGCTTCAGCGCCCTCGGGCAGCCGGGGCCGCAGCTCCGCGACGCGCCCTGGGAGCTTGCCGACGAGGAGGTGCGCACGCTCCTCTTCGAGCGGCAGACCTCGGACACCGGTTCGCGCGACGTGCTGTGGGCGGGAACGAAGGGCGGACTGGTGCGCTACGACGTGGCGAGCGACATCGTCACCCTGTTCACTCCGGCGGAGGGGCTCCCCTCCCCCGAGGTGCACGCACTGGTCGACGGAGCGCACGGCGCCCGCTACATCGGCACCGCGAGCGGAGTCGCGAGCTACTCGGGCCCGTAGCCGGGCCGGAGGGTCCTCAGACTCCAGAGCCGCGCGGCGCCAGCACCAGGCCGTCGAGAGAGAAGCGCTCCACGGAGCTCCGCAGGTCCGCCGCGGACATGCCGGTGGCCGCCGCCACGTCCTCCACCGAGAGCCCCTCCACCGCCATCTTCAGCACCAATAGCGCGGGCGGCGTGGCCTCCACGTAGAACGTCACCAACCGCGCCGGATGGCGCCACAGCAGCGCCAGCTCGTCCCCCGCCTCCGGCTCCGCGAGCGCGCCCTTCGCCCGCACGTACGCGCAGAGGCGGAAGGGGTGCTCCAGCACCATCAGCGTGGGGTTGGCCGTCAGCCGCTCCACGGACTCCGGCGACGGCGCCTCGGAAGCGAACACCGCGAAGTCCGTCCACTCGAAGCGCGCCAGCGCGGGCACGAAGGGCGCCAGTCCACGGGACGCCGCCGCGTCCGCCACGAAGGCCGGAAAGCCCTCGGCCAGGTGGTTGAGCTCATGGTGCCGGGCCGGGCGCGTCAGCGTGAAGTCCTCCACGAGCGCGCTCCACGCCTCCGCCCCCACCGCCCCGCGCACCAGGGGGAAGACCTTCTCCAGCACGCCTCGCACGTGCCCACGCACGAAATCGCCATAGACGGCCACGCGCTCGCGCGGCGCGTCCCAGCCCGGGTGCTCCGCGTACAGCCGCTCCAGGGACTCGGGGCCCGGGCGGGCGAAGTACGCGCCCATGCTGTCGAAGAAGTGCTTCAGCGCCGGCTTCATGTCCCCGCCACCTCCCGCAGCGCCGCGCGCGCCACGTCCGCCTCGTCCAGCACCGCGTCCAGGGAGGGAATGTCCTGGTCCCACTCGATGAGCGTCGCCACCGGCCCGGTGCGTCGCAGCACGTACCGGTACAAGGACCACACGTCGTCGCAGACGCGGTCCCCGTGCGTGTCGATGATGACGTCCGGGTAGCGCGTGTGGCCCGCCAGGTGGACCTGCACCACGCGCTCCAGCGGCAGCGAGTCCACGAAGGCGCGCGCATCGTACCCGTGGTTGAGCGCGTTGACGTAGACGTTGTTCACGTCCAGCAGCAGCCCGCAGTCCGCCTCCTCCACCACGTGCCGCAGGAAGTCCGACTCGGACAGCGTGCCGCCCGGCATCCGCGCGTAGTAGCTCGGGTTCTCCAGCAGGAAGGGCCGGCCCACGCGAGCCATCACCTCACGCACGCGAGGCACCACGTGCTCCACGGCGGCCTCGGTGAAGGGCAGCGGCAACAGGTCGTGGAGGTACACCCCGTCCAGCCGTGAGTAGCACAGGTGGTCCGAGAAGAACGGCGCGTCCACGCGCGCCACCAGCGCCGCCAGCCGGGTGACGTAGTCCACGTCCAGCGCGTCCGGCCCGCCGATGTTCAGCCCCACGCCGTGCGGCAGCACCGGCCAGCGCTCCGCGCAGGCGTCCAGCGTGCGCTGCGAGCGGCCTCCCAGCGTGAGGAAGTTCTCCGGGATGACTTCCACCCAGTCGAGCGCCCGGCCGGTACGGGGCAGCTCTTCGTAGAAGCTCCTCCGCAGCCCGATGCCCGCGCCCAGCGGCTTCAGCCCGTGTCTCCGCGCGTATGTCGCCACCACCGGGGGACTCCTGCTTCAGGGGAGGAAATGACACGGGCGGCGGAGAGCACGCTCCCCACCGCCCGGCCGCGCGAAGGCCAGGGCTTCACCCGGCCCTCACGCGGGCGTGACTACTTCTTGGTGCCGCCGCAGGAGCCGGAGCCGCAGGAGCCGGAGCCGCAGCTGCCCTCGGCGCCCTTCTCCGGGGTCGCGGCGGGAGCAGCGCCCTCCTGCTTCTGGGCGCCCTCGGCGCCAGTGGCCTCGGTGGCCTTCGCGCCGCAGCTGCCCTCGGCGCCCTTCTCGGCGGTGGCCGGCTGGGCCTCCGCGGACTTGGTGGACGCACAGCCGGTGGCCAGCGCGGACAGGGAGAGGGTGCCGACGATGGCCGCCAGGGTCTTGACGTTCATGGTGTTGCTTCCTTTCGGTACTGCCTTGGGGGGTGGAACTACAGCTTGAACTGCGTGGAGCCCCAGGCGTCGACGGAGACCTCCGCGGTCTCCCCCACCTTGAGCACCAACGCTTCCGTCCGCTTGATGCCGTAGGCCTCGAGCGGAATCTGGAACTTCGCGCGCACGCGCAGCAGGTCTCCGGCCGCGCGGTGCTTCGTCTCGGCGGACTCCTTGAGGTACGTGGCCGTCACCTCCACGGGCTCCTCGCGCGTGACGCCGCGCACGGTGAAGCGGCCCTTGCCCTGGAGCTTCACCGGCTTGCCCGGCTCCAGCGTGGAGGGCAGCGCCAGGTCGGCGAACTCGAAGACGATGTCCGGGGCCTTCGCCGCGTCCAGCCAGCGGTCATTGCGCAGGTGCTCGTCGCGCGTGTCGTTGCCCGTCTTGATGGACTTCACGGGCACCTGGAATTTCCCGCTGGCCTTGTTGCCCTTCAGCTCCACACGGCCGCGAAGCGCGTTGGACAGGCCGTTGATGACCTCCAGCGGCGCGTCCAGCATGAAGGCCACGGTGTCGCGGCTGTTCGGGTCGTTGAAGACGAAGGACTGCGCCGCGGCGGGCTCGGCGGCGAGCGCGGGAAGCGACAGGAGGGCGACGAGCGCCAGGAGGCTGCGGGACATGACGGACCTCATTTACGAGTGTCAGGGGTTCGCGGATGCATCCGGTACGCAGCTCCCGTCCGCCGGTTACATCACCCGTTCCGCCACTTCCGTTCAGAAGCCAGCGCCGCGGGTGCGCCGGCCATCCACCGCCTCACGCAACAGGCTGTCCCGGGCCGGCACCAGCGTGACTCCCGCCGTGTCGGCCCTCACGCCCAGCGCTTCTAGCAGACCTTCCATTTCCGCAAAAGCAGGCCGCGGAAGGTGCCGGGCAAGCAACGCGTCGAACAACGGCTGGCCCGCCACGGCATCCACCGCCACGCCGAACGCGCCGAACGTCGACGTGGGGCCGCGCTCCGCCAGCAGCTCCAGCACGTCATCCAACCGGCGCTTGTTTTCAGTGACACGGCGTAATTCCACATCGAGATGCAAGGCGAAGAGCGCACCCGTCCAGTACACGGGGAGGGAGAAGTCGCTCCCGGACACGGCCTCCTCCATGGTGCGCATGCCGGCGCGGGCGCGTCCGCGCGTGAAGCCGTCCACCAACTCCTCCCAGGCACGCTCCGCGCTCTGCCGTCCCGAGCGGGCGCGCGCCACCTCCGTGTAGTAGGTGGCCAGCCCCTCCGACAGCCAGGGCACGCGAGGGAGGAGGACGGGGTGTGCCAGGTGCAGCATCTCGTGCACGGCCACCCAGTCCCGCTCCAAGGTGGCGGCCTCCGCGTCCTGCCCCACGAGGATGGAGATGCTGGGCGGCGAGCTCCACAGCACCATGCCGAAGAGGCTGGAGCTCCCGCGCGCCGGCACGGGGATGACACGCACGGAGACGCGCGGGTACGGGAAGGCGCGGCGCACGGTGCGTACCTCCTCGGCGGCCTGCCGCAGCCACGCGCACACGGCCACGTCGTCCAGCCGCGTGAAGTGGCCGAGGATGGCGACCTCCAGCACCGCGTCCGGCAAACCCACATGGCACCGGCGCCCGCCGAAGCCGTGGAAGCCCGAGTCCACCAGGTCCTCGCCGCGCAGCCGGTAGAGGCCCCCCTCCCCCGGCGCCCACGGCAGCAGCGCCTCCGCGCCCTCGACGTACAGCTCCACGCGCAACGCCGGCGTCACCACGCGCGGGCGGATGAGGTACTCGCGCCCGGCCACGTGGCGCGCGTCCCCCTCCCCCATGCCCGCGAAGAAGTCCGGCCCCTTTTCGCGAATGCGTGCGTCCAGTGCGTAGCGATAGCGCAGGAAGCGCGTGCCCGCCGGCAGGCGCACCGCGCCCTCGTGCACCCGCAGCGAGCGCACCTCGCCGTCATCGCTCCAGACCTGGACGGAGTCCACGCCTCCCGGCTTGCTGAAGAGGAACTCGCGAGGGGAGCCCCGTACCAGCACCACCTCCACGTCCAGCGCGTGCTCGGGCTCGCGCACGTAGGTGACGTTGTAGCGGAGCGCCGCCGGGTCTCCCACGGGACGGGAGCGCGCCGTGGACTGGCAGGACAGCCACGCCAGCGCGAGCAGGACGAGAGGGGCGGCACGTACCGGCGCGAGGAGCTTCGTCATCACCCACCCCACCCTCTTGGAGGACGACGCGCGAGCCCACGGCGCGCGCGTCAGAACAGGTGCAGCACCAGCCCACTGCGCAGCTTGGGCTCGAACCAGGTGGACTTGGGCGGAAGGATGTCGCCCGCGTCGGCGATGGCCATGAGCTGCTCCAGGCCCGTGGGGTACAGGGCGAAGGCCACCCTCGCGGCCTTCGAGTCCACCCGCCGCTCCAGCGCCTCCATGCCCCGGATGCCACCGATGAAGTCAATGCGCGCGTCCGCGCGCGGGTCACCGATGCCCAGCAGCGGCCCGAGCACGTGGCGCTGGAGGACGTTGACGTCCAGGACGCCGGTGGGCGTGGCCTCCAGTGCGTCCGGCTTCGCGGTGAGCTGGTACCACACGCCGTCCAGGTACATGCCGAAGCGATGCTCCCGGTCCGGCTGCTTCCGCGCCCCACGCGTCACCTCGAAGCGCTCCGCCAACTGGTGGAGGAACTGTTCCGGTGACAGTCCGTTCAGGTCCTTCACCACGCGGTTGTAGTCGAGGATGCGGAGCTGGTCGTGGGGGAACACCACCGCGAGGAACCGGCCATGCTCGCCGCCCGCTCCGCGTCCCTCTCGCAACGCGTGGACGCGCGAGGCCGCGGCACTGCGGTGGTGGCCGTCCGCGATGTAGAGCGCCGGCACCTCGGCGAAAGCCTCGGACAGGCGCACGTTGAGGTCTCCCCGCACGCACCAGAAGGTGTGGCGGATGCCGTCCCCGGTGGAGAAGTCGTACTCGGGGGGCTCCCGCGTGCCCTCGGAGACACACGCGTCGATGGCGGCGCGCGCCCGGTAGGTGAGGAACACCGGCTCGTCATTGCCGCCCAGCGAGTCGACGTGCCGCGTGCGGTCCTCCTCCTTGTCCGCGCGCGTGAGCTCGTGCTTCTTGATGAGGCCCGCGTCGTACTCCGCCACGCTGGCGGCGGCCACCACACCCGTCTGCACATGGTCGCCCATGCGCTGGCGGTAGAGATAGAAGCCCGCCCGCGCGTCCTGCCGCAACCAGCCCCTGGAGAGGAACTCCTCCAGGTTGCGGCGCCCGAGCGCATGGACCGCGCCGGAGTGCTCGTCCGTACCGGGCGCCGCGTCCACCTCGGGGCGGGAGATGCGGAAGAAGCTGCGCGGGTTGCCGCTCGCGCCCGCGCGTGCCTCCTCGGTGCTCACCACGTCGTACGGCGGCACCACGAGCTGCTCCACTCCCTCCCTGGGAGGACGCACACCGCGGAACGGACGGATATCAACCACGACACTTCACTCCCATGGGTGGGTACGGACAGGCTCCCGCGAGGACGCGCCCCGCGGGAATCGACCGTACGGCCGCTCGCGCGCAAGCGAACACTTCCCGCGAGCCTCGCGGGGGGATGATACCGCCCTGGGTCTCGCGCTCAGCCGGCTTTCTTGCGCGCCGGGGGAGCCGCCTCCGTCCCCTCCCCGCCCGCGAGCAGGAACTCCCGCGCCGCCTCCAGGATTTCATCCGACAGGGAGAGCCCCTTCGTCGCCCGGGCCAGTGTCATCGCGCCGATGAGACACGTCACCGTCGCCAGCGCCCGCTTGCGCGCGGTGACACCGTCCTCCCCCGGCACGCGCGAGGCCATCTCCGCCGTCAGTCCCTCCACCCCTTCGGCGAAGGCCTCGCGTGACTCCTGCGTGCCGCGCGCCAGGTCCGACAGCACCGACGGCAGGACGCAGCCCGTCTCCATGTTGTCGCGGATGTGCCGGTTGAGGTACCGGCGCACGAAGTGGCTCAGCCACTCCGCGCCCCGCAGCTCCTCCAGCCCGCCCAGCCACCGCTGGCCGTTGTGCTGGAAGAAGGCGCGGAGGGACTCGGCGAGCAGCGCGTCCTTCGACGCGAAGTGGGCATAGAAGCCGCCCACCGTCAGCCCCGCGGCGCGCATGACGCGCTCCACGCTGGCGCCCTCGAAGCCCTGCTTGCGGAAGAGGTTCTCCGCCGCCGACAGGATGCGCTCGCGTGTGGCCTGCTTGTGCTCCGGTCCGTACCGCATCGCCGTCTCCTGCCTACTCTCGGCCTCCCGCTCCGGGGGGCCGGAACAACAAACACGTGGTGGTGCCGTGGGCATACAGCTTCCCGGAGGCATCCGTCAGCTTCGCCTGCGCGGTGGCCACCCGCCCACCCACGTGGACCACCTCTCCCGTACACGTCAACCGCCCCGTGTCATGGGCAATGGCCCGCACCAGATTCACATGCAACTCCAGCGTGGTGTACCCCGCCCCCACCGGCAGCGTGGAGTGCACCGCGCACCCCAGCGACGAGTCCAGCACCGTGGCCGCCAGCCCCCCATGCACCGTACCAATGGGATTGTAGTGGTACTCCGCCGGCTCCACCGCGAACACCGCCCGCCCCTCGCCCACCTCCACCAGCGCGAACCCCATCAACTCCGCGATGGGGGCCCCGGGCAGCTCCCCCCGGACGATGGCGCGCAGGTACTCCAGCCCCGGCAGCGACCTCGCCGCGGCCACGCCCTCACGAGGGTCCCTCCACGTCACCGTCCGCGTTCGCGGCCCCGCGTCTCCCTGGCTCATCGGTGCTCCCTCCTCCCACTTGGAATGATGGTCGTCATTTCATCGTGGGTAGTGTCACGGCGGTCCTGTTTGTATCGCTTGCCCTGATGACATGATGGTCATAATACAAAGCCCCATCGAGCGCACGCCGGAACGGAGGGCCCCCGGGCGGCCGGGCCCGTCCGCCGTCCTGCCGGTGCGTGCGGAGACAGGGAGAGAGCCATGCAGAAGCGGCGTGTCGTGGTGACCGGGATGGGGCTCATCAGCCCCTGTGGCACGGGGGTGGAGAAGAGCTGGGACGCCCTGGTGAACGGGCGGAGCGGCGTGGGCCCCATCACCCTCTTCGACGCAAGCCGGCTGGACTGCCGCATCGCGGGCGAGGTGACGGACTTCCGGCCGGAGGAGTACATCGACCGGCGCGAGCTGCGGAGAATGGACCGCTTCGCGCAGCTCGCGGTGGTGGCCGCGGACATGGCGCTGGCGGACTCCGGGCTGAAAATCACCCCGGAGAACGCCGAGCGCGTGGCGGCCATCATCGGCTCCGGCATCGGCGGCATCGCCAGCCTGGAGGAGACCTACCGCAAGGCGCTGGAAAAGGGACCGGACCGCATCAGTCCGTTCTTCATCCTGCAGATGATCATCAACCTGGCGCCCGGCTACGTCACCATGCGCCACGGAATCAAAGGCCCCTCCTGGTCCACCAACTCCGCCTGCTCCACCAGCGCCCACGCCATCGGCGAGGCGATGCGCGGCATCCAGCGCGGCGAGTTCGACGCGGCGGTGGCCGGAGGCGCCGAGGCCCCCATCACCATGCTCGCCATTGGCGGCTTCGCGGCCATGAAGGCCCTGTCCACGCGCAACGACGCACCCCAGGCGGCCAGCCGGCCCTTCGACGAGGACCGCGACGGCTTCGTGCTCGCCGAGGGCGCCGGCATGCTCGTGCTCGAGGAGTACGAGCATGCCCGGGCCCGGGGCGCGCGCATCCTCGCGGAGCTGACCGGCTACGGCGCCAGCTCCGACGCGTACCACGTCACCCAGCCCGCCCCCGAGCACGAGGGCGCCCAGCGCAGCATGCGCAACGCGCTCGCCGACGCGGGGCTGAAGCCCGCCGACATCGGCTACATCAACGCGCACGGCACCTCGACGGACATCGGCGACGTGCTGGAGATGCGGGGCATCACCCGCGTCTTCGGGGACGCCGCGCGCACCGTGGCCGTCTCCTCCACCAAGTCCATGACGGGCCACATGAACGGCGCGGCCGGCGCCGCCGAGGCCGTCATCAGCGTGCTCGCCCTCACCCGCGGCGTGCTCCCGCCCACCATCAACCTCCAGCGGCAGGACTCCCGCATCTCCCTGGACTGCGTGCCCAACACCGCCCGCGAGGTCCGCGTCGATGCCGTCATGAGCAACTCGTTCGGCTTCGGCGGCACCAACGTGTCGCTGGTGTTCCAGCGGGTGATCGGCTGAGTCCCCCTCCGCCCGCGAGGAGGTCCTTTCTTTGTAAACCGTGAAATCTCGTTTACTGACGCACCACAGGTTCCATGGCGCGGTGCGACAGTAAACGGTTGACAAGGTGCGGCGAAGACCTGCCGGAACGCACATGACACCCCGCGTCAACAACAGTGATTACATGTGCTTACGCCCATTTTCACAGCGCTGTCGCCCGGAGGGACAGCAGTTCCGTCGCTCGCAGGACAGGGGGCCCCCCACCCCAAAACGTTGATTGCAAATCGGTAAATCGGTTTGCAAAGTGGGCTGAGGCCCCAAGAGCGCGAGGCCAGAGGCGCGCTTGCGGGGGCCGACTCGGCCATGAACGACAACGCACTGAACGCCAACGTGGGCCTGAAGCTCCGGGGGCTGCGGCTCGCACGCAACATCAAGCAAGCGGACGCGGCCAAGGACCTGGGTGTGTCCCCCGCGTACCTCAACCTCATCGAGAAGGGGAAGCGGGTGATGCCCTTCCCGCTGCTCTGGAAGGCGCTGAGGTACTTCGACCAGGACCCCGAGCAGTTCATGTCCACGCTGGGCGAGGGCCGGGTGGACGAGGCGCTGGCGAAGCTGCTGGACGAGCCGCTGCTGAAGAGCCTCGACATCGACCCGGAGTCGCTCCAGTCGCTGTCGGCGGAGCCGAAGCTGGCGGGCACGGTGGCCGCGCTCTTCAACCTCTACAAGAACACGCGCACGCAGCTGGAGAACGTGCTGGCGCAGCTCAACGTGGAGGAGCGCACGCGGGCGCAGGGCGGCGCGCAGAACGGCACGGTGCCGGGCGTCCGCTTCGACTACTCGCCCTTCGACGAGGTCAGCGACTTCCTGGAGCAGCACCGCAACTACTTCCCGGAGCTGGAGGAACAGGCGGAGGCGCTGCGCAAGGACGTGCGCCTGGAGCGGCAGATCACCAGCGGCCAGCTCATCCGCCTGCTGGAGGAGCGCTTCGGCTACCGCGTCAACTTCGACGACCCGGCGCCCAGCGGCTCGTCCGTGGTGCGGCGGTTGGACCCGGAGGAGCAGACGCTCACCCTGTCGCCCTTCCTCACCGAGCAGCCGCTGAAGTTCCAGATTGCCGCCTCCATCGGCCTGCTGGTGATGGACCGCGAGAAGCTGGTGGAGCGCATCCTCAACGCGGGCCGCATGCGCCACGCGGAGACGCAGCGGCTCATCAAGGTCAACCTGGCCAACTACTTCGCCGGCGCGCTGATGCTGCCCTACGGGGACTTCTTCAAGGAGGTGCAGCGCACGCGCTACGACGTGGAGCTCTTGTCCAGCATCTTCGGCTCCACCTACGAGACGGTGGCCCACCGGCTCTGCAACCTGTCGGACCCGAAGCGCCCGGGCATCCCCTTCCACTTCCTGCGCGCGGACATCGCCGGCAACATCTCCAAGCGCTACAGCGGCACCGGCATCCGCTTCGCCACCGGCGGCGGGAGCTGCGCCAAGTGGGCCGTGCACCTGGCCTTCCTCAACCCGTCCCAAATCACCCGGCAGTACTCCATCATGCCGGACGGCACGACGTACTTCTGCTTCGCCAAGGTGCAGCTCCAGCCGATCGAGGGCTCCATCGTCAAGGGCACCGCCTACTCCATCGGCCTGGGCACCCACGCGGAGAACGCGAAGTACCTGGCCTACGGCCTGCCCACCACGGACCTGCGCAAGGACGCCATTCCCTCCGGCATCTCCTGCCGCTTCTGCGAGCGCACCGACTGCAACCAGCGCGCGGCGGCCAGCTACCGCTTCGCCTTCGCCTTCGACGAGTACACGAAGAAGGACTGCTTCTTCTCCCCGCTGCTCGTCCACGAGAAGGCGGACAAGGAGCACCACCACCGCCACGGCAATGGCGGCGGCGCCCATGCGAACGGCGGGGGCCTGCCGGCCCTGCCCATGAGCCACCTGCCCGCCCCCGTCAACGGCTCTCACGGGAGCGAGAAGGACGATTCGTTGGACAAGCCGCCCCGCCGCCGCAAGGGTGGCGACGCCTGAGGCCGACATGCACCCGTCCGACGACTCTCAACGCGCCCACATCCTGGACGCCATCCAGAAGCAGAAGAACACGCTGGCCTCGCTGCGCATCACCGGCGCGCCCACCGAGGTGGGCCAGGGGCTGGTGAGCCTGGCCGAGCTGCATGGCCTGCTGGAGGACCACGCCGCGAGCCGGGACTGCTACGAGGAGGCGCTCGGCCTCTTCCAGCAGGCGAAGTACAAGCCCGGCCAGGCACAGGCGCTGATGGGCCTGGGCGTGGTGAAGGCGTACTTCGAGGACCACCGCGGCGCGATTGAGCGCATCGCCCTGGCGGCCTCCCTCTTCAACGAGGTGAAGGACCGCGAGGGCGAGGCCCTGGCCCGCGCCTGCATCGGCGAGTCCCTGCGCGCCCTGGGCCAGCCCGACGGCGCGGAGGAGAAGTACCAGGAGGCGCTCATCCTCCTGCGCCAGACGCGCAACACCGACCGGGTGGCGCGGCTGCTCCTGGACATCGGCGACATCCGCATGGAGAAGGGCGAGTACGAGCCGGCCCGCAAGCGCTTCCTGGAGGCGGTGCCGCTCCTGGAGCAGGGCGAGGACCCGGAGGCGCTCGCGCAGGGCCACCTGCTCCTGGGCGAGGCCGAGGGACTCCTGGGCAACCACGACGGCGCCCGCCCGCACCTGTTGCGCGCGGTGGAGCTGTACTCGGAGATGCACGACCACGTGTACGAGGCGCGCGCCCGGTGGGACCTGGCCCTGGCCTGCTACTACCTCCAGGACTGGCCGGCGGCCCGGGCCCAGTTCGAGGCCGTGCTGCCGCTCTACGAGGAGCAGGGCCGCACGGACGAGGTCGCCAAGGTCCGCAACGTGCTCGCCCACTTCGCCGCGCGCGGCGTCTGAGCGCCCATCCCCGGAGCGAGGGCTCCGGGGAGGCCGCTTCCGCTTCCCGTCAGCGCGGCACCTCAGGTGGGGATGCCGGTGCTCACGGCGATGGCCAGCAGGCCCAGCACACCGGCGGCGATGAGGGTGTAGCGCCACTCGCCCTTGAGGCCCAGCAGCGTTCCCGCCACCGCCAGGCGCGCCACCGGCGTCACCAGCAGCATTGATGCCGCGCCCTTGCGCAGGAGGTCGATGGCGACGTGCACGTTCTCCGACTGGGGCAGCGCCTCCAGTCCTAGAGACACCACGAACATCCCGCCGCTGACCACCGCGCCGCCTCGCAGCACCCGGGCAATCCACCGGTCTCCCGCCACCGTCCTGTCCCGGCGCCGCGCCCGTCCCATGGGGGGCGCCTCGGCGCCGGGTTGGGTGATGGGCTCCGCGTCCACCTCCGGCGCCAGCGGTTGCTCCACCGTGGGCACCACCACGTTGTGGGTGACATGCGCGTCCGCCATCACCGCGGCGGACACCGCCGGCCCCTCGGGCCCGGCTGCTTCCGGCTCGCTCACTTCAACATGTTCGGCCACAGTCCCGCCCCTCCCTTCCACAACATCTGGCTCGCCACCACCAGCAGCACCAGCGCGAACAGCTTCTTGAGCACCGGCGTGGGCACCTTCGGCATCAGCAGGCTGCCCACGTACGCGCCGCCCAGCACGCCCACCACCAGCGGCGACACCAGCGCCAGCTTCAGGTGGCCCCGGAGGGCATAGGCCGCGACGCTCGCCGCGCCCGTCACGCCAATCATCAGGTTGCTGGTGGCGCTGGCCACCTTGAAGGGCACCCGCATGCCGTAGCTCATCAGCGGCACCTTCAGCGGCCCGCCTCCCACCCCCAGCAGCGCGGACAGCCCGCCCGCGACGAAGGAGCCGGAGATGCCCAGCGGGTAGTTCGTCGGCGAGTAGTCATCCAGCGTCGCCGGCTCCTGCCGCGGCGCGCGCAAGAGCAGCATCTGCAAGGCCACGTAGAAGGTGAACAGGCCGAACACCACGGCCACCATCGCCGGGGCCACCATCGCCGCCACCAGCCCGCCGAAGATGGCGCCCAGCACCGTGGACAGCTCCAGCGTCAGGCCCAGGCGGATGTCACTCAGGTGGTTGTGGACGTACCCCGCCGCCGCCGCGCACGAGTTGGCCACCACGCACATCAGGCTGGCCGGCACCGCGTCCTCCACGGGGATGCCGAACAGCAACACGAGCGCGGGGACCAGGACGATGCCTCCCCCGATGCCCAGCATCGCCCCGAGAGAGCCCGCGAGGCCGCCCGCCACCATGAGGAGTAGGACCGTCATTCCTCTACGAGGATAGGAGCGGTCTCCCGCTTCGGACAGCGGCATTCCCCCCTGGGAAAAATGCTCGCCAGGATGCCTGCCCTGCGCACGAGGAGTTGTGGGGGCCCGGCCGTCGCTCGACGACGCTACGCGGCACACGCGCCCAGCGCGCCCTCGGGAAACGCCTCGAGGAAGCGCCCGCGCGTACGCGGCGTGAAGGTGCCCCTCGCCATGTAGCCGTGCAACCTGCGAAGGACGGAACGCGCCGACTCCAGCGCCTCCTCCACCTCGTTGGCGAAGTCGAAGGTGTCGTTGCGGTACAGCTCCTGGAAGGACAGGTGCGCGTACGCCGGCAGCGCGCGCGCGCGGCCCATGGGGCTGGAGAGGAAGAGTCCGGAGACGTACAGACCGCGCACCCAGCCGTCCACGTCCGCCTTGGAGGGCGCCTGGCCCACGCGCTCCTGCGACGACAGGCGCACCAGCTCGTAGATGCCGCGGCCAATCCCCCGCCACGGGAAGCCCGGGCTCTTCACCACCTGACACTTCTCGCGCAGCCGCGGCGTGCCCAGCAGGTCCATGCCGTGCAGCTCGCGCAGGTAGAAGAGCGTCTGCGCCCACTCGATGTCGCGGTGCGCGTCCCGCGCCTTCTCGCCCCGGCGGCGGTGGCGCGCCACCAGCCTGTCCACCACCGGATACAGGCGCCGGTCCAGGCACAGGTGCGTGAAGTAGCCCGCCAGCAGCGCCAGCCCCGGCTCGGTGCCCACCAGCGCCCCGGTGGCCACCAGCTCCGCCATCTTCAGCCCGAAGCCCACCGGCGCGCGCTCGTGGTACAGCCGGGCGAAGCGCGGGCACTCGCGCTCCGGGAGGAACGCGGACAGGCCGCCTCGCACGCCCTCGCACAGCGGCAGGTCCGGCAACGCCGCCCCGAACCGCGCGTACGGGAGGTCCTCCGACAGCGCTCGGACCCAGTCTGGCGGAAGGTCGCCAGGATTGGCGGCCATCCGTTCGATGGCGGTCAGATGCATCAGCAGCGTGGGCATTCCCCACACTGCTATCCAGACCCCCGCGTCAATGCAATACTCGAATGAAATCCGGCGCTTTGCGCACGACAGGGCGGGCGTTACAGTCCGCGCCTTTTCGGTTCCCTCTTTCATCCGTTCAGGAGTTCCACGGCCCATGAATTTCAGCTTTGTCTCCGGCGACGCCACGCGGGCGAGCGGCGAACTGCTCGTCATCCCCCTCTTCGAGGGCGAGCTGGGAGACACCGCCCCGTCATCCCTGGCCGCGGCCGACACCGCCCTGGAGGGACGCCTGCGCGGCGCCGCCGCCCAGGAGGGGTTCAAGGCCAAGGGAGAGCAGTCCTTCCTCATGCACACGCATGGCCGCGCCACCGCGGACCGCGTGCTGCTGCTCGGGCTGGGCAACCGCGCCCGCTTCCACCCGGAAACCCTGCGCCTGGCCGCCGGCCGCGCGGTGAAGGCCGCGCTGCGGCTGAAGGCGGGCTCGGTGGCCTTCGTGCTCCCGGCCACGGACGCGGCGGCGGACGCGGTGCGCGCGGTGGCGGAGGGCCTGCTCCTGGGCGCCTACCGCTTCGACAAGTACAAGTCCTCCGCCCGCGAGGAGAAGAACCCGGCCCGCGTCGGCAAGGTGGCGCTGGTGCTGCCCGAGGGCGTGGAGAAGACGCGTGAGCTGGACGACGCGCTGGCCCTGGCGAAGCGCGTGGGGGAGGCCACCAACTGGGCGCGCGACCTGGTGAACGAGCCGCCCAACGCCGTCACGCCCACGGTGCTGGCCGAGGCCGCGCGGCAGGCCGCGAAGGAAGCGGGCCTGCAGGTCACCATCGGCGGCCTCCGCGAAATCGAGAAGCTCGACATGGGCATGTTCCTCGGCGTCACCGCCGGCAGCGCGGAGGAGCCCCGCCTCATCCACGTCGTCTACACGCCGAAGAGCGCGCGCGACGCGAAGCGCCCGCCGCTGGCGCTGGTGGGCAAGGCGATTACGTTCGACTCGGGCGGCCTGTCCCTCAAGCCCAGCGACGGCATGATTGACATGAAGACGGACATGGCGGGCTCGGCCGCGGTGCTGGGCGCCATGAAGGTCATCGCCGCCCTCAAGCCGCCCTTCCCCGTGCACGCCTTCATCGGCGCGTGCGAGAACATGCCCTCCGGCACCGCCTACAAGCCGGGGGACATCCTCACCTCGCGCCTGGGCAAGACGGTGGAAATCACCAACACGGACGCGGAGGGCCGCCTGGTGCTGGGCGACATCCTCACCTGGGCCTGCGAGCACAGGCCGTCCGCCGTCATCGACCTGGCCACCCTCACCGGCGCCTGCGTCATCGCCCTGGGCAACTACATCACCGGCGCCTTCGGCGAGCACGACGGCACGGTGAACGAGGTGCTCCAGTCCGCGCGCACCGCGGGCGAGGAGATGTGGCGCATGCCCATGAGCGAGATGCAGAAGGACGCGCTGCGCTCCGAGGTGGCCGACATGAAGAACTCCGGCGAGCGATGGGGCAGCTCCATCAACGCCGCCCTCTTCCTCAAGGAGTTCGTCGGCGAGACGCCGTGGGTGCACCTGGACATCGCCGGCCCCTCCAACAGCCCCAAGGAGCGCGGCTACCTGAGCAAGGGCGGCACCGGCGTGGGCTTGCGCACCCTGGTGGAGTGGGTGCGGCTGCGCGCCGCGAATCCCGAGGCCTACGAGGCCGCGCCGGCCCCCACCGTCAAGGGTGCCTCGAAGGCGGCCGGCAAGCGCGCCCGGAAGCCGGCCCGAGGCTAGGAAGCTAGCGCCAGCGGCCCCGCGGCAGCATGGCCTGCGTGGCCCCGGGGCCCGGAAGCGGACGGACGCCTTCGATGAGGGCGTCCACGCTCCGGGTGACGTCGGACGAGGCCTGGGCCGGCCACGTGGCCAGCATCATCAGCACGCGTCCGGGGCGGCCCTCGCGCACCGCCACCCGGCCCAGCACCGTGTCCCCCACCTGGAAGTCGAAGCCCACCGCGTCCTCGGACAGCGGAATGGGCGCGGGGTCCGTGGTGGTGAAGCCCGGCTGCTGGCGCAGCCCCTCCGTCAGCCGCTCGGCGAACTGCGTGGGAGACGCCACCGCCGGGGCCACCTGCAGCACCACCTGCGCCCCGGACGTGTTGTGGCGGAGGATGACGGGAATGGAGAGCCCCTCCGGCGTGCGCTCATTCGTCTCGTCGAGCTCCCAGTCCGCCGTGGGCCGGACGATTTCGAAGCCCAGGTCCTCGTCCACGTAGCGGCGGGCGGTGGAGTGGCTCACCGGCTCGGACTTCCCGGAGCCGCCCACGCCCTCGCCCCGGCCCGCCTCGGCCTTCACCGCCGGGCGCGAGCCGCCGCAGGCCGTGCACAGTGCCAGGACTCCCCACGCCAGCTTCCGCATCGCGCCCATGTCGCTCGTCCCCCGCCGTCAAGGCCGTGGACGCGAACGTGGGCACACAGGGGCGCCTAGGCCAGCCCTCCCTGGAGTGTGCGGTAGGTGTTGGACAACCGCTCCGCCACCTCGGGAGGCAGGACGTTGCGCGCTGAAAAGAGCGCGTAGGAGACGATGGCGTCCAGCGCCTCCAGGGTGAGGGCCCGGCCCACGGCCTCGCCCCCACCGGAGAGGTTGGCGCTCAGCCGCGCCACGTCCACGCGCCCGTCCGGGCCCAGCGTCACCCCGGCGTAGGCCTCCTCCAGGCCCGGCGGGGGCGCGTCCAGGAAGCCGCGCAGCAGGTCCACGTCCTTCCCCGCGTCGCGCAGCGCCCGGTGCACCAGGGACAGGAGCAGGTTGTAGCGCTCCTCGGCGGACAGCAGCTCCCAGGCCATGCCCTCCACCGCGGGCATGGGAGGCGGGGGCGGCTCGGCGGCCTTCACCACCAGGTTGCCGCCGCGCACGGCCTCGTCCAGCCACGTGTAGAAGCCGTAGTGCCCGCCCTCGTAGGCGGCGCGCAGCTCCTTCAGCGTGGCGCCCGCGCCCAGGCGCGCGAAGAGGGGCTCGTCACCGGGCGGCGTGCCTCCCGGCCCCGGCTCCACGCGCATGTCCTCCGGGAAGCGGCGGCGCAGGCGCGACACCTCCTCCGTCCGCTTGATTCCGGTGAGGACCAGGTCCCGCGTGCGCTCGGGCAGCTTCACCACGTCCGCCATGGGCGCCGGGCCCTCCACGAACAGGAAGCTGCCCTCCACCAATTCGAAGAGGCTGAGCACCACCTCGCGCACCACGTACGTCATGGCGCCGTAGAGGCTGGCCTCGGACACCAGCCCCTCGGACGTCAGCACCTGGCCGATGCGCCGCGAGGGCGTCACCTTCGACAGGGCCTGCGTGAGCTGCGCCTGCTTGAGCAGCCCCAGGCGCACCAGCACCGCGCCCAGCCGCTCCCAGCGCTCCGTGGACGTCGCGAAGACCACCTGCCCGTCCCGGAAGGACACCGTGCGGCGCACCGTGCCGTGCTGCACGGCCAGGAGGCCACTGCGGATGCCCGACAGGACGTGGGCGAAGACCTCCTCGATGGAGAGCGTGCCCAGGCTGCCGGCGAGGAAGCCGGAGTAGCCGGGCGACTCCTGGAGGAGCACCATCCCCTCGGGCCCGTGGTACCAGGCCCCGAGGGGACGGGATGCGGAGAGGCCAGCGGCAAGCGGCCGCTCCAGCTCGAGCGACGCCTGCTCACCGCTGACGCGGGGCGTGGCCTTGGGTTTTGGCGCCACCCGCCCTCCTCCCCTTTCCGCGACTACTTCTTCGCGGTCTTCAGCTCCTCGTCGATGATGCTCTTGAACTCCTCGAACGGCTGCGCCCCGGACAGCAGGATGCCGTTGATGAAGAACGCCGGGGTGCCGGACACGCCGACCTTCTTGCCGTCCTCCAGGTCCTTCTGGACGGTGGCCGCCTTCTCACCCGAGTCCAGGCACTTGTCGAACTTCGCCGTGTCCAGCTTCAGGTCCGCGGCGTGCTGCTTCAGGTCCGGGACCTCCAGCTTCTGCTGGTTGGCGAAGAGCGTGTCGTGCATCTCCCAGAACTTGCCCTGGTCGCCGGCGCACAGCGCGGCCTCGGAGGCCTTCGGCGCCTGCTTGTGGAAGTCCAGCGGGAAGTGACGGAACACCAGGCGAACCTTGTCGCCGTACTCCTTCAGGACCTGGTCCACGGACGCGTTGGCGCGGCTGCAGAACGGGCACTGGAAGTCGCTGAACTCGACGATGGTGATGGGAGCATTCTCCCCGCCGCCCTTCGCGGCGCCGGTGGCGGCCACCTGCTTGCGCTCGGCCGGCGGACGCGGCGGCTCGGGCAGGGTGATCTGGACGTTGGCGTTCTTCCGCAGCTCCGCGAAGAGGGCCTGGGCGCGCTCCTGCTTCGGCTGCTGCGTGAGGAAGTCCACGATCTGCGGCTTCATCTGCTCGTAGGTAGCCCCCGGCGGAAGCTGACCCTTGGCGCCCTCGAAGACCTCCTTGATGCGCTCCTCGGGGGGCGCCGGAACCTTGTCGTCGATCTCCGCCTTCAGGTACTGGTCCTGCGTCATGCCGCGCTTCTTCGCCTCGGCGTCGACCAGGGCCTCCGTCACCATGCCCTCGAGGCCGCGCTTGCGGAGCTGGTGCTTCTGCTTGTCCAGCTCGGACAGGCGGTCCTGGATCTTCTCGTTGAGCTGCTTGTAGGTGATCTTCTGCCCGTCACCGAAGGTGGCGACCACGGTGTCGGGAGCGGGCTCCCCCGCGTTCGCCTGCTGCGCGGTGGCGGCGGGCCCCTGTGTGGTGGCCGGCGCCTTCTCCTTGTTGCAGCCTGCGGTGAGGGATGCCGCCAGGAGCGCGGCGAGGATGACGCGGGTGGGACGGTTGAGCATATCCCGCCGACTTAATCGAGCTTGACCGGACCTGCAAGGAATCTACTTCAAGCGACCAGGGGCTCCAGCTCCAGCGCGCCCGCCATGCCGGTGAAGCCCAGGTCCAGCCCCTCCAGCTCGCGGCGGCGGGCGGGGACAATCTCGTAGCAGCTCGGATCCGAGAGCACCTTGCGCACCAGCTTGTGGTTGAGCGCATGGCCCGTCTTGTACGCCGTCATGTGCCCGATGACCGGGCGGCCGAACAGCGACACGTCGCCGATGGCGTCGAGAATCTTGTGCCGCACGAACTCGTCCGGGAAGCGCAGCCCGTCCGGGTTGAGGATGGAGACCTCGTCCACGACGATGGCGTTCTCCAGCGAGCCGCCGCGCGCCAGGCCCAGCTGCTTCAGCTTCTCCACGTCGCGGAGGAAGCCGAAGGTGCGCGCGCGGGAGATTTCGCGCGAGAAGTCCCGGTCGCTGAAGTCCAGGTCGAAGGCCTGGCCCTGGATGACGGGGTGCTCGAAGTCGATGGTGCAGCTGATGCGGAACTGCCTGGACGGGGTGAGCGAGGCCTGCTTGTCACCGTCCACCACGGACACCGGCTTGCGGATGACGAGCAGCTCCTTGGGCGCGTCCAGCTCGCGGATGCCGGCGTCCTGGATGAGCGCGGCGAACGGGGCGGCGCTGCCGTCCATGATGGGCACTTCCGGCCCGTCCAGCTCCACGCGGACGTTGTCGATGCCCAGGCCGGCCAGCGCCGACATGAAGTGCTCCACCGTGCCCACGCGCACGCCGTCGCGGCCCAGCGTGGTGGCCAGCGACGTGTCCACCACGTAGTCCGCCAGGGCGGGGATGCTCACCGGCCGCGGCAGGTCCGTGCGCACGAAGACGATGCCATGACCGGCGGGCGAGGGACGCAGGGTCAGCGTCACCTTCGCGCCGGAGTGGAGACCCACTCCCTGCAGGCTGGCAGTCTTGGAAACAGTGCGCTGGTTGTAGGAGGACGGTCGCATGTCGGTGTTGCCTCGTGGCTGCTCGGTACCGCGGGACTGCCTGTCTGCCGGTCCAGGCCCCGCCGGAAGGACCTGGAAACGTTCATCAGTCATCTGACGCGACGCACTGATTCAGCAATCGGCATGCCACACCCGTGTGACAGGGGCCGCGGAGCCGGAGGGGTGAAAGTGAAGACAACCCCTTGAAACGACTCGGCTTTCTGGTGCGTCGTGGTGGGCGCCGGTTCCGGCCTGGCGCCCGCCCCCCGTATGAAGCCCGGTGATTCCTCCCGATACCGCGACACCGATGTCCGGGATTTGGCAAAGCCCGGAATCCGCGTCCCCTTCACCTCGACTCGCCGGAGCCCGGCGTGTCATCCATGCAACAGGGGCGCGTCAATAGCGCAAGGAACCGGCTGGACGCAAACGCGGCGCGGCAATCACCCCGCGTGAGGGCGGCGGCGCACGATGCGTGGGTGAGGTAGGGCGCCGGTGTCCTGCCCCTAGCGGGCGGCGGCGGAGAGGAAGCGGTCCCGGAGGGCCTCCGCCTCCTGCCGGTCGAAGCCGCGGCCCTGGAGGAGCGTGCGGCGGCTGACGGCGTGGAAGGTGGACTCCAGCGTCTGGACGAAGCGGCGCAAATCTTCCGCGAGGCGGGCGCGGATGCCGGGCCCTTCCGGGGGCCAGGGCAGCTCCACCAGCAGCGAGGTGAAGCGGTCGAAGGCGTCGTAGTCCGCGTAGCGCAGGAGCTGGTAGCCGCCGTCGTGGAAGTAGGCGAGGAAGGACTTGAGGGCGTCCAGCGCGCGCTCGGCGGCGGGCACGTCCTCGGCGCGCAGGTGGCCTTCCGCCGCGCGGCACAGCTGGGCGTAGACCCACAGGTCCTTGCGCAGCCGCAGCGCGGCGTCCTGGGGGCTCATCAGCTCGTCGAAGACACCGTCCGTCAGGCCGCCGTTGGGAGCGAGCGTCTCCACCAGCACCACCACCTGGGTGCGCAGCACCGTGGTGAAGGCGGCGGCGGCGCGGGCGGGGGCCTCCGGGTCCCGGTCCAGGTTGACGAGCACCTCGCGGGCCACGCGCTCCGTCTCCCGGGCGATGTCGCGCGCGGCGCGCAGCGTGGCGGCCTGGAGCGCCTTGGAGCCCGCCCTGGGCGACAGCTCCGAGTGCATCCACGACGCCAGCGAGTTGGCCTCGCTGCGCACCAGCGCCAGCAGCACGCGCACGCGGCGCGGGTACGGCGGCTGTCCCTCCGCGTCCACGTAGGCCAGGTAGTGCAGGAGGCGGAAGAGGCCGAGGAAGGCGGTGGCGAAGAGGACGCGCTGCTCCTCCGCGAGCGAGGCCAGCGTGTCCAGCAGGCGCACCGAGCGCAGCCGGTCGTACTCGACGCGGAACTCCAGCGGGCGGAAGGGGCGGAAGTAGCGGTTGAGGACGATTTCGCGCAGGGCCAGCTTGCCCACGTCCTGGAAGAGGCCGAGGTTGGCCACCGGCAGCTTCAGCAGGTGGTCCAGCAGGTTCTTCAGCGCGTCGAAGGCCTCGCGCAGCACGAAGAGGCTCTCCGGCGGCGTCTCCTGGTCCAGCTCCTCCTCGATGAGGGCGCGCCGGATGCGGTCGTCCGCGAGCTGGGTCTCCACGTACTTGCGGAAGACCATCTTCTGGTCGCTGTCCGGGTCCTGCAGGTGCCGGGCGACGCGGATGGCGCGGTCCATGGCGTCGCGCACGTCCGCCAGCTCCTCGTGGAAGTCGCGGGTGACGAGCGGCCGGCCTCCCGCGTCCACCACGGTGTTGAGGTTGAGGTAGCGCTCCACCGCGCGCAGGAGCATCTCGAACTCGAAGAGCAGCTCCTCACGGCCCTCCACGGGCACGCCGCGCAGCCAGCGCTCGCGCTCGGCGAGGAAGCCCGCGCGCGACGTCTGCGACGCGCGCATCAGGTCCCCGTAGAAGTCACGGCCAGAGGCGGAGGTGATGGGAGGAGTGGCGGAGTCCATGGCGCGGAAGAGTCTACTCTCAGAAGAGCATGCCCTGGGGCGTGGGCGGGGGGGGCTGCTTCTTGAAATACTGATAGGCCCGGTGCGTGGCCATGCGGCCCCGGGGCGTGCGCTGGAGGAAGCCCTCCTGCATGAGGAAGGGCTCGTAGACGTCTTCAATCGTGTCGCGCTGCTCGCCCACGCTGGCGGCGATGGTCTCCACGCCCACCGGGCCACCGCCGAACTTCTCGATGATGGTGAGCAGGATTTTCCGGTCCATCGCGTCCAGGCCGCTGGCGTCCACGCCCAGCCGGTCCAGCGACTTCTTCGCCAGCTCCAGGGTTATCTTCCCGTTGCCCTCCACCTCCGCGAAGTCGCGCAGCCGGCGCAGCAGCCGGTTGGTGATGCGGGGCGTGCCGCGCGAGCGGGTGGCCACCTCGCGCGCGGCGTCCTTGTCCAGGGGGATGCCGAGGATGCGCGCGGAGCGGTGGAGGATGAGCTCCAGCGCCTTCGGGTCGTAGTACTCCAGGCGCTCTTGAATCTGGAACCTGTCCCGCAGCGGCGAGGTGAGCAGACCGGTGCGCGTGGTGGCGCCGATGAGCGTGAAGGGCGGCAAATCTATCTTCATCGCCCGGGCGGCGGGCCCGGTGTCGATGGTGATGTCCAGCCGGAAGTCCTCCATGGCCGGGTAGAGGTACTCCTCCACGGCGGCGTTGAGGCGGTGGATTTCGTCGATGAAGAGGACGTCGCGGGCGTTGAGGTTGGTGAGCAGGCCCGCCAGGTCGCCCTTGCGCTCCAGGGCGGGGCCGCTCGTCACGTGGATGCCCACGCCCAGCTCGTTGGCGATGATGTGCGCCAGCGACGTCTTGCCCAGGCCCGGGGGCCCGGAGAAGAGGCAGTGGTCCAGTGAATCCCCGCGGCTGCGGGCCGCCTGGACGTAGACCTTGAGCTTCTCCACCACGGGGCCCTGGCCCACGTACTCGTCGAACGAGCGCGGACGCAGGGAGGCCTCGAGCCGGACCTCATCGGGCTGGATTTCTTCCGAGAGTGTGTCGGTCTTCCGGGATTCGGACTTCCTCGCCATGACCATCCGGAACCCTATACAGGAAGGCCGCGCGTGTCGCCGCACATCTGGCGGCGCTAGACTCGGACGGCCAGCAGGCCGAGCAGCCAGGGAGCGCGCGTCCCATGAAGGGCCTCGTCTTCGACCTCTCCACCGCGAACGCCTGGCTGGCGGCCGGGCCGCCGCCTGCCCGGAGCGCCCCCTCCGGACTGTTCCGTTCTCGTCAAGCCCCCCTTCCCCCTGGCTCGCCACCAGGAGGCGATTGAGGCCAATCTCACGTCATGAGCTCGAGCCCTGCGTTTCGTCCCCTCCCTTCCCTGGCTGGCGCGCGCGCCGAGTCCGTGCCGGGGGTGAAGTTGCAGAAGCTGCGCCGCGCGGCGCTGGATGCGCGCGAAGCCTTCGTCCGGGAAGGCCCCGTGGCGGCGGTGGCCACCTGCGACCTCATCACCTTCCCGTACCCCGCGCAGTTCGCCTTCAGCGGGGCGGCGCTGTCCCCGGCGCCGTACGTGATGATGACCAACCGGATGCAGGTGGTGCAGTTCGTGGACCGCGAGGGCGAGCGGCGCACGCTGCTCTTCAACCCGTCGGACTACGAGAAGGGCTACGCGGCGCCCTTCTACCGCGCGCTGCGCGAGCGCTACGGCGCGTTCGTCTCCGACAAGGTGATGTCCACGAAGCACGGCTCGGTGCAGAGCCACCTGGCGTCGCTGGGGCTGACGCCCGCGGACGTGGACTACATCGCGTACGACCACCTGCACATCCAGGACCTGCGCGGCTGGCTGGGCGGTGACGGGATGCAGGCCTACTTCCCCCGGGCGCGGCTGCTGGTGCAGCGCGCCGAGTGGGAGATGGTGAAGGACCTGCACCCCATGCAGACGGTGTGGTTCGTGCCGGGCGGGGCCGAGGTGCCGAAGGAGCGCGTGGTGCTGCTGGAGGGGGACGTGTGGCTGGGCCAGGGCGCGGCCCTCCTCTGCACGCCGGGGCACACGCAGGGCAACATGTCGCTGGCGGTGGCCACCTCGCGCGAGGTGTTCGTCGTCAGTGAGAACGGCGTGGCCACGGAGTGCTACACGCCGCTCCAGTCCGCCATCCCCGGCGTGCGCCGCCATGCCGAGCACATGGGCTGGGAGGTGGTGCTCAACGGCAACACGCGCGAGAACTCCCTGGACCAGTACTCGTCCATGGTGGTGGAGAAGCTGTTCGCCGGCACGTCCGCGGTGGAAGGCGCGTTCGTCAACTTCCACCCGTCCTCACAGCTCACGACCCACCTGATGGCGCCGGCGCTGTCCCCCACCATCGTCCTGCCCGCGCCCAACTTCGGCGACATCCGCCCCACCCCCGCGTCCCGGCGCGCGGCGTAGCGCGGGCCTCAGGGATTCCGCTCGCCGCAGCGCGCCGCCGGGCGGAACGGCACCGACCACAGCTCCTGGCCGCCCATGGCGTCGCTGGCGATGAAGAAGATGTCCCAGCCCGAGCGCACGAAGTAGCGCGGATTCGAGGACGCCGTCCCCGGCGACAGGTCCGCCAGCGGCTTCGTGTCCCAGAACCGCCCGCTGCTGTACCACGCCTCGCGCCCCTCGCCGGGCGTGTCCGCGGAGAAGAACACCCAGCCGCTGTCGGCCGCGAGGTGGCTGGGGGCGCTCCCCGCTTCGCCCGGCACCACGTCCCGCACCAGCGACGTGCCCGCCGGCGTCCCGTCGCTGCGCCACAGCTCGCGGCCGTACTCCCGGTGATGCGCCACGAAGTACAGCACGCCTTCCGTCGTCACGAACTGCGGCAGGAACTCGAAGGAGAAGGCGCTCTCGGGGCCCGGGCTGATGTCCCGCAGCAGGCGCGTGCCCTCCTCCGTCCCGTCGCTGGTCCACAGCTCGCTCCCATGCTCGGGGTCTCCGGGACCGAACCAGCCCTCTCCTCCCGCGACGAAGTAGACCGCGTCCCCCATGGCCGTGAAGTACGACGGGTACTCCCCCGGGAAGTGCCGCAGCTTCGTCGCGCTCCCCGGCGAGCTCCGCGTCACCCACAGGTCCGCCTCGTCCGTGCCCGCATCCACCGTGAAGAAGAGCTGCCGGCCCGCGGGCTCCAGCTCGAGGAACGCCCCGTAGTCCAGGGAGAACAGCGGGCTGGCGCGCCCCTTCCGGTCCACCCACCAGAGCACCGCCGGCTGGCCGTGCGCGTAGGCCACCAGCGCCAGGCCCTTGTCCCACGCCGTCAGCTGCGTGAGCCCTTCCGAGTACGAGTTCGGCCCGGGCCTGGGCCCCGGCACGAAGTCACGCACCAGCACCGTGCCCTTCTCCGTGCCGTCCGAGCGCCACAGCTCGCGGCCGTGCACCTCGTCGTAGGCCGTGAAATAGAGCGCGCCCTCCACCACGGTGAGCGCGTCCGGCGCCGAGCCCACGGGGCCGGGCTGGATGTCCCTCACGAGCTCCGTGCCCTTCTCCGTGCCGTCGGTGCGCCACAGCTCCGGCCCGTGATTCTCGTCGGCCGCGACGAAGTACACCCACCGCCCCATCGCCGTCAGGTGGCGCGGAGTCGAGCCCTGCCGCCCCGGCCACACGTCCTTCACCAGCGCGGTGTCGCTCGCCTCGCCCGTGGTCGCCCACAGCTCCGGGCCATGCGCCTCGTCGCTCGCGACGAAGAACAGCCGCCGATGCCCGTGCACGGGCGGCGCCTCTCCCGAATCCACCGCCCCGGAGATTCCCGGAACGCGCCGCGCGACGTCGTCACAGACCTCCCACCGGTTCGCGAGCAGCTCCGGCCCACTCGCGCCTGTCGCCGCCGCGTCAGCCGCCTCCGACTCCGGGGCAGCCACCGCCACCTCATCCTCCGGTCCAGGCCCACACCCGACCACCACCCCGGAGAGCATGAACATCAGCACCGGAACGCCGCGCCAAGACTTCATGTGAGCAGCCCCTTGTCCACGGTGGAGCACGGACCTCCGCCGCTGGAGCTGAAAAGTGTCACTCATGGGGGACGCGTCTACTCAGACCGGGGAAGGAGAACGCCCATGCTGTCCGCCATGCCGCGACGCGCGACGACCTGTGCCGACAGCTGAACACCGGGGCCGTCAGGCCCCGGACCGATTCAATTTCTTGGAGGATTGAAGCTTGGGCAGGTTTTGCTGGGAACGCTAGACTTGTCGTCACAGCGCCGTCACGGCCTGTCACACCCACACGCCGCTCAGCCACCCGAGCGCAGGGCCTTGAGGGCCTCGCGGAACAGGGCCTGGAACGAGGCCTCCGCGCCCAGCCGCTCGCCGGCCAGCTCCGCCGCCTTCTCCGCCTGGGGCTGCTTGTAGCCGAGGTTGAGCAGGGCGGAGACAAGGTCGGAGTGCGTCCCACTCGGGGCGGCCGGCGCCGTGCCCCGCGCCACCGCCTCCAGGTGGATGGTCTTCACCTTGTCCTTGAGCTCCAGCACGAGCCGCTCGGCGGTCTTCTTCCCCACGCCGTGAATCTTGGCCAGGCGCGCCACCTCGGCGCGGGACAGGGCGGCCACCAATTCCGGCACCTCCATGCCGGACATCACCGTGAGCGCCAGCCGGGGGCCCACGCGCGACACCTCGTTGAGGAGCTGGAAGACCTCCTCCTCGCCCCGCGACAGGAAGCCGAACAGCTCGAAGGCGTCCTCGCGCACCACCGTGCGCACGCGCACGTCCACCGGCTGTCCCTCCGCGGGCAGCTTCCCCAGCGCCAGCCCGGAGAAGTTCACCCGGTAGCCCACGCCCCCCACGTCGATGGTGGCGTCCTCGGCGCCCTTCTCCAGCACCGTCCCGCGCAACCGCGAAATCATCTCGCCTCCGGTTTGCGATACGCGGGCGCCAGGCGGCCCGCCAGCAGCGCCGCCGCGCCCTTCGATTTCCTGCCCGCCGCGGACGGCGGCACCGCGGCGCGGCCGTGGTTGAGGTGGCACAGCGCCACCGCCAGCGCGTCGCTCGCGTCCGCCCGCTCCAGCTGCGACGCCTCCAGGTCCAGGAACGTCCGCACCATGCGCGCCACGGCGTCCTTGCCGTCCGCGCCGCCCGCGCCCACGGACTTCTTCACCTTCGCGGGTGCGTACTCGTAGACCGTCAGCCCCGCCTGCGCCGCCGCCAGCAGCGCCACCCCGCGTGCATGCCCCAGCACCAGGGCGCTGCGCGCGTTGCGGAAGGTGAACAGGCCCTCCACCGCCACGGCCTGCGGGCGGTAGCGCGCCAGCGCCGCCTCCAGCGCGGCGTGCAAATCCTTCAGGCGGGCGGCCAGCGGAGCCTCCGCGTCCACCTTGATGACGCCGTGGCCCACGTGCACCAGCCGGCCCCGCTTCTCCTCCACCACCCCGTAGCCCATGAACCGGCTGCCGGGGTCCACGCCGAGCACGCGCATGTCGCCACTCCCTCCCCGCCGCTCAGCGCGACAGGGCCTCCATCACGGACTCGTCGATTTCGAAGTTCGCGTACACGTTCTGCACGTCGTCGTTGTCGTCGAGCGCATCCATCAGCTTGAGCATCTTCTGCGCGTTCTCACCCTCCACGCGGACGGTGTTCTGCGGCAGGTACGTGTACTTCTGCTCGCCCAGCGACAGGCCCGGCTCCAGGCGCGTGGCCACGGTGTGCAGGTCCGCCGGGGCGGTGCGCACCTCGAAGCCGTCGTCGCCGTGGTTGATGACGTCCTCGGCGCCCGCGTCGATGGCGCGCTCCATCACCTGGTCCTCGGTGGGGCCGGGCTTGACGGTGATGGAGCCCTTCTTCTGGAACATCCAGGCCACCGCGCCCTCGGCGCCCAGGTTGCCGCCCCACTTGCCGAAGACGGAGCGCACGTCGGCCGCGGTGCGGTTGCGGTTGTCGGTGAGGCACTCCACGAGCATGGCCACGCCGCCGGGGCCGTAGCCCTCGTACGTCACCTCCTCGTAGCTCTCGCCCTCCAGCTCCCCGGTGCCCTTCTTGATGGCGCGCTCGACGGTGTCCTTGGGGATGTTCGCCTCGCGGGCCGCGGCCAGCGCCACGCGCAGGCGGGCGTTGCCGGCCGGGTCGCCCCCGCCCAGGCGCGCGGAGACGGTTATCTCCTTGATGACCTTCGAGTACAGCTTGCCCTTGGTCGCGCCCATGGCTGCCTTCTGGCGCTTTATCTTCGACCAGCGATTGTGACCGGACATGGGTGTGGCCTCTGGCGGGCCTTGTCGCCCACCCCGGGCCGCCGAGTCAAACCCTTCAAATCCCGGCGTCGTCGGGGCTCGCGGCGGAGTCCACTCCGTCCGGTCCACTCCCGGTACGCGCGGGCTTCTTCGGGAAGGTCAGGATGACGGGAGGCTGCGCGCCGCCCACCAGCTCCACCTGCGCCTCGAAGGACTCGGGGTTGGACGCATCCACGGCGGACGCCGGCTCCGGGGCTGGCGGGAGCACCGGCTCGAAGAAGCCGGGCACCGTGGTGCCGCAGCGGGCCCGCTCACGCTCCTCCACGAGGCAGGCGGGCACCAGCACCCCGAGCGCGAACAGCCGCGTGGAGGCCTCGTAGGCCACCGCCTCGGGGAACGGGCACTCCAGCAGCATGGCCCGCAGCGTGCGGCGGCCGTCGAACAGGCGCACCACCTCGCCCACGTCCTCGGGCAGCGTGGGCAGCATCTCCGCCAGCCGCGCGAAGTCCACCGTCAGCCGGGACGCCAGCGGCAGGCCCCGGGCGCGCAGCGCATCGAAGCGCTCCAGGCCCGGAAGCAGCGTCTCGCACAGGTAGGCGCGGTCCATGGTGAACGAGCCCTTGTGCAGCTCCGGCCCGAGCACCACCGCGTACGCCCCGCTGCCGAAGCACAACATGCGCCGGAAGGCGAGGCTGCCCCGCTCCCCATGGAAGACGGCGTCCACCACCAACCCATGGCGGAAGGCGAACCAGCCCTCGCCCTCCGCGAGCACCACCCGGCCGGAGCGCACGCCCGCCAGCAGCGCCCGCGCCACGTGCGCCAGCGGCAGCCGCGCGGTGTGGGACTCGACGGTGGCGTCACCCGTGCGCCGGCCCGTCTTGAGCCGCGCGAGCGCCACCACGTCCCCCACCGTCACCGGCTGGGGCAGGTAGTCGTCCGCGCCCACGCCTCCCGCGAGGTCCTTGTGGAAGTCCTCCTGCCGCCGCGCCAGCAGCAGCACCGGCAGGTGCGCCGTGCGCGTGTCCGCGCGAACCTGGCCGCAGAGGCTGAAGCCGTCTCCGTCCGGCAACTCCACCTCGGAGATGACCAGGTGCGGCGGCTCGCCGTCCGACGTCAGCGCGTCCAGCGCCGCGTGCACGCCGCCCACCATCAGCACCTCGAAGCCCGCCTCCGCCAGCGCGCCCGCGAGCACCGCCTGCGCGCCCGCGTCCGAGTCCACCAGCAACACCCGCGCACGACGACGTGACGCGCGGCGCCGCATGCCCGTCTCCGCCGAGGCGGAGGAGCCCGCTTCAATCCGCGTGAAACGTTGTGAGAGCGCGGCAGCCATGGATTCCGGTGTCTTCCAGGCAAGCGTGACAGATCATTCAGCTCCGTACAAGTCACCGGAATCGTTGGGTTTCGAGCAGTGCTTTCCCGAGGTAGCGTGCGCGCCATGACGCGCCTCGTTCTCTCCCGCCTGCTCGTGTCCGCGCTGTTGTTGGTGTCCTTCCAGACCTCCGCCGCCCAGGAGTCCGCCCCCGCGCTCCCCTCTGGGGAGCAGCGCGTCATGGACGAGGACACGGCGGCGGGCGGCGGCGAGGAGGACCGGTTGGGCGCGGTGGTGGCGCCGGTGACCCTGCCCGCGGGCACCACGGCGCTCTACGGCTACGTCGGAGCGCCGGAGCTGGGCGTGGGCTTCCGGCAGGGCATCTCCGGCTTCGAGTTGGAGGCGCGCGCGCGGCTGAACTGGTTCCAGCTCTCCGCGGCGCTGGAGCTGGGGGCACGGTTCAAGGTGCTGGAGCGCGGGGCACTGTCGCTGGCGCCGACGCTGGCGGTGGGCGTGGTGCTCAACTCCGGGTCCACGTACATGGACGAGGAGAACTTCTCCGGCGTGCTGCTGCGGGTGTCGCCGGGGCTGGTGGCCGGCTACCGGGTGGCGGACACGGTGACGCTGCTGGGGCTGGTGGACCTGCCGGTGGACATCGGGCTGTCGGAGGACGAGGCGCGGCGCTTCCAGGCGCTCGGCGGTGGCGGCGTGGAGGTGTACCTGGGCTCCAACCTGTCCGCGCTGGCCGCGGGGCAGGTGGGCATCGAGACGTTCCGCGAGCGCCCGGGCGCGGGTGAGACGCGGCTGGGCTGGTCCGCGAGGCTGGGGCTGGGCGCGCGGCTGTTCTGACTCACGTCAGGCCGAAGCGCTCCAGCTTCTTGAGCAGGCCCTGGCGCGACAGCCCGAGCGCCTCCGCCGTGTGCGTGCGGTTGCCGCCACAGCGCTTCAGCGCCTCCTCGATTTCGCGGCGCTCCAGCGCTTCCACCTTCCGCGCCAGCGTGGTGGCACCGGGCGCGCTGGCGCGGGGGCGCTCGCTGCCGGTGAAGGACAAATCCTCGGGCTGGATTTCGCGGCGCTCCCCGGCGAGCACGGTGGCGCGCTGCATTTCATGGCGCAGCTCGCGCAGGTTGCCGGGCCATGCATGGGCGGCGAGCGCCTCGGCGGCCGCGTCCGACAGGAGTCGTGCGCGCCCGTCCGGGCACAGATGGGCGCACTGGTTGAGGAAGTGCTTCGCCAGCAGCGGCAGGTCCGAGGCGCGCTCACGCAGGGGCGGCAGGCGGATTTCCACGCCCTTGACGCGCCAGTAGAGGTCCTCGCGGAAGGCGCCCTCCTGCTGCATGCGGCCCAAATCCCGGTGCGTGGCGGAGATGAGCCGCACGTCCACCTTCACCGGCAGGTCCGCGCCCACGGAGAGGATGTCGCCCGTCTCCAGCGCGCGCAGCACCTTCACCTGGAGGGACGGAGTCATGTCCCCCAGCTCATCGAGGAAGAGCGTGCCGCCGTCGGCCTCCGCGAAGAGGCCCCGGTGGTCCTTCGTCGCGCCCGTGAAGCTGCCCTTCACGTGGCCGAAGAGGGCGCTCTCCAGCAGCGACTCCGGCAGGGCGCCGCAGTTGATGGGGACGAAGGGCCCCGCGTGGCGGCGGCTCTTGAGGTGGACGGTGCGCGCGAGCAGCTCCTTGCCCGTGCCGTTCTCTCCGGTGATGAGCACGGGCAGGTCGCTGGGGGCCACGCGCTCGGCCAGGGAGACGGCGGCGAGGAATGGGGCGCTCTGCCCCACCAGCGACGTGTCTCCGCCGGCGCGCGCCAGCGACGTGCGCAGCGCCTCCACCTGGCGCTCCAGCGTCACCCGGGCCAGGGCCCGCTGCACGACGACGAGCAGCACGTCCGGGTCCACCGGCTTGGTGAGGAAGTCGTACGCGCCCAGCCGCACCGCCTCCAGCGTGTGGCGCGTGTCCCCCGCTCCGGACACGACGATGACCTTGGTGCCGGGCCGGGCGCTCAGCAGCGCGCCGAGCCCCTCCAGCCCCGCGGACACGCTGCCGTCCGGCGGCAGCATCAAGTCCAGCAGCACCAGCGGGAAGGCGCGAGCCTCGAAGGCGGCGCGGGCGGACGGGCGGTCCGCGGCCTCCACCACCTCGTACCCCGCCTCCCGCAGCAGGCCGCCGTACACCTTGCGGAAGGCGGCATCGTCATCCACGAGCAGCAGCGCGTGTGGTGCGGGCATGGGGTGTCTCCAGGCTCAGTCCGGCAGCGGGGCCTGTCGCGGCGTGCCCATCAACTCCAGGGTGCGCAGCGCGACGCGGATGAGCGTCTGGGCACAGGGCTCGCAGCCACCGCCACAGCAGCGGGGCCAGCGCCCCTCGGGGTTGCGCAGCAGCGGGCGCACGGTGGACTGGTAGTAGCCGGGGAGGCCCAGCTCCTCGCTGGCCCGGGCCAGCGCGGCGTCGAGAGAGGGAGGCTCGGTGACGTCGGACACGCCCGAGACATAACAGCGGACGGGCCCCCCGCCCACCCGGGCCCGGCGGACCCGGGGGGCCGTTCTTATTGAAGCACGCAGGAGGCCCGCGCGGTGCCGGCCCCGCTACGGACATGACGACCGGCTCAGCGTCCCTGCTTGCGAGGCTGCGCGAAGCGGAAGACGTAGTACGGGGGCTTGGACTCGTTCTCCCCCGCGTTGAGGGCGGCGGAGCGGTGGAGCCGGTTGACGGTGACGTAGACCTTGCCGTCGCTGCCAATGGCCATCCCGTCCGGCCAGCTCAGGCGCTCGTCCTGGACGATGCGGCGGTACTTGCCGTCCTTGCCGGTGACACCGATGGCATTGGCCGTCACGTCGGTGATGAACACGTTGTCATCCTTCCCCACGACGATGCCGTCGCTGACGGGCTTGTCGCCGTAGCGCTCGACGCGGGAGGCGAGCTGCTCGGGGGTGAGCTTCGTGTCGAGCAGGTCCTTGGTGCGCACGCGGTAGAGCGACGTGCCGTGCATGGCGCCGTAGTAGACCCACTGCGCGTTGGGGTCGATGGCGATGGGGTTGATGCCGAGCCGGGGCTCGGTGACGGAGCCGTCAGGGCTCTTGCGGCGCACGGGCCTGCCCTCGACGACCATGGGCACGTCCTCGGAGCGGACGCTGGCGTGGCTCTCCAGCACGCGGCGGGCCTGGCCCGTCTTGACGTCCACCACGACGATGGCGGGCGTGCTGCCGCCGCCCACATCGGCGATGAAGAGGGCGTCATGCACCGCGTCCACGGCGAGGTCGTTGTGGAAGGACGTGGGCGTCGTCGCCGGAGGCGGCAGGGGGATGACCTTGACGAGCTTGTTCTTGCGCGTGTCCCAGCCGACGACCTTGGGCACCTTCCCGCCGTGGTCCAGCATCCACACCACGCCGCGCGAGTCGGCACGGATGCCGAGCACCGCGTTCATGCCGACCGCGTCCGGCGCGTCCTTCTCCGGAGCACGGGCCCAGTCCTCGTTGGGGAACGGCACGAGCGAGCCGTCCGGCTTCAGCTCCACCACGCGCAGCGTGGGCGAGTAGAACGGGTGCATGCTGAGGATGATGCGGCGGCCGGCGACGGCGATGTTGCCGGGGCCCTCCTTCAGCTCGGCGACCTGCTCGAGCTGGACCTCGTTCTTCTGGGTGTCGGGCTTCGCCGGAGGCTCGGGCTGCAGCTTCCCTGGCGGAGTCTCCTTCGGCGCCTGCTTCGGGGCGGCGGGCCGTGCGGGAGCCGGCTGCTGGGCGATGGCCGGAGCACTGGTGAGGGCAACGAAAGCGAACGAGGCAAGGAACAGCGAGCGAATCATGGCGCCATCTCCTCTGCCCGCGGCTCATGCGGCGGGCACGAGCGCGAGGACTAACACCCCAGGCGCACCGTCTCCACGAGAACCTGCCCCGGTGATTCGCGAACGGGGCTACAAGAGTGACGACTGCGCGGGAGTCGACGGAGCGCTCTCGGGAGGCTGGCACGTGGCGCACCAGTGCGTGTTGCGCCCGCCGATGCGCAGATGCGACACGGGCGTGGCGCAGCGCGGGCATGGAGCGCCGGTGCGGCCGAAGACGTTGCGGCGGTGCTTCGCCTGGCCCTGCACGCCGAACAGGTCCCGCTGCGTCCCGCGCAGCTTCAGCCCCTCTTCGAGCACGGCGCGGATGCCACGGTGCAGCCGGACCACTTCCTCGGTGGTGAGCGAGGACGCGAGCCGGCGCGGGTCGAGCCCGGCCTGCCACAGACTCTCGTCCGCGTCACGGTTACCGAGCCCCGCGAGGACGCGCTGGTTGAGGAGCACCGTCTTGAGGGGGCTCTTCCGTCGCCGGAGCTGGCGCGCGAGCACCTCCGGCGTGAAGCCCTCATCGAGCGCCTCGGGCCCCAGCTCCTCCAGCTTCAGGCGCGCGGCCGTCTCGGGGGCGCGGCCCACCGCCACGCGCGCATAGCCCAGCGTGTCCGTGAGGTGCAGCTCCTCGCCCCCCTCCAGCGCGAGGACCACGAGCGTCGCGGCGGGACGCTCGCTTCCGCGCGGGACGAGCTTCAGGTCCCCCCAGAGCATGAAGTGGATGGCGAGCATCCTCCCGTCGTCGAGCGTCAGCAGGATGAACTTGGCCCGCCGCCGCGCGTCGGTGACGCGGCGACCCTTCAGCTCCTCGATGAACTCCGGCGGTGAGGGGAAGCGGACGGCGGCGGGCGCGGGCACCTCGACATCCGTGAAGCGCCGTCCCACGACGGCCTGCCGCAGGTCTCGGACGATGATTTCCACTTCGGGGACTTCGGCCACGCAGTCACCCCCTTCGCACATACACTGCTGCGTAGGTCGGCATCCGCGCTACTCATGAGGTTGTGGCCTGGACGGCCCGGCTGCTCCACGAGCAGGAGCCGGCGCGGGAAGCGCGACCGCTCCTCCCATCCCCTGCCCAGCGAACGGCCCCCGGGCTGATGCGCGTTGGGCATGGTGGGGACATCGAGCCACGGGTCGGCGACCGCCTGCGCGACGCGCCAGGGTTCCCCGCCCGTGGGTTCGTCAGCACCGCGGGTACGCGGTGGAGCTCGACAGGGTTCCGAGCGGACCGCGGCGGCCTCGTGCGCGTGGCACGGCGTCCCTGGCGGAACGGCATCTTCTGTTATGACAGGGCCCGGGGACGGATGGTCCGCCCCATCGCAGTGAGGGTCGCATGCGGAGCGTCGCCGGCTGGTTTCTCGTCATCTTCGGGCTCACTGGCTTTGGTGTGGAGATCGACAACCTGCGGAAGGGCACGACAGACAACACCGCCGTGGGGCTCGTTCTCGCCACCATCTTCGTCCTCGGAGGCGGCGCGCTCATCCGCGGCGCGCGGCGAGCGAAGCTGCCAGCCGAGCTGAAGGCGGCGCCCGCCGTGGCGCATCTCCCCGCCAGGTCCCCTCGCGACGTCGAGCGGACGGTCCTCACCTGCGCGAAGCAGCATGGTGGCCGCGTCACCATCGCCGAAGTGGCGGCCGAGAGTGACCTCACCTTCACCGAGGCCAAGGAGGTGCTCGAGCAGCTCTCGCGCGCGGGCGCCTGCACCGTCGACGTCACCGACCAGGGCGCCTTCATCTACGAGTTCAGCGGCCTGATGCCACGCGAGCCCGCGCGCCAGGCTCTCGACACCTGAGCCCTTCTCCACCGGCGCCCACCTCCGGGTACGGAGTGTCCCCCGGTGATGAGCCCATGACCGTCGCCTTCGAGCTGGAACGTCCCGTTCCACGAGACCTCCAGCGCGAGCTCGGCGGCCCCCCGTAGCCTCCATCACCCGCGCACCTCCACCTCCCGCACCTCGCGAGACACCTCCCGGACCTGGACCTTCACGTCCAGGAAGTGCGCCATCGTGTGGAGCTGCGTCTCCGCGTGCCCGTCCAGCGGCAGCGTGCGGAACGTCCCGCCCTTCGCCAGCGCCAGCAGCAGCAGGAGCTGGTCGCACAGGTGCTCGCCCACCGGCACCTCCGCGTCCAGGTAGCGCATCACCTCCTCCGCCACCTCCTCACCCACCGCCTCCGCCCGCTTCCCGCGCTCGCCGAACGCGGTGAAGACCTCCGTCACGTGCTCGCTCTCCACCTCCGCCACGAGCACGTTCCCCGGTCCCGGTGAGCGCTTCAGCTCCTCCGTCCGGAACTCATCCGGCCGCCACTTCAGCGCCCCCGCCACCGTGTCCAGCTCGCGCTTCGCCACGTCGAACGGAATCATCGCCACCACCGCCTTCACGTCGCGGCGCAGCACCCGTCCCCGCTCCAGCAGGCTCAGCGGCTTCAGCGGCGCCGGCTTCACGTCGACGCGGAACTTCCCGCCTCCCGCCGGGAAGAAGCCCGGCCGCTCCAGCGTCGCCTCCACCGCCGGCCCCATCCGCCGGACCAGCGGCAGGTACGCCCTCTGGAGGAAGTCGAACGGCGGCGCCGCCGGGTTGTGCGTCCCACCCTCCAGCATCAGCGTGGACGGCCCCTGGGCCATCAGCAGCGCCGGCAGCACCGTCTGGAGCACCAGCGTCGCGCTGCCCGCCGTCCCCACCGCGAAGTGGTAGTTGCCCGCCGCCAGCGCCCGCGGGCGGAACGTCAGCTCCCGCGAGCCCAGCTCCGCTCCGGACACCTCCGCCGCGCCCACCGCCTCCGCCGCCTTCACCGCCGTCAGGTGCTGGCGCAAGAGCCCCGGCTTCTTCCGGCCCGCGCGAATGTTCGTGATGGTGAACGGCGTCCCCGTCACCAGCGACAGCGCCAGCGACGTGCGCAGCACCTGTCCGCCACCCTCTCCCTTGGAACCATCGATGCGCACCATCTTCAGTCTCCTTGCTCCCCGCGACCCACGAACCAACCGGGACGGCCTGACACCCTTCCCAAAATAGCGGCGCCCGCCTCCCCCATTCTGGCGGCCTTTCGGCCTCTAGGGGGAAGCGGGCGCCTCGGTGTCTTCATCCCGGCATGGACGCGCCTCCGTTTCAGCCCTTCACGCACACCACCTGCTTCAGCGTGTGGACGACCTCCACCAGGTCCGCCTGCGCCGCCATCACCACGTCGATGGGCTTGTACGCAGCCGGCGTCTCGTCGATGACGTCCGCGTCCTTGCGGCACTCCACGCCCGCGGTCGCCTTCGCGTGGTCCTCCAGCGTGAAGCGCTTCTTCGCCGCCTCACGCGACATCACCCGGCCCGCGCCGTGGCTGCACGAGTCGAAGGCGTCCGCGTTCCCCTTCCCGCGGACGATGTACGAACGCGCCCCCATGCTGCCGGGGATGATGCCGAGGTCACCCTCGCGCGCCCGCACCGCGCCCTTGCGCGTCACGAAGCAGTTCTTCCCGAAGTGGTGCTCACGGGAGATGTAGTTGTGGTGGCAGTTCACCGCCTCGTCCTTCAGCTCGAACGGCGGCAGCTCACCGCTCAGCTTCAGGGCCTCCACCACCGAGTGCAGCATCAACTGCCGGTTCGTCGCCGCGTAGTCCTGCGCCCAGCTCACCGCGAAGACGTAGTCCTCGAAGTGCTCCGTCCCCTCGGGCAGGTACGCCAGGTCCGCGTCCGGGAGGTTGATGAAGAAGCGGCGCATGTCCTCCTTCGCCAGCTCGATGAAGTGGCTCCCGATGCGGTTACCCACCCCGCGCGAACCCGAGTGCAGCATCAGCCACACGCCGTCCGACTCATCCAGGCACAGCTCGATGAAGTGGTTACCCGTCCCGAGCGTCCCGAGGTGCGCCAGGTCCGGCCCACGGCCGATGCGCGGGTGCTTCGCGACGATGCGGTCGTACCCCTCCATCAGCCGCGCCCACGCCGCCTGGTGCGGAGCCGGCGCCGAGCGCCACGCGCCCGCGTCGTTACGGCCACCGTTGTCCGTACGGCCGTGCGGAACCGCCCGCTCGATGGCCGAGCGCACCCCGCGCAGCGAGTCCGGAAGCTGGTCCGCGCGCAGCGTCGTGCGCACCGCAATCATCCCGCAGCCGATATCCACACCCACCGCCGCCGGCACCACCGCGCCCACCGTCGGCACCACGCTCCCCACCGTCGCGCCGTACCCGCGGTGCACGTCCGGCATCACGGCGATCCACTTGTGGATGAAGGGCAGGCCACGGAGGTTGCGGAGCTGCTTCTTCGCCTCGTCCTCGAACGGCACCCCCACCGTCCACGCCTTGATGGGGCGGCCCGCCTCGTCCGACAGCACCTCGTAGTTCACGTTGTCGCGGCTCATGTCCTTCACCTTTCGGTCGTCCGCCCGGGCTCTGCGTCCCGGGCACGTCGGGAGGTAGAGCAGCCGGCGTGCCAACCCTTCTCCCGAGGGAGGCCACTCCAGGTGGGGTGCCATGTCCTATCCGTTGAGATAAAGTCCTATCTGTATGGCGAAGACACGGGCACGCAAGACGGTGGTCCTCGGGATGCTGGGGACGACGCTGGACACGGGGCAGGGGCCGCAGCGGTGGGCGAAGTGGCGGCCCACGGTGGCGCTGTGCCAGCAGGAGGACCTCCTGGTGCACCGGCTGGAGCTGCTGCACCCGCCCAACGCGACGGCGCTCGCGGGGACGCTGGTGGTGGACATCCGCCAGGTGTCACCGGAGACGGAGGTGCGGCCCACGGTGCTGGACATCCGCGACCCGTGGAACCTGGAGGAGGTGTACGGCGCGCTGCTCGACTACGTGCGCGGCTACACCTTCAACCCGGAGGAGGAGGACTACCTCGTCCACATCACCACGGGCACGCACATCGCGCAGATCTGCATGTTCCTCCTGGTGGAGAGCCGGTTCATCCCCGGGAAGCTGGTGCAGGTGTCGCCCGCGGGCACCGGGAGGGACCGCTCGGGCCCGGGCACGCACACCCTCATCGACCTGGACCTGTCCCAGTACGACACGCTGGCCGCGCGCTTCCGGCAGGAGCAGCGCGAGGGCCTGTCCTTCCTCAAGGCCGGCATCGACACGCTCAACCCCGCCTTCAACCGGCTCATCGAGCGAATCGAGCAGGTGGCCGTCCACTCCCGCGCTCCGCTGCTGGTGACGGGCCCCACGGGCGCGGGCAAGTCGCAGCTCGCGCGCCGCATCTACGCGCTGAAGAAGGCGCGGCGCGGGGTGGCCGGCCCCTTCGTGGACCTCAATTGCGCCACGCTGCGGGGTGACGGCGCCATGTCCGCCCTCTTCGGCCACGTGAAGGGCGCCTTCACCGGGGCCCTCCAGGACCGGCCCGGCCTGCTGCGGCAGGCCAACGGCGGAGTGCTCTTCCTGGACGAGATTGGAGAGCTGGGCGCGGATGAACAGGCCATGCTGCTGCGAGCGCTCGAGGACAAGCGCTTCCTGCCGGTGGGCTCCGACAAGGAGGTGGAGAGCGACTTCCAGCTCATCGCCGGCACCAACCGCGACCTCCAGGCCGAGGTGGAGCGCGGGCGCTTCCGTGAGGACCTGCTCGCGCGCATCAACCTGTGGACCTTCCGGCTGCCCGCGCTGCGCGAGCGCCCCGAGGACATTCCCCCCAACCTCCTCTACGAGCTGGACCAGGCGTCCGAGGCGATGGGCACGCGAGTCACCATGAACAAGGAGGCGCAGGAACGGTTCCTCGCCTTCGCCACGTCGCCGGACGCGCGGTGGTCTGGCAACTTCCGGGACCTCAATGCCGCCGTGCTGCGCATGGCCACGCTCGCCGCGGGTGGGCGGATTACGCGCGAGGTGGTGGACGAGGAGATTGCCCGGCTGCGCGAGCAGTGGCGGCCAGCCGGGGCGCGGGCGGACTCGCGCGCCGGAGCCGTGGACCTCGTGGCGGAGATTCTGGGAGAGGGCCTCGCCGGGGAGCTGGACCGGTTCGACCGCGTGCAGCTCGCGGACGTGCTCAGCGTCTGCCGGGCGGCGCGCTCGCTGTCGGACGCCGGACGCGTGCTGTTCGCGCACTCGCGCACCCAGAAGAAGAGCGTCAACGACGCGGACCGGCTGAAGAAGTACCTCGCGCGCTTCGGCCTCACCTGGGCGGACGTGTGCGGGCGCGGGGCGACGGAAGCGGCATGAGCGTCCACGCCACGCTCTCGAATTGCTGAAGGATGAGACGCGCCGCGCGGGTGTGTCATCCCCTGCACGGGCGCGTGGAAAATCCGCGCGCGTTTTGAAGATGCGGTGACCGTCTTCGTTGTTACCGGTGTTTCAAGCAGCACAGGGGGCCGTGAGCCGGACAGGCCTCACGGGAAACGCCGTCATGAAGACATCTTCCCGCAGTCGCGGCCCGCACCGCCGGGCCGCCGCGTGGCTTCTCGCCACCTGCCTCGCGCTCGCGGGCACCGCCGCCACGGCGCAGGTGCGCGAGCCCGACAACTTCCTCGCCACCACCCTCCTCTTCTCGTCGGCGCCGCGACTGAACGACGTCGCCACGCGCCACTTCTCCCCCACCCTCTCCGCCGGCTTCAAGGTGTCCGAGCACGGACAGCTCCGCCTGGACTGGGGCCTGCCCTACACGTCGCTCGGGGCCGGGGGGAGCCGGGAGTGGAGCCATGTCGGCCCCTCCAACCTCCTCGTCGGACTCCACCATGTCAGCACCGCGGTGAATGACAGCCTCTTCCTCCGCGTTGGCGCCGCCGTGGCCCTCCCCATCGCCCTGCGCGACGACTCGCTCCGGGAAGAAGCGCCCGTCCTCGCCGAGGGCGCGAACTACGCCGCCGCCACCGCCGTGCGCGGGCTGGCCGACCCGTGGCTGTGGGCGCTCGACACCACCTCCGTGGTGCTGCCGCTCGCCGCCGGAGTGGACCTGCCCGGCTTCCAGCTCCGCGCCGACGTGGCGGTGGGCATGCTGGTGCCCGTCTCCCGCGCGTCGGAGGACACGCACTTCGTCGCCCAGGCCAGCGCGGAAGCCTCGCTCGGGCTCGGCCTGCTGGAGCCCGGCGTGCGCACCCAGGCCGTCTCGCCCCGCCTCACCGAGGCCACCTGGGACGGCAACGACTCGCAGCTCTCCCTGGAGCCCTTCGTCCGTGCCCGTCTCGGCGCCGCGTCCCTGCGGGCCGGCGTCCGCGTCGACCTGGGCAGGCCCGAGGACGGCCCCCGCCCGGACACCCACCGCATGTGGGCCTTCAGCGTAGGGGCGCTCCTCGGGTTGTGAGGCCTCCGCCCCCGATGAAGTAGAAGGCCTCCTGCCGCGGCACGAAGAACTTCCAGCCCTCGGCCGTGAGGTACGCCGGGTCCTCCTGCATCACGTACACCTTCTGCCCGTCCCACTCGGGCACCGCGGTGGCCGTGCTCAGCTCGATGGCGATGTACGAGCCCTCGCGCAGCATCCTGGGCTCCTCCTTCCGGCGTGCCGAGCGGAAGTCGATGTGCGCCCCCAGCGCGTGGCCCTGGTTGCCCAGCGGGTGGCTGTACACCATGGCCTCGATGCCCTTCTCCTTCATCTCCGCCAGGGTCTGCTCATATACCTCCGCCGAGGAGCGGCCCGGCCGCGAGGCCCGCAGCATCAGCGCGTCCTGCAGCGCATGCGTGTTCGCCAGCGCCCGCTTCAGTCCCTCGGGCACGTCCGTCTCGCCCTCGCGCGCCACGTACGCCATCTTCTGCCAGTCCGAGTTGAGCCCCATGTAGGTGATGCCGAAGTCCACGTGCAGCAAGTCCCCCCGCTGGATGACCACGTCCTCCGTGGAGGGCGCCAGGAAACCGCGCGAGGTGCCATTCACCATTCCCCTGCGCTGCACGCGCAGGTCCGGCTGGAACCAGGTGTCCACCCCCAGCTCCCACAGCCTGTCGTACAGCCAGCGGCGCACGTCCCCCACCGTCGTCTTCCCCGGCACCACCACCGCGGGCGAGAAGGCCTCCTTCACCACCGCCTCCGTCAGCGCCACCAGCGTCCGGTAGTGCTCCCACTCCTCCGGCAGCCGCGTGTCCAGGTACTCCTCGATGAGCGGCGCCGCGCTCACGAAGCGCGCCTCCGCCCCCGCCCCCAGCAGCGCCAACAGGAAGGCATATCCGTCACGCGTCAGGCTGCGCGTCACCCCGCGACTGCCGCCAATCCCCAGGCCGATGCTCTTCGGCTGGTAGCGAGTGTCCAGCTCCGCCAGCACCTCACGTAGCGTGCGGCCCTCCTCGGGCAGTTCGAAGAAGCGCTTGAGCGAGGCCTCGGCGTAGCCGGTCAGCGCCACCCGCTTCAGCCCCTCGGCTCCCGCGTCCACGAAGACGAACACGTCCCGGTTGCCCGCGTACGGCCGTGGCGGCGCCACGAACTGGGTGAGTGGATCATCATGGAACTCCTCGTTGACGATGATCCACATGCCCACGCCGTGCCGCCGCATCATCTCCAGCAGCAGGGCATGGCGCTTCTCCAGCCAGGCCTCGCGCGCGGCGATCTGCTCCGACCACGGCAGCAGTCGCGGCGCATCGGCCACCGTCCCCCGCCGGCCCGGCGTGGCACAGGCGGCCAGCAGCACCCAGGCGAGGACGGCCAGACTCCGACACCGCATTCGAGGACTCCCATCGAGAAGGAGCCCTCACCCTATCTCAGGAAAAGCAGGGGTCCCCCGCCCCCGGAGCCCTTGGAGACTCCGGAGGCGGAGGACCTGGGCGCGCCCCTCACACATCCCCTCGAGCACCGCACCCTGGCTCCTCCAGGTGGACCCGGTCCCCCCTCCTACCGAGTCTCTTGCTCGTCCCCCCAGGCTCGACGAGTCCACCCTTCGTGATGACGGCCGTCCCCCGACGCCGTCGGCCAGAGCGGAGCGCCCCGGGCCCCTCGCGCCAGACACTCAGAAGCTGGCGATCTGGAACTCCAGGTCGTCTTCGTAGAACAGCTCGACTTCCAGCCCCCCCAGGTCCTCCTCGTCCCCCCCGGCTTCCCCCTCGAACCGCACATCCCCCTGCCCCACTCGCGCCGTCACCGTCACGTCCCCCTCCGACTTCGACCACCACCCGCCCCCCATCGCCCCACGCCCCTCCTCAGGCGCCCACATCCCGTTGGCCTCCCCATGGCCACGTGCGTCACAACGGAACATCACTCCCCCCTTGCGATGCTGGCGGCCAGGTCCCCCCCGCGGCCGCCGTTCATCTTCAAATACGCAGGCGGCCCGTTTTCTTGTGTGAGCCGTTCAAAAAATTTCGGGGCACCTCCCCGAGGGGAAATGCCCCGTAAAACATGTAACTCATCCGTGATTCCAGGCAGCCCTGGAACCGGGGGCTACTCGCCGTCCTTGGCCTGCTGCGTCGATGTTTCAACCGCGGGCTGAGAGGTCGGCACGGACATCTTCGCGGAGTACGGCTGCAAGGTCAGACCCTGCGTGATTTCCGGAGGCGGGTCCTTGGGGTTGATGCCCTCCACCGGCCCCTCTTCCCCTTCGACCCTCGAAACCTGATTCACCATGGCGTCCCCCTCCTCGTGTTCCGGTCAACCCGGAGCGGCTCCATGCCGTCACCGTGCAACCGACTCCGGTAGAACGTGCCGGGTCGGAATCCTTGTCACTCGAAGAGCAGCACCGAATGGACCCAGTCCTCGGAGGGAGCCGCGGCCAGCCACTGGCGCCGCTCGTCCCGCAGGGCGATGGCCGGCGGCGTGCCCGCGCGGATGCGCTCGCGCACGGCCTCGAAGAAGCGTCCGGCCGTGTCGGGAATGTCCACGGTGGAGGCCAGCACGGTGCCCGCCCCGGCCTCGATGAAGGCCACCGGAAGGCTGGAGGACTCATGGAGGAAGGGCGTGGCCCGCGCGGCGCTGCACGTCGCGAGCAGCACCAGCGGCGCGCGCTCCAGCCGGAGCTCCCGCACCTGCGCGGCGGAGAGCGCATAGCGGCCGTCCACCTCCGGGGCGAGCACCACCAGCGATGCGTCCGACATCTCCGGGCTGAAGGAGCCATGCGCATGGAGCTCCACCTCGCTCGCGTCCACCATCGCCTCCAGCACGCGCGACGGCGTGGCGCGCGCCCCGCTCAGCTCCACCCGTTGCGGGTCCGGAACGCTCGGGGACTTCAAGGGCGGCAGCTTCGGCAGGTGCAGCGACGCGGGCGCCTGCACATCGTTGACGACCAGGTGGATGCCCCCGGCGCGAGGCCCGGCTGGCGGCGGCGCGAACGCGCGGCCCACGCGATAGCTCCACGCCATGTCCGCGGGCAGCAGTCCGGGCAGGCCGTGCACGGGCGGCAGGGCCAGCACATCCACGCGCTCGCAGCCGCGCAGCGCCGCCAGGAGCGACGCCGGCACCAGCCCCGACGCGTCCCGTCCCAGGGGCGTGGCGCGGCTCGCGTCGAAGTGGCCCCGCAGCCCGCCGTCGCCGCCGCGCACGGCCAGCACCGAGCGCTCGTAGTCGACGGCCACGCCCAGCACGCACCGGTCCGGCACCTGCACGCGCAGCGCGGCGCCCATCAGCGCCAGCGCCTCGCCCATGTCGCCGCTCCGCCCCGCGTCGTTCACCAGCACGTTGTAGGCGCCCATCCGCGTCTTCCGCGCGTCCACGTCGCCGGGCAGTGCCTCCGCCCGCTGGATGGCACCGCGCAGCAGCTCCCGTCCCGCGGCACGGTCCTTCTCCAGGACGAACTGCCCCTCGGCGAAACCGAGCTGCGCCAGTTCGCCCGGCGTGGGCTCGCCCCGGCGCAGCTCGGACAGGGTGCGGCGCAGCAGGTCCGCGTCGTGCGCATCGGAGCCGAAGCGCGCCAGGTACGACAGCACCAGCGCGCCGGGCAGCCCCAGCGGCCGGCCACACTCGAGCGCCTGCTCCAGCTCCCTCCGGGCCCCCCTCGGGTCGAAGTCCAGCCAGGACAGGTATGCCAGGTTGCGGTGGACGTACGTCCGCTGCTCGCATACCTCGGGGGTGCGCGCCAGGGACTCCCGCAGGTACGCGCGCGCGCTGGTGACGTCGAGGCGATACCGGGCGATGTGCGCCAGTTCCTGGAGGAGCTGCTGCTCCAGCTCCCACTCCCCCAGCGCATGGGAGGTGCGCCAGCCGCTCCACGCCATCTCGAAGGCGTCGGCCGGGCGGTTGAGGGCGAGATACAGGTCCGCCAGCCGCTTCTTCAGCGAGATGCAGCGGTACACCATGCCCCGTCCCTGGCAGGCCTCCAGGGCGGCTCGCAGCCGCGCCTCCGCCTTCCACCAGTGGCCGGAGTGCTCCTCGGCCACGGACAGCTCACGCTCGGCCAGCAGCGCCAGCCAGGCGTCCTGCCCGGACCGGGCCAGGCGCGTGAAGTCCTCCATGTGCCGGAGGCGCACCGAGGGGCCGAGGACGGTGAGTGCCCCCAGGTACACGTCCTCCTCCCCGGAGCGCCGCGCCGTCTCCAGGAACGCGTCGCGCGAGGGCAGCTCGCCGCGCACCAGCCGCGCGTAGTCCCGCGCCAGCGGCCCCCGCCGGCCGAAGTCCCGAGCGGCCACATGGTGCACGTAGCCGCGCAGCACGTCGCCGCCCTGCACGCCGTCCAGCACCTCGGCCAGCGGCAGCAGGCGCAGCACCGCGTCGCGCGTGGGCGCCGCCCGCACCGCGTCGTAGAAGCCCAGCCGGACGATGCCCGGGAACTGCCGCGCCTCCTCCAGTGGCAGCCGCGCCCCCTCGTCCGTCATCAGGTCGCGCACGGCCGCGAAGGCCGCCTTCCACGCCCGCCCCCGTGCCTGCGTGTCCTGCCTCAGCGCCCGCGCGCGGATGAGGGCCTCCTCGCTCCAGCCCGGCTCGCCCCGCTTCGCCACCGCCTCGAAGGCCTCCGCCGCCAGCAGCGTCAGCCCCATCTCCCTCAGCACCAGCGCCCGGTTCCACAGGGCCTGCGGATGGTCCGGCACCTGGCGCAGCACGCCCTCCAGCAGCGCGAGCGCCTCCTCGGGGTGGCCCTGCTCCAGCGCGACGACGGCCCGGTCGCAGTCGCGGTCCGGCGACGGCGGCACGCGCTGGAGGAAGTCCGACGCCTGCCGCAGGTCTCCTCGGACGAGGTACGCGGCGGCGATGCCGTGCAGGTCGCCCTGCTCCTCCAGGTCCGCCAGGTCGCGAAGCGGCAGTGGCGGCGTGGCCGCGGGCGTGCCGGAGCCGCTGCGCATGGGCGCGTAGGGACGGTGCCCGTCCGCGTGCGCGTACGCCACCCGTGCTTCCAGCAGCCGGGTGGGCGCCTGGGCGAGCCACACTTCCCGCGGGGCGTCGCGGTGGGACGGGACGAAGAAGACGAGGGCCGCCACGCCCGCGGCCAGGGCCACCAGGGCGCCCACGGCCTGGCGCCCGCGCGGCACCCACCGGGGCAGCCGCCGGCGACGCGCCGGCTCCAGGTCCACCACGGGCTCCTGCTCCGGCTCCGGATCCACGAGCATGGGCCCGGGCTTCGGCGGAGCCCTCACGTCCCGCATGGCGTACTGGCCGAGCAGCTCGAGCTGCATCGCCTCGTGCAGCCCGGACGCGCACGGCTCGCAGCGGGCCAGGTGGTGCCGGAAGTTCTCCTCGTCCACCGCGCCCAGCTCGCCATCCAGGAAGAGATACAGCTTGTTGCACTGGGGGCTCATGTCGCGTCCCCTCCCCCGTCAGCTCCGGTCAGCGGCAGCAGCAGCGCCTTCAGCTCCTTGCGTGCCTGGTAGAGCCAGCTCCCCACCGTGCCCTCGGGCACGCCCATGCGCTGGGCAATGGCCCGGTAGCGCAGCCCCGTCACGTGCAGCTCGTACGCCTCGCGCACGCGCGGGTTGGGAAGCTGGGCGATGGCGGTCCGGAAGTCCTTCTCGGAGATCTGCTCCCACACCTCGCCCTCGCGCGCGTCCGGCGACGACGTCGCCTCCTCGCGGACCAGCCGCAGGTCGCCCCGCTCCAGCTCCAGCACCTCCGTCCTGCGCTTGCGGCACAGGTCCAGGAAGTGGTTGGTGAGGGCCCGGCACAGCCACGCCCGGTACACGGGCTCCGGCTGCACGGACAACGCACCGTGATGCACGAGCGCGCGCGCCAGCGCCTCCTGGACCAGGTCCTCCGGGTCCAGCCCGCCCTGTCCACACATGCGCTTCGCCAGGGCCAGCAGCATGGGCCTGACCCGCTGCGCGAAGTCCTCGAAGCCGTCGTGATGCACGGCGGCACTGTAGGCCACTGCGAAACCGGCGACCGTTGCAATGCGCTGGACCCTCATCGACCCCCACCTTCCTTCCACGCATCAGTCGAAACGCGCTGGGCGGGAATCCTTGGGTGGCCGTCCGGAAAACGACGCAGTGACGCGGGGTTGCGCGGGTTGGGCGACACCCGGCTCCGCCTTCCGGCGGGAGGGCCTGCCCCGTGGGGCGGGAGGCCCCGGTCCACCCGTGCCATGAACCGGGGTGTTCACTTCATTTCACGCCCCGAGCGGCCCGGAAGGACGGGGCGCCGGGTTCAGCCGGTCGGCCCCTTGGGCGGAGGATCCCGCACCTCGGGCTCGTCGAACCGCGCGGGCTCCTCCGGAGGCGGTAGCGCGGCGTCCGGGAGACCGCCGCCGGGTTCCACCTCATCGAGCAGTGGCGCCAGTCCCGTGGGTCCCTTCGGCGGCGGGTCCCTCACCTCGGGCCGGTCCGGCTTGTCGTGCTGGCAGCTCAACATGTCGCGCTCCCCCTTTTTGGCCATCGTGGCCCGCCGTCATGACGGGCCCGAGTAGCCACCCTGACAACGCACCGGGTCTGGCTCCTTGCCGGAGACCTGCCGGAATACCTCGTGCGCTCACTCGAAGAGGAGGACGTGGTTCAGCCACTTCCCGTCAGCGGGACGCTCCATCAGCCACCGCGTGCGGGTGTCCCGCAGCGCCAGCGAGGGCCTCGCCCCTCCCCGGATGCGCTCCCGCACCGCCTCGAAGAAGGCGCCCGCCGTGTCGGGGATGTCCACCGTGGAGGCCAGCACGACGCGCGCCCCCGCCTGGATGAAGGCCCCTGGCAGGCTGAACGGCTCATGCCGGAAGGGCGCCGTCCTCGCCGCGCTGCAGGCGACCAGCAGCACCAGCGGCGCATGCCGCAGCCGCGTCTGACGCACGCGGTCCGCGGTGAGCGCGTACCGGCCGTCCCCGTCCGGGGCCAGCACCACCAGCGACGCGTCCGACACCGCCGGGCTGAACATTCCATGCGCGTGCAGCTCCACCTCGCTGGCCTCCACCATTCCCTCCAGCACCCGCGCGGGCGTGGCCTGCGTGCCCTGGAGCTCCACGCGCAGCGGGTCCGGGACTCGCGGAGGCTCCAGCATGTCGAGCCGCGGGAGCCTCAGCGACGCCGGAGCCGCCACGCGCGTGACGACGAGGTGCGTCCCGGGCCCCTCCGCTGGCGGCCGCAGCGACCGAGCGCCCCGCCCGACGCGGTAGCTCCACGCCAGGTCCATGGGCAACAGCCCCGTGAGCCCGTGCACGGGCGGGAGGGCCAGCACGTCCACGTGCTCGCAGCCCCGCAGCTCCGCCACCAGGTGCTTCGGCACCAGCGTCTCCGTCCCGTCCAGTGGCCGCGTGCGCGTGTCGTCGAAGTAGCCATGCAGCCTGCCGGAAGCCCCCTGGGCCAGCACCAGCGTGCGCTCGTGGTGGATGGACACCGCGACCAGGCACTCCGTTGGTACCGACTCCATCCGGAGCTGGCGGCCCAGCATCGCCAGGGCCTCGGACCACCGTCCCGCCCTTCCCTCCTCGGCGATGAGGACGTCATAGGCGTAGGCCCGGGCCTTGCGCGCCTCCACGTCCTCGGGCCACGGCTCCGCCAGCTCGATGGCGCGCCACAGCACCGCCTCACCTTCCGCGTGCGAGCGCGCCAGGGCGAACTGGCCCTCGATGAAGAGCAGCAGGGCCTCGCGGCCCCGCGAAACACCGGGCCGGCGCAGCTCCGCCAGCGAGCGGCGGAGGTGGTCCCCGTCCCGGGGCTGGGGCCTGGAGCGCGCCAGGTCCGACAGCACGAAGGCCCCCGTCAGTCCCAGCGGCCGCTGGCACGCCAGGGCCCGGTCCAGCGCGCGGCGGGCGCTGTCCGGCCGGAAGCTCCGCCACTCCACGGAGGCCAGGCTCGCCTGGATGTGCGTGCGCTGCTCGCAGTCCTCGGGCATGCGCGCCTGCGACTCCTCCAGGTAGGCGCGCGCGCTCGCGAAGGCGTGCTGGTAGCGCGCGACGTCCGCCAGTTCCTGGAGGAACTCCTGTTCGAATCGCCATTCCCGTGCGTCCTTCGCGCGGGTCCAGCCGCTCCACGCATGCCGGAGCGCGTCCGCCGGCCGGTGCAGGTCCAGGTAGAGGTCCGTCAGCTCCCGCTCCAGGCCCAGGCAGCGGTAGGCGAGCGACTCGCGCTGGCACGCCTCCAGCGCCCGCAACAGCCGCTGCTCCGCCTTCCACCAGGCTCCCTCCCGCGAATCATGAGCGGCCAGCTCGCGCTCGGCCTGCAGCTGCATCCAGGGGTCCTCCCGCGCATCCGCCAGCCGCGCCAGCTCCTCCAAGTCCGTCGCGACACGCGTGCCCGAGTGCACGAGGAGCCCCAGGAGGATGTCCTCCTCGCCCGAGCGCCGCAGTTCCTCCGCCAGGGCGGAGGTCGCGGGGAGCTCCCCCCGGTAGTACAGCCCGTAGCTCCGCGCCGCCGGCCCGCGGCGGGTGAAGTCCCGCTCCGCCACCCGCCGGACGTAGTCCTCGACACGCGGCCCCCGGTCACCGGGCTGGCGGTCATCCGGGACGCGGCCGCTGTACGCGAGGTCCAGCGCCTTCGCCACCGGCAGGAGCCGCAGCACGGCCTCGCGCGTGGGCGCCGCCCGTACCGCGTCGTAGAAGACCAGCCGGACGATGCCCGGATACTGCCGGGCCTCCTCCAACGGCAGCCGCGCCGCCGGGTCCGTCACCAGGTCACGCGTCGCCGCGTAGGCCTCCTTCCACTCGCGCTCATGGGCCAACGTCTCGTCCCGCAGCTTCCGCGCCTGGCTCCACGCCTCCTCGCTCCACCCCGGCTCCGCGCGCCTCGCCACCGCCTCGAACGCCTCCGCCGCCAGCAGCGTCAGCCCCATCTCCCGCAGCACCAGCGCCCGGTTCCACAAGGCCTGGGGATGGTCCGGTTCCTCGCGCAGCACCTCATCCAGCAGTCCCAGGGCCGCGTCCAGGTGGGTCTGCTTCAACAGGGCGCCATTCATGTCCCCGTCCCGCGCCAGGCGGGCCTGCTCCAGGGCAATCACCGCCGCGTCACAGTGCTTGTCCGGCGAGTCGGGCATCTGCGCCAGGAAGGCCATGGCCTGCCGGGGCGCACCATGCAGCAGGTACGCGGTGGCGATGCCATGGAGGTCCTCCCTGGCTTCCATCCGGGCCAGCTCGTGCAGCGGCAGCGCCGCCACGCGGGCCGCCGTGTCGGCCCCGCTCCGGTCCGGTACGTAGCGCCGGTAGTGGCGGTCCACCGCCTCGTACGTCAGCCGCGCCTCCAGGTGCCGCCCACCTTTCGGAACGAGCCACGCCACGTCCGCGGCCCTCTGGCGCCCCAGGACGGCCACGAACAGCGCCACCAGCAGCACGGCGGCCAGCGCCGAGCCACCGGCGAGCCACGTCCGCCGGTCCTTCCAGCGCCCGAAGGGGGCCCGGGGCCTCCGAGTCTCCCCGGACGCACGCACCGGCTCCTCCTCCTCGGTCATCTGCCCCAGCAGCTCCAGTTGCAGCGCCTCGCGGAACGCCTCGGAGCAGGCCTCGCAGCCGGCCAGGTGCTCGCGGAAGCGCACCTGCTCCTCGGCGGACATGTCCCCATCCAGGAAGCGGGGAAGCTCCTTGCATGTGTCGTCGGGGTTCATCGCCTGCGCTCCCGCCGCCGCCGCTCCGCGGGCTCACGCAGCAGCGCCCGCAGCTCCTTGCGCGCCCGCGTCAACCGCGCGCCCACCGTGCCGGACTTGTCCCCCGTGTCGCGGCCAATCTCCGCGTACGAGAGGCCCTGGAGGTACAGCTCGAACGTCCTGCGCAGCTTGTGACTGCTGAGCCCTTCGATGGCCTGGAGCAGGTCCTCCGGCCCGACGAACTCCCACAGCTCCGGCTCCCAGTCCTCGCCGAGCTGCTCCGACTGCTCGTGCAGGTGGAGCAGCGCCTCCATCCGGCTGGCCTCGCTCCCCTTCCGGCGGCACCGGTCCAGGAAGCAGTTGTGGGCCACCCGCCCCGTCCAGGCCCGCTGCGCGTCCTCGTCCAGCAGCTTCAGGTGCTCCCACCGCAGCAGCGCGCGGAGCAGCACGTCATGCACGAGGTCTTCGAGCTCGTGTTCAATCCCGGCGCAATACTTTCCCAGGATGGCAAACAATGTGGGCTGAATGCGCCAGGCGAAGGACTCGAACTCCCCCCCCAGTGGCGACTTCACGACCCACAATCTCGCTCTTGCTCTCACGGGCCCCCTCCGTTCAAACCAGAAGACGCGGTGGGTCCGATTTCTTATCCACAATTCATCGAACCCCCCGTACCGGTGTCTTAGACACGAGCGCGTGACGGCGCTGTGACCGCATTCACAAGGCCGGCAATTCCTTGCAGTGAGAGGGCTCTACGAGGCGGCGGCCGCGAGCGAAGCAGGCTGAATCAAAGGCATTTCCACCTCGAAGAGCGCTCCACCGAGCGACTCCGAGCGGCCCGCGCGAATGTTGCCTCCATGACGTTCCACGATGCCGCGAGCGATGGCCAGGCCCAGTCCCGTGCCCGGCCGGGGCCCCTCGCGCTTGCGCCCCGTCACGAAGGGCTGGAAGAGGCGCGGCAGCAACTCCGCGGGAATACCGGGCCCGCTGTCCTCGAACCGGACCCGGAGCGTCCTCGCGTCACACATGCACTGGACGCGCAGCCGGGGGGACGGAACGTCTCTCAGCGCAAGCAAGGAATTCTCGAGTAAAATGACAAACACTTGCGAGAGCTGGGCCTGGTCCGCCTCGACTTCCAATGACTCGCTCACGGGCGGTTCGAAAGCCACCTCCGGCGCGAGGGCGCCCAACCCCTGACGTGCGGTGGAGTACGACAATGCAAGGATGGAGGGCACGTCCACGCGGCGCAGGTCCAGGGGGCGCGGGCGGCCATAGCGGAGCAGCTCGTCCACGAAATGGCTGGCGCGCTCTATCTGCTCGCGCATGGCGGCGAGCGACTCCGGGTCTCCCCCCCGGCGCTCCACCAGCTTGAGGTGCGCGGCGAGCACGCCCAGCGGGTTTCGCACCTCGTGGGCCACGGCGGAGGTGAACTGGCCCAATTCCGCGAGCCGCGCCGCCTGGTCCGCGCGGGCCTCCTGGGTGGCCAGCGCGGCGGCCAGGTCGCTGCCGGTGGCGCGGCCCTTGAGCAGCCGCCGCCCCAGCCACTCCTGGAGTCCCTGACGTACCGGCTCGAAGGCGAGCGCCGCCAGGGCCAACAGGAAGAAGGCGCCGGCGCGGTACTCGGCGAGGAAGGGCTGGCCGCTGCCGGCCATGAGCGTCAGCACGCCGAAGAGGAAGCCCGCGGACAGCACCGCCGCCATCGCCGAGTAGACGAGGCTGCGCTCCATCAGCCTCCGGTCCCCCGGCGCCTGGTGCGCGTTGAGGACGTGCGCCAGCACCAGCAGCGCGGCCAGCACCAGGTACATGCCGAAGGGCAGCGCGTAGCCGCCCGACAGCAGCAGCGCGTTGCCGATGCTGCCGGAGTACGCCAGCACGCCGGCGATGCCCAGGCTGCGCAGCACGGGCCGGCGCTCGGGCGCCTCGTGGCGGTAGGAGCGCGCCAGGTGCGCCAGCGGCACGGCGGCCGCGGACACGGCCAGCGCCATGGACGGCCAGAACAGCGGCCCGCGAGTCATCGCCAGCGGCCCATGGAGGAGGTTGGGAAGGAAGACGCCCAGGCCCGCCACCACCACCGCCACCGCATAGGCCAGCACCACCAGCCGGTAGGAGCGCTGCCGCGTCACGTCGTAGGCGGCATGGAGGTACGTCGCGGCGATGAAGGCGCCAGCGGCGACGAAGCGCTCGCCCACCCAGGCCCACCGGGGAATGCAGAGCAACAACAGCGCGCCGCTCCACAGGGCCGTGGCCAGACAGTAGAGCGCGAGCCCCCGGGCGTTGCGGCCCCGGAGCGCGGCGGTGAAGCACAGCAGGAGCGCCACGGAGAGGACGGGCACGAGGCTGTAGGCGAACAGGGGCCCCATGCCCGCACTGTGGCTCAACGGATGGACGCGAGGAAGCCATCCAGCAGCGCGTTCACCGTGTCCGGCGCGTCGAGCTGCACCCAGTGGCCCGTCCCCTCCACCTTCCGGAACGGCAGCTCGGGGACCAGGCGCTGGTACGAGCCGGGCTCCTCGTTGAACGCGGTGATGACGGAGAGGCGGGGCCCCGGGTAGCGCCGGAGCGCCGCGACAGGGTCGAAGGTCAGCAGCGCCCCCAGCCCCGCCCGCGCGCCCGCCTGGGACGTGGCCCGCATCTGCGAGAGCACGCGCTCGCGCACCTCGGGCCGGGACGGCGCGAGCATGGGCGTCCAGTACTCCTCGATGACGGCGCTCCACGCGTCGGTCGCCAGCACCTGCATGAAACCCGCGGCCTGCTCGGCCGGAATCGAGCGTCCGTCCGAGGCCGGGTCGAGCAGGAACAGCCCGGCGACACGGTCGGGGTGCAGGCCCGCGTAGGCCGCGCAGACCGCTCCGCCCATGCTGTGCCCCACGAGCACGAAGCGCTGGAGCCCGAGCGCGTCCACCACCGCCTCGATGTCCCGGGCGAAGTCCTCCACGGAGATGTCCCCGTCCGCCGGAGGCGCCGACTTCCCGTGGCCCCGCAGGTCGAGCGCCACGGCCCGCCGGCTCCTCCTCAGGTGGACGAACTGGGCCGCCCAGTGCGTGGTGTTCCCGCAGCTCGAGTGGACGAACACCACCGGCAGCCCACCCTTCCCTCCATCATCGACGTGCAGCGCTCCAGCAGGCCCCTTCACCATGACAGTCTCCCTGGGTCTCCGGGTGCGCGGCCCCGCGCACCATGAACTCTGGAGTACGCCCCATCCCTGTCAGGAACTGGCAGGAACCCGAAAAGAAGCAGGCGCCGCCGTGCGCTGTCAGAATCCAGTCATGGCACGAGTCAACCGGGTGATGCGGCTGCACGACTTCCTCCGGGGGCGCGAGGCCACCACGGTCGCGGAGATTGCCTCGGCGCTGGAGGTGAGCGTGCGCACCGTGCACCGGGACCTGGCCACGCTGAGGGAGCAGGGGGTGCCCATCAGCAGCGACACGGGGCCGGGAGGGGGCGTGCGGCTGGAGCGCGACCGCGGGCTGACGGCGGTGCACCTGTCGCTGGAAGAGGTGGTGGCGCTGTGGCTGGCCGCGAACCTGTCGGCGACGGCCAGTGCCCTGCCGTGGGGGAGCGCCGCGCGCTCGGGGCTGGAGAAGCTCTTCGCCAGCGTGCCGCGCGAGCGGGCCCGGAGCATGCGCGAGCTGTGCCGCCGCGTGGTGGTGGGGCGTCCCGCCAGCGCCCGGGTGATGGAGGAGCTGGGGACGCCGCCCGAGGAGCTGCTCGCCGTCTTCGAGCGTGCCTTCAGCGGACAGGTGTGCCTGTCCTTCGACTACCGCGACCGCCATGGCAATGCGACCCGGCGGATGGTGGAGCCGCACGGACTGCTGGTGGAGGCGCCCGCCTGGTACGTGCTCGCGCGGGACGTGGAGAAGTCCGCCGCGCGCCTCTTCCGGATGGACCGCATCCGACGGGCCCGCGTCGTCCCCGAGCGCACGTTCGTTCCCGACATGGAAGGGATGCTGGCCGAGGCGTTCGGCAAGGAAAAGAAGGAGGAGACGCTCCCCCAGCCGGGCAAGGCCACCTCCCGCCGCGAAGGCAGTTGAGCCCTCGCGGCGGGAACGGGCGCCTACCCGTGCTTGTACGACGAGCTCATGTCGCTCGCGTTGAACCAGGTGCTCAGGCGGTTGACGCCACGGGAGGCCAGGTCGACGAGTTCCCCCTCCTGCGTGGTGCCGTCGCCGTTGCGGTCCTCCCAGACCTTCAAGCCCTTGAGTTCGCCGCCCTCGACGCGGCCGTCGCCGTCCTTGTCGAAGTACTTCGACAGCTTCTCGTAGCCGTTGGTGAAGCGGTTCTTCCCATCCAGGTCCACGTGGCCGAAGATCTCCTTGCCGCTGGTGATCTTCCCGTCGCCGTCCACGTCCCACGCCAGGATGCCGTCGCCGCCCTTCTTCGCGTCCCAGGCCTTGGTCCACTCGTTCTCGTTGACGTTGCCGAAGTGGTACATGAGCTGGTTCTTCTTCGCGTCCGTCTTCAGCTCACCCACCAGCTTGCCATTGGCATCCCGGAACTCGGCGCGCATGTCCTTGCCCAGGCCCAGGCCCATGTCGCCCGACTTCGCCTTGGCCTTGTTCAGGGCGCTGGCGTCCAGCGACTTCACCTTCTTGCCGTTGGCGTCGAACACCTCCACCTTCGTGCCCTTGGGCAGCTCCGGGGCGCCCTTGCCCGGGCGGCGCATGACGCTCTTGGTCGTCCACTGACGGTTGCTCGGGTCCAGGTCGAAGCCCTTCACCGTCTGCCCCTCCAGCTTGCCGTTGCCCTTGATGTTGCTGCCGGTGATGTCCGCCTGGCCGTTGCCGTTCAGGTCCAGGACGATGGGCGACTTCTGCTTCGTCTCCGTGCCCGACTTCGCGTCGAAGAAGACGTCCCACATCTTCCCGTCCTTGCCCTCGGGCGGGCACAGCGGCGGACGCTGCGTGGGAGGGCAGTTCGGCTTCGTCGGAGTCTGGCAGCCCGGCGGGGTCTGCGGCTCGCACTGCGACTTGAAGAAGCCCAGGCACGCCTCGAGGAGGCTCGTCAGCTGCTGGAACATCTCGATGGCCGCCTCCAACTGCTTCGCCTGGGTGTCTCCCCCCGGCGGCGTCGGGAAGCAGCCCCCGGCGCGGATGCCCTCCGACTGGGAGGACACGCGGGAGCCCCCACCGCTGAAGCTGTCCGTCTGGAAGGACGCGCGGAAATCCATCCGCGAAGCACTGACCGCACCTCCCTCGACCTGCACACTGCTCCGGGAGTGGGAGACGTCCATGCGGGTACGCGAGGACAACTGGGTCGCACGCGAGTGGTTCGAGGCAATGGGGGTGGTCATGGGAGTAGCCCTTTGGCTGGAAAGGTGAGAAAACGCCTACCGATGGATCGGTTATCGCACCTCCGCGCACGCAAGTTTCGTCCCTGATTTCTTGGGGATTTCGCCCACCTGCTGCGGGCCCCCACCTCCCCTCCCCTTGGGAAGGAGTGCGCCCATTCTTCCTCGTCTCGCCCGCCCAGGTCGGATTCAGCCTACGGGTGATTTCCTGGCCGTCACCATCAAGGGAACGAACCGGATTTCGTCTTCGCGGTGGATGCGCAGGGCCTGCCGGCAGCCACCCCGGTGACGACGAGCTCACATGGCACGACGCCCTCTGGATTCCTCTTCGCCGTGCGCGGGCGCCTGCTCGTCGCCTGTTGACGAGCACCCTGGATGAGGGCTCGAGGCCCGAGTTCGAGCCGGCGGCGTGATGGGTTCGCGCCGCTCGCCCA
>NZ_JAIQDG010000045.1 GCF_020037125.1 Myxococcus sp. RHSTA-1-4
ACGGCCCGCCTGCTCCTGACGGATGCCCATCAACCAGCCGGCTTGCTCGCCCATCAGCAGACGTGCGCGTCAACACTGTTGAGCTTGGCCCAGGCGTGCGGACGCTACTTCTCCGAGGCGTTCATCCTCTACGTGGGCGCGGAAGTCGCGGCAGCCCTCGACTACGCACACACGCGCACGGATGACGCGGGCCTGCCGCTTGGCATCGTCAACCGCGACATCAACCCGGCTCGTATTCGGATGGGCCCGCACGGCGAGGTGAGGCTCACGGACTTCGGGGTGGCCCTCTCACGCCTGGCAGGTCGGCTGGCGACCTCGCTTCCGCGTCCCCAGGGCGAAGTCCTCTACGCCGCTCCGGAAGCGCTGCTGGGCGAGGTGGTGGACGCGCGAGCCGACCTGTTCTCCCTGGGGCTCACCCTGCTGGAGTTCGCCACCGGGCGGCACCTCTACGACCCGGGCCACCTGCGCATTGAGGAGGTGGAGGCGCGGCTATCGAAAGAGGAACGGGAGCAGGCACTCGCGGCCTCGGTGGCGTCGATGGTGACGGAGCTGCCGCCATTCGCGGAGGACGCCATCTGGTGCGCCATGGCCTACCGCTCCGAGGACATCGAGCGCGCGGCGGAGGGGTTGCCCGTGCCTCTGCGCGACATCCTCCACACGCTGCTGCGGCGCAACCCTGCTGAGCGCTTCGCCACGACCGCCGAGTTGGAAGCCGTCATGCGTGCGCGGCTGGCGCAGTTGGGGCCCTATACGGGCGAAGACGCTGTGAAGGAGGTTCAGCGGGCGCTTGTAGAGGCAGGTGACAGGCTCTGGGATTTGGAGGTACCCGCCGACGAGGGCGGCATCACAGCGCCTGTCACCGGCTCCCTCAACGCGGACGAGCTTTTGACGGAGACTGAGCCATCCCGTGACTCGCGAACATCGCCCCATGCGACACGTCACTTGGAAGAGGTGACAACTGCGCCTGGGATGGGCAGCGCAGAGCCAAGAAGAAGTAACCGATAGCCAGCACACTGTTCCCAGCCTGGCCAACGGGGACGAGTATGTGGGCTCGCGAGGCAAGCATCTACCCGCCCTCGTATTGGGGAAGGCTGGTCAATCCCTATTTCCCAGCAGGGATAGCATTAGAGATTGCACTGACGATGCGTTCTCTTTCGCCTTGGGAAAGACAGCTTCTAACCCACTCCGTTGCAAGCACGTCCCAAACCGCGCTCTTGCTTTTGAGAATGCGATCCCCAACCATTCCTGTCCATTTGTGGTGGTCCGGCTCCAGCATCGCGTCATCAAGAAACGCGAATAAACTCCCCGCCCCTACACCAAAACGGTCGGTGAGATTTGGCCAATTCTTGGCCTTCAGCTCTCCAAACACCATCTTCTCAGGCGCAACCGTTCCGGGAAGCGCAATGCAACCATTGCCTGCTCCGGTGTCGCCATCAACAACGGCAATGGAAGGGTACGGGAGTTTCTTCTTGGCCGACAGATCTCCCATTATTGTCACGGCATTTGAGGGGCCAACCGGGAGAATCAAGAGCCGGGGCAGAATTTCTTGCCCGGTTGGGGCAGAAACAAGAATTTCTCTCAAGAGCACTTCAGCTTCGCGATCCTCGACAAAAATATGCAGCTCGGGACGAGCATTTTCATCAAGGCGGCTCAGAGCGAATTCAGGACTGGCACCGTAAACAGTGTTGACACCATTGGGCCCCGGAAGAAGAAGGACGCGGGCTTCCTCTGGGAGTTCCTCAAGAATATATGGGCTGTGAGTCGAAACGATGATCTGGAGTCGCTTCTGACGGCTCAACCACAAGAGAAAGCGCATGAGTCTGCGCTGAGCACGAGGGTGCAGCGATGCTTCAACCTCGTCAATAATAAGTAGAGAGAAGTCTGGAACGGACTGCAGTTTGCCAATCAGATCCAGCGTTGCATCTTCTCCCGCGCCTTGATGGAACTGAGAGATCTCGCCGAATTCTCGCGTCAGCAGACCAACCTGCTTCTTTTTATCTACTGCGGTTTTGGCGAAGCGAGCTTTTGAGTAGGCGCGACCAAGAATGTGACTCAGGCGCTCTCTGTAATCGGCCGATATTTCTTCGGTTGATATTTCCGCCGCTTTTTGCTTTGCAATCTTTGCGTATCCAACCGATGCGTCAATGGGGAGGATTCGAGAAATGTCGAAGAAGAAGACATTTCTTTTAGGGCGTTTTTCCGGGTAACTCCAGCGCTCGTTCGGTTTTCTGAGCTTAAAGGAGTCCGGCACTGCTCCTTGACGTGTCGTGTATTGAAGAGAGATGTCGCGAAACACATCCCAGTGAGTGTCGACAAAGAAGTCAGATGGATAGAACGGGTCACCACCATCTGCCTCATATGCGCAGGCTGCGGCGCGCAAAATGGTTGTTTTCCCTGTGCCATTTTCTCCAACGATGGCTGTTACTGGGAACCCGAAGGAGACGGTTTGTCCTGTCCAACCCCTTAGTCCGGAAACTGATACCGACTCAAGCCACTTGGGCCATTTCTTTGAGTGGAACTGCTTTCGGATGAGGTCTATCTCGTCATGATCCACTTGACACCCTCGGCTCTGGTTGGCGCGTGACTTGGACTGTAGCCTGTGCTGCCGAAACTGTGTGAAGGGAACTCACGGCGGTCATGACGAGCGGCCACCAGAGCATATGCCGGTTGGGATAGGACCCCGTCGAGGATGGCGGGCGGGTAGCTAGGTCTCGTCGATCACGCACCGTGTCAAAGCCCCCGGCGCGCTGCGCGGACATTCCGGCTCGGTGGAACTTGCGCTAGGGGCCGCAGCGGTACTTCACCATGGAGCGCCGCGTCAGGCTCCTGGTTACGTAGTCGGCCCGGGAATCGGGGTACAGTAAGCTGGTCGCTCGGGCTTCATTGGAGGGGGCATGAAGAAGAACGAGGTTGCTCACGCAGGGGCAAGCCAGCCGGTCGTCGCCAAGCGTGTTGATCTCGCGTCCGCCGCTCGACCGGGCCTCGCGGGGATGCAGAGGACTCAGCTCGCCAATGTAGTTCTTAAAGATGGGAAGCGAGCGGTGAAGACGGCAGTCGCCTGGGAGATCCGCAACGATGAGACCGGCGAGGATCACCATATCGCGGTGAAGCTGGAAACCCAGCGGCTGGAAAGGAAGGGTGGCACATGGGTGCCAGATGAGAAGAAATCTATCACGCTCGATGATGACGAGCAGATCTCTCGCTTGGTCACTTTCCTAAACGCACTTGCCAAAGCGCGTGGCGAGAAGATCTTCGGCAAGGTCCTCCTTACGCCCGTCGACAACGAGGTGGACCTTGATGCTGTGCGCCGCGCGCTCGATATCCTGACCTCGGAGCGCCGCTCCGAGTTGATGGTTGAGCTGCTAGAAGCTGTACGCGGCGACACGAATGCTCTGCATTCGCTCACGAACGCCGCACGCTCTAGCCCAAGTGGGCTCCGCGCTGCTGTTGCTGCTATCAACATCGGCCGTTTCGAGAGTGTGTTGAATGAGTTAGAGCGTCTCATTGAAAGTAATGGCCGCGAAGCAGCCTTTCAGAGCCTATTGGCGGACAATCCTTGGCTCTTCGGGTCCGAGTACAGCGAGCGCCACACCCAGCGCAGCTTCACGCGCGACCAGCAGCAAGACTTCATGCTCCGGCGCACTGTGGACAACTGCCTGGAGCTAATTGAGATTAAGACGCCCCTTGAGGGTAAGCCACTCTTCCTCGCCGACCGGTCACACCAAGGATCATGGGTGCCACGTCAGGAACTCAGCGCGGCGCTTGCTCAAGTGATGCGCGATTTGGAAGAACTGGATGCAGATGTCCTCAGCATTAGGGTCCGCGACGAGGAAGATGTCCGCAAGGTACGGGCGCGGATTATCATCGGCAGAGACGGGGACCGCGAGCAGGTCGAAGCGCTTCGGCGGCTCAATGGGCACCTGCACCGTGTCGAGGTGATAACCTTCGACATGCTTTTGAAGATCGGCCGCCGTGTTGTCACTGCCCTTGCCGGTTCCAACCAAGTGGCTGTTGAGGGGCACGCCCCTATCCCAGAGGCGAGCGACGATGGGTCGGACGATATCCCCTTCTAATACTACTTGGCCGCTTCCCTCGGACTCCTCCGGCTCTCCAAGGGACATCTCACCAAGTAGTACTCAATGAACGTTCACGGTTTTCGAACGGTCAATTTGCGCTGGGTCCCGAGAGCTGAACTTCGGGACGGCCTGAGTGGCAGAAGTCGTGAAAGCTGGTTTAGGCTGGGAACTTCGCGATGAAGAATCGAACCCAGTCGATGAAAAGGATTACTTGCCGGAGATCATATTTCTCCCACTCGGCGTGAGCCGCCTGATTGCGTAGCGCGAGCTTCGCCGTCACTTCTTTTTGCGTCGGGGTATCGTAGGCGCCCACCTTGGCCAGTTCCGCATTGATGGCTTCGGTGGACTTGTTCTCTCCATTTTCCTTAAGGAGGGATACGCCATGTTTCTGCGCAAGCTGGCGTAGGTGCTGCTCAAGAACTCCGGCAGCGACAACTGCGGCGGGATCCTTGAATCCTTTTTCTACTAAATGCTGGGCCATTTCGAGGAAGTCGGCGAACAAGTCACGATGAACCAGCTCGGTGACCGCATTGAGCGCACCGTGTTCGTATTCGTGGCGAATTCCCCGCAACGCACCAAGAAGCTGCTGACGCACATGGTCGTTGGCAGGACCATACTTCGCCAGAATCGCGTCCGTCTGCGCCCGGTAAGGGGAGTTAGGCGGGGCATACCGGGTGATAGCCGACGAGAGCATCAGGCAGGCGCGTGCAATATCCTCAGCACTTCGCTTGGTCGAAGTTCGAGGTGGCCGATCGCGCTCAATCCACCGGGCCCCTAAGTTGGGAACATCGTGCACTTCCGTCCGAATGTTCTCGGCCTCGCGCAGGGTCCGATCGATGTCCTCCAAGATTGCCTGAACATTGGTTGGCATGGTGTGGAGCCTCAATTGAAACGCAGCGTTATCTGCCCTCAGGTGGCCGATGCGTCAGTCTCGGCGATGCATTGCGTCGCGCGCTCTCTTGCAAGGCGGGCGCATGTTTCTAGCAATTTAAGTCCTTGGGTTTGCACCAACGGACGCTGCTAGCTTCGGAGCTTACCGTGACACGCTTACGGGTAACCACAGCCTATCATGAATGATCACAGGCAACTACTCCTCCCGCGACTGGACGTCGAGAATCGTGGGCGCTCGTTTAGCTCGTTTCGGTCGCCCGCGAGGGCGTGTTGGGGCAGCCGGTGTGGCGGGATTGAATCGCATGTGCCCTCAGTGTGCCCCGCCAGCGTGGATTGAGGCGGAACATGGGGGAACAGCGTGGAACGGGGCGGGATGACGAACCTGAGGAGAATCAAGGCGATAGCGGGTAACAGCGCGTCCTGCTTGGGGTTTTCCATCGCCTTGTCTGCGGGTTCGATTCCCGCCGCCTCCACATTCAGAAGCCCAGCAATCTCACCGGGTTGCTGGGCTTTTTCTTTGGCCGCGTTGCCTCATGCTTCCGAGTCGAAGCCGGCGGCGGCCGTGGCTCCGGCGGCGCCTCCGGGCGCGGTGTCGGCGCCAGAGAAAGCTCCGGCACCGTAAGGGGCTACGCGAGTCCGTCCTTTACCGGACCGGTAGCTCGCGGAACTGAATGGCTCCAAGCTGGAGGTGCTTCACCGCGGTGACGAAGCGCTCGCTCGCGAGGATGACCGTCTTGAACTCGTGAAGACGGAAGAGGTCCACGTCTTCCGGAAGCGTCACTGCTTTCAGGGCGGCCGTCTCCGCCGGGTAGCCGTTGTGGTTGCTACCGCATCGCGAGCAGGGGGGCTGCCAGTCGGCGAGGAAGCAGGAAGGGTGCAGGTTTCCTCGCACCTGAAGCTCCAGCTCGAGGAGCTCCGGCGGGTGCTTGCTCCGGTAGCGCAGCTCTCCCAGCGCGCCGCGGAGGCCCCGCACGCCCGCATCCTGGAGCTTCTCCACGGCCTCCCGTGATGCCCAGAGCGTCCAGGGGGCCTGGAAGAAGAAGTCACCGAAGCGGCCCGACGCCTTGCCACTGACGGGCCCGAGCTGAGTTCCTGGCTCCAGGGGGGCTCCGGCGGGAACCCGGGGCCGCAGCAGCTCGCATAGCCGGCGGTATTCCTCCAATGACACGGACTGAAGGCTCCGGGGCTCCTCCAGCAGTGCCCGTTCGGGTAGGTCGTTGAGGTCCACCGTCGGGTACGCCTCACCGAGACCGCCATATCCTCCGCACACCGCGCACTCGATGCTGGGGATGCACCATCGGCTCGCACCGTCGATGTTGCCCGTCTGGGGTGTGCTCGTGCCTTCGAGCACCTCGAAGAACTTCATGCGCGGCTCCCGGTCCTCACCGCAGGTAGTAGTACGGGACGATGGGGCCCATCAGGTCATAGTGGGGGATGTGCTCCCAGGCGAGCTGCGTGTCGTTCGGGGTGGAGGCGCATGCGGTCAGCAGCGCACCCATCAGTCCCAGCAGGGAGGCGAACGTTCGTGCCATGGCCGCTACTCTGCCCTCGTCCACGCATCGGGTTCTAGAGAGCAGGAGGGACAGGCCCACGTTCCCCTGGGACAGGGCAGGGGAACCCACGCCTACGTTATAGGCGGGATAGAGGCCCTGTTGAGGGGGAGGGAGGGTGCAGAGGGGCCGAGGAGGGCCGCTGACGGGGCCGCCCGAGTGATGCTCCCGTCCGGTGGACAGGCCGCTTGAGCCCCCTTGGGGTACACGCCTGCCCAGACCGCGCTCCCATCAGGTGCGTAGCAGGGGCCTGGACCTCTTGGCGCCTCTTGAGCCTCAACTCACGTACGCCAAGACCCGCCGCCTGCCTCCACACCTCAGCCCCCTGCGCGGTGCTTGACGCCTTTCCGGGGAAAGCGGACAAAGAATCACTCCATGGCTACTCCAACCATCGTCAGGAGGCTCATGGTTTCCAGCCTGAGCCTGCTCCTGCTCTCCTGCAGCGCGACGCGACACTCTTTCCCAGGTCCTACAAACGCACGGGAACTGAGCAGGTACGTCCTCATCCTTGCGAGAGCGCCTGACGGGCAGGTGACTCATTCGTGGAGACCCGTCAACGAGTTCGATTTGCATGCGCATCTGGCGAAAGCCCGCCGTCCGCGAGGACGTATCGTCCAGGCATCCTTCAATCGTGACTGTGAGGACGAGCGTGCTGCGTGTGAGAACATGTGCCTGGCGAGCCTGAAGGGCCGCAGTTGGAGCCATATGAGCGCAGGCTCGAAGAATGAGCATTGTCGCAACGCCTGCCGGCCCGCCTACCTTGACTGCTGCCGGCTCCAGGAACTTGAGGAAGGCAAGACCATGAAGTTTCAAGCCATTGATGAAGCGGCCGCATGGGTGAAGCAGAACCATGAGGAACTGCTGGTGGGAACCCTCATCATCATAGCGGGCGTGACCTTCGTCGTCGCTGTCGCCGGAAGCGGTGGCCTGGCTCTGCTGCTCGTACCAGCAGTCGTCCTCGCATCGTCCGATGTGGCTTCCGAGCCACGAAGCCTGGCGGTAAAGCCATGACGAGCCGGATGGCCCTCTCGGAAGCACAGCAGGTGATTGGGAGGCGCTGGAGTCCGGAGCAGCCTCCGGAGCAGGAGCGGATTCTCGGCCTCGCCCGGGACGCCCTGGACTTCATCTCCGCCACGGGCCAGTGGTATCTCTTCGTGGACTTTCGACGGAGCGGTGCCTCCGGCGTCTCCGCGGCCTCCTGCGGCGAGGGTTCACCGGAGCTGCGAGAACTCCTGGGCAGGACAGAGCGCTTCTTCCAGGCGCTCCTCGATGCTCCGCACGCATCTGGAGAGCAGGCGTCCCTCCAGCTCATCATCGAGGCGCTCCGATTCATCTCCGCCACCCGTCAGCACGAGTCCTTTAGTGACTTCGTCGAGCATGTCGCGACCCATGCTCCGCCCTTCATCGTGGCCGCGTTTGAAACGCGGCAGGAGGCGGAGGCCTGGCTGGAGAACCACGCGAATCCGCCCGACTCCGCTCGTATCCTGGTCGGAGACACGTACCATGACGTGGTCTATGATCGCGACACGGGCTTCCGCCGTCTGCCATGGAATCGAGACCTCCACCACTACCTCGCCTGGCTGAAGCAGGTCGAGCCCCCGGTCGCGACCGCGTCATTCTCCACGCGGCAGGAGGCGGAAGAATGGCTGACGAAGCAGCCCCACCCGGCCAGGCGGACGTGGGTGCTGATCGCGGGAGAGCTCCACCTCGCGGCGTACTACCCGAACATCAATCACCGCGCCCTCTTTCCCCTCTCCATCTCAGAGGGTGAGAGGAAAATGGATTCACCTCCGCGCCAATCTTGACGTCATCCCTTCGGGCAAGGCTGGAGGTTGTCGTCGAGGACGCGTGAGAAGCGCTCACGCTCCGTGTCGAGCCACTCGGCCGGCAGCGCCTCCAGGGCGCGCCTCTGTTCCGCAGCGGCCTCCTCGGAGTTGGGTATCCGATGCACGAGCACCGTCTTCTCTGGTGAGGCGGGTCGGCGCAATCTGGCAGGGTGAACAGGACTCTCTCAGCGCGGCGACGACTGCTCTTCGGACGGGGTCGCCGAACTCCGGAGGACCTGTTACGCCGAGCTACGACACTGAGAAGAGAGAGCCCCGTGGCGCCAGCAAGGTGCCACGGGGTTTTCGCGAGGAGCGCGCGCGGCCGCTGGTTTGAAGCCTTGCGTGGGAGCGGAACGTGCCAGGACTGGCACGCTCCCGAGTCCCCGCGAGCCCATCACGAACTTCTCACTCCAGCAGGCTCACCTCAGCAGCGCCTCGAGCTTCGACGAGGCGGGCTCTTCGAGCCCAGCCGCGAAGGACGGCAGGGTGTACTCGCCCGCGCGGCAGGGCTGCATGTTCGCGCTGCGGTCCAGGGTCCTCGGCACGGTGTAGTCCACGGCCATGAGCCGGTGCTCGTAGCCTGCGTTCGAGCGCACCGTCACCTCGTAGTAGTAGGGCCGGACCTGGTAGTTGCACTGCGCCGGCCAGACCACGACGCGGTTGTTCACCGTCGAGGGGAAGCCGCCCACGCCGCCGCCCAGCTCGAAGCTGTTGCTCCACGACAGGGTGTGCGCCTCATCCCGGGTGACGCCCGAGGAGAACTCGTAGGAGATGCCCGCCTCGACCTTGTAGAACACGCCCGCGCTCGCCTCCAGGGAGATGCCGGCGTTCCAGGTGTTGGACGTTGATGAGGCCTCCGTGCTCCAACCCGAGCGCTCCTGCGTCAGCGACCACGACGCGATGCCGCCGCCGGGGCCGATTGTCTTGTTCCCCAGCACGTTGCGCGTCGCGCCGTCCCAGAGCAGGTTGCCCTTCACCTTCACCCAACGGTAGGTCTGGCTCAGGGTGTCGAAGATCTCGGCCTCGAACTCGCCGTCGTTCGGCGTCGAATCCCTCACCGCCGACGGATACCGGTCCGGCTCGACATGGTTGGTGCCGAACACCTGCACCTCCGCCAGCGACAGGGAGTTGGTGCCCGCCAGCTGGACGCGCACGTAGCGGCCGCTGATGGGCGCGCCCTGGGCCAGCGTGAGGAAGGTGGTCGTCTCGCCGCCCATCCCCGGGTTGTAGTACGCGTGCACGCGCGGGTCGTTCTTGAGGACGTTCGGGTCATTCGAGATCGTCCGGAAGTCCGTGTCCGAGACGAAGACGTAGAAGTCCTTCAGGCGCGCGGGGCACGGGCCTTCGTCGCAGTAGTCCTTCTTGCTGCGGTTCCACAGGCGCACCTTGCCCACCGGCTGCGACTGGCCCAGGTCCACCTGCCACCAGGGAGTGCTCTCGTAGCAGGTGTGGGTGATGGAGCCATGGCTGTAGATGCCATCGGTGTTCGTATCCACGGCCCTGGCCGGCTCTCCGCTCCAGCACAGGCTGGACTGGGTGGTGAAGGGGCCTCGGAACAGCGCCAGGTTGCTCCAGTCCCGGACAATGGGCGCCCACTGCGAGGTGTTGGCGTTGTTGACCGGGCTGTACTGCACGTCCCAGGTGTTCAGGACCGGGGACTCCTCGGCCACGCTCCGGTGGTCACAGAAGCGCGCCCAGCTGTCGGCGGCGGTGCTGCCCTGCCGGACCTGGTAGGTGTAGCAGTTATAGGTGTGGTTCTGGACGATGGCGAAGTCATCCGAGTTCGTCCACGCGGACGAGATGCTGGTGCTGTCCCCCGAGCCGCTGGAGCTGGTCGACGAGGCGCTCCACTCGTAGCCGCCGGACACCTTCACGGACACCGAGAACGCCTCCGCGTCCACTCCGCCGCCGACGTAGCCCGTCACCGAGTTGGACGTGGTCGAGGTCAGCGACGTCTCCTGCGACTTGCCCACCATGCTGGACTCGCCGATGGAGCCGCTCGAGTTCTGCGGGTTGATGTTCTTCCAGAAGGGCGGCACGAAGACGGCCGAGGTGATCTGCGGCTCGACCACCGTCTGGCAGCTCATCCCTGCGCCGTTGACGGGCTCGTAGTGCGCGCGGATGGAGTCGTTCGTCCAGTCGCCCAGCGCCAGCGAGACGAAGCTCGGCGAGGAGGTGCCGGTGTCACGCCAGGTACTCGCCAGCTGCAGGGGGGTGAAGGGCGCGCGCTGGTCCTCGAGCCGGATGAGCTGCAGCGCGTTGCCGCCATCCTTGAAGGCGGCGGCGATGTCCTGCAGCCCGTCGTTGTCCATGTCGGCCACGGCCAGCGAGACGGGGCTCATGCTGGCTCCGGAGCGGGAGTCCGCGGCGCTGAAGAGAGAGCCGTGGACCAGGAAGGTGTCGTCCCCCGGGAGCGTGGCGCTCGCGTCGTGCGAGTCCAAGGTGAGCGCATTGAAGCCGGTGCCGATGGAGATGCTCTGGGACGCGTTGAGCAGCGTCGATTCGTAGCCGTGGAAGGCCAACGCGACCTCCGCCAGCCCGTCACCGTCGGTGTCACCAATGGCCAGCCCGAGGCCGCGGAAGAAGAAATGGCGATCCCACTGGATGAAGGGGTCCAGCGTCTTCTTGTCATACGAGAGCTTGAAGGCGCGCAGCTGGAGCTGCGTGGCATAGCTGGTGTCGGGATCGCGAACCCCGAAACCCACGATGACGTCGTCCTTGTAGTCGCCGTCGATGTCGCCCGCGGCCACCTTCAGCTCCGAGGTCTCCGTGCCCTGCAGACCGATGCGCGTGGTGGCGAGCTCGCGGTAGTTCATGGCCTGGCTGTTGGGCAGCGTGTAGCCGGGCTCGTACTTGAGCACGATGAGCTGGACCATCGACTGTGAGTCGAGGAACGCCAGGACGATCTCGTCATCGCTGCCGTCGTTGTCGAGGTCTCCCACCGCCATATCCAGGTAGCGCACCCCGACGCGGCCCGTCGCGGCGCTCCGGCGCCAGTAGCCCTGGACGTAGCCGTCGGGGTGGGCGATGGCGCCCGAGGCGTTGCCATCGAACATGAAGATCTGCGTCATCCCATCCGAGTCGATGAACCCCCAGGCGATCTCGTCATCCTCGTTGCTGGAGCGATCCAGGTTGCCGGCCGCGATCGCCGTCTCGCGGTAGTTGTTCAGGCCGGGAGCCGCGTAATAGTAGGGGGTACGTGAGCCGCCCCCGGCGTTGGTGATGGAGATGAGCTGCGTGCTGTTGTTGGCGTCCTTGAAGGACATCACCAACTCCGAGCGGCCGTCGCCGTTCAGATCCGCTGCTACGTTCTTCTGCAAGGTGATGGTCTTCCGGGCACCATCCGTGTTGCTGAAGGTCCATATGCGCTCGAGAGACTCGGCCCCAGGAGCGCCGATCCGATCGAACGTGTAGTCGACCGGGGCCCCCACCGAGCTGCGGAAGGACACGTAGGGCTCATGCTCTCCGGTGATGAGGAAACGCTGCCCGAAAGGGCTCTTCGTGCAATCCAGGCTGGAGGGAGCTGCCAGCAACTTCGGTACGGAGATGCGTGTCTCGGCGGGAGGCGCATCCACCTGCACGCCAGCATCCGGTATGTCCGCTCCACAGGCCGAGAGTATGGAGGTAAGCAGGAGTGCGCAGGGCACACGGGTAACCCAAGGCTTTCGATTCATGAGAGTCCTCTGAAGGGTTCAAGCCCGAGTCCGGTGTCTAGGGGGGGAGAGCACCGCTCGGGCAGCCGCCACGAGAGCAACCCATGTGCCAGGCCCGAGGAGCTGGCTCGTTCAGAGGGAAACCAGCTCCCGCGAGCCTCGCGAGCCATTCCCCGAACCCCTTTCGCCGCGTGGATGAGGACGCGCCTGCGTCCTGGAAAGAAGCAGCGAGTGCTCCCCTATCCGCCGACCTCCCCTGAAGAGCAACCCACTTGCATTTAACCGTGAGGTTGATTGTCAAGTTGGTTGACTGACGATGCCGACCGATACCCTGTCACGCACCTTCTCCACACTGGCCGACCCGCCCCGGCGGGCGAGCCTCGCCCGGCTGTCGAAGGGCGAGGCCACGGTCACCGAGCTAGCGACCCCGTCGGAGGAGCGAGCGACTGGGGGCTGTGCCCTCTGGCGGCTATTGCGTTGTCCGCCATGCGCCCTGCTCATGAAGTAGGCATGGACTCCTTCATGAATACCGCAGCGGAGCAGCGCCTCGATTCGAGCCCTGGGGCGGCTGGGGAATGGGCGCCAGGGCACGCAGGGGCGCGTCGCTGCCCACGGCGATGAAGGGGGCCCAGTAATGGGGATGGGCCTGAGTCAGACGCAGCTCGCGCATCGCCTCGCGAAGCGCCGTGGCGTGTCCCCGCTCCCGAAGCCGAAGTGAATCAGGCTCGGCCGCACGCTCTGCCACCGGCCCATCAGGCCCGAGCCCATCGCCGCCCTTCCCTCGGGGGGCCCTGGCAGGTATTCCCTCCTGCGTGAAGGAAGCCGAGAGAGCCCTCCCCCCGCCTGACGAAACGCCACTGCCCACCGCGCTGTCCCTGGACGAGGTGCGCCGCTGCACCCGGCTCCTGGAGGCCATGGGCCAGAACCGCATGCTGCTGGCGGAGCTCCCACCGCAGGAGAAGATTGCCCTGCTCTCCGCCGCGGGCCGGGTGGTGCACCCGGACCGGGACACGAAGTCGCGGCTCGCGAAGTCGCTGAGGCGGGAGCGGAAGCAGACCGTGCAGAAGCATGACCGTACCCTCCGCGCGACGACCGAGATTCGCACGCTGCGCCGTGAAGCGGTCTTCACCGTGCCGTGCCTTCCCCCGCCGCCCCCGTCGAAGGCCCCCGAGCGCCTGCTCGCCGTTCCGCGCAAGTGCTACGTCTGCAAGGGGGAGTACCGGAAGCTGCACTTCTTCTACGACGCGATGTGCGTCGAGTGCGGGGACTTCAACTACGCGAAGCGGACGCAGCGGGCGCCGCTGGACGGGAAGGTGGCGCTCATCACCGGGGCGCGCGTGAAGATTGGCTACCAGGCCTCGCTGATGCTGCTGCGCTCGGGCGCGCGCGTCATCGCGACGACGCGCTTCCCCCAGGATGCGGCGGAGCGCTACGCACGGGAGCCCGACTTCGCGGACTGGTCCCACCGGCTGCACATCCATGGCCTGGACCTGCGGCACGCCCCCAGCGTGGAGCTGTTCGCCCGGCACCTCGAGCAGACGCACCACCGGCTGGACATCCTCATCAACAACGCGGCGCAGACGGTGCGCCGTCCGCCCGGCTTCTACGCGCACCTGCTGGAGGGCGAGCTGCGCCCCCTCGGCCAGCTCCCCGCGCACACGCGCCCGCTGCTGGCTGGACACAGGGCGTGCATCGCGGCGGTGCGGCCCGCCCTCGGTGACGCCGGCACGGGTGGCACGGCGATGGCCACCTGGCGCAGCAGCGACCCCTCGCTCGGCATCCACTCGTCCGCCGCGCTGTCGCTGCTGCCGTACGCCATGGAGCAGGAGGGCGACACCCAGGCCCTCTTTCCCCAGGGGCGCCTGGACGCGGACCTGCAGCAGGTGGACCTGCGCGGGATGAACTCCTGGCGGATGAAGCTGGCGGAGGTCTCCACGGCGGAGATGCTGGAGGTCCACCTGGTGAACGCGGTGGCGCCCTTCATCCTCTGCGGGAAGCTGAAGCCGCTGATGACCCGGGGGCGCACCACGCCCGGCCACATCGTCAACGTCTCCGCCATGGAAGGCAGCTTCTCGCGCGGGACGAAGACGGACCGCCACCCGCACACCAACATGGCCAAGGCCGCGCTGAACATGATGACGCTCACCTCCGCGCCCGACTACGCGAAGGACAACCTCTTCATGAACGCCGTGGACACCGGCTGGGTCACCGATGAAGACCCGGCGCTGTACGCGGAGCGCAAGCAGCAGGACCTCGACTTCCAGCCCCCGCTGGACATCGTCGACGGCGCCGCCCGCGTGGTGGACCCCGTCATCTCCGCGGAGAACACCGGCCAGTACGTGTGGGGCAACTTCTTCAAGGACTACCGCCACACTGCGTGGTGACGGCGGGGGCCGGCCTCGGCGCCGGGCCCCGCTCGGGGCGGCTCCACCCGGCACACAGTGACGTTCCAGGGCTACTGCTCCTTCGCCTCCAGCCAGCGCTGGACGTCGTGAAGACGCAAACCCGAAAAACCCCATCCGCTTCTCGCTTCACCGCCGGGTCTTCAGGCGCTCCAGGTGCTCATCTTCCTCGCGCGTAGCCAGGGTGTTCCCGCACCCTCTGCACACCTTCCTCCCGGTCCTCCTGACCGCCTGCTACATCAGCGGGCGCGGCGCTCCAGTTTCTCGCCGACGATGGGCGGGCGGCGCGACCCCATCACGCAGCCGGCTCGAACTCGGGCCTCGCTCCCTCAACCAGGGTGCGCGTCAACACCTACAGCGTGCCGCTCGTCGGGGGTGCGTTCCTCTGGGGCGGCAGGGTGTTCCGGTAGACCCTTGGGGCGAGCCGCTGCGGGCGAGACGGTGCCCCTGCGCAGGCGCAGCCGATGGTAGCGTCCCGTCTCGGGAGGTCATGCACCATTGCTGCAACCCGTTAGATTGGCCCTTGCTCTCGTGCTGCTGGGCGGAGCTGTGCCGCGAGCCGATGCCGCCCCGCCGCGCACGCCGCGAGTGCGGCCCGTCGCAGTCACCGGCACCCCTGCCGAGCCCTTGCCCGAGATTCGCGTCGAGAAGGCAACGCCGACGTTGCTGTACTTCCCGACGGAGATTGCGAAGAGCACGCTCACGGTTGACGGAGTGCTGCGCACGGTCGACAAGGTGGCGGTTCCGGTCGACGAGTCGCGGATTCGGATTGTCGACGTGGGCGAGCGCTCGATCATCGTTCAGCCCGAGGCGGATCTCGGACCGGGCGAACGTCACGAGCTTTCGGTCTTTTTCGCGGATGGGCGCGCACCTGCACGGGCTGCGTTCGTGCTCGTGACCGCCCCGGCCGACGTGGACGCGCGGATCGACGTGGAACGCCGCGAGCAGCCGACAGCCGCGTGCCCTGCCGAAGCGCCGCGCCCCCCACCTGGACCGGAAGATTTCGTGTTGCTGGGCTACGCCGACAAGGAGGGCGTTCCGACGGGCACGGTTGAGGCGGCTTCGGACGACCCGAGGGGCCTGCAATCAGAGTTCGGCTGGACGTATCGCGGGCCTAGGTGGGCGCTGGTGGACGTGAGGATCTGGAACTCGGCCGGTCAGAGACCGTGGACACCGCGCGAGGCGACGCTGACGGGGAAAGGTGGTGTCCCGCTTCGGGCTCGGGTCGTAACAGTGGGGGGCGAAGACGCTCCTCCCGGTGGGTCGCTGCGGGTGCTCGCCGTGGCTGACAATCTGCCCCCAGGCGCGGGCGAGGTCTTCGCACTGGAGATACGTGGGGCAGGTGGCCGGAACCTTGTGATTCCCCGCGTGGCTTTCCCCATGCGTGCGGCGGGGGGCGATCGATGATTTCGAATCTGGTCAGGCTGCCGGCTGGCACGGTGATTGACGGATGGCACGTCGAGAAGGAACTCGGCAACGGCGGGTTTGCTGTCGTCTACCTTGTGGAGAAGAACGGGAAGCTATACGCGCTCAAGCTCGCGCGACACCGCGACGCCAGCGGGGACGAGAAGCGCACTCATGCCCGTGTGGTGCAAGAGCTGAGCATTCTCTTGATGCTGAGCCATCCGAACATCGTCAGTCCTCGCGGGTATGGATACGCGGAGACCGGCAATGTTTACCTTGTGCTCGATTACGTCGACGGCTGGACGCTCGGCGAATGGATGGAACGCAAGCACCCGACCGCGCATGAGACTCTGAGTGTGTTCGTGAAGATCGCTTCGGCGTTGGCTTACATGCACAGCCGGGGCATTCTTCACCGTGATTTGAAGCTGTCCAACGTTCTGATTCGGAAGAGCGATGGTGAGCCGGTCATCATTGATTTTAGCTGTGCGACCTACGCGCAGGCTGAAGAGCTGACCGACTCAGGACTTCCTCCCGGAACCGATCGATTCCGAGCGCCTGAGCAATTCCGGTTCCTGAACGAGCGTAAAGACGCTCGCCGAGCGCGGTACGCCTTCCAGGTCGCCGACGAGATCTTCGCGGTCGGTGCGATGCTCTACGAATTGCTGACTGACGCGCGACCGACGGAGCACCGCGACCGCTTCGCCCTTAACAACCCGGCTGCCGTTCCTCCACCGGCAAGGCCGCTGAACGCTCGCGTCCCCGAGGCACTCAGCGACCTTGCCGAAAGCATCCTGTCCCGAGACCCCGAGCGGCGCCCGGTCGATACCGAGGCGCTTCGGCGCGAGTTTGCGGAGCTTCTAGCGCAGCCGGGAGCGGACTACACGGTGCCGGTTCATCCACCCTCGGAACATTGGCAGACAGAGCCCGGCCACGGTGCGGCGCGGGTCACGTTGGAGCCGACGAGAAAGCCCCGATCTCGCAAGCTGAGGGCGTTCGCGGCAGGTGCCGCTGTCGCCGTGCTTGCCGCCGTCGTGGCCCTCTGGCGGCTCCCTGGAACAGAGCCCGCCTCATCTGCCGAGCGGCACGTCGCCACGCGCCCTGTGGCCCCGCGCGTCCCTTCCCCGTCCCCCAAGACAGTCTCGCCTGATATGTCAGCCCCCGCCCCCATCGTTCCGGGGGATGCAGGTTCGTCACCTGCCGCCGTCCAGGAGGAAGTTTCAACCGTGAAGACCCAGCGACCCGAAGCCCCAAAGCAGGCGCGCACTGGACGCGGCCAGAAGGCCCCCCCCATGCCGGACGTGTGCAAGGCGCTGCCGCTCCTCGCCGCCCTTGCGGCAGGGTGTCCCGGTGTCCAGGTGCGGCCCGAACCTTTCGAGTGCCCAGCCGGCGCAACAGAGGCCATGACCGACGTGCTTCGCTGGCACATCAACGAAGTGTTTCAGGTCACCATCGACGACCGGCACGCGCGCGACGCGCGCCTTTGGTTCTCCGCAGGCTCGGAGGTGGTGGGGGTCGTCCCGAAAGGCATTGTGCCCGGTCGGCAGTGGGAGGTCGCTCCTCCAGGCACGCGGTTCCTTGGGGGGAAGGTCTACCTCATTCCCAAGAGAACGCCAGCCGGGAGTCCTGGAAGGGTGATCGTGAAGTATGACCGCGTGAAGGTTCCTGGAAAGGACGAGCTGCCCGTGTGCTTCGTAGTGGAGACGACCGCCGAAGCGCTGAAGGACACGGCAGGGAGAGCCTTCAACGGGGCGAACGGAACGCCTGTTACTGAGTGGCCCTGAGCTACTCGCAGGGTGACGTGCCGGGTAGGTGGTCCGTTTTCGGCTCGGGCCCAAGTTCGGCACACCACCCTGTGAGGTGGTTCCCTTCCGTCCAATCCCATAGGTAACGTGCCCCTTCGTCGCGCTGGCACATTGCCAGCGCGAGCGGCGGGAGGATCGAGGATGCCGAGAATTGAGTTCAAGCTCCCCAAGGGAGCGATCCTGTTCAGCGACGACGCCTTCGCTTACGAGTTCCGCGAAGACTTGGGAGAGGCGCACCACGGGCTGAGCCTCTTCGTTGCGCGGCGACGCGCGGGGGACGGGCGCATTCTGGGGAAGGTACTGCTCAAGGCGGTTGGAGCGCCGACGGGCCCGGAAGGCGGTCGAGTCAAGCGGGCAAGGACGAAGCTCGAAGAGCAGGTGCGCCTGGCAACGTACCTCAAGCACCCGGCGATCCTGCGTGTCCACGGGCTGCACAAGGCCGAAGGTGCTTGGTACGTCATCACCGAGCACCCGACAGGGAACAACCTGAACGACCTTTTGACGATCGTGTCGGAGTGTCGGCGTTGGTTCTCGCCGTTGTTCGCGCTGTACGTCGGCGCGCAGGTGGCGAGCGCCCTGGAGCATGCGCACGCGGCAACCGACGAACACGGGCAACCGCTCGGGATTGTCCACCGGGCGATCGACCTGGAACACGTCTTCATGGATTGGAACGGTGGGGTTCAGGTGGCCGACTTCGGCCTGTCGATCTCCAACTTGCCGGGGCGCGTGGTCTCCACTACGGCCCGCCCGCAGGGGCCTGTTCACTCCACTTCGCCGGAAACGCTGCTGACCGGCCGTGTAGATGCCCGCTCCGATCTCTACTCGCTTGGGCTCGTCATGCTCGAATTGGCGACCGGGAAGAACCTGCTCGACGCGCCCGACGGAGTTCCCGACGCGGTCAAGGCGAAGCTGTCGCGGCGGCAACTCCAGCAGGTCAGGCGAGCGCTCAAGCGTGCCCGCCTTTCCGGTTGGGGCCCCGGTAGTGAAGCGGCCATTTGGCGCGCGGCGACCTACACGCCCGAAGACGTGGACGCGGCAACGGCAAATCTCCCCGAAGCGCTACGTCTGCCGCTGCGCAAGGTGCTTCAACGCAAGCCCGCCGAGCGCTTCCAGTCGGCAAGCGAGTTGGCTGCGGCCCTTCGTGAGTGTCTCGGGGGGGCCTACGGCAAGCGCGAAGCGGCGGCCGAGATCAGGCGCGCTTACGACGAGGCGGGACAGGCGCTCGTCGAGCTAGAGCTTCGGACTTCCCGGCCTGACGCGCGCACCCAGGCCGAAGCCAGCGCGTAGACGAGCTACGTCCCGCTGACGGCTCCCGCCATGTTGCGTCTATGTCGCGTGAGCCTGCGGAACGGGCTGGAACAGGGCGGGACGGGATGGGACGCGGCGGGATATCGACTCCCAAGCATTCCGGGCGGTTACGAGGTAAGGGCGCGATTCCGCTGGGGTTTTCGCACCGCCCGGCGCGGGTTCGATTCCCGCCGCCTCCACTGAGAAGAGAGAGCCCCGTGGCGCCAGCAAGGTGCCACGGGGTTTTCTTTTTCGCGGTCGGGCGCGTGTCCATGTCCTTCACCCGCCGCTGATAGGAGTGGTGCCAGGGCCGCTATCACCGCCTGCTCCTGCTCGAACAGGTGGATGAGGTGCTCGAAGGCGCCGGTGCCGTAGCGGGAGGCGATGGTGCCCAGCAGCGGCTCGCGGCTGCGCAGGCGGGAGAAGAGGGCGAACATCTCGTCGCGGCGTGCGTCCAGCCGGCGCATGATGCCGACGGCGTCCATCGCGAGCAGGTTGCGGACGCAAGCGGCCATCTCCTCGGCCTTCTTGCGGCGAGCCATGACGCGCGAGCCTACCTCCGGCGCGTGGCCGGGACCAACAGGACGGCCGGAGGCATCAGGGATACCGCCGTGCCGTTCGGAGCTATCGGGCGGCGACGGGCGCGACATCGCCGGCGCGCTCGGCAATCGGGCGGACATGGCGGACGAGTGAGAGCAGCACCTTGCCCGGCTCCTCGACCAGCATCTCGTGCGCCGACTGCTCGAACCAGACGAGCTGCTTCGACGGTGCCTTTACGCCCGCGAACCATTCGGCGGCCGCCGTCGCCGAGACGTTGTAGTCGTGGCGTCCGAGGAACAGGAAAAGCGGCGTCTTCAGCCGCTTCACATGCGTCAGGTCCGCCGTCAGGACCGCGGAAAGGAGCCTCTCGACCGAGAGCTCCTGCGCCTTCCAGACCTGGCGCACATCCTCTTCGGTGTATTCGGGCGACAGATTCACCGCTGCGCCCTCGAAGCTCGCATCGGGACGCCGATAGGCAGCACCGCCGAAGAAGTTGAGCCAGCGGCGCTGGAGCAGGATGTCCTTCACCGGCACCGGTGTCTTGCCAACGGCATAGGGCGCAATCGAGTCGAGGTCGCGGATTGCCTCTTCGTTCTTCGCCGCGCGTGCCTGCTCCATCGTCCAGGCCCAGCCGCGCCGCTCGCTCTCCCGCGCGTTGATGCCCTGGCCGGCGCCGATATAGGCGTGGAGCCATTCGGGGTGCCGCTCCGCGAGGGTGAGCCCGAGGATGCTGCCCCAGCTATGGCCGAGGACGAAGATCTTCTCCTTGCCGAAGGTCTTGCGCGCCCACTTGACGATCTCCTCGGCATCGGCGTGCATCCGTTCGACCGTGAGCGTCGGGGCCACCGTGGCTGGATCGTTCGCGACATACGTCTTGCCCGCGCCGCGCTGGTCCCACTGGATGACGGTGAAGAATTCGTCCCAGCCGTGGGCGAAATACCAGCTCGTCGGCATCGCCACCCAGCCGGGGCCACCGTGGATCACGAGCAGCACCGGATTGCGCAGGTCGCGGCTACGGACCGAGACCCATTGGTCGATGCCTCCGATGCGGAGCTTCTCGGTGCGCTCCAGCCCCTCGGGCGCCACGATCTTGCGGAGCCCCGCGATGATCTTGATGGCCTCGGCCCGGTCATGAGGGCCCGGCGCCTCCTGCGTCTGCGCCCGCGCCTGAATGCTCCCCAGCAGCAGCGTCGCCAGCGGTAGCCACGAACCTTTGCGCACCATGTCCTCCGGATGTTGTTCGCGATGTCCGAGGGTACAACCTGAAAGAGGTTCTCGCCTCCGTAGACGCGCAGCAGGCGCGGCTGGCAGACGAAGCGCGGGTTGCGGAAGTCGATGATTTCGACCTCTCCGGTGGTCTCCTCGAACCGCCCCGCGAGCACCCCGGCGGCGAGCGCCGCGGCCATGTACGCGGAGTCCTGGCCCTTCAGGTCCTTGCCGAAGCGGCGATTATCGCCGCCGACTACGTCCTGTCCCTGGGCCTCTCCTTTTCGGCCCGGAGCAGTGGAGCGGCAATCTGATGGCGCACGGATTGTTCGCTAGTCATCTCACTTTCACCGCCGGACTCCTGTTCGCTGCGGTACATGGACCTGGTGGTGCCATGGTCCTGCGCCGGCGCACCATCTGACCCATCGAGGAGGAATTCATGAGCAATAAGCTGGTCACCTGCCTGTGGTTCGACAAAGGCGAAGCCCGCAAGGCCGCCGAATTCTACGCGTCCATCTTTCCCGACAGCCATGTCGTGGCTGTGAATAGAGCTGCGTCCGACTATCCGGGCGGCCAGCAGGGCGACGAACTGACTGTCGAGTTCACGGTCCTCGGCCAGCCCTTCCTTGGCCTCAATGGCGGGCCCAACTTCAAGCCGAATGAGGCTGTCAGCTTCATGGTCATGACCGAGAGCCAGGAGGAAACCGACCGCTATTGGGACGCAATTACCCAGAACGGCGGAGAAGAGAGCGCCTGCGGCTGGTGCAAGGATAAATGGGGCTTTTCCTGGCAGATCACGCCGAGGCGTCTGACGGACCTGCTGAGCGAAGGCGGTGAGCGGGCCAGGCGCGCGTTCGAGGCGATGATGACGATGAGGAAGATCGACGTCGCGACGATCGAGGCGGCCGCCAAAGGGGAAGGCGTCAGTGCGTAAGCTCACGGGCGCCGTCTTCCAGTCGCTGGACGGCGTCATGCAGGCGCCGGGCGGGCCCGAGGAGGACCCGACCGGCGGCTTCACGCTCGGCGGCTGGACGTTCCACTTCTGGGACGAGAGTATGCATGAGTCGGCCAGCAAGCTCTTCGACGCGGACTACGACCTGTTGCTGGCTCGGCGCACCTACGACATTTTCGCTGCCTTCTGGCCGTACAATCTCGACGATCCGATTGGCGCGAAATTCCAGCGCATCAACAAATATGTGCTGACGCATTCGGGCGAGCCGCTGAGCTGGGAGGGGAGCCATCGGCTCTCCGGTGACACCGTGGAAGTGGTGTCAGAGCTGAAACGCAGCGACGGGCGCGACCTCCTCATCCAGGGCAGCAGTACCCTCTATCCGCCGCTGCTTGACGCGGGGCTCATCGATCGGCTCGTACTGATGACGTTCCCGGTGCTCCTCGGCAGGGGCAAGCGCATCTTCGACGGGTCGGAGAAGCCAGGCGCGCTCAAGCTCGTCGACCATTTCGTGTCGAATAGAGGCGTCATTTTCGCGACCTACGAGCCGGCCGGCGAGGTGCCGATCGGCTCATTCGAAAGCAAGCCGCCGAGCGAGGCCGAGCTGCGGCGGCGGGAGCAGTGGAAGCGCGAAAGGGCATGAGCCTTCAGCTTTTCGCCCATCCAATCGCGTCCTACTGCTGGACGGACTCCCGGACGACGCCGAGTCAGGCCCGGCGAGAACCGATGCAGTCGACAGTGTCTCGACAATCCGGTGTGGTACAGGGGGCCGCCTGGCATGCCACCGGCTCAAGGCGTGGTGAAGAAGGAGCTGATGACGTCCGCCGTGCCCTGGGGCAACCCTCCGAGCGTGTTGAAGGGACGGCTCTTCACGTCGTGACCGGTGACGTCCATGGCTGTCACGAGCAGGAAGTAGATGGAGCCCGGCAGCAGCACGCCGGGTGGCAGCCGCACCTGCGTGGTCGAGCCAGGCACGTGGATGTAGAGCTGGAGGGACGCGCGCCCGTAACCAAGGCTCTCGTCATAGCGGTGGAGCGCCACGCGGTAGCCGGTGGGATTGCCCACGTCCGGCGGCAGCCAGGCAACGACGGGGCTCGGAGAGCTCACCTGCCGCTGCACGTTCGCGTCGAGGCCGTCAATGGTCAGCCCGCGTGGCGGCGTGACGCGGGGCCGCAGGGGGGCCGCGGCGAGGCCCTCCACCCGGTCACGGACAATCATGTTGTGGAAGCTCATGGAGAAGGTGCGACCGGAGCCATCCGGCAGCACGTCCCGATAACGGAAGGGGTACACCGCGGAGCCCACCCGTGCCCAGGTGGATGGGAACGGCGTGCCGTACGACAGCAGGCGCGTGAAGTTGAACGACGCGCCCGTGGGCAGCTCCAGGCGAAGCAGGGTTCCCGAATAGCTCACCCAGCCACTCTCGGGCCTGTGTGCGCCAGCCTCGACGACGAGGAGCGGCTTCTGGGGTGTCGCGGACGGGTGAATCTGCGCGGCGCGGGCGGTGTACTCGGGGAGCCGCCAGTCGACGGACAGCGCCTGCGTCGGCACGGACTGCATCACCCCGCTGAGCGGCAGGGGGGTGACGCCATCCGGAGTGAAGTCGAAGGGAGCCAGCTCCACGCTGCGGACCACGGTGAGGCTCGTCAGGGCGTTTCCGTTCGGCAGCGCGCCCGCGTCCACGGCGCCGAGCTGGTTCACGTACAGCGCGTCACCCCGCGCGGCCTCGAAGACGGAAAAGGGCAGGCCCATGTTCCAGCTCTCGGCCTGGGTGGTGGTCACATGCGTCTGTCCCGCCAGGGGTTCGTCGTAGAAGTAGACGTCACCCGCCACGTCCAGCTGGCCGGAGACGAGCTCCAGGCTGGAGGGCCCCGCCGCGCTCCCGTAGGGGGCCCACGGGGCGAGGTTCGACAGGTCGAGCTCCAGCGGCGTCACCCCGATGTCCGTCAAGATGGCGTCCGGTCGGCCGAGCAGGTCCGTGCCGATCTCCACATGCCTCGCGTCCGTGACGACGACGGTCCGGTTCCTCCTCAGGTAGTACGTGGTGCCCTGGGGCACCCCTGTGAACAGGTAGCCGCCATCCGTGGCCGTACCGTCGATGCGGGTGAACGTCCCCGCGTCGGGGACGAGCAGGTGGGGCGGGTTCGCCGACATGTCATAGGGGCGCTGCGCGACCCCCGCCAGGGTGTGGTAGCTCTCGTGGTTCGTCACGAGCACCGTGTCGTCCGCGGGCACGCCGCCATCATCGGGAGCGCATTCGGAGCAGAGCGGCGCCTCCGCCCAGGCGCTGTCTCCCGCGGCGGGGCCCTCCATGTGCACGGATGCCGGGGCGCCATCCGCGCTCCCGGGCTCACTTCCCGCACAACCCAACCCCATGAGACAGACAGCGGCCCAAAGCGAAAAGGGATGCAGTGCCTTCATGTGACTCCTCCCATGCGCTCGTCGGAGCAGAGCATAGGAGAAATTGGGGAGCTGTTGAGGGTGGAGGGCTGGAGCAGAGGGGGCGAGGAAGGCCGCGGATGTGTGCCGCCCGTGCTGTACGCCGGGCCGGTCCCTTCAAGGTGGAGGTGGACCTGATGCAGCCCATCAACCCCGAGGGCAAGCCCCGCGTCCATGAGACGCCGCTCAACCACGTCGGGCTGTGGGTGGATGACCTGCCCACGGCGGTGAAGTGGCTGGAGGAGCAGGGCCTGTGCTTCGCGCCCAGAGGCATCCGCTGCTTCGTCCACCCCACGGGCAACGAGCAGCTCCCGTTCAGCGGCGAGGGCGTGCTCATCGAGCGGGTGCAGGCCCCTCCGGAGAGCATCGCCGCGTTCGAAGGCGAGTCGGCCGGCGGCCACTGAGCCTCACGGGCCCGGGGACGGCACTGGCGGGAGGGCGGTGCCTCCCGCCAGTCTTGGGGGACCGCATCCTCTCCGCCGGCAAGCAGGTGCGCCGGCTGACGGCGCTGGTGGAGAACCTGCTGGGATTGCCCGGCAGGTGGTGGAGGCGCACGAGGGCACCGTCTCGGTGGTGAGCGAGGAAGGGCGAGGCGCCACCTTCACCGTCGCGTTTCCCTTCCGTGACACGCTCCGCGAACCCCACGCTCTTCACTTGAACGAGGGGAGGGTGCCTCGTAGATGCTCCTGTCCACTTCCATCCTCGAGCCTTCTTCATGACCGCAGTCACCACCTGGAACGTCGACCCCGCGCACTCCTCCATCCTCTTCGTGGCCCGTCACATGGTGGTGGCGCGCGTCCATGGCCGCTTCGAGCGCATCTCCGGCACACTCAAGGTGAATCCGGATTCACCCGTGCACGGTGAGGTGGAGGTGAGCGCGGACACGGCGAGCATCTACACGGGCTCGCCGGACCGGGACAGGCACCTGCGCTCGGCGGACTTCCTCGACGCGGACAACGCCCCGCGGCTCACCTTCCGGAGCACGAAGGTGGAGCCCACCGGCGGCTCGGGCTTCCGGCTGCTGGGGGACCTGACCATCCGCAACGTCACGCAGTCCGTGGCGTTCGAGGCACGCCACACCGCCACGTCCAAGGACCCGTGGGGCAACACGCGGCTCATCTACACGGCGCGGGCCACCATCAACCGCTCGGACTACGGCATCCGCTGGAACAAGACGCTCGACAACGGCGGGTGGCTCGTCGGCGAGAAGGTGGACATCGAGCTGGACATCCAGGCCGTGCCCGTCACGACCTGACGGCGTCCACCTCTATTGCGCTGCTCTTGACTCAACCACGGCTCCGCGCCGACCTGGACGCGATGAGGGAGGCGCTCAGGACGGCGGCCCGGCCCTCGCGTGTCAGCGTGAGCGAGTCCAGATAGGAAAGCGCGAGCCGAGTAACCAGGAATCGCCGCTCTCCACGTATCCATGCTGCTGACAAAGCGGCGGGATGCAGGGGCTCCCGCTGACACGGAGAGAAGCGCAATGCGTTTGCATGGATTCGTGCTTGGGGGGCTCTTGCTCGTGGGGTGCGGTGGCTCGGACACCTCCACGGGCGTCAAGGAGCAGGACACCCTCTCGACGGGGCTGACCTTCGAGGAGTTCAAGGCCCGGACGTACCAGGAGCCGGACACCGGCATCTACATCGTCGAGGGAGACCTGCCCGTCATCGGCGAGGAGGCGCTGCGCGAGTACTATTCGCGGAACGTCCAGCCCGGTGCGCTGCTCCTCCACACGCGCAACGGAATAGACGCCGCGTGGAACTCCCAGCAGGCGCTCGACCTCACCTACTGCGTGAGCAAGGGAGCCTTTGGCGGCAACCACGCCAAGATCTCCGAGGCGATGAACCGCGCCGCCGTCGCCTGGGAGAACGTGGCCCACGTCTCGTTCATCCACAGCTCGGACCACGACACCAACTGCACCAGCACGAACACCGGCGTCCTGTTCGACGTGCGGACCGGGCCCGATAATGCCCCCTACAAGGCACGCGCCTTCTTGCCCGGTTACGCACGCTCCAGCCGGGAACTCCTCATCCATCCGGCCTACGTCAACATGCCCATGGCGGATATGGCGGGCATGCTGACCCATGAGCTGGGCCACGTGCTGGGCTTCCGGCACGAGCACATCCGCATCCCCCAGAGCAGCGGCGACTGCAACGAGTCGTCCGACTGGCGGGAGCTGACACCGTACGACTCGGGCTCGGCAATGCACTACACCACCGAATACTGCGCGGGCAGCACCAACCCGGGCCCGTACCGCCTCAGCGGCTGGGACGGGTGGGGCGCGGCTTCCAAGTACAGCCGGGGCCCGCAGACGGTGGCGGGGGACTTCGACGGCAACGGCTTCGAGGACCTGCTCATCTACCGGCCCGGCAGCAACCAGGCCTGGGTGGGCTGGTCGGACGGTTGGGGCGGGTGGCTGCGCTCGACGAGCATCTTCGGCGCGGGCTTCGACTTCTGGTCCATGGCCGACCGCGTGGTGGTGCTGGACTTCAACAACGACCAGCGCGACGACTTCCTCTTCTACCGCCCGGGCGGCGGCCCCGCTTTCGCGGTGCGCAGCAACGCGGACCGGACGTTCACCACCACCATGGCGGCCTACAGCTTCGCGGGCTTCGACTTCGGCGAGCCGCAGGACCGGGCCCTGGCGTTCGACTACAACGCGGACGGGTTCGACGACCTGTTCTTCTACCGTCCGGGCAACCGCGTCGCCTGGGTGGCGCGGAGCAACGGCGACGGCACCTTCTCCAACGCGTTCGCCAGCTTCGCGGGCATCGGGACGTTCGACCTGGCGGACGTGAGGGACCAGGCCCTGGCCTTCGACTACAACAACGACGGGCGCGACGACCTCTTCTTCTACCGGCCGGGCGGCCGCCTGGCCAACGTCGTGCGCAGCGACCCCGGCGACGTCTTCACCAGCGTGGTCTCCACCACCAACTTCGCGGGCTTCGACTTCTCCGACCCGAGGGACCGCGCCCTCGCGTTCGAGCACGACGGCGATAACCTCGACGACATCTTCATGTACCGCCCGGGCGGGAGCCTGGCCCGCATAGCGAAGAGCACCAGCACCGGCTTCTCCGCCGCGTACATGGGCGCCTGGGGCATCGGCGGTTATGACCTGTTTGACTTCCGGGACCAGGCCCTGGCGCTCGACTACGACGCCGACAACAAGGATGACCTGTTCCTGTTCCGGCCGGGTGCGCTCGCCGCCTACGTCCTGAAGAGCAACGGCAGCGGCAGCTTCACCACCGTCCACAGCGGCCACGGCTTCGCGCCGCCCTATCCCTTCGACTTCGCCCAGCACCAGGACAAGGCCGTCATCTTCGACTACAACAACGACGGGCGCGACGACTTCTACCTGTACCGCTATGACACCCAGCGCGTGGTGGCGTCGGTGTCCAACGGCACGTTCGCGTCCTTCCCCCCGAACGCCGCGCTCAACCCGTACTGATTCAGGGCGCTGAAGAGTCCTGCAGGTCCTGGGGGTTACCCAGGTACGGCGGGGCTGACACTGAGCGAGCAGGGACGAGCGGAGTCATAGCCAGTTGGTCCGCCTGCCTTCGTACAGAGAGTGACTCTCATCTCGAAGAGGAGCCCTCCGATGTTGCCACGTTGGTTTTCTTCCCCGTCCCTGCTCCTGGTCTCCACGCTCTCCGCCGTGGCCTGTGGCACCGCGCCCGAGCCCTCGGAAACGCCCGCCCCCGCGCAGCCCGAGGCGCCCGTGCAGCAGCTCCACCCGGAGCGCCGGGGTATCGGCCTGCTGCCGCTGCCGTCCGGCCCTCGTCAGCAGACCGTCACGGTGGACCCGCGCCGCTCGCTCGCGGTGACGGACCAGGTCATCCTCCAGAACTTCAGCTTCCAGTCCGTCATGAACCAGCTCGTGGCGCAGGCGGGTGTCTCCGGCCTGACCTCGCTGCAGCTCTACCGGCAGTGGTGGGACACGGCCAACCCGGGGCCGGGGCTCGGGCTGGGCGCGCACTGTGACGACGAGCTGCTGCCCGACGGCACCACCGGCCTGAACGGCTTCTCCTATTCCTGCCCGCGCGAGGAAGGGACCCAGATTTCGGAGGACCCGTTCTCCACCAAGCCGTCGAACGCGGGCGCGTACATCCCCATTGGCGTGTTCAACCGGTTCGACCTGGCCTCCCAGGACGGCAGCGACTGCGGCGAGTACCGCATCCTCTTCGCCCGCCGCGAGGGCCAGACCGAGGAGTTCCGCCGCGGCACCCTCATCTTCGAGGCGGTGCTGCCCAACCCTCAGCCCGAGCTGGGCCTCGCCGGGTGCCGCCCGGTGGCGCAGTTCTGGGCGGACCTGTCCCTGGAGTCCAGCGCCACCGTGCGTGGCCAGAAGCTGCGCGACTTCTACTTCACCGGCCTGCCCGGCTTCATGCCCGTGGTGCACCTGGACAACTACGGCAACCGCACCAGCGGCGTGCTCACCGGCCAGGTGCGCACCAACCAGTTCATTCAGCCGCCGAAGGCCGCACGCCCGCTGTTCCCCTGGACGATGCGCGAGTTCAAGCTGCGCAAGGACTGCTCCACCGGCACGTGCGCGCTGCGCTTCGTCCCGGTGACTGCGAAGACCAACCCCGGTGGCGTGCTGTTCAGCCCCACCTCCACCCATCCGCAGGCGGCGGACTTCCAGAGCGTGAGCTTCCCCGCCCAGGTGGCGGCGCTGGCCAACGCCGACATCAACCGCTTCTCCATGCAGGTCGAGGACCGCTTCAACAGCGGCCAGAGCGTGTCTCAGGGCTCGGAGGACAACTACTCCGCCCGCTTCACCACCGCCCCCTCCACGCTGCGCTCCAACCTCCAGGCCCAGTTGACGGCCCTGGGGAGCACGCTGACGCCGGACCACATCGTCCGTCGCGCCCTGACGCAGTCCTGCGCGGGCTGCCATGAGCACAGCAAGCCCAACCCGGACGGCACGCCGGGCAATGACGACCTGGGCAATGGGATGGTGTGGCCCCGCTCGCTGACCTTCGTGCACGTCTCGGAGCAGAGCCCCGAGAGCGGCCCGGATGGCCAGCGCTTCCGCATCTCCCCGGCGCTCACGGACGTGTTCCTCCCCCACCGCAAGCAGGTGCTGGAGAGCTTCCTCTCCATGCCCTGACGGCGAGGCCCGGCGCGCCCACTGTACGGGAAGGCCCAGGCCCGCCCCGGGTGGACCGTGGTCTTCTAATCGCAGTGCAATTGCAGCTCCTGTGAGGCGCGGGTACGGTCCCGCCCCCAAATCGGAGCCGCGATGTCACGCCACCTGTGTTCCATCTTCGTGCTGCTGTCCTGCTGTGCCCTCGCCGCCTGTTCCTCGGAGGGCCCAGCCGGGCCTCGAGGTCCACAAGGTCCTCAAGGCGTTCAAGGCGAACCGGGCCCCGCGGGAGGACCGCAAGGCCCCGAAGGGCCGCAAGGGCCTCAAGGCCCCGCCGGACCGCAGGGCCCCAAGGGAGACCCGGGCTCGCTCGGCGCGCCCATCTGCACGCCAGGGGAGCTCTTCTGCGAGGGCAACTCGCTCTGGGCCTGCACGAAGTCCGGCGCCGATGCGATTCGCAGCGCGAAGTGCGCGGGCGGCTCGGCGACGAATCCCACCGGCTGCTTCAGCGACCACTGCTCGCCCGGAGAGGCCGCCTGCTGCCGGCCCACGAAGGCGGTGTGCCAGTGGAGCTTCACGAACCCGTCCAGCTCGGGCGCGTACTACGCCGGCTATTCGCCGGAGGCGTTCCTCTGCAATGCCCCAGCCGATTGCTTGAGCGGCGTCGACTTCTCGGTGACGCTGTTCCGCAGCGGGAGTGCCCTGTACTGCGGCTCCGGTCTCACCTACCTCACCCTGCAGATGAAGCGGCCCCTGACCAGTCCAGGCCAGGTCTTCACCCTGCCGGACTCACGCGTGTCGCTGAGCCTCGACCCGTTCCAGAGCGCCCGCTCGTGCAGAGCATGGACGGGCACCGTCACCTGGAACTCGGAGGTGCCGTCCTGGAGCGTCACGTTCAACGCCACGTGCAGCGAGGCGGGCAAGAGCGACATCCGCCTGACCGGCACCTGGAGCGGCGACGTCTGAGCGTCCTCCGGAACAGCCGCGCCGCCTGATGTGTTACGAAGGACCTCGGCACCCGGCAGGCGAGGACCGCGCGGGGATTCTCGTTCGGGGAGTCCCCTTGCGCGGGTGCTGCATGGACGAGCCCGTGCGAGGGCTCGAGCGGATGAGAGCACCTGCCACCGAGGTCGCCGTATGAGTGAAGAGACAGAGAAGGTCCGTTACGGACGCGCACAGAAGTTCCGCCTCTCGCCGAAGGGCGCGGAGGCCACGGCGTCGTATGCGGCGATGATTGAAGCGGCGAAGAGCGGCACCGGCCGCAGCCAGTTCGACGCGGCCCGTGCGACGTGGGGCGCCTCGCTCGGGCTGGCCGCCGACGACGGGCTCTTCCTCGGAGAGTTCGCCTCGGGTGAGCGCACCGTCGCGGAGACGGCGCGCAACCTCGAGGGCTGCGGCACCCCGGCGAAGGAAGTGAAGGCGGCCATCGAGCGGCTGTTGAAGCTCGGCATGCTCGAGCCCCTGCCCGCGGCCGCGCCTCCGCCCGCGCCGGCTCCGCGCCGCTACTGGTGAGCGCCGCGACACCGCGGACGCGGTGAGCCGCTGCGCCTGCGTCACGCCGGGCAGCGTGGGCGCGGGGTTGAGGGCCTGGACGAGCAGCGCACGCAGCGCCTCGGACAGGTCGTCATTCACGCCCACCGCGCCCGCGGGGGCCCCTTGCAGTGGCGCGGGCACCTCCGCGCCCACCACCACGGGCATGCGCACCACCCAGGACAGGTAGTGCGCCAGCCGCACCGCGGGCTCTGACAGGTCGAGCAGCAGCGCGCCCACCGCGCCCGCCGTGAAGGGCCGCCACAGGGGCCGTGCCGCCTCGGCGGGCGGCAGCACGCAGAAGTCCAGGCGCGGCACCTCGCTCAGCACCAGCCGGCCCAGCGTGCCGAAGCCGCTCTTCACGGCGGTGGGCTCGCCTCTTGTGGCTTCGGCCTGGCCCACGCTTGGGAGCGCCTCGGCGGCCGGCTGGGGGGGGACGTCCCTGAGCCCCTGGTGGGCGTGTGGGACCGGCCATGCTCCTGTTCCGGGGAGCCATCTGCAACTCAAGCTGTGGCGTTTCCAGGAATGTCCTATGGCCGCGCGGCCTGTGTGACAGCTACATGCTCAACGACGGTCCGCGGTTTCGATGTGGCTCAGGAGCGCCGCCGCGAGCGGGGGCACGACGGCACGTGGAATCGCGTGCCCCATCCCGTTGAGGGTCACCAGCGCCGAGCGCGGCAGGGTCTCCGCCAGGAACCGCGAGTTGGACTCGGGATTGGTGGGGTCCTCCGGGGTGGCGATGACGAGCGTGGGCACGGTGACGTGAGCGAGCTCCGCCCCACGCGCCAGTCCGGAGGGGTCGGCGCGCGCATGGGCAGTCGAGGTGTCGTGGCGGCCGGCGTGGGCGATGATGCGCCGCTCGAGCGCACGGAACTCCTCGGCATCGAAGGGAATCGCCTTGCCGTTGAGCCTGCGCCAGTTCTCGACCCGCCATTCAATCTGCGCCTCGCGCTCACGCGGCTCGAACATGTGGCGCCAGAACTCGTACAGGCCGGGGTCGATGGGGGCTCGCGCCGTCGCGTTGGCGCGGGCGGGGGCGCCTTCGAGGGCGGGCGCCCCGATGACCGTCGCGCTGAGCAGCCGCTGGGGATGCGCGACCAGGAGCCACTGCACCAGATAGCCTCCCAACGACAGGCCCACGACGTGCGCGCGCTCGATGCCGAGCGCATCGAGGATGGCCAGTGCGTCCTCGGCCATCCGGGTAGCGGAGTAGGGGACCGTGTCGAAAGCCCAGGTGGACGCTCCGGTGTCCCGGTGGTCGTAGCGGATGACCCGGTGCTTGCGGGCCAGGACCTCCACGAGCTCGTCGGGCCAGACGAGGCCCGAGACGGTGGAGCCCATGATGAGCAGAATGGCGGGCGCATCCTCCGGCCCCCGTGACTCGACCCAGAGCGAGACTCCCTCGGCGACCTCGACGAAGCGTTCCATACTCCCAGCATCGCAGGACGGCACGAGGAGGGACTCCTCTTTTTCACACCCGGAGTGCTCCAGGGCCGCGCGCCAAACGTTCGTTCCCTGCGCACAGGCGCTCACCGCTCGCGGGCCCGCGGATGTCCCTGAACCCGGGTAGGCCGTGGTGAACGCCTACCACCGCCATTCGCTATCAACCCGCCGTCACGCCCCCGGAGGTCCCCGAATGCCCCCATTCCCTGTCGGTCGCGCCGCTGTCGCCTCCCTGCTCCTGCTCACCTGCAAGGCGAAGGAGCAGGTCACCACGCGCGACTGGGCGGCGACCTTCCCGCTCGGCGACTCCTGCGGGAAGGGTGTCCAGGCTCCGCCGAGCGGAGGGTTCGACACGTTCGAGCCGGTGGCGTGCTCCTCCATCGGCGTCACCGTGGACGACATCGACAACATCGAGTTCGTCAACTGGACGTGACGGGCGGCCCCGTCCCGTCGCGAGGTGCTGGACGCGCTGCCGCGGCGTGAGGGATTACACGAGGCGCAGCTGACGGCCTGGCGGGGCGCGGCCACCGGAGCGCTGGCGGAGGAGCATACTCTTCTTGCGGCGCGTCCGGGCTGTGGACCTCATGGAGGTGTACAAGGTCCTCGAGCAGTTCGAGGCGCTGCGGAGGTGAGTCCGTCCATGAGTCTGGAGGTGAGCGAGGAGGCGTTCGAGGAGAACCTCCGCCGGTATTTCGAGGCCGAGGGGCTGCCGAGAGGAGAGGTGCGGCGCCTGTATGACGAGTGGCGGCGATTCGCCGCCGACGAGCGTCGCGTCGTGGCGCAGAACTCTCTCTTTCGCGTCGACGCGAGCCAGATCTCCTGGAGGTACAAGCGAAATCCCATGCCGCCCGGCTTCGGCCTGGCCTGGTGGGAGGAGCGCTGGGACGCATGCCCCGGGAGGCTGGTCGATGGCGTCCCCGTTACCCCGCTCGATCGCGTCAACATGTATCTATCGACTGATTCGGGGCTCCAGCCCTGTCCGGCGCCCAAGGCCTATCGGCCCGACTGGCTGCCCGGGAGCTGGCGCTGCGAGGCGCTCTACCTCGATGGGCGGACTCCAACGCGGCCCGAACCCGAGCAGGTATGGACCCTCCATCCCCACGGCCGGGTGGAGGTGTCGGGCTCCGACCCCTATTTCATCGCGGGCTCCACCTGGCGTGTCCACCTCTCCTTCCCCGGGGATGCGCTGTGGTTCGAGTGGCCGGCGGCCCTCGCCCGCGCACGCGAGCAGGCGGTCGTCTTCGAGCACCGGGCCGACGAGCTCGACATCATCCTGCCCGACCAGGCCCTGTACCAATCCAGCCGGTGGCGCCGCGTCTGACGCCGCGCCGCTGTCTCCTGGCCGCTCCACGCGGCGCCTCGTCGAGCAGCGGGGCGCTGGCTGGCACGACGACGGGCGCGGGGACCATTCCTCCCCAGTGGCTCGAGGGCCTCGCCGAGTGGCCCCGTTCAGTGGGGTGGCTGCGGCGACTCGGGGAGCGGCTCGCGGGCCGGTTCTCGGGGCCGGGAGCGCTCGCGGCACCCGCTGCGTTGCCTCTCTTCTGGCCGGCGTTGCTGCCGCGCAACCTGCTCGTGCTCGCCATCCGCCACGACACCAGCACGAAGGCCAACGACGGCAAGGGGGCCTACGACGACAAGGCCGTGCTGCTCTGGGTCGACAAGCATGGGCAGAAGCACTGCACGACGTACGACACCTGCACCGGGCCGGGCTCGAAGATGCTGGACGAGGGCTACGGCGAGGCCATCGGCGGAGACGACAAGAAGGACCTCGGACGCCTGCCGGCGGGCTCGTACACGTACCACATGCGCCATTCCACCGGCCGCATGATTGGCGGCTTCTTCAAGCGGGGGCCGTTCGACAACGAGGGCACGCACGAGATTCTCGGCGCGCCCGACAAGGCGAAGTGGCAGGCCGAGTACGACATCGACCACGACGGGGACTTCGACGAGAAGGTGCGCGGCAAGGATGGCCAGGAGATCCTCTGGCACATGGGAAGGGAGGACGACCCGCGCAGCGCCGGCTGCCAGACGATGGCGCCCGACGACTGGCGGCGCTTCCTCCACGACCTCGACTTGGACGAGTACCAGAGCATCAACTACACGCTGGTGCAGGAGGACTCGGCGAAGGGCAACGTCGTCTACTCGCCGCCGAAGGATGAGCCGGTGCTGGTCTGACCGTCCCCCCAGGCGGATATGCAACCAGGTGGCGCAGCGGCGGACGCGCCGGCGGATGGGAAGTCTCCGCCCTCCCGGCAAGGCACTCGCTTGTCTCGGTTGACATGAACCGAGATACCGGCCCAGAAATCGGCTTCACCAACATCCACCTCGCCGCCAACGACGCCTCCGAACTCTTCGTCCTCGCCTTCGGCGACAAGGGAAAGCACGTACGCACCTCCATCGGCAGGGCCGAGCTGCCTCTCAACGTGCCCTTCGAGGTCGAAGTCCCCGTGGTCCTGGAGTGAACACAATGACCGGCAAGACGTCCAAGAAGTCAGCGAAGAGCGCCGCGAAGCCGACCCTCCTCGCGGGCGGCAACCCTCAAATCGCGAAGGCCGACGGGGATGCCCCCGTGCAGGCCTACATCGCGGCCATGCCGGGCTGGAAGAGCGACGTCGGGCGCCGTCTCGACGCGCTCATCGTGCGCACCGTCCCCGGCGTGAGCAAGGCGGTCAAATGGAACTCGCCCTTCTACGGAGTCGAGGGCCAGGGCTGGTTCCTCGCCTTCCATTGCTTTGCGAAGTACGTCAAGGTGACTTTCTTCCACGGCACGTCGCTGCGTCCTGTCCCCCCCGGCGAGTCCAAGCAAAAGGACACGCGCTACCTCGACATCCACGAGGACGACACGCTCGACGAGGAGCTCGTGGCGAGTTGGATTCGGCAGGCATCGGAGCTGCCCGGCTGGGCCCCGTAGCGCCGGCAGGGCTCGCAAGGGCCGAGGGCGACGGCGCCGTGCAAGCCTGGATTGACCTCCTTAGGGCAGGAGCTCGACGTACCCGTCCGTTCCATGCACGCGGATCCGCTGCCCATCCCGGATCAGCCGGGTGGCGTGCTCCACCCCCACGACTGCCGGCAAGCCGTACTCCCGTGCGATGACCGCGCCATGGGTCATCAGGCCCCCCACCTCCGTCACGAGGCCCTTGATCGCGACGAACAGGGGCGTCCAGCTGGGGTCCGTGTAGGCGGTGACCAGGATGTCGCCCGCTTCGAGTTCGGCCTCCGCCATGTCCAGGATGACGCGGGCCCGTCCCTCGACGGTCCCGGCGGAAACCGGTAGGCCGACCAGCGCGCCGGCCGGCGAATCGTCGCGTCGGTACGCCCCAGCGATGACCTCGCCATCCGACGTGAGCACCCGGGGCGGCGTGAGCGCTTGATACGACCTGAACGCGTCCTTGCGCTGGCGGATGAGCGGGTCATCCACCTGGTTCGTGCGCACGACGTCGTGGAGCTCCTGGAACGTGAGATAGAAGATGTCTTCCTTCTCACGAAGCACGTGGGCCTGCACGAGGCGCTCGGCTTCTTCCAACAAGGCCTGCTTGTAAACGAAGTAGCGGCTGACCATGCCGTACTTCGGATACTCCCGGTACCCGATGAAGGTCCGGACCCGGTCGATCCTCCGCCTGGCCTCTTCGGCCTTCCGCTCCCCGTCCGGCAAGGCCCGCAAGCGCTCCAGCAGCGCCTGTTCCTTCTTCCGGGCCTCCTGCCGCCCTTGCTCGAAGCGCCGCTCGCCGGCGCCCGGCTCGAAGTTCTTGATGTTGCCGAGGAGCATGGGCACGAGCGTGGTGGGGCGTTCGCTCCAGCGCGGCTTCGTGATGTCGATCTCGCCGACGCAGCGCATGCCGTACTTGTCGAGCCAGGCCCGGATGGCGTCTCGCGCTTCCCGCCCGCCCGCGAGCCTGGCCAGCTCGTCCAGGAAGCCCTCGTCCTCGACGTGCTGCAGAAAAGCCACCACGTCCGGATGCGGGCGGATCACGTCCGCGACGTCCAGGAGCGCCAGCCCCATCTCCGACGTGACGTTGTGGGGGACGGACTGCGTGAGCGTGTCGGCCGCGTTCTTCTCGCCCAGCCACGCCCGCAGCTGCTCGTTGAGCCACCAGGTGGCCTCCACCGCCGCCATGATCACCTGAAGGCTCCGCGGATCGAACAAGCTCCGCTTCAGCTCCTGGATGTCCGCCAGGATGAAGTCGAGCAGCGCCGACCCGGACTTCGTCCGGATGTCGCGCTTCAAGGCGGCGATGGAGGCCTGGCTGCGCCCGATCAGCTCGGCGACGATGGCCGGATCGGTCTCGATCGGAGCTGGCGGGCCGCCAGCCGGCGCCCCGCCGGGCCCCTCGTCCGGGAGCGACCGGATGAAGTCGCCGCGTTCGAGGAGGGTCTGCAGCGCGTCCCTGATCAGCGGATCGGATTTCCCCAGGACCTCCAGGAGGCCTGCGCGGCTCGCTGGCGAAGCCAGGCCCCGGGTGACGTCGACGAACATCCTCCCGCCGGCCTCGTACATGGGCCGGCCGGCCGTCAGCTGGAACAGGGAGAGCCCCAGGGGCTTCATGGGGTCGGTCATCATCTGCTGATGACCGACGGAGACGTAGACGTGGTTCTCTCGGTCGCCGGCCGCGGGGATGGGGAACAGCGTGGTGATCGGCCGGCTCTGGACGATCTGGAAGCCATCGTCGACCAGGCACCATTCGATGTCCTGGGGGCGGCCGAAGTGCGCTTCGATCCGCCGGCCCAACTGTGCGAGCCGCACGACCTGCGCATCCGTCAGCGCTGGCTGCTCCTGCCGCTCCGGCTCGATCGCCTGTTCCTGCGTCCCGCCTGCCGGCGAGGCGTGGATGGCAAGCTGCTTGGTGGCGACTGCCTTGGCGACGACCTCGCCGTCCCGTACCTTGTAGACGTCCGCGTTCACCCGGCCGGAGACCAGGGCCTCGCCGAGGCCGAAGCTGGCCTCCACGGAGGCGACCTTCCGGTTGGAGGTGACGGGGTCGGCCGTGAACAGGATGCCGGCCGCCTGCGGGAAGACCATCTGCTGCACGACCACTGCCATGTGGACCTTCCGGTGGCCGAAGCCGTTCCGCAGGCGGTAGGCCACGGCCCGCTCGGTGAAGAGCGAGGCCCAGCACCGGCTGACGTGCTGGAGGATCGCCGCCGGCCCCACGACGTTCAGGTACGTGTCCTGCTGGCCCGCGAAGGAGGCCGTCGGTAAGTCCTCCGCCGTCGCGCTGGAGCGGACGGCGTAGGCGGCTTGCTCGCCGAGCCGGGCGAGCGCGCGGGTGATCGCCGCCGCCAGATCGTCGGGGATGGCAATCCCTTCGAGGGTCCGGCGGATCTCCGCGCTGAGCACGCGGATCGCCTCCCGGTCGTCCGGCTTCAGGCGCGACAGCCGATCGAGCCGATCGTCCATCGACGGTGCTTCCGCCATGAGCCGCTGGAAGGCGTCCGTCGTCACGCAAAAGCCAGCCGGCACGCGGATGCCTTCGATTCGCGAAAGCTCCCCCAGGTGCGCGCCCTTGCCGCCAACGACCGCGACCTGCGTCTGGTCAATCTCCTGGAAACCCAACACGTAGCAGCCCATCCGCTCACCCCCTCTCGCGAAAGGGCGCCACTGTATTCCTGACTGTGGAAGAAGTGCACCGACTCTTGCGGAGTACGTACGCTGCATGCCCGGCCTCGTGAAGTCGAGAATCGTGAGCGGTCGTTTCGCCGCGTTCGACGCCATGTGGCAGGAGCGGAGGCTGCTTCGAGGGCTCGACGTCGATGCCGCCCGAGTCCTCATCCAGGGCCAACTCCACGCGCGTGTCGGGCGCGCCGCGTGAGCAGGATGGGCGCCACACCCAGTACAACCCGGGACGAGAAGGGCTTGCGGTCTGGCTCTGTGGGGCGCCGGGAGCGTGCAGCGGCGGGGAGGTCTCGTGGGCCTGCCGTGGGAGACAGGAGCGTCCGGAACACCGAGCGCCCCACTGTCAATCGGCCGTGGGGCGCTCGTGCGCGGGTTGCCGCGTGGGTCAGGCCACTACCGCGGTGGCTTCGATCTCGACGAGGACGCCCGGCTCGAAGAGCACGGAGACCCCGATCAGCGATGCCGGCGCCGGCACGATCTTCAGCTCCTCGGCGACCTGTTCGATGCCGGCAAGGAAGTCGGATATCATCTCGCGCTTCCAGTCGACCACGTAGAACGTCAGCCGGACGACGTCGCTGAACGTCGCCCCGGCGGCCGCAAGGGCGATGGCGACGTTGCGGTAGGCCTGCGCCACCTGTCCAGCCAGATCACCCCGCGCGACGAGCTGGCCATTCGCGTCGTACGCGACCTGCCCTGCGATGTGCACCTGCCGGGTGCCGGTGGCGATCGCCACCTGTCGGTATCGGTACGCGTCGGTCTTCGGGATTCCGTCGGGGTTGAGCAGGGTTACGGGCATGGGTGCTCTCCAGTTGTCAGTGTCGGGTGCATCGTTCCGGGGACGTCGCCGCCCCCGGATTGAGGGGTGAATGCCGGGCTCGTATACCGAGCCCATTGACGAACGGAGTTCCCCTCTCCGGCGACGCGGGAGCTACAATCGAAAGCCATCGATGAAGCGCGCCCATCTGGATGAGATCTTCGCCTTCATGTCCGTCGTGGACGCGGGCAGCTTCGTGGGCGGCGGCCGGGCCATCGGCCTGACGCGCTCATCGGCTGGCAAGGCACTGGCCCGGCTGGAATCCCGCCTCGGCGTGCGCCTGCTCAATCGCACGACGCGCCACCTGAGTCTCACCGACGAGGGCCGTGTCTTCCATGAGCATTGCCTGCAAGTCGTGGCGGCCCTGGACGAAGCGGAAGCCAGCGTCGGGCAGCGCACGGGCACCCCCCGGGGGGTCTTGCGGCTCACCCTGCCCGACGCATTCGGCAGGCTGCATGTCCTTCCCTTGCTGCGGGACTATCTGCGCACCTGGCCCGAGGTGCAGGCGGAGGTGAGCTTCACCGACCGCGTCGCGGACATCATCGAGGAGGGTTACGACCTGGCCGTGCGCATCAATGCGTCCAGCACCGATACGCGCCTGGTTTCCCGGCTCGTGGCTCAACACCGGGCGGTCGTCTGCGCCGCGCCCTCCTACCTCGAGGCCCGCGGCAGACCCGAGACGCTGGAGGAACTCGCGACGCATGATTGTCTGATATTCAGCAGCCGGACGAGACGACAGAGCTGGCGTCTGCGCCAGAAGGGCGGCTCCTGGGTGAAGGTGGAGGGGCGAAGCCGCCTTCGTCTCGACAGTGGCGAGGCGCTCCGGGACGCGGCCGTCGCGGGACTGGGCATCGCCGCTCTTCCCGGCTTTCTGGTCGACGAAGACCTGGCGAGTGGGCGGCTCGAGGCGCTGCTGCCGTCTTGCGAGACGGAGGACGTCCGGATCATGGCAATCTACCCGAGCAAACGTCACCTGCCGGCGAAGGTGCGGCGCTTCATCGACCTGATGGTCGAGGCCTGGGGCGCGAAGCCGCGCTAATGCCACTTGTCGCCGACACGTCACGCCCCCTGCTGAATCCACTGAGAAGAGAGAGAGCCCCGTGGCGCCAGCAAGGTGCCACGGGGTTTCGGCCGGGTGCCTCCACGCCCTTCACCAGCCGCTTGTAGGAAGCCCACCCGTTTCTCGCTCATGCTCGGAAGAGCGGCCCAACCGAGCCCCGCTGTCAGTCGATCTCGAGGAGCAGCCTGCCAGCGCGATCGCCGACCATCATGGACGCCGCATTGGTGTTCCCCGAGGGGACGGTGGGCATGATGGCGGCGCTCGCCAGCCGCAGCCCCTGCACACCCTTGACCCGGAGCAGGGGATCCACCACCGCCAGGTCGTCCGAGCCCATCCGGCACGTCCCCACTGAATGGAAGTCGCTCTCGGAGAACTTCCGGCTCGCCTCCTGGAGCTGCGCATCCGTGGAAACGTCTGGCCCTGGCGTGTGCTCCACGTCCTCCAGCCAGTCGCGCAGCCCGGGCGCTCCGAGCAGCTGCCGGATGGCCTTGTAACCCTCGAGCTGGTTGGCCATGTCCTCGGGCGTGCCCAGGAAGTTCGGATCAATGAGCGGGGCGTCTTTGAAGTCCGCCGAGCGCAGCTTCACGCTCCCTCGGCTTGTCGGGTGCAGGTTGATGAGCCCCAACGCCACCGCTTCGGAGGGGTAGGAAGCCCAGCCATACCGCATGTAATACGCCTGGACCTGGAACTTCGGCATACCTGGGCGTGGGCCTGCCCCGAAGAAGACGCTCACGTCCATGGTGGTGATATGCGATGCCGGCTCCGGCTGCCGCAGCTTCCTCACCGCCACCGAGACGAGGTGGTCGTGCAGGTTCTTGCCCACGCCCGGCACCGCCGCCACCACCGGGATGCCATGGGGCGACAGCTCCGCCGGATCGCCAATCCCCGAGAGCATCAGCAACTGCGGCGTCTGAATGGTGCCCGCGCAGACGATGACCTCGCGCGAAGCCTTCAGCGTCTGCTCCACTCCATCCTGGTCCAGGACCACCCCATCGGCCTTGTTGCCGCGCAAGGCGATGCGCTTCACGTGGGCCCCCATGAGAATGCTCAGCCGGGGGTTGTCGGCACTCGGCGCCAGGAGGGAGGAGAAGGCATCCAGGCGCCGGCCGTCCTCCGTCACGTTCAACTGGGTGTAACCCACGCCGAGTTGCTGCTCGCCGTTGTAGTCCGGGTTGACCGGATGGCCAAGGTTCGCGAACGCCTGGACCATGGCCTGGGATAGCGCACTACGGGCCGTCAGCGCCGAGGTCGGCTGGAGCGCTGCACGCACCCGCTGGAAGGAGGGCTGCACACCCTCGAAGTCCCAGCCAGGGCACCCCGCGGCGGCCCAGCCGTCGAAGTCGCCCTTGTTGCCATGCACCCAGACCATGCCGTTGATGGAGCTGGTTCCGCCCACCATCTTGCCGCAGGAGTAGGACTGCGGCCTGTCCATCAGCTCTCGCTGGGGCACGGACTTGTAGCCCCAATCCGCCTCGGAGCCGGGCTGCGTCAGCTTCCAGGCCTGGGTGAAGTCGCGGACCTCCTCGCGGTCGTTCGAGCCTCCCGCCTCGATCAGCAGGATGCGTGCCTTGGAGCTCGTCAGCAGCCTGGCGGCGAGCGTGCATCCCGCCGAGCCCGCCCCCACGATGATGTAGTCATATTCCGAGGTGGGCTCCGAGCAGCTGAAGAGCGTCTGGCTTCCCACTGTCGTGGCCGTCAGGCCGAGCAGGGTCAGGAAACCACGGCGGGAGATCCTCCCGGCCTGAAGCTGTTGGATGAGCTGCTCCTTGCTGGACCTTGGGGAGGAGGTCTTCTTCGTCATACGGCCAGACTCGCTGTGAAGGGGGACCAGGAACATACCTCCCCTCCCTGCCGCGGAGCAGCGCAGCGCCTCGTGGGCCGGTATCAGCCCTCCTCATTCTCCCAATGGAGCCCGGGTCAAGTCGGAGCAGACGGTGCTGTACGAGCAGTGCGGCTCTCCCGCACTTTGCGTGGTGTGCTGCGCGGGTTGGAATCCGCACTGAAGGTGTCTGAAACCTCGGCTTCCCGGAGAGAACGGTTCGAACCCAGTCGCGGCGTCCGCGCCTTCTTCCGTTCCGCCTTCGGCTCTGCACCCGCTGCGGGGAGCACCAGCCCGCCCCCTCGTAGGAGGCCCCCTTTCTCTTATCGGCATTCCACCGTTGAGCTAGAAGGCGCGCATGGTCCGCTCGCCTCTCCTCGTCCTGGCTCTCTCGGCAACGGTCGCGGTCGCCACCTCCTGCTCCTCGTCGGGGCCGGTATCGGACATCCCGAGCGTCCTGCGCTTCGACGCGACCCCCGCGGCCATCGCCCAGGGCGGGTCCGCCGAGCTGTCCTGGGAGGTCACCGGCGCGCAGAACGTTTCCATCGATCACGGCGTGGGTGAGGTGAGCGGAAGCTCGGTGCAGGTCAGCCCGACAGCGACGACGACGTACACGCTCACGGCGACCAACGAACACGGCAGCACCACCGCGAATACCACGGTCACGGTGAGCACGTCCGGTGGGACGAATCTCTCCGGGAGCCTCACGACGCGCACGCTGACGCTCGCGGGCTCGCCGTACCAGGTGACCGGGGATCTGACGGTGCCGGCGGGGAACCGGCTCACCCTCGAGCCCGGCGTCCGCCTGGTCTTCATGGGGCACTTCAAGCTCGCCGTGTTTGGGCGGATCACCGCGCGGGGCACCGCCGCGAGCCCCATCGTCTTCACCGCCGCCAATCCCACCACCGGCTGGGCCGGACTGCGGCTGGCGGCGACGTCGGATGCCGGTTCGGACATCCTCGAACACTGCATCTTCGAGTACGGCAACAAGGTCGGCGGTCAGGACGGCGCGGGCGCAGAGGGCTCTTACTCCGAGGTCGCCGGTGGCGCGCTCTGGATTGGCTCGCGTGCGAACGTGAACGTGAACCACAACGAGTTCCGCTTCAACAAGGCGCCCGCGTTCGGCGGCGCGCTGATGCTGATCTCGCCGACCAGCTCGGGTGTCGCCACCGGGAACAACTTCCACGACAACGAGTGCACCGGTCCGCGAACCCAGTTCCAGGGCGTGGGCGGGGCGGTCAACACGGCGCACCTCTCGGCCAGCACCCACTGGACGTTCCGCGACGGCGAGTTCCGCAACAACAAGGCACCGGAGGGCGGGGCGCTCTACTTCTTCGACAGCAGCGTGACGCTCGAAGGCATCGCGATGTCGGGCAACACCCCGCAGAACTGGGCGACGCCGGAGCCGCACCGGCTGACGATCCTCAACACGCCGAGGTAGCGCTCAGCTCCTGTCCGCGAGGATGCCGGGGGCCGCGGCGTTTCACTCAGCTTCCCACGCCGAGGACCACTTTCCCTCGGACATGCCCGCCCTCGGCGTACCCAAACGCGTCAGCGAGACGGGGCTCGCTCCACAGCGCACGCAGTTCACTCCACATGTCCGGGAGAGTACCGAACCCGATCCGGGCGCGGCTCGGCCGAAAGTACGACCGTCGCGCGAATGTCGGCCCATCCGCGGCAGCACCGGCCCGGCTCCCAGCAGGACCGGCGCCCGCCTGCCGGCGACGGGAGGAAGACCAGAGGAGCGGGCGACCGTCGCGCCGGGCTCGCGGGCCCACATGCACCTCGCCCGTGCGCGTCAGAGATTAGCGGAGGGAGAGAGCCAACGCAGAGGAGGGAAAGCCATGGCCGAGACAGACAGAATCCGCGACGTCCTCCGGCAGATTGCCGAGCTGGCCAATTCGGTGACGAGGGAAGGCGGGCCTTCGGAGCGGGGAGGCGTCCCTCGCGAGGAAGGCGTGGAGACGCTTCCGGCGAGCCAGGGCGGCTGCACGCTGAAGGCCCTGCCCAGCCGCCTGGTGGTGAGGGCGGCCGAGTATGCGCGCAAGGTCAACCCGGCCAACGCGCCGCAGCTGGCGCCGCTGGGCGCGGCGGGGCTGCGCATTCCGCAGGACCCGATGCGCATCGCCGTCCTGACATCGAAGTACTGGGGCGCGGCGACGCGTCAGCTGACGGTCAGCTTCATGGAGTCCACGCCGACCGACCTGCGGGCCCGCATCGTCAATCACCTGAACGCATGGGCGACGAGCGGGGGAGTCTCGTTCGTGCAGACGAGCGGCATCGGCGATGTCCGCATCTCCCGGGGCCAGGGCGGCTACTGGTCCTATCTCGGAACGGACATCCGGCTCATTCCGACGAACCGGCAGACGATGAACCTCGAGGGCTTCACGATGAACACGCCCGAGTCCGAGTACCGCCGGGTCGTCCGACACGAAGCGGGACACACGCTCGGCTTCCCGCACGAACACATGCGCCGCGAGCTCGTGGCCCGCATCGACCCGCAGAAGGCCTACGCGTACTTCCTCGCGACGTATGGGTGGGACAAGGAGACGGTCGACCAGCAGGTGCTCACGCCGCTCGATGAGCAGTCCATCTTCGGCACTCCCTCGGACCAGACCTCCATCATGTGCTACCAGCTCCCGGCGTCCATCACCCGCGACGGGAAGCCCATCGTGGGCGGCATGGACATCAACATGACGGACTATCTGTTCGCGGGTCTCATCTACCCGAGGTTCGGCTTCGGAGCGGCCGTTGCCGGCCGCGAGGTGGAGCCGGTGTACGAGGAGGAGCAGGCCCCCGCCGCGTCGCAGGCGTACGGCGCGCAGGACTGGGACGCGGCGCAGGACCCTCGGAACCTCATGTAGCCCGCGCCCATCCGGCCGCCTTCCGCAACGCGGCGATGGGAGGGGCGCGGTGCGGGCCGGGCCCCGTGGCACGCCGCCGTGCCACGGGAGTCTCCGTTGGGCCAACATCTACGGCTGGTGGGACCGGAACATGGGCAGGGGCGCCCACCTGGGAGGGTGAGACGACGGCGCAGGACCGCAACAGCCCCGCGCGCGCCGCCGTGATGGACCCCGTGCAGATGTGGGGCCATGCCCGCTCCGGCACCTCCTGTGGAGATGGCACTGGCTGGACGGCCTGGCCGAGCACAGCCGAACTCTGACTGGGTCTGGGTGTACGGCTATCCGGAGTGGAGCACGTCGAGCGTGGACGACGTGTGGAGCCGCGCTCCCGGGGGGCGTGGCACAATGCCGGGCATCGCCTTTCGAAGCGAAGGCAGGAGCCCCATGCCAGGAACGCATTCTCCCCTCAGCGTCGCCCCCGCCCTCGAGACCGAGCGCCTCGTCCTGCGCGGCCATGTGCTCGGCGACTTCGCTGATTCCGTCGCGCTGTGGGCAGACCCGGAGGTGACGCGCCACATCACCGGCAAGCCCTCCACCGAGGAAGAGACCTGGGCACGCCTGCTGCGCTACGTCGGACACTGGGCGCTGCTGGGGTTTGGCTACTGGGTGGTGCGGGAGAGGGCCACGGGGCGGTTCGTCGGTGAGGTCGGGTTCGCCGACTTCAAGCGGGATCTCACGCCCTCTATCGCCGGTGTGCCTGAAGCCGGCTGGGCGCTTGCGCCCTGGGCGCATGGCAAGGGTTATGCGACGGAGGCCGTCCGCGCCGCCCACACCTGGTGCGAGGCACGCTTCGGAGCGATACGGACCGTCTGCATCATCGCCCCGGAGAACACGGCCTCGCTTCGGGTAGCGGCGAGGTGCGACTTCAAGGAAGTCACCCGCACGACCTACAAGGGCGAACCGAGCATCCTCTTCGAGCGGAGGGGAGTCACTCCCTGACGATGGATGCGTGGCTGGAGCTGGCAGCCTACGTGGGGGTGTAATGCCGGACCGTGCCGGCACCTTCTCGAGTCCGCACCGCCCCCGAGGGCGAGGCAGAGGAATGCCCATCGGGGGTAGCAGGCTGCCCAACCCTGGGAAGGCTCGTCGTCATGGGAGCGAAATGACACGGCCGCCTGCCTGCCACTGTTCTGCCCGGAGGGCACTGGTGCTGTCGCGCCGGGCAACCCCTTCCTGGCCGCCCTGGCGGGTACGCTCCGTGCAGCCGACCGCTCGCGCGGTGGTCGTCACGCACGGGGCGGCGGGCCCTGGTTCACACTCGGAAGGGGGGGGCGGATGCATCCGGGAGGGGAGCGGTTGCGTGAGCGCGGGAAGGCGGGGCGGCTTGCGCTGCTCGCCGGCACAGCCGCACGGGGCCCGTCGGCCGCGTTCGGGTTGGGGGCACCGGGGAGGCGGCGAAGCGCGGGAAGTCTCATGCCTTACGTGCCCTCCCGGATGCACCTGATGCTCGTGCTCGTGGCGTCCGCGCTCCTGCTCGCCTGCGGTGGGGAGCGTCAGCTCTCGCTCCAGTTCGCCGCCCAGGTGCGCGGCGAGCCTCTGCGCTGCGATGCGCTCTACGAGAAGATCGGTGCCTCGGGGAGCACCCTCCAGTTGCTGGACTTCAAGGCGTATGTCCGCGGCGTCTCGCTGGTGCGCGAGAATGGGGACAGGCACCCCCTGGTGCTGGAGCAGGATGGGCGCTGGCAGCGCGAAACGGTCGCCATGCTGGACTTCGAGGACGGTACCGGCACCTGCAACACGGGCAGCCCGGAGCTCCGCACCGAGGTGGTGGGCTACGTGCGCGACTTCGACGACTACACCGGCGTGGAGTTCACGCTGGGGGTGCCGCCCGAGCTCAACCACAGGAATGTGGAATGGGTCGACCCACCCCTCAATGTTCCCAGCATGTGGTGGAGCTGGACGCACGGCTACAGGTTCCTCCGTCTCGACGTGCGCTCGGGTGGCAACAGGCCCTATGTCTTCCACGTCCGTGCCGACGGCTGCACGGGGACGCCAGACATCGGCGTCAAGTGCAGCGCCGAGAACCAGGGCACCCTCTTCCTCAAGGGCTTCGTTCCGGGGAAGAGCCGGGTCGTCTTCGACGTGGCCGCACTCTTCGCGCACACGGACTTCGAGAGCTCCGGGGACGGGATGACGGACCTCGTTGCAGGATGCCTCTCCAGCGCCGACGACCCGGAGTGTGCCTCGCTGTTCGCGCAGGTCGGGCTCGGCAGCGGGCCCATGGCCCCTGGCGGCGCGGACGCCTTCATTCGTGTGGAGTAGGTCCGGCGATGTTCGCGTGGACCGGACCGTGCGCCCCTCGGCAACGGAGTGATGAGACATGCCGCGACGATTGGGATTGAGGGCAGTATGCGGTGCTGTACTCCTCGGGCTGCTCACGAACTGCGGGCCGGAGAAGGAGCCGCCGGAAGGGCTCAACTCGGCGCAGGTGCTGAACATCGTCTGCGGGCGCGAGGATGCGAACCCGATGCAGAAGAAGGGCTGCGAGGGGAGGGCGTGCGTGGTGGAGGGCCACATCTTCGGAAAGGAGGTGGCCTACTTGTGGTTGGACGAGGGGGACCTGGAGAGCGCGAACCTCATCCTCGAGGACACCTGGCCCGTTCCCCGGTTCGACCCTGTCCACCTGCCGCCGCCGCTGACCTGGACGGAGGACCCCTACGGCGAGAAGTTCTGGCGCTACATCTTCTACGGGCTGCGGCCCACGGCCCACCTCCTGTGGGCCTTCCGCGAGACGGGCGAGCGGCGCTACCGCGACAAGCTCATGGACGTCTTCAGGAGCTTCGCCGCCGACAGCAAGAACTCCGTCTTCAGCCGGGACAAACACGGCACCGCCTACCGGGCCATGGTGTTCGTCAACTCGTACTGGAAGCTCAAGCACGCGGGCGCCCTCTCCAGGGAGGAGGCGCAGTTGCTCGAGCAGCTCATCCTCGAGGACGCGCGCTTCCTGGAGGACCCGAAGAATTTCGAGGCCGGGTTCAACCACGGGTTCGCCGAAGCGGCGGCGTTGCTGCTCATCGCGGAGAACTTCCCGCACTTCGAGGACGCGTCCCGCTGGCGCGAGCTCGCGCTCGCCCGCTACGACGATTTGCTCTCGGACATCATCGGCTCGGACGGCTTCATCATCGAGAACTCCGCCTATTACCAGTTCTACGTCTTCACCCAGGTGTATCAGCTGGCGCAGTGGGCTCGGACCCACGGCGTGGAGCTGCCCCCGCAGGTGTGGCCCGTGCTGGAGCGGATGGCCCGCTTTGCCTCCTACATCGTGCAGCCCGACGGGCACATTCCCATGCTCGGGGCGAGCCAGCGCCTCCTGGTGCGCAAGCACCAACCGGTGTTGCTCGCGCGGATGGGCGCGGTCTTCCCCGAGCTGGCGCACATGCTGACGGCAGGCATGTGCGGCAGCGCGCCCACCGAGCGCCTCGCCTTCTTCGAGAGCTCCGGCGTCGCCGTGCTGCGCTCCTCGTTCGACCCCGCCCTGGACTACAGGGAACAGACGCACCTGATATTCGACATGGGGCCCTACCGCACGGACCACAGCCACCTGGACGCCCTCAACGTGGTCCTCTACTCGGCCGGGCGCACGCTGCTGACCGACCCCGGGATGTTCACCGAGGAGCCGGGGGACGAGGAGGCCTACTTCCGCAGCACCCGCGCCCACAACACCGTGACGGTGGACGGGCTGGACCAGCGCGCGGGGCACGCAAGCCCCGGCCTGTCCGCACAGGGGGGGCGGTGGCTCTACCAGTCGGGCTTCCACACGCTGTACGAGGGGGTGGGCCACTGGCGCGCGGTGATGTTGCTGGAGAAGGACGTCGTCCTGGTGTTGGACCGGCTCACCTCGGAAGGCTCGCACCGCTTCGAGCAGCGCTGGCAGTTCCAGCCGGACCTCACTGTCTCCACGCAGGGCACCTCCACGTCCGTCACCGACAAGACGGGCAAGCGCGTCCTCCAGGTCACCCAGGCCCTGCCCGAGGGACTGTCCGTCTCCACGGTGCGCGGGGCCACCGGGCCGTACGACGGGTGGTACTCGGAAGACTACGAGGTGCGCAAGAAGGCGACGGTGCTCGTCTACCCGCGCGAGGGCGTCCAGGCCCACTACGCGACCCTCTTCACCAGCGGTCTGAACGCCACATCGCCGGTCCGAGTCTCCGCCTGGCCGCGGCCGGACGGGCTCGAGGTGCACGCTTGTGCCGCGGGCCGCGGCTATCACATCCGGGTGCAGCGGCCAGCCGGGACGGACGAGGCCGTCACCGTCACCACTGCACCCGCGGAGTGTGAGCGGGAGGAGGCCGGCGCCCCCGGCCCGCCCTGATTAGGGCGCGTGGGGGCCGACGTCCGCGGGGGTGAGCGGACGGCGCAAGGCAGGGCCGCTCGCCGCCTGGTCCGCACCCACGTCCAGCGCGCCGGTGCGCACCTGGGCATCCATGTCCGTGGTGAGCTGCAGGCCACTGGGGGAGGGGCGGGCCGCGCCGGCCACCGGGCTTCCGGCGGAGGGACGCATCAGGCCATCCCCCGCGCGCACCAGCCTGGGGTCCACCCGGACGTAGCCGTTGGACGGCATGTCACCGGGCGAGGCCGCGCCCCAGAGGATGTTGCCGGCGGCGGTGAACCCGTCCGGGGCTCGCTCGAAGTCCACCAACGTCCCCTGCTCACCGACGATGAGGTTGTTCTCCACGCGCAGGTCCCGGGCCGGGATGGGCCGTCTTGAGTCCGAGGAGCCGATCACCAGGTGGGTCGGGTTGTTGCCCACCAGGGTGTTGAAGGCCACCGTCACACGGGCGGCCACGCTGCAGTCGGTGCCCAGGCCCGTGTCCTCCTCGGTGCAGCCGCTGCTGAGGAGGAGCGTGCCCTGGGCGCCCGTGCCGGTGCTGCCCTCGATGTAGTTGTTGGTGATGAGGTGGTCGTGGCCGTAGATGCGCATGCCCCCCGCGTTGTTCAGGATGAAGTTGCCGTCCACCACCGTCTTGTTGCCGTGGCGCAGCACCAGCGAGCCCTTGTTGTTGCGCAGGGTGTTGCCGCGGAAGACGTTCTCCGAGCTCTTGTTGGAGATGACCTCGGGGTCACCGTTGCACTCCTCGAAGAGGTTCGCCTCCACGAGCGTGTGCGCGCTGATGGGGCCGCGCTTGCTGTCGCCAATCCGCAGGCACTCGCCACCCTCTTCGTCGAGGGTCAGCTTGTGGAAGTAGTTGTGGTCGATGCGGTCGTGCTGCGACATGCCCAGGCTTCCGTCCGGCGCGTCACCATAAACGGCGAGGAAGACGTTGGAGCTCGTCTTGTCGTGGAAGTGGTTGTGGTCGATGCGGTTGTAGCCACTGCCCGCGCCTTCGAGTCTCAGCCAGGTGCTGATGGACGTCGTGTCCTTGAGGGCGAGCTCGTTTCGGGTGAAGCGGACGTGGGTCGAGCCGACGATTCTCAGCGCGACGCCCCCCTCCGCCACCCCGTGCGTCAGCTTGAAGCCCCGCAGGATGACGTGGGAGGCGCCCTGCACGAGGAAGCTCGAGGAGCCTCCGATGGTCGCCCTGCCCACGGTCTGCGCCGTGATGACGATGGGGGCCTGTTCCGTCCCCTGGACCGACACCTTGATGGGGGGCGTGTTCGTATAGGTGCCATCGGCGAGCTCGATGCGGTCTCCCGGGATGGCGGAAGCAATCATGGTCCGCAGCTCGTCGAGGCTGCGTGCGGTGCGCGTCCGCTTGGGAGTGGGAAGGACATCGGCCTGCTCGGCGGGGGCCGGGGGAGTGCCGGGCTCCGTCGGGTCGGGGGCGGCAGGCCCGGTGTCAGGGGGGGGCTCAGGGGTGGGCTCAGGGGTTCCGGAGTCCTGCTCGGCAGGGGGGAGCGGGGGAGTGCCGGGCTCCGTCGTGTCGGGGGCGGCGGGCTCGGTGCCGGGGGTGGGTTCAGGGGTGCCGACGCCGGGGTCAGCAGGTCCGGCGACGGGCGCAGAGGGGATGGCGCCCGGAGAGGAGTCACCCGGCGAGGTCCCCTCTCCAGCTCCGCCACTGCTGCAGCCTGCCGACAGCAGGAGTGCGAAGGCCGTCACAGCGCATGCCACTTGAAGTTTCCGCAAACGACGTCTCCTCCAGCGGGCCCCGCGCGAGGCACACCGCCACGCGCGGGAGTGGTTTCCCGGGCGCGGCAGGAGCCACCCCTATCTGCGGGGCCCGCCTTCTTGTTGAGTGGAAGGCCCATCCCTCGCGCCGACGGGCGAGGGGCGAGCCTTGTGACGCACCCCTCAACGCAAGCACGGTGCTTGAATTCCAACTCAACCGTGCCCGCCCTCGGGCCGGGAGGGCGCGCCCTCCAGCGTCCGCTCCTGGAGGAGCCGAGCGGCGGAGGGAGGCTACTGCTGGTGGGCCTGCATCCGCTCACCCGTGGCGAAGAACACGCCGCCAGCCAGGTGGTGGATGGGGCGGTACTCCTCTCCGGCGCTGAAGTCCCACCCACCGTTCTTCCACACCGAGTCCTCGACCCATGCCGCGACGACCTCGGCGATGAACAGGTCGTACTTGCGCTGGACGTCCGGCTCGGCGAGCACGCGGCACTCCAGCCACCCCACGCAGCCCTCCACGAGCGGTGCCTGCACGCGGGAGGCGGGGGCGGCCCTCAACCCCGACGACGCCCACTTGTCCTCGTGGCGCCCGGAGGTCGAGCCCACGGCGTACACCTGGTCCAGCTGCGCGCGCGTGGGGACGCAGAGGGTGAGCTCACCCGAGGCGTCCACCAGCTCGCGGGTGAAGGTGCCCTCGGCAATGACGACGGAGACCTTGGGCGGCACGAAGTCGATGGGCATGGCCCAGGCGGCGGCCATCACGTTGGTGCGGCCCTGCGCGGCGCTCGTGACGAGCGTGGTGGGGCCGTGGTTGAGCAGCTTGTAGGCGCGGCGGAGCTCGAGCGGGACTCTCATGGCCCGAGCACTCTATCCAGGAAGATGGACCCGCCACACACCGCCCGCTGCCAGGGAGGCGACGTGGCCACGCGGGGGCAGGGGGCTACATGTCCGCCAACTGCCGGACCTCACACTCGACGTTCCATTCCTCGCCGTGCACCTCGAGGAAGCGCCTGGTCAGCTCGAGGGCTTCCTCCATCGAGCCGGCCTTGAGCAGCGCGTAGCCGCCGACCACCTCCTTCGCCTCGGTGAACGGCCCATCGGTGCGGCTGAACTTGCCGTGGTTGTTGCGAAGGCGGACGCCCGCGGAGGTGGGGTGCAGACCGGCGGTATCGAGCAGCACGCCCCTGGCGGTCATCTCCTCGATCAGTTTCCCCATGTCGGCCAGCATCTTCTCGCTGGGCCTCTGGCCGGTGTTCTCCTGGGCACGGACCATGGACAGGAAGCGCATGTGGTTCTCCTTCGTTTCGACGGCTCGGTGGATGAATCCGGGCAAAAAGGCCCGTTTCATGGAGGCGACGAACGACCGGGGATGGAATCGACACGGCCCTTCCCGGGAATTTTCTGCGGGACGCGCGGCTGCAAGGCAGCGCGCCCGCGGGAGGGAGCTACTTCACTTCAGCAGCTCGCCCTCTTCGGCCTTCTCCACGAGCGACGCGGGCGGCAGGAAGTGATTCCCGTAGCGCTCCGCCAGCTCGCGCGCGCGGAGGACGAAGCCTCGCGGCCCCGTGCCGGTCCGCCCCTCGTAGCCGTTGATGTACTGCACGACGCCGCCCGTCCACGCCGGGAAGCCGATGCCGAGGATGGAGCCCACGTTCGCATCCGCCACCGAGCGGAGCACGCCCTCGTCGAAGCAGCGCACCGTGTCGATGGCCTCGGCGAACAGCATCCGCTCCTTCATGTCCTCGAAGGGAATGGTGTATCCGGGCTTCGCGAAGTGCTGGGTCAGCCCCGGCCACAGCTGGGTGCGCTTGCCATCCACGTAGTCGTAGAAGCCCCCGCCGGTGGAGCGCCCCTTGCGCTGGTGCCGGTCAATCATCGCGTCGACGACGGCGTAGCTGCCGTGCTCCACCCACGGCTTGCCCGCGGCCAGGATGGCGGCCTTCGTCTCCTCGCGAATCTTGCGCGGCAGCGTCAGCGTGAGCTCGTCCATCAACTGAAGCGGCGCCGCGGGGTAGCCCGCCTGCAGGCCCGCCTGCTCGATGGACGCGGGCGCGATGCCCTCGCCCACCATGGCGATGGCCTCGTTGAGGAACGTGCCGATGACGCGGCTGGTGAAGAAGCCCCGGCTGTCGTTGACGACGATGGGCGTCTTCCCAATCTGCACCGCGATGTCGATGGCCTTCGCCAGCGTCGCATCGCTCGTCCCCTTGCCGGCGATGAGCTCCAGCAGCGGCATCTTGTCCACCGGGGAGAAGAAGTGCATGCCGACGAAGTCCGCCGGCCGCTTCACGCCCTCCGCGAGCAGGGTGATGGGCAGCGTGGACGTGTTGGAGGCCAGCACCGCGTCCGGAGCGACGACGTCCTGAACCTCCTGGAACACCTTGTGCTTGAGCTCCACGCTCTCGAAGACGGCCTCGATGACCAGGTCGCAGCCCGCGAGCGCCGCGGCGTCCGCGGTGGGGTGGATGCGCGCCAGGAGCGCGTCACCCTTCTCCTTCGTGACCTTGCCCTTCTCGATGCCCTTCTGCACCAGCTTGACGGAGTACTGTTTGCCCTTCTCGGCCGCGTCGGCGCTCACGTCCTTGAGGACCACGTCGATGCCCGCCTTGGCGCAGACATAGGCGATGCCAGCGCCCATCATGCCCGCGCCCAGCACTCCGACCTTCTTCGCCGTGTGCTGCGGGAAGCCCTTGGGACGGCCACCGCCCGAGTTGATGTGCTGCATGTCGAAGAAGAACGCCTGAATCATGTTCTTCGCGACCTGGCCGGTGACCAGCTCGGTGAAGTAGCGCGACTCGATGGTGAACGCGGTGTCGACGTCCACCTGCGTGCTTTCGACGGCCACGGCCATGATGGCGCGCGGCGCGGGCATGTTCGCGCCCTTGAGCTGCTTGCGCAGGTTGGCGGGGAAGGCGGGCAGGTTCGCCGCGAGGGACGGATGGGACGGGGTGCCTCCCGGAATCTTGTAGCCCTTCTGGTCCCACGGCTGCTGCGCGCTCGGGTTGGCCTTCACCCACGCCTTCGCCGCGGGCAGCAGCGCCTCCACCGAGTCCACCACCTCGTGCACGAGGCCGGCTTCCTTCGCCTCCTGTGGACGGTAGCGCTGGCCCTGGAGCAGGACCTTCATCAGCGCGTCCACGATGCCCAGCATCCGCACCGTGCGCACCACGCCGCCGCCACCGGGCAGCAGGCCCAGCGTCACTTCCGGCAGGCCCAGCTGCGCCCCCTTCACGTCGGCGACGATGCGCCGGTGGCACGCGAGCGCGATTTCCAGCCCGCCCCCGAGCGCCGCGCCGTTGATGGCGGCGACCACGGGCTTGCCCAGCGTCTCCAGCGTGCGCAGCTGCGCCTTGATTTCCTGCCCCAGCTCGAAGACCTGCTTCGCCTGCTCCTTCGTCACGCCGCGAAGGTCATTCAGGTCGCCACCGGCGAAGAACGTCTTCTTCGCGGAGGTGATGATGACGCCGGTGATGCTGTTCTTCTCCTGGACCAGGCGGTCCACCACCGCACGCATGGACTTCACGTAGGCGGCGTTCATGGTGTTCGCGGACTGGCTCGGGTCATCCAGCGTCAAGATGACGATGCCGTCGGCGTCTCGTTCCCAGCGGATGGTGTTCTGCTCGCTCATGGGTTCGCTCGAAGGGTGTCGCTAGAAAGGGGAGGGGGAGTCAGACGCGCTCGACGAGGGTGGCCACGCCCATGCCGCCGCCGACGCAGAGGGTGACGACCGCGCGGCGCGCCTGGCGCCGCTCGAGCTCGTCCACCACGGTGCCCAGAATCATCGCGCCGGTGGCCCCGAGCGGGTGGCCCATGGCGATGGCGCCGCCGTTGACGTTGAGCTTCTCGTCCGGGATGCCGAGGTCCTTCTGGTACTTGAGGACCACGGAGGCGAAGGCCTCGTTGAGCTCGAAGAGGTCGATGTCACTGGCCTTGAGGCCGGCCATGTCGAGCAGCTTCTTCGTCGCCGGCAGCGGGCCGGTGAGCATGATGGTCGGCTCCGCGCCGGACGTGGCGGCGGCGGCGATGCGCGCCCGCGGCGTCAGGCCCAACGTCTTGCCCATCTTCTCCGAGCCGACCAGCACGAGCGCCGCGCCGTCGACGATGCCGGACGAGTTGCCCGGCGTGTGCACGTGGTCGATGCGCTCCACGTGGTGGTACTTCTGCAGCGCCACCGCGTCGAAGCCGCCCATCTCCCCCATGCCCGCGAAGGACGGGTTGAGCTGGCCGAGCGAGGCCACGGTGGTGTCCGGGCGCATGTGCTCGTCCCGGTCCAGCACGGTGAGGCCGTTCTGGTCCACCACCGGGATGATGGATTTCTTGAAGTACCCCTCGGCCCACGCCTTCGCGGCCAGCGCCTGCGAGCGCGCGGCAAAGCGGTCCACGTCCTCGCGGGTGAAGCCCTCCATGGTGGCGATGAGGTCCGCGGAGATGCCCTGCGGCACGAAGTAGGTGTCGTAGTTGGTGGCGGGGTCCATGGCCCACGCTCCGCCGTCCGAGCCCATGGGCACGCGCGACATGCTCTCCACGCCGCCCGCGATGACCAGGTGCTCCCAGCCCGAGCGCACCTGCTGCGCGGCCATGTTCACCGCCGTCAGGCCCGAGGCGCAGAAGCGGTTGAGCTGCACGCCACCCGTGGTCTCCGGCAGGCCGGCCGCGAGCACCAGCGTGCGGGCAATGTCCGCGCCCTGGTCACCCACGGGCGAGACGACGCCGAGCACCACGTCGTCGATGCACTGGGGGTCCAGGTTCGGGTTGCGCTTCTTGAGCGCATTCACCAGGCCGACGAGCAGCGACACGGGCCTGGTGCCGTGCAGCGCGCCCTTCTTGCCCTTGCCGCGAGGGGTGCGAACGGCGTCAAAGATGAAAGCTTCCTGGCTCACCGCGAGCTCCTTGAAGACGGTTGAGGGGTCCTCCTCCCGTGTGTAACTGATTTTCGAGTCAACGGCACGCCCGGGCGCCTTCCGGGGGAGGGAGGTGCCTGGCTGCCCTCGGGGTGGCCACGGCACCCACTGAACGCCTGGGCACCGCTCGGGCGAGTGCGGCGGAGCGGCAGAGGAGCTTCAATACGGCGTGCCATCCTCGTGCGTGAAAACCCAGGCGCCGTTCACCTGCGTCACTTTCAGATCCTCGCCGGGATACGTCACCTCATCGCCCGGCGTGCGGTCGCCGACTTCCAGATACAAGACATCTGTATCGGTTTCGTTGACGAGGTGATGCGCCCGGCCGCTGCCGGCCTTGAAGCCGGCGCACATGCCCGGCGCCAGTTGAACGGCGCCGTCGGTCGTCTGCAGTGTCGGGTGGCCTGCGAGGACGTAGATGAACTCGTCCTGCTTCGTATGCGCATGGCGTATCGAGGACATGCCGCCCGGCACGATGCGGGTGAGGTTCACGCCGAAGTTCTCGAGCCCGAAGAGCGCGCCCAGGCGGCGCTTCTCGCGTCCCTGCACGCGCGCGGCGAAAGCAGCCGGCAGGATCGAGCGGACCGTGTTGAGGGGGGCGTCTTCAGCGACGACGGCGAGCGGATGGGTCGGTTGCTCCATGGCGATTCCTCCAGTCAGTCCAGAGGAGTATGGATTGGACGAACCGCCAAGGCGATCTACATGCCAATGAGGAACTGCCCCCGCGGAGCCATGGACGGACCGCGGGGGCTGAAGCGCCATCTCTCAGTAGAGGTAATCCAACGCAGTGCGGTCAGAGCTGGTCCACTCGCCGCTCTCGTTCGAGCTGAAGCAGGAGTTCATGACCGAGCCACCCCTCGTGGCCGTGGTCGGCGTCCCGGGGATGTGGATGGCACCCACGCCAGCCTCTCCCTCGTTGCCACCGCTGCCGCAGCTGATGGACCGGTCGTAGTAGTCCGAGTGGCGGAAGCCAATGGTGTGGCCCAACTCGTGGGTGATGACGTGCTCGTTCACGTCAACGCTGTAGTTCTGCAGCCCGGTGCCGATGTTGATGGTGCCGTAGGGCTTTCCGCCCTTGGGGAAGCCCGCGGAGCCGCCGACACCGGACGTGGTCCTCGCGGAGATGCTCGCGGTGCAGTCGGTGGCCGGTCCTCGCACGAAGGTGAGGCGGAGCCCCATGCTGTTGTAGTTCTCGATGGCCAGGTCGAGCCCCGCGCTGAGCCGGCTGTAGCTGTTGAACTGGGAGGTGGGATTGACGCAGATCTTCGTCACGCTGGTGCCGACGAGATTGGTCGTCCGGTACTGCTCCGCGCTCACCTCGGCGGGCTGGAGCATCTCGCGGGACGCCTCGAGCGTCACGTGAGCGTCGCGCCCCACGTACACCAGACCGTCGGCGACCATGATGTCGTCGGCCGGGAAACCGGCCTCGACCAGGTTGGAGATGATCTCCTCGGTCTCCGCCTGCGGGGCGTTCTGCGCGTCGGGACCGCAGCCGGACAGCAACGCGCCACAGCTCGCCACGAGGACTGCCGCTCTCTTGAACATTTGCGTTCTCCCTCTTGCTCTGAATCGGTCCTCCCCACGGTGCCGGCATGGAACCGTCGGGGCGGACTACAGATTTTAGAGGACCTACCCGCAAAATCCAACAATCTGAGAAAATCACACCAGGCTGGACTTGAGCGGCAAGAAGGGAAATGTCTTCAACCCCGCGACAGTGGCCGGACGCATCTCACCCCGAGGGCTCGTCACTCATGGCCGGACGCGCTCGAGGACCCAGACGCAGTAGGTGAGCTTTCCAATCAGCAGGAAGATGTTCCACTGCTCATAGGCGGAGAGGAGCTCGAAAGCGTCCTGCCCCAACCGTGCCGTCACGCGCGAGCGAGCCCGGAGCATCTTGCCGAACCGGAGTGCGTGGTGCGCCATCCCCTCATCGAATTCCTCCAGGAACGGCGAGCCCTCATCGGTCGTCGTCCCGCACTCGATGACGTGCAGTCCGGCCGTCTCGTAGGCGGCGGCCATGCGCTCCGGCGAGAGCGTGTCGGGGTTGATGCCGATGCGGTACGTGACCCGCTGTGCCTCACGCGGCTCGAGCAGGTCGCTTCCCACGGCGCTGCAGTTCATCATCGAGCCGCCCGGCTTGAGGACGCGGGCGCACTCCTTCAGCGCGCCGTCGATGTCCTCGACGTGGTTGAACATGTCGAGGCACCAGACGAAGTCCACCGAGGCGTCCTCCAGGGGCATCTTCCCGATGGAGCCCTTCAAGAGGGTCACCCGGTCCTGCAGCGACTCCTTTCGGAGCCGCTCGGCGGCGAGCTCCAGGTTCTCATCGAGCGGGTCGAGCCCGATGACGTGGCAGCCCAGGCGCCTGGACAGCTCGACGAGTTGTTTCCCCTTGCCGGAGCCGACGTCCACGAGCCGTGAGCCAGGGCCCACGCCCCGCCGCGCTGGAATCTCGCCCAGGAACTCCGACGCAGGACGTCCGCCCGGGGGCTCGTCCAGGTACGCGTACCGCGCCTTGTCGGCCGCGAGAAATGGCCAGAGAAACCGGTAGAACGCCTCGATTCGCTCGTTGAGGTCACTCATGTGCGGAGCATAGGACGGCCAGGTCCTCAGGCCGTCGCATCGAATCCGTACCGTCCTCAGCGTTCGGCGATGTCCTCGCTCCGCAGGTACGGGGACGCTTCGACAATCACTTCCGCGGTCCATCCCCTGTTGGCTCCGCGCCCGGTTTCGTCGCAATCGCCGTCGGTGTGGATGCCCAGCAGGTGGCCTTCACGGTTGAGCACGCCAGCGCCGGAGCTCCCTACCAGGGTGTCCAGGTCCGAGTAGTATACAAGTTGATTACATGAGTTCAGGAAGCGGCCTTCCGCGATGACCTTGGGCCGGCCCCGGGGGTGTTGGATGATTGCCAACCGCTCGCTGGCCCGGGTCGTCAGCAGGACCGGGGTGACGGCGGGAAGCACGTCGAGCTCGATGAGCGCATAGTCGGGTTCGAGCGCTTGCTCGATGACGGTGCCCTCTGTCACCAGCGGGTCGCCGTCGGGCGCGTCCTCGAAGTTGAAGACCAGCAACGCCCGGTCCCCGAGCCCGACACAGTGGCCCGCGGTCACCACCACCGGTCCCGCGCTCGCTTCAATCAGCGTTCCGGTGCAGCGTCCGTCGATCATGACGACCGCGTCCTCAGTGCCCTGGACGCCGGCGAACTCGCCCTCGTAGCTGTTGATGGGGGTGAAATCGAGGGTCGGGCCGCACTGCCAGAGGCCGCGCACCTCCGGCGTCTTCGGTTTCCCGCAGGCCGGAGGCTCCGCGGGCACCGCACTTCCACAGGCCGCGACGCCCAGGAGTACGGTGCCCGCGAGGATTCGACCCCACAGGGTCATGGATGGACCAGGGGGCTGAATCGGCATCTCTCAGTAGAGGTAGTTCAGCGCGGTGATGTCAGAGCTGGTCCACTCGCCGGTCTCGGTCGACCTGAAGCAGGAGTTCATGATGGACCCGCCCACCGTGGCCGTGGTCGGCGTGCCGGGGATGTGGATGGCACCCACGCCGGCGGAGCCCTCGTTGCCGCCGCTGCCGCAGCTGATGGACCGGTTGTAGTAGTCCGAGTGGCGGAAGCCGACCGCGTGGCCCAGCTCGTGGGTGATGACGTGCTCGTTCACGTCAACGCTGTAGCTGTTCAGCCCGGTGCCGATGTTGATGGTGCCATAGGGCTTGCCGCCCGAGGGGAAGCCCGCGGAGCCGCCGGTGCCGGACATGGTCTGCGCGGTGATGTTCGCGTTGCAGCCCGTGGTCGGGCCGCGCGCCATGGTGAACGCGAGCCCCAGGCCATTGTAGTTGGCGATGGCCAGGTCGAGCCCCTGGCTGAGCCGGGTGTAGCTGTTGAACGTGGAGGTGGGATTGATGCAGATCTTCTTCACGGTGGAGGTGCTGACGAGATTCGTCGTCCGGTACTGCTCCGCGCTCACCTCGCTGGGCCGGAGCATCTCGCGGGACGCCTCGAGCGTCACGTGAGCGTCGCGCCCCACGTACACCAGACCGTCGGCGACCATGATGTCGTCGGCCGGGAACCCGGCCTCGACCAGGTTGGAGATGATCTCCTCGTTCTCCGCCTGCGGGTCGAGCTGCGCGTCGGTACCGTCGGTACCGCAGCCGGACAGCACGCCACAGCTCACCGCGAGGACTGCTGCTCCCTTGAACATCGTCTTGAGCATGGGGGGTTTCCTCGTACACCTGACTGCGGGGGGACGCGCCGTCCGCCTGGCTTCCTCCAGCCGCGGCACGGCGCGTCCAGGCCTGAAGCAATTGGAGGGCCAATCAACCCCACAGAGGGGAAAAGCAGAACTTGTTGCTTTGCTTGGACTGCCTGCGCTCCAGGCTCCGGCCCCGCACCTGTAAAGGGATGTGACATCCGCGGGCACAAGCCAGCGCCAGCGCTACGGATTCCTCAAGAAGACCCGGGCGTTGCGGAACCGCACAGTGTTGTCTGGTTGTCGGGCACCGGCCCTGGGGTCTCAGACACCCCGAGCCAGGTTCCCCATGCGACATGCCGATGACGCTGTCGCCATTCCAGCAACAACGCAGCAGGACGCGCCGCGGCCGGATGGATTCATTCTCGGCGCGCCGTGCCAGGAGTTTCCTGGGGAGCGTGAATGCACTGCCGGTGTATCCCGTCCCACATGCCAATGCGCCACTCCACACTCCCCATCGCCGCGCTGCTGGGCGCGGCCCTGTCCTTCCTCCCGGGCTGCGAGAGCACGAAGGCGAGCAGCCCGTCCCCTTCCGACACCCAGGAGCAGGGGGCCTCTCTCATGCAGGACGCTGACGCCTGGAAGCGCGCCCGCGTGGGCGACCGGGTCATCTACTCCTTCTCAGCGACCCAGGGCCCCGAGCCCCGCGGCGGCGGCGCCGCGCGCACCCTCGGCGGTCAGTTGATGCTGGAGGTGGTGGCCGTGCAGCAGCCCTGGGTCTGGGTGCGCCTGGCCTTCACCGATGAGGCCGGCAAGCCCCTGGCCCAGACGCGGCTGGCTCAGGACCTCCTCCTCCCCGTGCGTGCGGACACGACGCGCGCGCTCGACGTGCCCCACGCGGGCAAGGCCACCGCCGAGAGTCCCTCCATCGCGGGCCGCACCTGGGAGGCCCTGCGCTACGTCAGCGACCAGCGCCCCGTGGACGGCCCCCTGCGCACGCGCGTGTACGCCAACGCGCCGGGCCCGCTCTACCTCACCCGCGGCCTGCTCGACGCGAGCACCGAGACGGCCGGCTTCCGCACCCCGGGCGGCTTCAAGCTGACGCTGCGCGAGTTCCGTGAAGGCTCGGCCGATGCCAATGCCCCCGTGCCCGCGCTGGAGCGGCCCCTGGGCCCGGGCGCGTACTACGACCGGCACGTGGACGTGGGCCCATCGCCTGGCGTGCAGCGCGTGTGCTTCGCCGCCGAGCGCGGCTACATCCTGCGCACCGAGGGGCCCATCGACACCAACGCCGCCCCCTGTTCCGACTTCTCCCAGGTCGAGCCGGAGCCCCTCGAGGAGCTGCTGATGAGCCTGCCCTGGGAGGTGCTGTCCTCGGGGGACTGGCCTCCCGCCGACGCGGCGTCCGGCACTCGTGGCACCTTCACCGCGGAGGGGCGCGACGTGCCCGCCCTCACCGTGCAGCGCACCGAGAGCGCGGACGGCACCCAATATCTCTTCTCGGAGTCCTATGCGGCCGACCCGTGGGTCCCGGCGCTCTCGGGCCTGCCCTATGAGGCGCGCTTCCAGCCGCTTGCCAGCGGCACCGAGCGCGTGGCCGCCGGTGGCGGGCACGAGCCCGCGGGCGGCGCGCGGCTCGTGCGGTGGGGCTCGTGGCTCCACGGCCAGAAGTGACGCCAACACCTGACCGCCAGGGAGGCCATCCAGGCGGTGGCGGGACCAGGCAGACAGGCCCGCCGGGAGCAGGCGTACGGCGGAGCCCTTCGCGGGGAGACTGGAGCGAGGTTAGCGGACTGGAGTGGAGGGGGGCTCCGAAGCGTTAGAGAGGGAAGCGCGCTTTCATTTCCGCGCGAGCCCCTGCGCGACAGCCCCGGCCTCCTGCTGGGCGCTCCAGCGACTTCGCCGTGGGGCCCCTTGTTCTCATGCACGCTCACCTTTCCGTTCCGCAGACCTCCTCTCCAGATGACATGCCCACCTCCAAGGGGCCCACCGGGCTCGCGTCTGCCCGCCCGCAGGCCCGGGTCTCGGTCCTCTTCGCGGAGTCCCTGCCCGCCACCCCGGAGTCACTTGCCGGGTGGCTCGAGGGACTGGGGCTGGCGGAGCTCGGCTTCACGGTGAGGAACGAGCAGGGCGTCCAGCTCACGAGCGGCCGGCACACCGTGCACGTCCTCCTGGGAACCGGCCCCATGCCCCGTGAGGGACTGGATTTGCGGCAGCTCCCGAACCTGCCCAGGGAGGCGGGCTACCTGACGCTCGCGACCGGTGTCTCTCCGGGCGGGGAGGGCGAGCGGCTGGCACGAGACGAAAGCAACCCGGACCCGTGGGCCGGGGATGGTTGGATGCGCGTACTTTCAATGCTGGTGGCACGCCTGGCCCACGAGGGCATGGCGGTGGTCCTGCACCAGGCAGGCTCTCTCGTGAAGGACAGCAGCACGTTCGCGCGGCTGCTCCGGAGCCTGTCCCATCCCGACTACCGTCCATTCACCGCGTGGGTCGACGTCTCTCGCGGCGCGGGCAGCCGCCAGCTCCGGCTGCGGGGCATGGAGAGCTTCGGGCTGCCGGACCTCCAGCTCGCACCGGAGGAGTGGGACACCTGGGAGACCACGCGTGCCCGCGAGGCCCTGTACTTCGCCGCCTACCGCATGGTGCGCGAGAACCGGATGCTCGCCGTGGGTGAAATCCTGGAAGTGCCGCTGGGCGTGCAGCCCGGCTCCTGGCCCGAGTCCTTTGACGGAGACATGGTGAGCTACCGCGTCCGTGCCAGCGAGCACTCCAGCCTGGTGCTCGAGCGCATCTCGGATGCAGCGGAGCCCTTCACCCGCTGGGCGCGCGCGTCGGCACCGGGCAAGCCGTCCCCTTCGAGCGTGGGCCTCAATACGTACCAGGCCCTCTTCCGTCATGCCCTGGAGGGCGCCCTCCCGGGGGACACCGTCGCCGAGATGGCACCTCCTGCCTCGCAGGGCCTGCCCCCGCACGTGGTGCTCATCCGCACGCGGCTGGGCACCTCCGGCTTCACGCTGGTCACCAATGGCTTCGGCCGGGTGCCTCAGCCGGGCGGCACGCGGGACTCGGGCTCCGCGCACGTGGAGCTGGCGGCCTGGATGGATTCGCACGGTCCGGAGCGGGCCATGGCCCTGTCGGCGCTCGGAGCGCTGATGCAGTCGAAAGAGGACGCCTGGGCGCAAGGCGACATCGCGGTCCTCTCCGAGCCGCTCCTGGGGCTGCGCCATTTCCTCCTCGCGCCGGGCCCCGTCGTGCCGGTGCCTCCTGGCTCGCCGGTGAACCTGCTCTGGGTCATTCCCCTGCACGCGGACGAGTTCGAGAAGGTTCGCCGGGCCGGTCCATTGCTCTGGGCCCACCGGTTGCTGAAGGACCCGTCCCGCCGCACGGAGCTGCGGCAGCGCTGGAGCCTGGGCGTTCATTGATGTCTGCGCGGCCACACGCGCTTTGACGGCGAATCCACGCTCTCCTCCGCCCCCGGGGAGGGGGCCGGGAGTGAGGGTTGCGCCTCCGAACCGCGGTTCCCATCCTTGCGCTGGCTTCTGGCAGGAAAATCCATGACTCGCAGGAATTCGAGTGCAAGGAAATAGAAGCCGGTCCGCTCACGGAGGAGGAAGGCAATGGCAGACAAGATTATCGTTTATTATGAGAAGGATTTCCGCGGTAACAAGGCCGAGTTGCCCGTGGGCGACTACACCCGGGCCGAGCTGAAGAGCAAGTATGGCATCGACAACAACACCATCAGCTCGGTGAAGGTGCCGCCCGGCCTGAAGGCCGTCCTCTTCAAGGGCGACAACTTCAGCGACAAGTCCATGGACGTGGTGGCCGACGCCCACGAGCTGGACTGGATGCACAACAACTGCTCCAGCATCAAGATCATGCCCTACGAGAAGCGCCGGGCCACCTTCTTCAAGAAGGAGGACTTCCAGGGGAAGGACGTGTCCCTGCCACCCGGCCAGTACACCCAGGCCGAGCTGGAGCGGTACGGCATCGACAACAACACCGTCAGCTCGGTGAAGGTGCCGTCCGGCCTGAAGGTGGTCCTCTTCAAGGAAGACAACTTCCATGGCCAGCAGCTGCCGCTGAGTGCCGACGCCAAGGACCTGCACGCGCTGAACAACGCCACCTCCAGCGTCAAGATCTCCTGACGCCGGACCGCTGAAAGGCCCGACGCGTGGCGCGCCGCGCGTCGGGCACTCCGGGCCTCACCGCCGGTTTGAATAATGAACATCCCGGGTCCACTCCCGTGCCTGGAGTGTGAACAAGGATGAACTGGATTGGGAAGGGTGGACCTCCTTCGGACGCTCCGGCGTCCTACCGATGTCTCCAGACTCGGGAAGAGAGGTCCCTCGAATGAACCCCATTCCTGGCGCCGTCCTCACCTTCGACGACGGCCCGATCGACGACAAGGGCAAGGATGTGGCCCTGAAGAGCACCCTGGACATCCTGGACGCGAACCGCGTCCAGGGCGTCTTCTACGTGCTGGGCGAGGAGGTGCGGAAGCAGCCCGCCCTGGTCAAGCTCATCGCCGAGCGCGGCCATATCATCCAGAGCCACGCCTGGAGCCATGTGGCGCTACCCAAGCTGCCCGAGGCGCAGCTCTGGCAGGCGCTCCAGCGGACGCAGGACATCATCTTCGAGAGCGCGGGAGTGCGCCCCAACCGGCTGAGGCCTCCGTACGGCGCCGGGTGGGTGGGCGCCAAGAGCCCGATGCTGCGGAAGGTGGCGGCCGCGCTGGGCCTGCAGCTCACCGGGTGGGACGTGGACACCAACGACTGGAAGGCCCCCCGCGGTCTGGCCAACACGCAGAAGTGCTTTCCGGCCCGCAAGAGCTGGGAGGTGCTCTACGGCAAGAAGGGCCGGCCGCTGGACATCCTCATGCACGTGAACCAGGCCACGGCCAACGACCTGAAGAACTTCATCCAGGGTCTCCAGGCGGAGGGGTGGGAGTTCCGGACCTACGGGGATCCGCCCCAGCGGCCGTCCGTGGCGGTCTCCTGAGGGCCCTGGCCTTCGTCCCTGGATTGTTTCCGCGCTTCACCTCACACGAGGCCTCCCATGTCCACGACCCCCTCTGGTTCCACCTCCCTTCGCAATGGCCGCTTCGCGGACCAGCCCGGACTGGCGCACGTGCTCGCTGGCCGGGCGACGCTCGGCCGCAACGCCCGGGGCCCGGGCGTGCAGTCCGTGCAGCAGGCACTGATTGACATGGGCTTCAGCCTGCACGGAGGCGCGGATGGCTCCTTCGGCCCTCAGTCGCTCAAGGCGGTCCGCAACTTCCAGGTGCACGCCCGGTCGGCCTTCTCGGACGTCCAGCCCACCGGAGTGGTGGATGCCGCCACCCTGCGTGCCCTCGACGCGCTCGCCCCGCTCCCGAAGCAGCGCGGCCAGCCGCACAACCTCCCGGTGCCGCGCTACGACGGCACCCCGCTGCGCGTGCTGGTGGTGAAGAACGAGCACCGGACCTTCCTCTTCGATGCGAAGGGGGGGCTGCAGGGCATCTTCGGCAACGCCGTGGGGGCGCGAGCCACCCCGACGGACGCCGGCCTGAAGAAGGTCCACACGAAGCTGGGCGCGGCGGCCGCACGGGCCCTGGGCCTGAAGCTGTGGGGAGGCCTCGTCTACGGCCCGCGCATCATCGACCTGTCATGGGCGGATGGCTCCCGCTCGGGAGAGGAACTCCACGGGACCAACGCGCCCACACGGCTGGGCGAGGACGTCTCGCACGGGTGCATCCGCCACGACAACGCCGCCATCCTCGCCCTCTACGATGCCGTCAAGGTGGGCGACTGGGTGGCCGTCGTCGAGAGCGTGCGAGATTCTCGCCTGGGCGCTCCGGCATCCTCGCCTCGGGACCTTCCCGGCCTCTCGGGAGCGGTGGCCTCGCTACCGCCTGAAGAACGACACCTGCAGAAAGCGCAGGCCGGCCAGGATCTGCTCCACCCGCGCGTCGGACAGTGAGCCGATGCGTTCACCCAGGCGGGCCTTGTCGACCGAGGAGACCTGCGACACGACCACGACGCTCTGCTTGGGAAGGTTTCCTTCGCCCACCTCCAGCAGGACGTTCCCCGGCTCCTTCGCCCGGTGCAGGTTCGACGTCAGTGCGCACACGACCACGGTCGTGATGCGCGAGTGGTTGAAGACGTCGTCCTGAACCACCACGTGGGGATGGGAGTAGCCCGGGACAGGCCCTCGCGAGTCGTCCGGCGCGAGCCAGAACACGTCACCACGGTTGATCCTCTCCGGACCTGTGCCTGCTGCCTCTGCTGTGTCCGTCTTCATCGTGCGCTCGCGAGATGGGCCCGAGGGATGCCGCGCCTCCGCGCCACCTTCTCATTGCGCCATGGGGGCTGGCGAGGAGGTTCGCCCCCGCGGGGACGGTGTGGCCCCGGCCGCGGCAGTCATTCCGAGCGCCCGATGCAAATACACACAGGGTGAAGCCAGGGCCCCGGTCCGCTATGCTGGCGGGATGATTGTTCGGAGCGAGCAACTGGCGGCTCTCGGGAGAGCCCGCGAGGCGCAGTTCATCGGGGAGATGGTCATCCACCTGCGGTCCCACTTCCCGCGGGAGGTCGCGGAGCTCGACGATGACGGGCTCCGTGCGCGTATCGAGGCGAGCCTGTCCAGGGCCCGCGGCTACGCTCTTTCGAGCAAGCAGGACTGCATCCGGTTCTTGAACCTCTGCGCGTCGTTCGGCTGGAACTTCGACCAGGAGCCGTCGCGCCCGTGGGTTGGCGAGTACCTGCGTGATGTGGAGATCGAGTCTCCCTCGGAGCGGCTGAGGCGGGTGTCGAGCCGGTGCCTCCGCGACCTCGAGCTCGAGGAGAACAACCGCAAGGCGCGGGCTTCGCTGGGCGGTGCCCCATGAGCTCGCTCCTCGAGGGCACATCTCCGGTCCATGACCCCGCGGCGGCGTACTTCGCCGGGTCGGGCCGCCGGCAGCAGAGCCCGCGGGCCGAGCCGGAGGAGACACCGGACGACAGGCACGCGAGGCTCGCGGCCGCGGAGAAGGCCGCGAGCCAGCACGGGGCGGACGTGGCTCCCGACAACGTCGTCGCCCCGTGCCCCTACAAGGAACGGCACTCGATAGAGGTCCTCGTCATCGGCCCCGACGATGCGCCGGTGGAGAACGTCGCCGTCGTCCTCGAGAAGAGCGAGACGGAGGTGCTGGTCGCGAAGACGGATGCCGCTGGGCACGTCTGTTTCCGCGGCCTCCTCGAGCAGGGACGGTATCGGCTCTACCCGCGCGAGCTGGATCGCGACGCCTGGGAGCTCGAGACCCTCGAAAAGCTCCCGCCCGAGCGGGACCTCTGCAAGGGGGACGCGGCCTGGAAGGCTCCCAGTGGGGCCGGCAGCAAGGGCCCCATCACCCACGTCGTGCGGGAGGGCGAGTGCATCTCGACCCTTGCCTACCGTTACGGGCTCCTGCCAGACACCCTCTGGAACGCTGACGAGAACGCGGCGTTGAAGAAGCTCCGCGGGGACAAGAACATCCTCAATCCCGGGGACTCCGTCGTGATTCCCGTGCCCCGGCGCGAGGCGAAGCAGGTCGAAGCCGGCAAGGCCTACCGCATCCGCGGCAAGGGGTTCGCCGAGACCGTTCGTGTCCGGTTCCTGGACCCGGAAGGCAAGCCGCGCGCGAAGCAGCCCTATGTGATTGCCCTGGTGAGTGACGCGATGACGGAGGAGCGCGCTGGCGAGACGAACGGTGATGGCTTTGTCATCGAGCCCGCGGCGGCCTCGGTCCATACCGTGAAGATCACCCTCGGCAAGGGGGACGGGAGAGAGACCCATGAGTTTCGTGTGGCCTGCCTCGCTCCGCTCGACACGATTGCCGGCGTCCAGGCCCGGCTGTGCCATCTGGGCTACACCTGCGGCGACGAGGATGGCGAGCTCGGACCGTGGACCCGAAGGGCGCTCCGCGACTTCCAGCGGGACTTCAACCTGCCGGTGACGAGCGAGCCCGACGACGCCACGCGGAAGCAGCTCCGCGCGGAATTTCTGGTCTGAGTGCAGGCACCCCCATCGCGGGAGCGCCGAGCGGACAGCCCGTCTGGTGGCCCGGCGGCCCCGATGTGTGAGCAAACACCTGGGAAGAGGAGACATCGACAGTGCCGACCGTGACAGGCATCAACCCCGCTGACGTCTCAGTGGCTGGAGGAGCGCAGGTAACGATTACGGGCACCCTGTTCGCGGCGGGTGCGACCGTCACGTTCGACGGGACGCCCGGGCAGAACGTGACGGTCGTATCGGCCACCCAGATCACGGTCGACACGCCCGCGCGCGCGCTTGCCGGCTCGGTGCGGGTCCAGGTCACCAATCTGGATGGGTCGAGGGCCGTGTTCATCGGCTTCCACTACCGCTGTGTCGTGAGTGAAATCACGCCCCCGGAGGGGCCGACGAGCGGGGCCACCGACATCGTCATCAAGGGCAAGGGGTTCCATGCCAACATGGAGGTGGACATCGACGGCACCCCCGCGACCCATGTCGTCGTGAGCTCCGCGACCGAGCTCCGGGCGCGGACGCCAGCGCGCGGCGCGGGCGCCGGGGTGGTCCACCTCGATGTGTGGAACCACGGTCGCGCCGCAGGAACCCGGTCCAGCTTCAGGTACTGCGCGCCACTGGTCACCGGCGCGGTGCCGAACCGCGCCCGCCCCGTCGGCGGCGAGGACATCGTCCTGCGCGGCAAGTACTTCGACGCGGCGGCAACGGTCTCCTTCGGCGGGACGGCCTCGCCGGCCGTGACCTTCCGCTCGAGCACGGAGCTGGTCGCGCGAACGCCGGCCCACGCCGTGGGGGGCGTCGACGTGGTGGTCACCGACGGGGCCGGGGTCACCGGCACGCTGACCCAGGGCCTCTCCTTCGCCGGCGCCGAGGTGAAGCGCATCGAGCCGGCCCGCGGCCCGGCCGCCGGAGGCACCCGTGTGACCATCAAGGGGGAGCGCTTCGCCGCGGGGGCCACGGTGACGATAGGTGGCACGAACGTCGTCGCCGCCATCACTCCGCCGGACACCATCACCGCGCAGACGCCGATGCACGCCGCCGGGGCCGTCGACATCGTCGTCCAGAATGGCGGAGAGCTCGCGAGCACGCTCGTGGGGGCGTTCACGTACGTCGCGCCTCCGGCGGTCACCGGTGTCGAGCCGCCGCGTGGAGCGACAGCCGGTGGAACAGCCGTGACCATCACGGGGAATGACTTCGCCGCGGGCGCGCGGGTCCTGATGGGCGGCAGGCCCGCGGCTCAGGTCACCGTCGTGTCCCCGACGACGTTGACCGCGGTCACCCCGGCTCACGCCGCGGGCACCGTCGACATCGAGGTCCAGAACGCGGACGGCGCCCCGACCACGCTCGCGGGCTCGTTCACGTATACCGACGTCACCTCGATTACCCCGGCTCGCGGCCTGCCCGCTGGGGGAACGGACGTGGTGATTCGCGGCCACGGCTTCGCCGCGGGGGCAACGGTGAGCATCGGCGGTACCCCCGCGACCCACGTCGTTCGCCAGTCCGATACCGAGATACACGCGAGGACGCCGGCCCACGCCGCGGGCCGCGTCGATGTCGTGGTGACGAATCCCCGCTCGCCCGCGATGACTCTCGCCGACGGCTTCACCTACGCGACCGTGACGAGCATCGCCCCCGCCGAGGGGCCCGTCGGCGGCAACACCGTGGTGGTGATTCGCGGGGACGCGTTCGCGGACACCACCACCGTCGCCTTCGGGGCGACACCGGCGGCCGCCGTCGCGCTCCAGTCACCGCAGGAAATCCACGCGACGACCGCCGCGGGTGTCGCGGGGCCGGTCGACGTGGTGGTGACTCGTGAGGAGGGTGAGGAGCGGGTCGCCACCGGATTCGCGTTCCGCGCCGCGCCCACCATCACGCGCATCGAGCCCGCCGCCGGGCCGGCCGCTGGCGGGACGCCCTTCACCCTCACCGGAACCGGCTTCCTCGATGGGGCGACCGTCACCATCGACGGTGGCAATGCCACCAACGTCCGGGTGCTGTCTCCGACGACGCTCACCGCGAGGACCCCGGCCCACGTGCATGGCGCCTGCGACGTGGTGGTGACCGTCCTCGGCGCGCTCACGGCCACGCTCGCCAATGGCTTCACCTACCGCCAGCTGCCCACGGTCACCGCCGTGACACCAGCCAGGGGGCCGCTCGAGGGGGGCCGGACCGTCGCGCTCGCCGGGACCGGGTTCCTCGACGGCATCCAGGTGCTGGTCGGAGGCGTGGCGTGCACCGATGTTGTCGTCGTCAGTCCGGTGAGCCTCCGGGCGAGAGTGCCCGCGCGCACGGCCGGGCAGTATGACGTCCAGGTCCAGAACCCGGGCGAGCCCCTCAGCCTGCCCTTGGTGAACGCGTTCACGTACGTCGATGTACCGACGGCGACGGGCGAGAACGAGGTCGTCTTCCTGATGGACGGCGAGGAGTACTTCACGGAGCTCCGCGCGCAGCTCGAAGCGGTGCGGCAGGCGCCGCGACACGCGCTCACCTACGTCCGCCTCGCATTCTGGATGATTGAATCATCCGTCACCGTGGGGGACCGGAACCATTTCCAGGTCCCCAATCACACGCTCCTCTCCTACATCGACCGGGTCATTCGCGCGGGCCACGACTTCGACATCATCGTCTGGCGCCCGGCGAAGGTGGAGCGTGTGAGCGAGGGAAAGGGAGTGGCCGAGGCGAACGAGGCCTTCGCGCGGGCCGTGGCGGAGATCGACCTGGCCGCCGCCAGCGCCGGCCCCGGAGTGGGCCGCGTCCGCGTCTTCCTGGAGACCTACGAAGGAGAAATCGGGGCGTCGAACCACCAGAAGATCGCCATCTTCTCCATCGCCGGCCAGCGCACGGCGCTCATCGGGGGCATCAATCTCTCCCCCGCGTACTTCGCCTCTGCCGATCACTCCCAGGAGATGTGCTGGCACGATGCCGCCGTCCGTCTTCGTGGGCCGGCGACCGACGACGTGGAAGCCGAGTGGATGCGGCGGTGGCGGCGGACCTCGCTGATCGAGGAGCGGTGGATCTGGAACAGCTTCGGTGGAGGAGGGGACATCCAGGCGCGGGGCTTCGCCTTTTCGGCGAGTCAGACCGTCAGACAGGAGGCCATCAGGGTCCAGGAGAACCGGACGCTGCAGACCCCGCAGGTCGCCAACGTGTCGGTGACCATCGCCCTGACGCGCTCGGAGGGAACGACGCGCTACCGCAAGCTGCGCGACCTGCTCCTGGAGCGCATCTCCGCCGCCAACGACTACATCTACATGGAGAACTACCACTTCGCGGATCCAGAAATCGTCCGCGCCATCTACACGCGCCATGAGGTCCGCCGCCTCGCCGGTCACGAACTGCGCGTGGTCATCATGATGCCGATGAACGGAGGGGGCTCCGGCTACATGACACGCCGCTCCTGGCTCCAGATGCTGCTGCGGTTCCGCAGGCCCGGTGTCGCCGGGGCCTCCTACTGGCGCCGCGTCTATTACATGGACGGCGGCACCGAGCGCCACATCGACCGGGCGGCGTGTCTCACCCACAACGTGGCGGACACCTACCGGGCGGACAATCCGAAGTCCTCGAGCTGGCTGGAGGCAGACACCTTCACGTTTCGCAAGAATGGCGGGGGAGGTGTCGACACCGTGGTCAAGCTCGAGGACATCACGCGTGTGGAAGGAGATCTCCACATCTACACGTGCGTCCAGGAAGGTAGCTGGAACCGCATCTACACCCACTCGAAGGTGGCGATCATCGACGATCAGTGGCTCATCGTGGGCTCCGCCAACTGGTCGTACCGCAGCATGCAATACGATGGGGAGATCTCCGCGTTCATCGACAATCCAGGGCTCGCCCAGGCCGCGCTCCAGCGGCTGCTCGGTCACTATGACGAGGTGACTGCTCTCGATGTGAACAACATCGAAGCCGAGGCGTGCACCAATCTGGCCGGCGCTCTGGGCACGAACGCCGTGCGACAGGCGGCGATCGCGAACCGGTACATCGTCCTCCCCCTCAATCACGTCGATCTGCCGAACTTCGGGTTCCCGCGCGTCCGGCCCGGGGTGATGGATGCGCCGAACTACACCTGGATTTGAGGGCCAGCTCAGCAACAGCCAGGATTCCGGGGCCGGTCCGTATCCAGGGTGCATCCCCGCCCGGAGTCCATCCAGAACATGCACCTTCGCACCGCGCTCCTGACCCTGCTGCTGGCGTTGCCCGCCGCGGCTGCCCCCGAGGAGGACTCTGCTCCCTCGGGGTTGTACCTCCAGCCCCAGGTGTACCTGAGCACCGGGTGGAACCTCACGCAGACCACCTCCGGCGACCCGGTGGAGTACCCGACACGGCTCGGGGGTGGTGCCGGAGTGGGCCTGCGGCTCGGCTACGACTTCACCCCGTACGTGGGCCTCTTCGGCTCGATGACGCTGGGCCTTCAGGACGCGGGGCCCTACGCCGGTTATGGGGCGGGGCTGACCCTGCGCACCTCGATGCTGGGCTCGGCGCGCCTGTATGCCCGGTTCGGAGCGCGGGTGCTCACCCCGGTGACGCCCCTGGTCTACGGCACGGGCGGGGTAGGCGCCGAGGTCTTCCCCTTCGACAGCCTGTCGCTCGGGCTCGAGCTCGACGGGGCCGTGCCGCTCGCCAGTGGCACCCGGCGCGCTGGCTCCAGCCCGACCGAGTGGCATGTCACCGCCAACGGTGGGCCGGTGCGGGGAGTCTTCGGCATCACGTGGTACCTGGGCCTGTAGCGCGGCGCGCGAGCCTGTACCGCGTTGCCCGTCCAGGAGGTGACCCGCGTCAGAGTTCCTCTCCATGCGGGTCGCATCCACACACCGTCCGGGGGGACCGGACCGATGCGCGGAGGCAACATGAGACGGAGTGCGAGGACGGGGCTGCTGGCGGCAGGGGTGTTCGCGGTGATGGGCTCGGGGGGGCCCGCGCTCGCGGGTGAGGTGGCGGAGCAGCGGGCCAGGGCGCCCATCGAGTGGAGCCTGTGTCCGGAGTCCTATGCGGGCGCGGAGTGCGCCACCGTGGAGATGCCGCTGGACCACCACCGCCCCCACGGGGAGAAGCTCCCAGTCTTCGTCGCGCGCCTGCGGTCCGGCGCGCCGCACGCCCCGCAACTCTGGTTCCTCGACGGAGGTCCCGGTGGCTCCGGGCGGATGGTGTACCTCGGGCAGGCGGCGCGGCTCGCGGCGGCGATGCCCGGAGTGGACCTGTACTTCCCCGCTCACCGCGGCACCGGCGACTCATCCGGGCTCACCTGCGCGGGGGAGCTGCCGGACAGCCCGCGTGGCGCCGAGCTGTCGGAAGACGAGTGGCCCCAGTGCCTCGCCGAGGTGCGCGCCCAGTGGGGCGACAGGTTGGAGCACTTCAACGTGACGCAGGCGGCGAGGGACCTCGGCACGCTCATCGAGCGCGTTCGGGAGAAGGACCAGCCCGTCTTCGTCTACGGCCTCTCCTACGGCACCTACTGGGCGTGGCGCTACCTGGAGCTCTTCCCCCACCAGGCCGACGGCGTCATCCAGGACTCCGTGCTGGCCCCGGGTGAGCGGTTCCTCTCCTACATGGATGCCTGGTACGACGACGCGGCCCGGGGCTATGCGGCGCTGTGCGGACAGGACGCGGCCTGCGTTGCCCGGATGGGGCCGGACCCGTGGGCCCGTGTGCGGGCCATCGCCGCGAAGGTGGAGCAGGGCCACTGCGCCGAGGCGGGCTTCACCCGGGCGATGCTGCGCCGGACGCTCGCGGGCCTGTTCACGACGTGGCGCTTGCGGCTCTTCTCGCTGGCCATCCCCTACCGGCTGGAGCGCTGCGCCCCCGCGGACGTCCAGGCCCTGCGCTACTTCGCGAGTTTCTACTTCGAGCCCTCCACCGACCTCTACGGCTTCTCCCAGGTGCTCGAGGCGCACATCGCCTTCTCCGAATTGTGGGAGTCACCCGCCCCGAGCCCCGCCACCCTGCGCCAGCGCGCCGAGGACGCCCTCTTCAGTCCGGACTGGGGGCTGGAGCGGGCCGGCATCTCGACGCTCTGGCCGAAGTACCCGGCCAGCCGCTACGCGACGGAGTGGCCCAAGGTGAAGGTTCCGCTGCTGATGATGAACGGCACCCTGGACCCGATGACGCGCTACGAGACCGCCCTCGTCGCGGCGGCGCATTACCGGGCTCCGGACCAGACCTTCGTCACCTTCCCCCACGTGGGGCACAGCGTCGGCTTCAATTCACCCACCACCCTGCCGGGCAGTCCCAACTGCGGGCTGCTCGTCGCGGCGAGCTTCGTCAGCAATCCGCACGCGCCGCCGGACACGTCGTGCCTCGAGGCGATGCAGCCGGTGCCCTTCGAGAATGCCTCGCAGGCCCGGCGCTTCTTCGGCAGGCCCTTCGTCAGCGCCTGGGACAATCCCGCCGTGCCCTGAGGGGCCAGGCTCGGTTGCATCCCGGACAACACGCTCCTAGCCGCGTTCTGTAGCGCCGGTGCCGCGGGCACCGGCGCGCCGGATGAGGTCTCGGAAGGCAACCATCGCCGGGTCGGCGTGGGTGCGCTCGTGCCACCACAGGTTGATGGTGACGGTGAGCGGCGGCACCGGGCTCTGCACGATGCGCAGGCCAAGGCGCTTGCCGAGACGGGCGACGAGCGAGGCGGGTAGCGTGGCGACCAGGTCGGTGTCGGCGACCACCGCGGCTGCGGCGCTGAAGTTCGGCACGATGAGCGCGACGTCCCGAGCGATGCCAAGGCGGGCATAGGCGCCGGGCAGCCCGCGGTAGCCCTTGCCGGGCGCCACCTGCACCTCGACGTGGCGCAGACCGGCCAGCACGCTCTTGGAGACGCGTTCTCCGGCCTGGGGATGATCGCGGCGCGCCACCAGCACGGTGCGCTCGCGGTACAGCGGCTCGAGGTGCATGCCGGGGCCCTTCTCGCCAACCGCGACGGCGACGTCGACCTCGGTGCTGGCCAGGCCGCCGCCGGTGAGCAGGGTGTCGATGCCGACCACCCGCAGGCTGGCGCGCGGCATCTCGGCGGCCAGCAGCGTGGCGAGGCGGGGCAGCCGCACCACCTGCCCGGCGTCTGCGATGGCGAGCGAGAACTGCCGGGTGGTGGTGGCGGGATTGAAGGCGGCGCCGTGCACGGCGTTGTCGAGGTCGCGCAGGGCACGGGCCAGCGCCGGCGCCAGCTCGGCGGCGCGAGGGGTCGGCACGATTCCGCGACCGCTGCGGGCAATCAACGGGTCGCCGAGCGCGGCGCGCAGGCGGGCCAGCGAGTTGCTGATTGCCGATGGCGTGACGTGGAGGCGGCGGGCGGCGCGCACCACGCTGCGTTCGGCGAGCACGGTGTCGAGCACCAGGAGCAGGTTGAGGTCGAGGGCGGCAAGGCTCACGGCTGGTGAGGATATACGTCATGAATCATCACTGGTCGAAAACCATGGGCGGCCCCATGGTGGGTGCATGCGCACGATTCATCTGTTCCCGCTGCTCCTCTCGGTTGCCCTCGTGGCCTGTCCGCGCGCGGCGACCCTGCCCACGCCCCCACCTCCGGAGCCCCCCATGCGTGACGTCAACGTCCTCGATTCCCACATGTCCTACCGGGAAGCCGGCCGCGGCCCCACCGTGGTCCTGCTCCACGGCAACCCGACCTCGTCCTACGTCTGGCGCAACGTCATCCCCCACCTCTCCGGACGCCACCGCGTGCTGGCGCCCGACCTGATTGGCATGGGCGACTCGGGCAAGCCCGACATCGCCTACCGCTTCGCCGACCACGCCCGCTACCTCGACGCGTGGTTCGACGCCCTCGAGCTGCACGACGTCGTGCTGGTTGGCTACGACTGGGGCGGCGCGCTGGCCATGGACTGGGCCGCCCGCCACCCCGAGCGGGTGCGCGGCCTGGTCGTGTTCGAAACCTTCTTCCGCTCGCTGAAGTGGAGCGACTACCCGCCGCAGGGCGCCGAGCTGTTCAGGAATCTGCGCACCCCCGGCGTGGGAGAGCGTCTGGTGCTGGAGCAGAACCAGTTCCTGGCCCGCTCGCTGGGCGCCGGCGTCAAGCGTGGCCTCACCGAGGCCGAGACCGCAGTGTACTACGCGCCCTATCCCGACCCTGCGTCGCGGCGCCCGTTGCTGGCGTGGCCGCGCGAGATTCCCATCGAGGACCAGCCGGCCGAGATGATGGCGGTGCTGGACCGGTACGTCGAATGGATGGCGGCGTCGCCGTCAGTGCCCAAGCTGCTGCTCGCCCTCGACAGCCCGACGCCGCTCGGCTCCCCCGCCATCGTCGACTGGGCACGCAACACGTTCGCCGCGCTCGAGGTGGTGGCGCTTGGCTCTGCCGGCCACCACGCCAGCGAGGACTTGCCCGACGCCATCGGCGAGGCCATCGCCCGCTGGCTCGACCGGCATCCCATCCACCCGTGACCCGGCACGGTCCGGCGCAGGTGCCGTGCCACCCGCGCGTCCCTGCCTCTCATCGTCCCTTCGAGGGGAATCGTCACCACGAGGGGAGACTCGGGGCGGCTATCACCAGCTGATTCTCCACCCGGTCGACGCCCCACACGCACCAGGCATCACGCTCGGCGGCCTCGCGCTCCGCCTCGCTGTTCACCGCGCCGGTCAGCGTGACGACGCCGCTCCGGGAGGAGATGGAGACGCTCTCGGTGCTCACCAGTGGGTCCTTCTCCAGGGCGAGCCGCACGCCATCCGCCATCTCCCCGTCGTTGTCCTGCTCGCGGGGGCTGACCCCCATCCCGTTCACGACGTCGCGCACCCCCGGCACCCACCAGGCGAGTACGCCCGCCAGGCGCTTGTGGCCGAGCCCCGTCACGTCCCCGTCGAGGGTGACCACGCCGTCCTCCACCCGGACCTCGATGGCGCCGCGGGCGTCCGGGCTGGCGTCACGCCAGGTCCGCACCTCCTCTCCCTTGCGGGCCCGCAGGGCGAAGGGCAGGAGGGCGGGCTCCGCCGAGAGGTCGCGGCAGACGTGCTCGAGCACCGCGTCGTCCGGCAGGCGGCGGTCGGGAATGACGTGGAGCTGGTCGATGATGTGGTCCACGCCCGGCACCGCGGCCGCCCGCTCCAGGGCAAGCTTCTTGGAAGCCACGTCGGGGAGCTCCCCCGCCATGCCGAGGTCATTCCATTCCCACCACAGTCGAATGGGGTAGCGCCGCAGGTCGAGGCGTGGCTCTCGGGCGAGCGCCTCGCGCACGGCCGTGAGCAGGGAGTCCACCGTGTCCATCGCCACCTCGCGGAGGAGAGCTCGGCGCGGGCTGAGCCGGGCCGGACGACACCAGGAGAAAGCTAGGGATGTGGCGCGCGCCCGCAGCGTGGCCATGGCCCTCCGTCTCCCCCGGTGCCGTGCGCGGCGGCCCTCGCTCGCCGCCATGGCCCGAGGGGATGGCCGTGGAGCACGGGGCCTCGAAGGCGCACGAGAAGTTGGTAGACCCATCATGAGTCGTGACTGACCGTTGACTCGCGCCCCCACCTCGGTGGGGTGCGAGGACCACAGTCCGGCGTGTCTTCACGCACCACGCGCGGCGTCCTCCCCTGAGCGAACCACGGTGCATCCGTGGCCCGGGGTTTGCCTGAGCGCGCGCCACCCTTCACCTCCGCGAGACATGGCGGAGGTGCGCGGCACGGCGTGGGAGAGGTTTCTCGTCTTCAAAGAGCGCGTAGTCCATTGACTGGAGCAACTGCTTGTCACCACGAAATCATCTTCGAGCGTTACTCATTGGAGGGTTGTTCGTCGCGGGGGGAGCGCCTGCGCTGGCGCAGTCGTCCCGTGAGCCGGGTGCTACCGGCTTGAAGCCCCTGACGGCCCGGGAGTTCGAGCGGCTCCGCTCGGAGGGCCGCGAGGTCCGCCAGGTCCTGCCGAACCGCATCGCGCTGGAGCGCATGAACGAGGTCCGCCGTGCGAGGGGACAGCGGGCGCTGTCGATGTCCTCCGCCGCGGCGGTGGGCGAGGAGGTCGTCGGCCCGGGCATGCGCGCGCCGTCCGAGCTCGCCTCGTTCGCCGTGTTGCCGTCGCATGTCGACAACAGCGTCCTGGACTTCTTCCCGCCCATCCGCAGCCAGGGGTCGATTGGCTCCTGTGTCGCGTGGGCCACGACGTACTACCAGCTCAGCCACACCGTCGCGCTCCAGTATGGCTGGGACGCGAAGCACGGCACCGACAACACGCGGCTGTTCTCTCCGAAGTGGACCTACAACTTCATCAACAACGGCGTGGACGAGGGCAGCTACATCTTCAGCGCCTACAACCTGCTCGCGCGTCAGGGCGCGACGACGTGGGCCAGCCTTCCCTACGACTCCAACTACACGTCCTGGCCGGTTGACGCGGCGGTGTGGCGCGGCGCCCTCCCGTTCCGGACGAACCCGGTCCAGTACGTCACCCAGGTGAGCACTCCGGACGGCCTGCAGCGGGTCAAGGAGCTGCTGGCCAATGGCTACGTCCTCGTCTACGGGACGTACGTCAATTCGTGGCAGAGCATGTCCATCAAGAACGACCCGGCCACGCCGGATGATGACGCGTTCGCGGGCAAGTCCGTCACGTACTGGCAGAACGGCTACAACGGCTCCCATGCGATGACCATCGTCGGCTACGACGACACCCTCTGGGCCGACATCAACAAGAACAACGTGGTGGACCCCGGAGAGAAGGGCGCGCTGCGCATCGCCAACTCCTGGGGCACGGGCTGGAACGAAGGAGGCTTCACCTGGCTGGCCTACGACGCGCTGCGGGCGGTGTCGGCCGTCACCGGCGGCCCCAGCACGGGCCGCGTCCCGGTCTTCCAGGGCGACCTCGTCTACCACGTCACCGTGCGCCCCAACTACACACCGAAGCTCCTGGCGGAAGTGAAGGTCAACCACCTGCGCCGCAACCAGCTCTCGCTCAACCTGGGCCTCTCCGAGGTGGGGTTCGGCATGCCCGTGGCGACGTTCCAGGACGCGATGGCCTGGGGGGGCGAGGGAGGCGGGTTCCTGCTGGGAGAGGGCGAGCAGGACGCGGGAAGGCCCGGAGGGCAGGGGGATGGCTCGACGGGCGAGCAGGACGCGGGGCAGGGCGGAGGGCGTGATGCGGGGGTGGTGGACCCGACAGTCTGGAGCCCGACGACCATCGCGTACACCGGTGGGCCCAGGGCCTTCAATGGCTCCACGCAGACGGCCGTGGACGCCACGTTCGTGTTCGACTTCACGGACCTGTTGCCCACCACGCTGGCGGAGAAGCGCTTCCTCCTGAGGATGACGGACTCCACCGTGGGAGACCCCGCCGTGCTGAAGTCGTTCCGCATCCTGGATGTCGCGAACGGGGACCAGGCCGTCGCCAGCCTGGATGCGCCGCTCAACGTCGATGCCACGACGGGGTACGCCCATGTCGACTACACCCTGGTGAACCGTCCCCCCGTCATCACCAGCGCGACTCCGGCGGGCCGGGTCAAGCTGGGGCCGGCGGGCTCGGTGGCGCTGTCGGTCCTGGCGGAGGACGCCGATGGCCATCCGCTGACCTACGCGTGGAGCGTGGATGGCGTTCCCGTCAGGGACAATGCCTCTTCATTCACCTATGCGCCGGCGGTGGTGGGGACCCACTCGGTGCGGGTCGCCGTCTCGGACGGCGTTGGGGGCGTGTCCCTCCAGCACTGGAACGTGGCACTGAACGCGCGGCCGCTCGCCAACAGCCCGAGCGCCACGCTGGCCGAGGATTCCTCCAAGGCGTTCGCGCTCACGGCCTTCGACGCCGATGGGGACCTGCTGACGTGGACCCTGGTGGACCCGCCCGCGCACGGCACGCTCTCGGGCACGCTGCCGAGCCCCCTCTATCGGCCCGAGGCGAACTACACCGGGCCTGACAGCTTCACGTTCCAGGCGAATGACGGCATGGAGGACTCTCCGCTGGCCGTCGCCACGGTGACAGTGACTCCGGTGAACGATGCACCGACGGTGCGCATCACCTCCCCGGCCCATGGCGCGGCCTTCGCGGCCCCCGCGACGGTGAACTTCGAGGTGGCGGCCTCAGACGTGGAAGGCCCCGTCGCTCGCGTCGAGCTGTACCAGGGCTCCACGAAGCTGGGCGAGGACAGCGAGGCTCCCTTCACCTTCCAGCTCGACGGGCTGGTGGCCGCGACCTACGTCATCTCCGCGAAGGCGTACGACGCCAGCGGCGCGGTCACCACGTCCTCGTCCATCTACGTCTATGTCCAGTCGCCCACGGTGAGCGTCTCGGCCTCGGACGCGACGGGCTCCGAGCCGGGGACGGATACCGGCCGCTTCACCATCTCCCGTTCGGGCGGTGTCTCCGGCCAGGTGCTGACGGTGCGCTATGACGTCGCGGGAACGGCCACCTCCGGCGCCGACTTCACCGCCCTCTCGGGCTCGGTGACGATGGCGGCCGGAGTGAACTCCGTGAGCGTCGACGTGCGGCCCGTGGATGACGCGGCCGTGGAGGGCAAGGAGACGGTGGTGCTGACCGTCGCCGCGGACCCGACCTACAAGCTGGGGAGCACGGTGAGCGGGACGGTGACGCTGCTGGACAATGAGCTGCCGGTGGTGACCGTGACCGCGCCGGACTCCCTGGGCTCCGAGCCTGGCACCGACACGGCGCGGTTCTCGGTGGCCCGTACCGGACCGACCACCTCGGCGCTCACGGTCCGGTACGCCCTCTCCGGCACGGCGGCGGAGACGGACTACGCCGCCCTGCCGGGTACGGTGACGATTCCGGCCGGCGCGGCCTCGGCGAACGTGGTGCTCACGGCATCGGATGACACCCTCGTCGAGGGCAAGGAGACCGTCATCCTGACGTTGCTGGAGGACTCGGCGTATCAGGTGCACACCAGCGCCTCGGCGACCGTCTCGCTGCTGGATGATGAGCTGCCCGTCGTCACCGTGACGGCGAGTGACTCGCAGGCCGCCGAGCCCTCGGACCCGGGGGCGTTCACGGTGACCCGCACCGGACCGACGCAGGCACCGCTCACGGTGCTGCTGACGGTGAGCGGGAGCGCGTCCGGCACGAGCGACTACCAGGCCCTCGCGACCTCGGTGGTCATCCCGGAAGGCGCGGCCTCGGCGGTGCTGGCGGTGCTGCCCACGGATGACGCGCTCGTGGAGGGCAAGGAGGGCGTCACCGTCACGCTGGCGGCGAATGCCGCGTACCAGCTCGCCACGAGCACCGCGGCGACGGTGTACCTCTACGACGACGAGAAGCCGGAGCTGCGCATCACCGCGACGGACGCCGCCGCGGGCGAGGCAGGCGCGAATGGCGGCCTGTTCTCGGTGACCGCCATTCCGGCGCCCCAATCGGACCTCTCCATTGCCTTCACGGTGACGGGGACCGCGGTCCAGGGCACGGACTATGCGGCGCTCACCTCGCCGCTGACCCTGCCGGCCGGGGCCACGTCGGTGGGGCTGCCGGTCTCGCCCATCGACGATGCGGCGAAGGAGGGGAGTGAGACGGTCGTGGTGACGCTCACGGCGGCCGCTGGCTACACCCTCGGTACGTCGAGCGCGACCGTATCGGTCGCGGACAACGACTGACGGACGGGGGCGGATGCTCCTGCCTCGGAGCTGAAGTGCCGGGGCAGGAGCGACGGGGGGCCGTGGTGATGGGCGTTGAAGGAGGGATTCTTCTTCGACAACGGCTTGTCGCGCGGGGACACCAGCTTGGAGGTCTTGCTCTTCGAAGTCCCCGCCTCGGTGTGGTGCGTCGTCTTCGTGCTGTGCGTGCTGCCCGTCTTGGAGACCTTCATGCACACGCGCACGGGTCCGCAGTCATCGCGCGGGCTTGCGGCGCAGCACCGTCCCCTGGTTCCCCACCACCCAGGGGTCCCCCGGGCCGAAACCGGTGACGTCGGAGAGGCTGATTGAATCCGTTCCCGACTCCTTGAGCGTCCAGACGGTGCCGTTCCAGTGGAGCACCTTGCCGTCTTCTGTCGCCGCGTACGCCTCCTGGGGGGAGGCGGCCCACACCCCGTTCACCTGCAAGCCCTCCGCACCCGGCACGCTGCGCCACTGAGTCCCGTCGTAGTGGAGGAAGACGCCGACGCCGACCGCCCACACGTCGTTGGCGGCGCTGCCCGAGATGTCCAGGAGATGAGCGGATGTCCCACTGGGAACGGCCTTCCACGCCGAGCCGTCGAAATGCAGGAGCGTGCCCAGGTCTCCGGCGGTCCAGACATCGTTCGAGGCGGAGCCCCAGATTCCGTTGAGGTTCCGCTCCGTTCCGCTGCCCTGAAGCCTCCAGCGCTCTCCGCGGTAGCGAAGGAGCGTGCCGGAATTACCCACGGCCCAGATGTCGTCGGGAGCAGCGCCCCAGAGGGCGCGCAGCGGGGGGACGACGAACTCCATGGTGACCGCTTCGATGCCCAGTCCTCGAAACCGCAGCAACTGGCCGGTTCCGGTTCCGAACCAGACGTCCTCCGCGGAGAAACCGAAGACCGCGGTGGGATGGGACTCATCGAGGTCCGGGGGCAGGTGCACGCGGGTCCATTGCTGTCCGTCGAAGCGTCGCACGACACCGAAAAAGGAATCGACCGTCCACACGTTCAGCGGGCTCGTGCCCCAGATGTCGGAGATGTATCCGGGGACATCTTCGGACCGCATTTCCCAGACGGCTCCATCGAAGTGACGGATGACGCCGTGCTGTCCGAACAGCCAGACATCGTCTGGCGCGGTCCCCGTGAGGGCCAGGGGCAGGCTCAGGTCGGAGGCCGGATACTTCTCCTGCCAGGAGCTCCCGTTCCAGACGAGGCTGGTGGGAAAGCCCACGCCGCCGGCGGAGACGAAGACGCTGCGGTTGTTCGCTGCCCATACGGCGAGGAGGTGATGGGGAGTGTTGCTGTCAACGGGCTGCCAGGTCCCTCCAGTCCAGCGAAAGTGAGCTCCGCTATTTCCGACGACCCAGAGGTCGCTCCCCGGCACGCCGGAGATACCGTTCAGGTCCGAGGTCGTGAACGAATGGGGCTCGAAGGTGGGCTCCACCCAGTGCAGGGCAGTGCCCCCTTCGCCGACCATCCAGTGGTCGTCGCTTCCGGCGCTCCACACGCTCTTGAGCGACGCCTGCGTGCCGGCGTCCACCGAGGACCAGCTGGCGCCGTTCCAGGAGAGCACGGTGCCCTGCTCACCGACGGCCACGACGTCGTCGGGACCCGAGCCGCTCACGGCATTCAGGCGGAGCTGGGTGGGCGAATCCACCTTCGCCCAGGCCCCGCTGGCCTCGGTCCGGCGAAGGATGGTCCCTTCGTCTCCCACCACCCAGCGGGTGCCCGCATCGTCCATCCACATGCCGCGCAGGGTCGCGCGGGTGGGGGTGTCCTCGCGGCTCCACGTCTGGCCGTCGTAGCGGAGGACGGTCCCTCCGTTGCCGGCCGCATATACCTCGGTTCGGCTCGCGGCGATTCCCGCCCTGAGAATCTGTCCCTGCGGAACGGGCTGCTCGAAGCACCATCCATCCACCGAGCAGAGCCCCCTCGGTGGAGCGGCCTGGCTCTGGGGGGGAGGACTCGGATGGCCGGAAACGCAGAGCCCCGCTACGCAGGTATAGCCATCGAGGCACCGCTGGGCGGAGTCGCACGACTTTCCGTCCATCGGCGGCTGGGGCACGGTGCACGAAAGCGCCGCCAGGAGAATCACCAGCCAGGGGAGGTCGTCACGTTCTTTCATGGAGGGGCGATCCAATCGCCTGCGGCCGCGAAGTAAAGGAGCTGGGGGGCCCCGTGGCGAGATGGTTTCCCGCTGCCTGCTTTCTCCCCGCTGGAAGCAGCCGTGCTCGGCCTCTCGGTGGGCCAGCTCTCAGGGCGGACGGCGCTGCATGAGGTTAGACTCCGCCAATGAGCTCCACCCCATCCAGCCGGTCGTCCGTCGTCGTGGCGGAGCTGGGGCCTACGAACACGGGGAAGACCCACCGCGCCATCGAGCGCATGCTCGAGCACGACACGGGCATGATGGGTCTGCCACTCCGCCTGCTCGCTCGCGAAGTCTACGACCGGGTGACCGCCCGGGTGGGCGAAGGGCGGGTCGCGCTGATGACAGGCGAGGAGAAGCGCCTGCCTCCACGCCCCGACTATTGGATCTGCACCGTCGAGGCGATGCCGACCGATAGGCCGGTGGACTTCCTCGCCGTGGATGAAATCCAGCTCGCCGCCCACCGCGAGCGCGGGCACGTCTTCACCGACCGGCTGCTCCATGCGCGTGGGCTGAAGGAGACCTGGTTCCTCGGCGCGGACACGATGCGGCCGATGGTCCAGGCGCTCATCCCCCAGGTCTCGCTGAAGCGCGCCACCCGCCTGTCCCAGCTTCGCTATTCCGGGCATCGCTCCCTGAAGAGCCTTCCTCCGCGCTCGGCCGTGGTCGCGTTCTCCGCGGACCGCGTGTACGAGCTCGCCGAGGCGCTGCGCCGCCTCCGGGGCGGGGTTGCCGTGGTGCTGGGCGCGCTCTCCCCGAGGACGCGGAATGCCCAGGTGGCGATGTACCAGTCAGGGGAGGTCCAGTACCTCGTGGCCACCGATGCCATTGGCATGGGACTGAACCTCGACCTCAACCACGTGGCCTTCGCGGCGCTCAACAAGTTCGACGGCGCCGAGCAGCGGGACCTCTTTCCGGACGAGCTGGCCCAGATTGCGGGCCGCGCGGGGCGCCACCTGAATGACGGGAGCTTCGGGACCCTGAACACGCTGGGTGAGCTGCACCCGCGCGTGGTCTCGGCCATCGAGTCACATCGTTTCCCATCGGTGCGCAGTCTCATCTGGCGCAATACCGCGCTCGATTTCTCGAGCCCGGAGGCCCTGCTGGACTCGTTGTCGCGAGCCCCGCACCACAGCGCCTTCATCCGGGTGGAGCGCGCGGACGACTTCGATGCGCTCAAGGAGCTCTCGCACCATCCAGCCATTCGCGAGGTCACCACCGACCGGGCCATGGTCGAGCTGCTGTGGCAGGTCTGCCAGATTCCGGATTTTCGCAAGGGGCTCTTCGGCCAGCACGTGGCGCTGTTGCGAGAGACCTTCCTCCAGCTCTCCGAGGGGGACGGGAAGCTGGAGCAGGCCTGGCTGGCGAAGCAGGTGTCTCCGCTCGATGACGTCTCCGGGGACATCCACACCCTGATGGACCGGCTGGCCGCCATCCGCATCTGGACGTACATCAGCCACCGTTCGAGCTGGCTGCACGACGCCGAGCACTGGCAGGAGCGCACCCGCCGCATCGAGGACGCGCTGGGCGACGCCCTGCATGAACGGCTCGTGGAGCGCTTCGTGCAACGGGCCGCGAGGAGGAGCGCACGCCGCTTCGTGAGGGCCGCCGCACACGCTCCGCCGAGGCCGGACAGCCCCTTCGCCAGGTTGGGGCTCCTGCTGGGGGAGCTGCCGGACGCGGACGGCGGCGCGATGACCGAGGAGCAGTTCGTCCAGCGGGTGGTCGACGCGACGCATGAAGCCTTCGAGGTGGATGCGTCAGGCGGCATCTCGTTCGAAGGGCAGCCGCTGGCCCGTCTGGTTCGCGGGAAGGACCGGCGCTCGCCGCAGCTGGCGCTGGCGGAGCCGGAGGTCTGGACCGGAGGCGCGCGGCAGCGGCTCGAGCGCCGGTTGCTGGCGCTGGCGCGGGACCTCGTCACCGAGGCCATGGGGGGCTTTCCAGCCGAGGCGCTCACCGGAGCGGGGCGCTCCGCGGCGATGCGTGGCCTCGCCTACCGCCTGGCCGAGGGGCTGGGCGTGATTTCCCAGGGTGAGGCGCGCGAGCAGTGGGGGCTCCTGGACGATGAGTCACGGGAGCGCTTGAGGGCGCTGGGCGTCCGCGAGGGACGGCGCTTCCTCTACGTCGCCGAGGCGCTCGCACCGCATGCGCTCGAGCGCCGCTACATGCTGACGGCGCTGTTCCAGCAGGGGCCATCGCCCAAGGGCATTCCGCGAGAGCCCACGCTCGATGTCGCGGAGCTTGGTGGCCGGAGTGCGCGAGCCTTCGGATATGAAGTGCTCGGCCCCGTGGCGTTGCGAATCGATATCGTCGAGCGGCTCAGCGAGGCGCTTCGCCACCCGCACGGTGCCCGGCAGGTGCACACGCTCATGCAGGAGCTGCGCCTGGAGGGCGGTGTCCGCGCCCGGGTGCTGCGGGAGCTCGGAGGACAGGCCGGGGACGCTTCTTCGAAGAAGCGGCGGCGGCGGCGGAGAGGGAAGAGTGGCGCCCATGGGCAACCGGCTCAGGCTGGCGCGCACCAGACGCCTCGCAGGAGCGGGGCCGGGGAGGGGGAGGGTCGAAGCCCGATGGGCGGAGCCGGACGGCGCCTCTGAGGGACTCCGGGCCTCGTCCGGCACCTCCCGCTGGAAGGGCAGGCAGGCAGCCGTGAGGGGCGGGGGGCCTGGCACGCACCGCCGAGGCAACAGCGGCCCGCCCTGTTACCTTCTGGCGCCATGTCCGCCTCTCCTCCCCGCCCGGTCTACACCGCCGACGTGGAGGGCGCCGTTCCCGTCGCGCGGGACGGTGCCCCGGTATCTCGCGAGGCCAACGCCCCCGCGCGCCCCACCACGACCTTGGAGGGGAGCCTCGAGCGCATCACCTACACCAACGAGGAGGCCGCCTGGAGCGTGGTGCGGGTGGCGGTCCACGGCCGCAAGGAGCCCATCACCGCGGTGGGCAACCTCCTGGGCGCCCAGCCGGGAGAGTCCCTCCGCCTCACCGGCTGGTGGGTGCAGGACAGGAAGTACGGGGAGCAGTTCCGGGTCGTCTCCTTCGCGACGGTGAAGCCGGCGACGCTGGTGGGCATCGAGAAGTACCTTGGCAGCGGGCTGGTGAAGGGCGTGGGCCCGGCGATGGCCCGGCGCCTGGTGCAGCACTTCGGCCTGGAGACGCTGGACGTCATCGACTCGAAGCCCGAGCGGCTGGCGGAGGTGAAGGGCTTCGGGGAGAAGCGGCGCAAGCTGCTGTGCGAGACCTGGGCCGAGCAGCGCGACATCCGTCAGGTGATGGTCTTCCTGCAGACCCACGAGGTGCCGGCCAGCTTCGCGGTGAAGGTCTACAAGCAGTACGGCGCCCAGGCGACTTCCGTGGTGCAGGAGAACCCGTACCGGCTGGCCATCGACGTGTACGGCATCGGCTTTCGCACCGCCGACCGCATCGCTCAGTCGATGGGCGTGCCCACGCACTCGCCCAAGCGCGCCGAGGCGGGCGTGCTGCACGTGCTCCGCGAGTTCTCCGAGGAGGGCCACCTCTACGCGCCGCGCGACAAGCTCACCGCGCGCACGGTGGAGATGCTGGAGGTGACGCCCGAGCTCGTGGAGGCGGCCATCACCCGGCTGGCCGCCGCCGAGTACCTCGCCGTGGAAGGGGCCAGCGCTTTCTCCCAGCCCCGCCCCGAGGACGCCTGCGAGGCGGTGTACCTGAAGGCCCTTCACGTATCGGAAGTCGGAGTCGCCAACCTCCTCAAGGCGCTCGCCGCCTGGCCCGCGCGGCCCCTGGAAGTGGACGTGGAGCGGGCGATTGCATGGTTCGAGGGCCGCCAGGGCCTGTCGCTCGCCCCCGAGCAGAAGGAGGCGGTGCGCCAGGCGATGGTGGCCAAGGTGCTGGTCATCACCGGAGGCCCGGGCACCGGGAAGACGACGCTGGTCAACGCCATCCTCTCCATCCTGGAGAAGAAGGGCCGCAAGCTCCTGCTGTCGGCGCCCACCGGACGCGCGGCGAAGCGGATGGGGGAGGCCACGGGGCGCGAGGCGGAGACCATCCACCGGCTGCTCGAATACAACCCCCGCACCCACGGCTTCCAGCGCGACCGGAACAACCCGCTCGAAGCCGACGTGCTGGTGCTCGACGAGGTGTCCATGGTGGACACCGTGCTGATGCTCAACGTGCTCAAGGCGCTGCCGCCCCACTGCCAGCTCCTGCTCGTGGGGGACGTGGACCAGCTGCCGAGCGTGGGGCCGGGCAGCGTGCTCCAGGACATCATCGTCTCCGGGCACGTGCCGGTGGTGCGGCTGAAGCACATCTTCCGCCAGGCGCAGGCCAGCCTCATCATCACCAACGCCCATCGCATCAACCAGGGGGAGCTGCCCCAGGTCCCCGCGGCGGATGCGATGGCGGACTTCTACTTCGTGGAGAAGGAGGAGCCGGAGGCCATCCTCGCGACCCTGAAGACGCTGGTGAAGGAGCGCATCCCCCGCCGCTTCGGCCTGCACCCGGTGGACGAGGTGCAGGTGCTCGTGCCGATGAACCGGGGCCTCATCGGGACGGCGAGCCTCAACACCGCGCTGCAGGAGCACCTGAACCCCTCCGGAGAGGAGCTCGCCCGGGGCAACCGGACTTTCCGGGTGGGCGACAAGGTGATGCAGGTGCGCAACAACTACGAGCTCGGCGTCTTCAACGGGGACATCGGGCGGGTGGAGGCCATCGACAAGGACGAGCAGTCGCTGGTGGTGCGCTTCGACGGGCGGCCGGTGGCCTACACCTGGTCGGACCTCGACGAGCTGGTGCTGGCCTACGCCACGAGCGTGCACAAGTCACAGGGAAGCGAATACCCGTGCGTGGTGCTGCCCCTGCATACGCAGCACTACACGCTGCTGCAGCGCAATCTGCTCTATACCGGTGTGACGCGTGGCAAGAGGCTGGTGGTGCTGGTGGGAAGCAAGAAGGCGCTAGGGATTGCCGTGCGCAACGGGGACACCCAGAAGCGCTTCACACGGCTCGCCGCGCGGCTGCGGGACTGACAGCGGGCACGCCTTGGGGCAGGCAAGGATTTCCGCGCTCCGAGGGGCCCCACCCCGCGCATGCCGCGCGGAGTGGGCCCTTGCCGCCGGGCTGCTTCAGATGGGGTCCTTGCCGTCCAAGCCGAACGCCGCGAACACCGACCACCAATCGTTGTCGTCGCGGTCGCCGTAGCAGGTGACCTCCTGCTGGCCCCGCGTCCAATCCGGATGCGAGTGCCCGTAGTGCGAGTGCAGGGCGTGGTTGGTGGCGACGTGGATGAGCTTCACCCGCTTGCCGCCCGTCCACGCCCCTCCGCCCTCCACCTCGACGCGCCAGTTGTCGTTGCCGTCGCCGATGCCGTTGTCCCCGTAGCAGGTGACCTCCTGCTGCCCGGTGACGGGCGAGGGATGACCGCCATGGCTGTGCAGGTTGCGCCAGGTGGCCCGGTGGTACAGCCGGATGACGTCACCGTGGTTCACCGGCATGCCCAGCCGGTAGGAGCTCGCGGACCCATCCGGGCCCCGGATGCGCCACCAGTCATTGTCGTCGTAGCCCTCGTAGGCCGTCACCTGCTGCTGGCCCGACGTACCGGTGTGCCCGTAGTTGGCGAGGTGCGAGTGCAGCGCCCTGCCGGTCGCGCTGTGCCGGAGCTTGATGCTGCTGCCGTACGTGAGGGTGAAGCCCTCCTGCGGCGACTGCAGCTCCGCCAGCACATAGGGGTGGTCCGTCGGGTTGTTCGGCGGCGACCGGCGCGACACCCTCCTCACCGAGTACGGCCCCCGGAAGTAGATGAAGTCGGGGGAGTCCGGCGCCTCGTCCCCCGGATGCACCTGCGGATACGCGGGCAGGGTGTTGGCCAGCGTGCTGTGCGCCATGAAGTGCTCGTACTGCGGCCTGTGGAGGTCCGCCTGCGGCCAGGCGTTGAAGTCACCCCCGAAGATGATGGGGATGTTCGGGTCCCGCCCCGCGGTCATCGCGGCGGCCTGGTGGTGGCCCGCGACGTTCTCCGCCAGCTCCCGCTGCCAGTCGAACTCCGGGTTGCCGTGATGGACCGGGTTGAACCGCGTGGAGAAGATGTGGATGCGCCTGCCATCCACGACGAAGCTGCTCTCCACCGTCCCGAACCCCGTCGTGTCCCCGTCATACATCACCGGGTGGTAGACAGCCGCTTCCAGGGGGAACCGCGACAGGATGCCCACGGCCTTGTGGCCCCGCAGTCCAAGCGCATTGGTGTTGGCCCAGTGCCGGTACGGGAGTCCCGTCAACTCCGAGAGGCGGACCACCTGGTTGACGCCACTTCCATAGGGCCAGGGCCGCTCGTTCCTCGCCTCGTTGAGGAAGACGATGTCAGGCGCCAGTGCGCGAATCTCCTCCGCCAGCCGAGGCAACATGGAGTTGGCATCGAGCGTCCCCGTCATGTTCCCTTCAGCGATATTCCAACACATCACTCTCAACAGCACGGCCATGGTCTTTCCCCCTGTGAAGCTTCAAGGCATGAGATGAGTCGCGGCCGGTAACGGCCAATCACTCTCAAGCGGTGCATTCGGGCAGACCAGACCTCGCCCCGTCCATGGATGCAGTGGCTCCGCTCGTATGTCGCCCCGTGCCGCGGTGCGCTGGCACCCCTCCGCCAGCGACATTCTGGATACGAAATCAATCCCTGAATCTGGCTGTCTTCTGTCTTTCGTGGAGTTTGAGAATGGGTCGCGCAATCCCTGACAACGGGGGTTTCGGATGGAGGGCAGAGACCGTCCGAACGGCCGTGTGATCCATGCCCCTACCTGGTGTCATCAGACACAACCCTGTTGCATGTTGTAGTGACCTGCTGCAGGCGTGCGCGGCCCTGATCGCGAGACACACGCGCTGAGATTCCGCCGGGTTGGGAGGCGCCAGGGGGGGAGACGCTCACGAGATCGCGAAGCTGATCGCGGAGGTCTGGATCACCGACACGTCTCTGTCGTAGTGGTGGGCCGCGATCAGCTCACGAGCCCGGCACCCATCTGTCTACGGGGTGCGACAGGGTGCGACGGGTATGGAGGTGCGTGAAGGGTGTCCCACGCACCGGGGAACAGGGACGAGGACACCAGCGAGCACCGGACGCACGCAACGGGCCTGACGCTTGGAGCGCGGGCTCATGGGAGGCATCTTCGTGGGCGGGTTGGACTGGGTGCAGGTCGACGTGGGCTTTCCCATGAGCCTCGCCGTGGTGGGCGCCGCGCGCCTGCTGGGCATGGAGCGCCG
>NZ_JAIQDG010000046.1 GCF_020037125.1 Myxococcus sp. RHSTA-1-4
GGGCGAGCGGCGCGAACCCATCACGCCGCCGGCTCGAACTCGGGCCTCGAGCCCTCATCCAGGGTGCTCGTCAACACACGCGCGCCGCAGCTTCCACGCCCGTTGTCCCGGAGTCACAGCCGGGGCCGCGGGCGTTCGTGTTTCCGGGGGGCGGGGGTTCCCCTTGGGGGCACCCGTCTCGGGAGCTGGATGCCCGTCCAAGGCGCTGGATGGGGCTGGGGCTGGCCTGGAGGCACGGGGCATGAGAGAGGGCCGGCAGGTCGCGAGGGCCACGGGGCCGAGGAGGCCCCGACATCTTGTCGCTTGAGGCGCGGAACGGTTCTTGCGACGCATGCCAGTATGTCCAGATTCCACCTCATCATCGCAGTGTCCCTGCTGTACTTGGCTTCGGCCTGTATCAATGTTCCTGAAGTGGTTGAGCCTCCTGACCCCGGTGCCGATGCTGGCTCACAGGCTCCACCCGATGCGGGGTCTCCTCCTGATGCGGGCCCAGTCCAGACGCCCAGTTTCACGTTCACTGCCTCGCCACTCCAGGACTCGGTGTTTCAAGGCGAAGCAAAGGAGCTCCAGCTGACTATCGCGCGAACGGGTGGATTCGTGGAGAGCGTGAGCATCAGTCTCCTGGCTTCACCGGCTGGCGTTGTCGCTCAGCCAGTGACCATTTCCTCTGGCGCCACGACAGCGACGCTCCGAGTTTCCGTCTCGACCAGCGCCGAACCAGGAAGCGCGACGCTCGTCTTGCGAGCTACCTCCGGGAATCTGAGCCGGGACGTCTCCATCACGCTCAATATCGTCAGGGCGGGTGACCTCCTGGTGCGCTGGGTATCTCCCTCAGGGGCGAGAAGCTACGTCAACGGTACCGTGGCGCTCGAAGCCGCGGTGGAGGGCGGCACCGCCGATGCGGTGGAACTGAGAAACGGTTCGGAACTCTTGGCCCGGCTGACCGCGCCCCGGTTCACCTATACGTGGGACACGAACCAGGTCGAGGAAGGCGAGCATCACATCACCGCATACGCGATTCGCGGCACTCAACTGTTTCCGTCGTTTGAGCGCACGGTGGTTGTCGACCGCACGGCCCCCAGGACTGAAACCCGAACTCCCGCTCAGCGCGAGGTGAATGTGAGCGCACGAGCCATCATCGAGGTGACGTTCAGCGAACCGCTCAAGACTGCGACGGTGACGGCCGCTACTGTGGCGCTCACGGCCAGTGGCGGTGTGAACGTAGAAAAGGCCATTGCCCTCTCGGAGGATGGACGGCGGTTGACGCTCACTCCGGCAACTCTCCTTCCTGCGCCGGGCACCATGACGGTGCACTTGGGCACCAGCGGACAGCCCGTCACGGACCTTGCGGGTAATCCCCTGGTTCTCAGTGAACCCTGGACCTTCACGGTTCCCGATTGGTTGTCCCTGGGTGGGGCCATCAGTGCACATCCTGGAGCAACGCCGGCGGAAAATGTTGTGATGAAACTCGATTCGACCGGGAAGCCTGTCATTGCCTGGTCCGAGTTCGATGGTACGGCCAAGAACGTCCATGTAGCCCAATGGAATGGCGAAACCTGGGTGACGCTTGGCTCTTCGCTGAGCGCGCTACCTTCCGCCGGAACAGACGCCGACAACCCAGCCCTTATCATCACCCCATCCGGCAACATCGTTGTTGCCTGGAACGAACTTCTCGGTACTGGAGATTCAGGCCAAAGTGCCTATGCCCGAACGTGGACCAACGGCACATGGACATCCCTTCCCACCCTTCCCATCTCGGGGGCAAGCGGCCACTACATTTCCAATCCCGCCCTTGCCGTTACTCAGCAAGGCACCCTCTATCTGTACACAACGTACAATCAAGGCGGCGTCCTGCAAGTCAGGGGATTCAGCTTGGCCTCAAACGCGACCTCGTGGGATTCACTTGCGGTCAACCGCCCGGCAACGCACGCCATGCCTGGGATTGGCTCACTGGCAAGCCAGGGAACCTCGGTCTTTGCAGCCTACGATGCGTTCTCCGAAAGTGCACAAAAGCGCGTTATCGGCGTACTGAAGAATCATACCCAGTCCCTGGGAATCGAAATCGCATCAAGTTCAACAACCACCACTGCCGAGTGGGCCTCGATTGCCGTCAACGAGGCCGGAGAGCCTCTCGTTGCGTGGGAGGAGAGCACAAATAGAGGATCAGACGGCCAAGTCTTCCTTGCTCAGTGGCTCAGTTCTTCATGGCAGACGCCCGTTTTGGTGAGCAACTTCTCGACCGCCAACTCGCGACCTTCGCTTGCCGTGGGCGATGATGGTCGCGCTGTCATCGCATGGAGTGGTTTTGTTTCTCCCGAGCGGTCAATCTATGTGTCTCGTCAATCAGGAGCTTTGTGGGAACGTGTTGGCGCGCCATTGAGTGCTGCCGCTGGTGCCAGCACTCCTGGTTTTGTGCCTTCACTTGTTCTCGACCGAAGCAGCCTGCCCATCGTGGCGTGGCACGAGACAGACGGTTCGACATCCAATATCTACGTCCGCAGGTACAACCAGTAGCTGCGACTGAGCGACAGAGGCGCCCGACTGATTCAGGTCGGGCATCTCTGCCAGCTACACGAACTCATCGGTACAGAGAGCAGTTCAGAGCTGACGCTTGGGCACCACGAGGCCCTGACTCAACCGCTTGAGCACGCGCTGCTTCTGGCGGCGCTTGTAGGCCTCGTGAGCGTTCTCCCCCAGTTCGTTGAGGCGGGCGGTCTCCTCGTCGACCATCTGGAACTCCACCAGGGAGATGACGATGCGGCCCTTGCGCTGGCGCGTGTCCTGTTCCGGAGGCGGCAGGTACGCGTCCATGCGCACTGGGATGTCCACCACGAAGTTGAGCGCCCGGTAGGTGTTGCCGGAGAAGACGTTGCCGCCGCGGTCCTCCCGGTCCTCGTAGTCACGGTCCAGATGGAGCTGGGAGGTATGTGCCTCGAAGTGGGGGTTCTCCGCGAGCACCGACTTGAAGGGGATGAGGGTGTTCTCCGTCTGGCCCGGTACCACGAGGTGGAAGGGAAAGAGCCGCTGCGTGAGGTAGTACAGCACCGGCAGCAGGTCCTCGCGCTTCCGCGTCACCACGCGGAAGCGCGTCCGGTCGTACACCTGCGCCGCTACCGTCTCCTTCTTGGCCAGCAGCTTGGTGATGAGCGAGTCCCGCGTCTTGATGGAGTGCGCGAACTCCACCACGGGCAGTCCCTTGGCCTGCATCTCCTGCGCGACGTTGAGCACCTTCTCTGTCACCAACTCCGCCAGTTCCGCCTCCGACACCGCCAAGCGGAAGAGGAGGTCCCTCCCCTCGATGTGCTGGATGACGTGCATCACCTTCAGCACCACGCAGGCGATGCGGCGGTGGCGAGGAGCACCCTTCGCACCGGAGGCGAAGAGGAACAGGTCGTGGACCTCGTCCGGCTGCGCCACCGTGTCCGCGACGCGGTAGTTGAACGTCTTGCGCAGGTACTCCACAGCTTCCGTCAGCACCCCGCGGGCCCACGCCTCGTCATAGGGCCGGGAGACGTCGAGGCCATAGAGGCGCAGGAAGTTGTCCACCTCGTCCCGCGCCTGGAAGTGCATCCGCCGCCAGTCGATCACCGAGCCGCCGCGGAGGATGAGCCGGATGCGCTCCAACTCGCGCAGGCCCATCTCCTCCACCTTGCGAATGGGGATGTCGGGCAGAACGGGAGTGAGCGAAGGTGCCTTCACAACGGACTTCCTAGCCGAGCCGAGGTGCTTGGAAAAGTCCCCGGAACGTACGAAGGCCCTCACCCCACGTAAGGGAGAGGGCCTTCTGTCCCATCAAGCTGCCTGACGGGCGATTACTGGTTCGCCACGGGGCGGTTGTTCTCGTACCGCACCTGGCTGACGACCTTGCCGTCCTCGGAGAACTCCTTCACCAGGCCGTGCTTGCTGCCCTTCTGGTACTCCTCAACGAGACGAGGCTTGCCATTCGGGAAGTACATCACCCGCTGGCCATGCCAGTCACCGCGGCTGAACTCCGCCGTGCTCCGCTTGTTTCCTGCCTCGTCGTAGAACGTCCAGACACCGACCTTGAAGCCGTTCTCGAACTGCCCCTGGGTCGCCTTCTTCCCATTGGGGTGGTACTCGACGTACGTGCCATGGGCGACCTGGCCCTCCCCCTGGCTCTTCGACTTGACGCACACGAGCCCCTCAGCCTTGGTGCCAGTCTGGATCGTACCGGCGGGGCAGTTCAGCTTCTCAGCGGTGTCGCTCGCCATCGCCGCTGGAGCAGCAAGAGCGAGGCCGAGGGTCAGCGTTCGAATCAGCTTGGTAGACAGCATGGACTCTCCTTACTCAAGACGCCGGGATGCCCGCGCGCATCTCTCAAGACGTCCGTGCGTTGGCGAAATTCATCGTACGCCCCAATCACCCCTGCGAACTCCTACTGCGCGCCGAGGGTGGGCACACACACTGTACGTCCACAACAGATGAGCCCCGCCCATGCAAGCAGGGCGGGGCTCGGGTCCTCAACTGCTCGGGCGCTTACTGGTAGTTGGACTGATGGCAGACGAAGTTGCCGTTCCGGAAAAAGAAGCCGGCCGAGTTGGTGGTGCTGGAGGCGTCAACACAGAGGTTGACGATGATCTCCGCCTGGTCACGGTTGGTGCCCGTCACGTTATAGTTGCCCGACGAGCTGCTGATGCTCGCATTCTGACTGGTGCCATTCGTCCTGACATAGAAGAACGAGCTGAGCTCTGCAGAGGTCTGCGGGAACGGCGTGTTGGAGTACGCAGAGACCCGGATGCGCAGGCGCTTGGGCGCGGACGTGCCACAGAAGTTGGTGTCGGTCGTGGCGGACACGAACTCGGTCTTGTAGATGATGGGGCCCGTCGTGCCCAGGTCAGACTTGTTGGGGAACTGGGTGTAGTTCTGGCACGTCGGCGCAGGGGGCGCCGCGCAAGCACCGCTCGTGCAGATCTGCCCATAGCTGCACGTGGACAGGCCCTCACCGGTGCAGGTGTCGCCCGTGGTGTCCTCCTCCTCACACTGGCCGCTCGCCTCGTCGCACGCGCGCCCCTCGCCGCAGTCAGCATCGGCGGTGCACTTCGTCACGCAGACGTTGTCCAGATCGGAGCAGACCAGGTCGGCGGTCTCGGAGTCGCCGTTGCAGAGCTCGTTCGTGGAGCACTGGCAGATCTTGGTGGCGGCGTCCGGGCCCGTGCCACCCAGGGTGGCGCAGACCTTCGCCGTGTCGGGGCAGTCCGCAGCGGCGTCACACGTCTGCACGCACACGTTGGCGGTGGGGTGACAGATCTCGGTCTCCGTATCGCACTCGTCGTTGCTGGTGCAGCTGGCGGGACCACCGTTGCCATCATCACCGCAACCAGCCATGAAACCGCTCATCGCGCCCAGCGCCGTGAGCATCAGCATCATCTTGCGAAGCTGCATTTTGAGATTTCCTCCTGAGTGGGAACGTCTCTCGGGGTCTCCGGCCACTGACACCAGACCCCAACGTCCTTGGAAGCGGGCACGGCTTTAGTCCCGCTTGTCCTGAAGTGTCAACGAGTGTTGACGCCGCTGTAGACGTCCCGCGTCAGAGGAAATTCAGCGCTCACGAAAGCAGACACTTCGAGCGGAGGCGGGCAGGCATGACTCATGCGTCACGCCTGCCACACCCGCCCACCGCTCACAGCTGCTCAGAAGGTGAACGGGAAGTCGATGGGCTCGCCCTGCTTCTTGTGGCGGGGGAAGGACCAGCTCTTGATGAGCCCGGTGATGCAGCTCGCCATGTAGGTGGAGCGGAACTCATCCGTGCGGCACGAGATGGCAGTGGTCTTCCCACTCGTCTGGATGGTCCACCGCATCACCAGCTTTCCGCTGAGCGCCGGGTCCTTCTTCTTCTGCTCGTTCACGCACTTGACGATGGCGGGCTTGTTGGCCAGCACCACCGCCATGATGTCCGACTGCTGCAGGCGCTCGGGCATGGCGCCGCCGGGCTCGGGCGGCACGTACGTGGTGGGCCGCGCCTCCGGCTGCTTCGGCTCCGGCTTCGACTTCTTCGTGCCGAACAACTCGTCGAAGTCGTCGCTGTCCCCCTCGCTCGAGGACGGGCGCTCCGCGCGCGCCGGCTGCGACCGCACCTCGGGCTCCTCGCGACGCACGGTTCCCGACGAAGACGTGGGACGCCGCGTCGTTCCCGAACGGTCCACCTTCGCCACCGCCTGAGGCTCCGCGGGCTTCGCCGTCTCCGCCGCCGGAGCCGTCGCGGGCGCCGCCGGAGCAGCCGCCACCGCGGCCGGGGGCGTCGCGGCCGCCGGAGCCGCCGCGGGCGCGGCCCCAGCGGCAGCCGGAGCAGCCGCCGGGTTCGCCGGAGCCGCGGCCACCGCCGTGCCCGGAGCCGCAGGCGCCGGAGTCGTACCAGGCGCCGCCGCGGGAGCCGCGGGAGCCGCCGCCGGGTTGGCCGGGGCCGTCTGCGTGTTCTGCGCCACGGCGGCAGGAGGCGGAGGCATGGGCGGCATGCCCGTGTTCGCAGGCTGCGCCACCGCCACCGGAGGCTGCGTGGGCGTGTCGGCGCGGTTGTTGTTGCTCACGAAGAACACCACCGCTCCACCCGCGACGAAGAGGAACGCGGCGGCGGCGCCAACCATCATGCCCGTCTTGCTCTTGCCCCCACCCTGCGCGCCTCCAGGAGGCGGGTACGCGGGCGGATAGGCCGGCTGCTGCGGGTACGGCGCCGCCATGGGCTGCGCGTACTGCGGGGGTTGCACGTACGGCGCCTGCTGCACGGGCTGCGCCGGGTACGGCATGCCCGGCTGCGTCCCATAGGGAACCTGCGCCACGGGCGCCATGGGCGCGCCCATCATCGCGTCCGCGCCACGCAGGGACGGCGAGGACACCGGCTCCGGCGGAGGCATGGGCACGTCCAGCAGGCGCGACTGGGAGACGGGCTCCTTGCCCAGCGCGGGCGCGGGCGTCGGCGGCGGCTTGGCGAACGCGTCGTTCTCCTCCTTCACCAGCGAGGCCAGCACGCTGGCGGCGGACGGCTTCCAGCCCACCACCGGCTCCTCGGAGGCCGGCGCGCTGTCACCGCGAGACGCCTTGCCCGCGCTGAAGGCGGACTGCACCGGCCCGGCGGACACCGTGGGCGTCGTGCCGGACACCGGCTCGGGCGCGACGATGACGGGCTTGGACGGCCGCGGCGCCAGCACCGAGGCCATCTCCGTGGCCTCAGACAGCGGAATCCAGTCGCTGAAGCCCGAGCGCCAGCAGAGGCTGTCCGGGCCCACCTCGCCACGGTCCCAGAGGTCCTTTACCTTCTCCACGGTGAACGGGCCGACCTGCTTCTCGTCGATGGCCACGTACCACTCGTGCGCGGCGGCGTTGGACTTCGCCTCCTCCTTCGCGGGCTCGGCTTCGGCCTCGGCCAGCTTGCGCACGTTCTCCGCGCTGGCCTCACGCGCCGCGGCCTCGGCCGCCTCGCCCGCCGGAATCTTGTTCGTCCCGGAGCTGAGGACCTGGTCGAAGACCGCGCCAATCTCGTCCTCTTCCACGTCCGTGAAGAGGCCGCCCTCGGGGGGCGTGCCGAGCGACGTGGGCAGGGACGCGGCGGACGACTCCGCCTCCTTGCCCGCGCCATTCGTGGTGGAAGGTGACGAAGTCGCGGCCTCCGGCGCCGAGTCCTTCGCGGCCGGCGCGCCAGCGGGGCGCACGGTGATGGTGTGGCCGCACTTCTTGCAACGAACCTTGACCCCCTTGGGGCCAACCTTGTCGTCGCTGATCATGTACTGCGCGCGGCAGCTGTCGCAGACGAAACGCATCTTTTCCGTAAGCCTCGGAAATGACGGGAGAAATCCCGCCCGAATCGTAGAAGTGACCCCCGGAGGGGTCAAGAATGGGCACCACGCCCGCCCGGCTCCTCATCAACGCGTGAACCCTCGCCAGGGTTCTGTCGCTACTTGCGCACCTGCACCTCCACGTGGGTGCCCACGGCGACACGCAGCGCGTGCAGGTCCTCGGAGGTGGCGAACACCAACAGTTCCCGGAGCTTGTTGCGCACGGGGACGCGGAAGGCGGAGCCCGTCTCGCCCTGGACGAGGCGGCGCACCGGCTCCATCTCGCCCGCGGCGAAGAGGCCGGCGCGGGCGGCGGTCAGCTCCGCGCCCTCCAGGTACTGGCGCACGGCCTGGGGCGTGGCGCCGGGCAGCCAGGCCCGGGCGGCCTTGGCCAGCGCCGCGCGGTCCGGCTCGCTGAGGCTCTTCTCCAAGAGCCTCCGCTCCGGCTCCACCAGGTGCTGCGCCTCCGCGATGCGCACGTTGCCCACCACGAGGCTCAGGGCCGCCTGGAGGATGGCCTCCAGGCGCTCCACGGCCACGCGCTGGCTGAAGGCCAGCTCCGGACGCGCCAGCGCCAGGGTGCGGCCCAGGAGGTAGTACACCTCCTTCTGGCCCTGCTCCGCGAAGTACTTGCCGCCCACGCGCACGCAGGCCGGGTGCGTCTGCAAGAGCTCCACGTTGATGAGCGGCTCGGGGGCCGGCTCGTTGGAGCGCTTCGCCATGCGCTCGCGCGTGGCCACGAGGAAGGGCGAGTACAGCTCCACCGCCTCCATGCCCAGCAGGCGCGCCACGTACCGGTAGTGGTGCACGTGGTACTCCTGCGCGCTGGCCACGTCGATGCGGTGCTTCTTCGGCACCAGCTGGTACTGCGGGAAGGGCACCGCGTACAGGTGGCCCACCTTCTCGAAGAGCAGCCCCATCAGCTCGGCCAGCGGGCCGCGCGCCTTCGGGTGGAAGAGGTGGTTGTGCCAGAGCTGGTCGTTCAGCGGCCGCTGCGCGACGTCCTTCTTCTTCGCGTAGGGCCCCAGCTTGGTGAGGATTTCCTGCTCGTCCTCACCCGCCTCGCCCAGCAGGCCGGACGACGCCTGCGCCGCCAGCCATGCGCCGTCGTAGTCCTTGCGCAGCGCGGCCAGGCGCACGAGCTGCCCGCACACCTTGCGCGGGTCCGTCGTGTTGGGCAGCGCGCGGCGGAGCGCGGCGATGGCCTCCTCCTCCTTGCCCGGCATCTGCCCGGCGACTTCCGCGAAGGTCTCCTGCACCGCCGCGTCGTCCGGCAGGCCCTTGGCGGCCACGCCGTAGGCGGCCACCGCGCCCTCCGGGTGCTTGAGCACCTGGAGGTACAGGTCGCCGAGCGCGCGCCACAGCGCCATGCGCGCCACGTGCGTCTCCGGCGTCTTGGGCAGCCGGCCCAGCATCTTCGTGTAGTTCTCCTCCAGCGACTTCCACTGGCGCGCCGCGCCGAGCATCGCCTCCAGCGCGCTGAAGGCCTCCACGAAGCGGGGGTCCAGGTCCAGGGCCGCGTTGAAGGCCTGGGTGGCGCCCTCCACGTCCTTCAGGTCATCGCGGCGCAGCTCGCCCAGGGCGAACCACACGCGCTTGGCCTTGTGCGGCTCCATGGCCAGCGCGGGCAGCGCCAGCATCCGCGCCAGCACGTCCGCGGCCTTCTGGCCCTGCCGCGTCTCGCGCAGCAGCACGTAGAGCTGGTCCATCACCTCGGGCGCGTCCGGCTGCGCCTTGAGCGCCGTGGTGAAGGCGTCGATGGCCATGTACGGGTCGTGCAGGTGGTCGCGGGCGATGCGGCCCAGGTCCAGGGCCACCTTCGCCTTCGCCTCGCCCTCCAGCACGCCCACGAGCTGCTGGCGCAGCTCGGCGGACTTCTCGTACTGGGCCGCCTTGTCCATCAGCGCCACCAGCGCGCGCAGCGTGGGCTCGTGGCCGGGGTCGATGGCCAGCGCCTTCTCGAAGTGGTTCTGCGCGCGGTCCGCCTGGCCGAGCGCGGCGTGGATGTCGCCAATCTGCCAGTAGACCTCCACCACCTCCAGGTCCGTCAGCTCCTCGCGGTGGTGGATGAGGATGGTCTGGAAGACCTTGAGCGCGCCCTCGTAGCGGCGCGTCTGCACCAGGAGGTTGCCGTAGCCCTCCAGCGCGGGCAGGTAGGTGGCGTCCAGCTCGTAGGCCTTCTCGTAGCAGCTCAGGGCCTTGTCGCGCTTGCCCAGCTTCTCCGCCACGTAGCCCAGGCGGTAGAGCTGGCGGCAGAGGTCCGCGGCGCTGACGGAGTCCTTCTCCGCCATGGCCTTCTCCGCCATCTTCCGCGTGACGATGTCCAGCATCCGCTCACCGGACGCCCAGTCCTCGCGTGCGATGTAGACGTCCGCCAGGGGGCGCGCGGCCTCCAGGCTGTCCGGGATGTGCTTGAGGGCCTGCTCCCAGTAGCCGGTGGCCGTCTCCCGGTCCTCGCGCGTCTCCGCGTGGTAGCGCGCCACGTCCAGCAGCGCGCGGCCCTTGGCGACCGGGTCCTCCGTCTGCTCCGCCTCCTGGAGGAGCGTCTGCTCGTAGCCGCTCCAGTCCTTCTCCTGCTCCTGGATGCCCTTGAGGGCGCGGATGCTGGGCAGGTGGCCCGCGTCGATGGCGAGGGCCTGCTGGTAGGCGCTCCGGGCGCTGCCGGAGTCCATCAGCATGTCCTCGTTGATCTTCCCCAGCCGGTAGTACAGCTCCACCGCGTCCGGCGTCTGGCCGGCGAGCTCCGCCTCCTTCGCCAGCATCTCCAGCGCGAAGGGCCAGTTGCCGCTGCGCTCGTACAGGTTGCCCAGCGCGTGCAGCGCCGGCCGGCACGCGGGGTCCGCCGCGAGCGCCGCGTGGTAGCTGTTCACCGCCTTGTCCAGCGCCTTGAGCTGCTGGTACTGGACGTTGCCGATGTCCACGTACAGCTCGGCCTGCTCCTGCGGGCTCACGGCCAGCGAGAGCTGCCGCTCGTAGGCGGAGATGAGGTCCTCCCAGCGGCCCTGCATCCGGCGCAGGCGGATGAGCGCCTTGATGGCCTGGACGTTCTGCGGGTCGATGGAGAGCACGCCCTCCACGCACACGTCCGCGTTGGCCGGGTTCTGGTACTTGTCCTCCCAGATGGTGGCGCTGCGGAAGAGGACGCGGACCTTCTCGCGCCAGTCCTCGCTCAGCTCCAGCATCCGCTCGTAGATGGCGAGCAGGTCCGCCGGCTGGTCCAGCCGCGTGTGCAGCCGCTCCAGGGCCTCCAGCGCCGTGCGGTTGACGGGGTCCAACTCCAGCGCCTGCCGGTAGGCGGCCACCGCGGCCTCGTCGTCGCCGATGTCGCGCTCGTAGACGCCGGCCACCTCCACCTGGATGCGGGCGCGCTCCTCGACGGTGTCCGCCAGATCACGCGCGCGCAGCAGCGTGGACGCCACGTCCGGCCAGGAGCGCTGCCGCCGGTACAGCGCGGTGAGCACGCCCAGCGTCTCCGCGTCCGGCTCCAGCTCCAGCGCGCGCAGCAGCGCGCTGGCGGCCTCCGACGGGTCCTCCAGCTTCTCGTCCCAGACGCGGGCAATCTCGCGGAGGATGCCCTTGCGCTGCTCAATGGAGCCGGCGGCCTCCAGCTTCTGCTCGAGGGCGACGACGTACTCCTTGTCGCGCCCGCGCCGCTGGAACACGGCGGCCAGCCCGTCCAGCGCGGTGGCGTTGGTCGGGTCGAACTCGAGAATCTTCCGGAACGCCCCTTCCGCGGCCTGCGGGTCATCCAGCCGCGTGTCGTGCACGCGCGCGAGCGTGGCGTAGAGGCGCTCGGCGAGCGTGCCGCGAGGCAGCTCGTCCGCCACCTCCTCGTAGACGGCGGCCAGCTCCTCGTGGCTGCCCGTCTCGTCCGCCAGCCGCTCCACCTCCTCGCGCAGCGTGTCGTCCGACGCGTCGAGCTGCAGCGCGCGGCACAGCGCGAGGAAGGCCACGTCCTTCTGCCCCAGCCGCTCCTCCTGCACCCGGGCCAGCTCGCGCAGCGCGGCCAGCTTCTCCTCGTTCGTCACGAGGTGGGGCATGTAGCGGTCCATCACCGTGGCGTACGCGCGCCAGTCGTTGTGCGTCTTGTACAGCGCGCACGCGCGCTCGTAGGCGGTGCGGTTGGCCGGGTCCAGCTCCAGCACCTTCTCCAGCGCGCCGGCGGCCAGCTCGGGCTTGCCGCCCTGCCCCACCCACAGGTCCGCCACCGCGAAGTGCGTGGCCACCGCCTGCTCGCGCTCCTCGGCCGCCAGGTGCACCTGCACCTTCAGCTCCAGGGCGCGCACCGCGTCGTTCCAGGCGCGCAGCGACTCGAAGAGCGCGTACACACGCTCCAGGTCCGGCACCTGGTGCGGCTCCACCTCCAGCGCGCGGCGGGCGGCGTCCAGCGCCTCCTCGCGGCGGCCCATGCCGGCCAGCACCTCGGCCAGCCGCAGGCGCAGCGCCTTCACGCCCTCACTGCTCTCCTGCAGCGGGATGAGCCGGCGCAGCACGCCCACCAGCTCCTCGCGCTGGCCCGTCTCGTCATACAGGTCGCGCAGGCTGTCCAGCACGCCCCGGTGGCGCGGGTCGCGGTCCAGCGCGGCCTTGAAGTACGGCACCGCGTCGTCCGGCTGCTTCAGCAGGCGGTACACCACGCGCCCCAGCCGCTCGTTGAGGCGCACCACCTCGCGCGGGTCCAGCGTCGCCGCCAGCCGGCCCTCCAGCAGCTCGCGCAGGTCCTTCGGGCGGTCGGCGCGCTCGTACAGCGACTCCAGCGCGGAGAAGGCCTGCTCGTTGCGAGAGTTCTTCGCCAGCAGCTCGCGGTACAGCTCGATGGAGCGGTCCAGGTCCGCAAGCCCCTCGGAGGACACCTGCGCCATCTTCGCCAGCACGCGGTCGCGCTCGGCGCCGGAGACCTTGTCGGCCTGGAGCTTCAGGATGGCGTAGAGCTTCTCGGACGCGTTGGCGCTCTCGTAGATGCCCTCCAGCAGCCGCGCGGACGCGAGGTGCGCCGGCTCCAGCTTGAGGATGGCCTCGTACGCCCCGGCCGCCCGGTCCGGGCTGTCCAGCCGCTCCTGGTAGAGCTGCCCCAGGCGGAAGAGGTAGCCCACCTTGTCCGCGGGCTCGGTGGCCCCCGTGACGAGCGCCTCCAGGATGCCGGCCAGCTCCGGCCACGCCTCCAGGTGCATGTACAGCCGGTCCAGCGCCACCAGCGCCTTGTCCTGCACCGCGGGGTGCAGCGTGCGCGCGCGCTCGTAGTAGGAGACGGCGCGGTCGGAGTCGCGCAGCTTCGTCTCCAGCAGCTGCCCCAGCTTGAGGCACACCTGCGCGGCGTCCGCGGCCTCGGCCACGCGCGGCAGCGCCTCCTCGTACGCCGCCACCAGCTCGTCGTAGCTGTCGGCCGCGTCCGTGGCGTTCTCCAGCCGGCGGCGCACCTCGCCGTCGTTGGGGTCCTCCTTGAAGGCGCGGAAGAGGGCCAGGAAGGCGAGCTCCGCCTCGCCCTGCGCCTCGCGCAGCGTGGCCAGCTCGCCCAGCAGCGCCTTGCGCTCGAAGGCGTCGGTGGACACGCCCACACGCGTCTCGATGACCTGCGCCAGGCGCGGCACGTCACCGGCGGCACGCAGGGCGCGCAGCAGCGTCTCCACCGCCAGCAGGTTCTGCGGCTCGCGGGTGACGAGCGCCTCCAGGCGGCCCACCGCGCCCGCGTGGTTGGGCTGCACCGCCAGCACCTCGCCGTACAGCGCGAGCGCGCCCGTCCGGTCCAGCAGCCGGGACTCGCGCACGGTGGCCAGGCGGAACTTCAGCTCCACGCCCTCCTCGGGCGGAAGGAGGGCGATGCGCTTCGCCAGCACGTCCGCCAGCTCGGGCCAGCGCTCCTGCTTCTGGCAGAGCGCCTCCATGCGCTCCAGCGCCGCCACGTCGTCCGGCTTCAGCTCCAGCAGGCGGCGGAAGGTGGCCAGCGCGCTCAGCGAGTCCTTGAGCTGCTCCTCCTGCAGCGTGCCCATCTGGAAGAGCACCGCCGCGCGGCGCGCCGGTTCCTCCGCCACGGCGAGCTGCCGGCGCAGCACCTCCAGCAGCTCCGTGGGCTTGCCCTGCGAGGCCACCAGCCGCACCGTGCCGTCCAGGGCCTCGGTGTCCGTGGGGCGCAGCTCCAGCACGCGCTTCCAGGACGCCAGCGCCTCTGCCGGCTCGCCCAGGTCCGTCTGGATGCGGGCCAGCGCGCGGTACAGCTCTGCGCGGGACGCATCCCCCGCCTTCGGCGCCACCTCGGCCAGCACCGCGGACAGCTCCTCGGGCGCCTCCGCCTTGTCCACCAGCGCCACGCACATCTCCAGCGAGCGCAGGTCGTCCGGCAGCTCGCGCAGCGCGCGGGTGGCGGACACGAAGCCCATCTCCGGGTTCTCCAGCGAGCCGGAGTAGATTTCGGCGATGCGGCGCAGCAGCGCGGCGCGCTCCTGTGGCACCGTCTCCGCCGAGGCGCGCGACTCCAGCATCTCCACCTGCTTCAGGTGGTTGCCCACCGAGGCGAAGATGGGCTCCAGGGCGCTGGCCGCGGCGCCGCGCAGCGGGCTGTCCGAGCGCGCCATCTCCTCCAGCGCGCCCACCGCGCCCGCGTGCCCGGCCCTGTGCGCCAGCACCGCCTGGTACAGCTCCAGCGCGCCGCGCGGGTCCTCCAGGCGGGTCACCTTCAGCCGGCCCAGGCGCACCCGCAGGTCGGACGCCTCCTCCAGCGCGCCGCGCGCGTCCGCGAGCTGGATTTCGCGTTCGATGTGCTGCGCCAGCTCCGGCCAGCGCTCCGTCTCCGCCAGCACGCGGCCCAGCAGCTTCAGCGCGTTGCCGTTCTCCGGCCGCAGGGTGAGGATTTCCCGGTACGCCTGCGCCGCCAGGGCCTTGTCCGCCAGCGTCTCCTCGGCGAGGTGGGCCAGCTCGAAGAGCAGGTTCACCTGCGAGGACGCATTCTCCTCCGCCGCCACCTGCCGGCGCATGACCAGCGCCAGCTCGCGGTGCGCGCCGGTGCGGCGGTGGACGCGGGCGATGGACTCCAGCACCGTCTTGTTCTTCGGGTCGCGCCGGCTCACCTCCTCCAGCGCGCGGACCGCCAGGTCGTAGCGCTTGAGGCGGTTGTCGTAGATGGCCGCCAGGCGACGCCACAAATCACCGGCCAGCGGCTCCTGCGGGTCGCGCTCGAGCTGGTCCTCGTAGGCACCGGCCACCTCCTCGAAGGAGCCGGAGTCCGCCGCGAGCCGCTCCAGCTCGTCCCGGACGGCGGCCTCCTGCGGGAACTCGTTGAAGGCGCGCAGGCGCGCGACGAAGGCGAGCGACGTCTGGCCCAGCGCCTCGCGCAGCATGGCGATTTCCTGGAGGTGCTCCAGCCGCCGCTCCGGCGCCACGCCGGGCAGCAGCACCTCCGCCACCTCCACCAGCTTCCGCGTGTCGTTGAGGCCGCGGTAGACGGGCTCCAGGAGGCGCGCCGCCTCCACGCGCGGGCCGTCGTGCGCCATCAGCCGCTCCAGGCCGGCCACCACCTGGCCGTCCCCGGGCGCCAGCTCCAGCAGCCGGCGGTACACCGGCAGCGACTCGGCGGGGCCCACTTCCTTCTCGAGCAGCTGCGCGCGCTTGAGCAGCCAGCCCCGGCGCGCGTTGTCGTCCGCCGCGCCGTCCGCGAGCTGGTCCAGCACGTCCGCCTGCTCCACGAAGCGCCGAGACTTCGCGTACAGCTTCTCCAGGGCGAGCAGCCCCTCGGGCACCTTCCGCAGCGCCAGCGCGGAGCGGTAGGTCTCGATGGCCTTCGAGTCCTCGCCCGCGTTGGCATACGCCTCGCCCGCCTTGAGCAACAGGCCCACGCGCTCGGCCGGGTCCGTGGAGAGCTGCGCCTGCCGCGTGTACACCTCGGACAGGCTCTTGGCGTTCTGCCCCTTCTCGTACAGGCGCGAGAGGGCCTCCAGCGCCTGCCGGTCCTGCGGCGCGTCCGCCAGCAGGTTCTTCCACAGCCTCGCGGCCTCCTCCGGCTGGTCCAGCGACTCGCGCAGCTCCGCGGACCGCCGCAGCAGCTCCAGCGCCGCCGGGTCCCCGGACGTCAGCTCCAGCGCCGCCGTCTCGTAGATTTCGGCCAGCACCTCGTGTGAGCCCGTCTCGCGCGCCAGGCGCTCCAGGTCCGGCCGCACGCCTTCCCGGTCCAGCCCCTGGGCGAAGGACTTCACCGCCGACATGAAGGCCAGCGAGGCCTGGTTCATGTCGCGCTCGTAGATGCGGCGCACCTCACCCGCGAGGAGGATCTTCTCCACGGTGAGCGCGGACTCCATGCGCGCCTCGCGCAGGGCCACGCGGCGGGCGTGATCTCCCACCTGGGCCAGCACCGGGTCCAGCACCTCCAGCGCGGCGCCGCTCGCGGGCACGGCCGCCTTCACCCACTCCTCCAGCGCGGCGCGGGCACCCGGGTGGCCGGGGTCCTCGGCCAGGATGCGCTTGTAGAGGCCCAGCGCGGCGTTCGGGTCGTCCAGCTCCGTGCGCTTCAGCTCCGCCAGGCGGAAGGACACCTCGCGCCCCTGCGGGCTCTGTCCCTCCTGCTTGCGGCGCAGCTCCAGCGCCCAGGCCAGGTCGTCGTTCCGCTCCAGCTCCGTGTAGAGGCGGTCCAGCGCGGCGGCGGCCTCCCGGTTGGCCGGGTCGCGCTCGGCGATGGCGCGCCACGCGGCGGCGGCGCTCTCACGGTCGGTGAGCCGCGTCTCGTGAAGCAGCGCGGCCTCGCGCAGGAAGACGAGCTGCTCGGCCGGCTCCGGCGTCGCGGCGGCCAGCTTCTCCAGCACCTCGGCCAGCGCGGCCCACTCCTCGCCCGCGCGGTGCAGGCGCTGCAGGGCGCGCAGGCTGTCCAGGTTGCCCGGCTCCAGGGCCAGCAGCGAGCGCAGGGCCTTCACCGCGCCGGCCTTGTCGTCCAGCTTCTTCTCCTGCACCTCGGCCAGCTCGCGCAGCAGCGCCAGCCGCGCCGGGCCCACGTCGCCCTCCTCCGCCAGCTCGGCGAGGATTTCCGCGTAGCTGTCCAGCGCGTCCGCGTCCTCGGCCGCCTGCCGCGCCGTGGAGCGCAGGCCCGCGTCACCGGGCGCCAGCCGCAGGGCGCGCGCCAGGGCCGCGAAGGCCAGCTCCGGCTGCCGAAGGTGCGCCAGGTGCACCTGCGCCGCGTGCCGCAGCGCCTGCACCCGCGCCGCGTCGTCCTTCGCCACCTCCGCCAGCACGTCCAGCGTCGCCACCAGCTTGCGGTGGTCCTTGGTGCGCTCGAGGGCGGGCACCAGCACGCGCGCCGCCGCCTCGCGCGCCGGGCCGGAGGCGAGCATGGCCTCCAGCGCGGCCAGCGCGTCCGGGTCCGTGGGGCGCTGGGTGAGGATGTCCGCGTAGCTGCGCACCGCCTCCACGCTGCCGTCCTGCGAGCCCTGCAACAGCTGCGCGCGGCGCAGCTTCAGGCGCGCCACCTTGTCCGCCTCGCCGGCCGACTCCGCCAGCTCAATCATCCGCGCCAGCGTGTCGCCCAGCTCGCGCGTGCGGCCGGCCTTCTCGTACAGCTCCGCCAGGCGCGGCAGGTGCCGGCCCTCCTCGGCGCCGTGAGACAGCGCGGACTGCAGCGCCTCGGCGGCCTGCGCCGGGCGTCCCAGCTCCGTGTTGAGGTCCACCAGCTGCAGCAGCAGCTCCAGCCGCTCCGGCCCGCGCGAGCCCTGGATGCGCTTGCGCAGGAGGCCCTCCGCATCCGCCGCGCGGCCCGCGCGCCCGTACAGCTTCACCAGCCGCTGGAGCACCGCGTTCGACTCCGGCGCGCGGCCCACCGCCGCCTCCAGCGAGGCAATGGCCTCCGCCGCCAGTCCGCCCTCCTCCGCCAGCCCCGCGGCCTCGGTGAGCAGCGACACCGCCAGTGCCGGGTCCTCCAGCTCGGAGGCGAGCGTGCGCAGCACGCGGCCCAGCTCGGCGTGGGCGGACAAATCCCTCGCAAGGCGCAGGGCCTCCGCGCGGCCGCTCTCGTCCTTCGGGTCCTCGCGCAGCGCGCGCATCCGCACGTCGAAGGCGGCGCGGCTGTCGGCGAGCTGCTTCTCGTGGATGCTGGCCAGCAGCGCGAAGAGGCGCTTGCGCGCGGCCGCGTCCGTCGTGGCCTCGAGCTGCTGCTGGAGCGCCGCCACCTGCCGCTGATGGTCGCCCGTCCGTCCATAGTGGGCCGCCAGCGCCTCGGCAATCTCCACCGTGCGCACGCCCGCCGACGCCAGCCGCTCCAGGCCACCCACCACCACGCCGGTGGAGACACCCTCCGACAGCAGGCTCAGGAACAGGTCCGCCGCGTCCTGCTGCCGGCCCAGGCGCTCCGCGTACAGCTTGGCCTGCCGCGCCGTCCACTCGTTGCGCTCGAGCTGCGTCTCCGCGAGCCCCGCCAGCCGGCCGGCCAGCGCCGCAGCCTCGTCGAACTTCGACAGCGCCACGCACAGCGCCTGCAGCCGCTGCACCGCCACCGGGTCCTCCGGCGCGAGCAGCACCCACTGGCGCATCAGCGACTCCAGCTCCTCGGGCGAGGCGCCGGCCGCCTCGCGCCGGGCCAGCTCCGCCTCGACCCTGGCCCTCGGGTCATCCGCGAGCGCCGCGGCCACCTGCAGCGACTTCACCGCCTCCGTCGCCGCCGCGTCTCCCGGCACGCGCGCCAGCACCTCGCGCCACGCCGCCTCGGCGCGCACGGGGTCCGCCAGGGGGCCCTGGAGGAGCTGCGCGAGCTGCCGCCACAGCGTCGCCGCCACCTCCGCCACCGGGGCCGCCTGCGCCGCGCGCTGCAGCGCCAGGGCCAGGGCGGGCTGTGCCTGGGCCTTCTCCGCGTGCTCCACCACGGTGCCGAGCAGCAGCGGCCGGCCCGGGTCCAGCTCCAGCGCCCGCGCCAGCACCTCGAAGGCACCGCGCGCGTCGTCCTTCTCCTCGAACATCAGCGCGAGCGCCTCGCAGAAGGCCACCCGCTCCGCGCGCGGGCGCGGGGCCAGCAGCGCCAGGTCCAGGAGCGGCACCACCGCCTCGAGCTCGTCGTCCTCCGCCAGCAGCCGCGCGAGCTGGAAGGCCGCGAGCGCCTGGGTGGAGTCCAGCTTCAGCGCCGCCTCCAGGTGCGCGCGCGCCGCCTCCGAGTCCTTGAGCTGCGTCAGGCACAGCTCCGCCAGACGCAGCCGCATGGCCGCCTGCGCCGCCTTGTCCTTCAGCGTGCCCAGGTAGCGCTCCAGCACCGCCACCGCGTCCGCGGCGCGGCCCCTCTCCAGCAGCAGCTCCGCGGTGAGGCTCGCCGCGTCCGCGCGGGACGCGTCCGCCGCCACCGCCTTCTCGAAGGCGGCCAGCGCGCCGTCACCGTCGTTGAGCCTGCCCAGCCGCAGCGTGCCCACGCGCAGCCACAGGTCCACCTGCGCGGCGCGGTCCTTCACCTCGCCCGCCATCGCCTCAATCTGCGCAATCGCCGGGGCGAAGTCGCCGCCGGCGCGCTCGGCCATCTTCTCGATGAGCGCGAGGCCCTCCGGCATGCCCGGCCACAGCAGGAAGCAGCGGTCCAGCGCCTCCTTCACCTTGCCGGCCGCGCCCGGGTCGTACCAGGCGAACAGCTTCGCCACGAGCAGCGACAGCCGCGCCGCGCTCTTCCGGTCGCGCTCCTCCAGCGACATGCTGCGCAGCATCCGCACGCGGTCGCGCCACGTCTGCTCGAAGCGCTGCAGCGCCCGCGTCGCCTTCTCCACGCGCGCATTCTGCGGCTCCAGCGCGCGCGCCACCTCCAGCACCTTGTTCGCGAGCGCGTGCTCGGTGGGGTCGTCCACCAGCCGCTCGGAGAGGGCCGCGTACTCCTCGGCCATGCCCGCGTCGCCCAGCGCCTCGCGCTCGCGCTCCAGCGCCTCGAAGGCCGGCTGGAAGAGCTGCTCGGACAGCAGGAGCTGCCGCACGCGCCGGAAGAGGGCCCGGTCCGGCTTCGCCCGCGCCGCGCGCTGCAGGCACAGCACCGCCCTGTCGCGGCGGAAGAGCTTCTGCTCGTAGAGGTCCGCCGCCTTGAGGTAGTGGCCCGCGCCCTCCTCGCCCTGTGTGGCGGCGCCCAGCCGCTCCAGCACGTCCGCCAGCGAGGCCGCGTCCTGCCGCGACTCGTGCAGCCGCTTGAGGCCGCGCAGCGCCGGCAGCGGGTCCTTGCCAATCAGCAGCGCACGCTTGAGCAGCTCCTCGGCGCGAGGCGCGTTGCGCTGGCGCTCGTGGGCCAGCTCCGCCGCGCGGCACAACACGCGCACGGCCTCGTCGGCGGGGACGTCACGAGAGCGCCCCTCGTAGAGGCGGATCAGCTCCTCTACTCGGCCGGCCTTCTCGAGGGCGGCTTCGGCTTCGACGAAGGTCCGGTCATCGGACACGCGCAGCGTGGGACGCGGGGGCGTGGGCTGTTGCATGGAGTTGGCGGGCCTCGGAATGGGAATGGAATGCAGCGGGGGCGCCAGCGGCCGGAACTCTACCGGTCGCAAGCGCCCCCGAGCAATCATGCAAAACCCGCCAAGCGGCGGGATTTATTGGCTTTCTTGCTACTCGGCCGAGGGAGCTGCCGGCGGCGCCTCGCCACCTTCGCTTCCCTCACCGCCCTCGCCCCCCTCCGCTTCGGCGGGGGCCGGGGCCACGGCGGGAGCCTCGGGCAGGGCCTTCGCCCGCTCCAGGCCGGCGTTGTCGCCGAGCTGGGTGTAGAGGGCGATGGCCTTCTCACGCTGCTGCAGCTCCTCCGCGAGCTGGGCGGCGCGCGCCGTGTTGCCGAGCTTCTCGTGCAGCGGGAGCGCCTTGTCCTTGCGGCCGGCGCCCTCCCAGGCCTCGGCGGCCGCGGCGATGTCGCCGAGCAGCTCCAGCCACCGGGCACGGCCCGCCGGCTTCTGCTCCGCCTCGGCGCGGGCCAGCTCGCGCTGGGCCAGCTCCTTCGCCTCGTCATCCAGCTTCAGCCGCTGCATGAAGTGGAAGGCCTTGGGCGGCGGCAGGGGGCTGAGCACCTCCACCGCCTCGCGGCGCTGGCCCACCGCCACCAGCAGGGTGGCGGCACCGAGCCTGTCACCGCGCTCCACCAGGCTCTTCACCTCCAGCCCGCGGATGCGGTTGGCGCTGGCCATGTCCCGGGAGCGCTCGTACGACTTGCGTGCCAGGGTGAGCTTGCCGGCCCGCTCGTAGGCGAGCGCCGCCTGGTCGAACTGGCGCGCGCGCTCGTACAGCCGGGCCACGTTCTCGAAGTCGCCCTTGCCCACGTAGTGCTCCATGAGGAGCTCGTAGGCGCCGGCCTTCTCCAGCGTGGGAGCGAGCTGGTCCGGGGGCAGCGTGCCCACCAGCCGGCGCGCCGCGTCGTTGTCGCCAGCGGCCAGGGCGTTGCGCAGGGCGCTCTTGTGGTCCCCGCCCGCCTCGAACAGGCGCGCGGCCTCCGCGAAGCTGTTGTTGCGCTCGTGCAGCCGGCCCGCGTCACGCGTGCGGCCCATGCCCTCGAGCTGCTTCGCCTGCTCCTCCCAGGTGCCGGTCAGCTCGGGCAGCGGGCGCTCGCCCCGCTCGGGACGGGGGCCGCGCTCGCCTCGCTCGGGACGGGGACCGCGCTCGGGACGCTCGCCGCGCTCACGGCGCTCCCCCCGCTCGGGACGCTCGCCGCGCTCGCGACGCTCTCCCCGTTCACGGCGCTCGCCCCGCTCGGGACGCTCGCCGCGCTCACGGCGCGCCTCGGCCGGAGGCGCCGCGGCCTCCTCGGGCTCCGCGCCCGGCTGGCGGCCGCTGGCGGTGAAGGCCGCCTCGGCGCGCTCGCTGTCTCCCGCCGCGCGCCAGGCCTGGCCCACCAGGAACATCACGTCCGTCCAGGCGTCGAACTTCTCCTTCGCCGGGTCCACGGCCGGAGCCGCGGGAGCCGCGCCTTCCGCGGGAGCGGCACCCTCGGCGGGAGCCTCCGCCGGAGCCGCACCCTCGGCGGGAGCGGCGGCCTCGGCCGCGGCCTCCGTGGGAGCCTCCGCCGGAGCAGCAGCCTCCGCCGGAGCGGCCGGAGCTTCCGGCGCGGGCGGCTTGGGCTGCCGCTGTACGCGCAGCAGCGTGGTGATGAGGCGGCCACGCGTGTTGAGGTCCAGGTCCTCCAGGGACTTGAGGCGCATGGGCCGCAGCGAGCGGACGATGGCCTGCAGGGGCCCCTTCTCCGCCGTGAAGTCCGTCTTGGAGAGGGCCTTCTCCAGCGTGCTCAACTCGGCGATGACACGCTGGCCGGGGCCGACGGGCCCCTCGTCACGGTCTCTCCGGCCACGGCCCTCGCCGCGGCCACGGCCGCCATCTCTTCCACCCGGGCCACCAGGGCCACCCCGGCCGCCAAAGCCTCCACCCCCGAAACCACCGCCTCCCGGACCTTCACGACGAGGGCCCTGACCCGGCGCACCCCCGTCACGGCCACGCCCACCGGGGCGCGGCCCACCGCTTCCATTCTCCTGAGGCACGTCTTTCTCCCGCTAGAACGCGTAGCGAATGTTCGGCGCCACGGCGAACCCGAAGGTGCCCCCGGAAACGAGGTAGTTCCCCGTCACCTCGAGCCCCACGGAAAAGTGGCGCAGCCTTGTGTAGTACTCCACTCCGGGCCCGGCAAACACAAGAATGTCGGACTCGGGGAGGAGACGCTTCGGCGAGAACATCGCATAACCCGCGCCACCGCGGAGGTAGAACCACGTGCGCTTCACTTCCTGGCTGTCCGCCAGGCCCAGCAGGCGCGCGCGCAGCACCGCGCCGGTGGCCATCGACGAGAAGTCGCCGGACACCGCGCCGCCCGAGTTGCCCACGTACTCGGCGCTCGTCCGGATGCTGGAGCCCATGATGAACACGCCCAGCGAGAGGCTCTCCCCCAGGTCGACACCCACCTCGACCTGAGCCATGGGCCCCGAGGAGAAGGGCCGCGGCGTGCCCTCGGGGGCCGGCGGGTTGGTGAGGAACAGCGGGCCACCCAGCACCGCGAAGTACACGCCACGCTCGATTTCGTCGAAGGTGACGGCGGGGCGGTCCCCGTTGGCGGGGGTGGGCTGCTGGGCGCTCGCGGCCAGGGGGAGGACGAACGCGGCGCACAGGGCGAAGGGGGCGAGGGCTTTCATGCGGTCCTGAGGTTGGCGCGGCCCACGTGGGGGACGGGAGCCGGTGGAAACGGCGCGGGCAGCCCCATTCGCGGGGCCGCCCGCTGAACAATCAGACAGCCCGGCGCTACTCGCCGGCCTGCTTGAAGATGAACGGGTAGGTGACGACGACCACGCCACCACCCTTGGGCTCGGGGAACTTCCAGGTACGCACGCGGCCCGCCACGCACGTCTCCAGCTCCGCGTTGCCCGCGGTGGACTGGGCCACCGAGGACGACGCCACCGAGCCCGTGGCGGTGATGACGAATTTCACCGCCACCTTGCCGCCCAGCTTCGGGTAGCGGTTGAGCAGGCTCTCGTAGCAGTAGCGAATCTGCCCGCGGTTCATCTGGATGACCTTGCGGATGAGCTCCTTGTCCAGCGAGCCCATGACCTCCGGATCGGACGAGGTGATGCCGACGTCGACGCTCTGCTTGCCGCCGAGCACGCCCACGCCGCTGCCGTAGGTGCCGGTGCCGCCACCGCGGCCCTTGGTGCCGATGCCGCCGATGCCGATGGTGTCACCCGTGCCGCCGCCACCGCCGCCGGAGCCGCGCAGGCCCAGGCCGCCGAAGCCGCCGGAGTCACCCGCCTTGGCGCCGAACATGTTGCCCATGGCGCTCTTCAGGTCGCCGCCCAGGCCGCTCTTGCCGAACACGGTGGAGATGCCGCCCTTGCCGCCGCCGAAAATCTTGGCCGTCAGCGCGCGGGCCTCGTCCTTCTTGTTCGGGTCGCCCTTGGGCGCGGTGCGGTTGTTCGTCTTGGGCGCGTCCTTCTTGCCCATCTGCCCTTCGTCGCCGCGGCTCTTCGCCGCCATCTCGCCGCTCTGCTTCTTTTCCTTCTGCTGGTTGAGGCGCTCGAGGAACTTGTTCTTCTGCACCTCGGGCGGCTTGATGATGAGCTTGGCGATGCGGGCGCTGTCGGCGGACAGCTCATCCGCGTACTCGTCACCCTCGCCGGTGCGGTTGAGCGCGGTGATGACGAACGCGGTGGCCACGAAGAACATCACCAGGAAGATGTTGAGCGCCGTGTAGTCCAGCGACTCGCCCAGCGGCACCACCACGCGCTTGGGCACGGACTGGAAGGCCACCTCCAGGGTGACGCCGCCCAGGTCCACCCAGAAGAAGTCGTCCGCGTCCAGCGTCAGCGTGTACGCGTCGCCCTCGTGGGAGGCCTTGCCGGACTCGATGACCTCCTTGAGGTCCTTCGTCTCGCCCTTCCGGGTGAGCTCGCCCTTCATCTTGCCCGTGAAGCGCACGGAGAAGGACTGGCCGTCCGAGCGCAGCACCTCGAACTTCGGGGCGCCCAGCTTGGAGTCGCCCATGATGAAGTCCACGCCCGCGGCGCTGCCCACGGTGAACGCGCGCTTCTCGCCCGGAGGCAGGAAGAACTCGCCCACGCGCTGGTCTCCCCATGCGAAGCGCAGCCCCACGCCCAGCGGGCCGTTGGACTTCGTCCTGCGCACGGTGCGCACGCGCGGAGCGGCCTCCACCGGCGCGGCCGGGGCCTCGGCGGCCGGGGCCGGCTCCGCGGCGGGCACCACCACGTTCTGCTGCGTGGCGGCGAACGACGCGTCCAGCGCGCCCGAGACGGCGGCCTGGGGCGCCACGGCCCCCGCGGCCTGCGCCAGCCCCGCGGCGGGCGCCGGGGTGGCCAGGACGGGGTTCTTCTCCGTCGTCTCGTCGGTGCTCGCCGCGGCGACGGCCAGGTTGGCGGCGGCCACCGCGGCCGGGTTCTCCAGGCGGATGGTGGTGCCACCCACGCGGATCTCGTCGCCAAAGCTCAGCTGGCCCTTGTTGACCCGCTTGCCGTTGACGTACGTGCCCTCGACGCTGCCCATGTCGATGATGGACATGGAGCCATCGCTGGCCACCTCGATGACGGAGTGGATTCGGCTGACCTTCTCGTCTTCCAGGCACAGGTGCGCGGAAGACAGACGGCCAATCTTGATGATGTCGCGCTCGTAGTCCTTGGAGGCGACCAGCGAGTCGCCCTTGAAGACCTTGAGTGTCAGAGGAACGGCCATGAGGGCTCCTACGTAGGGTGGGTGGTGGCTACAGACAACGCTCGCGCCGGCGGGTTCCCGCCTTTGCGACAGGCGCCGGCTACAGCTCCCCCACGGACTGCATCACCTTGTCCTCGAAGTCCTCGCGGATGCGGATGAGGTTCGAGTGCTTCACCTTGTCGCGGGCTTCGATGTACTCGCCGTCCGGCTTCGTGAGGTCACCCTCGATGGTGTCATCCTCGAAGTCGATGTTGGTGGTCTTGGAGTAGCGCACATTGCCCTCCCCTCCCCCACCCGACGAGGGCTTGTCGCCGTCGTCCTGGGCGAAGGCCGGGGCCACCGCGAGCACCGCACACAGCATCAGAGCCTTCCGCATCACTGCCTCCCGCGAGGGCCCCGCCGGGCCCGTGCCACACCGCATCCCCCATTAAAGGGGATGCTCCAGGTTCGCATCATCCCCCGAGGCCCCGCTACAGCGAAGGCACCCGGGGACGTCGCACGTTTCACAGCAGGTCGTCTTCCGGTTCCGTAGGATCCGCCGGAGCTGCATTCTTCTTTTCAGGAGCGCCACCCGCCGGAGCCGCCGGGGCGGGAGCCGGAGTCGCCGAGCCCGCCGCCGGAGTGGCCTGCGGGGCCGCGCCGGACGCGGAAGCCGGAGCCACGGCGCCCGCGGGCTGCGGAGCCGAGGGCTGCTGCTTCTCCGCGGCCTGCATCTGCGACTGCTGCTTCTTCTGCAGCTCCTCCATCTGCTTCGCCTGCTCCTCGGCGGCCTTCGCCTCGCGCTTGGCGTTGACGATGGCCTCGGCCTCGCGCAGCAGGTTGAAGACGGGAGACTCGGCGGACAGGGCCACGTCCCCGCCGGCCTGGGCGATGTACTTCTTGTACAGCTCCACGGCGCGCTCGGGCGCGTCCTTCACCTTGTGGAGGATGACGGCGCGGTTGAGATTCACGGCGGCCAGCTCGGGGTTGAGCTTCTCCGCCTCGTCGTACTCCTGCATGGCCTTGTCGAACTGGCCCTGGCCCTTGTACGCGATGCCCAGGTTGAGGTGGGCGGCGGCGTTCTTCCCGTCCGCCTGGAGGATGCGGCGCAGGTGCTCCTCGGCCTCGGGGAAGTCCTCGGACTCCAGCGCCAGCTGCGCCAGCTCCACGTGCGAGGGCACGTAGTCGTCACGCACCTCCAGCGCCTTCTTGAAGGACAGCCGCGCCTCGTCCTTGTCCCCTTCCTTCATGAGGATGAGGCCCACGGCGTGGTGCAGCTCCGGGTCCGCCCCGTCCAGCTTCACGCCGCGCAGCGCCACCAGCTTCGCCATGGCGAGCTGCTTGCGGTCCAGGTAGGTGCGGATCATCACCTTCAGCGCGGTGGTGGAGTTCGGATCCCGCATCAGCGCGCCCCGGGCGAACTCCATCGCCTTGTCGTGGTCTCCGGTCTGCCGGTAGATCTCCGCCAGGCGCGCGCGGGACTGGGCGTCATCCGGGTAGCGCTGCAGCACGTCCTGGTACAGGGCCACCGCGCCGGCCACGTTGCCCGCGTTCTGCTCCATGACGGCCAGGTTCTCCGACGCCTGGCGCAGCGAGGGCTTCTTGGACAGCGCCGTCTTGTAGTGCGCGCGGGCCTCGTCGAGCTTGCCCTGGCGCTCGGCGATGACACCGAGGTTGTAGTCGGCCTCGGCCAGGTTGGCGTCCGACTCCAGCGCCAGCTTGAACTTGCGCTCGAGCGACGGGTAGTCGAAGGCCTTGGCCTTCTTCTGCGTGTCGAACGCCTTCAGGGCGTCCTCGAAGCGGGCCTTGGCCGTGTTGGAGATGGGCGGCGGCGCCGGCTCCTTGCCGGTCGTCTGGGTCGTGCCCGTCTTCGGGCCGGTGGGGCCGGTGGCCTTGGAGCCGGAGCAGCCGGCGGCGGCCAGGGAGACAGCCGCCAGAAGGGGGAACAGGCGCATGGTACGGGTCGTCGTCCGGTTCATTAGAGGAAGTCCTCCGGCTCCTCGTCAGCCCCGCCCTGCTTCGTCGCGGGCGCGGTGCCGTCCTTGGAGGCGGCGGGCTTGGAATCCACCTGGGTCTCGGTCTGCGAGCGGAGCTGCTGCGTGAGGTCCGCGAGGTCCTCCTTCAACGCCTCAGACTTCGCCTGCTGGGCTTCGGCCACGGCCTTGGGCGCCGGCGGGGGCACGTCCTGGATGGCGGCCAGCACGTCTCCGCCGATGATCTGCTCGCGGCCCTTCAGCGCCACCTTCTCCTCGGGCATGTCGGGGAAGCGGTCCGGCGCGTACGTGGTGCGCAGCAGCTTCAGGCTCTCCGCGGCGCAGTCGTTGTACACGTCCAGCTCGCGGCTCTTGGCCACCGTGGCGGTGAACGCCTCGGTCGCCTTGTCCTTGAGCGGCTGGGCCTGGTTGGCGAACTCGTCGCGCAGCGCCTGCTGCGACTCCTCGTCCAGGCCGCGCGGCATGGGCGCGTTGACGATGCGGTCGGCGAAGTGGTCATACGCCAGGCCGATGCGGTGCAGCGCGCAGATGGCCGGCTCGGGCGCGCCCAGGGCCACCGTCTGCACGTACTTCTTCTCCACCACCTGCAGCGCGCGGCTCTTGTCCTGGATGCTGGCGCGGAAGCGGTCCGGCGACGGCGGCGCGCCCCAGTACAGCTTCAGGCGCTTGTACTCCGCCCAGTCCAGCTCCACCGCCAGGAACTGCGCCTGCGCGGAGGTGGCCAGCGCCGGCTTCTCCAGCGTCGTCTGCACGCGGCGGGGGAGCTGGTCGAAGTGCTCGAAGATGCGCTTGTACATGCGCGACACGTCGCGCGACTTGCCCATCTTCTTGTACAGGTCGACGATGCGCCCTTCCGCCGTGAGGAACTTGCTGGCCGAGCGCATGTTGTCGCGCTCGTACTCCTCCAGCATCTTGATGGCGCGCATCGCGGCGCCGCTCTTGCCCGTCAGGTCGATGATGGACATGCGGATCTCATCCGCGTCCTTCGCCCGGGGCCACAGCTCCAGGTAGCGCTCGCGGTTGCGCAGCGCCGCCTTCGTCTGGCCCAGCCCCGCGCGGTAGGTGGCCGCGTTGAACAGCGCCACCTGCGCCTTGGACTCGTCCCACTTCTGCGGCACCGCGGGCTTCTCGTCCGCGCCCTTCTTGCCGCGCGCCTTGCCGGCGCCCTTCTCGGACACGCTGCGCTCGTAGCCGCGCACGTAGGCCTCGTAGGTGCTGGCCGCGTCCTCGAAGTCGCCGATGGCCTCCAGCGCCTCGGCGTTGGCGTAGATGGAGTCCGGCACGTACTTGGACCGCGGGTACTGCGCGAACAGGTTCTTGCGGACCTCGATGGCCTTATCCAGCTGCTTCGCCTTGTAGTAGTCGACGGACGCGTTGTAGAGCGCCAGGTCCGCCAGCTCCGTCTGCGGGAAGTCCTTCACGAAGGCGAGGTACGCCTCGGCGGCCTTCTGGAACTCCTTCTTCTCCTCCAGCTGGCTGACGAGCTTGAAGGACGACTGCTCGATGAGCTTGGCCAGGTCGTCGCGGAACTTGCCCACCGCCAGCTTGTCGTTGGCGTAGAAGCGCCGCGCCCACTCGTTCACCTTCGCGTAGTCCTGCAGCAGGTTGTACGAGTCGAGGATGAGGTTGGCGGCGATCTCGGACGCGCGCTCGCCCGTCTCGAACTTGTAGTCGGGGTAGCCCAGCGCGATTTCGCTGAAGCGCAGCACCGCCTCGTCGAAGTGGTTGTGGCGGTAGTAGATGTTGGCCGCCTTGAAGGCGATCTCCACCCGCTTGTCACCCTTGGGCACGTACTTGAGGTAGCGCTCGCACGCGTCCAGCAGCGACTTCTTCAGCGCCGGAATCGCGGCCTTCTTGGTGATGTCCGAGCCCACCTCGCTCTTGCCCTCACCGCGGGCCTCGCCGGCCTTCACCACTTCGTCATAGGCGAGCACCGCGTTGTAGGCGGCGTTCTGCAGCCACTTGCCCGGCTTGCCCGGCTTCGGCTTGCCCTTCTCGTCCTTGGCCTCCAGCACCTTGGCGTCCTGGAGGACGACCAGGGTGTAGTTGGCGGCGGCCTTCTCGAAGTTCTGCAGGTTGTCGTTGAGCAGCTCCGCCCAGAAGAAGCGGAGGTCATACGCCTTGGGGTTCTCCGGGAAGAGCGTGAGGTAGTCGCTGTACACGGCGTCCGCGTACTTGAAGGTCTCCTCGTTGCGCGTCTTCTTGCCCTCGTTGTGCCAGGTGACGGCGAGGTTGGACAGCGTGCGCTCGGACAGCTCCTTCGCCTCCGCCAGCAGCTTCTTGTCCTTGTCGTCCTTGATGACGCCGGAGCCCTCGACCTCCTTCATGATCTTCACGAGCCGGCGCACCTGGGCCACGGTGCGCTCCTTGTTGCCCATGCGGAGAATGCAGTCGACGATGCGCCCCTGGAAGCCGGGCGCCTCGGGCGACAGCGGCTTCTCCTTGATGAGGGCGTTGTACGTAATGGCCGCCTCGCGGTCCTTGCCGTCCGCGTAGTAGAGGTTGGCCAGCTGCTTCATCATCGTGAAGCGGTCGTCGGGGTTGGTGGCCACCTTGCCGAAGTCCGCGCGGGCCTGCGCCACGTCACCCTGGTGGGCATACGCGCGCACGTAGTCGGTGCGCGCCTCGCGCACCAGCGAGCTCTTGCCGCTCTTGCCGCCGTCCTTCTCCACCGCGTTGGCGCCGGCCAGCTCGCCGTAGAGCACCACCGTCTTGAACTTGTCCTTCGCGGCCTCGTAGTCCCCCATGTTGTAGTGGCACCAGCCCTGCTTGTAGAGGGCGAAGGCGTACACCTGACTCTCGGGGAACTCGGCGGCCTTCTTGTACGCGGCCAGCGCCTTCTCCAGCTCCGGGCGCTTGCCCTTGGAGTTGTTGAAGTAGTACTCGCCGAAGGCCAGGTAGGCGTCGGGGATGTACTTGGACTGGGGGTACTTCTCCACCAGCCGCTTGTAGGCGACCAGCGCCTTGCGGTCCTGGCCCTCCTCCATGAGGTACTGGCCGAGGAAGAAGAGCACCTCGTCGGTGCGCTCGAACTTCGGGTGCTCCTGGACGATCTTCGTGTACTGCTCCACCGCGAGCTTGCCGTACTCCTTCTGCTTCGCGCTGAGCTCCGCCTTCTCCGCCTTGGCGCGCTGCTGGCCCATGGCGTCATTGCGGTTCATCGCCTTGATGAGCTCGTCGTCCTTCCGGTTGGCCTCGAAGAAGTAGAACTTCGACTCCTCCCAGTAGAACTCGCCCAGGCGGAACAGGAGGCTGGGGACCTCCTTCGGGTCGGGCGACAGGGAGATGATCTTCTTCAGCGACTGGATCTGCTCCCGCCGCTTGGAGGCCACCTGCAGCTCCACGCCCAGCCGGAACTGGTCGTACTGGAGGGCGGGTGCGACCTCCTCCTTCTTCTTTTCACGGGTGATGTCACCGGCCAGCGACTTGTCCACCGCGGTGTCGGACTTCCGACCGAGGGCGGCATCGCGCGGGGCTTTCTTCTCCTGGGCGGCGGAGGCCGTGGCCAGGAGCATGAGGCAGACGAGAAGCGAACGGCGCATGGTCTTCCTAGGGGAGGGGGACCGGCGTCCCCGGTCGGTTGCCTGGTCGGCAAGTATCCGGGAATCTTCGGGAATTTCCATTCGGGGGTGCCCACTATGCGCGGATCCGGCGCAGCGGGTCAACCCTGACTGGCCGCCTGCCCCGAGGGCGGAAAGCACGCCGGAAATCTTCCAGAAGTGCTGTGAGAAAAGCGGTTTCGGAGTTGCCTTGTCGGACCCAGCGGGTATGTGGGAGCGGACGGTCGGCTGCCCGGCTGCCCTGCACTGGAGTGCGTGTCGGATCATGAGCCTCCTCCCGGAGAGCGCCAGCTTCGAGGAGCTGGTGCAGGACTACTTCCTCGCGGTGCGCGGCGCGGGGCTGATGCTGTCCGCGTTGGACACGGAGCTTTTGACGACCTGGGCCCGGGAGGGAGTTCCCTTCGAGGTGGTGGCGCGGGGCATCTCCCGCTCGGCGGAGAAGGCGCTGTGGGACGCGCGGCCCGGGGAGCCGGTGCTGCGCTCGCTGCGCGCGTGCCGCCGGCAGGTGGAGGCGGAAATCAAGAAGTACCGCGAGCTGGCGGCGGGCGCGGGCGCCCCCGAGCCGAACCCGAAGCGGAAGAAGGCCCGCACCTGGGAGGAGACGCGGCACGCGCGGCTGTGCGCGGCGCTGGAGGACCTGGCGGGGAGGGACGCGGCGCTCGCGCCCCGAGTCCAGCGGCTCTTCGTCACGGTGCTGGCCCAGGTGCCCTCGGAGCCGGCGGCGCTGGATGAACAGGAGGCGCGGGCCCTGCTGGCGCTCTTGCGCGCCCTGCCCTTCCCGGAGCGGCGCTCGGTGTGGCGCGATGCGCGGGGGGCCGGGCCGGAGCAGCAGGTGATGTCGGCGCGCGCGCGGCGGGTTTCGCGGCGCTTCCGGGTGCTGGCGGCGGTGCGGCGTCGGCTGGGCGTGAAGGAGGTCTGAGAGGGCGGCTCGCCTGCTCGCCTGTTCAGTGGACTGACGAGCGCGTGGAGGCTCTGGTATGGCGATGCGCGAGATGGCTCCGAAGAACGGCGAGGCGTGTGGGGTGTGTGGCGGGCGGACCTACGTGCTCGAGCGGCGCGGGGACCAGGCCCAGGCGCGGGTGTGCGTCTGCGTGGAGAACTGCTCCGTGTGCGGCGGGCGCGGCCATGTGCTGGTGGAGCGCGAGGGCGTGTTCAGCCAGAAGATGGGCCCCCGGCGCTACGAGGTCATGGAGCCGTGCGTGTGCACGCGGCGGCGGCGGCGGGTGGCCCTCTTCAACGAGGTGGGGCTTCCCGGCGTGGTGTCCCACGCGGGCTTCGACAACTACCGGGCCTTCAACGAGGCGCAGGACCGGGGCCGCGGCGTGGCGATGCACTTCGCCCACCAGTACGTGAAGGGCGGCACGGACGCGAAGGGCGGGCCGGCGAAGGGCTTCGTGCTGAGCGGGCCGGTGGGGACGGGCAAGACGCACCTGCTGGCGGCCACGCTGGCGCACCTCGTGCTGGAGGTGGGCGTGCGGGCCCGGTACGTGGAGATTTCGCTGCTGTACGCCACCATCCGGCGGGGCTTCCAGGAGGGCAAGAGCGGCGGGGAAATCATCGGCCCCCTGTCGGACGTGGAGGTGCTGGCCATCGACGAGCTGGGCAAGGGACGCGGCAGCCCGTTCGAGATGGAGACGCTCGATGAGCTGATTGCCCGCCGCTACAACGCGGGCCGCACCACGCTGTTCGCGACGAACTACTCCCTGGAGCCGGAGAAGAAGGCCATGCGGGCGGCGGCGCCGGCGGGCTACCGGACGACGGAGGACTCGCGCAACGCGGTCCGCGAGGCGGAGTTGCTGCGCGAGCGCGTGGGTGAGCGCATCTACAGCCGGCTGTGCGAGATGTGCACCTTCGTGGAGCTGCCCCGCGACACACCGGACCGGCGCCGCACCCGGCAGGAGATGGACTCGCCCCTGCACCACGCGCCGGGCGGGATGCGCGGCACGGGACGGTGAGCCTTCCGGCCATGACCGACGTCATCCTCGTCCTCGTCACCGCCCCTTCCGCCGACAAGGCCGCCGAGCTGGCGCGCACGCTGGTGGAGGAGCAGCTCGCCGCGTGCGGCAACATCGTCCCCGGACTGCGCTCCATCTACCGGTGGCAGGGGCAGGTCCACGACGACTCCGAGGTGCTGCTCATCCTCAAGACGAAGGACGTCCTCTTCGAGGCGCTGCGCGCCCGCGTCGTCGAGCTGCACCCCTACCAGGTGCCCGAGGTGCTCCGCGTCGACGTCGCCGACGGCCACGCGCCGTACCTGGCGTGGGTCCGCGAGAACAGCCGCGCTCCGTGAGCCGGGCGGCCGAGGCCCCGCGGGCGCGCCTACGACGCCTCCCGCCGAGGCGCGTCTGACGGCTCTCCCGGGGCCATTGGCACGGGCGCCTCGGTGTGCTCCCGGGAGTGCGCCGCCTGCACGCCCTCGGCGAACACCGGCAGGCGCACGCGGAACGTGGAGCCCTGCCCCAACACGCTGTCCACGGATATCTCCCCTCCGTGCGACGCGACGATGCCCTGGCACACCGCGAGCCCCAGCCCCGTCCCCTTCCCCACCGGCCGGGTGGTGAAGAACGGGTTGAAGATGCGGCCGAGGTTCTCCGGCGGAATCCCGCACCCGGTATCACTCACCTCCACCAGCACCGTCCCCACACCTTCCGCCCGCGCGCTCACGCGGATGGTGTTGCGCTCCACCTGCCCCGGCTCAATCGCATGCGCCGCGTTGAGCAGCAGGTTGAGCAGGACCTGGCACAGCCGCGCCCCGTTGCCATACACGGGCGGCGCCTCGTCCATCTCCATCACGAGCCGGGCCCGCGGGCGGATGAGGTGCATGGCCATCTTCTCCGCGCCGCGCGCCACCGCGCCCAGGTCCACCGGCCCGGACTCCATGCTGTCCGGCCGCGCCAGGTTGCCCAGCTCGCCGACGATGACGCGCACCCGCTCGGCGCCCTCTCGCGCCTCCGTCAGCGCCATCTCCATCTCCGAGCGCAGCGAGGACTCCACGCCCTCCTGCCGGAGCAGCTCCTCGCGCACGAACTCCAGGTTGCTGATGATGAAGGCCAGCGGGTTGTTGATTTCATGCCCCACGCCCGCCGCGAGCTGCCCCACCGAGGCCAGCCGGTCCGCGAACAGGAACTGCGCCTGCGTGGCCTGGAGCTGACGCAGGCTCTCCGACAGCCGCGTGTTGGCCAGCTCCAGCTCCGCCGTGCGCTCCCGCACCGTGGACTCCAGCATCGCGTTGTAGCGGCGCGTCTCGCGCTCGGACGCCTCCGCCTCCGCGCGGGCCAGCCGCTGCTTCTCCGCCACGGTGTCGCGCAGCTCTCGCGCCATGCGGTTGAAGGCTCGCGCCATCGCGCCGGTCTCGTCCTTCCGCTCCTCCGGCAGAATGTGCTCGAAGTCCCCCTTCCCCACGCGCTCCGCGCCCGTCAGGAAGTCCTTCAGCGAGCGCCGGAGGGGCAGGAGCATCGACAGGGCCAGCCCGCCGACCAGCAGCACCGACACCACGGGCACGCCCACGCCCATGACCTGCGCCACCCGGAAGCCCCGGGTGCTGCTTCGCAGGAGCTCCTCCTTCTCGGCCTGCTCACCTCGCAGGGCCGCCGCGATGAGCGGCTCGACATCCTGGATGAACGTGTGTCGCGCGACCCGGAGCAGCCGCGCCTCCTCGCTGGGAACCACGGCCCGCGCGAGAGCGGCCGTGTCCTCCAACCAGCGGCGGTACCGTGTCTCCAGTTGCTCCAGGGTTCCCGCCTCGAGCACCGAGGACTCCCCTCCCCGCTCCTGCTCACGCGCCGCCAGCTCGTGCAGCCGCCGGAAGGGGGCCCCGGCCCGCGCCAGCGCCTCGTCCCGAGTCGGGACCGCGTCACGCTGGGTCTCGACGGCATCGAGCAGCGCGTGGATGTAGAGCGCGGAGTCGGTGCGCAGGTCGCTCAGGATGCGCTCCTGCTCCTCCGCGGCGATGGCGCGGTCCCGCGTCCGCCGGGCCATGACGGCGCCGGTGATGAGCACCAATCCCATCAACAGCACGAGCCCCACCGCGGCCGCGGTGAACAACAGCACCTTTGCTTGAATCTTCATCGTCGGCTATCGCCATCGGCCGGCTGGCGCGTGGCACCCATCCAGGGCCCGCCAGCCTACACCCCGGCGGGCGCGGCCGCCTGCTCCACGACGTCACGGACACGGGGGGACTCCACCAACGTGGCGGTGGAGTCCGGCTGCCCCGCGCCGTCCGCTACCGCTGCCCGCACGGAGTGATGGCGCGCACCAGCCCGTTGCCGGAGTCCGCCACGTAGAGGCGGCCATCCGGCCCCACCGCCAGGCCGGCCGGGAGGACGAGGTCCGCGTCCTCCCCCGGCCCATCCCGGTGCCCGTGGCGCCCACTGCCGGCCATCGTCGTCACCCACTTCGGGTGGCCGCTGTCATCGAAGAGGATGCGCCGCACGCGGTAGTTGCCCGGGTCCGACACGGCCAGCGAGCCGTCCTTCAGCACCGCCAGGCCCAGGTACGGCAGGAACAGCGCCGCTTCTGGCCTGCCGTCCTGGAAGCCCGGAATGTGGGTGCCGGCCACCACGGAGGTGACGCCGTCCCGGATGCGCAGCACGCGCGTCATGCCCGTCTCCACCACGAACAGGGTGCCCCCGTCCGCGGACACCGCCACCGCGGACGGCCGGTACATCCAGTCCCCTTGAAGCGTCGTCACCGGGTTGCCCGGCGCCACCAGGTCGATGCGGCGAATCACCCCGTTGTTCATGTCCGCCACCAGCAGCGCGGTGCCGTCCGGCGTGAGCGTCAGGCCCGCGGGCTGGTTGAAGGCCGCGTCCCTCGCCAGCCCGTCCCGCATGCCCGGCGCCGTGCCGGCGAACACCTCCGCCGTCCCGTCCCCGGAGATGCGGCGGATGACGTGCGCGTCCGTGTCCGCCACGTAGACGTTGCCCGCGGCGTCCGCGGCGATGCCCATGGGCCCATTGAGCCGCGTTAGCACCGTCCGCACGGCGCCGCCCGGCGACACCTTCTTCACCGCGTTGGCCTGCGCGTCCGCCACGGCCCACCCGCCGTCCGGCAGCACCGCCACCGCCACCGGCGCGCCGAGCGCGTCCGCCGCCACCGTGGCCCCCGCGCGAGGCCGCTGCCCGGGCCGCCCCGCCACCGTCCGGACGTCGGGAGAGAACGGCCCCTGCGCGTGCGCCACGCCCTTGCGCTGGAACTCCACCAGCCCCTCCGGCACCGGCCGGCCCAGCGCCTTGTAGAGGATGTTGGCCACGATGCGCGCGGCGCGAGGGTCCGCCATGTCCTCGGAGGCCAGCGTGCGCACGAAGTCGACGCCGCCCGCGGAGAAGACATACGCGCTCCCCTGCTTGCGCAGCACCATGTGCCCGAAGCCGAAGGCCCCTTGCAGGGACAGGCCCGGAGACTCCGCCAGCACGTCCACGCCCGGCGGCGTGCGGCCGTTGTCGACGAGCTGGTCCAGCTCGTACCCGTTGGCCCTCCACAGCGTGTCACCGGACTTCAGCCCCGTGCCCGCCAGCGCCCAGTGAGCGGGGTGGGTGATGACCATGGGGAAGCCGAACTGATGCCAGCGGCTGGAGAACTGAACGCCGAAGAGCGCGTTCTCCGGCCGGCCCACCGGGCCCTCGCGGAACTTCACCGTCCGCCGCGAGTCCTTGTGCGGATCATTCGCGTGGCCCTTGTAGCAGGTGACGATGCGGCGCGGCCGCCCGTCCGCCGCCGGGTCCATCCTCACGTGCCAGTAGGCGTTGTTCGCGCCCAGGTTGAGGAGCGAGCGCCCTTCCGCCACCGCCCGGTCCGCGTGGTCCCGGTTGCGCGTGGACCAGTACTCGTCGTGCCCGGAGACGAAGAGCGCCTTCGCCCCGGCCACGAAGTCGTAGCTCGCGTCGAAGTCCTCGTCGGTGAAGTAGCCCACATCCAGGCCCTGCGCCTCCACCCATTGCACGAGGCTCAGGTCATCCTCCAGCAGGTGCCCGGTGCCCTGCCCTCGGTGGTACGGCCGGTCGTACGACGACTGGAAGGCGCGGCCGACGCCGTGCGGCTTCATCACCCCGTCCTTGTCGTCGTAGAGGCTGGTGCCGCCCCAGGTGTTGTAGGCGGCCCACGTCGCGGTGGGTATCAGCACCGCCACCTCCGCGCGCGGGTTGGCGTCGCGCACGAAGAAGGGCACGTAGCGCTGGTAGCGGTCCTCGCGCACCAGCTTCACCACGTACACGCCGCGCACCCAGTCGTCCTCGACGGGAATCTCCACGACGGGCGCCCAGGCACAGGCCACCACGCCGGTGGCCGGATCCGCCGGGCAGGCCGCCTGCTTCACGCCCTTCACCGGGCCGCCGCGCGCCACCTCGCGGCCTCCCGCGCCGCCGTAGTACCCCAGCCGGTACACGAACCAGCGGAAGGTCTTCGCCTCGGAGACGGACACGGCCAGGCGCAGCGTGCCGCCCTGCTTCACCGTGGCCTCGAGCGCGTAGCCCTCCACCTCACGGTTGTTGGCGACCCGGTCGCCCACGTCCCGGTTGATGCGCCACGCCGTCGTCCCCGGGCGCTGGTTCTCCCTGCGCACCGCGTCCGCGTCCCGCGCCGGCTGCCCGGGCCCGGCGTCCGGCTCCCCCGGGCCGGTGCCCGGCCCACCCTCTCCGCCATCCGTTCCCCCGTCCACGATGCCGGGGTGGAACCCGCCGTCATGTCCGTCGTTCAGGGGCGGCGTGTCGTGCCGGTCCCCCATGTCCGGGCGCTCGGGCGACGACTCCTCACAGCCGCCCCATGCGAACAGGAGGGCCAGCCCACACGCCACCATCCCCCACCGGCTTCCCCGTGCCATCCCACCCTCCACGCCACGGTATTCAGGCGCGGAGGGTAGGCACGAACCCCGGTGAGGGAAGCGCCGTGCCAACCCGGGCGGGCGCGGTTCAACACTCCACCCCGGCGAGTCTCCAGCGTGGGAAGCCGCCTACCCCCCGAGCAACTCCCGGTGCACCCTCGCGGTCAGCGGCTTGAGGTGGGCCTTGTCCACCAGCAGCGTGAGCTGCAGCGGCGAGGTGTGGACGGCGTGCACCCGCGCCCCCAGTTCCTCCGCCGCCGCCAGCGCGCGCCGCAGCGGCGCCCAGTCCGCGTTCAGCCCCACGCCCACGCAGGTGACGGTGCCCAGGTCCTCCCGCCACGTCACCGTGTCGCCGAAGCGCGTGGCCAGGTCCCTGCGCAGCGCCTCCGGCCCGTGGATGTCCGCCAGCGGCACGGCGATGGCGGTGTGCTTCGCGCCACCCGCCGGCCCGTCGAAGCCCAGCGTCCGGCCTCGCACCCCGCGCGCATCCAGGAACTCCAGCAGCTCCGCCAACCGCACCTGCTCGCCGGCGGACAGCACCGCCATCTCCGGCTCGGCCGTGACGCCCTTCACCCGGTGGTCCGCGGGGCCGGACAGCTCCTGCACCACCGTGCCGCTCCCCTGCCCGTGCGCCGTGCGGGCGAGGATGGCGATGCCCCGCGCCTTGGCCCACTCCACCGCCTGGGCGTTGAGCACCTTGGCGCCCGCGCTCGCCAGCTCCTGCATCTCGTCGTAGCTGAGCGACTCCAGCTTGCGCGCGTCCGGCACCACCCTCGGGTCCGCGCTGAAGACGCCGTCCACGTCGGAGTAGATTTCACAGGCCTCCGCGTCCAGCGCCGCCGCCAGCGCCACCGCCGTGGTGTCCGAGCCGCCGCGGCCCAGCGTGGTGACCTCCTTCTTGTAGGAGACTCCCTGGTAGCCCGCGACGATGACCACCTTCCCCCGGGCCAGCTCGTCGTGGATGCGGTAGGGCCGCACCTCCACGATGCGGGCCTGCGCGTGGGCGTCGTTGGTGATGATGCCGCTCTGACTGCCGGTGAAGCTGATGGCCGGCACCCCCATCTCCTGGAGCGCCATGGACAGCAGGGCCATGGAGATGCGCTCCCCACACGTCAGCAGCATGTCCAGCTCGCGCCGGGGCGGGTCCGCCGACACGCTCTTGGCCAGCGACAGCAGCTCGTCCGTGGTGTCGCCCATGGCGCTCACCACCACCACCACCTGGTAGCCCGCGTCGCGCTTGTCCTTCACGCGCCCGGCCACCCGGCGGATCTTCTCCACGTCGGCGACCGAGGAGCCGCCGTACTTCTGGACCACGATTGGCATGAACGCCCCACTACCCCTGTTCGGCGTGTCCGAAAAGCCGCACGGGGAGCCGTTCATGCAGGACTCCGGCCAACCTGGAAAGAGCCGCTTGCCCACCTGGGGGGCGCCTTGACAGCCCGAAGTCGGCTTCTATATTCGCTCGCCTTTTCCGAGGCCGTCAGGCGATCACGCTCAGCGGCCAGCGGCCCTTGGTTGATCGCTTCTTCACGGGAGCCTTCCCATGCCGATGATCGAGGTGCAGCACCTCACCAAGCGCTACCGGGACCGGGTGGCCGTGGAGGACCTCACCTTCAGTGTCGAAGAGGGTGAGATTCTCGGCTTCCTCGGGCCCAACGGCGCGGGCAAGTCCACCACCATGAAGATCCTCACCGGGTTCCTGCCGCCGTCGTCGGGCACGGCCCGGGTGGGGGGCTTCGACGTCTTCGAGCAGCCGCTGGAGGTGAAGCGGCGCATCGGCTACCTCCCGGAGACACCCCCGCTCTACCCGGAGATGACGGTGCGGGGGTACCTCAAGTTCGTCGCCTCGCTGAAGGGGCTGCCGGGCCGCGGCCTCAAGGCCGAGGTGGAGCGGGTGGCCGGCCTCACCGGCGTGACGCACGTGTTGGACCGCGTCATCCAGAACCTCTCCAAGGGCTACAAGCAGCGCGTCGGCATCGCCCAGGCGCTGCTCGGCTCGCCTCCGGTGCTCATCCTCGACGAGCCCACGGAGGGACTGGACCCCACGCAGCGCGCCGAGGTCCGCGCCCTCATCAAGAGCCTGGCGGGCAAGCACACCGTCATCCTCTCCACGCACATCCTCCCGGAGGTGACGATGACGTGCGAGAAGGTGCTCATCATCAACCAGGGGAAGATCGTCGCCTACGACGAGATCCGCAAGCTGGCCAGCCTGCACGGCCAGGCGGAGACCGTGTCGCTGGAAGAGATCTTCATCAAGCTGACCGCCGCCTGAGCGGCCCGAGGAACCGTCCATGCGCACCGCCCTGGCGATTGCCCGCAAGGAGCTGTCCATCTACTTCACCACCCCGTGGGCCTACGCGGTCTTCACGGCGATGGTGGCGCTGTCGTCCTTCTTCTTCGTGGACCTGCTGCAGAAGTTCAAGCAGGTGCAGGACATGGCCCGCCTCATGGGCTGGGAGCAGATGCCGCCGGACTTCGGCGTGTACCGCAACCTCACGGACGGGGTGGTGGTGCAGTTGTGGGGCACCATCCTCATCATCACCCTCTTCGTGGCGCCCTTCCTCTCCATGCGGCTGTTCGCGGAGGAGAAGCGCAACAAGACCTTCGAACTGCTGATGACGGCGCCGGTTCGGCCCATCGAAATCGTGCTGGGCAAGTACCTGGGAGGCCTGGGCGTCATCTCCGCCACGCTGGGGCTCACCATCGTCTTCCCGCTGCTGCTGGCCGCGTTCGGCCGCGCCGAGTCCGGCACCGCGCTGGAGTGGTCCACGGTGCTGCTGGGCTACGGCGGGCTGCTGGTGTGGGGCGCCACCTGCATGGCGGTGGGCCTGTTCATCTCCGCGCTGACGGAGAGCCAGATGCTGGCGGCGTTCCTCACCTTCTCCGTGCTGCTGCCGTGGATGCTGCTGACCGGCGTGGCGCAGTCGGTGGAGGAGCCCCTGCGCTCGGTGCTGTCGTACCTGTCCTTCGACTCGCAGCTGCAGAACATGCTCAAGGGCGTGATGGACGTGCAGTCGTTGGTGTTCTTCGCCTCGGTCATCGTCTTCTCTCTGCTGCTCACCCACCGCACGGTGGAAGCGCAGCGCTGGGCCTGAACCGCCATGAAAGCGACCAACCTCGGTAAGGTGCTGGGGGCCTTCGGGCTGCTGCTCCTGCTGTCGAGCCCCTTCACCCTGTTCGTCACCTCGGGCAGCCTCATGGCCGGCGCCGTGAAGGCGGGCGCCGGCCTGCTGCTGCTGGGCGCGTACTTCGCCACCCACTTCAAGCAGTTCGGCCAGTTCGCGTCGCGCAAGTCGAGCTTCTTCTTCGCCACCACGGTGCTCACCGTGCTGGTGGTGCTGGGCGGCCTGGTGGCGGTGAACTACATCGCCTTCAAGAAGAACAAGCGCTGGGACCTGACGAAGGAGAAGATCTACACGCTGGCGCCGCAGACGACGTCCACGCTGGCCATGCTGCCGGACAAGGTGCGCGCCATCGGCTTCATCCCGCCCACGCACCCCTACTACGGGCTCCTGGAGGAGCTGTTCCAGCGCTACCACGCGGAGGCGCCGGAGAAGTTCGAGTACTCCTTCAAGGACCCGCGCCGCAGCCCGGACCTGGCCGCGAAGTACCAGCTCAAGGAGGGCCAGACGACGGTGGTGCTGGTGCGCGGCGAGGGCGCCAACGAGTCGCACACCACGCTCAACACCCTGTCCGAGCAGGAGCTGACCAACGCCCTCATCAAGCTCGGCGCGGTGGGGACGCAGAAGGTCTACTTCGTCACCGGCCATGGCGAGTGGCCGCTGGAGAAGACCCAGGCGTCGCCCACGGACCCGGGGGCCAGCCTGTCCGAGCTGACGCAGCAGCTCCGGCAGGAGGGCTACGGCCCGGAGACGCTGAACCTCGTGGGGAAGACGGAGGTGCCGAAGGACGCGTCGCTGGTCATCATCGCGGGAGCGCGCGCGCCCTTCACGAAGCCGGAGGTGGAGGTGCTCCAGAAGTACCTGGCCGCGGGTGGGCGGATGCTCTACTTCGCGGACGCGGGGCTGGAGGACGGCCTGGACGCGCTGCTGGCCGAGTACGGCGTGCAGGTGGACGACGGCATCGCGGCGGACGCGCAGTTCAACAGCGGCAACCCCTACGTCATCCTGTCGCTCTTCTACAGCGAGCACGAGATTGGCAAGCCGCTGCGGCAGCGCGGGCTGAACATCGAGTTCCCCACCCCGCGCAGCCTGACCACGCTGCGGGGCGGGCTGGCGCCGGGCGTGAAGGTGGAGCCGGTGGTGCTCACCTCGCAGTACGGCTGGGTGGAGACGAAGCCCGAGGAGAACGCCATGCCCTCGGACGGCGAGAAGACGGGCCAGCTCACGCTGGTGGTGGCCGCCACGCGCGACACGGCGGACGCGCGGGACAAGCGCTTCGACCAGGCGCGGCTGGTGGTGGTGGGTGACTCGGAAATCCTCCTGGACCCGAACTGGGGGCACGAGCCCAACCGGAACCTGGTGATGAACTCGCTGGGCTGGGCGTCCAACCAGGTGCGGAAAATCACCATCCGCCCGCCGGACCGCGAGGTGTCCACGCTGGAGCTGGACGAGGCCTCGATGGACGGCATCCGCTTCGTCTCCACGGACCTGCTGCCCCTGTCCCTGCTGGGCATGGGGCTGGCCATCTGGCTCTCGAGGCGCAACAAGTGAAGCAGACACAGAAGAACCTGGTGACGCTGCTCGCCCTCACCGCCGTCGCCGCGGGCCTGGGCCTCTACGCGTGGTTCGGCGTGAAGGAGCCCGAGGAGCGCGAGGCCGAGCGCAAGGAAGTGTCCGAGAAGCTGTTCGCCGCGCACGAGGCTGGCGAGCAGGGCACGGACGGTGGGGCTCCACCCGCCCCCGTCTTCACGCGGCTGACGGTGAAGGCCCACGGCGGCACCACGGAGCTGACGCGCGAGAAGGACGGCACCTGGAAGGTCACCGCCCCGGTGTCCACCGGCGCGGAGCAGTCCGCGGTGGAGTCCATCACCAGCACCCTGGCGTCATCGAAGTTCACCGCCACCGTGGAGGAGTCGCCCACCGACGCGGACCTGGAGAAGTACGGCCTGAAGACGCCGGCCTTCACCGTGGTGGCCCAGGCCTACGTGCCGGACGCGAATGGCGGCGGCGCGGAGGACCCGGCGCGCCAGCGCACGGTGACGCTGTACGGCGGCATCGAGAACCCCTTCGACGGCTCCGTGTACGTGCGCCGCGAGGGAGACCCGAAGGTGTATGCCGCGCCGGGCTCGGTGCGCTGGTCTCTGGACAAGGACGCCTTCGCGCTGCGCTCCAAGGACTTCCTCGGGCCGCTGGAGGAGCCCTCGCTGACGAGCATCGAGGTGCGGGCGAAGGCGAATGCGTACCTGCTGGTGCGGGACACGGGCGGCACCGGCTGGCGGCTGGAGAAGCCGGTGAAGGAGCGCGCGGACGCGGTGAAGGTGGCGGACCTGCTGTCGGCGCTGAAGGAGCAGCGGGCCATGTCCTTCCCGGAGGACTCGCCGGAGTCGCGGAAGAAGCTGGGCCTGGAGGCGCCGGTGGTGGACGCGCGCTTCATCCCGGCCACGGGCGAGCCGGTGCGCGTGCGCCTGTCCCAGGTGACGGAGGACGGTGTCACGAAGGCGTACGCGCTGCGCGAGCAGGGCGCGAAGGCGCTGCTGGGCGAGGTGCCCGAGCACGCGCTGGCCGTGCTGGACGTGGGCGTGCCGGAGCTGAAGGACAAGCGGGTGCTGGCCTTCCGCCGCGAGGACGTGCGGCGCATGGTGTTCCACCCCGGCGGCGGCGCGGAGCCCATCACCGTGGTGGGTGTCTCCGGAGCGGACGGCGGCGCGGTGACGTGGGAGGTGGAGGCTCCGAAGCGAGGCAAGGCGCAGCACTTCAAGGTGGCGGCGCTGCTGGGCTCGCTGGAGGCCTTCAAGGCGTCAGGCTTCGCCGCGGCGGCGCCGAAGAGCTGGACGAAGTACGGCCTCTCCGACGCGTCGAGGGGCGCGGCGCTGTACGGCGCGGACGGGAAGGAGCTGGCGCGGCTGTGGCTGGGCGACGAGGTGAAGGACAAACCCGGCACGGTGTACGCGCGCGGCTCCAGTCCGGACGTGCTGGAGGTGTCCGCCACGTGGGGGGAGCTGCCCACGAAGCCCGAGGACGTGCTGGAGCTTCCGCCGGCTCCGGCGGCGGACGCGGGAAGCCCGGCCACCGCGGCGCCCACGCCCTGAGCTTCCGGATGCCCACGGGGGTGTTCCCCGCCGCGGGCCCGGGCTCACATCCGCTCGGGCTCGATGATGCCCGCGAACGGCTCCCAGCTGTCTTCCATGGTGACGTAGTCGTCGGTGAGCTCCTCGCCCTCCGCGATGTCCCGGAGCGCGAGCGTGTACTGCCGCGTCGGGTCGTTGCCACAGTTCGGCTTGGGCGAGTGGTTCATGAAGCGCGCGTGGTCCCCACACAGCACCAGCGTGCCCCGGTCGCTGTAGGCGTAGCGGGACAGGAACGTCTTCATCATCTCCGGCATCCGCGACACCTCTTCCGGGGTGAAGCGCTGGTCCACTGGCGGGTCGAAACCCCAGACCACCGTGCCCTTCGAAATGGGCTGACCCGCGAACAAGCCGATGCCATGGATGCCGGACTGCGCGATGTACGTCTTCACACGCAACATAGGGAGTAGGTGTCCTCGGCCGTAGGGTCCCGAGACTCCGGCATCTTCCGACCCACGGGCTCCGTGCACGAGGTATTTACGCCGGGCCCGGGACGGAAGGCCATTTCCGCACACTCGACGAGGGGCCGGCGCCAGGGACACCTTGCCCGGACCGGCGACCGGCTCCCGCCAGCACCAGGCCCTCAGGTGGGGCTGGACTGGGAGAGGCGGCGCGGCGCTCAGTGCGTGGAGGGCGGTAACGAGGCGGGAGGTGGCACGTCGCGGATGCGTGCGTCGCCCGACCGCTTCTCCAGCACGTCGAGCGCGACGTCCACCGTCTTGCCGACCACGCGGTTCGCCAGCCGGACCATCGCGTAGGAGCTCGACAGGGCCAGGTCATGGAGCGCGTGGATGCGGCGCACGGGAGCGTCCAGCGGCCGTATCTTCCGCAGCAGCCGGAAGGGCACCGCCGCGGTGCGCCTGTGGACTCCCTCGACGGCCGTCGCGCCATGGTCCACCACGTCCTGCACCAGGGCCTTCAGCCCGCGCCAGCGCTTCATCTTCATGGAGACGCCTCCTCGAACCAGGCCCGGAGCCGGGCGTAGACCTGGGCATCGTGCGCCAGCGCGACATGGTGGGTGCCGGTGACCACCTGCACATTCCCTGGCGGGACGAGGAGGCCGTGGCCCGCGCCCCCTGCCCTGCCCGCGGCGCTCGCCATGGGGACCACTCCGTCCCCGAACAGCACGGAGAGCAGGTGCCGCTCCTCGGCGGCCAGCGTGCCCACGAGCAGGTGGTGCGAGATGCCGGGGCGCAGTGGGATGGGATGACCGCGACTCTGGAGGGGCACGCCCAGGTCCTTCACGCCACTGCTGCGCAGGTCCGCCACGTCCGCGATGAGCTGCGTGTACGCATTGGGAATGCCGCGCAGCACCCTCGAGACGGCACGGCCCATCCGCTCCAGCGGGCTGCCCATGTGCGGCACGCCGATGTAGACGGCGCGGCGTACGCGGGACAGCCACGCGTGGCCCGCCTCCGCGGCCACATGGCACGCGCTGCGCACCACGAGCCCGCCCATGCTGTAGCCCACCAGGACGAGCTCCTCGACGGGCACCGGAAACGCGGCGACGAGTTCCTCCAGCAGCCGCGCCAGGGACTCACCGTTGCCGGAGATGTGCAGCCCCGTGTTGTAGCGGAGGTAGAGCGGCGTGAAGCCGTGGTCGCGCTCCAGCAGCGAGCCATAGGTCACCGTCGGCTCGCCAGGGAAGGACCAGACGGCCTCGGTGACGGCCAGCCCGTGGACCCAGAGCGCCAGCCGTCCCCGAGAGTGGGGATACGCCCGCTTGAGCGACTCGCGGTCGAGCCGGAGCGGGCGCCCGTCGAGGAAGAGCTCCATGGGCGTGGCCAGCCCGTTGTCCCGGCGGTGGAGGTAGTCACCCACCACGCCGTTGAGGACGCCGATGGCGAACTCCAGCCGGCCGCCGCCCGCACGCGGCGGTGGGCCGGCGTCGGCCGGGGAACTCACCAGAGGAACCGCCGCGCTTTCCGGCACGGAGGCCGGGACATCCATCACTTCAAGTGGGGGCAAGGGGGCCTCGTGGCCAGACCCTGACACAGCGCATCATGAATCACCAGGGCAGCCCCCGAAGCAAGCCCCTGTCACCTCGCCTCCAGCTTCCAGAGATTGTCCGTCCGCTCCAGCTCGATGCGGCGAAGGTACGGGTCCACGCCGACGTAGGCGGGCCGCGCGTTCACGATGACGGACACCTCGGCCGGCGCGCCCGTGAAGCGGTGCTTCGCCGAGTACAGCGCGGGTTCGCCCTCCGTGCGCCCGGTGAACACGGCGACGTCCAGCTCCTCGTCGAGGTCCAGCGCGACGTCCTCGCCACCGCGCCGGGCCGTCTTCGCGGCGGCAATCCGGGCCGTCACACGGTAGCGGCCATCGGGCAGCGGCTCATACGACGCCGACTCCACCTTCAAGTCGTAGAGCACGACCTCCTTCAGCCACTGGTCGATGAGCCCACGGTGCGCCTCGGAGTCCTCGGCGTGCAGCGCGGCCAGCAGGTCGCGCGTCGTGGGTGGCGCGCTGGGATATGCGCGCTCCCGCACGAGCCGGCGCAGCGCCCGGCTCATCGCCGCCTCGCCCAGGAGGTCTCGCAGGGCGTTCATCACCAAGGCGCCCTTCCCGTAGTACAGGTACGACTGGTCCCTCGCCGCGGAGAGCGGCGGCTCCACCTCGGACTCCGAGGCCCTGCCCGTCAGATAGCGCTCCAGGTCGTAGGACAGCACCTTCCGGACGTGCGCCTCCCCATGCAGGGACTTCAGGACGAGCTGCTCGGAGTACTTCGCCAGCGACTCGTTCAGTGTCGTGGCACCCGGTCCGTCCGCCGGGTCCACCTGGTGGCCCCACCACTGGTGCGCCACCTCGTGCGCGATACGCCGGGTGACGAGGTCCACGTCCTCCGGGTTGCGCGTGTCCGCCAGGAAGCCGCGATGCTCCGGGTAGTAGATGGTGTTCGACAGCGCCAGCGCGCCGAAGCCCCAGGTGGAGGGAATCTCCACGATGCGCAGTTGCTCGTGCGGGTATGGACCGAACGCCTCGCCGAAGACGTCCAGCGAGCGCGTCGCCGCGGTCATCATCCGGCCAACGTTCTGCCCGTGCCCGGGGTGGTAATACACCTCCACGTCGATGCCCTGGTGCCGGACCTTCTCCACCGCATACCGGGCCGACACGATGGCGAACCAGTTGAGCATCGGCCGGTCCATGACGTAGCGGAAGTAACGCCGGCCGCCCTCCCGCCACTCCCTCCGCAGGACCCCCGGCGCCACGGCGAGCTGGTCGTCCGACGTGGAGAGCGTCGTGTCGAGGGTGATCCACTCCCGCGCGCGACCGTTCCCCGGGGAAACGCCCGGCTCCTCCCAGGCCAGCTCCGCGTCCTCCACCTCGGGAAGGCCCCGCTTGCGCCGCTCACGCGCGTCGCGCAGCTCATAGGTCTTCCGGTAGCCGATGCTCGGGAACACCTCCACGTTGGTGATGAACGAGCCATTCCCTGCGATGGAGGAGTCGATGTCCTGCGTCTCGACGCCACGCCGCGCCACCGCGAGGTCGAAGGTCAGCTCGGCCCGTGCTCCGGGTGGCAGGGGCTGCTCCAACCGGAACTCGTACATCCCGAAGCGCGCATCGTGCGAGCGCTGCGCCGCGCCCGGCAGCTTCAGCTCGACCCGCGTCACGTCACGGCGCACGGCGACCCAGACGGTTTCAATGGGCTCCGCCGTCCGGTTCTCCATCCGGTAGGTGCCGGACACCTGGTAGCGCCGCTCCTCGGGAAAGAGGGCGACGTCGGCCTTCACCGCGACGACGCTCGGCTGCGCCAGCGTCTCGTACCGCTTGTAGGTCTTCTCGTAGTCCGCCTTCCAGTCCGCGAGCTGCTCGCGCGTCTCGTAGGTGTTCAGCACGTTCGTGCCGTGGAAGATGAAACCACCCGTCACCGAGAACACCCCCAGGCAGGCCGCCGCCCCCACCTGCCCGCGCCTCCCCCACTGCCGGGGCAACGCCACGAGCCGGGCCCTCGGCGAGGGGCTCACGCCGCGCCGCCACAGTCCCCAGGTGACGAGCACCAGGAACGCGGCGAACGCCCCCCAGTACGCCATGAAAGCGGAGAAGGACCCGAGCGCGGCCCCGAAGCCATTCATGTCCGAGTGCACCACCGGGGGCCCACCCGCATACCGCAGCAGGCCGTGCTCCAACCCGAGCCGCGCGCCCTGCTGGACGACCAGGGCCACGAGCAGGCTCAGGAGCATTCCGACGTACCGGTTCGGACTCAGCGTCTGGACGAACAGCACGGCCACGGCGAACAGCACCAGCGGCAGCCCGGTGAAATACAGGAGCGACAGGTAGAGCCCCGGCTCCAGGTGGTGGTAGCCCCGCGTGAGCTGGTACAGCACCGCGACGCCCATGGCCACGGCTGACAACAACACCGTCACCAGGGACAGCACCACCAGCTTGGACAGGTAGAACACGGCGCTGGAGGCCGGCGTCGCGTCGAGCACCGAGTCGATGCGGACCGCCCGCTCGCGCCAGACCAGCTCGGCACCGAAGTAGATGAGCGTCATGGTGCCGATGATGGACAGCGACTGCTGGAAGGCGGAGAGCAGCAGCCCCGTCGTGGGCCAGAGGTGGGTGCCGTACTCCACGCGGGTGGCGCCGGCGGCCACGTCCATGCCCACCATGAACACCCAGAGCGCCAGCAACGACAGGAAGGCCCCGCTCCTCAAGACGTAGCGCGACTCCAGCCGCACCGCTGACGCCAGCGCGGCCCAGGGCACGGCACCCGGGTGGTCCTGTCCCGCCATGGGGCGATACGAAGACGCCACGCGCGCCGGCTCCGCGGACTCGTCCCTGCCCGCCTTCGTTCCGGGCGACACGTGAAAGGAGAAGCGCCGGTAGACGAGCCCCAGCACCCCGGCCGAGACGCCCAGCCACAGGACGCGGTTCCAGAGGAAGTGGCCCTCCAGGGCGAGCAGGCGCGTGTTCCGCTCCTGCTCGGTCCAGTATCGCGTCTGCTCGAAGAACGCGGACAGGCCGAACGGGTCCAGCAGCGCGGCGCGCATCATCGTCTCGGGTGTCTGTGCCGCGGCGCCCGCCATCAGCGGCGAGTCCCCCAGCAGGGAGCCCACGAAGTACAGCGCATAGACGAAGACACCGCCCACGTAGCTGGCCAGCGTGCTGCGCGTCAGCACCGAGATGGCGAACAGCAACGACGCCGCGAAGACCAGGTTGGGAAGCACCAGCGCCACGAGCGCCCAGAGGTAGCGGAGCACGTCCACGCTCCCGAGCCGCTCCGGGTCCACCGCCACCACCAATGGCGCCAGCATCAACCCCACCGCCGCGGCGCAGAACACCGTGAGCGCCGCGAGCAGCGCCCCCGCGAACCTCCCGAACAGGTACGTCCGCTTGCGGATGGACGTCGCGAAGACGAGCTCCTCCATCCGGTGCTCGGTGTCCCGCAACGCCGCGTTGGCGCAGAAGGAGGTGAGCATGAAGATGGCGAGCAGCGACAGCAGCCCCAGCGACTGCATGACAACGTACGGCGAGTTGACATGGATGTTGTCCGGGCCGTAGCCGGTGCTCACGAACACGAAGCCCATCAGCAGGCAGACGGCCAGGGCCACGTAGAAGGAAGCCTGGCGCGTCTGGTAGCGCCACTCGAAGCGAAGGAACTCGCCGAGCATGGTGTCACCTCTGGAGGAGGGCTGCGAAGTAGACGTCCTCAAGGTCCGGCGCCACGACGTCGAACCCGGGCCCCGGCGGCCCCTCCGACAGCACGCGGAGCACCGTCCTCCTCCCGGAGAGCTGCGTGGAGAGCACGGCCAGGGACTCGCGGTGGCGGGCCACCTCGTGCTTCTCCACCGTCTTCCGCCACACTCGCCCGGCCAGCTCCGCGACCAGCGTCTCCGGGGCCCCCTCCCTCAGCACCCGCCCCTCCGACAGGATGGCCATCCTCGGGCACAGGTGGCGCACGTCCTCGACGATGTGCGTCGACAGCAGCACGACGACGTTCTCCCCCACCTCCGCGAGGAGGTTGTGGAACCGGTTGCGCTCCTCCGGGTCCAGCCCCGCCGTGGGCTCGTCGACGATGAGCATCCGTGGGTCTCCCAGCAGGGCCTGGGCGATGCCGAAGCGCTGCCGCATTCCTCCCGAGAAGCCGCTCACGGCCTTCTTGCGGTGCGCGTGGAGGTTCGTCTGGTGCAGCAGCGCGTCCACCTGCTCCGCGCGCTGGCGCCGGTTCGTCAGGCCCTTGAGCACGGCCAGGTGGTCCAGCAACTCCACCGCCGAGACGCCGGGGTACACGCCGAAATCCTGTGGCAGGTACCCCAGGCGCTGGCGGTGGGCGCGCGGGTCCGCGAGCACGTCGGCGCCGTCGAAGGTGAGCTGCCCCGCGTCAGGCTCCTGGAGCGTGGCGAGGATGCGCATGAGCGTGGACTTGCCCGCTCCGTTCGGCCCGAGCAGCCCGAAGAGGCCCCGCTCGATGGTCAGGTCGATGCAGTGGAGTGCCCTCACCCCGTTGGGGTAGGTCTTCGTGACGCCGGAGATGCGCAGCATGGGGGAACACGCCGGGAATGGGGTTGTCACCGGCGGTACGCACCGGCATGGCCCCCCATTGCATCCGCCCCCGCGATTCCCCCTCACACCTCCAGCAGGACGTAGCGCTGGTCCGGGGTGTGCCGGGCCAGCAGCGGCAGGGCCACGTTGTAGACGGGGATGCCGCTCTTGGTCTTCCCGTTGCGAGTGCCATGGTGCGCGTGCCCGTGGAACACGGCCTCCGCGCCATAGTGGTCGATGGGCATCGACAGCCGGCTCGTCCCGAGGAAGGGGCGAATCTCGATGTTCTCCCCGTCCAGCGTCTCCGGCACCGGGGCGTAGTGCATGATGACCACCTTCTTCTCCGTATCGAGGTGGCTCAGCGCGGCCTCCAGCTTGAGCGACTCGGTGACGGCCTCCTGCACGAAGGACTTCGTCTGTCCCTCGCCGAACGCCTGGAGCGTCGCGTTGCCGAAGCCTCCGCCGAAGCCCTTCACCCCCGCCACGCCCAGCACCTTCTCGAAGATGAAGTGGTCCCCGTCGAGGATGTGGACGCCCACCTTGGCCAGCTCGCCGCAGATCTCCCTGACCTGGTTGTGCTCGTAGTCGTGGTTGCCCAGCACCGCCGCGCACGGCACCCGCAGGGCGGACAGCTCCTCCGCGAGCACCTTGCCCTCGTCGAGCATCCCGCGGTCGGTGAGGTCACCGCACAGCACGAGCAGGTCCGCGGTGGCGTTCACCTGTTTGACGAGCTGGCGGAAGCGTCCGTGGTGGTCCTCGCGGCAGTGCAGGTCACCGACTGCCGCCAGCCGAATTTTCGAGCTCGGATCGCGCGCCACGCTCGTCTCCCTGCTTTCTGTCGTTCTCGTCCCAGGCCCGCCCGTCGCCGAAGCCCCAGTGGTGGATGTCCACGTGGTAGTTCACCCGCGAGATGAGGTTGCCGCGGCACAGCTTGTCCTCCCAGCAGCCCTCGCGGATGGAGTGCAGCGTGCGGCTCATCAGCTCCGCCATCACCCAGTCGGGGACGAGGTCCCGCTCGGACGGGTAGGCGAAGCGGAACATCATCACGTGGCTGAGCAGCACCTCCCAGTACCGGTCGAAGCGGCGCATCAGCCGGTCCCAGTCCATGGTGGGGCCCGCCTTCAGGAACAGGTGGTTGACGTCCGAGCCGTCATACCGCTCGCGCTCGTTGACGAACGCCTTGGACCAGATCATCTCCTCGGCGGGCGCCACGAGACACTCGTGCCCGAAGATGGTGGACGTGCGGGCGTGCTGGAACCACTCGTCGTCCACCACCGCCACGCCGTTGCCGGACGAGAAGATGAAGTCGACGAAGTACTCCCCCTTGTAGGCCTTGTAGAGCCACACCTCGTCCGCGCGCTCGGTCCTCCAGCCGTCCTTCTCCAGCACCTCGAGCGCTCGCAGCGCGTCCCGCTTGCGGGGGAAGAGGTCCAGGTCCTTCGTGTCCCGGTAGATGCCGGTATAGGTGGCGTACGCGTACGCACCGCCCACCACGAAGGGCACCCCCGCGTCGGCCAGCAGGCCAATGGCCCGGGCGCGGGCGTTGATTTCGTCCTGAGCGCGGTCGCGCTCGGCGAGCGCCGCATCCGTGCCCATCTCCCCGGGATGATTGGGGTGTCGCTTTTCCATGCGCGAAAGGTAGGGATGCCGGATTTCCGCCGTCCGAAGGCCGGGTGAAAATGCCTGGGGAGCGGACGGGCAGCCTCCAAGCCCTTGAATTTCCGAACATTTCCCCCTCCAGGCAGGCACCTTTTCTGTTTTCCGGCCGGGCTGTGTCCATTGGGGCGAACACGCTGCCGCACGGCCCTCCGGGCCGCCGGAAAGGAAGAAGGACCATGCTGCGCAAGAGCCTGCTGTGTGCCGCCCTGATGTTCGTTGGCTGTGACAACGCGAAGAACGATGAGGAGTCGTTCCGCGAGGGTCTGCCCTCCCGGGAGATGGTGGAGATGAAGACGCCGAAGAGCGGCGGCCAGGGGCTGACGGCGTTCTACGGCCAGGGGCAGACGGCGGAGTACTACGCGCTCACCGTGGGCGCCGCGGTGACGGTCAACGGCGGCACGCTCTGGGTGCTCAACCTCATCGAGGAAATCGTCAAGCACCCGCCCTCCTCCATCGAGGGGGACGTGGCGGTGTGGGGGCCGCACACGGACTCGCTCAGCGCCGTCACGTGGAAGCTGACCGTCACGCGCACGGACGAGAACAGCTACTCCTGGAACCTGGAGGGCAAGGCGAAGACGGCGGAGGACTCGGCCTTCGTGACGGTGCTGTCCGGTACGCACACGGCGGCGGTGGACGAGGACGGCGAGCGCATGAAGGGCTTCGGCTCCGGCGAGTTCCTCATCGACTGGGAGATGAGCCGCACCCTGCCCGGCGCCAACCAGAACGACATGGGCACGGCGGAGATCCACTACTCGCGCACGGGCGCGGCGGCGGTGGCCTCGGTGGAGGCGGAGTTCACCCAGATCCGCGATGCGGAAGTGCTGGGAGGCCGCCTGGACGCGACCTACCGCTACAAGCAGGCCCCGGGCGCCGGCGGTGAGCTGGACTTCGTCATCAAGAAGAACATCGACCTGGACCCCGCGCGCGGCGCGAGGGAGAACCTGGCCATCAAGAGCCGCTGGGAGGGCACGGGCGCCGGCCGCGCTGACATCAAGCTGTCGGGCGGGGACCTGTTCGGAGAGGCCACGGTGAACGAGTGCTGGGACGGCAACTTCCTCAGCGCGTACTTCGCGGTCAGCTTCAACCCCGCCCTCGGGTACGGCGCGGTGAGCGCGTGTGGCAACTTCAGCACGCCGGTCTACTCCACGCTGTGAGCCGCTCGCGGTAGTCTGCGCCGCGTGACGGGAACGAGCCAGCCGGTCCTCAGGGTGATTCCAGGTGGCGCCCACCAGGACCGGCGGGCGTTGCTGCGCGAGCTGTATGCGAAGTACGGCGGCAGCGTGCTGGGGCGCTGCCGCTATCTCTTGAAGGACGCGACGCGGGCGGAGGACGCGATGCACGACGTCTTCGCCCGCGCCCTCACCCAGGGCGAGGACTTCCGCGCGGAGTCCTCGCCGCTGACATGGTTGATGAAGATCGCCACCAACCACTGCCTCAACGTGCTTCGGTCGGAGAGGGCGGGCTGGCGGCAGTGGTTCGAGCGGGACGCGGCGGCACGGCCGGAAGGGCACGGAGGCCAGGGCGAGATGGAGACGCGGGACCTGGTGCGCCGGCTGCTGTCGAAGGTGGACCTGGAGACGCAGGCGGCGGTGGTCCACTACCACGTGGATGGGATGACGCTGGAAGAGGTGGCGGCGGTGCTGGGACGCTCGGTGCCCACCATCCGCAAGCGGCTGGAGCGCTTCGCCGAGCTGGGCGGAGAGGAGCTGAGGGTCCGATGAGCGCGCACGAGTCGGAGTGGACATTGCGCCGCCTGAGCGCCGGGGAGCTGGCCGCCGCCGAGGCCGCCCGTGTCCGCGCCCATGCGGCCACGTGCGCGGCGTGCGGCGCCACCCTGCGCGGAATCGAGAAGGACCAGGCCCTGTTCGAGGCGGAGGTGCCCTTCGAGCGCTTCGAGGCCGGCGTGGAGCGCGCGGTGCAGCGGCAGCGGCGGAGCGAGTCCTTCCGCGTGCCCCCGCGGCGCTGGGTGGCGACGACGGTGGCCATGGCCGCCTCGGTGCTGGTGGTGTTCCTGGCCCGGCCGCTGCTGAGCCCCTCGATGCACGGCCGCCTCAACCGCCTCAAGGGCGGCGCGGTGGCGGAGCTGCGCATCGGCGGTGGCCTGGACCCGCAGCGCGAGGCCCGCATCGACGCGCCCGAGGCGCTGGCGCGGGGCGAGCGGGTGATGCTGGGATTCCGGGTCGAGCAGCTCCGGTACGTGGCGGCTGTGTCGGTGGATGCCATTGGCGAGGTGACGCCGCTGCACCCCGAGTCAGGCCAGGGCCTGCCGGTGCGGCCCGACCCGTACATGCTCTGGCTGCCGCAGAGCTGGGAGCTGACGGGCTCCGGCGCCGAGCGCGTGGTGCTGGTGCTGTCGGACGAGCCCCTGAGCGTGGAGTCGGTGATGGACGCGGCACGGCGGGCCTTCCAGGCGGCGGACGGCGACGTGGAGCACATGCCGCTGCTCGACGTGCCGGGTGAACAGACGCACTGGGTGCTGCTGAAGCCATGAGTCCCCTCGCCTCCTTCCGAGCCCTGAGCGTGGCGCTCGCCCTGGTGGCCACGGCCGCGCACGCGGACGCGGTGCGCCGCTTCGCGCTGGTCGCCGGCAACGACGAGGGGGGTAGCGACACGCGCCCCCTGCGCTTCGCGCGGGACGACGCGCGGAAGATGCACTCGCTCCTGGTGCGGCTGGGCGGCGTTTCCCCCGGCGACGCGAAGCTGCTGCTGGACGAGGACTCGAGGGACTTCCTCGCGGCGCTGGCGGACCTGGAGGCTCGCGCCCGCGCGGCCCAGGCCCGGGGCGAGCGCACCGCGCTGCTGGTCTACTACTCGGGCCACGCGAAGGACGGCTCGCTGCGGCTGGGCGACTCGAGGCTGCCCTTCGAGGACCTGAAGCGCCGGCTGGCGAGCGCGCCCGCGGACATCCGCATCGCCATCCTGGACTCGTGCCGCTCCGGCGCGCTGACGCGGACGAAGGGCGCGCGGAAGGCGCCCGCGTTCGAGATTGAATCCGGCGCGGCGCGCGACGCGCGGGGCCTGGTCATCCTCACCTCCAGCGCGGCGGACGAGGACTCGCAGGAGTCGGACGCGCTGCGCGGCAGCTACTTCTCGCACCACCTGGCGAGCGGCCTCTTGGGCGACGCGGACCGCAGCGGCGACGGGCGGGTGACGCTGTTCGAGGCGTACTCGCATGCGTACGCGCGCACGGTGGCGGACACGGCGGCCAGCACCGCGGGCGCGCAGCACCCCACCTTCAGCTACGACCTGGCGGGCAACGGGGACCTGGTGCTGACGGACCTGCGGGCCAGCGGCGAGGGCCTGCTGGTGCCGGGCGCGGCACCTCCGGGGACGTACTACTTCGTGGACCCGGGCGGCATGGTGGTGGCGGAGCTGGACAAGACGGAGGACGTGGAGCGCCGGGTGGCGCTGGCGCCGGGCACGTACCGGGTGAAGCGCCGGCTGCCGGACCGGCTGCGCATCGGCGAGGTGCAGGTGGCTCGCGGGCGGCAGGTGGTGCTGGAGGAGGCGCGGCTGCGAGACGCGCCCTTCTCGGATGACCCGGTGAAGGGCGCGGCGCGGGACGGCGGCGCGTGGTGGACGCTGGGGTTCTCCGGTGGAGTGCAGTCCTTCTTCGACGGGCCCACGCGGGACACGCTGTTCCTCTCCGTGGGCCTGCTGGGCTTGGAGGCACAGCTCCACGACTACTTCCGCCGGGACTGGGTGTGGGGCGTGGACGTGGCGGCGGGCGGGAAGCAGGCGGTGCTGGCGCTGCCCACGCTGGCCGGGCCGGCCTACCGCTACTCGGTGACGAGCCTGGGTACGACGCTCACCTCCGAGTGGCCCAGGGGCAGCGTGGCCCCCTTCGTGGGCGCGCGGATGGCGTACCTCGTCATGCGGCGCGACTTCGATGATGAGGTGTTCCCGGACCAGAAGTTCGCGATGTTCTCCCCGGGCCTGGTGGCCGGCGTGCGCTGGAAGCCGTTGCCCCGCCTGCACGTCACCGGACGCGCCCGGGCCCACTACCTCCAATACACCGTCGATGAGCAGCGCTCGCTGGGCTACTGGGAGCTGGGCGCGCTCCTCACCTACCAGCCATGAAGGAGCACGCGATGCGATACCTGGCTCTGGCCTGTCTGTGCCTGGCGGCGGCCGCGTGCGGCGGCGACTTCTCCAACGACGACCTGGAGTTCCTCAACGCGCTGCCGCGCCGCGAGGACCTGGCCGCGGAGCTTCCGGCCGCGAGCGAGGGGCGCTCGGGTGGTGGGCTGACGACGCGCAAGGACAAGCTGCTGGTGAACCTGGGCGAGCTGTCGCAGGTCGCCGGGGACACGGACGAGTCGGGGCACGAGTTCAACACGGCCGTGGACGGACTGCTGTCGCTGCTGGAGCACATCCGCAACGCGCCGCCCACGTCGCGCGAGCCGGACCGCCGGGTGTGGGGCCCGTTCAAGGACCAGGAGCATCCAGGCTTCGACGTGCGCTTCGTGATGGAGCGCCAGGAGCTGCGCTTCGACTACCGGCTGGAGTACCGCCGCACCGGCGAGGGCGACGGGGACTGGTGGGCCTTCCTGGTGGGCTCGTTCGAGGCGGACGCGGGCATCCGCAAGGGCGTGGGAGCGCTGTACCTGGACGTGAAGCGCGCGGAGCAGGAGGGCTTCCCGACGGGTGGCCTGTTCCTGCTGGACCGGCTGGACATCGAGTACCAGACGAAGGCGCTGCCCACGCGGGTGGAGCTGGCGTTCACCCCTCGGGGCGGGCTGACGGCGCCCACCCGCTACACCTACCGCGAGGCGGCGGGCGGGCTGGGGGAGATGAAGTTCCTGATTCCGGACATCGACCTGGTCCTCGGCGGCAGGCTGGAGGACGTGGAGCTGACCACCCGCTGGGCGCCGGACGGCCGGGGGATGGGCGTCCTGGAGGTGCTGGACGGGGACATCACCGGCGCGAAGTACACCGAGTGCTGGAATGCCCTGGGGCGCGTCACCTTCATTGCCCGGAGCTGGGACTTCTTCAATCCGACCGAGGGCGACCGCAAGTCGTGCCCGGACTTCTCCGCGCTGGACGAGTAGCCGGGAGCGAGCGCGCCCGGCCGCCCGCTTCCAGGTGTCTCGAAGCGGACGGGCGGCCGGGACATGTCGACGGGCTGGCAGCCTGTCAGGCGAGGGTGAACGCGAAACCTGGTGACTGAAACGCGGCTGGTATAGTGCCGCGCCATGAGTGATGGGCGGAAGACCGAGGAGCGCACCCAGCGTCCGGGTACCCTGAAGAGCCTGGCGCTGGCCATGGCGTCCTGGCGGACGGCCGCGGTGACGCTGCTCTCGTTCTCCTCGGGCCTGCCCCTGGGACTGGTGTGGATTGCGATTCCCGACTGGCTGCGCACCGCCGGCGTGGACATCCGCATCGTGGGCCTCGTCACGCTGGCGCAGGCGCCCTGGTCCTTCAAGTTCCTCTGGTCCCCGCTGATGGACCGCTACGTGCCGCCCTTCTGGGGACGGCGGCGGGGCTGGATGGCGGTGGCGCAGGTCGCCCTCTTCGCCACCACCCTGGCGCTGGCCGGAGTGAGCGACCACCCGGAGGCGGCCTGGGTGGTGGGCGCGCTGGCCATGGCGGTGGCGTTCTCCGCGGCTACGCAGGACATCGCCATCGATGCCTATTCGGTGGAGGTGCTGCGAAAGGAGGAGCAGGGCATCGCGGTGGGAGCGAAGGTGGCGCTCTACCGGGCCGCCATGTTCATCGCCGGCTCGGCGGCCATCACGCTGGCGGGCAGGATTTCGTGGAAGTGGGTGGTCATCGGGCTGGCGGCGCTCTACCTGCCGATGATTGTCATCACCCGCTTCGCCCCGGAGCCGGAGGAGCGCCTTCCCCCGCCCCGGTCGCTCAAGGATGCGGTCTGGTATCCCTTCGTGGGCTTCCTCACCCGGCACCGGGCGATAGAAATCCTGGCGTTCGTCTTCGCCTACAAGCTGGCGGACAACCTGGGCAGCTCGTTGCTGCGGCCCTTCCTGGTGGACATGGGCTACAGCGCCATGCACCGCGGCGTGGCACTGGGCACCATTGGCCTGTTCGGCACCATCCTCGGGACGCTCATTGGCGGCGCGTGGACCACGGTGCTGGGCCTGGGCCGGGCGCTGTGGATCTTCGGAGTGGTGCAGATTGTCTCCAACCTGGGCTACGTGCTGGTGGCGCGCGCCGGGGCTCCGAACGAAGTGCTGATGTATTCGGCCATCGGGTTCGAGCAGGTGACACAGGGCCTGGGCACCGGCGCCTTCTCCGTGCTGCTGATTCGACTGACGCAGAAGCGCTTCTCCGCCACGCAGTTCGCGCTGCTCTCCAGCCTCTTCTCCATCCCCCGCGTGGTGGCCGGCCCCATCAGCGGCTATGCGGTGCATGCCATGGGGTGGGAGCAGTTCTTCTGGCTCACGATGGTGGCGGGCGTCCCGGGCCTGATGCTGCTCGCGCGCTTCGTGCCGCCGGGCGTGAAGGACCCCAACTTCGACGCCGAGGCGCAGGTCCGTCCGGCCGCCCGGGCGGTGAGCCGTGGCGCGCTGACGACGACGGCGGTGCTCGCGGGCGTGGTGGGCATCGTGCTGGGCGGAGTGACGACCGCGCTGCTCGCCGCGATGCAGGCGGTGCGGACGAATCCCTCCGCGGGCTTCGACTTCGGCGCGGCGCTGAACGCGATGCTCCACCCGGCGTCCGGCACGGACTGGGTGACGCTCGTGGGTATCGTCATCTTCGGGGTGGTGGTGGGCCTGTTCACCGCCGCGGCGCTCGCCGCGCGCTCCGGCGCCATCTACATCCCCGACGAGGAAGCCCCTCCCACCACCGGCGCGGCCGAGGCGCGTTAGAGGCTGGCCCCTCGTGTGGGGCCCCTGACGCGGCGCAAGAAGGCAACGACAGAGTGCACCGACGTACAGGTGCACTCACATCGCGGATCCATCTCCGGCGCGGCGTGTCTATCGTGGCGGCCCTATGGCCCACCCTCTCGCTGGCAAGCCTCCCCCGGAAGACCTCCTCATCGACCCCGAGAAGCTTCGCGCCGCGTATTACGCCGAGCGCCCGGACATGAACGTCCCGGAACAGCGCGTCGCCTTCGGCACCTCCGGCCACCGCGGCTCCTCCGCCCGCCGCAGCTTCAACGAAGCCCATATCGTTGCCGTCACCCAGGCCGTCTGCGAGTACCGCAAGGCGCAGGGCATCGACGGGCCGCTGTACCTGGGCATGGACACGCACGCCCTCTCCGACCCGGCGCAGAAGACGGCGCTGGAGGTGCTCGCCGCCAACGGCGTGCAGGTGCGCTTCAGCGACATCGCCACGCCCACGCCCGTCATCTCGCACGCCATCCTCACCTACAACCAGGGCCGCACCTCCGGGCTCGCGGACGGCATCGTCATCACCCCGTCCCACAACCCGCCCGAGGACGGTGGCATCAAGTACAACCCGCCCAATGGCGGACCCGCGGACACCCACGTCACCGCGGGCGTCGAGCGCCGTGCCAACGAACTGCTCGCCAGCGGCAACGCAGGTGTGCAGCGCACCCCGTACGAGCGCGCCCGCACCGCCCCCACCGTGAAGCCGTACGACTTCATCACCCCGTACGTGGAGGACCTGGGCAGCGTCATCGACATGGAGGCCCTGCGCGGCGGCAAGCTGAAGATTGGCGCGGACCCGCTCGGCGGCTCCAACCTGGCGTACTGGGAGCCCATCGCCACCCGGTACGGGCTGAACCTCCACGTGGTGAACCCCACGCTGGACCCCACGTTCCGGTTCATGCCCCTGGACCATGACGGGAAGATCCGCATGGACTGCTCGTCGCCGTACGCCATGGCCAACCTGGTGCGACTGAAGGACCAGTACGACATCGCCTTCGGCAACGACGCGGACTCGGACCGGCACGGCATCGTCACCCGCAGCATGGGGCTGATGAACCCCAACCACTACCTCGCGGTGGCCATCAACTACCTCTTCCGCAACCGGCCCGGCTGGAAGCCCGGCACCGCGGTGGGCAAGACGCTGGTGAGCAGCAGCCTCATCGACCGCGTGGCGAAGGACCTGGGCCGCCGCGTCGTCGAGGTGCCGGTGGGCTTCAAGTGGTTCGTGGACGGACTGTTGGACGGCTCGCTCGGCTTCGGTGGCGAGGAGAGCGCCGGCGCGTCCTTCCTCCGCCGCGACGGCACCGTGTGGACCACGGACAAGGACGGCATCATCCTGGACCTGCTGGCGGTGGAAATCCTCGCGCGCACCGGCAAGGACCCCGGCGAACACTACCGCGACCTGGCGGCGAAGTTCGGCGCGCCCCACTACACGCGCATCGACCAGGCGGCCACGCCCGCGCAGAAGGCGGCCCTCAAGAAGCTCTCCCCGGAGTCGGTGAAGGCCACCACGCTCGCGGGCGAGCCCATCCTCCAGCGCCTCACGCGCGCTCCCGGCAACAACGCGGACATCGGCGGGCTGAAGGTGGTGGCGGAGAACGGCTGGTTCGCCGCCCGCCCCTCCGGCACCGAGGACGTCTACAAAATCTACGCGGAGAGCTTCCGCGACGAGGCCCACCTCCAGGCGCTCGTCCAGGAGGCGCGGGCCATCGTCAGTGACGCCTTCGCCGCGAAGTAGCCCACGCGAAGCTGGACCCGGGTTCCTCCGCGCGCTTGCATGGCGCCGGAGGAGTCCTCCCGCGCATGGAAACCGCGAAGCTCGCCTTGCAGTACCTGCTCGCCCTGCTCATGGTGGCCGCGGGCCTGAATCACTTCCGCAACCCGCGCTTCTACCTGCGCATCATGCCGCCGTACCTGCCGTGGCACGGCCCCCTCGTGTTCTGGAGCGGCGTGGCGGAGGTGCTGCTGGGCGTGGGGCTGGTGGTGCCGCAGACGCAGCGGCTGGCGGCGTGGGGGCTCATCGCCCTGTTCGTGGCAGTGTTCCCCGCCAACCTCTACATGACGATGAATCCGGAGAAGTTCCGGAAAATCCCCCTGGTGCTGCTCTGGCTGCGGCTTCCCCTCCAGGGCGTCCTCATCCTCTGGGCCTGGTGGTACACCTGAGCCACGGAGCGCCTGTCCGCCCGCCGGCCCTGCCGGTGCGTCCTTCCTTGACTCGACGGGAGGTGCTCTTTAGGTTCCCACCCTTTCAGTAGTCCCAACGAAATCCGAAGGACGTTCCATGGCTCGCGTTACCGTCGAAGACTGCCTCCCCCTCGTCGACAACCGGTTCGCGCTGGTGCTGCTCGCCGCCAAGCGCGCGCGCCAGCTCATGGCGGGTGCCCGCCCCATCATCGAGCAGTCCAAGAACAAGCCCCCCGTGCTCTCCCTGCGCGAGGTGGCCACCGGCCGCGTGAAGTTCGACCGCGACGTGCGCGAGGCGCTCTCCGGCAAGTACACCGCCGGCACCAAGCCGTAGTCAGCCTCCCAGCCGTCCTCAGCCCCCGTCCTTCTCCGGTGTCCTGACCGCCGGGACGGGGGCTTCGGGGAGCAGGCCCTGCGAGCGCATCCACCGGACCGCGCGAGACGCCACGGCCTTCTCTCCCTTGTAGCCGAGCATCGGCACCAGCTGTGTCATCGGCACCCAGCGCACCTCGTCCACCTCCACGCGCGGCCCCGGCAGCGGCCCCAGCACGCCTTCCTGGTAGCGGAAGAGGAAGAAGTGGACGCGCTTGAAGATGCGCTGACCGCGGAACTGGTAGACGTAGCGGATCTCCCCCAGCGGCGCGATGAGCGTCGCGGTGAGCCCCGTCTCCTCGTGCACCTCTCGGCTCGCCGTCTGCTCCGGGCTCTCTCCCGGGTCGACGTGCCCCTTGGGCAGCGCCCACAAGGGCCGCCCGTGGGGACGAATGACGGCCACCTCCCAGGTGCCCGCACTCTCCCGGATGACAACCCCTCCTGCGGACGCCTCGCGTGGCATACCCGCCCACCCTAGCCGAAGCGGGCGGGAAGGTGCTCACCCACCGTGCGCGAAATGGCGCAGCTTGGCCTCCGCCCCCAGCCGGTAGGCGTAGCGCAGGTCCCCCAGCAGCCTGTCCAGCCGGCGGCCGGTGACGTGGCCCATCAGCCGGGTGCAGAAGCGGCGGGACAGCCGGTTGGCCTCCTCGTAGCGCCACCGCTCCTGGGGGGACAGCCGCTCCCGGTAGGACACGCGCTCGAACAGCCGCTTCAGCAGCTCCTCCGCCCAGGCCCCCACGCCCTCGCCCCAGCGGTGCAGCAGGCACACCGCGAACTTGTCCACCTCCGCCTGGGCCTCCAGCTCCAGCAGCGACACCGTCCGGCCGTGCGCCGCCGTGTGCGCCACGTAGAGGAAGTGGCTGACGCCCTCGGCCACCTGGCAGTAGCCGTCCAGGTCTCCGTCCAGCAGGTACCCCAGCGGGCCCGCCGCGTAGGGCTTCAGCCTGTCCAGCAGCGAGGGGGCCAGGTACAGCGCCAGCTCCAGCGCGTCCCCGTCCTCACGCACCAGCAGCTCCTCCTCGCTCCGGCCGGTGCCGCCGAGCTGCACGGCGGCCTCCGTGTCCACCACGAAGACCTCCGCCCTCGCCTCACACGTGAAGCCGTAGATGGCCTCCAGGTGGTCCTGCACGCGCCCTACCATCATGGCCGCCCTCCCCTGCGCTAGTTGGGGAGCTGCCCCTTGGAGGAGGGCATCATCCCCGCGTCCACCAGCACGCGCTCCAGCCGGTCATTCCCGGTGCGCTCCCAGGACTCGTAGACCTTGAGGGCCCCGCTCGGTCCGGCCTTCACCATGCCCCGCGCGGCGATCTCCTCCAGCACCTCCACCAGCACCCGGAACTTGTCGCGCAGCTCGCGGTACACCTGGGCCGCCGGGGACAGCTCCGCCACCTGCCCGTACGCCGTGCCGCCCATCTGGATGTAGTAGTCCGGGCCCACCACGCCCCCCTGCAGCGCGCCCGAGAAGAAGCCCGCCGTGTACAGCGAGACGTCCCCCAGCCGGCGCAGCGTGCGGATGCGCTCGTTGCGCTCCTGTTGCAGCGCCCGGTGGTACAGCAGCGCCAGTGGCTCGTGGTCCTTCCGGCCGTCCTCCTCGCGGGTGAACAGCTTGTCGGTGAGCGCGAACTCCGACAGGAGGTTCACCAGGTAGAACTCCGTCACCTCGGTAATCACCACCCGCTGCCGCCCGATGACCTCGTCCAGGAGCGACTTGAAGAACTCCTTCAGCGACAGGGACGCCACCAGTTCACTCATTGACACCTCCCGTCATTCCCGCTGGTGAATCGCCCGCGGGACACATCGGAAAAGGTACCAACGGCCTCTGTCCCTGGCAAAAGCGACCCCCAATGATTCCGGGCACTTGCGCTGGCACTCGCCCCCTTCGAGTGCTAATCGGGCCCCGCCGGGCACGCGGCCGGGCGGACTCCCGTCCCGGTGGCCGGGAAAGGGAAAAACACAGGAATGACGGGGAGTTGGCAACACATGAGACGCCGGTCCCACGTCGCTTGACGGGTCGACTTCCCTGGTTATTATCCGCCGCGCCTGGGCGTTAGCACTCATGAGGTGCGAGTGCTAATGCCCCGGGTCTCACGACCCTATCTACCCCCAAGCGGCGTCCCGGCCGGAGGTTTTCCAAGGGACGGGCGCCTCACATAAGGAGCAGATCATGAAGATTCGTCCCCTGCAGGATCGGCTCATCGTCAAGCGCGTCGCCGAGGAGACCAAGACCAAGGGCGGTCTCTTCATCCCGGACACGGCGAAGGAGAAGCCCCTCGAGGGCAAGGTCATCGCCGTGGGCAACGGCAAGGTGCTCGAGGACGGCAAGGTCCGCCCGATGGACATCAAGGCCGGTGACACCATCCTGTTCAGCAAGTACGCGGGCACGGAGATCAAGCTCGACGGCGAGGAGCACCTCATCCTCCGTGAGGAGGATGTGCTCGGCGTGATCGAGAAGTAATCCCGGCCCTTCCCACCCCTTTCAAGGAATCATCCACATGGCGAAGGACATTCTGTTCGACGTGCGCGCCCGCGAGGCCATCCTCCGCGGCGTCAACATCCTGGCCGACGCGGTCAAGGTGACCCTCGGGCCCAAGGGCCGCAACGTCGTCATCGAGAAGAGCTTTGGCTCGCCCACCATCACCAAGGATGGTGTGACGGTCGCCAAGGAAATCGAGCTGGAGAACAAGTTCGAGAACATGGGCGCGCAGATGGTCAAGGAGGTTGCCTCCAAGACGTCTGACGTCGCCGGTGACGGCACCACCACGGCCACCGTGCTGGCGCAGGCCATCTTCCGCGAGGGCGCGAAGCTGGTCGCCGCGGGCCACAACCCGATGGAGATCAAGCGCGGCATCGACAAGGCCGTCGCCACCATCGTGGCCGAGCTGAAGAAGCTGTCGAAGCCGACCAAGGACAAGAAGGAGATTGCCCAGGTCGGTACCATCTCCGCCAACGGCGACGCCACCATCGGCCAGATCATCGCGGACGCGATGGAGAAGGTCGGCAAGGAGGGCGTCATCACGGTGGAGGAGGCCAAGGGCCTGGAGACCACGCTGGACGTGGTCGAGGGCATGCAGTTCGACCGTGGCTACCTGTCTCCGTACTTCGTGACGGACCCGGAGCGCATGGAGGCCGTCCTCAACGACGCGCTCATCCTCATCCACGAGAAGAAGATCTCGTCGATGAAGGACCTGCTGCCCATCCTGGAGCAGGTGGCGCGCGCCGGCAAGCCGCTGCTCATCATCGCCGAGGAGGTCGAGGGCGAGGCCCTGGCCACCCTGGTGGTGAACAAGATCCGCGGCGTGCTGAACGTCTGCGCGGTCAAGGCGCCGGGCTTCGGTGACCGCCGCAAGGCCATGCTCGAGGACATCGCCACCCTGACGGGCGGCCGGATGATCGCCGAGGACCTGGGCATCAAGCTGGACACGCTGTCGCTCCAGGACCTGGGCCGCGCCAAGCGCATCACGGTGGACAAGGACAACACCACCGTCGTCGACGGCGCCGGCAGCCAGCAGGACATCGAGGCGCGCGTGAAGCAGATCCGCGCGACCATCGAGAACACCACCAGCGACTACGACCGCGAGAAGCTCCAGGAGCGTCTGGCGAAGCTCGTGGGCGGCGTGGCCGTCATCAACGTCGGTGCCGCCACCGAGACGGAGATGAAGGAGAAGAAGGCCCGCGTGGAGGACGCGCTCAACGCGACCCGCGCGGCCGTCGAGGAGGGCGTGGTGCCCGGCGGCGGCGTGGCCTTCATCCGCTGCCTCAAGGCGCTGGAGGGCCAGAAGTTCTCCGAGGGTGAGAAGTTCGGCGTGGACATCATCCGCCGGGCGCTCGAGGAGCCCCTGCGCCAGATCGTCGGCAACGGCGGCCTGGAGGGCAGCGTGGTCGTCAACAAGGTCAAGGAGGGCACCGGCCCGTTCGGCTTCAACGCCGCGACCGGGACCTACGAGGACCTGCTGGCCGCGGGCGTCATCGACCCGGCCAAGGTGAGCCGCAGCGCGCTGCAGAACGCGGCGTCCGTGGCCTCCCTCATGCTGACCACCGAGGCCATGGTGGCGGAGCGCCCGAAGGAGGAGAAGGAGGCCGCCGGCGGCGGTGGCATGGGCGGCATGGGTGGTATGGGCGGCATGGGCGGCATGGGCATGTAGTCGCCCCCCACCCCGGCTCCCATGCCGGGGTGACGTCCTGACGGCGGCCTCCGATTCCCACGGGAGTCGGGGGCCGTCGTGTTTTGGCGGGCAAGGTGGCGGCGGACGCTCCAGGCCCTTAACTTGGAAGGCACCAAGGAGGAGCTGCCTGTGAAGCCCGTGAAGATCTACACGACGACCTACTGCGGGTACTGCGTCCGCGCGAAGGACCTGCTCAAGCGCAAGGGCGTGGACTACGAGGAGGTGGACGTCACCGGAGACGACTCCATGCGCGCGAAGCTCGTGGAGATGAGCGGTGGCCAGCGCACCGTGCCGCAGATCTTCATCGGCGACACGCACGTGGGCGGCTACTCGGACCTGTCCCGGCTGGATTCCGAGGGCAGGCTGGACCCGATGCTGCGGGCCTGAGTCCGCCGGGCAGGCAGGCGGGCGCCCCGCTCCAGCCTCTTGGAGCCCCATGCATAGCTTCCCTCCCGAGGCACACCACTCTTCCTCGGGAGGCGGCAATGGCAGGCGAAGAAGCGCAGACGGGCACCCGTGACGAGCACTACAACCTCATCAGCGCCCTGTATCACCTCCTGGAGGGCGCCTCGACGTGCGCGCAGTACGTCCGCGACGCCGAGGAGTCCGGCGACCAGGAGCTGGCCCAGTTCTTCCGAGACTGGCAGGACGAGCAGCGCAACCTCTCCGAGCGCGCGAAGAACCTGCTGGGCAGCCGGATGCTCGGTGGCCAGAAGGCCGGCACTGGCCGCAAGCGCGGCGTGGGCGGCCAGAAGTCGCCTGGCCGCACGGTGAAGGCCTCCGTCAACGAGGGCATCCGGTCCGGAGGCAATGCCTCGGACGACATCGTGGACGAGGAGTCCAAGGAGTCCTTCCCCGCCAGCGACGCGCCCTCGCACTACTGACGGCGCGGCGCGGCGAAGCCGTGGCCTCCGGGGCCCGCGCGCCGCGCCGGATTCTGGATTCCGGGAAGGCGTTCGTCTTGGATGACGGGCCGTGAACCGCACCGGCCCGTCCCTCCTGGCGCACGGACTCCTGGCGTGGCCCTCCGGGCGCAAAACTTGCGGCGGGGAGACCGGGTCCACTCGCTCGACGGCCGCCCCGCCCTGCCCCAGGCCCTGGCCCGGACACGAATGACGCACGTCCCCATCGACGCGCGTGTGCGACAGGCTTCCGGCGGGATTGTTTCTCTCTTGCTGCCCTGACATTTTCAGAGGCGAAGAGACGCTCGTCGGGCTTGCCCGCCCGGTCTCCTCGCACCTAAAGAGGACCCATGATGGAACCCAGGCCCGAGACCACCCAGACCGCCCAGAGCGAACAGGAAGGCCGCACCACGCGCATTCCCATCCACGAGTGGACCGTGGAAGTGGTGGCCGGCCCGGACAAAGGCAAGAAGGTGACGACGCAGGACGCGCTGGTGCGCGTGGGCTCGGACCCCGCCAGCGACCTGGTGCTGACGGACGCCACCGTGAGCCGCCGCCACGTGGAGGTGGAGCGCACGTCGCGCGGACTGCTGCTGCGGGACACCGGCAGCCGCAACGGCACCTTCCTCGACGGGCGCCAGGTGGTGCAGGCGTACCTGGCCAGCGGCGACAAGGTGGAGCTGGGCAAGACGAAGCTCTCCGTGAAGGTGGCGCCGCGCCCCACCGAGGTGGAGGTGGCGGGCGCCGAGTCCTTCGGCTCGCTGGTGGGCGCCTCGGAGAAGATGCGCTGGGTCTTCGCGGAGCTGCGCCGCATCGCCCGTGAGGACATGAGCCTGCTCATCGAGGGCGAGACGGGCACCGGCAAGGAGCTGGCGGCGCGCGCGGTGCACCAGCACTCGGCGCGGCGGCACGGCCCCTTCAAGGTGGTGGACTGCAACCTCATCTCCGAGGAGAAGGCCGAGCGCGAGCTGTTCGGCGGGCTGCGCGCGGGCGACGGCGAGGACCGCGAGGCGCGCGGCGTCTTCGAGGCGGCCCGGGGCGGCACCCTCTTCCTGGACGAGGTGGGCGAGCTGCCCCTCCAGGTCCAGGGCAAGCTCTTGCGCGTGCTGGAGACGCGCGAGGTGCCCTCGCTGGACGGGCAGCCGGTGGCGGTGGACGTGCGCGTCATCGCCTCCACGCACCGCAACCTGGAGGAGGACGTGCGCCAGGGCCGCTTCCGCGCGGACCTCTACTTCCGGCTGGCGGTGGCGCGGGTGCGCCTGCCGCCCCTGCGCACCCGGCGCGAGGACCTTCCCGTGCTGGCCCGGGCCCTGTCCCAGTCGCTGCGCGCCAGCGTGACGCTCACCCCGCAGACGCTCGCCCTCTTCGAGGGCTACGACTGGCCGGGCAACGTGCGCGAGCTGCGCAACGTGCTCGAGCGCGGCGCCCTCATGGAGGAGACGGGCAACAGCAGCTGGCTGGACTTCCTCGCCCAGCCCTCGCGCCGCCCGGAGGGGCAGGCCCCGGCCACCAGCGTGGCCACGCTCGTCACCACCATGCCCTACCACGAGGCGAAGGACAGGGTGCTGGCCGACTTCGAGCGCTTGTACTTCGCCGAGGTGATGCGCACGGTGGGCTTCGACATGAAGGCCGCCGAGCAGCGCACCGGCCTGTCGATGCAGAGCCTCTACCGACTCTTGAAGAAGAACGGGCTTCGTCTCAAGGACCTCAAGAACGCCGAGGGCCTGGAGAAGTAGATGCCCGGACGCAGTCCCACCCCCAGGGAGAACAACCGCATGTTGCGTCGTCTTGCCGTAGCCTCCTTCGCCCTCACCGCCGCCTGTGCCGGAACGCAGAAGACGGACGGTGCCGCGCAGGGGCCCACCTCTACCGAGGAGCGGGTCCGCATCACCAACCAGCCTCCGTTCGACCTCGTGGCCTGCTTCCCGCGCGAGGCGAAGATGCCCGCGCAGACCAGCGAGGCCGTCATCCTCGGCGCGCTGCTGTCCGTGCGCCCGCAGGTGCAGGAGTGCCTGGTGGACCCGAAGAACCGGGGTCCGGCGCCCACGACGAAGGTGCAGGTGAAGACCACCGTCACCGACCAGGCCACCACCCACGCCGTCACCGGGGAGAACCTCACCCCCGAGGGCACCGCCTGCATCCAGAAGCTGGTGGACGCGCAGGTGCAGCCGGCGCTGCTCGCCAAGGGCTCCGCGCCGGTGGAGGCCACCATCCCCTTCGAGCAGACCGCCAGCGGCATGAACTCCGTCACCTTCGGCATCAACGAGGGCTCGGACTTCACCGGCGCGGTGCGCCTGGGGCTGCCGGGCTGGTGTGACTGCTACGCCGGCTTCAAGGACGCGGTCCCCCCCACGCTGACGGCCAAGGTGAAGCTGGTGAAGGCGCAGCAGACGCCCGCCGAAGTGACTTTCGAGGCCTCCGGCACCACCGAGGGCGACCAGGTCTCCGCCTGCCTCAAGCAGAAGATGATGGCGCTGCCCGCGAAGCTGTCCTCCGACGAGCTGGGCTTCTCCTACCGCTTCGTCCACTTCAACTCGGGCGCCTCGGAGGAGGCGGCGGCCAAGATGGCCCCGGAGCTGCAGTTCCTGCAGATGGACCTGGTCCGCACGCAGCGCGCGGCGGACGCGGCCATGGCCGACGGCGCCCGCGCCACCGCGGCGAAGGCGTTCGCCGAGGTGGTGGAGCGCTACCAGAAGACGAAGAACTACAAGCTCTTCGATGAGCTCGAGAGCAAGTGCAACGCCCTGGTGGCGGCCGACGCCCGCATCGTCGAGACGCTCCAGGCCCGCCAGCAGACGGAGAAGGCCGCGCTGACGATTGCCCAGGAGATGAAGACCAAGGACGCCGAGGGCTGGACGGACGCCGAGGCCGCGACGCAGAAGAACCTGGACGAGACGGTGAAGGAGCTCGCCGACGCCCAGAAGCTCGCCGCCCAGGACAAGGCCGCCTGCCCGAAGAAGACGTACAAGTAGTCACGGCCCGCGGCTCGCCCGCGGACGCATGAAGCACGAAGGCGCGGGAGCCCGGAGTACCGGGGCCCGCGCCTTCCGTGTTTCAGGGGGGCTGATGCTTCCGGGGGGAGGCACCGGAAAAAGGCCCGGTGCCCCACCACCCGCGGAAGTCCTACGCGGCGGTGACCTTGTCGTCGTTGGCGGCGCCGGCCTCGCGCATGCGGACGCTGACGAGCTTGGAGATACCCGGCTCCTCCATGGTGACGCCGTAGAGGGTGTTGGAGACCTCCATGGTCCGCTTGTTGTGGGTGATGAGGATGAACTGCGACTGCTTGCTCATCTCCTTCACCATGTCGTTGTAGCGGCCCACGTTGCCCTCATCCAGCGGCGCGTCGACCTCGTCCAGGAGGCAGAAGGGCGTGGGCTTGATGAGGAAGATGCCGAAGATGAGGGCCACCGCGGTGAGGGCCTTCTCGCCGCCGGAGAGCAGGTTGACGCTCTGCAGCTTCTTGCCGGGCGGCTGGGCGACGATTTCCACGCCCGGCTCCGCGTTGGGCCCCTCGCCGTTGGTGAGCACCAGGCTGGCCCGCCCGCCGCCGAACAGGCGCGGGAAGATGGCCTGGAACTTCTCGTTCACCACGTCGAAGGTCTGCTTGAAGCGCTCGCGGCTGGTGGCGTCGATGCGCTGGATGGCCTCCTTGAGCTGCTCGATGGAGGACTGCAGGTCCTTCTTCTGCGCGTGGAGGAAGTCGTAGCGCTTGGACAGCTCCGCGTGCTCGTCGATGGCGGTGAGGTTGATTTCCCCCATCTTCTCCACCTGGGCGCGCAGGTCCTTCAGCTCGGCCTCCGTCTCCGGGGCCAGGGGCGGCAGCAGGTGGTAGCGGTGCAGCTCCAGCGCCAGGTCCACCTGGTGCCGCTCGCGGATGCCCGCCGCCAGGTGCTCCAGCTCCAGGGCAATCTCCCGCTCGCGCAGGGAGATTTGGGACAGGCCCTGCATCAGCTCGTCCACCCGGCCGCGCAGCTCGCGGAACTGCGTGTCCTGCTCGCGCACCTCGGCGGAGGCGGTGGTGTGCGCGGCGCGGCGGGCCTCCAGCCCCTCCGCGGCCAGCCGGTGCTCCTCGGCGCGCTGGGAGAGGCCGCCCTCCGTCTCGGTGATGCGGCGCTCCAGCTCCTCGGTGCGCGCGCCCCCCTCCTCCACGGTGACCCGCAGGCGGGTGATGCGCGTCTCCATGTCCTTGCGCTGGGTGACGAGGCTGTCCAGCTCCTTGCGCGCGGACTCGCCGCGCTCGCTGCCGGCGGCCACCTTGATGCGCAGGCCCGTCAGGTCGTTGTTGGCGGCCTCGGCGCGCTGCCGCAGCGACTCCTGCTCCGCGGCGAGCTGCTTCACGCGCTCCTCGCGGCCCTCGCGGTCCGCCTGGCCGTGCGCCACCTCGCCCCGGCTCGTCTCCTCCTCGTGGGCCAGCGCCGTCTGGCTCTGCGCGAGCTGGGCGTCCTCGGACTCCAGCGCCCGCAGCCGCTCACGCACCCGGGCCAGGTCCTCGCCCGCCTTGTGCAGGTCCTTCTCCTGGCTGGCGAGGTTGACCTCCTCGGCGTGCTGATTCTTGGCCAGCCCCTTGAGGACGCTCTCCGCGTGCCCCATCTGCTTCTGGAGCGTGTAGTGCCGGGTGAGGATTTCGTTGTAGCGCTCCTCCACCCGCGCCACCTCGGCGGCCAGCTCGGCGATTTCGCGCTTCTTCTGGAGCGCGCCCACCGCCGCGCCCTCGCGCTCACCACCGACGATGGTGCCGTCCGGGCGGAACACCTCGCCGTCCTGCGTGACGAGCGTGCACGCGGGCCCACCGGACTCCGCGTACGCCCGCGCGGTGGCGATGTCCTGGACGATGACCACGTCTCCCAGCAGGAGCTGCACGAGGGGACGCAGGGACTCCTCGCACGTCACCTCGCGGGGGGCATGGGCCAGCACGCCGGGGCGGCTGAAGTCCGGCTCCAGCGGGGGCGGCAGCGAGTCCAGCGCGGGCACCGGCAGGAAGCTGCCCCGGCCCTCCGCGTGGCCCTTGAGGTACTCCACCAGCTCCACGCCCTTGTCGCGGCTCTCGACGATGACGTGCTGGAGGCGCTCACCCAGGGCGGCCTCCACCGCGCGCTCGTAGCGCTGGGAGACGGTGATGACGTCCGACACGAGGCCGAAGATGCCCTGCTCACGGGCGGCCACGCCGGCGCGCGTCATCACCGCGCGCACGCCCCGGTCGAAGCCGTCGTAGTTCTTCTGGATGTCCTCCAGCGAGGCCAGGCGGCTGCGCTTGTCGCTCAGCTCCTCGCGCAGGGCGATGACCTGGATTTCGTTCTCCGTGAAGTCGGCGCGGGTACGGCTGAGCGCCTCCTCCTCCTGGCCCTTGCGCTCGGCCAGCTCCGCCGCGAGGTGGCGGGTGTCCTCCACCCGCTTCGCCACGTCGCCGCGCACCGCCTCCAGCTGGGCCTCCTGGGCGCGCAGCGTCTCCAGCTCACCCTGGAGCTTCGCCCGGCGCGTCTCCAAATCGGTGCGCTGGCGGGCGAGGTTGACGAGGTTGCTCTCGTGGTTGGCGAGGCGGCCGGCCACGGCCACCAGCCCGGCGCGCTCCTGCTCCAGGCGCAGCGCCACCTCCGTCTGGAGCTGGGACACGCGGCGCAGCTCCTCCTGCGCCACCTGCATCGCGACCTCGTCCTCCTTCCACGAGCCGGCGATGCCCGACAGCTCCGCCTCGCGCGCGGCCATGGCCTCGGCCATCTCCGCCTGCCGCGCCAGGAGCCCCTCCAGCTCCACCCTGGCCGCGGCCACGCGGGCGCGCGTCTCCTCCAAATCCCGCTTGCCGTACGACAGCTCCTGCGTGTCGCGCTGCACGCTGCTCTCCAGCGCGTGCACCTCGGCGGCCAGGGCCTGCAGGGCGGCGGCCTCGGCGTCCAGCTCCGTGCGGCGCCGGGTAATCGTCTCCTCCAGCTCCTTCACCCGGTCCAGGCTCTCGCGCTCCTCCGAGCCCAGGTTCTCCAGGCGGGACTTGAGGACCTGCTTCTCCGCCAGCAGCTCCAGGTGGCGGTGGGTGGCCGCGTGCAGGTCGATGTCCCGCATGCGCGCCTTGAGCTTCTTGTACTTCTCCGCCTTCTTCGCCTGGCGCGACAGCGTGTCGAGCCGCTTCTCCAGCTCGCTGGTGATGTCGGTGACACGCAGGAGGTTGGCCTCGGTGGCCTCCATCTTCCGTTCCGCGGCCTTGCGGCGGGCCTTGTACTTGGTGACGCCCGCGGCCTCCTCCAGCAGGTGGCGCCGGTCCTCCGGCTTGCTGGAGACGATGAGGCCCACGCGGCCCTGCTCGATGATGGAGTAGGCCTTGGTGCCCACGCCGGTGCCGAGGAACAGCTCGGTGATGTCCAGCAGGCGGCACTGCGTCTTGTTGATGAGGTACTCGGAGTCGCCGTTGCGGAACAGGCGCCGCGTCACCGTGACTTCGGAGAAGCCCTGGTACTGGGGCGCGAGCTGGTCCGTCTCGTCCACGAGGAAGGTGAGCGACACCTCCGCCATGGACAGCGGGGGCTTGTTCTCCGAGCCGTTGAAGATGACGTCCTCCATGCCACGGCCACGGAGGTTCTTCGCGCTCTGCTCGCCCATCACCCAGCGGATGGCGTCGACAACGTTCGACTTGCCACAGCCATTGGGACCGACGATGCCCGTGACGCCTTCATCGAACGTGAAGACGCTCCGCTCCATGAAGGATTTGAAGCCGGTGATGTCCAACCGCTTGATTCGCATTGCCAGCGGGCTCCTGGGGGACGCGCGGAGTACGAGGGAGAAAACGAGCGCGAGGCCGAAAAATCGGCCCCGGAACGATCGGCAGGAGTACCAGTCGCCCCCCGGGCGATCAAGCGTGACCATGCCTCAGGTGGCCATACGTTCGGCTGCTTGCCCTTCAGCGAAGCAGCCGTGGCCCCTGTCAGGTCGTCCCGTGGGGTTGCAAAGTGGGAACCCCACCCTACCTTCCAATTGATTTTTCCGGAGGTTGCCTACGTTCCAGCCCTTTCTTGCCCTGTCGCTCCTCATGGGAGCGTCCCCTACGCCGGAAGTAGCACCCCGGTCTGACACGGCGGCGGTCGAGTCCCCGGCCGCCTGCCCCCACCCCTACTTTCCGCTGGAGGACGGCCTCAAGCTGACCTACCGGGCAGGCAGGTCCTCGGAGCTGGTGCTGTCCACCCGGGGCGTCACGCCGGTGCCGGAGGGCCTGAAGGGCGTCGTCGCGGTGGACCTGAAGAGCCGGCACGGCGAGACGGAGGCCACCTGTACGCCGGAGGGCATCCGCACGGGCCTGGGCGGCCTGGAGGGCACGCTGCTGTCCGCGTCCGGCATGGACGTGCAGGTGGTGAGCGCGGAGGGCGTCGTCGTGCCCGCGCCGGCACGGATGGTGCCGGGGGGGACGTGGAAGAACAGCCTCTCCGTGAAGCTCCAGCCCCCCGCGGGGAAGACGGGCGGCATCCGGCCCACCATCGCCACCACGTTCGACAAGGAGGCCACGGTGGTGGGCGAGGAGGAGGTGACGGTGGCGGCCGGCACCTTCAAGGCGCTCAAGGTGAAGAACATCACCACGGCGCGCTCCAGCCGGCCCGGCGCGCAGGGGCGCTCCATGGAGAGCTTCCTCTGGTTCGCCCCCGGCGTGGGCATCATCAAGCTGGAGACCGCCGGCAGCACCGACCTGGAGCTGCTCAAGGTCGAGCGCGCGGAGGCCCCCAGGGCCGCGTCCGCCGCCGGAAAGGGCAAGCGGGTGAAGAAGGCCCTGGCGGAGAAGAAGGACCCGAAGGGCTGAGCTACGCCGACTCGTTCGAGGACGCCGGCGGCGTCTCCCCCGAGGCCGGGGACTCCGAGGACGGCGAGGCCGAAGCGTCGGGCGTGGCGCGTGCCGTGGTGGTGGTGGTTGCGCGCGACTGGGGCTCCACCGTCACGCGCACCACGCGCGGGCCGTCCACCTCCTCCACGAGGATGCGCCACATGTCGAGCTTGAGCGCGTCCCCCTTCTCCGGGACACGCCCCAGCCGGGCCATGAGGTAGCCGGCGATGGTCGTCACCTCGCCCTCCTCGTCCTCATCCAGGTCGAAGTTGACGTCCAGCCGCTCCTCGAGGTCGTCGAGCTGCGTGGTGCCCGGCAGCTCGAAGCGGCCGCCCGGCAGCGAGCGCACCTCCTCCACCCGCCGGCCCAGCTCGGCCACGTCGCCCACCACCTCGGCCACCACGTCGGCAATCGTCACCAGCCCGGACGTGCCGCCGTGCTCGTCCACCACCAGCGCCGTCTGCCGGCGCCTGCGGCGGAACTCCGCCAGCAGCTGCTCCAGCGTGGCGTGCTCCGGGATGAAGAGCACCGGCCGCTGCACCTGCGCCAGGCTGCGCAGCTCCCCGCGCGACAGCAGGAAGAAGAGGTCCTTCGCATTGACGACGCCTTCGACCTCGTCGAGGTTGCCGCGGCACACCGGCAGCCACGTGTGGCCCGCCGCGCGCGCGTCCGCGATGCACTTCTCCAGCGGCTCCTCGATGTCCAGGAACTTCACCTGGTTGCGCGGCACCATCACCTGCCGCGCCGTCTTCTGCGCCATCTCCAGCGCCCGCTCCAGCAGCTCCGCGCGCGCGGAGGTGATCGCGCCCGCCTGCGCCGAGCTGTGCAGGATGACGCGCAGCTCCTCCTCGCTGTGGGCCTCGTGCGCCTCGCCCACCGAGGTCAGGCCGAAGGCGCGCAGCACCCACGCCGCCAGCCCGTTGAGCAGGACGATGGCCGGGTAGAAGAGGAAGTAGAACGCCCGCATCGGCAGCGCGACGGCGAGCGTCGTGGCCTCCGCGCGTTGGATGGCCAGGCTCTTCGGCGCCAGCTCTCCGATGACGATGTGCAGGAAGGTGATGATGCTGAAGGCAATGACCACCGCCGCCGTGTGGGCCACCGTCGTGGCGGAGCCCTCCGGCACCAGTCCCACCAGCACCGGCTCCAGCAGCGCGGCGAAGGCCGGCTCACCCAGCCAGCCCAGCCCCAGCGACGCCAGGGTGATGCCGAACTGGGTGGCGGAGAGATACGCGTCCAGGTGCTCCACCATCTTCAGCGCGGTGGAGGCGCCCGGCGCGCCCTCGTCAACGAGGGCCTGCAGGCGCGTGGCGCGAATCTTCACGATGGCGAACTCGGTCGCCACGAAGAAGCCGTTGGCCAGCACCAACAGAAGCGCCAGCCCGAGGAAGACCCATTCCATTCCCATGGCTCAGAAGAGGGCTTCGAAGTCCGCGTCGCCCTTGAGCGAGTCGAACATGGGGTCCGTGGACAGCCACCCCAGGACCTTGGGCCGGTCCGCCGCCAGCGACTTCTGGAGGTACTGCACCGCGTCCTTCGGCCGCCCCCAGAGCGCGAACAGCGCCGCCAGGTTGTAGTTGAGCAGCAGGTCCTCCGGGTTGAGCGCCCGGGCCCGCTCGTACGCGCGCTCGGCCTCCGCGTAGAAGCCCTTCTGCGCGTAGCAGATGCCCAGGTCGAGCTGCGCCTCGAAGTTGTCCGGCTCCAGCCGCACCACTTCCTTCAGCTGGGTGATGGCGGAGCGGTAGTCGCCCTCGTCCATCATCAGCGCGGCCAGCTCGTGGCGGGGGAAGGCGTCCTGCGGATCCAGCTCAATCGCCGTCTGCAGCTCGCGCATGGCCTCCTCCACGCGGCCCTGGTCCGCGTAGGTGAGGCCGAGGTTGAGGTGCGCGTCCGGGTACTCCGGATCCAGCTCGATGGCCTCCTTGTATTCCTCCACCGCCATCTCCCCGGCGTGGGTGGAGAGGAAGCAGGCCAGGTTGTAGTGCGCGGTGGCGCTGTCCGGCTCCAGCTTCAGGGCGGTGAGGTACTCGGTGAGCGCCTCGCGGAAGAGCTTCTTCTCCGCGTAGACGGTGGCCAGGTTGTCGTGGGCGTGGGCGGAGCTCGGGTCCAGGTCGATGGCCTTCTTGAATTCCTTGATGGCCTCGTCGAGCCACCCCCGGTCCGCCAGCTCGATTCCACGAGTATTGTGCTCGTCGGAGAGCGCGATGTTGTCCTTTTCCCGGGCCATGGCAGCGCCGGGCAATCTACGCGCCGCCGAATCACGGGTGCAAGGTAGAGTTTCCCTCAGCCCATGCGCCACGCCGCCCTCCTGCTGCTCCTGTTCGCCGCCTGTCATCCGCGACCCGTGCCCCCGCCCGAGTCCCCCCCGACGCCGGAGCCCGGGCCGGCCGCCTCCCCTGCTCCGGACGCGGGCGCCGTCTCGCTCCCCGTCCCGCCGGACACCCTGGCCGGGGCACCGGACGCCGGCCCGCCCGCCCGCCCCATTACCCTGGTGGTGGGGGGCGACGTCACGCTGGGTCACAACCACCAGACGTACTTCGACCAGGAAGTGGCCAGGGGCCGCTCCCGCGAGGAGATGCTCGCGTACGGCTTCAAGGAGGTGAAGGCGCTGGGTGACGCGTCGGACCTCTTCGTCATCAACCTGGAGTGCCCCTTCACCGAGGGCGGGGAGAAGCTGCCCAAGAACTTCAACTTCCGCGCGCGGCCGGAGCTGGTGGGCTCGTTGGTGGCCGGCGGGGTGGACGTGGTGAGCCTGGCCAACAACCACCTCATGGACTACGGCGCCCAGGGGCTGGTGGACACGCTGGTGACGCTGGAGGCGGCGCGGATTCCGTACTTCGGCGCGGGCCGCAACCTGGCCGAGGCGCGCCGCCCCGCCATCCTCACCGTGGGCGGCGTGCGCGTGGCGCTGCTGGGCTACTTCTTCCTCGGCGAGCGCAACATCGAGCCGCCGCAGGTGTACGCCACGGAGACGACGCCGGGCGTGGCGGGGCACTTCTCGGACGTGGAGGTGATGGAGCGGATGCTGCGCGAGGACATCCTCGCCGCGAAGCAACAGGCGGACGTCGTCCTGCCCTTCTTCCACTGGGGCCGCGAGGGCACCTACTCCCCGGAGCCGTACCAGGTGCGCCTGGCCCACGCGGCGATTGAAGCCGGGGCCAGCGGCGTGCTGGGCAGCCACCCGCACGTGCTCCAGTCCATGGAGCTGTACCAGGGCGCGCCCGTCGTCTACTCGCTGGGGAACTTCGTCTTCGGAGGGAACTGGAACCCGCGGGACAAGCGCAGCGCGCTGTGGAAGGGCCGCTTCGGACCCGGCGGTTACCTCTCCAGCGAGGTGCTGCCGCTCAGGTCGGACCGCTATCCCGAGCGCCCCTTCCAGCCGGTGCCCGTGACGGGCGAGGCGGCGGAGGAGGTCATGCGGCTGCTGGCCGATTCGTCCAGGGCGGTGGACCGGATGCTGCCGGAGCTGGAGCCGTGGGCCCGCCCGCCTCCCTCCCCCGGGAGCCAAGGGAGGGAGTAGCCAGCGCGTCAGACCTTGTTGTTGGACTGGCCCTTCTTGGCGCGGCTGCGGCGGCGCTTGAGCTGGGACTTCCGGCCCTTGGCGCGGTTGGCGAGCTTCTTCTTGGAACGATTTCCCTTCTGGGCGGGCATGTGGAAGGACTCCGTGTAGGTGATGTGGAACCGACCGCCAGTGGCGGTGAAGGCGGCCCTTCTTTCATGCGACCGCCCGAACAGCCAAGGAATTTCTTGACTCCGCCCACCCTTGCCAGAGGGCGGCCAAAGGGGCAATACCCCCTGGAACGACGATGATTGACAAACTCGAAGACGTCGAGCGCCGGTTCGAGCGCCTCACCGCCGACCTGTCGAACCCCGACGTACTCGCCGACTCGGCGAGGCTTCAGAAGGTCTCCAAGGAGCGGGCGGGCCTGGAGAAGCTGGTGGACACCTTCCGCACCTACCGCAAGGTGCTGGCCGACCTGAACGAGGTCGAGGCCTGGCTGGGCAGCAGCGACCCGGACGAGAAGGCCTATGCCCGCGAGGCCCTGCCCGGCCTCAAGGAGCAGCGCGAGGAGCTGGAGGCCCAGCTCAAGATTCTCCTCCTGCCCAAGGACCCCAATGACGAGAAGAACGTCATCCTGGAGATCCGCGCCGGCGCGGGCGGCGACGAGGCGGCCCTGTTCGCCGAGGAGGTCATGCAGATGTACCTCCGGTACGCGGACAAGAAGGGCTGGAAGTCGGAAATCATCGACATGAGCGCGGGCAACGCGGGCGGCGTGAAGGACGTCACCGTGACGCTGTCCGGAGACGCCGTCTTCAGCCACATGAAGTACGAGTCCGGCGTGCACCGCGTGCAGCGCGTGCCGGCCACCGAGACGCAGGGCCGCATCCACACCTCCACCATCACCGTCTCCGTGATGCCGGAGGCCGAGGACGTGGACGTGCAGATCAACCCGGCGGACATCGAGATGCAGGTGATGCGCTCCACGGGCTCGGGCGGCCAGAGCGTCAACACCACGGACTCCGCGGTGCGCCTCATCCACCACCCGACGGGCATCGTGGTGAAGTGCCAGCAGGAGAAGAGCCAGCTGAAGAACCGCACCATGGCCATGCGCATGCTGCGGGCGAAGCTGTACGAAATCGAGCAGGAGCGCATCCGCAACGAGCGCGACTCCGCGCGCCGCGCCCAGGTGGGCACCGGCGACCGCAGCGAGAAGATCCGCACCTACAACTTCCCGCAGGACCGGCTGACGGACCACCGCATCGGCCTCACCGTGCACAACCTGCCGGGCATCATGTCGGGCGGTGTCGAGGACGTCATCACCGCCTGCCGCACCTACTACCAGGCCGAGGCGCTCAAGGCGCAGACCGGCGGCGGCCCGAAGCCCGCCTCCTCCGACGCATGAGCAGCGAGACCTGGACCATCCGCAAGGTCCTCACCTGGACGACGCAGCACTTCGAGAAGCGGCAGGTGGACGCTCCCCGGCTCACCGCGGAGATCCTCCTGTCCCACGTGCTGAAGCTGGGCCGCGTCCGCTTGTACGTGGACCTGGACCGGCCCCTGTCCAAGGACGAGCTGGGCACCTTCCGCGGCCTCATCGAGCGGCGCCTGGCCGGCGAGCCCACGCAGTACCTCACCGGCGTGAAGGAGTTCTACAACCGCCCCTTCAAGGTGGACGCGCGGGTGCTGATTCCGCGGCCGGAGACGGAGCTGCTGGTGGAGGCGGCGCTGCGGATGCTGCCCAAGGACGCGCCGTCGCGGGCCCTGGACGTGTGCACGGGCTCGGGCTGCATCGCCATCAGCCTCGCGGCCGAGCGGCCGCAGGCCACCGTGGTGGCCACGGACCTGTCTCCGGACGCCTGCGCGCTGGCGAGGGAGAACGCGGAGGCCCTCAAGGTCTCCGACCGGCTGACGGTGCTGCAGGGCGACCTCTTCGCCCCCCTGCCGCCGGACGCGCCGCGCTTCCGGGTGGTGGTCTCCAACCCGCCCTACATCGACTCCGCCGAGATTCCGACCCTGTCCCCCGAGGTGCGGCGCGAGCCGAAGCTGGCGCTGGACGGGGGGGCGGACGGGCTCGTCGTCATCCGCCGGGTGGTGGCGGGTGCGCGGCGGTGGCTCGAGCCTGGCGGGCTCCTTGCAATGGAGATTGGGGAGACGCAGGGCCCGGCCGTCCTGGAGCTCCTGCGGGCGGCGGGTTACGCCGACGCGCGCGTGGAGAAGGACCTGGAGCGGCGGGAGCGCATGGCTTTTGGGACACAGCCCGTGGCTGACGGGCCACAGGGCTGAAGAAGCAGGGAACCATGGACAAAATTGTGATGAAGGGTGGCGCGGAGCTGCACGGAGAGGTGCAGGCGTCGGGCGCGAAGAACGCGGCGCTGCCCATCCTCGCCTCCGCGCTGCTGGCGGACGGCACCTCCACCTACCGCAACGTGCCGGACCTGGCGGACGTCTCCACCATGCTCAAGGTGCTGCGCACCATGGGCTGCGACGCGGAGCGGCTCACCGCCCGCAAGAAGGACATCTGCGAGGTGGGCGTCAACGGCCACATCCACCCGGAAGCGCCCTACGAGCTGGTGAAGACGATGCGCGCCAGCGTGCTGGTGCTGGGGCCGCTGGTGGCCCGCTTCGGCCGCGCCCGCGTGTCCATGCCGGGTGGGTGCGCCATCGGCGCGCGGCCCATCGACCAGCACCTCAAGGGGCTCAAGGCGCTGGGCGCGGACATCCACCTGACGGAAGGCTACGTGGAGGCCCGGGCGAAGCAGCTCAAGGGCGGCACCGTCAACTTCGACGTCATCACCGTCACCGGCACGGAGAACGTGATGATGGCGGCGGCGCTCGCCAAGGGCCGCACCATCATGGAGAACTGCGCCCGCGAGCCCGAGGTGGAGGAGCTGGCCCGGGTGCTCAACAAGATGGGCGCGCGGATTGAGGGCGCGGGCACGTCCGTCATCACCATCGACGGCGTGGACGGCCTCAAGCCCGTGGAGCACGCCATCCTCCCGGACCGGATTGAAGCGGGCACCCTGCTCGTCGCGGCGGCCATCTCCGGCGGCAACGTGCTGGTGAAGCACGCGGTGCCCGAGCACCTGGAGGCCGTGGTGGACAAGCTGCGCGAGGCGGGCTGCACGATTACGGCCGAAGGCAGCGGGCTGCGCTGCAAGGCGCCTCGCACGCTCAACGCGGTGAACATCACCACCACCGAGCACCCCGGCTTCCCCACCGACATGCAGGCCCAGCTCATGGCCCTGATGTGTGTCAGCAACGGGACATCCGTCATCAGTGAAAACATCTTCGAGAACCGCTTCATGCACGTGCCGGAGCTGCACCGGCTGGGGGCGGACATCACCATCCAGGGGCACACGGCGGTGGTGAAGGGGGTGAAGCAGCTGAGCGGGGCGCCGGTGATGGCGACGGACCTGCGGGCGAGCGCCTCCCTCATCCTCGCGGGCCTGCGGGCCGAGGGGCGCACGGAGGTCAGCCGCGTCTATCACCTGGACCGCGGCTACGAGCGCCTGGAGCGCAAGCTGCGGGGCCTGGGCGCGGACATCCGCCGGGTGAAGGCGAGGGCCTGAGAAGCGTCGAGGGGGCTGGCGAAGAGACGGCGCGTTGCCAACAGAAGCGGCGAGGCGGGTTGCATCCGAATTTTCGCACGACCTATCATTCTCCGAACCACTGGGGAGCACCCCTCCCCCACTGCAGGAGAATGACCCGTCCCATGGATTGCCCCAGCTGCAACGTCGAGATGGCCGATCTCGAGGGGGATGATCTGACGTTGCGAAAGTGTGGAGACTGCGGCGGACTCTGGATTGACGTCGCGGACCTGAACCGGGTCCTCCTCCACAACAACCTCCCCGGGCTGGAGAGCCAGGGCGGCAAGGTGGACGCGGAGGCGCTGACCGGTCAGTGCCCCGAGTGCCAGGTCGACCTCGTCCGAGTGGACGGAGGCGACCGCCAGCACCCGCTCCACTACGACACGTGTGAGTCGTGCGGCGGCATCTTCCTGGAGTCGGAATTCCAGGATGCCTCCGACGTGAAGGTGGCCGTGGAGGAAATCATCGTCTTCTTCCGCCACTTCAGCTCGAAGAAGAAGCTGGCCGCCCTCTAGGCGCCCGGCCCTCCCTGGGGCAGGCCGGGCGGTCCTCTCCGCCCTGCCCGCTCAGGGCTTGCCGCGGAATTCGCGGCCCCACTCCTCCGCCAGGGGTCCCTCCACTTCGAGCGAGGCCTCGGGCCCGCGTGTGCCCTCCTCCCCGGGCTTCAGGTGGCGCAGCGTCACCCGGCCGCGCTTCGGCACGTCCAGGGACAGTCGGGTTCCGGACAGGGTGTACGTACCGGTGACGGAGGTGGGCCCACCGCCCTCCAGGGGCTCCCGCGTATAGCGGAAGGTGCCGTCCAGGTAGAAGGACAGGAAGCTCTCCGGTGCCCCCTCCAGGCCTCCGAACCAGGTGCCCAGCAGCGGCGCCAGGCGCGCGTCGTGCTTCAGGCGAGGGGCCAGCCAGGTGCCGTTGAGGGCCTTGCCCCCGGAGTAGAAGACGAGGTCGGTGATGCAGACGGGGGCCTCGTCGCTGGCGCCCGGGAAGCGGGACACGACTTCCAGGATGAAGCGGGCCCCCGGCAGCGGCTGGCTGAGGCGCACCGCCTGGAGGCCGCGCTTGTCCTCCACGGTGACGCTGCGGGCGGCGTCCACGCTGGTGAGGGTGAGCTTCTTCACGCGGGCGTGGGCCTTGAATGCGGCGCGGTCCGTGCCGTCTCCCGTGTACACGCGGACCTCGTCCACGGTGACGGCGTCCTTGAAGCCGATGGTGATGGGGGCCGGGTCCTCGCCGGTGGCGCACCAGGCGGTGGTGTCCCGGCCGTCGAGCAGGTGGAGCGGCGTGTAGCGCTCCGGCTGGCTCTGGCGCTCCAGCCAGTCGTCGGCCTGGGCGTAGCCGGGAGGAGCGTTGGAGGCGGCGGAGGCGAGGTTTGCTAGCAGGAGTGGGGCGAGGAGCAGGCTTCGCATGGCGCCCCATCTTGGATCGCCTTCGGAGGCTCCTCCAATCGAGGATGAAAGCACCCGCGTGGGTGTTGGGGCGCTTGACACCGGGTCGCCGCCAGGAAGGATGGCGCCTGTTCCGCAAGGGAGAACGTGTGATGCGACGTTGGGGGTGGGGCTGTGTGCTGGCGGCCATGCTGGTCGCCTGCAAGGAGGACAAGACGCCGGTGGCCCCGGACGCGGGCCCCGTGGAGACGGGACCGGCCTCCCTCACCGAGAAGGAGCCCAATGAGCGGCCGGACCAGTCGCTCGAAATCACCCGGGACAGCACGGTGACGGCGGATCTGACGGCGCAGCCGAACAAGGCGGACGAGGACTGGTACCGGCTGGCCCCCTCCGCGGCCCGCGTGGCGGACGTCTCCGTGTCCGGGCTGCCCGGCGGCGACATCACCCTGGAGGTGTATGACCGGGACCGCAACCGGCTGGTCGCCATCAACAGCGAGGGCGAGGGCAAGCCGGAGCGCTTCCCCAACCTCTATGTCGAAGGCGAGCGCTGGGTGCGCGTGGTGCCCGCGCGCAAGGGCGTGGGCGGCGCCTACACCCTCGAGGTGCGGATGCGCCCGGCCAACGACGGCGAGGAGCGCGAGCCCAACGACAGGGCCGTGGACGCGCCAGGCCTGCCGCTGGGCCAGACGGTGACCGCCTTCCTGGGCCACGCCGGGGACGAGGACTGGTACCGCATCGAGCTGCCCGAGCCCGCCGGCGCGGAGGGCGCCACGCCCGCGCCGGGCACCCCGTCCGAGGGTGCCGCGCCGGCTCCCGCGGGTGAGGGCACCGCGCCGGCTCCGGGCGGCGAGGGTGCCGCGCCCGGCTCCGAGAGCGGTGGTGCCCAGGACACGCCGCCCTCCCCCACCCCGCAGGGCACGTTCGCCGGGGGCGAGCCTCCGCCCCCCGCTCCGGGTGGAGAGACTCCGCCCGCTCCAGGCGGCGAGGGGCAGCAGGCCCCGGGCGAGGTCGCTGGCGCGACGGCGGCCCAGGCCGCGACGCAGGCGGCGGACGCGGGCCCGGTGGTGCCGCCCGAGCCTCCGTCGGTGGCGCTGAAGATTGACCTGTCGGCGGTGGAGGGCGTGCGGCCCGAGGTGTCCGTGCTGTCCGCGGCGGAGGCGCCGCTGTTCACCCTGCGGGGCAAGGAGGGCGAGGCGCTGTCGCTGCGCAACATCGGCGTGCGCGCCACGGACCGCGTCGTCTACGTGGTGGTGAAGACGAGCTGGGTGGGCACGGGCAAGGAGGCCCGCCGCACCTTCAGCGCCACGACGCCGTACACGCTCACCGTGTCGCAGGAGGAGGCCGGCGCCAACGCGGAGCTGGAGCCCAACGACGAGCTCCACAAGGCCACGCCGCTGACGGCGGGCGGCTACCGCGAGGGCTTCCTGTCCCCGAAGGGTGAGCTGGACCACTTCGTGCTGAGGACGTCCGAGCCGGTGCTGGCCAAGGTGGAGCTGTCCGGCGTGGACCGGCTGGACCTGGTGCTGTCCATGGTGGAGCCCCCTCAGGGCGACGGCGAGAAGGAGACGGTGCTCCTGCGCGCCAACGACGGCGAGGTGAAGGAGCCCGAGCGCCTCAACAACGTGGCGTGCAGCGGGAGCTGCTGGTTCCGCGTGGAGGGCGCGTCGCGCAAGGTGGACGGCAAGTGGGTGAAGGACTTCGAGAACGCGGAGCAGCCCTACCGCATCAGCGTCACCACGGTGCCGGACAACGGCGGCGAGGAGCGTGAGCCCAACAACACCGCGGACCGGGGCCAGGACCTGACGCCGGGCAAGGCGGTGCGCGGGACGGTGTTCCCGGTGAAGGACACGGACTTCTACCGGTTGGACCTGTCGGACCGGCCCGTGCGCACGCCCATCCGGGCCACCCTGCTGGGCATCCTCAAGGTGGACGTGGGGCTGTACCTGCACCGTGTGCAGCCGGACGGGAAGCTGACGCTCGTGCAGACGGCCGACCGCGCCAAGGGCGACCAGCCGGAGAGCATCCGCTACAGCGCCGAGCCGGGCGTCTACGTCTTCGAGGTGCGTGACGCGAAGAACCGCGAGTCCAACTTCCAGGACGCCTATCAGCTCACCGTCGAAGAGGGGGAGTAGCCCGACACTTCCCGTTGACAAGGCACGGGCTGCCCCCTACTTTGGCGCCTGTCTCGCCTCGCGGTGGTAGCTCAGTTGGTAGAGCACGAGCTTCCCAAGCTCGGGGTCGCGGGTTCGAATCCCGTCCGCCGCTCACTCATAAAGGCCGGTAGCTCTTGAGGAAACTCGGGGCTACCGGCCTTCGTGTTTCCGGGCCTCGGGACGTCTTGCGGCACGGGTGCGGCAAACGGAGCGAAGCCGTCTCCCCGCCCCCCTCCCCGGCTCGCGCCCGCGGCGAAGAAGAAGGCGCCGAAGGCGAAGAGTGCCCGACCTGGCGGCAGGGCCCGGAAATAGGGGGAGCAGGCGAGCGTTGAGTCGCTGCCCCACTACCGGAGCGCGCCCCATGGCCGAGCAGTCCCCTTCCCCCACTCCCCGCTGGAAGCGCCACCTGCCGGACCTCGCCCTGCTGCTCTTCCTGCTGGTGGGGCGCGCCAGCTTCGCGGACCACTACCACGTGCCGTCGGGCTCCATGGAGCCGACGCTGGCGGTGAAGGACCACATCCTCGTGGACAAGCGCGCCTACGGGCTGCGCGTGCCGCTCACCGAGACCTGGCTCACCGAGCGCGAGCCCACCCGCGGCGACGTGGTGGTGTTCGCCCACCCGCGCACGGGCGAGACGATGGTGAAGCGCCTCGTCGGGCTTCCTGGAGACACCGTGGCCCTGGTGCAGGGGCGGCTCTGGCTCAACGGCGCCCCGGTGGCGCAGACGCTCGCCCAGGGCGTGCGGCGCGAGGCGCTGCCCGGTGCGCCCCACCCGCTCGCCCCCGAGGAGGACCAGGGCCCGGACTTCGGCCCGCTGCAGGTGCCCGCGGGCGAGTACCTCATGCTGGGCGACCACCGCGGCAACTCCGCCGACAGCCGCATGTGGGGCCTCGTGCCGCGCGCGAAGCTGCTCGGGCGCGCGCTGGCGGTGGTGTACAGCGCGCGCGACGGGCTCTCCGGCACCGAGCGGCTGTGGCTGCCGCTCACCCCGGGCAGCGAGGACCCCCGGCTGCTGGAGCCGCACGGGGACTGAGGGAGTCCGGTGGAGGGAGCCTCCGCGGGCCGCGGGGGGACGAAATGCCACGGTCCACCTGGCGGATGGCTTGGGGTGCCGAGGACCCTGCGAGTAGCCTGAGCGTACGCGGAATCGACCGCCTGCGAGGCAACTCATGGAGTCCGACTCCCTCAATCCGGCAAGCCTGCCCCCGGGGACATCCATCGGCCGGTGGCGCCTGCTGGAGCAGCCCCGGCCGGAGGCGCGTGGCAGTGCGAGGGAGATGGCCGAAGCGCTGGAGCAGGCCGCACGGAAAGCGGGGCCTGATGCGGATGTGCCTCTGTTCACCGGGGAGGAGGCGAGGCCCGCGGGCCTCTTTCCTCCAGTCCAACGCGTCACGGTGCGGCCACCTCCTCGCGTGGTGAGGTGGCCCCGGTTCGTGGCGGCCAGCCTCGGTGCCTCACTGGCCCTGGGCGCGGGAGCGCTGTGGAGCACGCGGTCCGTCGAGCCGCCCGAGAAGACGCACCTCGCGGAGGGGGAAGAGGCGAAGGATGGAGGCCCGGTCGCTCTCGGAGATGCCGCGCTGACGGCCCCAGTCACGCCCGAGGGAGCCCCCTCCATGTGGTCGGCCATCCGGGCTGAGTTGCCGCCGAAGCCCTTCCCAAGACAGCGCAGGCCCGATGGTGAAGGACGATGTTCCGGCAAGGGACTGGTCGCAATCAACGGCGGCTGCTGGGCGAAGTTGCTTGTGGAGCTGAAGGACTGCGAAGCCGCGGCCGGCGTTGTGTACAAGGGCGAGTGCTACGTCCCCGTCTGGGCACTGACACGCCCTCCCACCTCGGGACCCACGAATCGCGACGACACTCCATAGCCGGTAGGGCCGAGGCACCGGCCGCGGTGAGGAAGGCCATGCCCTGAGGCCACGTTCCCCCGGCTCGCCGACGTCTTTCATCGGAGCGCGTCCTCGCTGAGCATCAGGTGCATAGGGCGAATAGGAGGCCTGTTGGGGGTGAGGGCTGGAGCAGAGGGGCCGAGGAGGGCCGCTGACGGGTGGAGCCTGGGCTGAACGCCAGGCCGGTGGACAGAGCGTGCAGCCCCCGTGGAATGAACGTTCCTTCCACGCCCCACTGTTTCAGGGGCGCCCCGGGGCACGCGGGTCCCCGGGCGCGGTGTTCGATACCAGGCGCCTCTCCCAGCCCCGCTGGGCCGGGACGGAGCCGGGCGGTACGGTGTCACGGACCATGCCCCGCCTCGTGCGCCTCACCCTGACGTGCCTGCTGCTGCTCGGCCTCGGCGGGGCGGCCACGGGGGCGCTCACGGCGAGGAGCCTCACGCGCCGCGCCGCGCCGCGCTTCCCCGAGCCGCCGCCACCGGGCTGGGAGGCCGTCTCGCTCACCTCCGGTGACGGGACGCGATTGGGAGGCTGGCTACGGCGGGGAGACTCCGGCACTCCCTGTGTCCTCGCCCTCCATGGCAATGGCTCCAGCCGCACCGGCCTGCGTCACGTGCTCGACGTGCTGTCCGAGGACGGCACCTGCGTGCTCGCGCTGAGCCTGCGCGCGCACGGCGACTCCGACGGCGAGGTCAACGACTTCGGTTGGAGCGCCGCGCGGGACGTGAGGGCCGGCATCGACTTCCTCCAGCGGGAGCTCCCCGAGCGGCGGAGGCTCGTCTTCGGGACGTCGCTCGGCGCGGCGGCGGCGCTCTACGCGGCGCGGGACATGGGCACCCGGGTGGACGGTTACGCGCTGGAATCACCGTACCGGGATTTGCGGACGGCCGTCCGCAATCGGCTGCGCATGCGGCTGGGGCCCGCGGAGCCGCTCGCCTTCGCCACCCTGTGGCCATGGGGTGCCGTCACCCTCCCCGTCGACCCCACGCTCCTGCGTCCGGTGGACGCCGCCCGGAGTGTGCCCGCGTCCGTGCCCGTGCTGCTGCTCGCTGGTGAGCGGGACGCCCATGCGCTCCCGGAGGAGGTCTCGGACATCGCCGCCAACGTGCCCGGCCCCGTGCGCCTCGAGCGTTTCGCGGGCGCGGTCCACGGAAGGCTCCAGTCGGCCGACCCGGAGCGCTACCACGCGCTCCTGCGCTCCTTCGTCGCCGGGCGCCGCTGAGCCCTCCATGCTCCCCCTGCCTCGCCGACGCATCCACCCTCCGCCGGGGCCTCCATCGCCCCTCGCGGGACGGGACCTCGCGCGGTGTGCAGGTCCACGCCCGCCATCGTCTGGAGCGTGCTGCTCGACCTCTCCACCGGCCCGGCTCACAGCCCGCGTGTCACCCGTCCGTGGCCATCCCCGGCCCCTACCCGTCCTATGCTCCGTGGTCCATGGCCCCCATCGCTCCGCTTGGCAAACCTCGTGCGCTCGCGCTCATTCGCGCGGGCAAACTGCCGTTCACCTTTGGCTCGCCGCATCCCACCGTTGCCGTCGTCGAGCAGGACGGCGTCTTCCGGGTGCGAGAGCTCGTCGTGGATGCCGCCGAAGCCGCCACGGCCGCCAATGCCGCCAGGGAGGCGCGCGGCATCTGGACGCCGGAGCAGCACTACGCGCTCGGCAAGCCGGCCGGGCGCGTGTTCCTCGAAGCGCCCACGCGCGACGAACTTGCCGAGAAGCTCGAAGCATACCCATGGCCGCGGGACTGGTGACTCCACGGGCTACTTCGCCCGCTCACCCTTCAGCTCCGCCATCTCGTCCACGACCTCCCCCACCTTGAGGACCTCGTATTGAGGGTGGTCGCTCGGGAACGGCGCCTTCTCTCCGTAGCGAGCCTCGAGCCAGAGCGCGCAGCGGGTCGCATCGCGCCCGCACTGCTGCGCAATCCGCTCGCTCAGGGGCACCCCGAGCGCCAGGTCCGTCACGTGGAGCTCGGGGGCTTGCGACGGCGCGGAGTCCCTCTCCCGGACCAGCACGGCCCGGGGCCCACCCGAACACTCGATGCCGACGCCGCGGTGGCCGAGGTCGTACCAATCGATGGATGAACGATACGACGCAGCGAATCTGCCCCAGGGTAATGACCAGCAAGAATCGCTCAGAGAGTCCGGCTCGGCCGCCTCGATGCGCCGGCCCAGCACCTGGCTCATGAGGGCAGCAATCTCCTCACGGTTCGGCACGCAGGTGCTGAGCTCGAAGGTGCCATGGGCGAGCCGGTCCTCCGTCAACGCGATGGCGGCCACCTCGGCGACATCGCGATGGTCCACGCGCGAGACTCGCGCGGCCCTCGGGATTTCGAGCGCTGAGGCCCGAGGCGGACATTGGCCCAGTGAGAATCCACCGGACTGGCCCGGCCGGCGGGCCAGCACCTGTCTAAACAGCTTCGGGAAATTAGCTAAAGGTGAAGGCCGGCATGCTCAAAGGACGAGCGAAGTTGATTCGTTCGGTG
>NZ_JAIQDG010000047.1 GCF_020037125.1 Myxococcus sp. RHSTA-1-4
CCCCAAATGCATGCCCTTTGGAAGGAACGTTCCTTCCACTACGGCCTGTATAAACCGGGGGCCTGACATGGGGTCGGCGGGGCCCTGGGGCGGCTCGCGGCCTCACGCCTCTAGAATTGCCACTCCTTTCCCTTCTCGTTCAGCGCCTCCCGGGTCGCTGAGATGTCCCGAAGGGCTTTGAAAGGTGAGGAGTCGGCGAGCTTCACCACGGAGTCGAGTACCACGCCCGCGAGCTGCGCATTGTCGGCGGCAATCGCACTGTCGAGCCGCTCGAAGAGGTCGCGGAAGTTCTTCTCCCGCTCATCGAAGCTGCGGTCCAGGTAGTCCAGCAGCACGTCCCGCATGGCGTGGATGCGCTCCACTTCGACGCGGGCGCTCTCCTTCAGGCGGACCTGCTCCGTCCGCTCCTTCTGGATGTCCCGAACGCAGTCGGCCACCATTTTGATGCCGGCGAGCACGTCGGCGATGCTGGCCGCGGACTGGGCAGCCCCGGCAGGCAGCTTCTTGCTCTTCATGCCAGGCCCTCCTCGAGCAGCCGGCGCTGCCGCGCCAGCAGCGTCTCTACCTGCGCGTCGATGCCACCGTCCGCCGTGAAGAGCTGAACACGGAGCAACTCGCTCTCCGCCTTCACGAGCTGCATGGCCGTGGCGAACTTCCGCAGGTGCTGCTCGTTGTCCGCGTCGAACACGCCATCCAGGGTCCAGAGCGCATCGAGGGCGCGGTTGGCACGCACATCCAGTTCCTGGGTCACCCAGCGAAGCTCGTCGACGCGCGCTCCCGCCTGGGTGAGCACCGCGAGCGCAGCCTCGATGTGCGCTACCTTCTGCTCGACCTCGGCCGCATACGCCTCGGCCCTCGTCTTCGCCTTCTCACCCTCACGAGCGATGACGAAGCCGGCCACGGCCACGGCCGGAGCGATGGCGATTCCCCCCAGGATGACCGTTCCCCCCGCCACACCGAATCCTCCCGTCGCGAGGGAGCCCCCTCCCAGCCACGCAAGGACCGCGCTCTTGGCCGCCGCGCCAGAGAGTCCGGAGATGGCCGCTCCCGTGCCCGCTGTCGCGAAGCTCGTGACGAGGCCGGTGGTGACGGCGCTCGCACCGGCGCCCGTGAGGGCGGCCGTGACAGCGCCCGAGAGGGTGCCACCTGCCTCCAGATACTGAGCCGCGAACTGGCGCACCTCCTCGCGGCTCACCCCCAATGCACCAAGGCTGTCGAGCGCCGCGAGGCGGGCCTTCTGTTCGAGCCGCTCCAGGAAGTCGAAGAGGCGCCGGAACGTGGTGACTGTAACCGTTCGCCGCTGGCCCTCCAGCGCATCCAGTCGCGCCTGAAGCTCGGAGCGCCCCTCCTCGAGCCGAGCGACCCACGCTTTGTGGAGTGCCTCGGCGGCCTCGCCGGTCTCCCTGGCCTCCTTCATCGACTGAATGCCGTCGTACGCCTTCTTTCCTCCGTACCCGGCCAGGCCCGCGAGAAAGAGGGCTGCTGGAATGAGCGGCAGCGGCATGACACGTCCTCCCCCGGAAAGCTCGGAGTCTGCCCGCTTCCCCAGCTGCCGGAAACACGGGACTGGGACTCGGCGGTCATCCCCGGGGAGTATTGAGTTGTGGAGGCAATCGCAATCCAGGAGCACGGAGCGGTGACTGTGACTTTCAGCGCCCGTTCCGCATAATCCGCCGGGAATGTCCCTTCCCGCCCTGGTCCGGGGGGCCGGCCTCGCCGCCGCGCTCGTCCTGCTCGCCTCGTGCCGCATCGAGTCCGCCGCGCCCTCATCCGGGCCCGCGGCCGCCAGCGAGGGCGCACCCTCCGGGGACGTCTGGGTCTACACGTCCATGTACCGGCACGTGCTGGACGCGCTGGACCCGCTGCTGAAGGAGAAGCTCCCCGGCGTGCAGGTCCACTGGTATCAGGCCGGCAGCGAGAAGGTGGCCAGCCGGCTGGAAGCCGAGCGCGCCGCGGGCGCCGTCCGTGCCGACCTCCTCGCCACGTCGGACCCGTTCCTCTACGAGCGGCTCGCGCGGGAGGGAGCCTTCGCGCGCTACGCTTCCCCGTATGTGCTCCGGGTCCCCCGCCCGCTGGTGGACCTGGACGCGCGCTACGCGGCCATCCGCCTGTCCACCATGGTCCTCGTCCACCGCGAGGGCACCACGCCCGCGCCGTCCTCCTTCGCCGAGCTGGTGAATGGCCGCTGGAAGGGGCGCGTGGCCATCGGCGACCCGCTCACCTCGGGCACCGCCTTCACCTGGGCCGTGTTCTGCCAGGCGAAGTACGGCGATGCGTTCTTCACCGGCCTGCGCGAGCGCGGCGCCATCGTCGCGGGCGGCAACGCGGCGGTGCTCCAGAAGGTGGAGAGCGGCGAGGCCGACGCGGGCGTGCTGCTGCTGGAGAACGCCCTGGCGGCCCGGGCGCGCGGCAGTCCCATCTCCGTGGTGTGGCCCACGGACGGCGCCGTCGTCATCCCCGGCCCGGTGGCCCTCTTCGCGACGACGCCCAACCCCGTGGCCGCGAAGGCCGTGCTGGACGTGCTCCTGTCTCCCGAGGGGCAGCGCCTCATCGTCGAGAAGGGCGACATGCACGCGGTGGACCCACGGCTCGGTGGGCCGCGTGGCGAGCCCGGCGTGGAGGAATTGCTGGAGCGCTCGCGGCCGTGGACACCCGCGCTCGTCGAGCTGGGGCTCACGCGCGGCGGGGCCATCAAGGAGACCTTCACCCGGGCCTTCGCGCGATGAAGGCGGCCTCGGCGCGGTGGCTCGGCCTGGGTGCGTGGCTGGTGCCCATCCTCTTCTTCGCCGTGGGCCCCGTCGGGGCGCTGCTCCTGCGAGGCACGGGGGCTCACGGCGACGCGGGCCTGGCCTGGCTGGCCTCGGAGACCGGAGCGCTGGGGAACACGCTGGGCATCTCCGCCGGGGCGGCGGCGCTCGCGTTCCTGCTGGGCGCGCCGCTGTCGCTGCTGCTGTTCCGTACGGACCTGCCGCTGCGCGGCGCCTTCACGGTGCTCTTCACCCTGCCCTCCGCGATTCCGGCGTTCATCTGGGGCATGGGGTGGCTGTCGCTCGCCAGCCCTCGCGCGGGCTACCTCAACCGCCTGCTGGGCGACGGCGCCTTCGACATCTATGGCCCGGCGGGCATCGCCTTCGTCGAGGGCTTGTCGGGGCTGCCGCTGGTGCTGCTGGCGGGGGCCGCGGCGCTCCGGCGGGTGGACCCGGCGCTGGAGGAAGCCGCGCGGGTGTGCGGCGCTTCACCCCTGCGCGCGCTGCTGACGACGACGCTGCCCCTGGCCCTGCCGTCGCTGCTGTCGGGCACGGTGATGGTGTTCCTCATGGCCGCGTCGTCCTTCGGCGTTCCGTACCTCCTGGGTGTGTCGGCCTCACCGCCCACGCGGGTGCTCACCACGCGAATCTACGAGCTGGTGCTGTTGGGTGGGGATGCGGGCCTGGCACGCGCCTCGGTGCTGGCCACCGCGCTCCTGCTGCTCACGCCCCTGGCGCTCCTGGCGACATGGGCCCTGGGACGCTCCGGCCGTGTGCGGCTGAGCGCGGGCAAGGGCGTGGCCTCCCGTCTCCTTCCGCTGGGCCGTGCGCGTGGGTCCGCTCTGGTGGCCGTGGGCCTCACCTGCGTGCTGCTGGTGCTGCTCCCGCTGGGCGCCATCCTCCTCACGTCCATGCAGCGCAGCTTCGGCGCGGAGCTGGCGTGGCGGGAGCTGACGCTGGCGCACTGGTCCGGCGTCCTGCTGGAGCCGCGCACACTGCGCGCCACGGGGCGCAGCCTGCTGCTGGCCGCGGGGGCGGGAGGGCTGGTGTGCGTGCTGGGGCTCGCGGCCGCGGTGTTGCAACGGAGCTTCCGCCGGCTCGGGGCGGGAGTGGAGGCGCTCGCCGTATGGCCCTACGCCGTCCCGGGCACGGTGGTGGCGCTGGCGTTGCTGCTCGCCTTCTCGCGGGACCTGCGCTTCATCCTGCTCGGCCGGGCCGCCTTCGTGCTCGCGCTGGCGCACACGCCGTGGCTGCTGCTCATCGCCTACGCGGCGAAGTACCTCGCGCTCGGAGCGCGGAACAGCGCGGAGGCGCTGGCGCAAATCGACCCGTCACTCGCGGAGGCGGCACGGGTGAGCGGCGCGGGCCCGGTACGCGCGTTCGTGGACGCGCCGCTGCCGTTGCTGCGCCCGGCGCTCACGGTGGCGTTCGTGCTGGCCTTCCTCGCCTGCGCGACGGAGATAACGATGTCCGTGCTCCTCGTGCCCGCGGGCTCGGAGGTGCTGGGCACGCTCCTGTTCGAGCTGCAGAGCTACGCGGACCCGGCCGCCGCGGCGGTGCTGGCCTGTGCCTTCGTGGCGCTGGTGGTGGTGGGCCAGTCGGTGCTCGCGCTGGTGGGCCGGCGCACGGTGGAGGTGCGGTGATGGGAATGGCGCCCGGAGTGCTGGAGCAGACGCGCAGGCGAGTGGACCGGCGCACGAGGGAGGCTCGGTGATGGCGTCCATCGCGCTGGGGGGCCTGTTCAAGTCGTACGGCGCCACGCCGGTGGTGCGGGGCCTCAGCCTGGACGTACGCGAGGGGGAGCTGGTCTCCCTGCTCGGGCCGTCAGGCTGCGGGAAGACGACGACGCTGCGAATGCTGGCGGGGCTGGAGCATCCGGACTCGGGCGTCATCCGCATTGGCGGGGAGACGGTGACCGGGCCCGGAGTGCGCGTTCCTCCCGAGCGCCGCGGGCTGGGCATGGTCTTCCAGAGCTACGCCGTCTGGCCCCACCGCTCCGTGGAGGAGAACGTGGCCTACCCGCTGACGCTGCGGCGCCTGGCGAAGGCGGAGGTGGCGTCGCGCGTGAAGGAGGCACTGAGGTGGGTGCGGCTGGAGGCGCTCGCGACGCGCAGGCCGCACGAGCTGTCGGGTGGCCAGCTCCAGCGCGTGGCGCTCGCGAGGGCGCTGGTGGCCAGCCCGCGCGTGCTGCTGCTGGACGAGCCGCTGTCCAACCTGGACGCCGCCCTGCGCGAGGAGCTGCGCGCGGAAATCGCCGCCCTGCGCGCGAGGCTGGGCACCACCATGGTCTTCGTCACGCACGACCAGGGCGAGGCGCTGGCCCTGTCGGACCGCATCGCGGTGATGAACCAGGGCGTCATCGAGCAGGTGGACGCGCCCGAGCGGCTCTACCGTGAGCCCGCGACGCCCTTCGTCGCGGGCTTCGTCGGAGGAGCGAATGTCCTCGTGGGCCAGGTCCGCGACGGCGCGTTCCACACCGCCCAGGGAGACACGAGGTTCCCCCTGCCGCCGGGGACAGCCGCTCCGGACGGCCCCTGCACGCTGGTCGTCCGCCCGGAGGACCTGGAATTGGGCGCGGAGGGCACGCCGCTGCCCCTCTCCGCGCGCCTGTTCCTCGGGCACGCCGCGGAGTACCGCTTCCCGGTGGGGGGCACGCTGCTACGCGTGGTGGGCCCGCCCCGCGAGGTGCGCGCGGGCGAGGTGCTGCCCGTGCGCATCGCGAAGGCAAAGCTGTTCGCCACCGGGTGAGCTGGCCCGACGCCCCCGGAAACCTCGAGCTCAGCCCTTCTTCGCGGGACGCACGGGCACGGAGACCTGCGTGTTCTCCCACGAGATGTTCAGCGCGGTGCCCTTGTCGTCGAAGGCAATCGTGAAGGCCTCGTAGGTGTCCGCGCTCTTCTTCACCGGCACGTCCACGCGCAGGACGTCATTGTCCTTGTTGTACTTGTAGGCGCCCCACTGGCCGACGTCCTTGTTGACGATGAGGGTCCACTTGTCCGCCTGGGGAATGGTGAAGAGCGAGTAGGTCCCCGCCGGGAGCCGCTTGCCCGCGAGCTCGATGTCGGCCGTCGCCGTCAGCTCGGTGGCGGCGTTCGCGCCCAGGCGCCACACCTCGCCATAGGGCACCAGCTTGCCGAAGATGACGCGCTTCTGGCCCGTCTTCGGGTCCTGGATGCGGGGCGAGTTGTACGTCACCTTCACGTACGTGGTGTCGTCCAGCTTCTCCGCCGTCATCTCCAGCGGGCTGACGGGGGCCTTCGCGGGCGGGATGCTCTTCTGCGCCAGCGCGGGCGTGGCGGCGAGGAAGACGAGCGCGGCCAGGGTCGGGATGCTCAGGTGCGAGGTGAGTCGACGGTGCGTCATGGGTTGGGCCCTCTGTCGTGAAGGAAGAACGGAAGCGGCGCCGGACCGTAGCATCGGGTCCGGCAGGGGTACCCCCGCTTCTTCCGGGCCCCTGGAACGCCGGACGGGGCCGCCCATTCCCCGGAACTACCGCTCGCCGTCGCGCAGGCCCATGGCGATGACGGCCCACTCGTCGGTGGCGTCCCGGTACGTCTCGATGACCTCGAAGCCGACGCGTGCGTGGGCCCGCATGGAGCGCGTGTTGCGCGTGGCCACCTCCGTCACCATGCAGTCGAAGCGTCCCCCGTAGCTGGCGCGGTGCTCACGGTAGAGCGCGTCGAACACCCCCTGGCCCCGGTACGCCTCGGCCACGCACACCTGGCCCATGACGTAGTAGCGGGAGTCGCGGAGCGGCCGGCCGCGCCAGCTCAGCGTCTCCAGGAGCTGGAACATGGGCTCCAGGATGGGGACGAAGGCGCGGGCCTCCACCGGCATCACCAGCGCATAACCCGCGAGCTGCTCGCCCTCCCTGGCGATGACGCTCGGCGCGAGCGCGTGCATCCGCTCCAACACGTCCAGCGTGTGGGACACGGTGACGAAGCCCTCACGCGCGGCCTGCTCGGGTGAGACGTGGCCGCGCAGGTTGGCGGCCTGGAGCCGGAGAATCTGCTCCAGCTCCTCTCTGCGCGTGACGAGGCAGGTCCGAAGCGTGGGCGACGGGGGCATGGTGCGGGCTTTCTAGTACGCTCGGGCCATGTGCCGGAACATCAAGCCGCTGTTCAACTTCTCGCCTCCCGCCACCGACGAGGACATCCGCGCGGCGGCGCTGCAGTTCGTCCGCAAGATTGCCGGTACGCGCAAACCCTCGAAGCAGAACACCGACGCCTTCGAGGTCGCCGTCGAGGAAATCTTCCAGAGCTCGAAGCGCATGCTGGACGGACTGGTGGCGACCACGCCGCCCCGGGACAGGGCACGCTTCGAGGCCATGAAGCGGCTGCGCTACAAGGAGGCGAAGCCGCGCTGAGGCGGCGGGCGCATTCCTCCCGCCCGCGGGCTACGTCCCCGCCGGGCCGCCGGACGGGGTCGAGTCCCCCACCGCCGCGGTCAGCCGGGGCCCGCGCCAGAATCGCAGGAAGGCCGTGAGGTAGCCCGGCCGCTCGCGGGTCGGGTCGTCATGGCGCGGCAGGTACAGCCAGGGCACGCGCGGGTGCTGGTGGTGGGCCAGGTGCCAGTTGAAGTGCAGCAGCAGCGCCTCGTACAGCGGATGCGCCCGCAGGTTGTGCGCTCCGTCCAGCACATGCCTCGGGCTGTGCGCGTGGGTGACGTACTGCTGCGCCGACCAGTTCAGCCCGAAGAGCGCATACAGCAGCAGGTAGCGCCCGGGTGACAGGCCCAGCGCGAGCACCAGGCCCACGTGCAGCAACACCACGCCGGCGCACTCCGCGCGGATGCGGCGCATGAAGGACGCGGGGATGCCCTCCACCATGGCCACGGCGGAGGGGTCCTTCACCAGCCGGCCACGCAGCGCCCCGGGCGCCACCAGCACCACGGCCATCGCCAGCGGCACCAGCAGCCAGAAGCCGCCCAGGTAGAGGGCATAGAAGATGACGTGTTTCCGCCGCACGTCGTCCCCCGGGTAGTACAGGTCGAACATCTCCGCGTCGCTGCGGTTGCGGCGGTGGTGCCCCAGGTGGCACGCGCGAAGGAACGTGAAGGGCCCGGGGAAGAACGCCGCCAGCAGCAGGCCGAAGCCCTCGTTGACCGCCGGGTGCGAGTGGAAGACGCGGTGTTCGGCCTCGTGCAGCAGCGAGTACAGCGGCAGGAAGAGGAAGGAGAAGGCCACGCCCGCGCCCAGCACGCCCGGCCACCCGTCCGCGCGCGAGGCGAGCCACTGCAACGCCACACCTCCGGTGACGATGACGAGCGCCAGCGCCACGTTGACGCGGCCCGGAGGCGCGGGAATGTCCACGGGTGCGCCGCTCACGGAGTCCTCACCGCGGTCACGGGCGTCACCGCCTCCGCGAGCCCCCGCGCGGGCCAGCGGCGGAAGAACAGCGCATGCGCCGCGAGCGCCACCACCCCACCGCCGAGCACATCCACCAGGAAATGCTGCTTCACGGTGAGCGTGGACACGGAGATGAGCGCGGCCCACACCAGCCACAGCACGCCGGCGCGCCGGTGCCGCAACCGCAGCGCCCCGAGCACGGTGACGGCGACGTGGAGACTCGGAAAGGTGTTGCCCGGCAGGTCCTGCGACCACATCACCCGGAACTGCTCACGCCAGTACGGCGACGCAATCGCCTCCACCGGCGGGCGCGGGAAGTGCGACGTGAAGAGGAAGAAGCCCAGGTAGCACAGCGCGTTCACCACCAGCACCGCGCCCAGCATCCGCACGTACTCCTCCGCCTCCAGCGCCCACGCCGCCACCAGCGGGAAGACGAAGAAGGACGTATAGACGACGTACGTCCAGGGAATGAACGGAATGGCCGCGTCCACCGGCAGCGACAGGTCGAAGCGCGGCGGCAGGTTCGCGTTGAGCCACCAGTAACACTGGAAGGTCCCCATGAGGACGGCCACCGTGGTGGCCAGGCGGCCGGCGAAGCGGCGGTTGAGGCGCAGCAACAGCTCCCGCATGGCCCTTCCTTCCATCCTCCAGAGGCGGACCCGCCCGGATGTGAGCACGGCGCGAGGCTCCCTGCCAACGCACGGCCCGCGTGGGGTCCACGGCGCCTTTCTCGCGTAGGCTCCCCATCCGCCGCATGAGCCTCCTCCGACGCGCCACCCGTGAAGACAATGCCGCGCTGCTCGACCTGTTCGGCGCGGTGCCCATGCAGGGCGAGCTGGTCCTCTCCACCCGGCGTTCCCCGGACTACTTCGCCCTCTTCGACATGCAGCGCGGCGACGCGGAGGTCTGGGTCCACGGCGAGGGAGGCCCGCTCGACGGCATGGGCGCCATCCACGTGCGCGACGGCTGGCTGGAGGGCCGCCCGTGCCGGGTGGGCTACCTGGGCGACCTGCGCACCCGCTTCTCCGCGCGCCGGACCCGGGGCCTCGCCCGCTACTTCGGCCCCGTGCTGGAGGAGACGGCGCAGCGCCTGGGCGTGGACACCTTCCTCACCGCCGTCATGGCCTCCAACGCCACCGCCCTCCAGGCCCTGGTGCGCCGCCGCCCCGGACGCGAGGCCCAGCCCCACTACGCCCTGCTCCGCCGCTTCTCCGCCGTCTCGCTCCAGTTCCTGCTCCGCCGCCGCCCCCGTCCCAGCGCCTTCACCGTGCGCCGTGCCACGCCGGAAGACCTCCCCGCCATGGCCGCGCTCCTGGACGAGGACCACCGCGCGCGCCCCTTCGGATACCGCTACGACGCCGGCGAGCTGGAGCACCGCTTCGCCCGCTGGCCGGGGCTGCGCGTGGAGGACACGTACCTCGCCTTCGACGCGGGCGGGCGGCTGGTGGGCTGCACCTCCGCGTGGAACCCCGAGGCCGTGAAGCGCTACCGCGTCCACGCGTACCGGGGAAGCATGCGCTGGGTGCGGCTGGGTTGGAACGCCATGGCCTCCGTGGCGCGGGCGCCGCGACTGCCCGCTCCCGGCAGTGACTTCCGCTACTTCTACCTCTGCAACACCAGCGTGCGCGGAGAGGACCCCGCCATCTTCCGCGCGCTGCTGGAGCAGGTGTACGCGGACTTCCACGGCCGCGGCTTCCACTTCGTCACCCTCTACCTCGGAGAGGACGACGCGCTGGCCCCGGCGCTGAAGGGCTTCCTCCAGCGCCGGCTCGACTTCCACCTCTACGCGGTGACACCGGCCTCGCGCCCGCGTGACACATTCCCACCCGGGCGCACCGGCTTCGAAATCTGCCTGCCGTAGCCGCGCTCAGCGGGCCGCGCCGGCCGTCGTGTCCCCCAGGTCCTCCACCCAGAGCTCGAAGGGAGTGTCCACGACACCCGCCGAGGGAGGACTCACCTGGAGGAGATAATCGCCAGCCACGGCCTGCTCGAGGACGTGCCAGGAGGGGCTGGCATGTCCCAGCCACATCCCCCGCCCGTCGAGGAGCTGGATGGACGCGGCGACCAGGGGCTGCTGCCGCAGGACGTAGGTGTGGCCGGCCTCCGCGGTGAAGGCGAGTGCGTCCACGTCCTTGCGGGTCAGGAGCCGGACGGGGACGGGCACCCCGGGCGTCATCCACGTGGCGGTGCCCATCGAGTCGCCGTGGTCATCCAGCCCCAGGTCTCGCAGCCAGCAGCGGAACGTCATCGGCATCTGGCCGTACGTGGGGCTCACCTGCATGAACCAGGTTCCGGCGGACCGCGCCTGCAGCTCCACCTCGGGCAGGCGCCGTGAGCCCAGGCCCTCCCCGGAGTCCACCACCCGGCCCGTGGAATCCAGCAGCCGCAGGGCGACGCCCGCTTCGAGCGAGGGCAGCTCGCAGCCCAGGCGGTACCCATGTCCCGCCTCGGCCTGGAACCGGATGACGTCGTCGTCTCCCAGGAAGGTGGTCGTCACCGTGAAGAACGTGTCCGACGGACTCATCCCTCCGGCCTGCTCCGGGGAGTCCCCGTGGTCGTCGGGGCCCAGGTCCTGGAGCTGGTACACATACGTCCCCGACTCTCCAGCTCCGGACACCTCGATGTACCAGGGCCCCGCGCCCTTCGGCTTGAAGGACCAGGCGGTCCGCGGGTTGTCGAGGAAGAAGCCCGTCATCTGCCGGCCCGAGGTGTCCAGCAGGCGCGGCAGGCACCGGGGCAGCGTCAGGGGCTGGCAGAGGAAGACGTAGGTGTGGCCGGGCTCGGCGGTGAAGGTGAAGAGGTCCCGGTCGAACTGGCCGCGCGTGCTGGCGCTGATGCGGCCCTCCAGCGGCTCCCGCGTCACGCTCAATACCGTGGCCTCCCCGGGCGAGCACGCGTGGTCGTCCTGCTCGACGAAGGCGGAGACCTGGCAGAGCAGCCCGGCGGAGGACTCCCAGGCGCCGCAGCGGCACATGGGCTGGCCTCCGTTGGAGACACACGTGCCCGCGGTGCAGCGCACACCCGCGCACGCGACGGCGTCGTCCGGCTCCACGACGAAGGACGGGCCACAGCCCACGAGGAAGAGCAGGACGGCGATGGCCAGGGGACCAGCCCCCGCGTGGAGCAATGAACGGAGCACGCGCGGACCTCGGGTGGATGGCGCGTACAGGACCTATGAACGGCCCCCCGCTCCGCCAACACACCTGCCCCGCGGGACAGTGCCCACCCTGTTCCCCAGCGCACACGCCTGCCGCCAACGGCCCGCCGGTGGCGTCCGGAGTGACGACCTCCGCTCACTTCAAGCGGAGTCCGTCCACGTCCACGCCCGCCCTCCCGGACAGGCCTCCGTCCACCAGCAACAGCAGGAAGTCGTAGAGCCAGGAGGCGCCCTCCCGGACCTGGATGAAGTACGTCCCGTCCGACGCCACCTGGAAGGAGAAGGAGGGCGCGATGAGGCTCGCCACCTCGCGCCCGGAGGCGTCCACCACCCGGAGCCCCAGCGCGCCCCACGGGTCGCTGCTCAGCGTGTAGAAGCGCCCCGCCTTCGCGGTGAAGGAGAGGACGTCCACGTCCTCGTCCGAGTGCAGGGTGACGGGCACGGGGACGCCGGGAGTCACGGGCGTGGCGCCGTCCAGCGTGTTCGCGTGGTCGTCGGGCCCCAGGTCCTCGAGCCAGCAGGAGGACTCCAGCCGCCACTGGTTGCCGCGCAACACGCGCACCGTCACGAACCAGTCCGCCTCCCGGTCCGCCAGCACGCCGACCCCGATGGACGGGTCCGAGAATGAGGAGGTGGAGTCCACGAGCGTGCCGCTGGCCCCTCTTCTCAAGGTCAGCTCCAGCTCCCGCGCGAGCACCGCGGTGGGCGCCGGCAGCTCGCAACCGAAGCGGTAGCCATGCCCCGGCTGGGAGCGGAAGGTGAACACGTCCTGGTCATGGAGCCCGGAGTGCGTGACGGTGAAGGGAGACCGCCCCCACGAGGGCTGGAGCGCGGTGGCGCCCGCGAAGTCATCGCCATGGTCATCCAGGCCCAGGTCCTGGAGTTGGTACGTGTACGTCCCGACGCCCTTCTCGCTGGACACCTCCACGTACGCGGTGCCCTCGTCCAGCGTGAAGAACAGCGCCCGGCCCGGGCCGTCCAGCGAGCGCGCTTGAAGGGTGTCCACCTCGTTACCGGAGCCGGCCAGCAGGCGCAGCCGGCAGTCGGGCAGCGTCTTCCAATTACAGACGAAGGCGTACACGTGGCGCGCCCCGGAGGTGATGGCGAAGAGGTCCCGGTCCACCATCCCCTCGCGCTCGCTCACGTCGATGCGGCCCGTGAGGGCGCTCATCGGGGCGGACAGCACGGTGGCATCCCCAGGCGAGCCGCCATGGTCGTCCGGTACGTCGAAGACGCCCACGGCGCACGACAGTCCGGCGGCCCTCTCCCACGGGCCGCAGCGGCACATGGGCTGGCCGCCGTTGGAGACGCAGGTCCCCGCGGTGCAGCGGACTCCGGCGCAGGCCACGCTGTCGTCCGCCACGTCCGTGGGGCCGCAGGCGGCCACCAGCAGCACGCACGGCAGGAGACGGATGAACGCGGCGGGCAGTCGCTTGGGCATCATGCGAAGGCTACACCCTGCGTTCCTTCCAGTGGCCCCGCCGGAAGAGGACGATGGCCGCCAGCGCCATCACCGAGAAGGCCACGGAGATGGAGAGGAACGCGCCCGACGGCCCCATCCCCAGCGGCCCGGACAGCGCCCACGCCAGGGGCAGCTCCAGCAGCCAGAAGCAGCAGATGTTGAGGACGGTGGGCGTGGCGGTGTCCCCCGCGCCGTTGAAGGCCTGCGTCAGCACCATGCCGAAGGCATAGAAGACGAAGCTGGCGCTCATGAGGCGCAGCGCGTGGACCGCGTGCGCCACCACCTCCGGCTCGCGCGTGAAGATGCCCACCACCTGCCCCGCGAAGGCGACGAACAGGAGCCCCAGCGCGCCCAGGAACACGGCGTTGATGCGGCCCGCCGTCCACACCGCGTGCTCTCCCCGCTCCGGCTGGCGGGCCCCCAGGCTCTGCCCGACGAGGGTGGCCGCCGCGTTGCTCAGCCCCCACGAGGGCAACAGCGCGAAGAGGACGACGCGGATGGCGATGGTATAGCCCGCCACCGCAGCGCTGCCGAAGGTGGCGACGATGCGCGCCAGCACCACCCAGCTCGAGGTGCCCACCAGCGCCTGCGCGGTGCCCGCGCCGGACAGCCGCAGCATGGCCAGCATCGTCCCGGGCTCCAGCCGCAGGTGCTCGCGGCGCACCTGGAGCCGCCCGTCCCCGCGCGCCAGCCGGTAGAGCTGGTACACCACGCCGCAGCTCCGCCCGAAGGTGGTGGCCACCGCCGCCCCCATCACCCCCAGCTCCGGAAAGGGCCCCACGCCGAAGATGAGCATGGGCGCCAGGACGATGTTGATGGCGTTGGCCAGCACCAGCACGCGCATGGAGATGGCCGCGTCCCCCGCGCCCCGGAAGATGGCGTTGATGAGGAACAGGAGCAGCACGCTGCCCATGCCGCCCAGCATCACCTGCGTGTAGCGCACGCCGTGCTCCAGCACCCACGGCGAGCCGCCCATCAGGGCCATCAGCGGCCGCGCGAAGACGACGCCCGCCACGGCCACCGGCACCGCCAGCACCATGCCCAGGCCTATCGCCTGCACCGCGGTGCGCGCGGCCCGCTCCGGGTCTCCCTCGCCGATGCGGCGCGACACCAGCGCCGTGGCGCCGATGCTCAGGCCCATGGCCGCCGCGTAGATGATGGTGAGCAGCGACTCGGTGAGGCCCACCGTCGCCACCGCGTCCGCCCCCAGCCGGCCGACGAAGAAGACGTCGACCACGGCGAAGACGGACTCCATCATCATCTCCAGCACCATGGGCACGGCGAGCAGGAAGATGGCCCTGCGCACCGGGAGCCGGGTGAGGTCCCTCCGCGTCCCGTGGACGGCCTCCTTCAGCGACTCCCACAGCCCGGGCGTGTCGCCCTCGGGCGGCCCTCCCGCGTCCACCAGCGGGGGACTCGCCTCGGCGGGGGATGTTTCCGACATGCCTGCCTCCGGGCCCCCTTGTGTCAGGAAGGGTGGGCCGCGTCCAGCGACGGGACGGTGGCGGATTCCTGACGCGCCATCCGCCACGGAGTTACCGGAAGGGAGGGCAGGCGGGCGAGGCGGCGGATGCTCCACCGCGGGGCTCCCCGTGCTCGACTCGCGCGCCACGTACACAGCGGGCACAAGGCCCGCACCGGGAGCGGATTCCCTCACCCCGTGCGTTGGCGGGTGGACAGCCTACACGCGCCGCGGGGCCGTCCGTACGTCAGAGCACCGGGTGCTAGGTTCGTGCGACTCATGGGAACGAGCCCATCACTCGTGAGCCCGTCCGCCGTGTCCGCCGGGGGGGCCGCGCACTTCAGCATGGCCAGCAGTGCCCGAGTCCTCGGGAAGCTCCTCCTCGGGCCGGGCGCCATCATCGCGCAGGGCGCGGTCATCCGCTCCGTCGCGGGCTCCGTGCGGCTGGGGGCGGGGGCGGCGGTGCTGGAAAACGCCTCCGTCATCGGCACCCCCGAGCACCCGGCCCAGGTGGGAGAGCGGGCGGTGCTCGGCCACAGGAGCATCGTCATCGGCGCGGAGGTGGGCCCGCTGTGTGAGGTGGGCAACGGCGCCATCCTCATGCCCGGCGCCCGCGTGGGCGCGCGCTGCTTCGTGGGTGAGGGCACGCTCATTCCCGCCGGCATGGTGGTGCCGGACGAGTCGGTGGTGGTGGGCCGCCCCGGCCAGGTCCTCCGCCGCGCCAATGCAGAGGACCTGGAGCGGCTGCGGACGCTCCGGGGGGGCAGCCTGGTGCTGCCGGGCCAGCCACTCACCGCCTTCTCCGCGAGAGACCGAGCCGAGGACGCTCCCATGGGACAGCTCTACACCTTCCGGGACAAGCACCCGCTGGTCCACCCGATGGCCACCCTCTTCTCCACGGCCGAGGTCATGGGGGACGTGGTCATCGGCCCGGGCAGCATCATCGGGCCCGGGGTGAAGATTGTCGGCGACTCGCACGGGCAGGTGCGCATCGGCGCGGGGGTGCAGGTGCTCTCGAACACGGTGCTGCACCTGCTGCCGGACAACGCGCTGGTGCTGGAGGACGGCGTCATCATCGGCCCGGGCTGCATGGTGCACGGCTGCCATGTGGGCGCGGGCACGGTGGTGGAGCCGGGCGCCATCCTCTGCGACGGCAGCCGGCTGGGCCGCGGCTGCCTCGTGGGCGCGGGCAGCCTGGTGAAGCAGCGCACCATCTTCCCGGACGGCGCGCGGGTGGACGGCTTCCCCGCCACGCAGACGGGCACCCTCCCGGCGCCTCCGCCCCCGCCCCGCTGGGCGCTGCGCTCGGAAGACCTGCCGGGCCTGCGGCGCGTGAGCTGATCCACGCACCTGCTCGAGCCTGCCCAGTTGCTCCTCGTAGATGCGCTTCAACCCCGGGTCCGCGCAGGGCGCATCGACGTATGCGCGGAGGCTCCGCTGGTATTCCTGCTTGAACTGGGGGCTGGCGGGGTCGAACGAGTGCTTGCCCTGCGCGGCGGCCACGTCCCGGGCGCGCCCACGGCGCCTCCGGAAACGAACCTGGCTGGGGAGCCGTGCACAGGCCCGGAAACGACAGCACCCGGGCGGCCATGAGGCCTCCCGGGTGCCGGTGCTTCAGGAATGCGAGGCGCTGAAGGCTAGTACTGGCCCTTGAGCGTCACACCCGAGTACGCCGAGTAGCCGCGCAGCATCACGTAGTACGTGCCGGCCGTCGTCTTGGTCAGCGTGCAGGTCTCGGCGTTGCCGGACTTGTACGGACGGCAGTCGTACGTGGAGGTGGTCGGCGCGGAGCCGAAGCGCACGTACATGTCCGCGTCGCCCGTGCCACCGCTGATGGTGAAGGTGACGGCGGTGTTCGCCGGCACGGCCATGGTGTAGGTCACCGTGGAGCTGGAGGCGCCGGACAGGCCCGTCACCGGCACGCCGTTCGTCAGCACGTTGCCGGTGGGCGGAGGCGTGGAGCCGTACGTGCCCGTCAGCGTCACGCCGGAGTAGGCCGAGTACGCGTTCAGCATCACGTAGTAGGTGCCCGCCTGGATGTTGGTGATGGTGCACGTCTCGCTGTTGCCGCTCTGGTAGGGACGGCAGTCGTACGTGGAGGAGTCCGGCGCGGCGCCGAAGCGCACGTACAGGTCCGCGTCGCCCGTGCCACCGGAGATGGTGAACGTCAGGCTGCTGGAGCCCGAGGGCACCGCGAGGGTGAAGAACTTCTGGCCGCCCGCGCTGTCGGACAGGCTCGTCACCGGCACGCCGTTGCTCAGCGCGGTGGTGGTGGGCGGAGGAGTAGCGACGCCCACGCCCACGGCCTCCCACGCGGCCTTCACGGCGTCCTGCGTGGCCGTGTCATAGCCCAGGTCCGCGGCCGCCTGGATGGTCCACGTCTTCGCCTGCGCGAAGGTGGTGGAGGCGGTGAAGAGGTCGACGTTGGCCTTGTACCAGATGCGGGCGGCCTTCTCGACGCCGATGGCCGGCACGTTGATGGTGGAGCGGCCGCGCGGGTGCACGCCACCCTTGGAGAGCAGGGCGAAGGCCAGGTTGGGCACGCCCGAGCTGTAGTGCACGTCCGTGGACGAGGTCACGTTCGCCGCCCAGTCCTTGGACACGCCGTCCTTGGCCGGGTCATCCATGTAGCGGAGCGCGTCGTTCGCGGTGCCGGGGGTCCAGATGTCCTCGCCAATCATCCAGATGGCGGAGGCGGTGCTCCAGGTGCCCGACTGCCAGCTCTCGCAGATGGCCGCGAAGGTGTCGGACATGGCCTCGTTCAGGCCGCCGGACTGGCCGGAGTACGTGAGGTTGGACTCGCGCTCCGTCACCGCGTGGGTCAGCTCGTGGACGGTGACGTCCGCGTCCTTGCCCAGCTCGATGGAGTTCACGCCGTCGCCGTCGCCGTACACCATCTGGGTGCCGTCCCAGTAGGCGTTCACGTAGCTGCTGCTGTAGTGCACGGTGCTGATGAGCGTGGCGCCCGCGTTGTCGAACGAGTCGCGGCCGAACAGCGTGTTGTAGCAGTTGTACGTGAGCCCGAGCATGTCGTAGTTCGTGTCCACGTGCGAGTCGCCGGTGGCGGCCTGGCCCTCGCTGCGCTTCAGGGTGCCCGGGGTGCTGGTGCCGTTGTTGGCGCTGTAGACCTTGCGGTTGATGGCCGAGTGGATCTGCGGGTGGCGCGCCACGACGTCACCGCCGCGCGCGTTCACGTACACCAGGTCCACCAGGGGCATGCCGTCGCGCTCGCCCGTCACGCGGACTTCCCAGGCCAGGTGCAGCTTCTCGGCCTCGTCGCGCACGTACACCAGGCGCGGGCTGCCGGAGGAGTCGATGCCGTTGCCGGCCGTGGCGCGGACCGCGGCGAACGCGGCGGCGGCGGCGTCAACGGTGGGCTTGGCGGACAGGGCCACGCCGTCACGCGCGGAGCCGTTGGCGGCGTACACCGTGCCGTCGGCGCGCACGTGGACGATGAGCTCGCCGTTCACCACCTCCAGGCCCTGCTTGGTCTGCCGGTAGCGCAGGTGCTGGTTGCCCTGCTCGTCCGTGCGCACGCTGCGCAGGACGAGGTCCGCCGGGTTCAGCCGGAACACCGGCGACACCGCGGACACAGCAGGGGACGCCGCGGCGGCGGCCTGGCCGACGGCCATGCCCGACACCGAGCGCTCCACCTTGCCCAGCTCACCGCGAATCGTGGACGGAATCCCGTCCTCGTGGACGCCGAGCACTCCGGCGTTCTTGAGGGCACCCAGCGAATCCTGGATGTCCTCCCCCCCCTTCTCCTGCCCGGCCGACTGCGACTCGTCACCCGCCGCGGGGTCCACCGTTCCGCAGGCGGTGAGGGCCAGACCCAGCCATGCCGCGCCAAACTTCTTCAATACGTGAATAGCCAACGAACAACCTCCAGGGAGAAAGGCCAGCTATTCGTGACACATCTGGAATGAGAATTTCAAATCCCTCCGTGCGTTTTTTTGTTTCGAATTATTTCGACGGCTCGGCCAGCCCCTCTTCCGAGGAGCGGAGCCCCCACTTCGTAAGCTTCATTTACACTCCAAACCACCACTCCGTGAGAATCGTCCAATCGAGGTGTGGCCTGGAGTCCCCAATTCCTTGCGTGAAAGGAATTGTGACACCGCGAGGCACCGCCCGGCGGCTCGCGGTCAAATCCAGAAGACCATGTCGCGCTCGGCCTCCTCGGGGCCCGAGCCGTGGCCGCCCTCACGCAGCCAGCGGCGGTACGCCTCGATGTCCGCGTGGTGCAGGTCCGCCTCGGTGCCGGTGTAGACGCCACCGCCGGGCCCGTCGAGCAGGGCCTCCCGCTGGATGTCCATGATGACGACGTCCTGCTGGATGACCTGCCGCGTGTACCAGCGCACCAGCGGCCTCAGCGCGCGCCCCACCAGCGCGCCCGGCACGTCCACCGGGAGCCGGTAGCTGATGGCCGTGTAGACGAGGCTGTCCGTGGGGCCGATGGGCGTGCACTGCGAGTTGATGACGAAGCCGTGGCCGCCCCACAGGTAGTCCACGCGGGTGACGTTGGGCACGTAGTACTTGTCCGTGTGGAGCAGGGGCAGGCCGCTTGGGTTGAAGAGACGGCCCAGCCCGGTGACGGTGTCCTGCTCCTGCTTGTACGTCACCAGCACGCTGCCCGCCGTGCGCCGCACCGTGGCCGGCACGCGCCGGCTCGCCGGCTTGCGGAACCAGCCCGGGTGCACGAAGAGCGTGTGCGGCACGTCCATGAAGTTCTCGACGAGGTTCGTCACCCCGTTCGCGAAGCGCGTCACCATGAAATAGACGGTCCACCCGGGCTGTCCCCAGTACGGCACGCGGAAGGGCTCGGCCCGGGCGCGCGACGCGTCGGGGCCGCCCATGAAGACGTAGACGAGCCCGTCCTGCTCCACCGTGGGGAAGCGCTGGAGGCGGCCCAGCGCGCAGGGCTCGGGCTGGAGGCCCTCGCGCGCGCACGCTTCCGCGTCCAGCAACTCGCTCCGCTGCGAGGGCCCCAGCGAGGGCACCTCCACCACCGCGCCGGACGCGTCGTAGACCCAGCCATGGTACGGACAGCCGAGGCGTCCGTGGAACACGGCCCCGCGCGACAGCTTCGCGTTGCGGTGCAGGCACCTGTCGCGCAGCGCGGTGGGACGGCCGTGCTCGTCGCGGAAGAGGACCACGCCCGTGCCGAAGAGGGTGCGCGCCAGGGGCGTGCCGGCCTTCAGCTCGGTGGAGAGACAGGCCACGTACCAGTAGTCCTTCAGCGCGCCACAGCGGGCGAGGTCGGCCTCCGCCTCCAGGTCCACGTTGGGCGTGCGCGGGGCTTCGACGGGGTGCGGGTGCTGGAGCTGTCTCATGCGGCGACTCCGGAGAAGTGGGCGGACCAGCCGGGCTGGCGGTGCAGGTCCATGGGCTTGATGTCGCCGGCACGCTGGCCGAGCGCGATGCAGCGGGCCTCGTAGCGGCGGGCCCCTTCCGCGACGCGCACGGCGCGCACCGGGCCGAGCTGTCCCAGCTCGCGCGCATAGCGGTAGTGGTGGCCCTCGCACAGGGCGCGCTCCACGGCGGCGGCGGCCTCGGCGAGGCGGGTTTCGGGGGCGGTGGTTTCGAGAAAGAGGCGGTAGGCGGGAGGCTCCGGCGCCTGGGCCCACTCCGGGGCGAGCATGACGAAGGCGGGACGCTCGCCACCGAAGAGGGCCGGCAGCGTGGCGTCCAGCACGGCGCTCACGCGCGTGGCGGAGAGCTTCTCTCCCACGAGGTCGCAGACGGAGTCCGCGCGGCCGGCGAAGCGCAGGCAGGGCGTGGAGTGCACGAAGCCCTCCACGCGCACCAGGTCTCCCAGGCGGTAGCGCAGGAGCCCGCCGGAGGTGGAGAGGAGCACCGCGTACGTGCGGCCCCGCTCCAGCTCGTGCGCGAGGCGGGGGCGCGCGCCGGGCTGCTCGGCGTCGAGGAACTCGAAGAAGTGGCTGCGGACGGCGAGCACGGGCGCCGGCGCGTCGAAGAGGGGCACTGTGACGACGCCTTCGGTGGCCAGCAGGCCCTTGCCCTGGACCTCGACTCCGGTGAAGCGGCGGCACGCGGCGGGCACCGCGTGCGCGGCCTGCGCGTCCGTCCACATGCTGAGCAGTGACAACCGGGGCCACAGCTCGCGGGCCTGGAGGCCGTGGCGGAGGGCGGAACGGAGCACGGCGGCGCGCTCGGGACGGCGGGTGAAGCGCATCCGGGAGAGGACGGCTCGCACCTCCTCCGCGTCTCCGGGTGGCCGGCAGGCGCCGCGCTCCAGGTCCTCCGCCAGTCGCTCGCCGTGCCGCTCCAGCGCGTCCATTAGCAGCGTGAGGAAGCTCGGGTTCCACACGCTGATGAGCGCGAGGTCCTCACACGCGACGAGGTGCCACAACGTCACGTAGCGGCAGCGCTCCACGTCCGGCAGCGCGCCCACCGCGCCCGGCACCGCGAACACCCGCGAGAGCAGGGGCCGCAGCGCGCGGGAGAAGTAGGCGCTGTCCTCCACGCTGCCCACCGGGAGCCCTCCGGCCGTCCTGCCCTGCTTGCGGCCCATGGGAGAGATGGACCAGTAGCTCGGCCCGATGCGCAGCGCGGGCCTGCGATGGAGCAGCTCGAAGAGCATGGGGGACAGGGCGCGCTGGAACTCGTCGAGCAGGCCCTGCGTCATGGGCACCAGCTTGCTCGCTCCGGAGGAGCCTCCCGAGGGCTCGAAGCGCAGCACCGGTGCCTGCGTGAGCACGCGGGCCTCTCCGGCCGCGATGCGCTCCACGTCCGGCGCGATGCCGTCCGGTGTCACCATGGGCACCGCGTCCTGGAAGTCACGCGGCGTCTTCACCCGGTCGAAGCCCGGGACGCGCGCGGCCTGCTGGCTCCCCGAGACGGCCCGCAGCACCCGGGCGAGGCACTCCGCCTGTGCCGCCTCCGGGTCACGCAGGGCGCGATGAAAGCGCAGCGCGGAGGGCGCCAGTGCGGCGCGCAGCCCACCGAGCGGTACGGAGGAGGGAATCACGGCGCGCCTCCCGGGCTCCCGCATGGATGCGAGTCCGGCCTCAGAGGCGGCCCGCCGGGCAATACGCACGAGGGAGTCACGGCGCGGCTTCCGCGCCGCCACGTGGAGACGGGTCCGTCACCGCGAATGCACCTGGAGGACGCGCTCACGCCCCGGCCCTCCTCACGTCCCCGCACGGACGCCCACCTGCCGCAGCCCGCGCCGCGCCCAGCCGCGAACCTGCCCCCACACACTGCGCCCGAGCGCCCGCGCGAGGTCCCGCCAGCGGATCTCCACGAGGCACACCAGCTCCTCACCCTCCACATGTCCGGGGTTGCGCTCGGCGAAGAAGGCGATGTGTGGATGCGCCGCCGCCGCGCGGTCGATGGGAGCGATGCCGTCCCGCACGCGGTAGTGCATCCCGTGGAAGCGCAGCGTGCCCCGCGCCGCGTCGTACTGCTCGCCGAACCAGCGGGTGGCCAGCTCCCGCAGGAAGTCCGCGCGTCCAGGCGGAGGCGACCAGTCGCGCCTGGGCATCGTCCGCGCGAAGTAGTTCACCGCGAGCAGGTACGTCTTGAACCCGGCGCTCAGCAGCAGCCAGTGCACCGGGCGCAGCGGGTTGTGCAGCTTGCGCCACAGGAGGAAGCGCCCGAAGCACACCTGCAACACCTTGTGCCCCCACCAGTCCGGGTGGATGACCGTGTCGCCCGAGTACACCACCTCCACCACCTGCGTCCCGATGCGCTCCTCCGCCACGCGCACCGTGCTGAAGCCCACCAGCTCCGCGCTCCGCCGCGCGTGCAGGAGGATGACGTACTGCTTGGCGTCCAGGTCCGCCATGAACCGCTCCGCCGACACACCCGCGTAGCAGAGCTGCATCAGCGCCAGCATCTGCGCCCGCTGTGCCTCCGTGAGCGACTCGCGCCGTACCGTGGAGCCCTTGAGCGCGGACATCATGGCGTGGCGCTCCCGCGCGGCGCCGCGGCATCCGCGGGCATTGGCGCCGGCCGCGCTTTCGCGCGCGGCTCACCTTGCGCCGTGAAGTCCCCTGGCGCGGACATCATGGCGTGGCGCTCCCGCGCAGCGCGGCGGCGTTCGCGGGCTGCCGCAGCTCGTGGTAGCGGTCCGGCTCCAGCATCACCTCCTGCACCTCGCCGCCGTACCAGTGCACCCGGGCCGTCACCGGTCCCGAGTACCGTCCCAGGCCGAAGTGCAGCCGGGGGTCCGCCGACGCGGAGAAGCCGCCCATCAGTCCCACCTCGCGCACCTGCTCCACGCGCCGCCCGCCCTCCTCGTAGGAGACGACAATGCGCGTGCCCACCGCGCTCCGGTGCGTGCCCGTCCCGTTGCCCACCAGCGTCAGGCCCACGAAGTGCGCGTCCCGCGTGGCTCCGCCGCGCAGCGTGTTCCTGTACACGGACACCGGCGCGTGCTGGTTGGTGACGAGCGCATCCAGGTCGCCGTCCCCGTCCAGGTCCGCCAGCAGCACGCCGCGCGAGTTCTCCGGCTCCTCCAGCCCCAGCTCGCGCGCCACGTCCACGAAGTGCCCGGGCTTCGCGTCACCCAGGTTGAGATACGCGCGCCGCGCCTCGTTGGGGTAGATGGTGCGCCCGCGGATGTCGCCCCACTTGTCCGCGTACGTGTGCACCTCCGGCCCGGACTGCATCAGCTTGTGGTTGACGTACCAGTAGTCCTTGCGTTGGCCGTCGGGGATGCGCCACCGCGCCGCGTCGAGCCGGTCATCCACCATGCCGTTGGCCTGCACCAGGTCCGGCCAGCCGTCGTTGTTCAAATCCCCGGCCGCCGCGCCCCAGCCGAAGCGCCGCTCGTTGAGCGCGCTGCGGAAGGTGGCCTCGTCGCTGAAGCGCGGGACGAAGGGCTCGTCCCCCGGCCCCACCATCCACAGCAGGCTCCCCTCCGCCTGTAGCGAGTGGTGCACGTTGGAGACGTACACGTCCAGCCAGCCGTTGCGGTCGAAGTCCGCCACGGACGCGTTCATCCCCTTGTACGTGTCCCTTCCAATCTCCCCGAAGAGCCGCCCGACGACGTGGCGGAAGTGGCGCCCGCCCTCGTTGAGGTAGACGTCATCCGGTCCGAAGTCGTTGGCCACGTACAGGTCCGTCCAGCCGTCGCGGTTGAGGTCCACCGTGCTCACCGCGAGCGACCAGCGCGTGTCGCCCAGGCCCAGCGCCTTCACGTCCACCTTCTGGAAGGTGCCGTCGCCCCGGCCCCGGTACAGCGCGTTGAGGCCGCCGTTGTTCGCGTCGTGCCAGCCGTCGTGCATGAAGCGGAACATGCGCCGGTCGTCCGGGTGCTCGGGTTGGGGCAGGCGGAAGAGGTTGAGCGGCACCGGCGGCGAGTAGTCCGGCAGGTGCGTCGTCATCGCGTTGAGGACGAAGAGGTCCAGGTGCCCGTCGCGGTCGTAGTCCAGGAAGGTGAGGCCCAGGCTCACCGCGTGGTCCGCCACGCCCGCGGCCTCCGTCACGTCCTCGAAGCCGGCGACGCCCGTGTCGCGCAGGGTGTTGCGCAAGAGGCGCACCGGCCCGAAGGCCACCGCCACCGCGAGGTCCTGGTCTCCATCTCCATCCCAGTCCACGAAGGTGCCGCCGCCCGCCAGTCCCTCTTCCTTGTAGCGGGTGGCGAAGCGCTCCAGCGCGGGCACCGGCACGCGCTCGAAGCGGAAGTCGCCGAGGTTGCGGTACAGGCCCGCATGGTCCCCGGGCGTGGCCAGCGGGTGCGAGAGGAAGAGGTCCAGCCTCCCGTCCCCGTCGTAGTCACCCGTGGCCACCGCGTCGCCCACCGCCACCAGCCACTTCGCCACGTGCCCCAGGCGCGGGTCCAGCTCCTCCAGCGTGTGGCCCATGCTCGAGCCGAGCCCGGCCGCCGCCGCGTCCACGCGCTCCATCCGGAAGGCCAGCGGTCGCGCCTGGACACCGGATGCGGCGGCCAGGGTGTAGCCGCCCACCATGACGGCGCCCAGCCCGCCCACCACGGCCGCGCGCTTCAGCCACCCGGAGGACAGCAGCGCCTTCAGGGACTCCCCCAGGCCGCGCCTCCACGCCGCGCGCGCATGGAGGAAGAGGAAGCGCACCGCGGCGCAGGTGAGGGCCGCGTAGAAGAAGGTGTAGACGCTCTCCTTGAGGTGCAGCACCAGGTCCACCAGCGTCACCGCCAGCGCCAGCAGCACCTGTCCGCGCCGCGTGCCCGGCGAGGTGGCCGGGTCGGTGAGCATGTAGAAGACGAAGATGAAGAAGGACGGCGCCCCCAGCGTGCCGAGGAAGAGCACCTCCGGCGGCAGGTGGTGCCGCATGATGTAGGCGCGCAGCGCCGTCTGCAGCGCGTAGAAGACGAGGAAGCTGGCCACCAGCCACCCGCGGCCCACGCGGAAGAGGAAGAGCACCAGCGCCGCCATGAGGATGAAGGCGGACAGCGCGATTTCACCGTTGGCCCACTGGTACGCGGGCGCGGCGGTGATGAGCTCGCGCGTCACCAGCAGCGACAGCGCCACGCCGAACATCGACGGGTTGAAGACGTGCCGGCCCTCGAAGGTGAGCACGTATTTGGAGCCGATGGCGAGCCACACCGGCAGGAAGAGCAGCCAGCTCGAGTGCGAGTAGTTGAGCAGCAGCGCCAGCGAGCAGCAGGAGATGTACGCGCTCAGCGGCACCACCTTCCGCCGGTGCAGCAGCCACCCCAGGGCCGCGTCCAGCACACTGCCCGTCACGACGATGGTGGCCATCTGCCACGGGCTGCGGTTGAAGCCGAAGAAGGTGAAGCCCAGCACGCCGTAGAGCGTCAGCAGCGCGGCGAAGGGAATGCGGGGGTCGTTCCACCGGGGCCACGTCCAGCCCCAGCGCTCGACGCGGGGTGTCGTGTGCAGCGGGACATACACCTGTGCAGCCGGGTTCTCCCCGGGAACAGCGCTCATGGAACAGTGCCTCCGGCCCTGCGCGACGCGCGCTTCGTTTCCAGCCCGGGCAGGTGGCCCGAGCGTGCCCCGCCTCCCGCGTGCTGTCCAATCAGGGCCGGGACTTGCAAAGGCCCTCCCCGCATGTACTCACCTGAGTGCCGGTTCATGTCATGAGCGAGCCTCTGCAAGCCCCGCCCCAACCCCTCGCGCTGCCCGCTCCGTTGCCTCGACGCGCCGCGGTGCCGCGCGCACTGCTGGTGCGAGCCACCGTGCCGGGGCTGCTGCGCCTCGCGGCCATCGAGTGGGCCTGGATGGGCGCGTGCTGGCTGGCCATGGCCCTGTGGCCGTGGGTGGCGCCGCTCGCGGTGCCCGTCATCGCCGGTCGGCTGCATGCGCTCGGCGTCATCCTCCACGACGCCGTGCACCTGAGCGTGCGGCGCAAGGGATGGGGGCTGCGGCTCCTGGAGGTGCTCGCCGGCTACCCGGTGGCCAGCACCTGGGAGTCCATGCGCTACCACCACCTGCGCCACCACCGTGACGCGGGCCTGCCGTCGGACCCGTACCGCCGGCGCCCGCTCCACGGCTGGCGCCTGTGGCGCGCGTGGCTGCTGCTGGTGGGCGTGATTCCCTTCTGGGTGCTGCGCGGGCCGGTGGGCCTGCTCGCATGGGTGGTGCCTCCGCTGCGCGTCCCGTATGCGCGGCTGTTCCTCCAGGCGGCTCCGGCAGAGGGGCTCGCGGACTCCGAGGAGGTGCGGGACTGCGCGCGAGCGGAGTCGGGACAGGTGCTGTTCCATCTGGGCGTGCTGGCGCTGGCGTGGCGCTGGCCGGAGGCGGTGGCGTGGGGGTACGGGTTGCCGCTGCTGGTGGCCTCGGGGCTCAACGCGCACCGGCTGCTGGCGGAGCACACCGGAGCGGAGGCGCGCGGGCGCACGCTGGAGGACGTGCTGGCGGTGACGGCGGACCACGGGCTCGGGTGGCCGGGCCGGCTGTGGCTGGCGCCGCGCAACGTGGGCTACCACGTGGTGCACCACCTGCATCCACAGGTCTCGCTGGAGCACCTGCCCCGGCTGCGCGCGTGGTACGTGGCCCGCTTTCCCACCTACTATCCCCCGCCCCGGCGCCCCTGATGCGGTCTCCGCACGCCACCCGCCTCCTGGTCGCCCTCCACCCTCCTCCGCCGCCCACCTGATGCGCTGCCCGCGAACCCGCGCCCTGCTCATCGTGCTCGCCCGCCACCATTCCCTGCCCCGGCGCCCCTGATGCTCTCCCCGCACACCCGCGTCCTGCTCGCCGTGCTCGCGTTCGTCTGCGCCGTGGCCGCGCTCCTCTTCCGCCGCGCGCAGAACCAGAGGGGCGCGCGCGGCGGGCGCATCTCCGGGCCCAAGCTGGCGTGGCTCTTCTACGCGGTGTTCCTCTGGTTCCTCGTCTGCCCGCTGGTGGCGCTGGACGCGGCGGTGCCGAAGGAGGCGCGCGCGGTGCTCGGCGCCTTCGCCGCCTTCATGTGGCTGCGCGGCGCGGCGGAGCTGTACCTGCTCTACGTGACGAAGAGCTGGCGGCCTCCGTACGGCGTGGCGCATGACGTGGCGTGCATCGTGCTGGTGCTCGGCGGGCTGTTCTGGGGCCGCTCGCGGTGGATGGGGACGCCAGGCACCGCGGACCTGTGGGCGCTGGCCTTCGTGGGACTGGTGCTGGTGAGCCTCTTCGTCGAGGTGGCCTACGCCGCGCTCTTCTTCCACGCCGTGGAAGGACGCACCACGGGCGAGGAGGGCATCTGGTTCGCGGACGAGGAGCAGGCGCGCTTCCGCCGCATCAACCGGCTCACCCTGGCCCTCAACGTGCCGCTGTACGCGGGGCTGGCCGCGCTGCTCGTGATGGCGAGGTGAGCGGGCCGGTCAGGGCCCCAACGTCGTCTTCCACTCCCGTCCCGCTCTCGATTAACGTACGCCGCTCGCCATGAACTCCGATTCCGCGTCGGCGCTGCTCCTCGATGAGTATTTCGCAACGGGTGATGCGCGCTTTCTCGAGGAGCTCTTCCGGAGCCGCTCGGAGAAGAAGCTCAAGTCCCTGGCGGAGCGCTGGTACGGCGATGAGCGCCCCTTCGCGCGCCAGGCGCTGCTCGGCTACATCGACGATGGGTGTGACCGGCCCGGACACCGAGCGTTGGTGAAGGCGCTCTTCAAGCGCGCCGAGGCCCGGGGCGATGACGAGGCCATGGGGCACTTCCTCGTGGCCTTCGACCGGCTCGCGCGGCGCGACCTCAAGAAGCGCACGGGCTGGGACTGGTCCACACGCCAGCCGACGGAGAGCTGGGCCCTGGAGTGGGACCGCGCGGTGCCGAACCGCGCCCGGCGGCAGGGCGGGCACCACGCGTCGAAGCGCTCCAAAGAGGGCTACTTCCTCTACCACCCCATGCCCCGCTTCTCCCGCGTCACGCGCCAGTACCTCCAGCGGCGGGCGTGGCGCTACTTCCGGAAGCAGTCCCACGCGAAGACCCAGGGGAGCGCGGCGAAATACGGGACGGCCATCCGCGCCGTGCTGGCCCTCTACCAGGACGAACACCTGAGCCGTCCCGAGCGCCTCATCGACGCCTGGGGCCTGATGCACGCGCTCTACCACGGCTCCCCCGTCCTCCTGCGGCGGCCGAAGGGCATCACCGTGGCCGACGGGCACACGCTGGCCGAGCTGCGGCCCGCGCCCTACTGCCCCGACGCGTGGCGCGGCTGCCGGGACGCGCTGCTCGACCTGCTCACCACTGCCCGGAGCCGCACCGTCCGGACGTTCTGCATCGACCGCCTCAAGAGCGAGTACGTCCAGGAGCTCCGCGGCCTGCCCGTGAGCCAGCTCAAGCCGCTCCTCGACAGCCCCCATGAAGAGGTCCAGTCGTTCGCGGTGGAGCTCCTCCAGGCGGCGACGGGACTGGAGCTGCTGCCGATAAAGGAGTGGCTGGCGCTCCTGGAAATCAACAACCCGGTGGCGCTGCCCCTCCTCTGCACGCTGGTGGAGAAGACGGTCTCCCCCGAGCGCCTCACCCTCGTGCAGTGCATCCAGCTCGCGTGCTCCCGCGCCGCGCCGGTGGCGGAGCTGGGGCTGCGGTGGGCGAAGGCGAAGCGCATCGCCAGCGCGGACGACCTCGCCTTCCTGCTGCGCCTGACGCGCGCCGAGGCCCCGAATGTCCGCGCCGACGGCATCGACTGGGTGTGCCAGCTCCTGCTGCTCGCCGACACCGCGAAGCCCGAGCTCGTCCGCGAGCTGCTCGATGCCCGCCACGCCGATGTCCGCGCGCGGGCGCTGGAGCTGCTGGCGAAGGACGCCCGCTTCGGAGACAACGCCCTCCTCTGGACGGCCATGTCGGAGAGCCCCTACGACGACGTGCGGCAGGCCCTCCTGCGCATGCTCCCGGAGAAGGAGAAGGCCTTCGACCCGCGGAGCCTCCAGCACCTGTGGGCCACGGCGGTGCTCGCGGTGCACCGGGGTGGCCGGGCCCGCCAGCTCGCGACGAACCAGCTCGCCGAGCGCGTCGTCCGCAAGCCCGAGGAGGCGGACGCGCTGCTGCCCATCCTGGGCTTCGCGCTGCGCAGCCTCCGCGCTCCGGAGCGGCGCACGGCGCTGGCCTCCCTGTCCCGGGTCGCCTTCCAGCGGCCCGCGCTGAAGGACGCCCTCTCGCGTTTGCTGCCGGAGCTGAAGCTCGTCGGTGACGAGGTGACCTCGTGAACCTGGACCTCAAGTACCTCGGCCACAGCGGCGTGGTGGACGTGCCGGGCGGCTCGGCGCTGGCGTTCCAGCCGAACCTCGCCCGCCCCCGCGTCTTCTTCGACCAGGAGCTGAAGAACCCCATCCGCTTCCGCGAGGCCATCAGCGCGCTGCACGAAGTGGTGGTGGGCGACCTCCGCATCAAGAAGAAGGACAGGAGCGCCTACGAGGCCTGGAAGGCGGAGGAGGCCCGGCAGGAGGAGGAGCTCCGCCGCGCCGTCCACGACCAGGCGAAGCAGGCCGAGCTGGCGAAGCTGAAGAACGAGCCGATACCGCGCAACCTGGAGGCGGACTTCCGGAAGATGCACCGCCTCTACTGGGATGCCCGGAGGCGGTGGGCGAGCGAGCTGTCCCGCAACGACCCGGCCCTCTTCCGGGCGCTCGTCCCGTGCGACCCGGTGGTGACGGTGGCCCCGGACGTCGTGTTCTTCGAGTGCTTCGCCAAGGACGAGTCCAGCTACGGCTGCCTCTTCGTGGAGCGCGACGCGTTCAACGGCAAGGGCGAGGCGGCGACGGGCACCACCAACGTGGACTACTCGCTGGCGCTGTACGAGCACTTCCAGACGCTGCGCACGTACCGGCCCACGCGCCTGCAGGTGGACCCGTCCGGGTTCGAGGTGAAGGTGCGGGGCCACGCCAGCTACCGCGAGGAGAAGATTGACCTGCCGCCCACGTGGCTGCGCGGCTTCGGTCAGCTCCAGGCGGCCATGGGGCTGCCGTCGCGGCGGGTGGAGCTGTCGGTGGACGCCGTCTACTCGCTGCTGGCCTTCCTCAAGCGGCACCGGGAGAAGACGGGCCCGCGCTCGCTGCGCTTCCAGCTCCGGCCGGGCTCGCCGCCGTCGGTGGTGCTGGAGCCCTGGGGCGTCACCGTCCAGAGCCGGGGCAGGGCCTACGACGGCGACAAGCCGGAGGAAATCAAGGTCTGGGGCCGCCGCCGGCTGATGGTCCTGGCGCGGCTGCTCCCGCTCGCGGAGCGCGTGGAGGTGCAGCTCTTGGGCTCCGGCATGCCCAGCATCTGGACCGTCCACATGGGCGAGATGCGGATGGTGCTGGCGCTCTCCGGGTGGACGGCCAACGACTGGACCGGCGGCGCCAGCCTGGAGCTGCTCGCGGGCGACGCGCGGCCGGAGGCGCGGGCGGTGGACCTGCTGACGAAGCGGCTTCGGGACGTGCAGCGGGCCACGCTGGCGGAGCTGGCCTCGCATGTCTCCGCCCCGCGCGAGGCGCTGCTGGGCTCGCTGCACCTGCTGGCGAAGCAGGGACAGGTCGTCTACGACTTCGCCGCGCAGAGCTACCGGTGGCGGCAGGTGATGCCGGTGGCCCTGTCCGAGTCCGTCCTCGGCCCCGAGCCCGAGGAGGTCGTCCTGGGCCGGCGGCTCCAGCAGGAGGGAAAGGTGAAGCTCCTGCGGGAGGAGCTGCTGTCCGAGGCGCGGCGCCTCCTGGTGGCGCGGGCCGGTGAGGTGGAGTGCGAGGCCCTCTTCGACATGGATGGCGGCTTCTCGCGGGCGCGGTGTGGCTGCTCGCACTTCCGCAGGTTCGCCCTGCGTGCGGGGCCGTGCCGCCACCTGCTGGCGCTGCGGCTCACGGTGCTGCGGAGTGCCTCGGGATTTGATATGGGTTTGCCCGGCCCCGCCGGGCGCGTGGTTCAGTGATGCCGTCCCACCCTTCAAGGAGTTCCCTTCCGCTCGAGCCCTTCATGCCGCGGTGTTCCGCCGCGGTGGCGGTCTCTCTCTCATTCGTCCCCACGCCCGATGTTCTTTTGGGAATCAGGGGCACCGTGATGGCCTTCACCAGCCCGACCCTTCGGGTCCTGGCCACACGGTGCCCCCGATTCCCTCGTGATCGGCCGTGGTCCTGCGTTTGAAGTCGGGCTGGAAGGGAACTCCTTGAAGGGTGGGACGCCGAGCGCGGAGCGGCGATGGGCAGCTTCTGGAATCGGTTGAAGGGCTTCTTCACGGGAGGGGACTCCTCCGGGGAAGACACGCCTGGGCAGGACGCGGCGGCGGTGCCACCGGCCGGCACGGCGGCGGCGCCGGGTGCTTCCGCGCCCGCGGCCCCCGTGGCCCGGAATCCGTACGCCGCCAACGAGGCCATCCTGGGCCTGTCCGCGGAGGAGTTCCGCAAGCGGGCGCTGAAAATCGTCCCGTGGCGGACGGCGTGGATTGGCCGGGTCGACACCATTCCTCCGCAGAGTGACGAGCGCACCGCGCTCATCGACCGGGGCCTCATCCTCCGGGGCTTCCTGACGCGGGAGCAGCTCGCGGAAATCCACCGCGTGGGCGACCTGTGGCTCAAGCACCACGAGGCGCACACGCTGGCCTCGGCCGCCGCGGCGAAGACGGCGGAAGCGGCCGTCGAGCAGCGGCGCGAGGAGCGGCGCAAGCGCAAGGAGGAGAAACAGCGCCTCGCGGCGGAGCGGAGGCAGCAGCGCGTGGAGGACGTCGCGCGGCGCCGGCGCGAGGACATCATCTTCCTGGGGCGTGGCGTCTCGGGCGGGCTGGCCGACCGCCGCTCCAACATCGAGGCGCTCCAGGCGGCGAAGCTGCCGGTGCTGTCCTCTCCGGCGGACGTGGCGAAGGCGCTCGGGCTCACCATCCCCCGGCTGCGCTGGCTGTGCTTCCACCAGGAGGCGGCGGAGAAGACGCACTACCACTACTTCGAGGTGCCCAAGCGCTCCGGCGGCAAGCGGCTGCTCAGCGCGCCGCAGCCCACGCTGAAACAGGCGCAGGCGTGGATTCTGGAGAACATCCTGGAGCCGCTCCCCACCGAGCTGCCGGCGCACGGCTTCATCAAGGGCCGCTCCACGGTGAGCAACGCCGCCGCGCACCAGGACCGCGACGTGGTGGTGAACCTGGACCTGAAGGACTTCTTCCCCACCATCACCTTCCGGCGGGTGAAGGGCGTCTTCCAGCGGCTGGGCTATTCGCCCAGCGTCGCCACGGTGCTCGCGCTGCTGTGCACCGAGTCGCCCCGGCGGCAGGTGGACTACGACGGGAAGAAGTACTGGGTGGCGGTGGCGGAGCGGGGCCTGCCGCAGGGCGCGTGCACGAGCCCGGCGCTGTCGAACCAGGTGGCGCGCAAGCTGGACCGGCGCCTGCGCGGGCGCATGGCGAAGCTGGGCTGGGAGTACACCCGCTACGCGGATGACCTGACGTTCTCCGCGCCCGCCGGCAAGCGGGACCAGGTTCCCTTCCTCATGGCGGCCGTGCGCCACGTCGCGGAGGAGGAGGGCTTCGCGCTCAACCCGAACAAGGGCCGCGTCCAGCGCGTCGGCGGGCGGCAGAGCGTCACCGGCATCGTGGTGAACGAGAAGCTCTCCGTTCCCCGCGAGGAGGTACGCCGGCTGCGCGCCATCCTCCACCAGGCGAGGACGACGGGACTCGAGGCGCAGAACCGGGAGAACCGGCCGAACTTCGAGGCCTGGCTCCACGGGAAGATTGCCTACGTCTGCATGGTGGACCGGGCGAAGGGCCTCAAGCTGCTGGAGGCGTTCGAGGCGCTGAGGAGCGGGAAGCGGGCCTCCGCGGGTTCGTAGCGCGGCCCCCTACCCGCCCAGGGCAGTCAGAGCGCCTTCCAGGAGTCCTCGTGGAAGACACGTGAGACGTTCTCACGAGCAACGGACGGTATGTAGAGGTAATCCTCTTCCGTTTCCATCCCCAACCCCTCCGCGAGGCGCACGAGCGCCACGCCCTCCACGCAGAGCTTCCCCTCGGTGGCCAGCAACTCGGGCGCGGTGCCCCCCTTCCGGGCGAGTTCCTCATAGTGGTCGCGGCGCTCCGAGAGGAAGCGCCGCAGGGCCTCGTCGAACCCCCCCGCATCGGCGGCCTGGAGCGCACCGCACACCTCCAGGCGGACATCCTCCGCTCCGCTCAACGCCTTCTCATGGCGCCGAAGCAGCAGCTCACATGTCTCGGCCGAGGCGCCCAGGAAGAAGCGCTGCATGAGGAACTCGACGAAGAGGAAGTCCTCCTCGTACTCCGCGCCCTGCGTCCAGGTCCGCTTGGAGAGGTGGGCAATCCGCGCGGCTCCTTCGAGGTCCCCCACCGCGATGGCGTCGAAGAACGGCGGCGACTGCCCGGTCCTCCGCTCACCCTCCGCGGCGTTTCGCAGCCAGGCCGCATAGGCCCGGCCGCTCTGGTGCAGCCGCAGGTGGAACTCCCCCGGCAGGCCGGTCATCAACAGCTCTCCGATGCCGGCGATGCGCAGGTTCTGACAAAAGGCGAGGATGCGCTTCCGCCCTGCCTTCCCGGCCGTCAGCTCGGGGAGCCACTCCAGGTTCTCATTGAGGGCGTTACCGACGTAGACAGGCAGGTATTGAGAGCTCACCCGACGTCACCTCCACCCTTGGGGTGCACGGGCTGGAGCACCATGCACCCCACTTCTCCCAGGTCTGAGCTGGACAGCACGAGCGAGGGGGCCTCCGGGTCCCGGAAGGGGTCTCGCGCGTGCAGGGCCAGGCACACGCCCAGCGCCCCGCTCGCAGCCCCCACGTCGCCCACTGAGTTGCACGGCAGGTGCAGCTGCGGCTCTTCCAGCCGCTGCCCCAGACGGACCCGAGCCCGTCCCCACTCCTGCGCCCGCCACGTCTCCCCGTTGAGGTCACTGTAGACGCCACCTCGGAAGGGCGACGAAGGAGACATCCCGTCGAGCGCACGCTGCACGCAATCCGCCAGCGCGCTGCCTCGCTGAATGCGCGGGCGCTCCTTCGGCTCGCGGCCCGTCGACACGGCGACGACACGCCCCGAAATGGGAGCATTCCTCCGCCGCGCACTGGGCTCCGCTTCCAGCAGGAGGGCCACCCCCGCCTCTCCCGGGATGAGCCCCACGGGTTGCTCCTCCGTCTTCAGCCGCCCCTCCTCCATCAACTCCGCGAGCCGCAACGGGTCGATGTAGGAATCCACGGCGACGATGAGCAGGCGCTCCAGCTCCCGCATGGAGAAACGCCGCAGCCCCTGTTCAACGGCCAGCGCCGTGCCCGCGTGCCCGACGGGGAGCAGTTCCACGTTGCGCGACGAGATGGGTAGCTCCAGCGCCGAGCACAGCGGCAGGAGGAACTCGTCCTGGAGATAGGCCCGTCCCTGCCCCTCGTCCGTGAGGAGCACCACGTCGTCCGGGGGCATGACGGCGACCGTCAGCCCCGTCGCCTCCCAGAAGCGCCGGTCTCCAGCCTCGGCCCCCAGCGACGAGGACACCAGGTCACGCACACACCCGCGCGCCAGCCGCATCCACCGCCCCAGCAGACTGAACCCCTCCGTGTAGCCCTGAATGGGGTGCCCCTGGAGGGCGATGTCTTCCTGGGACTCGGGGTCCACCACGCGCAGCTCGCTCACCGGCCGGGGGCGGGAGACCCCGGCATGGATGGCGGCGCAGGCGGCGGCCACGCTCCGGCCCACGGACGTCACGGCTCCAGCTCCCGTCAACACGCTCTGCATCGTCACTCGCTCACCGCCGGCTCACGCCGACGCCAGCACCGTTTCGAAGGCCCGGAGGCCCAGGTCCATCCGAAGCCCCATGGCCGCCTGGACCTGACGGACCTGAACCCAGGCCCACGCGCCCGTCTCCACGCGACACGCCCCGCCACTGCGCACGGCCAGTTCCCACGCCAGGGCGGGCCTGCGTGTCACTGGCACTTCCAGCAAGGCCTGGAGCGCGACCTCGGGCGTCCAGGGCCTGCCCCAGAGGTAGCGCCCGCCCGCGGGGAAGCGGGACTGCGCGTCACCCCACCAGCGCTGGATGGCCTCGACACGCACCCGGCCCGGTGGCGCGATGGGAGCCGGAAGGAAGGAGACCTCTTCACCGGGGCCGGCGGGCTCCTCCGCGTCCTCGTCGGTCGGCTCCAGGTACACCTCCAGGGGAATGCCGGTGATGAGCCGGAATGACTCGGTCGCCAGGGGGTCCCCCTCGGCGACGACGAGCCGTAGGACAGCCTCCAGGGCCTCACTCCGCCCGCTGCCCCCCAGCGCCCACAGGACCTCGGCCCGCCGCCCGGGCTCCTCCAACTCCGCCAGCAGCCGCGCTACGCCGCGCCGGTCTCCACTCATCACCAGGGCCGTCAGCGCGGTGCGCCCGGCCTGGCCTCCGGCGATGGACCGGCGGCACGCGTCCAAGGCGGCGAAGTGTCCGCGGGGCAGCCCCACCTCGAGGGCCGCGTCCCGGCACCGGGCATCCGGACTCCCGAGCCCCTGGTCCACCAGCGTGGCCACCACGCTCGCCGGAGCATGCCGCGCCGCACGGATGGCCGCCGCGAGCACCTCGGGTGAGTCCGTCAGGGGAAGCCGCTCCACCAGGGGCGTGATGTCCACCTGGCGCACGCGCAGGATGTCGAGCACGGTGGCTTGCAGCCCGGACTCTGCTTCCAGGAGGGCGTCGCGCAGGAGCCGGTCGACCTGGGCGGCCGTGCTGAGGGCCAGGGCCCGTCCCAGCCAGGAGCGCTCTTCCGGAGGTGCTTCGAGGAGGGAACTCAGGACGGACGGCCCCCAGCGGGTCGCATCCATTGCAAGCAGGGCGCAGGCCGCCGCGGCACGCACGGGCCCCTCCTCCTCCGCCAGGGCCGGAACCAGCAGCCGCTCGGCCACCCTGGGGCCTCCCACGCGAAGTCCCTCGACATGGGCCAGCAGTCGCCGCTCATCCCCGTCCGCCAGGTCGACCAGCCCATGGTCCGGCGCACCGAGGTCGCGCTCCCGCTGTCTCCAGAAGAACGCGGCTTCGTCCAGGTGCTCCTGGACGACGTGCCAGAGAATGGGAGGCCGGCGGTGCGGTGGCGTGTCCATGGGCGGGGCCGGGGACTCACTTGCTATCACTGAACTCCAGTTCCTCTACCACGATGTCGCTGAGGTCGCGCTTCTTGAGCTCGCGAATCAACTCCAACCCCATGACATAGGTATGCGGGTCTCTTGCCACCCGGAAGAGCTGGGGTGCGTCCTTCATCTTCTTCCGGTCCAGGACGTGCTCCTCGATGTCGAGGATTTCGTCCGGCTTCTCGTCGTCCCAGGCAATGTCACTCGCCTTGAAGTCCAGGCAGTCGAAGGTGCCGATGGGATTGATGATGAAGTAGTCCTGGCTGTAGGGACGCTTGCGGTGGTCGTAGAGCGTGAAGGGGAGATATTCGATATCCTGCTTGCCGCAGTGCTTTTCAACAGCCGCCTTGAACTCAGTGGAGCCAAAGAGCGTACTGAGCGAGTTGGCCAGCAGGGGCGTCAACTGGATGCCGGGATACTTCTTGCTCATCGGAACGCGGGCGCCCTTCGGGTAGACCGGGGTCAGCCGCTCACCCATGCCGGTACGCCAGGACTCATACTCGATGCCTTCAACGAAGCTGTCGAGGAAACACAGGTCCTCGTCTGCTTCTCCGAGCAGATCCAGCTTGAAGAAGCGCAAAGCGTCCGGGGCAGCCTTGGAGCCACGGGTGTTTCTAGACATCGAGAGACCTCAGGGAGCCCTTCTTGGGTTTCTTGGGGTTGATATCGTTCAGCGAGACATCGTCCTGTTTTGCCCAGAGTTTCTTGCCCAGTGCCTTGATTTTACGGCGCAGAAGCGCGGACAGAGCCTCCAGCTTCTTGCGGACCGGGCGGTACTCGATCTTCTTCTTGTGACGGCTTATGGACTCCTTGACCGGGTCGAAATACTTATTGAGCTTGTCTTCCACGTACTTGCTGTAACGAGGATGGTCCCGGTGGTCGGGCGTCGCCAGGTGCTTGGGGAGCTCTAGCGCCTCCGCGACCAGCCCATCCATGGGCAGGATGAGCATGTTCTTCTTGTGGTTGAGGTTGTAGCTCTCTTCCAGCAATCCTCGGCGCACCACGAGGCTGAGCCTGTCCGCGTTGGGCCTCCCCTTGCCAACGTCCGTGATGGCCCCCCGCAACTGACTGTGGGGAATGATGTGGTGGGCCTCGAACCAATAGGGCTTGTTGCAGCTGCGCTTGAAGTTGGAGGAGTCCTCCGAGACGTCCCACTCTCGAGCCTTGGGGCTCTTCACCTCCGCCTCTTCCCAGCGCTTCTCGCCCTTTTCGGCCTTTCGCTGGCGGATCAACACCAGCTTCCTGCGACGACCGAGTGACTTGTACTTGTCCCAGTTGTAGTCCTTGCTGTCCGTCAGGGCCTGCATGTAGGCCTGCCAGCGATAGCTGCAGGACTGCTGGGCGAAGGAGCCGTAGGGGACGAGGCACCGGCCGCCTTCAGTGGTCTTCCGGGCCCGGTGGTGTTTGTCTTCCAGGTTCAGGTCGTCCGACTCATGCTTCGAAGTCATGATGCCTTTCTCCACGGCCCAACGGTGGACCCTGGAGCCCCACGGATGCGTCAGGAAGGCGCCGGGGGCTCAGTTGATCTGGACCTTGCCGCCCCGAATGCGATGAACCTCCTCCGCATCGGCTCGGATGTTCACGCCGTGCAGGAGGACCTGTCCGTCGCGCCGGAGCGTCAGGGAGGCCTTGCCACAGCGGAGCACCACCTCGTCCCGCCCCTCGAGTACGACACGCTTTCCGTCGATGTGTGCCTCGGCGGGAACACCTGGAAGCGGCTCGGCCAGCAGTGCATCCGTCAGCGGCGTCTCGCTGAGCGGCTGGAGCAGCCCGATGAGCAGCGGTCGCGCCGGGCTCCCCCGCTCGAAGAGCAGCACGGCCTCCTGCCGCCGGGCCACGGCCTGCCGCCGGGCCTCGGCATCAAGCAACAGCGAGGTGCGCGCGGGCAAGGCGCCGCGCCGGTTGCCGGGGAAGTCCACGAGCAGCAACCCTCCAACTGTCATGCCCGCCACCCAGCCGACGAGGCTCTCTCGGATGAGTTCCTCCGGCTCGAGCACCTCCGTGGCCTGCACCAGCTCCTTTTCCCTGCCGCTCACGACGGCCCCCTTCCTCCTACAGCTTTTCCTCGCAGATGACGCACTCGGGCTCCTTCTTGCTGCCCCCCATGGCGATGACGGGCCCCTGCATGACGGGGAAGGGCGGCGTGTTCTTGTCGTTGTGGAGCATCAGGTCGAAGGCGCGCGCCACGTTCTTCCCCTCGAACTGGACGTCGAAGGAGAAGTTGACGAACTCGGCCTTGCCCTTCGTCTTGCTGGAGGCCACACCGCCGCCCGCGGTGCCCGCCTCGTCGCCGGTGCTCATCTTGAAGTTGGAGTCCTTCACGCACACCGGGTTGCCACCCACCGATACCTTCTTGGTGCCCTTATCGGTGTCCGAGGACTGGGCGACGTTGGGGTACGGAATGGGAACGGGCCCGCCCGGGCTGGGCGTCTTGCATACGTCCGGGAAGGCCGAGGTGACACCGCCGCTGTCCTTGGTCACCACGGACATCTTGTTCACTCCGGTATTGACGGGCATGACGTCCACCTCCAAGGGAGGAAGAGATTACCCCGCCGGGGCCACGCGACGCGAGCCCCCATCGACTCCGTCACCGGTGTGGGAGATACAGGCTCTCATTCCGGAAGCCAGGGAGACCCGGCTCTCTTCAGCCTGGAGATGCCTTCGGTCACCCTTGGCCCACGCACTTCATGGGCGTCTTCGCCGGGCATGGGCTCCTTCGAAGCCCGCAGTCCTGGGTCCAGGTCTCCGCCCTGCAGACAGGTGGGTGCTATACTGCGAAGCCCCGCCCGATGGCCCCCGTGGCGGCCCCGGACCACACATGGGACACCCGACCGTCGAGAACGAGACCCCCTTCGCCTTCGACATGATGGGCCTCACCGACGAGGAGGGGCGGCCGCTGCTGCTGCTCCTGGTGAAGGCCACCTACGCCATCGGCGACTCCGGGTTGAAGCTGGCGGACGAACAGGCGCCGGTGAAGTGGAGCGGCGAGTCCTGGGGCAAGCCCGGCGAGTCCAGCGACAAGTACGAGCCGGGCACCGCGTTCATCAAGCTCGCCACGGACGTGGTGCTCATCGGCCACGCGTACCCGCCGCAAAAGGGCGCGACCGAGTCACTGGTGGCGCTCCAGGTGGGCCCGCTGAAGAAGGGCGTGCGTGTGGTGGGCGAGCGGACGTGGTTCCGGAGCATGGGCCACATCACCGCCACGAAGCCGCTGCCCTTCGACAAGCTGCCCCTCACCTGGGAGCGCGCCTTCGGCGGCTGGGACCGGACGGACGCGGCGAAGCCCGCCTTCGAGCCGCGCAACCCCGTGGGCACGGGCTTCCGGGCCAGTCCGCGTCACTTCGAGGAGGGGCTGAAGCTGCCCAACCTGGAGGACCCGGCGGAGCCGCTGCGCGAGTTCGGCCAGAAGGTGACACCGGTGGGCTTCGGCTTCACCTCGCCGCACTGGCAGCCTCGCGCGAAGTACGCGGGCACCCATGACGAGGCGTGGAACAAGACACGCAAGCCGCTGCTCCCCAAGGACTTCGACCGTCGCTTCTTCAACGCCGCCGCGCCAGGCCTCGTCGCCCCCGGCTACCTGAAGGGAGATGAGCCGGTCGTCATCGCGGGCGCCTCACCGAAGGGCCGGCTCTCCTTCGCACTGCCCGGGCAGGCGGCCCCGGCCGTCACCGCGGAGCTGGCGAGCGGCGAGGACGCGAAGCCGGAGATGCACCTGGACACCGTCATCCTCGACACGGACGCGGAGCAGGTCGTGCTGATGTGGCGCGGGCACGTGGTGCTCGACGAGGGAATGCACGACGTGCGCGGGCTGCGCGTCACGGCGGAGGGCGTGGCCCTGCGACCGAAGGGCTGACCCGGGCCGCGCTGTGTCCGGGCGCCGGAATGCGGTACGCTGCCCCCCAAACCTCCCAAAAGGAGTGTTTGTGGCCTCTCGCAAGAAGAAGGCAACACTCGAAGAGCGGTTCATCCAGCGCGTCTACCAGGCGCGTCTCAAGGACCCGGCCCGCCACACACCAGGCAACGCCGCGTCCAACGCGGAGCAGAACCCGGACCACCTCAGTGGTCAGACGCGGGTTCGCGGGAACCTTGCTCCGGGCAGTCACAACTATGTCTTCGCGGAGGGCAAGCTCAAGCAGTCCTACGTGCAGTCGTATTACGCCTGGAACGCCTGGAACTAACTCGGCTCGGGTGCGGACGCGGCCCGCGACATCTACAAGTCAGCCCCGCATCCGGAGTACCACTTCTTCCACACGGACCACCGGGCCAACTTCTTCCAGCTCTACCCCATCGCGGCGCTCGGCAGGTACGCGGATGTGGAGGCTCGCTACAAGCAGGAGAAGGACCCCGACCTGCGCCGCCACTACCGCTACAAGAAGGAGGCCCTCTACCCCGTCGCGATTCTGGGCACGGCGAAGGCCTGTATCGGGAGCAACCTGCCCTATCCCTGGCAGGCCCACCACCTGCTTCCCACCAACTTCTTCTACAAGAACCTCACCATGAAGGAGATCAAGATCATCCTGCGCTCCGACTACGACATCAATGATGGGCGCAACCTCATCTTCCTTCCCGAACGGCCCGTCGACACCCTGGCCCACAAGCTCCCCTTCCATGCGTCCCAGCACCCCTCGTACGACAAGAAGGTGGTGCGCCAGATGGGCAATCTCAAGCGGGTCCTGGATGAGGTGGCCAAGAAGGAAATCGAGCACAAGGATGCCGCCGCCAAGGTGGAGGAGCAGATTCACAAGCTCGAGACCAAGATGTTCAAATACACCCGCGACCTTGGCGGCAAGCCTCGCCAGAAGCTCAACTGACCTCGACCATGCGCTATTTCGTGTTCGTGCAGGATGATGATCTAGACGATGCCGCAGTGCTCACGAAGCCCCCCGCTCAAATCGAGGATGAGCTCTACCGATTCGACGAGGGCGTGCCCCTGCGGGACTGGTTTCCCTCCCCCGCCGCCTTCCCCATGAACCCGGACTTCCCCAAGGGTCGCAAGCTCTACCCACTGCAGGCCACGACGATAACGGGAATCCTCGTGGTGTCGAAGGAGCTCAGGGCCCTCTTCGAGGAAGTGGGGTGCGACAACATCGAGTACCTCCCCATCTCCATCATCGACCACCGCAAGAAGCTGGCCAGCGCCGACTACTGCATTGCCAACGTCCTCCATCCCATTGACGCGATGGACCGGGAGCGCTCCATCTTCGACAACAACGCGATACTCCCCACGAGGGTGAGCGGGGTAGAGAAGCTCGTCCTCCTCGAGGACCGGATTCCTCCCAGCCGGCACATCTTCCGGCTGACCAACGCGCCCCAGTTCTTCATCGTCTCCGAGACGCTGAAGAAGGCCATCACCAGCAAGAAGCTGGGCGGAATGCTCTTCGTGCCTCCAGAGGAGTTTGACGACGCGCTGTACTGACCACCATCCCCCCAGAAAGAGAGCCATTCATGCGCAGCCTCGCGTCCTACATGGAGGTGGCACGTCAGTACCTTGTCCAGACCTCGGCGGACTTCAGCCCGGCGGCGTCCTGGGACGACAGGTTCGAGGCCTATCGCACCTGGTGCCTCGCCCTGAAGATGCTGGCATACGGGAAGCTGCTGGTGGACTGCGACGAGCCTGCGTTCCACGCGCACCTGCTATGCGCGGCGGTGAACTGGCGCGAGCTGCTCACCCGCGCGCGGGCCGAGGGCCATCAGGTCCCCGCGTCGATGAACGACCCGCTGCTGGGGGCCATTGCCTCCGGGAGAAGGGACCTGGCGCTGGAGCTGGCCGAGCTGTCGGCCCGGGAGCTGACGGAGCCGGAGTACGAGGACGAGTTCCTCGGGGCCTTCTTCCTCCAGGAGTACCTCCGCGCCCGCGCGGGACGGACGGACACCGCGGACCTGGAGCGGCTCTGCCAGGACATCGACGAATACCTGGACGAGCCGAGCCCGCGCACGGACACGTTCCGCGCGCTCGCCCGGGGAGACGGGCCCGCCTTCAATGACGCGTTCCGGACCTGGAACGAGACGGTGGCCACCACCCTGTCCGACCCGGACGCGCCGGGCGCCACGTTCTCTTTCGGAATCACCCGCCACGTCTGGCTGGAAGGCCTCGCCGTACTCCGGCTCGCGAGCGGGGCAGGTCTCCCGCTGGAGCCCGTGCCACGGCCCCACCTGCCCGAGCTCATCCTCCAGCCGCCCCTGGCGACGCCCGCCGCGACGCCGTGGCTGCTTGGACAGACCCGGCTGACGGAGGAGGACGAAATGTGAGCGGTCCAGCGCGGATGGACGGAGGCCGTCTCGCCATCACCGGCATCGGGATGGCGACCTCCCTGGGTGACGCGGTGACGGCCTGCGCGGCCGCGCGGGCGGGGCTGGTCCGGCCACGGCCCCTGCCACTCTTCGCGGGCATGGACGGGGAGGAGCCCGCGGCTGTAGCGGGCCATCCCTGCGCCGACGTCATGGGGTTCGAGGGGTTCGCCCGCCTCTGCTACCTCACCCGGCTGGCGCTGGAGGACCTGCTCACGCGGTGGACCCCAGGGGATGTCCCCCCCTCGCGCATCGCCCTGCTCATCAACCTGCCCACCAGCGACGAGCGCCCGCTGCTGCTCGAGCACCTGGTCCGCGTGGGCAACAGGACCCCCGGAGCACGGGAAGCGGACGTCTTCCTGGGCATGCTCCGGCCGCTGATGCCCCGGGCCCTGCAAGGGGCCTCGCTGCATGTCCTGCACGACGGCCCCGCGGGAGGAGCCTCCGCGCTCCGCCAGGCCGATGCGCTCCTGGGTTCCCGGCAGGCGGAGCGCTGTGTCGTTGGAGGCGTGGACAGCTACCTGGATATCCCCACGCTGGAGTGGCTGGAAGCCACCCGGCGGCTCAAGACTCCCGAGCGCCCCACGGGACTGATGCCGGGTGAGGGTGCCGCGTTCCTGGCCATCGAGCGCGCCTCCGCCCCGCGTGAGCGGCGGGAGATACCCCTGGCGCTTCTCGGCCCCCTCACGCTGCTGGAGGAGGACGCCAGCGCGGATGAAAGCCAGGCCCCCGGGGAAGTGCTGGCGCGCACCCTGTGCGACGTCCTGGAGCGCAACCCCGAGAGGGACGAGGAGGTCCGTGTCCTCATCCACGACCTCAACGGGCAGGACCGCCGCTCCCTGGAATGGGGCCACGCGCTGCTTCGGGGCAGCCAGTCCTTTCCGCGCGTCCGGCAGCTGACACGCTGGCTGCCCGCCGTGAGCTTCGGGGATGTCGGCTGCGCCACCGTCCCCTTCCAGGCCTGCATCGCCGTGCGAGCCCTCGCACGCGGGTACGCCCTGGGGCGGCAGCTCCTGCTCTGTTGCAGCGAGGACGCGGGGACCCGGGCCGCGCTCATCATCACGGCTCCGGACACGGTGCCTTCCGGACGGAGCTGACCCGCCATCCGCCCACACCGTCCCGGCAGGCACCGCGGGGCCGGCTCGCACCGGGGGGCTCCGGTGCGGTACGCTGTCCGTCCACGGAGGAGGACGCCATGCCCGTCAATACCGGTGTGAACAAGATGTCCGTGGTGACCAAGGACAGCGGCGGTGTCACCTCGGCCTTCCCGGACGTGTGCAAGACGCCCAGCCCGGGCGGGCCCGTGCCCATTCCGTACCCCAACATCGCCCAGTCCTCGGACACGGACAAAGGCACCAAGAAGGTGTCCGTGGGCGGCAACCCGGTGTGCGTGAAGGACTCCAACTTCAAGACGAGCACCGGCGACGAGGCGGGCACCGCGGGCGGCGGCGTGGCCTCCAGCAAGACGAAGGGCAAGGCCGAGTTCGTCAACTTCTCCTTCGACGTGAAGTTCGAGGGGAAGAACGTGGCGCGCGCCTTCGACCTGATGCTCCACAACGACAAGAACACCCCTCCCTTCCCCGTCATGCAGGGGCCCGTCGTGGCCATGAGCGGCAGCGAGGACAAGCCCAAGTGCCTCGTGTGCGACCACGAAGTCTAGCCCCCCGGCCGCACGGGGACGGCGGCTGAACGGGCACGCGGCCCGCGAGGACTCACGCGCTAAGCGAGCGGAACCCGCCATGCAGGCTGAAGCTCCACGGCGGCCTTCCCGAGCGCGAGCCGGGGACAGTAACGCAGGTAGCTGCCCGGAGGAGGAAGCCCTGCTCGCTCCGCGAGGCGCAGCAGCGCCAGCCCTTCCATCCACAGGTAGCGGTGGGGAAGGAAGCCTCTTCGCGGCAGGGTGCCCATTCGTGCGTGGCGCTCGGTGACCTCCTCATATGCGGAGTGGGCGGCCTCGAAGGCACTGTGGAAGCCGCGCCCATCTCCTGCCAGGAGGGCCTTCGCCATCGCGAGCTTGGGGCCCTGAGTCTCCGCGCCCACCGCTTCCAATCGGTCCAGCCGCTCCGTCAACGACGCGCGCCCGGAGGAGTCCGGAAGCACCAGCTCCCGCAGTACCGCGGCCCAGGCGAAGTCGTCCTCGTACTCCTCACCCCGCTGCCACTGCCGAGCCGAATGCCGGGCAACGTCTACCGCCAGCGTCCACTGCTCCGCGACGACCGCATCCAGGAGCGGCACGTTCCAGGTCGCCGGTGGGGGTGTCCAGCCCTGCCGCGCCAGCCAGACCAACAGCCGGCGCCAGTTCTCCGCGGACTGAGCGAGGTTCTGGAAGAAGAAGCGCGCACTGCCTTCGAGGAGCAACGCGCCGGCCGCCAGGACCTGGAAGTGCTGGCAGACGGTGTCCACCTTCCGGACGAGGGTGTCGCGGTCAGCGGCCGGATTGAACCGGTCCAGCAACCCGGGAAGCGTTTCCAGGGAGTCTTCAACGAGGTCGGCGAGCTCGCTCATGGGGGAGTTCCCGGGCAGTCCGTCAGGTGCGAGGAGCGGAGGGGGCGGAGACGATGAGCGCGGCGCGTTCAGGCCCATCCGACGCGGAGAGCACGGCCATGACGGGCGCGGGTGCATGGTTCCGTTGGATGCCTCGGACAGCCACGCACAGTCCGACCGCGCCGGACGCAGCGCCCGTGTTTCCGAAGCCCGTCGCGGGGAGCCAGACGCTCAGTCCACCCTGGCCAACGCCCTGGCCACGCAGCGACAGCTGCAGCCCCCCCAGCTCCATGGCGCGGCGCTGCTCGCCGTCATGGTCGCTGACGAGGACCCACTTGTCCCTTGGGGCCTCGGCCCCCTCGAGCGCGGCGAGCAGGCACTGCGTCAGGGCGTGGCCCAGCGGGGGGGCGTCGGACGCCTCGGCCCGGGGCTCATGGCCCAGCATCACGCCGCGCAGCAAGGCCAGCGGCGCGGAGCCTTCGCCACTCCGGGGCGCCGTGAGGAGGGTGACCACGGCCGCCTCGCCCGGGATGAAGCCCACGGGATTGTCGGGAGTCTTGAGCCAGCCCTCCCCCATCATGGCCTCCAGGACCTCCGGTATCACCAGGCTGTCGACCGCGGCCACGAGGCAGGCGGGAAAGTCCCGCTGCCGCAATCCCCGGTGGGCCGCCGCCACGGCGCTGGCGAAGGCGGCATGTCCCCCGCCGAAGAAGTGCCAGGGCTGGCGCCCGCGCCACAGCCCGAGGTTCTCGAAGACCTGCTCCAGCACCCGCGTCCCGAGCGCCGAGGCCTTGCCCGGGACATCCCGCCAGAGTTCCTGCTCGACGGGGATGCCTCGCGACATCGGGTCTGGCACCGCGAGGAAGACGGGCAGTTCGGCGAGCCGCGGCAGGTCGCCGGCGGGAGCCAGGTCCTGGAAGGCCTCCCCCAGCAGGGCCACCAGCCGCCCCACGCCCCTGAGCCCGAAAGTCACGCCGGACGCTTCGAGCACCGGCAGGGGCTGGGGGTCACTCTCTCCCTCCGCCCGGCAGACGAGGTCCCGCGAGGGAGCCACTCGGGAGATGCCAGCCCGGAAGGCCGCGCATGCCTGGACGACGCCCCCGAGCGGCGAGCTCATCCCCAGGGCGGTGATGCGGGGGTTCACGGAGGCTCCTGTCGCTCAGACGAGGTCCGAGCCATCCCAACCGTCAGCCGGGTAGACGTGTAGGCCGGTGACTCCCTCGGACTTGAGCGCATCCAGGAGCCGCTGGTGCATCATGAACCGGTACATCATCCGTGAGGGCCGGAAGAGCAGTGCCTTCGGGTCGATGTTCTGAGGGGAGAGCACCAGCTTCTTCATCGTCTTGATCTGGTCCTCGTCCAGAGCCCCCATCTTGTACACGGAGTGCTCCATGTCGATGGCGTCCTGACCGCCCAGCGCATGGAGCACGAAGTACTCGGTAGCGGCCACGTTGCCCTTGTGGTCCTTCAGCACGACGGGCAGGAACTCGCAGTTACCCACCTCCAGGGCATCCATCACCCGCTTCACACGGGAGGAGACCACGAGCACCGGCAGCACCGCCGTGACGAAGTCGTACACCTTGATGAACTGCGGGAAGAGCGACGAGAACTTCATGACGCCGCCCTGGGGGAACTCCGCCGCCAGACTTCCGCCCATTCCGAAGAGGAACTCTTCCGGGCTTCCATCCGGAAGCATGTCCAGGACGGCTCCGCCATTCGGCTTCTCCGAGACAATCCAGTAGCTCATGGAGCAACCTTGCGCGCGGAGAGAGCCTTGAAGGGATATATCTTCCCGGAGTCAGACTTTCCCATGAGCAACTCCGTGGAGCGATTGCCCAGACTGGGGTCGGCCATTTCCTGAAGGCCCATGGTTACCGCCTGAATGCCTAACTCACAGAGATTGTCCCACATCTTCTCCTCGGTTTCATGAAGGTCGTCGACGATGGCGTCCAGGATTTGATGAGGCTTCTTCTTCTGAGCGATGCGCTTCTTGATGTCCGCTGCAATCCTCTTGATTTCCCGCAGCACCAGGACCGTCCAGGGCGGGTGGTCCGATGGGTGCTGGACCATGGCGTGAACCGGAACGTGCTGGTTCTTCGCCGGTAGCATCGCGATGTTGTGTCCGTTGTTGATGTCGTAGGGTGTCAGGCTCAAGTAGACACGAGCCCTGGCATCGAGAACGGGCTTCCCATCCGTCTCGTAGTGGAAGGCCTCGTACGGAAGAACGTGGTGCGCCGCGAACTTGTAGGGGCGCCCATTCTTGTCAGCCAGGGGGAAGACCTTCTGGATCCATACCAGGCTCGCGCTGACCTGTTTGACGATCTCCATCCGCTGCACGTAGCAGTAATGGTTTCGAGGACCCGGCAGGGCACCTCCCTTTTCCGGAAAGCTTGCGTACGTCACCCACTCGTCCTTGCTGTGGGCAGCCTTCTCCCAGTTGGAGTTACGGATCCGGGGTGCCACTCCCTTGGGCACCTGGCTCAGTCTGGAGCGCCCGTGGTCGTTGTAGACGCCCCGTCCCTTCTTCGCGTGGAGATAGCGGGTCCCCCGGAACCGGTACTCGGAATCCTTGATGAGGATCGCACGAGCAGGCTGGCTGCCGTCGATGTGCTGCTCCTCTCCTTCCTTGGGAGGAGGGTCCTTCATGCATTGGGGATAGTCTCCCCTCAGCTCCGGATAGGGCTTGTTGAGCCATTCCGACGTGAGCGGCTTGAAGATTTTCGGCATGAGTCGCCCCTCCTGAGAACCGCGTCCCGGCCCTGGCAATATATCAGAGCCCCCTCGTGAGCCCCTACACCGGGGACCATGAACCCCGGACAGCCGAGCCCCGGAAGTCCGCGCCGTGCCCGGGCCCGCCACCTGAACGTGCCCCGAAGCCGAGGAACCGCCTGCTCGCAGGATTCGCACCGCATGGGTACCTCACGGTAATCTCGCGCCGGCAGAGGTCTTCGACATCCCCGACCTCCAACGCAAAGAGGCCCCCATGAGCGTGCTTCCCGATGACAAGGCCGCCCTCCCGGCGCCCCAGACGCAGGAGCCCATTCTCGGCAGCCGGGCCGGACACCTCGTCGGACTCGATGCGTCCGGCAACCCTCGTATCGACTTCCCGGGGAACACCGCCGGCCCCGTGCCAGCGCGGCTGGCCACCGTCCTCGACGGCAAGGCGCTCCAGGAAGCCGTCGCCCGCGGGCAGAAGGTGGTCCTCCTCTTCGAGAACGGAGACCCGGGCCTGCCCTTCATCATGGGTCTCATCCAGGAGCCGAGCGCCACACCCCTGCTGGATGCCCTGCTGGAGAGCCCGCCCGAAGCGACGGCCCGGCGGCCCCTGGAAGCCCATGTGGATGGCAAGCGCGTGGTCATCGAGGGCCAGGACGAAATCGTCCTCAAGTGCGGTGAGGCCAGCATCACCCTGCGGCGCAACGGCAGGGTCATCGTGAAGGGGACGCGCCTGGACTCCCGGGCCACGGGCACCCACCGCATCAAGGGTGGCGCGGTGGAGATCAACTGAAGCCATGGCCGAGCTCAGCGGACGACCATTGCACTGGGACCTCTACGAGGAGCACCTCGACGAGGCGGCCTTCCGGTGGAGCCAGTGGGAGCAGGCGCTCGACGCCCCCGACTACACGCTGGAGGAGGTGGCGGAGCTGGAGGAGCACGTCGCGGCGCACGTGGACGGGCTGGTGCTGGGGGGTGAGCCCGTGGTGGAGCGCCTGCTGGTGCCCGCGCTGGCGGATGAGCCCGAGCGCGTCGTCGCGGCGGCGCTCGCGCTGCTCCAGGCGGAGGCGCCTTTCGGGCCCGCCGCCGTGCTCGCCGCGCTGCCCGGGGCCGAGCCTCCCGCGCTCACCGCGCTCCGTCGTGCGTTCGAGCTGGCCCCGACGCCCGCCATCCCCACGGACTTCCCGGCGCTCCTGAAGAAGGAGGACGCCGTCCCTGAGTTGCTCGCCCTGGTGCTCGACACGCTGGGCGCGCACGGGCTGGCCACGGCTCCGCTGTGCTCGCCGTTCCTCACCCACCCGGAGCCCCTCGTGGCCGCCGCCGCCCTGCGCGCCGCCAACCGCGCCCGGCTGCCACTGGAGCCGGCCCAGCTCTCTGGCGCGCTGGAATCGGATGAGCCCGCGCTCCGCGATGCCGCCATCCTCGCGGGCCTCATGGGCGGACACCGTGCGGCCTGGGCGGCCTGCCAGTCCGCCGTCGAGTCTCGCGCGCCCGGCGGCCGGCTGCCCCTGCTGCTGCTGGGAATGAGCGGGGATGAGCGGGACGTGAAGCGGCTGCTGGACCTGCTTCCCGATGAGAAGCTCCGGCCGCGGGTGCTGTTCGCGCTCGGTTTCTCCGGCCGCGTGGCCGCCGCCGATGCCTGCGTGGAGCTGATGCGGCACAAGCCCGTCGCCGCGCTCGCGGGCGAGGCCTTCAGCGCCATCACCGGGCTGCGCATCGCGGAGGAGTACGCGGCCCCTCGTGAGGAGGAGGACGAGGCGCTCCCACCGCTGGAGGAAGAGGACCTCGACGCGGACCTCTCGTCCAAGCCCGAGGACTCACTGCCCAAGCCCCGGCCCGAGCGTGTGGCGGCGTGGTGGCAGCAGGAGCGCCAGCGGCTGGACACGAAGCAGCGCTACCTCGCGGGTCAGCCCTTCACTCCGCGGGCCCTGCTCGACGCGCTCGCCAGCGCGCCCATGCGGCGCCGTCATGCGCTGGCGCTGGAGCTGGCGCTGCGCGGCCGGGGCTCGATTCAGGTGCCCACGCGGGCATTCATGACTCAGCAGCTTGCCGCGTTGAAGGCGGCACGCTCGGTGCCAGCTTCCTCGTTCAGCCGGCCGTTCGCCGAGGGGCTCCGGGGCTGAATGCGTGCCGTGGTGCCCCCTGGCAACCTCTTCTGACTCCACGAGTCTTCCTCGCGCGTGAGAACACCATGGCAATGAGTCTGGACACCCTCACAGTGGAGACATTGGCCGAAACGCCCCTGGTCGATGTCGCGGAGCTGCTCGTGGCGCGAAAGCCCGCGGCCTTCCGCGAACGCCTCTTGGCGGTCGACATGGCCGAACTCACCGAGATGCCCGACGACATCGCGCAGGCGTACGGCTGGCGCGCACCCGAGGAGCTCGCGACGTGGAGGGCCATCGAACTCGCCCTGGACCTCGACGAAGACACCGAGGGTTTCTGGAAGTCCGGCGGCCTGTCGCTTGGGCTGGACCTCTATCCCGACGCGCTGAGCCCGTCGGACGAGGAGCTGGATGAGGGGAGTTTCCTGCCCCCAGGCGCAGAGGTACTCTTCGCGGGCCTCTTCCGCCTCTGCGAGCATGCATCGGGAGATCGCACGCTCGTCAGCCTGCTGCCGGATCCACTCGGCCTGCTGCGCGTCCATTCATACTCGCACGACACCGGCCGGCTCGGCAGGCCGCGCAGCCTCAAGAGCTTCGTTCTCAATACGTGGCTGTCGGAGATGGACCCCGGTGAAGGCCCCCGCCGCCCCGGGCAGGTCGGCATCGCCCGCTTCAAACAGCTGGTGCGCATGGCGGAAGCCTTCGATGAGCGCCTGGAGTCCGTCAGGCGCGACCAGCAACCTCCGGCGTTTCGCGACAGCGCAAAGCTCCACGCACGCTCCCGATGGCTCATCGACCTGCTCTGGGGGACTCCGAGCGTGTCCCTCGCCGAGGAGCTCACGCAGGCACCCGGCCTGGAAGACTGGGAGGCCGAGAAGCCTCTCCTCCTGGAACAACCGCAGTTTGCCAACTACTGGATGGTTGCGCACTACTTCCTGGGCAACGACGCCGCCTGCGACGAAGCCGTGGAGCAGGGTGCGCAGGCCCGTCCGGACCCCACCCGGTGGCTGGCCCAGCTCGTCAGGAGACAGCGCGATAATCCTGGCACGGCGCGCATCGGGCGCACGGGTCCCCGGGAGCTGGCGGAACTCCGGCGGCAGGTGCGCGCCGCGGCCCGCCCCTCCCAACTCGCAGGACGCTGACCTCACCTCCCAGCAATTCCAACAACCGAGACAACCAGGAGCGGCGACAGCGAACACCTGGTCGACCGGGTCGAAAACGAGCACGAATCCAGCCCCAGCCAGACGGGCTGCCTGTGGCGCCATGAGGAGTACGACGGTACGAAGTTCCCACGGTGCAACTACCGCAAGAACGCCCACGACTGCTCCAGCAGCTTCTCCACCCCGACCCGCGCCACCGTCCGCCTCTCCCGCCGAGCTGTCCGTGCCACCCAGGCCCGCGCTGGGGTGGCGTGGTGTGCAAGGCGGTTGCCAGCGAAGGCACAGAGCAGAGAGAGTCTCGGAGCCTCACGCCGGGTGTCTCCCCTCGCGGACCACCATCCGCCGAGGGAAACCCACGAGACCTACAGAAGAGCCAGAACAACTTCCCTTCCAGTCCCATGACCACGGCCACACATCAATACTTCATCATCACCGAAGATGAGAGCGAGGAGAGCTGCCTCATCGACGAACTACCCCGGCCTCTGAACAAGCAGTCCTGGATGGCTTCGAAGGGCGTACGAATGGGAAACGAGTACCCTTCCGGCGTCCGACTCAACATGTCCGTGGACGGCGGACTGGTCGTTCCAGACTACATCCCCAACACCGTCCTGTTGCCGATGGTCTCCGGCAGGCTCAAGTCCCTGCTCGAAAAGGAAGTCGGGGTGGAAATCGAATTCCTCCCCTTCGCCCTCTACAACCACAAGAAGCGTCTCGCTGCCGAAGACTGCTTCATCGCCAACGTCATCGGCACCCACGACTGCGCCGACATGACAAAGACCCGCGGGGAGAAGTCCATCATCTCGCCCGGCCAGTTCGAAGCCCTCTCCCGGCTCGACTTGGACCCGGCCAAGGTGCCTCCCGATTCCAGGCTGTTCCGCATCAGCGTGTTCCCCCGCGTCCTCCTCATCCGCGATGACCTGCGCGCGATTTTCGAGCAGGGGGGCATTTCCGGCATCCGCTACATCGCCATGGGAGAGCGCTGCCAGGTCCTCTAGACACGGCGGGCGACCACTTCATGGTTCTGGAACTCCTCCGGGACAATACCCGGTCCATCCTGAAAGACGCGCTGGAAAGCATCGCCGTGCAAGGCATGGCCGAGCGCTCCGGCAAGGCCTATGGTGCGGTCGCGCTCATGTACCACCGGCTCGCGCTATGCGAGATGCTCTCCGAGGCAAGAGCCGACCGCTTCCAGTTCCTCCTCGGCAAATCCGCGCTCGTCCGCCGCCACCTGTCACACCTCGTGAAGGGTGGTCGAGCGTTCCCTCCGCTCCTGACGTGCGCGAGCAGGAACTTCTCCTTCGTCGATGCCGTCACCGCCGGCCAGCTCGACCTGGGGGCGGAGCTGGCGCGACTGACGCAAGACAGGCACGAGCCCCGCTGCGAATACGAGGACGACTTCCTCCTTCACCGCTTCATGCACAAGCGCCTGCTGCACCTGCACTCGGGGGAAGACCACGACTTCCAGGCACTCCTGGACCGGTGGGAGCGCATCGTCGAGGGTGAGCACGCTCCCTATTTCGACGTCTGCCGCGCGCTCCTGCTGCGGGACGCGGACGGCTTCCATGACGCCCTGCTCGCGGTCATCGAGGAGCGGGGCCGGCTGTTCCTCCAGAAGGACGCCTTTCCGGAAGACGCGCGCCGCACCGATGGCGCCCTGTTCATGAACGGGCTGGCGCTACTGCGGCTGGCCGAACTGAGCGGGATGCCCACCCAGCGCGAGTACCCCAACATTCCCCACCTGGCGCGGCTGCCCGTCGGCAGGCTGCCGCTGCCGCTCGACTCCTGGACGCGCCCGGACGAGGGACTTCCCGCGTAGCGCCCGGGGAAGCAGCCAGCGTCACCTCGCTTCCTCCCTGACGCATGACCTCGCGCTCGAGACCTGTCCATCGGCCGCCGAGCCCCGCCCTCCCTCACATCCCCGGGTGCATCCCCATGTCCTCGTCGCCGTGGATGAGCCACTGGCGCGCGGAGGACTCCTGCCAGAAGCGCCGGAGAATCCGGTCCGTGTGGCTCTCCCGGGCGATGCGGTTGAGCTGCAGCGCCACAATCTGGCTCTCCACCATCTCCGCCACCCGCACCACGCCCCGGCGCAGCCCGTACTCCTGCACCCGGCGAATCATGTCCGCCGCCTCGGGCGACGCCGGCTTGAAGGTCCGCACGTCCGCCTTGATTTTGATGTCCCGCCCCTGCAACGAGTCCGTGGCCCCCTTCAGCTCCGCCACGAAACGCTGCATCTCCTCCACGCGGATGTAGCCGTCGAGGATGAAGTCCACGATGGAATGCTGCCGGTCGACCTCTATCTGGAACACCGGGCCCCTCCCTTGCGCATGGATTGCGGGGTGAACCGCTCTGGCGTGATTGCGAGAGTAGAGAAGCGGCGCCCGTGCCGATAGGCGTCCAGCAGGGCGGTGCGAGCGTTCAATTCACGATTCCGCGCCCAGCCGCTCCAGCAGCAGCGTGAGCGCGCGGTCCGCGATGGCGCGGCGCACGCCGCTCCGGTCTCCCGCGAAGACGTGGCGCTCCACCGTCACCCGCCCGCCCCGGCGCAGCACCGCGATGAAGGCCAGCCCCACCGGCTTTTGCGGCGTGCCCCCCGCCGGCCCGGCGATGCCCGTCTCCGCCACCGCCCAGTCCGCGCGAGAGCGCTCCAGCGCGGCCCGCGCCAGCGCCTCCACCGCCTCCGCGCTCACCGAGCCGTGTGCCTGGAGCAGCTCCAGCGGCACCCCGAGCTGCTCCACCTTGGACTCGTTCGAGTACGGAATGAACCCTCGTTCCACCACCGCGGACGCCCCCGGCACGTCCGTCAGCCGCGCGCACACGAGCCCGCCGGTGCACGCCTCCACCAGCGCCAGCCGCGCGCCTGTCTCCCGGCAGCGCCGCAGGACCTCCGCCGCCAGCACGTCCGTTGTCTCGCTCGTCATGGGGGTTCCATCCACCATCATCCGCGTCCCTCCGCCGGCCTCGCGCCCAGCACCGCCACCAGCATGTCATCCCGGTAGCAGATGCCCACGCAGCCGCGCTCGCGGCGCAGCGACACCGCCGGGTGGACCTCCGCGGGCCGCACCTTCTCCAGCGCCTCCATCGGCACGAAGCCCGCGCGGCGCAGCCTGTCCATCCAGGACGGCGCCGTCTCGTGGCGCTCGCAGCGCGCCGACTCGTCCACCGTGCCCACGACGTCGTCCACCTCCCGGCCGAAGAACCGCTTTATCGCCGCCCGGTCCTCGCGTGGCACGTCCAGCGTGTCCAGCAGCTCGAACACACGTGTGAAGTGGTTCCACGCATTGCGGAAGCGCTCGCGCACCGGCGCGCGGTGGTGGTCCACGTGGGGCTCGCACAGCACCAGCCCCACCGGCGCCAGCCCGCGCAGGCGCCGCAGCACCGCGTCACGCGCCTCGCCCTGCCCTCCGGGCTCCTCGGCCACGTGGTGCAGCGCGAACGCGCCGTTGACCACCAGCGGGCGGGGCACGCCGCGCAGCGCCGCCCACGTCGCCTCGGTCAGCCCCTCCACCGGGGACTCGATGTCCACGAAGCGCACGGTGGCGCCCACCTCCCGCGCCGCCTCCGCCACCGTGGCCTCCGCCTGGCGCAGGCTCGAGCCGCTCGGGTCCACCCCCACCAGCGTCAGCCGGCGCGGCAGCGCGCCCGCCTTCGCCAGCTCCCGCAGCAGGCCCCGCGCCTGCCGCCCCTGGCCGATGCCCACGTCCAGCAGCGTGGCCTCGGGGTGCCCGCGCAGCAGGTCCGCCAGCACCGCGTTGGCCACCGCGTCCGCCGTGGAGGCCAGGGGCATGTGCGTCACCAGCAGGCGGAACAAATCAATCTGGCTCGCCCCCCGCTCCGGCTCCTCGTTCAGGTACGGGTTGCCCGGTACCGCCCCCGCGCCCTCCAGCCGGCGCGAGATGGCCCTGGCGAAGAGGAGGTAGTGCAGGTCCTCCGGCACGGCCCCCACGTCCAGCAGCGCATGCAGCGAGCAGAGCACCTCCGCCGCCTCCGCCTGACGTCCTGCCAGCGCATACTCCAGTCCCTGGAGCAGCAGCGAGTCCTTCGGCGTGCGCATGGGTCCCTCCCGTCCCAGCACCGCGTGCGGCACGGAGGCCGAGCCTCCGCGCATTCACCTGGTGCGAAAAAGAGTAGTGATGCTCTCGCCCGCACTTCTCGCGAACGAGGCGGCCTGCCCCTCCCTCCGTGTGATGACGCACAGGCCACATGCCTGCCCGGGCCGGAGAGGGTCCGTCGGCCTACATTTCACCGGGACGCAGGTGCAACATGACTTCAGATACGGGAGCGGCCTCCACCCGCGAGCACTGAAGGTCCAGCACACCCGGCTCACCCCGCGAGCCAGGAGAGCTGTCCGCGGCCATGCGCGAGTGTCCCACCCGCGGACCATCGTGGCGCCAGGAAGCCAGCACCACCTTCCGCCCCCATTCGCGGCACCGGGCAGACGGCCGGCGACGCCATGTCGAGGGAGGACCCATGGCAGGAGCAGTGAGGACGTGCCTGACGTTCGCGGCGCTGCTGGCGCTCACGTGGCCGGCGCGGGGCGCGGCGCAGGAGCCGCAGGACTTCAACTCGAGGCACCCGCGCTTCCCGCCCGTCGTGGACACGCCCTTCAAGAAGGTGCCGCGCCCCATCATCGGCGCGCTCCGCCAGCCGCTTCATGAGTTGCCGCAGAACGACAACTTCGAGCTGATGGGCTACAACCCGCTGCCCAACCCGGGAGACACCATCGCCCGCGGCCGCAACGGCCCCACGGGCATCTCCGGTGACTGTCTCTACGTGGGCAGCCGCATCGGCCGGAGACCCGGCACGGGCCCCGCGTTCGGCACCCCGCCCATGCCGCCCGAGGTGCTCATCGTCGACATCTCCAACCCGCGCAGGCCGAAGGTCGTGGGCGCGCTCCCGACGATTCTCAACGCCACGTCGCGCGAGCTGCGCACCATCCCCGACGCGAACACGCTCATCATCATGAACTTCCGGGAGACCGGCCCGGACAGCGGCGAGGTGAACAACTACCAGATTTATGACATCACCGACTGCCGCCGCCCGGTGCTGCGGCAGACGATTTCGCTCGGCATCGACCGGCCGCACGAGTTCTTCCTGTGGAGGGACCCGCGCGAGCCCGCGCGCTTCCTCCTCTACTCCTCCATCCACCTGGGCGACGTGCGCGAGCCGTCCCTGCGCGTCTTCGAGCTGATGGCGCCCCCGGCCGGCCCCATCAGCCCGGAACCGGTGGCCACCTTCACCCTCACGCCCGCCGTCCCACGTGTGCAGCCGGTGGAGCCCTTCGAGTGGCGCGACGACCACTTCGTCTTCGACACGGAGAAGCCTCCCGTCCAGCGCAACAACGTCCACTCCATGTCCGTCTCACAGGACGGCACGCGCGTGTACGTGGCCAACATCCACGGCGGCTACTACGTGCTGGACAGCTCCAGGCTGGCCAACCGGGAGCCGTGCACCCGCGACACCATCACCGAGGACGAGACGAGCAACACCGACCCCAACCTGTGCCTGCGCAAACTCAACCCGGACCCGGACGCGCGCGTGGACTTCACGCCGCCGTACGCATGGACGGAGCACTCGGTGTACCCGGTGCCGGGCCGGCCCTACCTCATCATCTCCGGCGAGCGGAACGGCACCGACACCTGCCCGTGGAGCTGGGGCCACATCCTGGACATCTCCAACGAGCGGCGTCCACAGGTCGTCTCGCGCTACATGGTGCCGGAGAACCTGGAGCCCAACTGCGTGCCCGGCGGCCCGGGAGACCCGTCGCTCCTGCGCGAGTTCTCCCCGCACCAGCAGCTCGTCTTCCCCAACCTCTTCTTCGTCTCCTGGTACTCGGCGGGGCTGCGGGTCTGGGACATCGCCAACCCCGTGCTCCCCATGGAGGTGGGCGTCTACGTGCCCAGGCCAGCCTCGCGCGTGGTGGAACGCTTCCGCGAAAGCCCGGACGTGTGGATGTGGCCGCACCCCATCCTCTACAACGGGCTCATCTACATCACCGACGAGAACAGCGGCCTCTACGTGCTGCGCTACAAGGGGCCCCGTGCCAACGAGCTGCCCCGCGAGGGGCTCTTCGTCAGCAACACCAACTTCCTGGCGCCTCCGCCGCTGCCCCCGCGCCCCGGCGCCCAAGGCCCTGGAATCACGGCCCGCCGGAAGAATAATTGAAGGGGGTGTGCGCCAATCGGCCGGCTGGGGTGTCTAGGAATGGCCTTTCCCGGCTGATATATGCGCCGCCCGCGAATACCACTGGCCGGAGTGACTGTTTCGCGAGCCTCGGCCCTGGTATGCGCGATGCAACTGCGACATAAGCGCCTTTTTCTTCCGCTCCTGCTCCTCCTGGTGGTGTGGCCCGGCTTCGCGGGCGCCCAGGGCGTGCCGTCCCCCGCCAGTGAGCACCGCGCCGTGGAGGTGGACGTCCAGGCCTCCGACGGGGGCACCTCCATCTCCGCCGAGGACGCCGCGCGCCTGGGCCTCTCGCCGCGGAGCGGCGAGGCGAAGCTGGAGCCTCCCTCGCTGGTGACGGAGTCCCCCGCCGCGTGGCCGGAAGGGCTGGAGGGCACGCCCGGCGAAGTGACGCTGGAACTGCTCGTGGACGAGCAGGGCGCGGTGGCCGAGGTGAAGGTGGTGCAGGCCCCCGCCGAGCCGCGCCTCACCGAGGCCGCGCTGAAGGCCGCGCCGGGCCTGCGCTTCACCCCGGCCACGCTGGGCGGACAGCCGGTGGCGGTGCGCCTGCCCTTCGTCTACCGCTTCGAGCCGCCCGTGCAGGTGCCGGCCGCCACCGCGCGCATCCAGGGGCAGGTGCGCGCCCGCGGCACGCGCCGTCCCCTGGCGGACGCCTCGCTCTTCCTCGACGGCGGCGCCGAGCCCGCGGGCACCGTGGACACGGAAGGCCGCTTCACACTGGAGGTCCCTCCCGGAGCACACAAGGTGGAGGTACGCGCGCCCGGCCACCAGCCCGCGACGTTCGAGGAGATGGTGACGGAGGGCCAGTCCGTCCAGGTCGTCTACCGGCTGCAGCCCGGCGTGGTGAATCCCTACGAGACGGTGGTGCGCGACGAGCGGCCGCGCACGGAAGTCACGCGCGTCAGCCTGCATGAGCAGGAGATTCGCGAGGTGCCCGGCACACTGGGCGACCCGTTCCGCGTCGTCATGCTGATGCCGGGCGTGGGCAGCATCGCCTCCGGCGTCAGCTACCCGGTGGTGCGCGGCAGCCAGCCCGCGGCGACGGGCTTCTTCCTCGACGGCGTGCGCATCCCCATGCTGTACCACCTGCTGCTGGGGCCCGCGGTGGTGCACCCGGACTTCATCGACACCGTGGACTTCTACCCGGGCACGCCGCCGGTGCAGTTCGGGCGCGTGCTGGGCGGCGCGGTGGAGGGGCGGCTGTCCCGGCCCCGCGAGGACCGGCTGCACTTCACCGCGTACGCGGACCTGCTCAACACCGGCGGCTTCATCGAGTACCCCTTCGAGGAGACGGGCACCTCCGTCAGCGTCGCCGGCCGCGTCAGCTACTCCGCGCTGCTGATTTCGCTGGGGGCCAACCTCGTCAACTCGGCGGAAGCGGAGAAGGTGCGCGCCAACTTCTGGGACTACCAGGCACGCGTGGAGCAGAAGGTGGGCCAGGGCCGGCTGCGGCTGTTCGCGCTGGGAAGCTCGGACGACGTGGGGGCGAGCGCGGGAGAGGAGTACGCGGGAGACACGGGTGGCGGCGTGGTGTCCCGCTTCCACCGCGTGGACCTGCGCGGCACGCACCCGCTGGCGGGCGGCGAGGCGGAGGTGGGCTTCACCGTGGGCTGGGACGCGGTGGGCCTCACCGGCGAGGAGACACGGCTCCAGCAGAGCGGCGCGCTCCGCGCGGAGCAGGTGGGCGAGTACGGGCTGGAGCAGACGAGCCTCGCGCTGCGCGCGGGCTGGAAGAAGCGCCTGTCCGGCACGGTGGAGGTGGCCGTGGGCGGAGACGTGGAGCACCGGCGCGCCGCCACCGTCATCACCGGCACGGCCATTGCCCCGGGCTACCGGCCCGGCAGCGAGCCGGACCCGCTGAAGAGTCCCTCCTCGCTGGCCACCTTCTCGGGCGCGTACGCCACGGCGACGTGGAGCCCCACGGAGCGCTGGCTCCTCCAGCCCGGCCTGCGCGTGGACGCCTACCACCTGGTGCCCGGCATCACCCACACCGTGGCGGAGCCGCGCCTCACCGTGCGCCACCGGCTGACGGACACCCTCACCCTCAAGGGCGGCGCGGGCCTCTTCCACCAGCCGCCCACCGTGCTGCTGCACCTGCCCGCGGTGGACACCGCCGGCCTGCGCTACGGCCTGCAGGAGGGCGCCCAGTTCGACGTGGGCGCCGAGTGGAAGGCCCTCGAAGGACTGGAGCTGAGCGCGGACGCCTTCTACAACCCGCTGTCGCGCACGGTGGAGTTCGACGTGGCGGACGTGGCGGAGAACCGGCGCCGCAACGGGCTGGAGGGAGAGGACCCGGCCGCCAGCGGCTACGCGTATGGCTTCGAGCTGATGGCCCGCCACCCGCTGGGCCGCGACTGGTTCGGCTGGGCCTCCTACAGCTTCCTCCAGAGCCGGCGCCGCGTGCGCTACGAGCGGTACGGCGACGACAACCGGGTGGTGGAGTCGGTGGATGGCACCCTGCCCTTCGCCTTCGAGCAGGCCCACGTCTTCAACGCGGCGCTCAGCTACAAGTTCGGCAACAACTGGACGGTGGGCACGGTGGTGCACTTCAACACCGGCCGCCCCGAGTCCGGACAGGTGACGACGCAGACGCACCGCCTCGCGCCGGGCCGGGACGGGCGTCAGGAGTGGGTGCGCCAGGACGAGGACCGCGTGGAGCGGCTGGGCAACTTCTTCCGCGTGGACTTCCGCGTCGCGAAGTCCTGGGCCATGGAGGACTTCACGCTCGACGCGTACCTGGACGTCCTCAACATCTCCGCCCAGCAGGAGGTGTTCGGCTACGAGTACCTCCACGACGAAGCGGGCAGCCCGGTGCGCAACCCGCTGCGCCTGCCCATCATCCTCCCCCTCTTCGGACTCAAGGGGACGTACTGACATGCGCCATCGCCTGCTCCCGCTGTCACTCCTCGCGCTCCTCGCCTCCGGCTGTGAGCGGATGCCGGAGGACCCCATCTTCGTCCACGGCCGGCTGCTGCACGCGGACGGCTCCCCCCGCGCGGACACACCCCTGCGGCTGGAGCGCGCGCGTGTGTACTCCTACGGCTCCAGCGTTCCCGAGGAGGAGCGGGACACGCGCTTCAAGCCGTACTCGGAAGGGGCCAGCAGGGCCTCCGGGGACTTCACGCTGGAGGCGCTCGCCGGCGACACCGCCGTGGAGGAGCTCAACGGTTACGAGCAGTACCACTTCCGCGTGGTCCCTCCTCTGGACGAGGACGGCCACGGCGTCTTCGTCGCCTTCGTCTTCTGGGACGACGTGGAGCTGCCGGAGATGCGGCCGTGGGATTCGGGCCTCACCGTGAGCGACGGGCTCCAGGGCCCCACGCTGTCCTTCGGCGCCGCGCCGCCCGTGCCACAGACGCCCCCCTCCGCGAAGCTGACGGAGTACTGGGACCAGAACACCAACACAACGATGCCCCTCTCTCCCAGCACGCCCGAGCCGGTGATGCACCTGCACGGCGAGGGCGGACTGGTGTGGCAGTGGTTCCGCGCCACCTCGCCCTGGACGCCGAGCCCGTACGTGCTGGAGGACTTCGCGGGCGTGGAGGCGCAGCTGCGCGCGCTGAGCGCGGGCCTCTGGTTCTTCAACCCGCTGGGCGGCGAGAGCAGCACCCTCGACTTCCGCATGGAGTGGCGCACCCCGCGCAAGGCCCTGCCCGTGGGGACGCTCCGCCCCGTCAGCCGCGGCGCCGCGTGCAGCCCGGCGCCGGTGGAGGGCCCGTGCCCGTACACGGACGGGAAGCTCACCGTCCAGGAGACACATCCGGGAAGCCAGCAGCCCGGCCCGGGGAACGAGGGGGGCTTTGGCGTGGAGGCGCTGACCTTCACGCTGAACGCGCCCGCCCGCCCGCGCCGGCTGGTGATTCGCGGCCTGGAGACGACGCTCAACTACCTGGACCGCATCCGGGTGGTGCTGGAGGGAAGCGGGGACGGCGACACCTGGGGGCGCCTGGCGGACATCCCCGTCATCCACTTCGACAAGAACGACTCCCGCCGGAACTACTACCAGTACCCGCTCTTCGGCACCGACGCGGCCAGCCCCTTCGACCCGCCGATGGACGCCTACACGCCCTCTCTCTACCTCGACGAGCCCCTCACCGGTGACGCCCCGGTGCGCTACCTGCGGCTGCGCGTGACGGCCGAGGACGGAGAGAGCGCGGGCCGGCTGTACTCGCTGGCCGAGCTCTCCGTGTTCGAATAGGCGCCCGGACGCGCGTCAGAAGTGGCCCCCCAGCCCGAAGACGGCGCGGTCGTTGACGAACCCCACCGTGGGGGCAAGCCCGAAGGGTAGGGCCGGCCTGTCCCGCGCCGCGCGCGAGCGGGAGCGCTTCGCGGCCTCCTCGACCTCGACGCAGTCCTCGTCCTCCTCGGTGCACTCCTCGGAGCAGGCACCACCGGCACAGGCCAGGATGAGGAGGTAGGTCAGGCCGGCCGCGGCCCCCAGGGCCAGCCCCCCGAGCAGGATGCTGTCGCATTCCCTGTCGCCCGCTCCCGCGGCGACACAGAGGGTGATGCCGGTGATGAACCCGGCCCCGGTGAGTATCAGGGGCACCAGCCAGACGTGCGTCGGGATGAGGGGCTCCTCCTCGGTGCCGGTGACGCTGGCGGACGAGAACGCTCGCGCGCGGTTGCCTCCCGCCCATCCGCGCATCAGCGGAGTGCCCCTGTCCAGCAGGCGCGCGGACCGCGTGCCCGAGGAGAAATCGAACGCGCGGCTCTCCGCTCTCACCACCGCGGGGGACAGGAACCACAACCAGAGCAAGGTGAACGCGACGGCACGCCTCTTCATACGACGGCTCCCACGAGGTGGACCCGGCCGGCCACACGCGGTGGCAACAGCAAGCCCCATGCCCCGCGAGGTGAGAGGAACATCGCGGCCCCCCGCGGCCGGGCCGTGCAGCGCGTTGCACACGTGAGCGTCGCCCCCGAGGCATGGATGTCGCGCCCGTGACGGGGACCTGGCATCACGCGGTTACGACATCCATGTCAGTGCGGCGCACTACCGGTGCGTACGCTCCCGCCGCGTGTGGCCGGACCCGCGGCGACAGCGCTCCCACCTGTGGTTCGGCGCCTACGACACCAGCCTCTCGACGGGCAGGGGCCACCAGGCTGTGCATGGAGACGCTGAAGGTGACGGCCCCCGGCGGGCCGGAGCGGATTCCTTGACCCCCGCGCTCCCGTGCGCGACAGAGGCCGCGTGTCTCGGCGAGCGTGGAGGGTTGGAGTCAGTGCCTGGGTTGCCCTGCTGCTGTCGGCCTGTGCCTCCGTGCGGGGCCGGCCGGCGGACGGGCCGGTCGACGAGGCCGAGGCGTACCTGCGGGCCTGGGCGGCGAATGACCTGGCCGCCCTGCGCCGCGCGGTGGCCGCGCCCCCCGCGGGCTTCGAGGAGGAGCACCAGCGCTTCCGCGACGGACTGCGCATCGTCTCCTCCCGCTTCGAGCTCGGCCGCATCGAGCGCGACGGTGAGCACGCGACGGCCACCTTCCGCGCCGTCCACCTGCTGCGAGGGCTCGGCGAGTGGGAGCTGGAGGGCACGCTGCCCTTCGTGCGCCGCGAGGGGCGCTGGCTCGTGCGCTGGACTCCCTCCGTGCTGCACCCGGAAGCGCGAGCGGGGGACCGCTTCTCCCGCACCCGGACGCGCCCGCCGCGCGCCGACCTGCTCGACGGCAGCGGCGAGCCCCTCACCCATGAGGGCGAGGTCATCAGCATCGGCGTCGACCCCTCGCGCATCCGGAGCCAGGCCGATGTCGCCTCCGCGCTCCAGGCGCAGCTGGGCGTGGACCCGGCGCGGCTGGACAAGGTGCTGAGCGCGGCCGGCGCGGCCTCCGAGCGCTTCGTGCCCGTCATCGACATACGGCCCGAGCGCTACCAGCAGGTGCGCCCCGCGCTGGCCCCCGTGCCCGGCATCTTCTTCCGGCGCAAGACGGCCCGGCTGTCTCCCGCGGAGGGCTTCGCCGCCCATACCCTGGGCCGCGTGGGCGAGGTGACGGCCGAGCTGCTCGCACAGCTGGGCCCGCTGTACCAGCCGGGAGACCTGGTGGGCCTGTCCGGACTGGAGCGGGCCCTCGAGCCACGGCTCGCGGGACGTCCCTCGGGCGAGGTGCTCCTCACCTCCGCGGCGGGTGAGCCGCGCGTCCTGTTCCGCTTCGAGGGTGAGCCGGGAATGCCCGTGTCCACCACGCTGCTCCCGCGCGTGCAGGCGGCGGCGGAGGCGGCGCTGGAGGGCGTGGAGCTGCCGGCGGCGCTCGTGGCGGTGGACAGCAACACGGGCGCCATCCTCGCCGTCGCGAGCCGGCCGCTCGGGCAGGCCTTGAACCGCGCCCTCACCGGCCGCTATCCGCCGGGCTCCACGTTCAAGGTCGTCACCACGGAGGCCCTGCTCGCGCGGGGGATGGACGTGAACGCCCGCGTGTCCTGCCCGCCCGTGGCGGCGGTGAGCGGGAAGTCGTTCCGCAACTTCGAGGACGAGGCGATGGGCGACACCACGCTGAAGCAGGTCTTCGCCCACTCGTGCAACACCGCCTTCGTGATGCTCGCGGCGAGCCTGGGCGGCGAGGCGCTCGCGGAGGCGTCCCGGCGCTTCGGCTTCAACGTGGAGTACAACGCGGGGCTGCCCTCTCCCGGCGGCTCGTTTCCCATGCCCCGGGACGCGGCGGAGCTGGCCGCTGCCGCCATCGGGCAGGGCCGCGTGCTGGCCACGCCGCTGCACATGGCCTCCGTCGCCGCCGCGGCCGAGTCGGGCCTGTGGCGGGCGCCCTACCTCGTGACGGACCTGGAGGACGGGCCGAGCGCCGCGCTGGAGAACGATGCCCGTGCGCCCCTGTCCACGCTGATGCGCGCCGCCGTCGCGGAGGGGACAGGCAAGGCGGCCTCGGGTGTGCCGGGGCTCGCCGGCAAGACGGGCACCGCCGAGTTCGGCACCGTCCCCCCGCTGCCCACACACGCGTGGTTCATCGGCTACCGCAACGGCGTCGGCTTCGCCGTCCTGGTGGAGGGCGGTGGCGTGGGCGGCCGTGTCGCCGCGCCCATCGCCGCGAGGTTCGCCTCGGCCCTGTGACTGTTGGCGGTCAACCACACGCGCCTCGAAGGGCCTCCTCGGGTTGCCCCTCCTGATTCACGGGGAGTAGATTTCGCTCTGTCGCACGGTTCGGAGTGGGGGACTGATGAGGCAGCCCGAGACGGCGTTCGACGCGGTCCCCCTCAGCCCGGCCCATCACTTCCGCCTGTATTACTTCGCGGCGGTGTCGAGGGTGCTCTCGCGCGTGGCGGCGGGCTTCCCGTCGGAGGCCACCGCCTTCGAGGAGTTCCCGTTCCTCGCCGGCTACCGCGACGAGCTGGCCGCGCTGGGCGCCGCCGGGCGTGACGAGGCCTGGTGGCAGGCGGCCCTCGCGGCCTGGGAGCGGCGAGTCCCGGGCCACCTGCCGGTGCGGGCCCTGCGCGAGGCGGCGCGACTGGACCACCGGGCGCTCACCCTCCTCTTCTGTGCCGGCCTCACCGAGGAGGACGCGCGCTTCGGCATCCTCTTCGAGGCGCTCCAGGCGGCTCCAGCGATGCATCGCCCGACACTGGGGCTGCTCCACGCGTGGTGGAACACCGACGGAGGCGAGGCACGCGCGGCCCTGGAGCCGCTCCGCGAGGCCGGCCTCCTGCGGGTGACCAACCCCGACGCGCCGCGCGTCGAGTGGGCCTTCGAGGTCCCCGGCGCGCTGTGGGACGCGCTGCGCGGCGACGTCCGGGCCCGCCCGCTCCCGTGGCTCCGCCACCGCCCGGCGGCGGAGCTGATGGACATCTCACGGCTGATTCTCCCGGACGCCACGCGCGACACCGTCGAGCGCCTGCCTCCGCTGCTGGAGCGGCGGGAGGTCCGTACGTTGCTGGTGCGCGGGCCCCGGCATGGCGGGCGGCGCACGGTGGTGGGCGCCCTCGCTCGCGCGCTGGGCCGTGGCCTGCTGGAGGTGGAGCTGCCCACGCCCCGCGACGACGCGCACGCGCGCCTGGCCGGGACGCTGGCCACGCTGCTCCATGCCCTGCCCGTGGTCGTCGTGGAGACCACGCCGGGAGAGGTGTACGAGCTGCCCCCGCCAGGCGCCTGTGATGCCCCCGTCGCCGTCGTGCTCGGCCGTCATGGCGGCGTGAGTGGCGCCGTCGAGCGCGCGCTGACGCTGACACTCGAGACGCCGGCTCCCGCGGCGCGGCGCGCGCACTGGCTCCGCACGCAGGCCGTGGACGAGAGCGAGCTGGAGACCCTCGCCACGCGCTTCCGCCTCACGAGCGGCCACATCCACACCGCCGCGGAGCTGGCCCGCTCGCACGCGGCGCTGGCGGGCCGCCGCCGCATCACCGCCGAGGACGTGCGCCGCGCGGTCGGCTCGCTGGACCGGCAGGCGCTCGACGCGCTCGCGACGCGTCTGGAGACGGGCGGCGACTGGAGCGAGCTCGCGGTCGCCGCCGAGGTGCAGCGGGAGCTGGACCACCTGGAGCGGCGATGCAGCCAGCGCGAGCGGCTCCAGGACGCCGTCGGGCCCGCACTGGGCCGGCAGCTCCGTCCCGGTGTGCGCGCGCTGTTCCGGGGGCCCAGCGGCACGGGCAAGACGCTGGCGGCGCGACTGCTCGCCGCGCGGCTGGGGATGGAGCTCTACAAGGTGGACCTCTCCAGCGTCGTGAACAAGTACATCGGCGAGACGGAGAAGAACCTCAACCGCATCTTCTCGCTCGCCGAGGAGCTCGACGTCGTGCTCCTGCTCGACGAAGGCGACGCGCTGCTGGCGAAGCGCACCGCCGTGCAGACCTCGAACGACCGGTACGCGAACCTGGAGACGAACTACCTCCTCCAGCGCATCGAGTCCTTCGAGGGCATCCTGGTCATCACCACCAACGCGGGGGACCAGATGGACACGGCGTTCGCCCGGCGCATGGACGTCAGCGTCGACTTCCGCCCGCCCGATGCCGCCGAGCGCTGGGGCATCTGGCGGCTCCACCTGCCGGTGACACACACCGTGGAGGACGGATTCCTCCACGAGGTGGCCGCGCGCTGCAATCTCTCGGGCGGGCAGATACGCAACGTGGTCCTGCACGCGGCGACCCTCGCGCTCGACGATGGAGGAGTCATGGACACCGAGCACCTCGACGCGGCCATCCAGCGTGAGTACCGGAAGTCCGGTGGCGTCTGCCCGCTGAAGCGCGTCGCGGGCCCGGTCCGGAGCGTGCGCTGATGGCCGGCCCCACACGCACGACACGCCCGAGCGCGCCCGCCCCCGCCACGTCGCGCCCCGCGCCCGCGCCGTCCCGGGGGCCCACCCCCACGGCTTCCTCCGGCCGGGTGGGCGGCGCCCCGACTGTGCGGCTGACGGCGGAGCCGGTGGGGCGCACCGTGACGGTCGGCGAGGTGGACCTCTCCTCGGGACAGCTCCTGATTCCCGAGGCCACCGCCGCCGAGGCTCGGCCCGGACGCGACCTGGACGTGCCCGTGCGGCTGCCCGGGCTCGCCGAGGGCACCATCAAGGTCCGCAAGCGCGGCGACACCTTCAGCACCACCGGCGCGGGCACCGCCATCCGCCTGCAGCACCCCGCGCTCGCTTCACTCGCGGACACGGTGCCAACGGTGCTTGTGGTGGTGGTGCGGGAGAACGTCGTCACCGGCTGGGTGGGTGTCGGCCAGCCGGGCCCCGTGCGCGGCACGCGGCGGGCGCTGGTGGACGGGATGATTCGCGGCTCCGAGGCGCTCGGCCTGCTGGGGATGTCGAGAATCACCGTTCCCCGGGTGGTCAACGAGTTCGAGGCCGGGCGCATCAACGTCGCCGTGGAGAACCTGGGCTTCCGCCTGGGCGGCTACCTGGAGGGCACCGGCACCCTTCGCCTCGACAGCCAGGCCTTGCAGGTGGAGGGCGGCGCGCGCATCGACATCCCGGGCGGCTCGGGGGGTGAATTGCGCGTGCGCCGCGGCTCCAACGGCGTGCTGGGCGGCGACCTGCGGATGACGGTCGCCATCGGCCCGGCGTCGGGCACCGTGGTGGCGCGGCTCGACCAGGGCTTCGTCCACGTCCAGGGCACGGTGGGCTACCGCACCGAGCGCATGAGCGGCAGCCTCACGCTCATCGCCACCGACGAGCGCACCGCGAGAGACCTCACCACGCGGACCGACCTGGACCCGTCCGCGCTGCCCGTCGCGCAGCCGGGTCCGGACAACCCGCCGCGGCCGGGACGGCGCGCCTTCTGCGGCTGGGGTGAGCTGTCCATCACCCTCACGCCCTGGCTGTCCGGGCGGGCGCGCGTCCTGGTCAACAACCAGGCGCAGGCCACCATCATCGGAGAGATTCGCCCGCAGCGGGAGCTCATCCTCTTCCCGGAGCGGGAGTGGAACCGGCGCCTGTTCCGCGTGGAGATTCGCGCGGGCTACGGCATCCCCGTGGTGGGCCAGGTGTTCGTGTTCGCCAACATCGGCCTGGAGGCGCTGGCGCGCGTGGGGCCGGGGCGGCTGCACAACATGAGCGTGTCGGGGCAGTTCTCCACGGACCCGCGGGTGGAGAACCTCTTCACCATCCAGGGCTCGCTCAACATCTCCGCCTTCGCGGGGCTGCGCCTGCGCGCCGAGGGCGGCGTCGGCCTCACCCTCCTGGGCCACGACATCAAGGCCGGCGTGGGGCTGAACGCGCTGGCCGGCATCCGCGGCTATGTGGACGCGACACCGCGCATCGGCCGGCGGCAGAACGCGGCCGGGCGCCCCGAGTGGTTCATCGGCGGCCACCTGGAAATCGCCGCGCAGCCCTTCCTGGGCTTCAGCGGCGACCTGTTCGTGGAGCTGGACTCGCCCTGGTGGTCGCCCGCGCCGGACAAGCGGTGGACGTGGCCGCTGGGCAGCCTGGAGTACCCGCTGCCGGGCGAGTTCGGCATCGGCGCGGACGTGGACTACGTGCTCGGCTCCCGCCAGTGGCCCACCGTCCAGTTCGGCGAGGTGGACTTCGACTCCAGCAAGTTCATGACGGACCTGCTGAACGACAACGCGCAGCGCGGAGGCGGCGGCGAGCGGCGGCGGCCGGGCACCTGGCGCGAGGGCACCGGCGGCGGCGCCCCGGGAGGCGCACGGGGCGGGCGCGGCGGCCCCGGACGCCGCCCCGGCACGGAGAGCTTCGACGGCCCCATCGGCGAGACGATGACGTTCTCCGACGGGAGGGAGACGCACCGCCTCTTCATCCAGGAGGCCGCGCGGGACACCACGCCGATGATGGCGAGCGAGGTGGAGCGCATCGAGGCGAAGATTGCCCGCTGGCAGCGGGGGCTGGAGCTGGTGCCCGACACGGACCGCCCGACGGTGCGCAACCTGCTGCCCCAGGTGAGGGACCGCGCGCACGACCTCGACCAGCTCGCGGACGAGCAGAAGGCGCTGAAGGAGGCCGAGCGGAGCGCCGCCGCCACGTACGAGCGGCACCGGGGGGAGCGCCGCAGGCGTCCCGGACAGAATCAGCGCAAGCGGCCGGCGGAGATTCGCAGGCGCGTGCGCGAGGCGCAGACCCGGCTGAAGGAGCTGCTGCGGCAGGTGAGCACGCTGGTGGCGGACGAGCCGTTCCGGCCCATCGACCGCACGGCCCAGATGGCCCACGGAGGAAGGGAGCCGGTCCAGCTCACCGAGGCGGGCGGGAGGGCCCGGCTGCGCGTGTCCAACGTCGACGAGGCGGGAATGTTCGTGCGGGTCGCCTCGGGCACGCCGATGTCACGGGCGCTGAACCAGACCGGACCGAACCTCATCCGCTCCACCCTGAGCGGCGTGCAGCAGCGCGCGGTGCGGTTCAGGGCCACGCGCATCATCGGCGGCCGCATCAACTCCCGCGCGCGGGGGGCGCTGATTGCTCCGTTGAACGAGGTGGTCAACCTCGTCCGCAACGTGGGCAACATCATGCGCATCGCGGCCCTCTCTCGCGCGCTGCGCATCAACCCCTTCACCCCGCCGCGCACGCTGTCGTTCCTGTCCAACCCCCGGAGGTATCCGGACCGGCGGGAGATGGGCCGCGCCGAGTACCGCCTCTACTTCCGGCAGGAGATGGCGCGCCAGCTGCTGCTCCAGCAGCGCGGCATCAACCAGTACACCATCGACCGGTGGGTGGTGAACCTGGCGCTGTTCCGCCTGAACGCCGGCCTGTACCGGCAGATGGACCGCGGCGCGCGCGAGGTCGTCCTGCGGCGCCTGCGTGAGCGCGCGGCCGCGGCCCTGGTCCGCGCGAGCGAATATCTGGGGAGGCTGGAGCGGCGGCAGGCCCGGCTGGTGGCGGAGCGCAACAACGTCCAGCAGCAGCTCGCCGCACTGGGCAGCGCCCATCGCGGGCTCCAGGCCGTCACGGACGACCTGACCGAGGTGCAGCGGCTCATCACGCGGACCAACGAGCTGCTGCGCAGGGCCCAGGTCGCCGCGGACGGAATCCTCCGGGCACAGGGCTCGAGAGACCTGATGGGCGTCGAGGTCGATGACCGGGGCAATCAACTGCCGCGGCCCCTGCGCGAGGACCTGCGTCCCGTGCAGGAGGTCCGCCGCTACGGGCGGAGCACCCGGGACGTCGTCATCTATTACGACCTGCGCATCCTCGGGCGGCAGAACAACGAGATACCCTTCCGGGACCGCCTCAACCCCTACTACGAGGAGATGCGCCGGCGCGTTCCCCTCTGGGTGCAGTTCGGGCGGCTGAGCAACGGGTTCCAGAGCTTCGCCGTCCTCCACAACCCCGACCAGGTGGCGGGCGGAGAGGACGCCTTCCCCGAGCTCCAGTTCCCGGCCGGCAATGACTACACCGACGCCGCCTGGACGCGGTTCTTCCAGCAGATGCGGCGCTACGTCGGCAACTCCATGGTGAACAGCCGCATCGGCGAGCAGTGGGGCAACCGGATGAACGAGGAGGCGCAGACCCTCATGCGCCTCATCCCGGTGCACTCGCACCCCATCTGGAGGAACAACTTCCGCTTCGTCATGAACCCGCCGGCGGGGACACCGTGACATGACACCTCTCGCGAAACACTTCCGCCGGGGCATGGGCCGCCCCGCTCCCGCGACCGAGAACGCCATCCGCTTCGACGAGCCGGGCGTGAGCCTCTTCTGGGAGACCGTGGCGCCCGAGCTGGGCGCGGGCTGGTTCCTGGACCGCTTCGTCTACCTGTTCGGGCCCGGGCTGGAGCGGCTTCAGCGCTGCATCCAGGCGTGGTCCTTCCTCGTGCCTCCCGGACACCCGGACCGGAGGGTGCTCGGGTACAACATCCACGGCGCCATCCTCGTGCTGGAGAATGGCAACACCCCGCTGCCGAAGGTGCTCGTCCTGGAGCCGTACCGCGTGGCGTACTGGACGCACGAGTTCCTCGGCTTCGAGAACCTGCTCGCGAGGTGGCTGCCGGACCGGGAGCTGCCGTACTTCCTCGACACCGGGGTCTACGAGGCGTGGCGCCAGTCCACGGGGGAGTACCTGGGCGAGGACATGATTCTGGCGCCAAAGCTGCCGGAGGACCTGGGCGGCACACGGACGCTGGAGAACTTCCAGGTGGAGAACCTCTTCGAGTACTACGAGCGCACCGGCAGGAAGTACGCGAAGGTGGCGGCGGAGCCCGGTCCCCCGAAGAAGCCTCGAGGGCGGAAGCGATGAAGCCCCGCCCCCGCCTTCCCAGCTACCTGCGCGGGCTGCCCTTCCACCTGGTGCCGCGCGCTCCTGCCTCGGACGAGCGCGCGAGACGGGTGGCCGCCGCGCGCGCGGGGGATGCCCAGGCGGCGCTGGAGGCCGCGTCCATGTTGTTCGCCGGTGAAGGCGGGCCGGTGGATGTGCCGCTCGCGACGGAGCTGCTGAGCGCCGCCGCGGAGCGCGGCTCGGTGGAGGCCACGCTGATGCTGGGTGGCATGTTGTGGAGCCTCGACGGGCACGAGCGCGAGGGCGTGAAGTGGCTGCGGGAGGCCGCCCGGCTCGGCGCCGCCGAGGCCGTCTACGTCCTGGGCATGGCGTGCGCGCGCGGCCGGGGCATGCCTCGCGACGTCACGCTCGCGCGCAGCCTCCTGGAGCACGCGGCCCAATCCGGCATCGAGGCGGCACGGGTCGAATTGGACCGCCTCCCCGGCAACACGGCCTGAGCGGGCAGCGCAGCCCGAATCCGGCCCTCGCTCCGTAACAGATTCAAGAAATGACGCGCAGCGCGTTATTTCGGACATTCTTCCAAGGAGCGTCGTGATGAGGGGGAGTTCTCGCTGGGGTCGTCGTGTGTCCCTGATGCTGCTCGTGCTGGCGGCCACCGCCTGTGGCTCGGGGGAGACGGAGGAGAAGCCCGATGACATCAATCCGGACCCCATCCCGGACCCGGTGTCCAACTACCGCCTGGACCCGGCGCCCACCCGCACGAAGCCCGGTGAGTACACGTGCAATGGCTGCCCGGACACCGACATCGCGTCCTTCGAGCTCAGCGCGGGCGACGTGACGCAGAACACGTTCGACGGGACGGTGCGCAACGCCCAGGGCAACGGCACCTTCTTCGTCGGCGGCGCCAACGGACAGGAGCTCGTGGGCACCATCGAGACGGACCCGGACACGGGCGAGTTCAGCTTCAACGCGCCGCTGTTCTGCGGCGAGCAGCTCGTGAAGTGCGTGTGGTCCAACGCGTCGGGCACCTACGTGCTCGTCACCCGCGTCTTCACCACCAACTGCGTCACCCCGGACATCCGCGCAACCCTCTCCTGGGACGACGAGGGCTACGACTGGGAGCTGCACCTCATCAAGCCGGGCGGGCGCATCAACGACGACGTCACGGACTGCACGTGGACGACGTGCGTGGGCCAGGGACCGGACTGGGGCGTGCCGGACGACCTGTCCGATGACCCGAAGAAGGACGTGGACGACACCGACACCTTCGGCCCGGAGAACATCTTCCTCAGCAAGCCGGAGAACGGCACCTACCACGTCTACGTCGAGCACTGGGGCTCCGGCGGCAGCCCGACCTCGGACGGACAGCTCGTGCTCAACGTGGCCGGGAAGGTGACGATCATCGACATCCAGGACCTGCCCTCGCACTATGTCTGGAAGGCCGCGACCATCACCTGGCCGGAGGGCGTGGTGACGCCGTTCACGGAGAAGGTGGACTGCTCCGGCGACTGGGTGAACGGCTGCCGGGCCGCGATGCCGTAACGAAGCAGCTCCGGGAGCCCGCGCGCGGAGTCCACCGGCGCGCGGGCCCTCGAGCCACTCAGGCCCCGCGACGGCGCAGGGCCAGGGCGAGCCCGGCGAACGCGGCCAGCAGCCACAGGGCCATGGCGCCGGAGCCCGTGGCATTGCAGCCGCCACCGCCCACGTCACCGTTGCCGTGCACCGTGCCCGCGTCCGGCGGCACCCAGGGGTCCTCGCCGGGGTTTTCGGTGCCCGCGTCCGCGTCCCCGGTGCCCGCGTCCGGCGTCTTCACCAGCGTGCTCTCGTCGAAGTACGCGCCGCACGCCGGGTCCTCCGTCCCGTCCGCCCGGTGCGCCAGCGCCAGCGCGTACGCGCCCGCGCCGAAGCCCACCATGGGGGCGTTGAACTTGTAGGCGCCGGTCGACTCGTCGTACGTCTCCGCCACCGCCAGGTAGTTCTTCAGCGACTGGTCCTTCACCCAGCCCAGCACCCGGTCCGCGCGCTCCGTGTCGCCGGCCATCCGCTTCGCCATCGCGCCGCGCAGGCTGACGATGACCCACTCGGCGCTGTCGTACTCGCTGCCCCAGGGGCTCACGTCCGAGCCGCCCGGGTGGTCATAGCGGTCGTCGTTGCGCTGCCAGCCCGCGCCGGCCGGCGAGGACAGGCGCAGGTCGAAGCCGCGGAAGGTGGCCTGGGCAATCTTCCCCCGCGGGTCGAACAGCCCGAAGGCGAACGCGTCGAACACCGCCGCGTCGTAGTAGCCCCGGCCCGCGCGCAGCTCCTCCAGGTTGGAGGCCAGCACGTAGTTGGAGTCCGTCAGCTTCTCCGCGATGGCCCGGCGGAGGGACTCGCCCGCGTTGCGGTAGCGCAGCGCCCGGTCCGCGTCGCCCTTGCGCTCGGCCAGCACCGCCGCGTCACACAGGCCGCGCGCCGCCGTGAGGCTGGTGTACGCCCACGCGCGCTGCCGCCCGTTCCAGTGCGTCTCCCAGATGGACGAGTCCGGGCGGATGAGCCCCGTCGCCGGGTCGATGAGCGCCACCAGCGCGTCCGCCACCTTCGTCGACACCGTGCCCCAGTGCTGGTCCACCAGCGTCAGGTCCCCCGTGGTGCGCTCGTAGTGCCGCAGCGACCAGAGGAAGAGGCCGAAGCCGTCGAACTCGAGGTTGGGGCCCGACTCGTTGTAGTCCGTCTCCTCCACGCCGAAGCCGTGGTAGCGCGTGAGGGTGATGACGTACGGGGGCATGTTGTACGGCTGCAGCTCGCGGAAGTCGCGGAACCGGCCGCTGTCCGCGTTGAGGTAGTAGGCGAGCGCGTCGCGCGCGTCGCTCCGCATGCCCAGCGTCGTCATGGCCGCCGCGGCGTACGCGCCGTCGCGAATCCACGCGTAGGTCCACTGTCCCGGCGGCAGGCTGGCCAGCACCGCGCCCTTGCCCGCGTGCCGCACCGTGGCCGGCAGCGTCACCGGCGCGCCGCTGGTGCCCTTGAAGCGCGTGCGGCGCACCTCGCCGTCCTTCGTCAGCCACTCGCGCAGGAAGGCCTCGTCCTCACGCACCTGCGCCATGTGCAGCACCACCGCCGAGTGGCGCACCAGCGTCTCCTCGTCCTCCGCCACGCCCGCCGGCACCTTCACCGTGTCCGTCTGGAAGGCCGCCCAGCGCGCCACCTCGGCGTCCACCAGCGCCTGCGCGCCGGACGCACCCGCGTAGTCCGCCAGCCACTGCCGCACCGTGGCGCCCGCCTCGGGGTTGCCGTGGTGCGCGAAGACCACGCCCACCCAGCGCTCCGCGCCCGCCGCGAGGTCTCCCAGGTTGAACTGGTACGCCGTGGCCCAGCCCGTGCCCGCCGAGGGCTGCGCCGTGAAGTCCTGCAGGTCCTGCCCGCCGCCGTTGTTCACCACGTTGAAGCCGTTCTGCGAGCCCGTGGCCGACGACTGCCACGCCGCCCGCCGCGCCACCGTGCCCAGCGGCCGGCTGGCCAGCACGCCCGCGAAGCCCTTCTCCGAGAAGACGTTGCCGCTCAGCTCCACCGTCTCGCCGTTCTCCTCCAGCTCCGCCATGACGCCCGGCCGGCCGAAGCCCAGGTGGAAGTTGTGCAGCGAGAAGGCGCTCACCCCGGTGACGGCCGCGGTGCCGGTGTTGCGCACGCGCAGCGCCATGACGAAGGCGGCGTGCGGCAGCGCCCGGGGCGCGAAGACGAACGTCGTCGCCTCCAGGTCACCCACCTTCTGCACCATCGTGGCCACGCCCGTGCCGCCCGTCTTCTGCGGCGCCCAGCGCCAGTAGCCGCTGGCCTCCAGGTTCACGTCCTGCGTGCTCAACCAGCGCTGCGTGCCGCCCGAGCGCAGGCCGAAGAACGCGTCGAAGAGCAAATCCCGAGAGTGCACCACCTGGGGCTGGCCCCCCGCGAAGACGTCGGCGCCCGCCAGGTCGATGACGGGCTCCTCGGTGGCGAAGAGGTGCTCGCGGAAGTGCGTCACCTTCTTCTGCTCCAGGTCCAGCATCACCGCGCCGTGCCCGTTGGACGAGGGCAGGCGCAGGAAGGTGCGCTGGACGGGGACCTCGGCGCGCGCCTCAGGCGCCACGCCACACAGCAGGGTGAGGAGGAGGAGCGCCGCGCGCGGCACGCCCGGGAGCGCCCGCCCGGAGCGCCGGGACTTGCTGGGAAGGAGTTGCATGCGGCGGATTCTGGAGTGCTTTTGGCCCCAGGGCCAACGGGCATGCCGCGAAGGCCAAGGCGCCCCTGACACGGGGCGGCATGGACCCCGCCCTCCCTCCGCGAGCCCCTCCCGGGAGCGTGGCCTGGGTCCGAGGCTTGAGGTCAGATATTGCCAGGATATCCAGTAGTTATTGGCCTGCTGGATGCGCTGGGAGTGTGGGTGGGACGCGCGCCCGGAGTCCCGAGGAGACAGTCAGGTGGACCCGGCCAGCCCGCTGGACGGCCTGCTGCCACCATTCGGTACTTCGAGTAGCCTTTTCCTGCATGGCCGTCCCTGACTATCAGTCGTTGATGCTGCCCATCCTGCTCCGCATCCAGGATGGACAACCCCACGAAGTCCGCGACGTGCGAGAGGAAGTCGCTCAAGCCTTGAAGCTGACTGAAGCCGACCGCGCGGAGCTTCTTCCCAGCGGGGCGCAGCCCGTCTTCGACAATAGAGTCGGCTGGGCGAAGACCTACCTCGAGAAAGCAGGGCTGCTGAAGACGCTCAAGCGGGGCGTCTACCAGATTACCGAGCGCGGTCAGCAGGTGCTCGCATCCAAGCCCAAGACCATCAACACCACCATGCTGGCCGAGTTCGCTGAGTTCCGGGACTTCGTGGGGCGGCCCGCTGAAGAAGCGCTGGACTCATCCGAGCAGAGGCCCCTGGCTGCATCTGGCGGGATTACTCCCGAGGAAGCGCTGGAGACGGCCTATCGAGACCTGCGGAAGAAGACCGAGGCGGAGCTGCTCAACGCGGTCTTGCAGGCGTCACCCCGCTTCTTCGAGCGGCTCGTCGTCGAGCTTCTCGTCAAGATGGGCTACGGCGGCTCCCTGGAAGACGCGGGCAAGGCGCTTGGCCGCAGTCATGATGGAGGCGTGGACGGCATCATCAAGGAGGACCACCTGGGGCTCGACGTCATCTACGTGCAGGCCAAGCGGTGGCAGAACACCGTCGGCCGGCCTGAGATCCAAGCGTTCGCGGGAAGCCTCGAAGGGGAGCGCGCGCGAAAGGGCGTCTTCATCACTTCCTCCACCTTCTCCAAGGAGGCCCGTCAGTACGTTTCTCGCATCGAGAAGAAGATCGTCCTCATTGATGGCGCCCAGTTGGCTTCCCTGATGTTCGACTTCGGCATTGGAGTGAATGCCGTCAGCGCGTACGAGGTGAAGCGCGTTGACTCGGATTTCTTCTCGGAGGAATAGGGTGGAGAGGAGCCATACCGCTGGATGACACAGGTTCGCGCCCGGTGGCCCAGCTCGCCAGCGTGCATGGGAAGACGCAACGCGGCGAGAAAACGGAGCAGCTGCTCGGGCTCAACCGCACCGACCTCCGCGCCTACCGGTCCAAGCAACTGAAGAAGCTCTGGTTCATCGCCCAGCGCGCCTCCGTGCCCGCCCCCTGAGCCCTCCACGCCGAGCTGGGACAACCCTTCGAGACTCCTCGGGTTTCTCCCGTGCCGCAGCGCGTGGAAGCTGAATTCGCGTTCAGGACGGCCGAGGTCTCTGGCGCCATTTCGCAAGCAATTGGCGCCAGGAAATTACCAAGGAATGAGACTCATGACGTTCTTTCTTCTGCGCGGCGACCGTTCACCCATCGCCGCGGGCGGAGGAGAAGCATGATCTCGCTCGACTGGCCCATTCAGGTGTTCTGGAGGCGGGTCGCGATGTACCTGCGCATCCTGCTGACGCAGGTGCTCTACATCGCGCCGCTCTTCTGGTTCATGGAACTGGCCCAGAACGTGGCCTGGCGCCAGGTGAATGGGGACTGGGGCTGGGTGTTCCCCGAGTCGCCCTACCACTGGTTCTCCTTCGGGAGCCTCATCCTCTGGGCCGGCTGCGTGGCGCTCCTGTGGAGCCTCCACTTCTTCTGGTTCTACCCGCGCCGCGTGAAGGTGTGGACGCGCCTGGGCATTGGCGCCGTGGTGTGCTGGGCCGGTGAGTGGTTCGGCGGGTACATGGCCGCCAACGTCTTCGGCCACCCGCTCCAGGTGTGGCCCGGCTCGCCGCTCGTCTACGTCCACTACAGCGCCCTCTTCTTCTGGCTGAGCAACTGCATCGTCTACCACCTGCTCACCGTCAACGTGGTCGACCTCACGCCCGCCTACGACGCGCCTCCCGACGTCGGCGCCCAGGTGGCCTGAGCCTCCTGGACAACTGAATCGCGCCCACGGGCCGCTCCGGACTCCCACAGAGTCTGCGGGCGGCCCGCGGTGTTTCCGGGCCCGTGGGCGGGAACAGCGAGGTCACCTTCGAGCTGAGCCCTCGGGAGCAGGACGTGCTGCTCGTGCTGACGCACCGGTGCCTGGAGCGCAAGCAACTGGCGAACGTGGCCAGCGGCTGGCACACGCACCTGGGCATCCTGGAGGACAACCTCCACGGCGTGGAGCCGCGCCCCTTCTGGTCCACGCACGTGCGGATGGAGACGGAGTACACGGCGCGGCTCGCGGCGGAGTGAGCCGGCGGGTGGGCGCCGCTCACTTCGCCTCACGCCAGGTGTGGTGGCAGAAGCGGCACTGCTTCGCCAGGGGCGTGCGCGCGGGGCCGCCGCAGTTCGGGCAGCGGTTGATGATGACGCGGCCCGGGTGCCTCGCAAGCAGCTGTGCTTCCAGGGTCCGGGCGAGCGCCTCCCGGCCCTCGGCCAGCAGCGCCAGTACCTCGGGGTCGTCCGTGGCCCACTTCTCACCCTCGGGCGTCGGATGCGCCCCACCGTCGCGGCCTTCTGCTCCGACTTCGACAGCAGCGCTCGGTAGTGCGACAGCAGGTACTCGAGGAGCGGGTCCTCCTGCTCACGCGCCATCAGGCGGAGCTGGGCGTGCCCCAGCGCCTCATCCATGGAATGGCCGCTGACGTCTTCCCGGATGATGGCCGCCCGCTGGAAGCGGAGCACCTGCGTGATGATGGTGGAGACGCCCGCCTCCAGCGCGGTGTCCACCTCGCGCAGCGCCTCGTCGAAGCGGCCGGCTCGTCGCAATACGTCGGCCAGGAAGACCACCTCGGTCCCCTTCCAGTCGGCGTCTCCCGACATCCAGGCGCGCAGCAGCACGCGGTTGCGCAGCAGCAGGTCCGCGCAGGCGGAGCGGCACTCACGGGCCAGCGCCGCGTTCCCGGCCTCCTCCGCGGCCCAGGCCGCGTTCAGCCGGGAGCCCACCGCCCGGACCTCCCGGCGCGCGGCGTCTTCGAGCATGGCGACACAGAGAAACCTGTTGGCGAGCGCCGGGCTGTCCGCCGCGTGGAGGCGCGCCTGGTACTCGGCACTTCGCACCACGGCGGGCGAGGAGGGGTGCCCCTCGGCGATGTTGTCGGCGCAGTGGCCGCAGGAGGGGCACTCCTGAATCCACGAGGAGAAGGCGGCATGGGCGATGTCCGAGGGCCGCCCGTCCAGGCCCGGCGAGCCGAACTCGCTCCGGCTGTAGAGCACGTGCTGCTCGCTCGCGGCGCCACACACCGAGCACTTGAGCCGCTCCGGAACGATTCGGGTCATGTTGTGAGTCCTTTGAAAGGGAGGGCAACCCTCGCCGCACTCTCCGACGTCGCATGGCGGAAGAGGCTGACCGCGAGCGTACCGTACAGGTCAGCCCTGGCTCACCACCATCCCCGGCGTGTCCAGCGGCAGCTTCAACCTCGCACGGCACCCGCGCCCCTCCGGCCGGTTCTCCAGCCGCAGCCCTCCACCGTGCGCCTCCGCAATCTGCCGGCTGAGCGCCAGCCCGATGCCGCTGCCCTGCGGCTTGGTCGTGAAGAAGGGCACGAAGAGGTTGCCCGTGTCCGCCAGCCCCGGGCCCTCGTCCTCCACCCAGACCTCCACCCCCCCCGGTGACAGCACCGCCCAGGACACCCAGACCTCGCCCCCGTCCGGTGAAGCCTGCACCGCGTCCACCGCGTTCCTCACCAGGTTGATGAGCAGTTGCTCCAGCTGGTCCGCGTCGCCACGCACCACCAGCGCCGGCCCCGCGCGCACGCCCACCGGCCTGCGCTTCTCCAGCGCCGCCACCCGCCGCACCCAGCCGTCCACCTCCACGTCCGCCAGCACCGGAGGCGGCAGCCTCGCCAGCCTCGCGTACGCGGACATGAAGCGCGCCAACGCCTCCGAGCGCCGGGCGATGATGCCCAGCCCGCTCCTCGCGTCCTCCTCCCAGTCCGCCGGACGCGGCTGCTGCCCCAGCATGTCCTTCAGCGCTTCCGCGATGGAGCCAATCGGCGCCAGCGAGTTGTTGATTTCATGGCTCAGCACCCGCACCAGCCGGCGCCACGCCTCGCGCTCCTGCTCGCGCAGCGCCAGCCGCAGGTCCGCCAGCACCACCAGCTGGTGCGGCAGCCCGCCCTCCCGGAACGTGCCGCGCCGCAACTCGTACGGGCCGCCCTCCTCCGCGAAGGTGCGTGTCAGCCGCCTCGGCGCCGGGCCCTCCAGCAGCTCCGCCAGACCCAGCGCGCCCGCGCCCTTCCCCACCAGCTGCGAGCGAGACTGCCCCAGCAGCCGCTCGCCCGCGCGATTGACGAGCTTCAGCGTGCCCTCCCCGTCGAAGGCCAGCACGCCGACGTCGATTTCCTCCATCACCTGCTCCAGGAGCGCGCCCGCCTCCAGCGCTCCCAGCCGCTGCTCTCGCAGCGTGTCACCCAGCGCGTTGACCTCCAGCAGCACCTCGCCCAGCGCGTCACCCGCGCGCGCGCCGCGCCCCCGCACGGAGTAGTCCCCCTCGCGCAGGCCCGCCAGCAGGTTGGCCACCGCGTGCAACGGCCGCATCACCCGCTCGCGCACCAGCAGCCCCACGCCCAGGAACATGCCCACCACCAGCGTGGTCAGCGTCCACTGGACCTTGGGAGAGAAGTCCCCCGTCCACACCAGCACGAGCGACGCCACGGAGCCCGGCAGGCCCGCCAGCCACGCGAGCCCGAGCACCTGCAGCTCATGCCGGGGCGGCCCGCGCTTCCCGCTCACCGCGCTCCCTTGATGCCGTAGTACTGAAGCCGCCGGTACAGCGCGCTGCGCGACAGGCCCAGTCCCTTGGCCGCCTCGCTCACGTTGCCCTCGTGCCGCGCGAGCGCCCGCTCAATCAGGTAGCGCTCCACCTCCTCCAGCGTCATCTCCTCCAGCCGGGACGGGCCCTCGCGCCCCGCCCGCTTCAGCAGCAGGTCCTCCGCCGTCACCTCGTCCCCCGCCGCCATCAGCAGCGCGCGCTCCACCGCGTGCTCCAATTCGCGCACGTTGCCCGGCCACGGGTACGCCAGCAGCGCCTCCAGCGCGCTCGGGGACAGCCGCATCGCGGGCCGCCCGTAGCGCCGGCCGTGCTCCGCCAGGAAGTGCGCCGCCAGCAGGGGAATGTCCTCGCGCCGCTCGCGCAGCGCCGGCAACTGCAGCTCCACCGTGTTGAGGCGGTACAGCAAGTCCTCGCGGAAGCGCCCCTCCGCCACCGCCTTCGCCAGGTCCACGTTGGTGGCGCTCACCACCCGCACGTCCACCCGCCGCGTCTTCGACGAGCCCACCGGGTGCAGCTCGCCCGTCTGCAACACACGCAGCAGCTTGGCCTGCTGCGACAGCGGCATGTTGCCAATCTCGTCCAGGAAGAGCGTGCCGCCGTCCGCCAGCTCGAAGCAGCCGATGCGGTCCGTCTTCGCGTCCGTGAAGGCGCCCTTCACGTGGCCGAACAGCTCGCTCTCGAAGACGCCCTCGGACAGGCCGCCCGAGTTCACCGCCACGAAGGGCCGGTCCGCCCGCGTCGAGGACGCGTGGAGCAGCCGCGCCACCACTTCCTTGCCCGTGCCGTGCTCGCCCGTCACCAGCACGTTGGCCCCGGACGGCGCCACGCGCTCGAGGAGGCGGCGGATGGGCTGCATGGCCCGGGACTCGGACACCATGGTGGGCAGCCCGCCCTGCCCGCGCCGCAGGTGCTGGTTCTCCTCCTCCAGCCGCCGGCTGCGCTTCAGCGCCCGGCCCAATTCGAGCTGCGTGCGCAGCGTGGCCAGCAGGCGCGTGTTGTCCCACGGCTTCTGCACGTAGTCGCGCGCGCCGCCGCGCATGGCCTCCACCGCGCCCTCCACGCTGCCCCACGCCGTCATCACCACCACCGGCAGCGACGCATCCTGCGCGCGGATGCGGCCGAGCAGGTCCAGGCCCTCCTTCCCGGACGTGGTGTCGCGCGCGTAGTTGAGGTCCATGAGGACGAGGTCCACGTCCTCCGACTCCAGCGTGGCCAGCGCGCCGGCGGGCGACTGCGCGGTGACGACGGCGTACCCGTCACGCTTCAGCAGGAGCCGCAGCGCCTCCAGCACGTCCGCCTGGTCATCGGCGACGAGGATGCGGGCGGGCCGCGCGGCGGGCGCCGGGGCGGGAGTGGAGGGATTCGGGACGGTGGGAAGAGGCTCGGACACGGAGAACACCCGGGAGAAGAATGCGCCAGAAAAAGCGCGGCGTCAGCCGCGACGAAGAACGGAGGCCGGGTCCACACTGGCCGCCCTGCGAGCCGGCAGCCAGCTCGCCAGCCAGGCGGTGCCCAGCAGCAGCAGGGCCACGGCGGAGAGGACGGAAACGTCCAGCGAGCCCACCCCGTACAGCAGGCCCTCCATGACCCGGTGGGCCGCCAGCGCTCCGGTGAGCCCCAGCCCCAGGCCCACCCCGACACGCCGCAGTGCCTGACCCACCACCAGCTTCAGCACGTCCGCCCGCCGGGCGCCCAGCGCCATGCGCACACCCATCTCGTGCGAGCGCTGCGCCACCGCGTAGGACATGACGCCGTAGATGCCGACCGCCGCCAGCACCAGCGCCAGCACCCCGAAGGCGCCCAGCAGCACCGTGCGGAAGCGGGGCCGGCCCAGGTCCGTCTCCAGCCGGGCTTCCAGCGTGGTGGGCTGCGCGAGCGCCACCGTCGAGTCCACCGCGCGCAACTCCTCGCGCACCACGGCCTCCAGCGCCAGGGGCGACAGGCCCGGCGCGGCCCGCACCGCGAGCTGCGCGCCCGCGGCGGGCTCCTGGTCCATGGGCAGGTACACCGTGGGCTCCTGCCCCGCCTCGATGCCGTCGTACGGCACGTCCCCCACCACGCCCACCACCGTCATCCACAGCGGGTTGCCCTGCGCGTCGTCACCGCCGAACGTCACCCGGCGGCCCACCGGGTCCTGGCCCGGGAAGACCTCGCGGGCGAAGTGCTCGCTCACCACCATCACCCGGGGCGCCTCCGCCCTGTCCGCCTCCGCCAGCCGGCGGCCCGCGCGCAGCGGCACGCGCAGCGCCTCCAGGAAGCCGGGCGTGGAGACGTTGACGAGCGCGGTGGGCCGGTTGGGCACGTCCGCCGTCCCCTCCACCCAGTAGCCCGAGCGGCGGATGCTCCCGCCCGCGGGCAGGCTCCCCCCCACGCCCGCGGCGGCCACCTCCGGGCGCGCGGCGAGCCGGGCCATCAGGTTCCGGTGGAAGGCCGCCATGCGCTCCGGCTCGCGGTAGCCTTCCTGCGGCAGGGACAGCCACGCGACGAAGACGCCCTCGGGGTCCACGCCCGGGTCCACCTGCTGCAGGCGCCAGAAGCTCTTGAGCATCAGCCCCGCGCCGGTGACGAGCACCAGCGCCAGCGCCACCTCCGCCACCACCAGCGCCGCGTGCGTGCGGCCCCGCGAGGCCTCCGTGGCGCCACGGCCCAGCACCAGCCCCGGAGACAGCTGGCTGCGCTGCACCGCGGGCGCCAGCCCCACGCCCACGCCCGTCAGCAGCGTCACCGCCAGCGCGAAGAGGAGCACCCGCCCCTGCACCGCCACGTCGCCCCCGCGCGGCAGGGCACTGGCGCCCAGGGCCAGCAACAAATCGGTGCCCCACAGGGCCAGCAGCACGCCGCCCACTCCGCCCAGCAGCGCCAGGACCAGGCTCTCCGTGAGGAGCTGCCGCACCAGCCGGCCGCGCCCCGCGCCGAGCGCCACGCGGATGCCCAGCTCGCGCTGCCGCGACGCCGCCCGCGCGAGCTGGAGGTGCGCCACGTTGGCCGCCGCCAGCAGCAGCACCAGCGCCACCGCCCCCAGCAGCACCCACAGCACCAGGCTCACGTCCCGGGTGAGCATGTCGCGGTAGCCCAGGAGCCCGAACTGCTGGCTGGAGTCCTCCTGAATCAGCGGCGGGGCCAGCGACGCCAGCTCCTGCCTCGCGGACTCCAGCGTGGCGCCGGGCGCCAGCCGCCCCACCACCGTGAAGGAGCGGAAGCCCCGCTGCGTGCGCGCCTCCGACGTCGCCGCCCCGGGCTGGCTGTCGTAGGGCAGCCACAGGTCCACCGTCGGATGGGGCACCTGGAAGGACGGGGGCATCACCCCCACCACCGTGTACGGCTGCCCGCCCAGCGTCAGCGTGCGGCCGAGCACGTCCGCCCCACCGCCCAGCGCCTGCCACTGCCGGTGGGAGAGCACCACCAGCGAGGCCTCCCGCTCCTCGGGCGTGAAGGTCCGGCCGAGCGCCGGCTTCACCCCGAAGGCCCCGAAGAAGTCACCCGCCACCGTCACCCCGCGAAGCTGCCGGGTGTCCCCGTCGCCCGTGAGGTTGAAGCGGCTGCCGGCGAACGCGGTCAGCGAGCACACCTGGGTGAACTGGCGCGCCAGGTCCTCGTACGTCATCAGGCTGTAGTTCGGAGCGGCACGCTGCGTCCGCTCCGAGCCGAGCACCACCACCCGCTCCGGCTCCGGGAAGGGCAGCGGCCGCAGCAGCACCGCGTCCACCACGCTGAAGAGCGCTGTCGTCGCGCCGATGCCCAGCGACAACACCAGCACCGCCGCCACCGTGAACACGGGCGTCTGGCGCATCGTCCTCAGCGTGTACCGCAGGTCCATCCTCAAGTCGCTCAACATGACGGGGCCCTCCCGGCTCCGAAGCTCCGGCGCTTCGCTCAGGACTTCTGAATCCAGCCGTCCGCGAGCTGGATGACGCGGTGGCCGTACGCGGCGTTGGCCTCGGAGTGCGTCACCTGGATGAGGGTGGTGCCGTCCCGGTTGAGGCCCTGGAAGACCTCCATGATGTGCTTCGCCTGCGCGGAGTGGAGGTTGCCGGTGGGCTCGTCCGCCAGCAGCACCTTGGGGTTGGCGATGAGCGCGCGGGCGATGCCCACGAGCTGCTGCTGCCCGCCGGAGAGCTGCGAGGGGAACAGGTCCTTCTTCCCCACAAGCTGGAAGCGGTCCAGCATGTCGCCCACCAGCGCGTCGCGCTCGGAGCGCTTGAGGTTGCGGTAGGACAGCGGCACCTCCAGGTTCTCCGCCACCGTGAGGTTGTCCAGCAGGTGGTACTGCTGGAAGACGAAGCCGATGGTGCGCCGCGACAGCTCCGCGCGCTCCTTCGGCTTCATCGCATGCACCGCCTGGCCGTCCAGGGCGTACTCGCCCGTCCACTCCGCGTCGAGCATCCCGAGGATGGACAGCAGCGTGGACTTGCCCGCGCCGGAGGGGCCCATCAGCGTGACGAACTCACCGGGCTGGATGTCCAGGTCGATGCGGCGCAGCACCCAGGTGCGGCCGCCCGCGTACGGGTAGGACTTCTCGACGTTGCGCAGGGAGATGAGGGGTGAGGACATGACTCTCTCGGGCGCCTACCCGGCGCGCAGGGCGATGATGGGGTCCACACGCGTGGCACGGCGCGCGGGCAGCCACGTGGCCAGGAGCGCCACGCCCGCCAGCAGCACGAGGCCACCGCGCCCAGCAGCAGCCACGACTAGCGGCGCTGCTCGTCCTGGACGATGCGGCCGTCGAAGAGGCTCACCGTCCGCGTGGCGGTGCGCGCGTGCGCCGGGTCGTGCGTCACCATGCAGATGGTGGCGCCGCCCTTGTGCAGCTCGGACAAGAGCTGCATCACCGCCTCGCCGTTCTTCGAGTCCAGGTTACCGGTGGGCTCGTCGGCCAGGAGGATGAGCGGGTCTCCCGCCACCGCGCGCGCCACCGCGACGCGCTGCTGCTGACCGCCGGAGAGCTGCCCCGGCATGTGCCGCGCCCGGTGCGCCATGCCCACCTTCTCCAGCGCGCGCTCCACCCGCTGCTTGCGCTCGGCCGCGGGCATGCCCCGGTACGTCAGCGGTAGCTCCACGTTCTCGAAGACCGTGAGGTCGCCGATGAGGTTGAAGCTCTGGAAGATGAAGCCGATGTGCCGGTTGCGCACCAGCGCCCGGTCCGACGGCGACAAATCCAACACGCTGAGCCCGTCCAGCAGGTACGCGCCGCGCGTGGCCGTGTCCAGCAGGCCCAGCACCGCCAGCAGCGTGGACTTGCCGGAGCCCGAGGGGCCGACAATCGCCACCCACTCGCCCTGGCGGATGGTGAGGTGGATGTTGGAGAGCGCGTGCGTCTCCACCTCCTCCGTCTCGAAGACCTTCGTCAGCCCCTCGAGCTGGATGAGGGACTTGCCCGCCAGCACCGCCTCTCCCGTCGAAGCGGGCGCCTCCGCATTGTTCGTCGTCATCATCGCAGCCTCACCCGCTCGACCGCGTCCCACGCGGCCATGTCCGAGAGAACCACCTGGTCGCCTTCCTGGAGGCCCTGCACGACCTCCACGGCATTCACCGAGCCCCGGCCGAGCTGCACCGGCACCCGAATCGCTTCGTCGCTCCCCGGCATCAGCCGGAAGAGGGCCATCGTCCCGTTGGGCTGCGCACCCGCGGGGCGCCCCACGGAGAGCACGTCCGCCAGCCGCTCCAGCTCCACCGTCCCCTCCACCGTGAGGTCCGGCCGCGAGCCCCTGGGCAGCTCGGCCGGCAGCGACACCTCCACCCGCACCGTGCCCTGGCTCGCCGCCGGCGCCACCCGCGCCACCGTGCCCTCCACCACCCCGTTGCGCGTGTCCACCAGCGCCTTCAGGCCGGGCTGGATGTCGCGCGCCTGCGTCTCGGCGATGCGCAGCTCCGCCTTCAGCCGCTCGGGCTTCACCACCTTCGCCAGGAGCACGCCCGGCGTCACCCACTGTCCCAGCTCCAGCGGCAGCTCCTGCAGCACCCCGTCCTCCCCGGCGCGCACCTTCATCGACTCCACCTGCGTACGGCGGAACTGGGCGACCGCTTTCAGCCGCTCCACCTGGCCCTGCTGCGCGGCGAGCTGGTCCTTCATGTTGGTGGCCACGACGTTGAGCTTCTTGCGCTCCAGCTCCAGGCGGCGGGACAGCTCACCGGCCTTCTCGCTGATCTGCCGCGCCTCCAGGTCTCCGATGAGCTCCTTCTCGCGGAGCACGCTGTTGGCCGTGGCGCGGCGGCTGGCGTCGGCGGACTCGGCGGTGAGGGACGCCACGGCGGCCTCCTGCGCCAGCCGCTGCGTCTCCAGCTCCGTGCGCATCCGGATGAGCTCCGCCTGGGCGCTGGCGAGCTGGCGCTCCGCCTCCAGGGCCTGGAGCTGCACGTCCGGGTTGGCCAGCTCCATGAGGAGCGTGTCCGCCGTCACGGTGGCACCGGGCCGCACGTGGATGCGCTCCACGCGGCCGGCCGTGTCGGCCGTCAGCCAGCGGATGTACTCGGGCACCAGCGTGCCCGCGCCCTTCACCTGCCGCACCATGGGGCCGCGCTTCACCGTGTCCAGCCAGACCGACGCACGCTCCACCGAGGGCGCCGCCGGCTTCAGCCGGGACAGGCCCACCGTCACGAGGATGAGCGCGCAGGCGCCGCCGATGGCGAGGACCCAGGGCTTGCGGGTCTTCTTCTTGGCTTTGGGGATGTCCACGGGCTCTCCAAGAGCGAGGCTCGTGCCAATGGCATTTCGGGGTGTAAATCCCTGGATTTGCTCGGGACTTGGGGGGCAGTCCCAGGTCCGGTGCCCGGTTGCGGAAAGTGGCGTCCCACAAGCGGACACCCGGTTTCGAGCGGATCCGCGCGCCTGTCACCCGGAGTGGAGGGCGGGCGGACGGGCGGCTCGCCTGCGTTGAGACTCAGGGACTCGGAGCCGGGGTGGCGTGGAAGCGAATCACCAGGTCCGCCTGTCCATCCGCGCGCGCCCGGATGGTCTGTCACTGCCTGGTGCTGGAGACGCGCCAGGGACTCGTCCTGGTCGACACCGGGCTCGGCATGCACGACATCCAGGACCCCAGCCGCCTGGAACGGCGGTTCATCAAACGCAGCGCGCCCTGGCTCGACCCGCATGAGACCGCGGTGGCCCAGGCCGAGCGGCTCGGCTTCAAGCACGAGGACGTGCGCCACATCATCCCCACGCACCTGGACCTCGACCATGCCGGTGGCCTGTCGGACTTCCCCACCGCCGAGGTGCACGTCTTCCGCGACGAGCACGAGGCGGCGATGCACCCCGTCAGGCGCGGAAAGAAGTTCGGCTACCGGCCCCGGCAGTGGGCGCATGGGCCCCGGTGGAAGCCCCATGCGTTGGACGGCGAGCGCTGGTTCGGCTTCGAGGCGGTGCGCCCGCTTCCCGGCCTCGGTGACGACGTGCTGCTCGTGCCGCTCGTGGGCCACTCGGAAGGGCACTGCGGAGTCGCCGTGAAGACCAATGGCGGGTGGCTGCGCCACGCGGGAGAGGCGTACTTCAACCACCGGGGGCTGGACCCGGTGGTGCCGCGCAGTCCGCTCGGACTGGCACTCTTCCAGCGGCTCCGCTCGGTGGACAACGCGGCGCGCCTCGCCAACCAGGCACGCCTGCGCGAGCTCGTTCGCAATCACCCGCGCGAGGTGCACGTGTTCTCCGCGCACTGCGTCACCGAGTTCCAGCGCCACGCGGCGAGTTCCCTGCCCGTGGCCAGTGCTCTCATTCAGGGTGCGGCTGAGTCCTGCCGCGGAGCCATCCCGGCCACACGGTAGCAGGAACGGTACCCGGGCATGTTCTGAGTACCCGGAGCCTGAGGGCATGCGAAACCCCGGGCCCTATCTTCCGAGCCACGCCTCCCCTCCAGTCAGCCCCTCGGGCGCCATGCACGGAATGGAGCGTCCGTTCCGCGTCGCCCGCGAGGCACTCACCACTCATGGGCCCCGCCGCTCCACCTTGTCAGCCCCCACCCGGGCCGCCATGCGTGGAATGGAGCGTCCGTTCCGCGTCGCCCGCGAGGCACTCACCGCTCATCGCCCCGCCGCTCCACCTTGGCAGCCCCCCGCTCGAGTCACCATGCGGAATGGAGCATCCATTCCGCATGCTCTGTCAGGCACTCCCCGCTCACAGGCCATCTGCCTCCCCGCCATGACAGCCCCCGCCCGAGCCGACCATGTCCGGAATGGAGCCTCCGTTCCGCGTGGCCTGTCTGGCAATCACCACGCATGGGCCCCGCCTCCCATGTCGGCTCCCCCGGGCAGCCATCGTGGAATGGAGCGTCCATTCCGCGTGGCCTGTCAGGCGCTCACCGCTCATCGGCCTTACCTCCCCGCCTCGTCAGCTCCGGCTGCCATGCGTGAAATGGAGCGTCCATTCCGCGTGACCGCGCAGCCCGCACCGGGCCTCGGCCCCACCTCCCCGTCCTGCCAACTCCCCCCTGGGCCGCCATGCGTGGAATGGAGCCTCCGTTCCGCGCGGCCCGCGCAGCCCTCACCACTTCATCAGCATTACCTCTCCCGCCTTGTCACCTGCCTTGGGCCGCCATGCGTGGAATGGAGCGTCCATTCCGCGTGACCCGCCAGGTTCTCGCCGATGGCGGGCCCCAGCCTCCCCGCCATGTCAGACCCCTGGGGTAGACATCATGCTGCGGGAGGAGCACTCCTTTCAGAGGAGCGTCGTCCCAGGGGAGGGAGGGGAAGGGGTATGTGGACGGCGGAGCAACTGTACCTCATGAGCATGCGGGATTCGGCGGCGGTGATGGCGCGGCGGGGCTACGGCAACGTACAGGCCGAGGAGATGGCGAGGGCCGCGGGCCTGTCGGTGGGCAGCTTCTACCGGCGCTACGGAAGCAAGGGCGCCTTCGCCCACCGGGTGCGCCAGTGGGCCGACA
>NZ_JAIQDG010000048.1 GCF_020037125.1 Myxococcus sp. RHSTA-1-4
TTTTTCCGCGTCCGGCGTCGCGGGCGCCTGGGCCCGGGTCGGGCCTGGCGCCGCGGTGCTACGGCACGCGGAGGACGACCTTGCCGACGGTGTTCCGCCCTTCCAGTTGGCGGTGCGCCTCGGCGGCCTGGGCCAGGTCCAACACCAGTCCCACCTGCATCCGCAGCCGGCCTTCGACGAGCTCCGCTCGCAAGGCCTCACGCGCCTGGCGCTGCAGCTCCGGCGGGTGGATGGTGTGCAGCCAGTAGGCACTCACCTTCAGGGATTTTTCAAACAGGGACTCCACGTCCACCGGTGGGGGCTGGCCGCTCGCATTGCCGTAGCTCACCAGGTGTCCAAAGGGAGCCAGTGACTCCAGGCTGCTCTTCCAGGTGCTCGCGCCCACCGAGTCCAGGACGAGCTCCACGCCCCGGCCTCCCGTCAGCGCGCGGACCCGCTCCGCCACGTCGCCTTCGCTGTAGAGGAGGACCTCGTCGGCGCCGTGCTCTCGCGCGAGCCGCGCCTTGCTTTCAGTCGACACCGTCCCCAGCACCCGCGCGCCCGCCGCTTTCGCGAGTTGAATCGCCAGCAGGCCCACTCCGCCAGCGGCGGCATGGATGAGCACCGACTGGCCCGCGGAGAGCCGGCCCATGGTGTGGACGAGGTGCCAGGCCGTCAGCCCCTGCACGAGCAGCCCGGCGCCTTCCTCGAAGGACACGCGCTCGGGGAGAACGAGCAGTGCCTCCTCCCGTGCGGTCGCGAGCTCAGCGTAGCTCCGCACCGTCAGGGCCACCACGCGGCGGCCCAGCCAGCTCGCGTCCACTCCGGGGCCCACGGATTCCACCACTCCCGCCGCCTCACTCCCGAGGATTCGCGGCAGCGGGGCCTGGGCGTCGTAGAGGCCTCGCCGGCGCTCGGTGTCCGCGAAGTTCACTCCCGCCGCCCGGACCCGGATGCGCACCTCGCCCGGACCCGGCACCGGGTCCGGAACCTCCTCGAGACGCAGCACCTCCGGCCCACCCACCTCGTGATAGCGAATGGCTTTCATGCGCTGTCTCCATAACGCCCGGCTGCAATCGCTGCCCGTGCCGCGGGGCTTTGTTCTCCGCCGCTCCTGAGGCAAGGCCTGGGCTTCCTCTCGCCTTGAAACATGCGCCGGCGCGTGGGCACGTCTCACGCGGCGGAACGTGATTCGCGGCGCTCGGGGGCTCCCGGGTCCGCTGGGAGTGTCTGCCTTCCGCTGCGACTGGCGCGAAACGCCGGAACCCCGCGTTTCCACACGGGAAAACCCTCGTGTGACTGGCCTCGCACGTCCTGGCTTGATTGAGTGTTGCTCCCCACCGTTACCGAGGAGCCTCTCGTATGAAGTTGCTTCGTTCCTGTCTCGGCGGTCTGCTCGCGCTGGGTCTCTTCTTCGTCCCCACGGCCTCCGAGGCCGCCGCCGTCCGAGCCGGGCTCGGGGCCGACTACTGGATGGACCAGAGCGCCGCCTTCAGCTTCACGCTCGGCGTGGAGGGAAGAATCGCGGGGCCCCTGTCCGTCGGAGCTCGCTTCGGAGCGGCGCTCATCACCGATGGGAATGACGTCGGCATCCCGCTCGACCTCTACCTGCGCGCCAACGTCGCGCGCAGCGTCTACATCGAGGGCATGGCCGGGCCGTGGATTGTCTTCGGCCGGGGCGATGAGTTCCGTGCCCACGCCGCCTTCGGCTTCGGCCTCCAGGGCAAGGCGGCCAGCATCGGTCTCGAGGTGGGCTACCTCGACCCGGAGCCCATCATCGGCCTTCGCCTGGGCTACAAGTTCTGAGCCTCAGTAGTGCGGTGGACGCTCCTGCTGCCGGGCGTCCACCAGCCCGGGGTCCCCCGCCAGCTTCTGCTTGAGCACCTCCACCTCCGCCTTCAGCGCGGCGATGGTCTTCTGCTGCTCGTAGAGCACGTCGCTCAGTTCCTGCAGCATCTCCTGCTGCTGCATGTAGCGGACTTCCAGCTCGGCAATGCGCATTTCGTCCATGCGGGGCTACCCTTAACCCGGAGCGGCCTCTCGCGTCCCCCTCCGGCCGCCGGTTCTGCCCGCCATGAACGTCCAGGAACACATCCAGCGCTCCCGCGAGCTCCTCGCCCGTGGCCAGCCCGAGCTGGCGGAGTCCGCCCTGAGCGATGCCATCGACGCCGCCGTCGCCACCGAGGACATCGTCCTTCTCACACAGGCCCGCTTCGCCCTCGGCGAGCTGCTCTTCCAGCAGGGGCGCGACGACGAGGCGCTCCCCTACCTCCAGGCCGTCGTCCGGACCGAGCGCGTGGACGGCTCCGTCGACGCCGAGGTGAAGGCTTCCGCGCGCATGTTGCGGCAGATTCGCGGAATCGAGCCTCGCTGAACGTCCCGGCCGCCGCCGTGTGGGTCAGGGAATGCTGCACGACTGCCGGATGAGCTCCTCCCGCCCGGAGAAGCGGCGCTCCAGGTCCATCCGCGTCAGCCGCGCATCGCTGATGCGCCCTTCTTCGAGCTGCATCGCGCACATCGCCGCCAGCGCCTTCGGGCTCTCGAGGTCCAGCTTGTCCGCCTGCCGCAGGGCCTCCTCCGCCACCTCCGCGTTCCCCAGCCGGTGCCACGCCAGCCCCAGCTCGAAGAAGGCGATGGCCAGCTTCGGGTCCTCCTCCGTCGCCTTCTGGAAGAGCTTCGCCGCCTCCGCGTCCCGTCCCTCGGCTGTCCACACCCGGCCCTGTTCCACCAGCAGCCTGGCTCGCGGTACCTGGCCTTCGAGCGAGTGCAGCACGCGCCGTGCCTCATCCCCGCGCTTCGCGGCGCTCAGCAGCCGCGCGTAGCGCAGGCCCACCAGCGGGTCGGCGGGCGTCTTGCCGTGGGCTCGTCCCAGTGACTTGGCCGCTCCCGCGACGTCCCCGTCCTTCTCCTGAAGCTCCGCCCGCAGCAGGTCCGGCCGGGCGTCCGCCGGGGCCAGCCGTGCCGCCCGCTCCAGCGCGGAGCTCACACACCGGTCCATCCGCTCCACGTCGCAGATGCGCGCGAGCAGCAGCTGCGTCTCCACCGCGTTCGGGTCCCTGCGCTCCGCCTCCTGGGCCAGCTCTCGCGCCTCGGCGGGGGCACCCTCCAGCAGCAGCTCCGCGGCCTCGCGCAGCTCCGCGGGCGTCGCCTTCGGGTGCTCCCGCAGTGGCAGCAGGAAGGGCGCCCGTTGCTCCGCGTTGGGCAACACGCGGGCGATGGCCAGCTCCTGCTCGGGCATGTTCCTGGGGAGGAAGAGCGGAATCAGGTGGATGAGCAGGGCGACGCCGGACACCACCAGTGCTCCCCGCAGTCCATGGTCGAGCCCACGCCGGCGCCGGCCCTCGGAGGGCGCCTCCGGGGCGGCCCCTGTCGTCAGCGACGGATTGTCCACGCGCTTCTCTCGCTCCCTCTCAGCCAGCCGTCCTTCCATGCCTCCCCTCCCGGCGTGCCGCCAGCACTTCGTGCCCGGGGTGCCCTACACCGCACGGAGCCGGGGCCGCAGCCCCGAGGGCAGCTCCAGGCCGCAGCTCCAGCACAGCTCGAAGTTGCCCGGGTTCTCCTCCCGGCAGCGCGGGCACTCCACCGAGCGCTCCGCGGCTTCCTGGTTCTCCCGCAGCTCCGCCAGCAGCTCGCGCGCGTGCTCCACCTCGTGAGGCCAGAGCCAGAGCTCCACCCACGTCTCGCCGCTGGGAATCTCCCCGCTGAGCGGAGCCAGCGCCTCGCCGCGCACCTCGACGGCCAGCCCAGCGGCCTCCAGCGCACCCGCCAGCAACCGCGCCTCTCCTACCGTGCGATGCACGGAGAACTGCACCCGCTTCATCTCTCTGTCTTCACAGAACACCGCGCCCCCGGCAACCCCACCTGCTCCTACGTTCGCGCTCGTTCCCTGACCTGCCAGCTCACCCGATGAGACGGAGCGGCTCATCCGCCGGCCGCAGCGATTCGAAAGCGGGGCGCATCGCGGGGTGAAGGACCACTGGATGGAGCCCGGGCCGGCGCGCTACTCCTCGTCACGCAACTCGTGGGGGAGCACGACGTGCGCCCGGCGTGGGGCTCTCGCGTGCAGCTCGGCCGTCAGCAGCGCATCCAGCTCCGCGAGGAGCGCGTCGTAGGCGGCGCCTGCTCCCCGTGCGGGCAGCCGCTTCGCCGCGAGCCGGACCCGCGGTGTCTCCTCGTCCTCGAAGGCCAGCGTCACGGCCATCCCGTCCGGGCCGCCCGCCTGCGGCACCATCATGACGGGCACCGGGCCACGGCCGGCCTCGTCAATCAGCGGGCCCAGCCGGCGGCTCTCGTCCGCTGTCAGGGCGCGTTCGGCCACCACCTCGCCCTGCTCGAGCACCTTGAGGTGCTCCAGTCCTTCCAGCCGCAGCGCCTGCGCTCCCGTGTTCGTCCGGCCGCTGCGCTCGTAGGTCACCATCCTCACGCGTCCATCACCCCCTCGGGCAGAGGAGTAGGCACCCCGGCTCGCGGCGGCATCCCGGTCCGCCCACGTCCCCTCACGCCACGTCGCGCGAGCCCCGGCCGGGCGTGCGCTTCCCGACACCACGCGGGCCCCCCGGCCGAGTGTCCCGCCCGGGCGTTCTCCCTACTTTCCGCTCCGCTCCCGGGCATTCCCGCCCGGGACACCCGAGGTAGGTCCATGAGCAAGGACAGCGGCAGGACGCCCACTCCCAACGATCAGCGCTCGAACACGAAGAACCCGAACAACCCCGCGCAGAAGTCCGCGCAGGAGAACCGTTCCAACCAGATGAACCCCAACAACCCCCGCCACTCGTCCAACAACCCGGGCGGCGGTGGCGGCAACTCGGGTGGCTCCACGCCGGGCTCGGGCTCCGGCGGCGGCTTCGGCTCCTCGAACAAGAGCTGAGTCCGAGCGACGCTTCGCACCTCCAGGGCCGGGGAGGGTCGGCCTGGGGCCCTGGGGCGGTGGCGCGGTGCGGACTCGCGGAGCTTCCTGCCCGCGCCCACCGCGCCACCGTGTCTACTCCGGGGGCACGCCGCGTCCGCGCGTCTTCGCAGGGGGCCTCGTCAGCGGGACTTCGGAGCGCACTCGCCTTCGCCGCGGAAGTGGCCCACCGTGCGCACCAGCGCCGTGACGAAGTCGCGCAGGTTGCGCACGTTGCCCACGCCGCCCGTGCCGTACTGGCCCTGCGGCAGCTCCGTGAGGTCCACCGCCTGGAGTTCCTCCAGCGTCACCTCGCCGTCAGGCCCCGCGATGCCCAGCTTGTCCGCGGCGGCCAGCGCGTCGAAGCGCATCTTCGCGGCCGGAGACTGCAGGTCGTCGAAGAAGAGGTGGTCGCCGTGCAGCGTGAGCTCCACCGTCTCCTCTCCCTCCTTCGGTACCGTCACGCCCTTGCCCAGGTCCGGGCTCTCGCAGTGCTCATAGAGCGTGTCCGTGGGGAAGCCCCACGCGAAGCGCTTCGTCACCGAGCCCTTCGTGGCCGTGCCCTCCACGTAGATGGAGTAGCCCTCCGCCTTCATCCGCTCCACGTCCCGCGCGTCCGCGTTGCCCGCCACCGCCTCCGGCCAGGGCGCAATCGCGTAGCTGACGTGCTCCCACTCCTTCGCCGGCAGGTCCTTGAAGGTCTCCACCACCACCGGTCCGGACTTGTGCACGTCGAACACCTTCGACGGGCCCTGCTCCGCGGCCGTCTCGTCGCTCGAGGCCACCTTCACCTCGCCCAGCATCACCAGGAACTTGCCGTACTTCACCGTCCAGCCGTCCGCGAAGGCGGCCGCGGGGATTTCCTTCTCGATGAAGTCCTCGCCGTAGGTGGTGAAGGTGACGGTGCCCGTGCCCTCACTGCACGCGGCCAGCCCGAGGAACGACAGCCCCAGCATCCACTTCTTCATTGCGCGGCTCCTTCTACCCACGTCACGACGTAGGTGGTGGTGTCCTCCACGCCGCGCACCAGCGCGTTCTGCGCCTGGCTCCCGGCGGGGAACGTATAGACGCCATCCGCGTCCGGGTCGGCCGCGGTGGCGAAGTCGATGCGGCCCAGCCACTTCCCCAGGTCCACCGCGATGCGCACCCGCCCGGCCTCCATGCCCAGGGACTTTTCGAAGCGTACGCCGGCCACGGGCGAGGGGAGGTCCACCACCGCGTCGAAGCGCACCGTGCCTCCATCCGTGTTGCGCGCCGTACCCTTCAATCGCACCGCGTGGCCGCTCAGTACACCCTGGGCATCCGTTGCCGCCGTGGGTGCCGCCAGCGTCAGCTCCATGGAGCCGTACTCGCCCGTCACCGCGCTGGCGTCTCCCAGCGTGGCTCCCGTGAGCAGGTCCACCGTGCTCGTGGTCAGCACCTCACCCAGCGCGTCGCCCGGGACGTAGTGCCCCGGGTGCGCGTGTGCCGTGCCTCCGATGAGCGAGTACCAGTCGAAGCGGGACAGCAACACGCGGCCCTCGAAGAAGCGCACCGGGCCCACGGACGCGTGTGCGGACTCCAGCGTCACCGTCCAGCCTCGCTCGTTGGCTCCGGTGGGGAGGGTGGCCGAGACTTCGACGGGGAAGACGCGGCGCTCCGCCTCGCTGCCACAGCCGCTGAGGACCGTGGACGCGGCCAATGCCAGCGCGCCCGTCAGGATGTGTCTGCGAATCACAGGTGGACCTCCAGGGTGAGCGAGGCCAGCCGAGGCGACCCCGCGGTGAAATGTCTTGCCGGCACGAGGCTGGCCGCGGCCTCCGGGTCGAAGCGCGAGCTGTAGACGAACTCGCCGTCGCGCCAGCGCGCGTCGAGCACGTTCTTCACCTCCAGCCGCACGCCCACCTCGCCCCGCCGCATGCCCAGGTGCGCGTCCGCGAGGAACACGGAGTTGCTTCGCTCGTCGAAGGGCAGGGGACGCGGGCCGAGGAACGTCAGCCCCGTGCCGATGGAGAACGTCGTGCCCGGGCCGCCCAGCCACGCCCACTCCAGCGGGCGCTCCCAGCCCACGTCCGCCCTCGACACGAGCGGCGCGAAGTAGGGCAGCAGCGTGTCCGTCTCCGTCACGTACGCGTGCGCCACCGTGGCGCTCAGCGCCGCGACGAGCCCGGGCAGCGGCCGGGCCTGAATCGCCGCGGAGACTCCCGAGCGCAGCGTCTCGCCCGTGTACACGGTGGAGCCCACCGCGTGGTCGAAGAAGAAGTCGTTGTCCACCTGCGAGCCGAAGAGGCTGAGCTGCACCGCCCAGCGCTCACCGTCACGCCGCGCGCCCAGCTCGGCGCCTCGCACGGAGACGAAGGGGGCTCGCTCTCCCTCCGACAGGCTGCGCGCCTGCGGCGAGCGGAAGCCGTCTCCGTAGCTGGCGAAGAGGCGCCAGGCCTCCGCGCCGTCCGACAGCGCGTACTCCACGCCCGCCTTCGCGCCCAGGTGCATGCCGAAGGCGCTGCGGGCGTAGCCTCGCCCGTCGTAGAAGCGCGGGTCACTGAAGGCGAGCGCGTCGAAGACCTCCACGCCCAGCGCGTCCGCCCTCCCGCCCAGGCGCAGGGCCCAGCGGCCGAGTGATACACGGGCCTCCGCCCAGCCCCACACGTCCGTCTGGGTGATGCGCGCGTCGATGTCCTCCGAGTAGAAGGTGCCGTCCGACTCGCGGTAGTGCCGCTGGGTCTGCTCCACGCCGTCACGCCGGGCGCCGAGGCCCAGCTCCAGCGCCACGGGGCGGCCGAAGGCCATCACCGTCCGGCGGTGCTCGGCGCGCGCGCCCACGGTGGTGGAGTCGTTCGTCTGCTCCAGCCCGTCTCCGCGCGCGTCCACGCGGTAGCCGGTGAAGTTGTTGCGCAGCCGCAGGTCCGAGCGGATGCCGAAGACCTCCAGCTTCGTGCGGCCCTTTCCAGTGCGCGGCAGCTCCACGCCCAGGAGGAGCTGGTGCCGCGACACCGTGCCTCCCTGCCGCCCGGTGGAGGGCGAGAAGAAGGTGCTCCGGCCCGCGAGCAGGTCGTCCTCGCGCACCACGCCCGGTGAGTCGAAGCGTGTGACGTAGCTGCCCCCGAGTGCGCGCACCGTGAGCCCGTCGCTGACCTTCGTCGTGGCCTGTGCGAGGAGGGCCGCGCGGCCGTAGCCTCGCTGCGCGCCGTAGCCCCTGCCCTCGCCCAGTTCCACCGCGGCGAAGGTGCTCTCGTCGTCACCGGGACGCACCGTGGCCACCAGCCGGCGCTGGCCGTACTGGCCCAGCGTGCCCGTAAGGTGCACTCCGGGCTCGGCCACGCCCAGGTTCATGCGCACCGTGCCGGCCACGGCGAAGTCTCCCTGGGACGCGCGGTAGGAGCCCTCCGTCACCTCGAGCGACTGCACCACTTCGGGGATGACGAAGTTGGTGTCCGCGTAGCCGAGCGCGTGGATGTGGCTCACCTCATTCACCGGCAGGCCGCCCACGTCCAGCTCCACGTCCTGCCCGTGGAGCGCGTCGAAGCCGCGCAGGAAGAGCTGGTGCGCCTTGCCTTCTCCGCTGTGCTGCGAGGCCACGAGGCCGGGCACCGCGCGGAGCAGGTCCACCGCGGACGTCCTCGGTGCCGCGTCGAGGATGTCCCGGCCCAGCGTCACCTCGGAGGCGCTCTGCGTGGGCCTCGCGCCTCGCACCACGGTGTCGCCTGTGGATGGTGGCTCGGTGGTCGCGGTCTCGAGGTCCGGCGGTGTGGCCTGCTCCCCGGCGGGAGCTTCCGCGCTCGAGACTGGTGGATTCACCTGGGGCACTGCTTCAGAAGGCGGGCCTTCGGCCTGAGCCGGCACGGCCGGAGACACGGCGAGGACACACGCCGACAACGCGGTTGCGAAGAACACGGGCACGCAATGACAGACAGCGGCGCGGGACACCGGCCCCGGGACTCACGCACCCGTCAACGTCACGGCGCACGTGTCTCCCCGGGGGGACGGCCCCACCGGCAGACGGTTTTCAAACGCACGGATTCGCGAGCAGGCCGCGCGGGCTCCCCTTCGGCCGCGCGCAACCCCTACGCTCCTGGACACACCTCGGCTGTGCCGCCGCCCTACGGGCCCTGGGGCATCGCCGTCAGGCGCGGCGCGGCTCCCGGGGCGCGTGACGGCCCGCACAGCACGTCCGCCAGCCACGACACGGCGCGCACTCGCGGCGGCTTCACCACCGCCCATGCCGCCACCATCGCGTGCAGGTGCTCCACCGAGCCCGTCAGGTGCTGGTGCCCGTCCGGCCCGTGCCCGTCTTCCGGCGCGCGGGGACGGGAGTCCTCGCCATGGCCCGTGCCGTCATGCTGCTCCGCCCGTGCGTGAGCCTTCTTCGCGCCCCCGGACGCGTCGCCCGAAGCCCGCGCGCCAGGCCCGGCCCCGTGCGAATGCGCCTCGTCACCCGGTCCATGGGCGTGGGTGTGCTGGCGAGCCACACCGTGCCGGCCGCCCCCGTGTCCCACCACCGCGTGCACCACGGGTGCGACCGCGAGCCCGTACACCAGGACCATCAGTCCCAGGCACGCCAGGTCTCGTCGGTCATGGCGGTTGAGCAAGGCGGTGCGGACCGGGGAGGAGGGGAGGGGCGGCCGCCTCCTAGCCGTCTTCCCCAGGACACGCAAGGCGGCAGCCGCCACCGGATGACCCCTGCAAGACACCCCGCAGCCCTCACGGAGGGTGCGCCTTGTAGAGCCCTTGACGCGGCGCATTGAATTCCACTGCCGGGACGTCGCCCCAGTCATTAAACTCTCTGCGTGCGTTCCGAATCATCCGCCGCGCTCCGACAGCCGTCCTCCGAGGGCGACGTCCCACCACCTCCGCCCCGCGCGGACCGCCTGCGTGCCCTCGCCACCGAGGAGTTCGACCTCCTCGTCATCGGCGGAGGTGTCACCGGCTCCGGCTCCGCCCGCGACGCGGCCCTGCGCGGCCTCAAGGTGGCCCTCGTCGAGCGCGAGGACTTCGCCAGCGGCACTTCCAGCCGCTCCTCGCGCCTCATCCACGGTGGCCTGCGCTACCTGGAGCACGGCCACCTGGGGCTCGTGTTCGAATCCAGCATCGAGCGCCGGCGCCTGCTGCAGCTCGCCCCGCACCTGGTGCGGCCCCTGGCCTTCATCTGGCCCGTCTACGAAGGCGCCCGCGTCCCCCGGTGGAAGCTCAACGCGGGCCTCATGCTCTATGACGCCCTCTCGCTCTTCCGGAACGTGAAGGGCTACCAGCGGCTCAACCTCAAGCAGGTGCAGGAGGCCGAGCCCGGCCTGCGCACCGACGGTCTCAAGGGCGGCGCGCGCTACTACGACGCCGCCACCGACGATGCGCGCCTCACCCTGGCCAATGCCGTGGGTGCCTCCGAGGCCGGCGCCATCGTCCTCAACCATGCTTCCGTGCGGCAGCTCGTCCTGCACGAGGGGCAGGCTCGCGGCGCCGTGGTGGTGGACCACCTCTCCGGCCAGGAAGTCACCGTGCGCGCCCGCGCCATCGTCAACGCCACCGGCCCGTGGAGTGACGAAATCCGCCGCCTCGACGCTCCCGATGGAACGAGCCCCGCGGTGCGCGGCAGCAAGGGCGTCCACATCGCCGTGCCGCGCGAGCGCCTGGGGCACCAGGACGCCCTCACGCTGCTGTCCCCCAAGGACGGCCGCGTCATGTTCGTGCTGCCCGCCGAGGGCTTCACCATCATCGGCACCACGGAGACGTCCACTCGCGCCCATCCGGCCGAGGTGCGCGCCAGCGAGGCGGACGTGGCCTACCTCCTCGAGTCCGCCAACGCCTTCTTCCCCGCCGCGAAGCTCACGCGTGACGACGTGGTGAGCGCCTGGGCCGGCATCCGTCCCCTGGTCGCCAGCGGCTACCACGGACGGCAGGCCGACGCGGGCAGCGCCAGCCGCGAGCACGCCATCGACGTGAGTCCCTCCGGCGTGCTGGCCATCAGCGGCGGCAAGCTCACCACCTACCGCGTCATGGCTCGCGACGTGGTGGACGCGGTGGAGCGCCACCTGGGCCAGGCCCGCCGCAAGTCCCCCACCGAGACGCTGCCCCTGCCCGGTGGCGCCATCCCCAACCTGGAGGCCGAGTTCTCAGCGGCCCGCGCCGAGGTGGGGGACGACGCCACCGCCGTCCATCTGGTGCGCGCCTACGGCAACCGCTGGCGCCGCGTGTGGGCCTTGACTCGTGAGGACTCCTCGCTGGCCCGGCCGCTCGCCGAGGGCCTGCCCTACCGCGCCGCCGAGGCCGCCTGGGGCGCCACCCACGAGTTCGCACTCACCTTGTCCGACCTGCTCATCCGGCGCCTCAAGGTGGCCTTCGAGACGCGGGATTTGGGCCGCGCCGCCGCCCGGGTGGCCGCCGGGGTGATGGCACCACGCCTGGGGTGGGACGCCGCCGAGACGCAGCGGCAGCTCGCCACGTACGAGGCCGACGCGCTGCGCATCTTCGGAGTCGACAGCGCGGATGCCTGATACCGGAGGTTCCGGCCGCCGGAACGTCCGTCTCTCCACTTCTCCAACCTCAAGAGTCCCTCGAGCCCGTCGCGCGTCGGACAGGCGCGCGAGCAGCCGGCTGGCTGGCGTGCTTAACTTGCGTCTCGGGAACGGGACACGCTGTGCTCTCGTTCCCACCGGCCCTCCGTGCCGGAAAGGGCGCCGCACACCACCCGCTGGCCGGGGCGTTTTTGAGGAGAACGAAAATGAAGCGTTGGGTCTGGCTCGGGCTGGTCGGAGGACTGGTGGCTTGTAAAGAGGACCCTGTCGAGCCCCAGGTCTGCCCGGGTACGGAGGTGGTGGGGCAGTCGCTGCCCAGGGCCCGCGCCCAGAAGCTGGCGGTGGATGACGGCCTGGAGCCGGTGCTCATCATCTACAAGCCCCGGGTGTCCGGCAGTGCCCTGTCCAACGCGGATGCGTTCGCCGCCAGCGTCAAGCGCCTTGGCGGCCGGGTGAAGAGCACCTTCCCCAGCCTGAACGTGGTGGCCGCGCGGGTGTCGCCGGAGGTTCGTGAGGCCCTCTCCCGCGACCCGGACGTGGAGCGGGTGGAGCCCGACCGCGTGGTTCGCGCTTTCGGGATGCCTCGGCTGTCCCCCCTCGCCTTGCAGGGGGCCGCGCCCAACCGCACCGGCTCCGCGGGCGAGTACACCGACGGCCTGAAGATGGTGCAGGCGCCCGCGGTCTGGGATGCCAACAACGACGGCGTGCTGGACGACGGCGCTCCCTCGGGCACCGGCATCAAGGTGTGCGTCATCGACAGCGGTTGGGACCCCCGTCACCCGGAGCTGGCGGCGGCGGTCGTCGGCCAGAAGGACTTCATCGACGGTGACGAGGAGGCGTACGACCAGAACAAGAGCGAGGATGGCACGGTGACGTGGGGCGGCGGACACGGCACGCACACCGCGGGCACCATCGGCGCGCAGCTCGGCGCGGGCGGGCGCGTGTTGCCGGGCTACGAGCCCAACGGCGTGGCGGGCGTGGCGCCCACGGTGTCGCTGCTGATTGCGCGCGTGCTGGACGTGGAAGGCAACGGCAGCACGTCCGACGTCATCAACGCCATGACCTGGTGCGTGGCGCAGGGGGCGAACATCGCCTCGCTGTCGCTGGGCTCGGCGCAACCCAGCGAGTCCGAGGAAAAGGCCTTCATCGCGGCGGTCCAGCAGAACGTGCTGTCCATCGCCGCCACCGGCAACTCTGGCGCGCCCAAGGTGTCCTATCCTGCGGGTTACGCCTCTGTCATCGCGGTGGGGGCTATCGACTCCAATAGCCAGTGGGCGAGCTTCTCGCAGTACGGCCCGGAGGTCTCGCTGGTGGCGCCGGGGGTGAACGTGCTGAGCACCACCATCGTGGGGGCCTCTCCGTTCGGGGCCGTCGACGCGGCGGGCACGCCCTTCACGTCCAATCCCCTGGAGTACTCGGCCATCGGCAAGTACTCGGGCAAGCTCATCCACTGTGGCCTGGGGGACAGCCTCGCCGCCTGTGGCGAGGAGGCCACCTGCTCCGGGTTCGTGGCGTACGTGGACCGCGGCGGCGGCATCTTCTTCGAGGAGAAGGCGCGCCACGCCATCCAGGCGGGGGCCAAGGCCGTCATCATCGGTAACAACGAGGCGGGTGAGGGGGCGGGCAACTTCACGCTCACCACCCCCAACTTCCCCTGGGTGCCCACGACGTCCATCTCCCTCGAGGACGCGGCGAGCCTGAAGGGGTTCGTGGGACAGGACGTGACGGTGGACGTCTCCGGCGTGGACTACCTCGTCCAGACGGGGACCTCCATGGCCACGCCCCACGTGGCCGGCGTGGCCGCGCTCGTGCGGAGCGCGCGCCCGGACCTCGACGTCGCCAAGGTGCGCGAGGCGCTGGAGAAGAGCGCCAGGAAGCTGAGCTCGGTGCCGCGGGACCCCCAGTACGGCTTCGGCCTGGTGCAGGCCAAGGCCGCCATTGATTACGCCAACGCGAACTTCCAACCCGCGCAGCCGTGAGGCTGAGCTGGGCGCTTCAGGCGATTGAGGATGCAAGGGCCCCCGGCGCCGCGTCAGGCTCCGGGGGCTCTTCGTTTCCGGCGGATGATGCGAAGGGTCAGCGCAGGGGGAGCCGGGGCGAGGCCACGAGGCATGCGCCCACGGAGGCCTCCAGCGCGGCGACGGCCTCTCGCGAGGGGTCCTCGCAGGCCTCACCGGCCAGGGCGGTGGCGAGCACGTCGCGGCTCCAGGAGGGCTCCTCGCCGGTGGACGTGGTGGGCCCCGCCTGCATCATGCTGAGGCCGACGAAGGCCACCGCGGCGGCGGCGCCCATCATCATCTTCCCCCAGTTCGTCCAGGTGCCCGGGAGGGGGACCCAGCGCTGCACGGGGGGCCGTGCCAGCCGGGCCTCCAGCGCGGAGAAGCTCAGAGTGGGGCGGGAGGGCGTGCGGCGCGCTCGCTGCGCCATCCACCCACGCTCCAGCCGGAGCCACGACAGCGCATGCCGGCACGCGGGGCACATGTCCGCGTGGGCGCTCACTCGGGCCGCGTCCTCGGGCGGCAGCTCGCCGGCCAGCAGTGCGTCCAGTTCATGCTCACGGCAGGCGCTCATGGCCGACCTCCGACGTGGCCGGAGAGCTGCTCGCGGAGCTGCAACCTCGCCCGGTGGATTTCGTTCTTCACCTTCTGCAGCGGCCAGCCCATGACCGAGGCAATCTCCTCGTAGGGGAGCCCGTGGTCGATGCGCAGCAGCAGCGCCGCGCGCCGCTCCTCGCGCAGCATTCCCAGCGCGTCCGCCAGCAGGCCCTCCAGCTCCCGGTCCAGCAGCAGGTCCTCCGGTGTGGGCGTGGGGAGCACCGCCTCCACGCGGCTGGCGTGTTCCTCGTCGTCCACGTCCACGTGCAGGCCCCGGTGGCGCCGGGACTCCAGGTACACGTGACGGGCAATGCCCAGCAGCCACGCGCCGAGCCGGTCCTCGTCTCGCAACGCGCCGAGCCTCCCGTGGGCGCGGACGAAGGTCTCCTGCGTCGCCTCGTCCGCGGCGGCCTCGTCCCGCAGCAGGTCTTTGAGGAAACGCCAGACGCCGGGGGCGTGGCGCTCGAAGAGGGTGCGGAAGGCGGCGGGGTCTCCGGTGCGCGCACGGCGCAGCAGGGCTCGCTCCCTGTCCATGTCGGACGGGGGCACACCTGCTAGCACCATTTTCACCGCGGAAAGAAGAGCCACGGTTCCACCGTGTCACGAGCCGGCCCGGAGTTTCACCGGCCCGTGCTTTTTTCTCCAGGCCACCGGGGAGGGGCGGCCGCCCTTCGTACCTCGCGTGTCGGGCGCCCCGGCGAATCCACTGGAGAAGAGGCCGTACAATGACTTCTCTTCAATGCTGGACCCGGGGGAGGACTTCCCATGCGCAGGTTGCTGGAAACACTTCTTGGCGTGGGGGCCCTGGGAGGATTCGTGGTCCTGGTGGCCGTTTTCCCCCCGACCCCATCCGTCACGGTCCAGGTTGACTCGGAGCTGGTGGTGCGTGGCGGCGTGGATGAGACCTGCCTGGCGCGTCACTTCGCAGACGCCTCTGTCCGCGGTTGGTATGTCATGCCCGTGGACGACGTGTTCGGGCCTGACAGGAACTTCGGTGGGGAGATTGGAATCCAGGTCGCCGGCTCTGATCGTCAGACCACGACCCTCCGAGTCGTATCGGAGGCAAGGGCGAACGCCCGCTCGTTATCGCCCGAAGAGTGGCGTAACGCGGAGAAGAACAATGCGTTGGCCATCGAGAGGATTCTCAGCCAGTGCGTGCCAGCGGAGAACGTTGTTTCCAGGTCCTGCATCCGCAGGGGACATCCTTCATCCGCGGTATGTGGAGCGGGCGTATGACTCACCTCGGTTCTCGACGCTGGAGCATCGCCGCGGCGGCTGGCTCATGCCTGCTGCTCATGGGCTGCGATGAGACGGAAGGTCTCTACCGCACCGTCACCGTCGATTCCGAAGTGGCGGAAGCCTGTATCCACACGGCACTGGAGGCGGTGCCTGGAGCTACCCTTTCGGGTGATGGCACACGGTGGTCCGTCCGGTTGCCGGGGAATGCCGATGCGACGCTGGACCCTTCCGTCGTGCTGACCCGGAAGGGCTCGCTCATGAAGCTCGAGGTGTTCGTGGGGCGAATCGTTCCAGGCCGCGGGCGATACACCGCTGACGAGCTTGCCGCCGCCGAGGACGCCACCGAGCGACTCATGCGGGCCGTGACCCTGGCCTGCGTGCCTTCGGACAAGGTGCTTTCTTCTTCCTGCGAGGTGAAGGCACGCGCTCGTCAGAGTGGGGAGTGTCAGCGCGAAGGGGCTCGCTGAACGCCCGCTCGCGCCGGTGACCGCTCGCGTGCGGCTCACCGGACGCGAGTGCCGTGCTCAATCCCTCAACAGCGAGACAGCCTCGGCGACGCGCAGGGCCCAGGCCTCGGCCGAGTCGAGCTCCGCCCGCGCGCTCGCGTAGCGGTCCTTGCCTTCCTCGGAGCCGTCGCGAGCGAAGACGGCGTCGTGAAACTCCTTCTGCGCGCGCGTGAGCCAGTGGCTCGCCTTCTGCCTCAGCCGGGCCGCGGACTGCGGCGTCATCGCCAGTTGTTCAGGAGCCATCAGCTCATGCTCCTCGGGGTGCAGCGCCGTTACCTTGTGGAAACCCGCATGTTCGATCGTCGTAGCCATGCTCTGAGAATTCGCACCGACAGCCGGGCAGGCACCTGACCATCCGGGCGATGCCGTGTGCGGCTCACATCAGACCCATGTCCCGCGGTACGAGAAAAGTGTTCGGACTCGTGGGAAGCCACTACGCCACGGGGAGGCCGGGGTGACTCTTCCGCGGTGCGTCGAGCCAATCGCGTGTCCTGGCTTCCCGCAAGAGCTGTAAGGGATTGCGATTATATCCGGCGGTGCGTGTTTGTCATTGCTCCACCATCGCGGGCCTCCCACGCGCACTACGCGCTGGGAATCCCCCGGGCCCGGGCCCTCACGCGCGCGGCCTCCTCGGAGTTGCCCGTCTCCTCCAGCAGCGCGGCGGCGCGGTGGTACAGCAGCGCGGCCTCCAGGTGACGCAGCGCCGCGGCCTCGGACTGGGCGGCGGCCACCAGGAAGGGCACGGCGCGCAGGGGCTCATGGCCCTCCACCCAGTGCTGCGCCACCACCGCCGGCGCCGCCTTGCGCAGCTCCAGCGCCACCGCCAGCCGGCGATGCAGCAGGGACGCCAGCGAGCGCGGCACGCCCTCGCGCACCACCTCGAAGAGCAGGTCGTGCGTGAAGCGCTCATCCCGGAAAATCTGCGCCCCCTCCAGCTCCGCCAGGTGCGTGGCGAGCGCGAGCGCCGGCATCTCCAGCACCTCGCTGGCCAGCTCCAGCCCGAAGGACTGCCGGGCCAGCGCCGCCAGCCGGGCCACCTGCAAGGCCGCCGGAGTCAGCCGCTCCAGGCGCTGCTGGAGCAACTGCCGCCCACGCCCGGAAGGCGGGACATGCTCGGGCCAGCCGCGCTCCAGCCCGCCCGTCTCCAGCAGGTGCTTGAGCGTCTCGGTGATGAAGAGCGGATTGCCCCCGGTGTGCCGCGACACGTCCGGAGCCAGCCTCGCCGCGCCGGGAAGGTCCAGGGTGTTGAGCAGCGCGCCCACCGCGTCCGGCACCAGCGGCTCCAGCTCGATGACGACGGCCAGCCCCGCCACCACCAGCTGCTGCACGCAGGCGTGCGCCTGGGGCGACAGCTCGTCGCTGCGGTAGGTGTCGATGAAGCGCGGGAAGCGTCCCCCCGGCCCGGGCGCGTGGCGGCGCGACAGCATGAGCACCGCGAACTCCGCCGTCGCCGAGTCCATGAACTGCAGGTCGTCCGCGACGAGCGCGTCCACGCCGGCGCAGAGCTGGTACACGAGCTCGCAGTGCGCCTCGAGGAAGCGGCTGCGGTCCGCCTCGTCCGCCATGGGCGGGGGCGGCCCTTCCGGCCCGGCCATGTCGGGCAGGAGGCGCGCCAGCTCGCGCCGCACCCAGGGCTCCAGCTTCGGGTCCGGCACCTTCGCCAGCAGCTGCCGCACCAGCCGCACGTGCGAGGCGTACGGCACGTTCAGCTCCCCGGGCCGCGCCTCCAGGATGAGGTGCGTGCCGCGCGACGCGGCGAAGTCATGCGCCAGGCGCGTCTTGCCCACACCGGGCTCGCCCGCGAGGAAGATGGTCTGCCCCGCCTCCCACGCCGCCTCCATCCGCGCCCACTCGCGCTCGCGCCCCACCAGCACCGGCGGACGGAGCACGGAGAGCGGCAGCTTCGGCTTCGGAGGCGCCGCGGGCGTCGACGCCTTCGGGCCGCGCTCGATTTCCCGCGCCAGCGCCAGCGTCTCCGGCAGCGGCGTGGTGTCCAGCTCCTCGCGCAGCATGCGGCGGCACCGCTCGAAGGTGTTGAGCGCGGCCATGCGGTCCCCGGCCACGTAGTGCAGCCGCATCAGCCGGCGCCACGACTCCTCCGAGTACGGGTCCATGCTCAGCAGCTGCTCCGCCAGCGCGAGCGCTCCGGGCAGGTCCCCCCGCCGCTCCCGCGCCTCCGACTCCAGCGCCGCGGCCCGGCGCCGCAGCTTGTCCAGCCGCTCGCGCGCGCCCTCCAGCCACCGCTGGAACTCGGTGCAGTCCTCGTACTCCAGCGCGCCCAGCAGCACGCCGTCCATCGCCAGGGCCTGGGTGTGGCGCCCCGCGAGCACGTGCGCCTGCAACTCGGTGGCATCGGTGGAGACGCGCTCACAGAGGGAGAGCACGTCCGTGCCCTGCACCAACTCCACTCCGCACGCGAGCCTCAGCCGCCGCAAGAGCTGTCGCATGTTGTTGCGCGCCGTCGCCTCGCTGGACTCCGCCCAGAGGAGTCCCGCGAGCCGGTACTTGGGGTGGGGCCCCTCCAGCGCGAGCCACGCGAGCACGCCGGCCGTGCGGCGCTCCAGCGGAATGAGCGCGTCACCGCTCCGGAGCCGCGCCTCACCCAGCAGCTCCAGGCGGACACCTCGCGTGTCTGCCACCTCGTTACCTGCCATGTCCTCCCCAGGCCCCCCTGGTTGGGAGGCAGGGGAACGTAGCACGTCTCACCGGGCCCTCCTCGCGGGTTGTGGTTGCCCCAGCGGTGACAATCCTTGTCATGTGGGTTTTCTGCCCTGCGGCAGCTCTCCACTCTGGGCGGATGTCGGAAAGACCTGTGAACGCGGTCACAGCGTGGTCACACCCTTTGGTTAATCAATACGCGTGAGATTGCCCGAGGAGGCTCCCGTGGGTTGTGACAACCAGCAGGCCGAAATGCAGGTGGATGTCATCATCAGTGGCTGCGGGCCGGTGGGGGCGCTGACTGGGAATCTGCTCGGACAGATGGGGGTGCGGACGCTGTTGCTGGAGCGTGACATGGCGCCCCACGGCGAGCCGCGGGCCTTCTCGTGCGACGACGAGGGGCTCCGCATCTACCAGGCCACCGGGTTGCTGGAGCTACTCCAGAAGGACATGAAGGAGACGCGCTTCGCGGAGTACGTGGGCGGCACCGGCAAGCGCTTCGCGGAGGTGCACACGGGCGACGCCGACTTCGGCTTCGGGCACACGCCGCTGTGGTTCTTCCACCAGCCCCTGGTGGAGGGGGCGCTGCGGGACGGCTTCAAGCGCTTCCCGCACGTGGAGCTGCGGCAGGGCATGGCCGTCGACAGCGTGGAGCAGGACGCGCGCGGGGTGACGGTGCGCTACCGCGAGGTGGCCACCGGCGAGCTGCACACCGTCCGCGGGCGGTACCTGCTGGCGTGTGACGGCGCGCGCAGCTCGGTGCGCAAGGCGCTGGGCATCCCGATGTCCGGCAAGTCCTACGGCGAGAGCTGGCTGGCGGTGTCGGGCACCATCGACGGCCCGGCCCCGGACCTCTGCCGCTTCGTGTGCGACCCGAAGCGCCCCGCTTTCATCGCCACCGGCGCGAAGAACCAGCTCCGGTGGGAGTTCATGATGATGCCCGGCGAGACGCGCGAACACCTCGAGAAGCCTGAGACCATCGCCGGGCTCATCGCCCCCTATATCGACCCGGCGCGGGTGCGCATCGAGCGCGCCCAGGTGTACGTCTTCCACTGCCTCAACGCGGCGCGCTGGCGGGATGGGAATGTCTTCCTGATGGGAGACGCGGCGCACACCATGCCGCCCTTCATGGGGCAGGGCCTCGTGTCCGGCATGCGCGACGCGGCGAACCTCGCCTGGAAGCTGAAGCGGGTGCTGCACGGGCAGGCGCCGGACTCGCTGCTGGACACCTACGAGCAGGAGCGCCGCCCGCACGTGGCGGAGATTCAGAAGCTGTGTGTGAGCGTGGGGCACCTCTTCATGGCGCGCAACCCGGTGGTGGCCACGGCCCGCGACGTGTTCATGCGCGCCCTCCAGCGCATCCCCCGCGTGCGCCGCTTCATCCAGGGCTTCGAGTTCAAGCGGCCGCCGCTCCACGCCGAGGGCTACTACTTCGGCGGTCCGAAGGTGGACCCCAAGGCCCCGGAGGGCTCGTACTTCATCCAGCCCCGGGTGCGGCTGCAGTCGGGCGAGGAGGTGCTGCTCGACGACACCCTCGGCAACGACTTCACGGTGCTGTGCCGGTGGGACGCCCCGGCGGCGGAGCTGGCCGCGGCGCGCGAGCTGGCGGAGTCCCTGGGCGGCCGGTTGGTGACGTTCCGCTCCGCGCGGGAGGAGCCGAAGGCCGAGGCCCCCGCCCTGGTGGACGTCACCGGGAAGCTCACGGAGTGGTTCTCGCGCCACGCCGCCGACGTGGTGGTGCTGCGCCCGGACCGCTTCGTCTTCGGCGCGGTGAAGGCTCAGCACCTCCCGGAGCTGCGCTCCGCGCTCGGGGTGTGAGCCGCGGGACAGTCCGCCGGAGAGAATCAACTAAGGGCTTAGTTGACGAACAACTAAGGTCTTAGTAGTTTGCTGGCCACGGAGGAACTCACGTGGCCAGCAAACCCGAGCCCGAAGCGCCCCGGCCGTTGACGCCGGTGGAGCTCGAGCTGATGCACATCGTGTGGAGACTCGGCGAGGTGAGCGTGGCGGACGTGCTCGCCGCGCTGCCGCCGGAGCGCGCGCTCGCGTACACCTCGGTGTCCACCGTTCTGCGGATTCTGGAGCAGAAGGGCGTGGTGCGCAGCCGCAAGCAGGGCCGCGGGCACCTGTACTCGGCGGAACTGCCTCGCGAGGCCTACGAGGCGCAGAGCGTGCGCCACCTGGTGGACACCCTCTTCGAGGGCACCCCGTCCGCGCTGGTGGCGCGGCTGGTGGAGGCCGTGCCGCTGGCGCCCGAGGAGGTGGAGCAGATTCGCAAGCTGCTCAAGGCGAAGGGGGGCAAGCCATGAGCGCGGCCCTTCGAGAGCTCGCATCCTTCTATGTGGCGGTGGCGCTGCTGCTGCCGGTGGCGCTGCTGCTGGCGCGGCTCTCGCTGGCCCTGCTCGCGTGGCTGGGAAGGCCGCTGTCCGCGCGCCAGTCGCTGCGCGTGGGGCGGGGGGCGCTGCTGCTGGCGCTCGTGCTGCCGCTGCTGGCCACGGGCGCGCATGCGCTCGCTCCGGCCGGGCCGCTCTTCACCTTCGAGCGCTCGGTGGCGCGCCATGCGGGGCGTCTCCCCGCGCCCGCGTGGAATGCTCCCGCGGCTCGAGTCTCCCCCCAGCCTCGGGACACGGCGCCGTCATTGCCGCCGGTGCTGCCGCTGGTCGCCCTCGGGCTGGCCGTGGGCGCGGCCCTCTTCACCGCGCGTGCGCTGGTGCGTCACCGCCGGCTGCTGCGCGGCCTGGAGTCCCTGCCTCGCGTGCGAGGCGTGGGGCGCGTCGTGGTGGCGCTGGGGGAGGAGGGCACGCCGGCCTTCTCCGCGTGGTTCCCGCGCCGCCAGGGCCGGCGCTCCGCGTGGGTGGTGGTGCCTCCGTCGGTGCTGGGGGACGCGGAGTCCTTCCGCCTCACGGTGCTGCACGAGTTGCAGCACCACCGCCAGCGCGACACGCACCTGGCCTTCGCGCGGCTGCTGCTCACCGGCGCGTTCTTCTGGCACCCGGCGGCTCACCTGCTGTCTCGCTGGCTCGCGTCGCTCCAGGAGTTGGCGTGTGACGAGGCGCTGGTGGCCAGCGGCCGGGCCCAGGCGCACGCCTACGCGCGTTGCCTTCTTCAAGCAGCGCTCTCGCTTCCGGGCGCGCCGCCCCTTCCCGCCGGAGCCACCGGCATGTCCCACCCCACCACGAGGAGAATCCAGATGCTGTTCCAACCCCGTCCCTTCCGCGCCCACGGCGCCGCGGCGCTGCTGGCCGCGCTCTCCCTGGTCCTCCTTCCCCTGTCGACGCTGGCCCAGAACGCGGCGCGTGGCCGCACGGTGACGCTGGCGGAGGCGAAGGCGCTCGCCGAGTCCAGCCAGCCGTCCGGAGACGTGCCGGTGGTGGTGGACGCGCAGGTGGTGGCGCAGGTCAACCGGCTCATCGGTACGGAGAAGGGGCGCGCCTTCATGAAGCGCGCGCTGACCAACCTGGGCGCGCAGCGGGAGGCGCTGCTGGCGGGCCTGCGCGCGAAGCGCCTTCCCGAGGGGCTGCTGGCCGTGGCGGTGGTGGAGTCGGCGGTGACGAACATGCCGGAGACCTCCACGAATCCGTCCCTGGCCCCGGGCCTGCGCGGCGCGGGCGTGTGGATGTTCATCCCGGACACGGCGCGGCGCTACGGCCTGGAGGTGAGCGCCACGAAGGACGAGCGGCTGGACGTGACGCGCGAGACGCAGGCCGCCGCGGCGCTGCTGTCCGACCTGCACGCGCGCTACGGCGACTGGCGGCTGGCGTTCGCCGCGTACAACCAGGGCGAGAAGTGGGTGGACGGGGTGATTGCCCAGACGGGCAGCCGGGACGTGACGGCGCTCGCCGGCGCCGGCAAGCTCAACGACTACACCGCCACCGTGCAGGCGGGGCTGCTCATCCTGCGCAACCCGCACCTGCTGGACTGAGCGGGCACCGCCGGGCGGACTCAATCCCAGGCGCGCGTCACCCGCTCCACGAGCGCCATGAGTCCGAGAAGCACCGGGCCGTGCAGCACCAGCGCCACGGCCACCCTCCAGGTCCAGTCCCGAGGCCGCACCCACCGCTCACGGGCCGCGTGGGGCAGCAGGTACACGGACAGGGGCACGTAGAGGAGCCGCGCCGTGACGACTCCTGGCGCGTACTCACCGAGCACCACCGTCGAGCCCACGTGGGACAGGACGTTGAAGGTCATCGTCACCTGGTAGGTCAGCAGGGCGTACGTCGCCGGCCCTCGCTCCCGCTCCAGGTCCGCCCACAGTGCGACGGCGTAGGGCAGCACCGTCACCAGTCCCAGGACGAGCAGGAACTGCGGCAGGGGGACGGTGGCGGCAGTCCGCGCACGGGAGCGGGGCTGCGCTGCGCTCGGGACTCATTCGTGGCGCGGTCGGGCTTCGCACGAGGCAGGGCGCCGCCTGGCGGTGCCTGGGCCATGGCGGTGCATCGGAGAAGTCGCGAACGGGGGCGGCCCTCGATGAATGCCCTCGCGTTGCACGGACCATTGAGAGTGCGTCGCTTTCTCGGAGAGCATGACCCGGCACCACTCCGTCAGAGACGGGCACCTCTGGCGATGCAGCACCGATGGCCAACGCGGGGCCGCCAGTCCTCTCGGCCTCGACGTGCTCCGCGACAGGCGCAAGCGTGCCGGTGCCTCCAGGCTCGAAGTCTTCCGTCCTCACCGCCCCAGAAGGAGGCGTGCCCGCGGCCCGTGCCATCTCCTCGGCCCGCACGTTGCCGTAGCCCCGCAGCGCCATCACCGCCGCCGAGTCCCGCGCTCATGAGGTACAGCTGCTCCGCCGTCCACATACCCCTTCCCCTCTCCCTCGCCCCCAGGGCGATGCTCCGCTGAAAGGAGCGCTCCTCCCGCGGCATGGTGTCCACCTCAGGGGTCTGACATGGCGGGGAGGCTGGGGTCCGCCACCAGCGAGGACCCGGCGGGTCATGCGGAACGGAGGCTCCATTCCACGCTGGCGGCCCAGGGCGGGTGACAAGGCGGGAGAGGTCAGGTTGATGAAGCGGTGCGGGCTGCACGGGCCGTGCGGAACGGAGGCTCCATTCCGCGCATGGCGGCCCGGGCGGGGGGCTGACAAGGTAGAGAAGCGGGGCCCATGCGTGGTGAGCTCGTGGCGGGCCTCGCGGAACGGACGCTCCATGCCGCGCATGGTGGCCCGGGGAGGCTGACATGGCGAGAAGTCGTGGCATGGGAGACAGGGCCTGGGGCTTCGTGGGTCCTCGGTCTCCCGCACTCCGAACATGCCGAGTTACCGTTGTGGCTACCGCATGGTCGAGGCGGCTCCATGGCAGGACTCATCCGCGTCCTGGAGCAGTAGCAGCACCCGGTGCATCCCCAGCGCCTCCTCGACGTTGTGCACGGTCTGCACGAGCGGCACCAGCCAGAGGGCACGTGATTTCGTCATGGCGTGGGGAGGCGCACGCTACCTCGTGGCCACGGGCATGAGAACACCTTCGCTGCGTGCCGCAATCGGTGAGCGCTTGTTTCGCGTGAGACGTCCCGATGCAGTCGGACCCTCCGAAACAGGCTGCAGACAGCCTGTTCGAAGATTCACCGCCAACAGTTCTTGATAGCGCTGACGCCAGCCCGCCGCCCCTTGCGTCACAGGTCGAAGAGGTCCTTGAACCAGTCGAAGACGGTCTTCATCGCCTTCTTGATTTCTTTGTCCGCATACCCGGCGGCATCGAGGGCTGCCTTGACGGTGTCGTCCCCGTACTTCAGCGTGTCCTTCATGAACCGGGCGGTGTGTGTCGCCGACCAGCCGTACGCGGTCCTCAGGCCGGTGGCGATCTGCTTGGAGCTGTAGCCCGCGGCCTTCATCGCCACGCCCGCCGCGTCGCCGCCGATACCGTAGATGGTCTCCAGCGCCTGCGCGGCCTCGGCGCCAGTGTGGTTGAGCAGGCGAAGGCCCCGGGCCGCGGCCTCCGGAGTCTGGCGGAACTGGTTCATCAGCACATCCGCGACGGCCTCGGCGGTCTCGAACCCGAGGATGGCGCCCTGGCGCACCCACTCCAGCCACGCCGTCCCCTGCTCCAGGAACTTCCGGACGAGCGCCTCCGCCTTGTCCTGGAGGTCCTTCCCCAGCGCCAGCAGGGTGTCGTCCTTGATGGCGAGGTCGAACGTGGCGATGTTGAACCGCTGTCCCTGGAACCTGAACTCGCCGGTGCACCGGGCCCAGAGCTTGCCGCCCGAGTAGCCCAGGTCGAGCTTCCCGTCGACCCGGGTCTCCAGCCTGAGCGTGCCCAGCGCTCCCAGGTCCAGCGTCGTGTCGATGCCGGCCTCCGCGCGGCCCCCGCAGGTGAAGTCGCTCGGGTCCTTGAACCGGGCCTTCAGCTCGTAGCTCAGCGTCGTGCTCGGCCGCTCCGTCAGCCCGAAGGCGAAGCCCTGGTCCGAGATGGAGATGAGCAGGCCCGCCACCTCCAGGCCCAGCAGCTTGACGCCGGCGGAGAGGAAGGCGTGCGGCTCCCGGAAGTCCGCCTCGAGCTGTGGCTGCGTGAAGGTGGAGAGCGACAGGCGCGGGTGGCTCTTGCCCTTGTAGCCGGTGATGGAGAGGAACTCGCGCTTGCCGATGATGAGCGGCTCCACGTCCACGTCCACCGCGATGCCCTTCATGGGATTGACGATGACGTCCGTCTCGGCGCGCAGTCCGAAGAACTCCAGGCCGCCGTGCACCTGGAAGCCCATGGGGAAGGAGAGCGCCCCAATCGTGGTGGCCTGCGGCGCGCAGTAGATTTGCGGCTGGAGCGAGACGCGGATGTTCGTCCCGTCACGCTTCAGCTCGTAGTGCGTCATCGTGGTCAGGTCCGTGAGGTGCCAGGCCCGGCCGCGCGCGTTCACCGTCAGCAGTACGGACTGGTGCCCGCTCGGGATGCGCACCTGGCCGTGCTGCTGGAAGGCGTCGGCCACGGTGGCCAGGTCCCGCGAGTCGAGCGCCGCCGCCACCGAGTCGGGAAGCTGGAAGGTGCGCGTTCCGTGCAGGCCGAAGCCCGTCAGGACCTTGCTCATCACCGAGGGCACCGGCGCGCCGGCGATGGTGGTGACGACGTCATGCAACGTCAGCTCGCTCACCGCGCCGGCGAACATGCTGCGGCCCGGGTTGACCGAGTCGAACAGCACCGCGATGGAGCTGTTGAAGCTGGCCACGTCGACCGTCGCGGCGATGCCCAGCGTGGGGATGGCCTGGGTGTTGATGCCCACCATGAGGGCCAGGTTCGTCAGCTTGACGGAGGAGAACGACAGCGTCCCCCTCATCGTGCCGGTGAGGTACACGCCCAGGGGCACCGCGGACATCTTCACGTCGAAGGTGAGCGGCTGGCCCTCCACCTTCGTCGTCACGAGCCCGTTGAGGAAGAGCCCGAAGACGCCGCCCTCCATCATGGCGCCGAAGCTGCCGGTGAGCCGCGTGTTCTTGTCGATGTCGCACGCCACGGCCGCGGACAGCCGCGAATTCTTCTTCGGGTCCCTCCCAATCTGGAGCGAGATGTCGAGCGTGCCGTCCACCGGCACGCCCAGGAACTTCCGGAGGATGTTCGCCGTCTCGTCACCGCCGAACCGCATCCGCGAGTAGAGGTTGAAGCCCTCCTGGAGCTGCCCGCCCGCCTGCGCCGGAAGAGTGACGGGGCTCGCCTGGAGCGTGGGGTTCGCCAGCGTCTTCGAGTCCGGGAAGGTGTACCCGGGCAACGTGTGCGTGGCGACCGCGAGGAGCAGCTTCTCGAACTGGAACACCTCGTCGAACGGCGCGAGCACGTCCAGGCCCGGGATGTCCGACATCCGGAGCATGTCCAGGTTCAGCCCCGCCGCGAAGCCCCACTTCCCGTTGGTGCGCAACACCTGCAACGCGATGACACCCAGCGCCTCGGGACGCGCATACAGGCCGAAGCTGAAGGTGGAGGCGCCCGCGTCCGTGCGCTGCTCCACGAACAGCTCCGTCTGGGGGAGCGTGAAGGAGGGGAACCAGTCCGGCAGGTCGAAGCCGCTGCCCGCGAGGTCCGAGATGATGGCCGGCAGGTCCACCTCGAATCGGGGCAGGGACGCGGCGACGCGGAAGGAGCCCGGCACCGCGAGCTGGAAGGTCGTCTTCGCGCCCAGCACCTCCAGCGTGCCGCCGAACCGGCCCGTGAGCTGCCGCGTGGGCCCGCTGTCGAGCCCCACGGTGATGTTCCGCAGCTCCACCGGGGCTCCGCCGCCGAACCTCAGCTTCCACGAGGCGCCGAGGGTGCCCTGCACCCGGAGCTGGCTCTGAGCCGTGCCCTGAGGCGAGCCCGCCCCCGTGCCCGGAGTCGTGCTCGAGGCCGACGTATAGGTGAGCGACGCGGAGGTGAGCCCCACGTCCAGGTCGCCGGGAAGGGCGGGCGGCGTGAGGCCCAGCGCCCGGGCGAGGTCGTCCACGCCCAGTCGCTCCTTCGGGTCCTGGAGCATCCACGTGGCGTGGAGCGTCTTCGTCTGCGGGGTGTTGAGGTAGTCCAGCATGAAGGCGTTGCCAGCCAGCCAGAGGTAGCCCCGGAACGTCTTCGTCGATGCCCCCTCCACCGTGCGCGACATCCCCAGCTCGACGCCGAGGTCGAGCGTCGTGCCCAGCAGCTCCGTGGCGCTGAGCGCCCGGAGGCTGAAGCTCCTGCTCGCGGTGTTGAAGGACAGGTTGAGGTTGCGCAGCGTCATCTCCGGCGCGTTGGCCGGCAGCGAGAGGCCGAAGAGGTCGAGCGCCTCGCTCATCAGGGTCGTGAGGGAGATGTTCTGCTCGCCCACCGTGCCGCCGGAGAACGTCCAGCCCAGGCCGGTGCCCTCGTACTCGGCGGCGACCATCAGCTCCGTGCCGGCGATGGAGAAGTTGCCGACGACCTCGCCCGCGCCGCCCCGGCCCGGCGCGTAGTCCAGGTCCAGGGAGATGCCGGTCAGCACCAGCGGCGTGCTGCCCAGAGAGAACGACCAGTCATCCGTGAGGGTGCCTTGCAGGCGGTACTCCCTGCTGCTCACGTTGCCGAAGAGCTTCAGCTCCGTGCACCGCATCTGCCCCATCGAGATGGAGTCACCCGCGATGCTCTTCACGGCCTCGGCGATGTCGACCGTGCTCCCTGGCAGCAGCTCGCAGGCGAAGCCCAGCGAGGGCAGCTCGATGGAGGCATTCAGGAGGTCGCCGCCCAGCGTGGCCAGGCACTCCACCTCGGCGGTGACGCGGCTGGAGCCCGAGGGGAAATACGTGAAGGTGACGGCGAGCTGCTCGAAGGTGAGCAGCCCATCGAGCACCTCCCAGGGGTCGGGCTGGCTGTAGGCCACCGTCACGCCGAGCGAGACCAGCTTCTGGCTCCGGGGCGCCACCGACAGGCTGAGTCCCCGGAGCTGGAGGTCATCGAGCGCCGGGAGGCTGTCCGGCACGAGCCCCGCCAGCGACTCTCCTCCGAGCAGGTGCGGAAGCTGTGAGAAGGAGAGGCCCTGTCCCGGAGACAGCTCGCTCTCGATGGTGAGCACGTCCAGCTCGCGCGAGTGGAGCCGCACGGCCAGGGGAATCCGCAGCGGCTGCGCGGCGCCGACGTCCTTCGACACCGCCGCTTCGAGCCGCACGCAGGAGGTGACGAAGCTCGGAGGCTTGCCATCCTTCGGCTCGACGGGCGCGCTGGCGAGGCTCAGGGCGAAGGGGATGTCGTAGCCCGCGAGGCGCAGCGGCGCCTGGGGGGCGGAGCGCAGGCAGAGGCTCGGCAGCTCTCCGTTGAGGACGATGGCGCCGGTGACGTCCCAGCGCGAGCCGCCTCCCATCAGCCAGGACAGGTCCTTCAGCGCGGGCAGCGGCGAGAGCGTGGCCTTCAGGCTCAGCCCCGGCACCTGCTTCTCCTGGAGCGTGAGCGAGGCCGGCACGAAGCCGAAGCGGGCCGCGAAGTCCGAGGGCAGCACCGGCGCGCCCGAGGAGGCGAGGCCCAGCTCGGGCGCGGCGTAGGAGAACAGGTCGAAGTGCGTGCCCTTGAGCGCGGAGAACGTGTCCGAGGGCTTCCAGCCGGAGGGCAGCCCCGTCAATCGAAGCGAGAGGTGCGCCACGCCGTCCGCGACGGTGAAGGTGGCCACCGCCTGGAGGCCGGACAGCCCGCGGTACGGCTTCGCGAGCTTGCCGCTCACGGTGATGGAGGTGTCCGTCTCGGCCGTCCTGCTCGCGCCGTCCAGCGCGAGGCTGTCCGCGCCGAGGTGGCTCACGAGCAGGCGGGTGAGGGGCTCCGACTGGAGCCCGGTGCCGCTGACCTGGAAGGGAGAGGACGCGAGCGCGGAGGAGATTCGCGCCTTGAGCGTTGGAACGTCGATGGGAGCCATGGCGAGCATGGGTCGCTCCTGTTCGAAAGGAAGGGGAAGACGGCCGCGCCGCTCAGGGGCAGGGGAACGCGAGCACGACGGGCAGGTGGTCGCTCACCAGGTTCGCGCCAATCCAGCGGTCGGTGACGCTCAGCGGATGGTTCGTGTTCGCCTGCCGCTGGAGGTTGAGGGCGAGGTCGGCGTCCTTCGTCCTGTCGGAGGTGGCGTAGTGGGTGGCGATGGCGGACACGTCAATCTGCCCCGCGTTGAGCGGCGCCCCCGTCTGGACGATGTTGGCCGCGATGTCGACGACCTTGCCCGAGTCCACGCCGTTGGTGCCGAAGGCTGGAGTCGCGTTGCGGACCTGCGCGCCGCCGTAGAAGAAGTTGTCGAAGGCGGCGCCCCGGATGGTGTGGGTACTCGACGTGTCGCCGGGGCTGTCGGACTTGTAGTCGCGGAGGATGGTGGCTTCCGTCGTCACGGCCGCTTTGAGCCGCTGGCTCAGGATGTCGCTGGTGAGGGGCGCCGGTGGGAGCGGGTTGAAGGGCACGCCGGGGGCGTTGCCCTGGGGCGCATTGCCGGCCTGGGCGGCGGGGTTCGCCGAGCCGCCCTGCTGCTGCGTCGGCGTGAGGGCGTCGTAGGCGTTGCGGTTCGTGCTCTGGAGGAAGCTCGCCTGCGGCGTGTTCGCGTTCTGCAGGAAGTCGATGTTGAAGTCCCCGGTGAAGAGGATGTTTCGCACCAGCACCGGCTGGCCATCGACATCCAGGTAGTCGGAGACGGGCGGGGGATTCTGCGCGCGGTTGACGTTGAGGTTCTGCTCCCAGGCGTAGAGCTGGGAGATGTGCAGGAAGGGGAGCTTGGCCACCTGCGCCTGCGCCAGGCCGTTGCGGGTCGTGCTGCCGCGCACCGCCGCGTAGTGGCAGCAGACGATGGGGAGGATGTAGTCCGTATTGCTAGTGGGCGAGTGCACCTTGAAGAGCGCCAGGCCGGGCATCCGGTAGCCCCGGCCCAGCGAGTAGCCCCCGTTGGCCAGGGGCAGACCTCCGAAGTTCTGCCGGGTGGCGGCGCGCTGCATGGGGCGCTGGGCGAACGCGTTGCACAGGGGCAGCTGCGGCCGGGCGTTCGGCAGTTGAGGCATCTGGCCCCAGTTGTTGTTGTTGGGCCACGTGCTCCAGCGCACCGCCTTCAAGTTCGTCAGCGGGTGGGCCTGCGTCCCCATGGGGGGCGTCCCCGCGGCGGGCGCGGGCAGGGTCAGGGGCCGTATCAGCCCCAGGTCCCGCACGATGAAGCCATAGAACTCGCAGCCCGTCTCATGGGACAGGAACCATGTGTAGGTCGGTGCGTTCTGCGCGTTCTGTGCGGCCCTGGCCGCCGCGTTCAGCGCCGTCGTGAGCCGGTCCATCAGGTTCCGGACCTGGGTCTTCTTGACCTCGAGCAGCACCAGGATGTCGATGTCCTCGGCCACCACCGTGCGCGCGATGGCGGTGGCCATGCCGTCGATGCGAATCTTGTTCCAGCTCAGTTGCTCGATGTTCCAGTTCATCACCCGGATGGTCGGCATCGGCGCTCCCCTGGGGCGTGTGGCGGCGTCGCCCCGGGGAGGGAGACGCACGCCATTTCCGATGTGAATTTTCCGGGGGATTTTCCGGCGCGTTCAACGGCCCGGGTGGGGCGCGGCGCGAGCCGGTGGGCTCACGCCGGCCGCATGAACCGGTGGAGCGCGGCGAAGTCCGCCTGCCCGTCTCCGGCCTGGATGGCCTTCTGGAAGAGCTGGTCGAAGGCCTCCGGCACCGCGCGATGGATTCCGCGCTCCTGGCAGATGGCCAGCACGTGGTGCAGCGCTCCGGCGTGGATTTCCACCGTCGCGAGCGTCTGCTCGTCGGCGCCGAACCGTCTCCGCGATGCGGGCTCCCTTCGCCGCGAGCGGCTCGCACTTCGGAAGTGCTCTAGTGATTCGGGACGAGGACCTGCGTGAGGCCGCCATCGACGAGCAGCTCGACGCCGGTGGTGAAGGTCGCTTCGAAGCCGAGGAACAGCACCGCGCGGGCGACCTCCTCGACGGTGCCGATGCGCTTCATCGGGGTGACGGCGTTGCCCTCCTGCTCGAAGGCCGCCAGGTCCGCCGGGGAGACACCCGAGACACCCATGGTGGGCGTCTTGATGAAGCCGGGGCTCACGGCGTTCACCCGGATGCCTCGCGGCAGCAGCTCCGCGGCGAACCCCTGGGCGAACGACCGCAGCGCCGCCTTCGCCCCCGAGTAGACACTCAGGCCGGGGTAGCCCACGGCATCCGCGACGGAGGTGGTGAAGACGAACGAACCGCCCTTCCGGACGAGCGGCGCCAACCGCTGCACCGTGAAGAACGCGCCCTTCGTGTTGACGCCGAAGGTCTGGTCGTAGGCGGCCTCCGTCACCTGCTCGAGCGGCTCGATCCGCGAGAAACCGGCGTTGATGAACACGAAGTCCACCTCACCGAGCTTCTCCTGGACGATGCGGCCCAGCGCGTCGATGTCGGCCATGTTTGTCGCGTCGGAGCCCACCACGTGCGCCCGGGACTCCAGCTCGCGCCGCACCGCCTCCAGGTTCTTCCCATGGCGGCCGGTGAGGAGCACCTCGGCGCCTTCCTCCAGGAGCGCCTTCACCGTCGCGAGCCCCATGCCGAGCGTCCCACCGATGACCACTGCCTTCTTCCCTGTGTACCTGCCCATGAACACCTCCTTGTGACAGGCAGATGAATAGGAGCGGTGGGCCCGGCCGTCGCACACGTTCGGACGCGCGAAGAGCACGAACGGATGCAAAGGAAGGGGCTCGTTGGCATAAGTCATGGACGGACGCCGCGAGGCCGGTGGAACCTCGTGGAGAGGAGTGGTCGTCATGAGCAGGGAGAAGCAGGCGGCGCTCGCGCTGTACTCCGGCGGCGCCAGCGCACGTCCGGTGGCGGCACGGGAGGACGCGGCACGGGCCCGCACGGGGCTGCGTGTGGACCTCCATACGATTCCGCCCGGCGTGGTGGAGCTCGCTCCCCTGCCGGACCACCGGCTGAAGGTCCATGCGGGAGCGCCCACGCACGGCTCCTGCAGCTTCCATCGCTTCGTCTACACACGCGGCGACGTGGACCTCCTCCCCGCGGGGACCTCGGACGTCTGGGAGCACACCGATGCGAGCACCTCCGTCATGGTGCGGCTCTCACCGGCGCTCCTGCGGCGCGCCGCGGAGGACATGGGCATGGACCCGGACCGCGCCGGGTTGGAGCAGCGCCACCAGTTCAAGGACCCGCAAATCGAGCACATTGCCTGGGCGCTCGATGCGGACCGGCAGGCGGGCCATCCGGGCGGGTTGCTCTACACGGAGAGCCTGGGTCTCGCGCTCTCCATCCACCTGCTGGGCCGCTACCCGGCGCCCCTGAAGCACGTGCGCGGACTGTCGCAGGCGCAGCGGCGGCGCCTGACGGAATACATCGAGGAGCACCTGGACAAGGACCTCGCCCTCGCCCGGCTGGCCAGTGTCGCGGGAGTCAGCGCGTCGCACCTGAAGACGCTGTTCAAACGCTCCATGGGCGTCCCGGTGCACGAGTACGTCATCCAGCGGCGCGTGGAGCGCGCGAGGACCCTGCTCCTGCGGGGCAAGCTGCCCGCGGGGCAGGTGGCGCTCGAAGCGGGCTTCTCGCACCAGAGTCACATGGCGCGATGCATGCGGCGCATCCTCGGCGTGACGCCCAGGGCCCTGGTGCGCGGCCCACGCGCGTAGGTGGCACCTACCGGAGGATGAAGTCCCGGGGGCGCAGCGGCTCGGGCTGGGGCTCGCCCAGCGCCTCCAGCAGGTTGATTTCCGCCGTGCGGGCGAGCGCGAACAGGGGCAGGTCGTTGGGGGCATCCCCGAAGGGCTCCTCCAGCTCGTCGCCCAACCAGTCCAGCCCGAAGAAGGTGTAGGCAATCATCGCGGTGAGCACGGGCGTGAACCAGCCCAGGGACTCGGCGAGCCCGAAGGGGAGCAGCAGGCAGAAGAGGTACGCGGTGCGGTGGAGCAGCACCGTGTACGTGAAGGGCAGCGGGGTGAGGCGGATGCGCTCGCAGGCGCAGAGCACGCCCATCAGGGCATGCACCCGCGCGTTCAGCGCGTTCCAGGTGATGTCGGAGAGCCGGCCCTCCCGCCGCAGCGAGGCCAGCTCACCGGTGTGCTCCCGCAGCAGGGCGTTGGGGCGGTTCCCGCTGGCCAGCACGCGCGAGCACTCCGGCTCCGGGAGGAGGCGGGAGAGGTCCTCCCGGGCATCGTGCCCGCGCAGGTGCGCGGCGAGCGCGTGCGCGAAGGCGATGTTCCGGTGCACGAGCCGCCGCGCCGCCTGCCGCCCCGCGACGGGCGACTCGGCGCGGCCGTCATCCAGCAGGGCGATGACTTCGTGTGAGAACTCGCGGAGCTCGATGAGCAGCGCGCCCCACTGCTTCCGGGCCTCCCACCAGCGGTCGTAGCAGGCGTTGTTCCGGAACCCGAGGAAGATGGAGAGCGCGATGCCGAGCAGCGACAGGGGCGCGGGTGATGCGATGGGGAGCCGCGGCTCGCCCTGCCGGAACGCCCAGACGACGATGCAGGCGAGCACCGCGATGCCCAGCACGTGGGGCAGGACGCGCGGCAGGATGGTACCGCGCACGACGAACAACAGACGGAGGGGACTGGGGCGGGGACGGACAATCACGGCCGGCCCCTCCTGCTCCAAATCCCCGGGGGCCGCAAGGGCGCGGCGCGGCAGTGGGCCGGGCATGCTCGGCCTGTCGCACGGCCCGTCGCACGGACTGCACGGCGGGCATCAGTGCTGGTGCCCCAGCCGCACGTCCACGTTGGGGTGGGCCGCGGCGAACGCGCGCAGCTTCTTGAAGCTCTCCACGCCCCGGGGGCCGTCGGCGGTGAAGGTGCCGGGCTCCACGTCGTGCTCCCAGCCCCAGCGCGTGTGGCAGGCGTCCCCCACCAGCAGCACCGGGCCCTTCGTCGAGCGCACCAGGTACGCGGTGCTGCCCGGCGTGTGGCCCGGCACCCAGAGCGCCCACACCGAGCCGTCGCCGAAGATGTCCACCGCGCCGTCGAACAGGCCGCCAGGCTCGTGGGAGTAGGTCCACTCGGACAGGGCGGGCTTGCCCGCGAGCGCGCGGTCCGTGCTGCCCTGCACGAAGAGGTAGAGGAACTGCCGGGCGGAGGCCTCGCCGGGGCCGGTGTACACGGGCGTGCCAGCCGGCACGTCGGCCATGCCGGTGACGTGGTCCAGGTGCAGGTGCGTCAGGAACACGCCCTTCAGGGGCTGCGCCTGCCTGCCCAGCCACTCACCGAGCGGCGCGTTCACCTTCAGCTTCTCCATGTTCATGGCGCTCCGCACCATCCCGCTGAGGGCCGACTTCTCCGGCGCGTCCCGCAGCGCCGTCTCCACCCCGGTGTCCACGATGAACAGGCCCTGCTCCGGGTGGCGGAGGGCGTGGAAGAAGACCTGGATGGGCTCGTCCTCGTTCTTCAGTCCCGCCGCCTTCGCGGTGGGGTGGTCGAGGTTGATGACGCCGCCGCGCTCCACCACCCAGTCGGCGGAGTTGACGGTTTCGAGCTCCACCGGGCCGGGCTGGTCCAGCAGCGCGAGCAGGCCCGCGGTGGGGCGCGCCGCGCCGAGCGAGGACTTCCGGGCCTCGTGCGAGGTGGCGGCGCAGCCGACGGAACTGGCGACGGCGAGGGCGGCGGCGATGGAGAGGGCAATCATCCTGGGGCGCATGTGTGACGGGCTCCGTGAGTGCGTCGAGACATGCGGAAGGTAGCGATGCCAGAATGGATGGAAAACGGCGATTCCGTCATGGGGCCATACGAAAATGGATATCTCCTGGGATGACGCGCGGCTGTTCCTGGCCATCGCGGAGACGGGCAGCTTCAGCGGGGCGGCGCGGCTGTTGCGCATCGGCCAGCCCACCGTGAGCCGCCGGCTGGCGGCGCTGGAGTACGCGGTGGGGGCCACGCTGTTCCGCCGGAGCGCTGACGGCGCGGCGCTGACGGCGGCGGGGGAGCGGCTGGTGCTGCCGGCGAAGAAGATGGCGGAGTGGGCGGGGGAGCTGCACCGCGCGGCGGAGTCGGCGGACAACTCACCCCGCGGCCTGGTGCGCGTGACGTCGAGCCCATATACGAGCTTCGACTTCCTCGCGCCCTTCGCGGGCTTCGTGGCGCAGAAGCATCCCGGGCTGCGGCTGGAGGTGCTGTCCACGATTCAGCACCTCGACCTGGCGCGCGGCGAGGCGGACCTCGCCCTGCGCACCCGGCCGCCGACGAACGCGGACCTGAAGCTCGTGTACACGCTGGAGATGGAGAATGCCGTCTTCGTCTCGAAGGCGCTCAAGGCGAAGCTGCCCAGGAAGCCGACGCTCCAGCAGCTTCCCTGGGTGGCCTGGGCGCCACCGTTCGAGTCGGTGACGCCCAACCCCCAGCTCGAGTCCTTCATCCCGGACTTCACTCCCGTGTTCACCACGGACAACTACCTCGTGATGCTGGCGGCGGTGGAGGCGGGCGTGGGGGCGATGGTGCTGGCGAACCTCACGCACCGCTTCAGCCGGGACCGGGGGCTGGTGCCGCTGGACGTGGACCTGGGGCCATTCGCGACGGGCCGGGTGCACCTGGTGTGCGCGAGGTCGGCGCTCGACATCCCCCGTGTGCGGAAGGTGTCGGAGCTGCTGGTGGACGAGCTGGAGCGCGTGAAGCGGCGCTGAGCAGTGGTACGGTGCTCCGCCTTCAGCTCAGGAGAAGACCCTCATGGCCGACCTCAAGGGAAAGACGCTGTTCATCACGGGAGCCAGCCGCGGTATCGGCAAGGCCATCGCGCTGCGAGCCGCGCGGGACGGCGCGAACATCGTCATCGCCGCGAAGACGACGGAGCCCCACCCCAAGCTCCCCGGCACCATCTACACGGCCGCGGAGGAAATCGAGAAGGCCGGCGGGAAGGCGCTGCCCTGTGCCGTGGACATCCGCGACGAGCAGCAGATTGCCGCCGCCGTGGCGAAGGCGGTGGAGACGTTCGGCGGCATCGACATCCTGGTGAACAACGCCAGCGCCATCAGCCTCACGGGCACGCTCGAGACGCCGATGAAGCGGTTCGACCTCATGCACGGCATCAACACGCGCGGCACGTTCGCGTGCTCGCAGGCGTGCATCCCGTACCTGAAGAAGTCCAGCAACCCGCACATCCTCAACAACTCGCCGCCGCTCAACATGGAGGCGCGCTGGTTCGGGCCCCACGTCGCGTACACCATGGCCAAGTTCGGGATGAGCATGTGCGTGCTCGGCATGGCCGAGGAGTTCCGGGACGAGGGCATCGCCGTCAACGCCATCTGGCCGCGCACCGTCATCGCCACCGCGGCCGTGCAGAACCTGCTGGGCGGCGATGAGACCATCCGCGGCAGCCGCTCGCCTGAAGTCATGGCGGACGCGGCCTACGCCATCCTCACGAAGCCGAGCCGCCAGTTCACCGGCAACTTCTGCATCGACGAGGACGTGCTGCGCGCCGAGGGCGTGACGGACTTCTCCAAGTACCAGATGGTGCCCGGGGCGGAGCTCCTCCCCGACTACTTCATCTGAGGCGCCCGGCTCGGGGGAGGGGCGCTCAGTCGATGGCGGGCGCGCCGAAGACGGACACCTCGCGCAGCGACGAGAAGTAGCCCCTGCCCCGCGGCCCGCCCGGGTATTCCGTCCAGGGCGCCGTCAGCCACAGCCGGATGCGGCTCACGGGAGGCGCATCCGGCGCGAGCGGCACGTCCAGGAAGCGCTCCACGGCGCGCTCGGTGTCCGGGTCGGCCACGTGCAGGTTCTGGGGGGCCTGGGAGAAGGGCGCACTGTCCCCCAGCGGAATCCACGTCTTGCCGTCCACGGAGCCCTCCACGTGGAGCACCTCGCCCGCGTGCGAGGAGGTGTCGAGCCCCCGGAGGAGCACCCGCCGGGGCCGCACGGGCTCGCGCAGCAGGATGAACAGGTCCTGGGCCAGCGAGCTGCCGGAGAAGGGCACCTGGACCGGCTCGAGCCGGCCATCGGTGAAGGGACACGGCGTGATGGGCCGGGTCTCCACCACGGCGCAGGCCGCGCCCCGGCTGGCGGGCACCGGGCCCGCGAAGGGCAGCGGCAGCGGGGGCGCCTCGGAGACGGCGCTGTAATACAGCGTGCTCGTGAACCAGACGCGGGCTCCCCGGGAGAAGGACTGCACGTGCGCGAACCCGTCCGTGAAGTCCTCCAGCATCTCCGGGCGCAGCCAGGGCTCGCCGCTGCTCGCGACGACCCGCCACGCCAGGCCCGTCTCTCCCCGGAGCCGCACGAAGTACTCCGGCTCCGGGATGTCCGCCGTGGGCACCACCGGGTTCCAGGACAGCCGGACGCCGCCCGCTTCCTCCTGGGCACGCACGTGGCTGTCCCACGCGCGCAGCGGTGGCACGTCCGCGTCTCGGATGAGCTCGAACTCGAGGAAGTCCCTCGCTCCCTCTTCCCTCGGGGGGAGGTGGAGCTGGAAGAGGTTGAGGCTCGCCCACGGGTGGGGACGGTCCAGCCTGTCCGCGCCCGTGTCGCGCGCGTTGAGCCGGTGGAGGAAGAGGCCGTCCTCGCCCGGAGTCACCTCGGCCCAGGGCTCGTAGCGGGTGTCCCAGACTTCACCGCCGTACTCGTTGACGCGGATGTTCACCTTGCGCGGGCGCATCAACGAGAGGGGCCCGCCGCGCCACGGCGTGCCGTCCGCCTCCAGCGCGGTGCCGGAGAGGTAGATGGGGTCATCGGGCTCCATCGCGCAGCCCCCCAGGGCCACGCAGAGCGGCAGGAGTCGCGAGAGGCGCACGCGCATGGTCAGAAGGTCCCCTTCACCCCGAGGGTGGGCAGAATCACCGGCACGCCGATGCGCGACTTCTTCAGCCCCGAGGGCGCGTCGGGAGGCGTCCCGTAGCCGTACTCGTGCGTCAGCACCTCGCTGCGCGCGGTGACGTTGAAGACATCCAGGTATGCGTCGAGCACGAAGCTGTCGAACACCCAGGAGCGCGAGGCGCGCACGTCGAGCCGGAAGAACGGTGGCAGCCGGTCCACGGCGTCGCGGCTCACGGGCATCCACTCCGCCTCGCCGTCCGCGGTGGTGCCCTCGCGCCGGGTGCGGTAGCCGAACTGCCCGGACTCCGGCCGGCCGGTGTTGAAGTGCGCCACCGCGCCCAGGGTGACGAAGTCGAAGCGGTAGCTGAGCGCGGCGTTCACCGAGTGCGCCTGCTCGAAGGCATAGGGGAGGTAGCCCTCCGCCTGCCCGAGCTCCTCTCCGTTGGGCCCCAGCTTCGAGTAGCGCTCGAAGCGCCTGCTCTGGTTGAAGCCGTAGGTGAGCCAGCCGAACCAGCGGCGCCCGAGCGGCCTGCGCGCCATCAGCCCCAGGCCGTAGGTGTAGCCGCGGCCCTGGACGTCCTCGGCCTCCAGCCCGCGGCGGCGCAGGTTGCTCACCACGTCCTCGAAGTTGAACTCCAGCGTGCGCAGCAGCGGGTTGAAGTAGGCCTCGGCGGACAGCTCCACCTCCGGGGCCGGCCGCCACTCCGCGCCCGCGGAGAGCTGCACCGCGCGTTGCAGCCCGCGCTCCAGCGCGAGCATCTCCCCCGCGGGCACGGGCAGCAGCACGGTGGCCGGCTGGTGGTAGAGGCCCGCGCCGGCCTTGAGGGTGAGCGCGTCCGTGAGCGCATGGCGCACCGCGAGCCGGGGCTCCAGGGCCACGTGCGTGTCGAGGCCGAAGCCGTGGTAGCTGTCCAGCCGCACGCCCGGCACCAGCGTCCAGCGCGCGGAGGGCCTCAGCGTGAGCTGCGCGCCCACGCCCGCGAAGGTCGCCAGGATGCCCGGCCGGTGGTAGGCGTCCTTCCCGTCGACGGGGCCCACGGGGCGGAAGAGGCCCGTGGCGATGAGGTCCGCGCTGCGGCGCTCGAGCTGGCCGAAGACCTCCAGCGCCGCCGCCGGGGACAGCTCGCGGGTGTGGCTCGCGCGCAGCGCCAGGCTGCTCTGCCGCAGCTCGTAGCTGCCGGGCGCGTCCGCGCCCCGGGCGAAGTTGAGGCCCAGCCGGTCATACCCATACGTCAGTCCGGCCTCCGCCTCTCCACCGGCGAACGGGTGACGGCCGCGCAAATCCACGCGGTGGAACAGGAGCCCCACGCCACCGGCGTCCTGCTCGGGAGTGCGTGCCGTCAGGCCCACCGCGTCCGACGTGCCCAGCGCGAGCAGCCGCAGCCGTCCCTCGCCCACGCGCTGCTCCACCCGGGCCTGGTAGTCCCAGGAGTCGGCGTAGACCTTGGGCTCGCCCGGGTCCGTGTACGTCTGCCCATTCGGGGACGTGTACGAGGACGGACCGGTGATGCTGTTGGCGATGCGCGTGACGATGAGGCCGGTGTAGCTGACGCGGGCGGCGGCGGTGACGGTGGTGCCCGTCCCGGTGAAGGGGACTTCGAGGAAGACGCCGCTGTGGATGAGGTCGGCGTAGGCGCTGCCGCGCACGCCCTCCTCGCGCGGCCGGCTCACGTGCGCGTCCACCGCGCCTCCCAGCAGGCTGCCGTGGCGCGCGGAGGGCACGCCCACCTGGAAGTCGAGCGTGTCGATGAAGTCCGGGTGGACCACCGCGCCGCCCACCATCAGGTGGTAGAGGAAGGGCACGCGCACGCCGTCCACGGAGAAGGCGCTCGCGGAGGGCTGCACGCCGCGCACCACGGGGTACGAGAGGCCCGAGGCGAGCGTCGTCACGCCCGGCATCAGCATGATGACGCGGAAGGGGTCGCCCATGGTGCCGGGCACCTCGCGCAGCTCCTGCTCGTGCAGGGTGACGCGGGAGACCTCGGTGCGGGGCCGGTCCGCGCGCACCACCGTCTCGTAGGGGTTTATCGAGAGCGGCTCCAGCGCGTAGAGCACGTCCAGGTGCTGGCGCTCCTCCAGCGTCTCCTTCAGCACGAGCAGGCGGTGGCCGGGCGCGGTGATTTTCAGCTCGGAGGTTCCGGGGGGCGGTTCCAGCCGGAAGAGGCCCTGGGCGTCCGTCTCCGCCGAGGCCTCGCCCGCGCGCACCGTGGCGCCCGCGAGCGGCTTGCGCGTGCCCTTCTGCCGCACGCGGCCGGTGAGCAGCGTGCGGGGGCCCTGGGGGGCCTGGGGCTCGAAGCGGTAGGAGAAGGGCAGGCGCACCGCGACGGGCGCTCCGCCGGAGGTGGCGGGGTGGAAGCGCAGGCGTGGGGCGGCATGCAGCGCGGCGGCGGCGAGCTCGGGCGGGGCGTCACCCACGAGGCGCACGCCGGTGACGTCCCCGGCCTCGTCCACGGTCAGCTCCAGCTCCACGACCACGGGGGCGGTGAGGTGGAGTCCCTCGGGCAGCCGCGCCGGGGCGTCTTCCCGCAGGATGGGCGGGACGAGTGGCGCGGAGGATGGCGGCCCGGAGGTGCTCTCACCCGGGACGGGAGGAACGAGTGACCTGGTGGGGACCTTTGCTTCCCCGGCCTCGGAACGCGGGGTGGCGAGCGCCGGGGCGGAGGCTGTGCAGAGGACCAGGGGCAGGAAGAAGGAGCCGAGGCGCGTCATCGTCGGGGGCGGGGAGCCTGCGGGGTGCAGTCGTATAGACGTACGGCGCACATGCAAGGCTTTGGTCGCTCGGCGACGACGTTTTGATCAATTCTTCTTTCTGCCCAGGAGGGGTGTTCGGGAGGGCTTCGGCGGGCCCGGCAGGTGCGGTAGGTACGGGGCCCATGCCCACGTCGCGCGCCCGAGTCCTCCTCCTGGCCATCTGCGCCCTCTTCGTCTCGGCCTGCCCGCGTCCCACCCGGGCTCCCGTCACGAAGCCCGAGGACGCGCTGGTCGAGTTCTCCCGCTCCCTGCCGCTGCGGGACGACGGCGAGCCCGCGGCGCTGCGGGCCGCCATCACCGAGAGCCTGGTGTGGCTGGGGAAGCGGCCCGTGGACGAGCGCTTCGTCTACGGGCCGCGCCAGGTCACCGCCTATGAGCTGCGCACCGCGCTGGAGCGCCTGCACTCGCGCATCCGCGACGGCATGTCTCCCGAGGAGCTGACGGCGCGGGTGCTGGAGGACTTCGAGCCCCTGGAGGCCGCGGGAGGCGAGGACGGCCAGGTGCTCTTCACCGGCTATTACGAGCCCACGCTCGAGGCGAGCCTCACGCGGACGGACGAGTACACGGTGCCCATCCTCGGGCTCCCGCAGGACCTCATCGAGGTGCCCCTGGAGCCGTTCGCGGAGCGCTTCAAGGCGGAGCGCGTCTTCGGGCGGCTCGACGGGCGGAAGGTGGTGCCCTACTGGACGCGGAGCGAGATTCGCGCCGGGAAGCTGGCGGGCCGGGGACTGGAGCTGGCATGGGCGAAGGACCCGGTGGCGCTCTTCTTCACGGAGGTGCAGGGGAGCGGCACGCTGAAGCTTTCCGATGGGAGCCAGCGCCGCATCGGCTATGCGGCCTCGAATGGGCGGCCCTACCGGAGCATCGGCTCGCTGCTCATCCAGGAGGGCGCCATTCCGCGCGAGGCGATGTCGATGCAGGCGCTGCGCTCCTGGCTGGCGGCGAACCCGGCGCAGCGCGGGCGGGTGCTCGACTACAACGAGTCGTATGTGTTCTTCCGCTTCCTGAACGGCGCGTCGGAGGGCTCTCTCGGGAGGCCCGTGACGCCGGGACGCTCCATCGCCACGGACGCGCGGCTGTTCCCGAAGGGCGGGCTGGCCTTCATCCACACCGAGCGCCCCGTGAAGGGCGCGGACGGGACGGTGCGGTGGGTGCCGCTGTCGCGCTTCATGCTCAACCAGGACACGGGCGGGGCCATCCGTGGCGCGGGCCGGGTGGATGTCTACTGGGGCCCGGGCCCCGACGCGGAGCTGGCCGCGGGCATGATGAAGCAGAAGGGGCGGCTGCTGTTCCTCGTGCCGCGCGTCGTGCCCGAGAGGCCGGCGCCCCGCGCTTCAGCGCCGTAGGCTCAAGCCACGGTCTTCATGGTGATGTGGATGGGCGTGGGGTTCGCGAGGTTGTCGCTGACGGGGCATCGCGCCTCGACCTCGCTCTTGAGCTTCGCAATCTGGTCGGCGTTGGCGGGGCTCTTGATGAGGAGGGTGACGTCGAGCGACTGGTAGCCGGCGCGCACGTTCCGGTCGGTGCCGGCGAACTTCGCGGGGTCGAGTGAGCCGCGCACGGTGATTTCGGTGCTGGTGACGGGGATGCCCAGCTCCTTCGCGATGAAGAAGGTCATGTAGTTCAGGCAGCCCGCATGCGCGGCGAGGATGAAGTCGAGCGGGCTGGGCGCGCCGTTGCGGCCGCCCAGCTCGGGGGGCTCATCCATGAATATCTTGAAGGCGTGGGCCTCCGTGGTGCTGCGAGCCATGCTCTCGCCCAGCGTGCGGACCTGTCCGGTGTAGAGCTGCTTTTCCATGATGGCGTCCTCCCGTGTGAAAGGGATACGCGCCTGGAGGCATTCCCTGGCTGTCCACCGGGAGCCGCACGGGAGGTGGGGGCTCGGGGAAGGCAGGCGAGGAGGCAGGGACCTTCCGTCGCCTGGGCGGAAGAGTGGGTGGCGGGCGCACTCGGAAACCGGGCAGTATGGGCGCTGTCACCATCGTCACGGGGACTTGAGCCCACCCCGTGCGCGCCCACGCCTGTGTGGCGCCGTTGAGGAGACACGAGGCATTCGGGATGAGCAGCGAAGCGGTCGAGACGAAGGACGGAGTGGTGGTGCTGGACTACGCGAAGCTCGCGGCGGGCGAGGACCTGTCGGCCGCCATCGAGCGCGCATATGGGGCCGACGGCATCGGCCTGCTGGTGGTCCGTGGAATCCCGGGGCTGGCGGAGCTGCGCAACGGCCTCTTGCCGCTCGGGTTCCGCTTCGCGGCGCTCCCCAACGAGGTGAAGGACCGGTACGTCCACGCGCGGAGCAGCTACTCGTTCGGCTGGAGCCACGGGAAGGAGCTGCTGAAGCCCGGCCAGTTCGATGAGTTCAAGGGCTCGTACTACAACAACCCGCAGTACGACGTGCCACAGGCGGACCCGGCGCTGGTGGAGAAGTACCCGGAGAACTACCACCCGAACGTGTGGCCGGACGCGGACTTCCCGGAGCTGCGGCCCGCGTTCATGAAGCTGGGGCAGCGGATGGTGGACGTGGGGGTGCTGGTCGCGGAGCAGTGTGACCGGTACGTGCGCTCGAAGCTGGGGGACCGGCTGACGCCGGACGGGGAGCTGGCGAGGACGATTCGCGAGTCGCGCGCGTGCAAGGCGCGGCTGCTCTACTACTTCGCCATCAACGAGGACGCGACGCCGCGCACGCGTGACTCGTGGTGTGGCTGGCACAGCGACCACGGCTCGCTGACGGCGCTGTGCCCGGCGATGTACTTCGAGGCGGAGCCCGGCGCGCCCGAGCCGGCGAGGTCGGACATCGCCCTGCCGGACCCGGAGGCGGGGCTGTATGTCCGCACCCGTGGCGGCCAGGAGCGGAAGGTGGTCATCCCGAAGGACTGCCTGGCGTTCCAGATTGGCGAGAGCTCGCAGATTGTGACGGGGGGGCTGCTGAGGTCGACGCCGCACGCGGTGCAGGCGCTGGCGTATCCGGCGAGCCGGAACATCTCGCGCTCCACGTTCGCGGTGTTCATGCAGCCGGACAACGACGCGACGATGCGGGCCCCGGAGGGGACGGACCCGAAGGAGCAGCGCGTGGGCGCGTTCCAGCCGGGGATGACCTTCGGCGACTTCGCCCGGGCGACGTTCGCGAAGTTCTACAACCCGTACGCGTGACGTGGATGCTGGCCGGGGCGTTCGTGTCGGGGCTCGGACGGAGGAGCCTCGATGCGTGCTCCCTGGCGAAGCGGGTGGTGCCGAAGACGTTCGAGGTGTGGACGTACAACTTCGGGCCAGGCACCACGCGTGGAGACCCTCGGCTTCAAGAGCCGGGACCTGCGCCGTCTGATTCGCGGCGCGGTAGGGATTCGCACGAGACAGGGCGCCGCCCCTGGCGGTGCCTGGGCCATGGCGGTGCATCGGAGAAGGCGCGAACGGGGCGGCCCTCGATGTCGGTCTCGACGTGCTCCGCTCCAGGCGCAAGCGTGCCGGAGCCCCGCGGCGCCAGCACCGCCGCCGACTCCCGCTCCCTTCCGCTCTGGGGTGAAGCTCCGCTGAAAGGAGCACTCGTCCCGCGGCATGGTGTCTACCCCAGGGGGCTGGCATGGCGGGGAGGCTGGGGCCCGCCACCGGCGAGGACCTGGCGGGTCCCGCGGAACGGAGGCTCCATTCCACGCATGGCGGCTCAGGGCAGCTGACACGGCGGGAGCGGTCAGGCTGATGAAGCGGTGAGGGCCTCGCGGGCCTCGCGGAACGGAGGCTCCATTCCACACAGGGCGGCCTGGGCAGCTGACACGGCGGGAGAGGTCAGGCGGATGAAGCGGTGAGGGCCGCGCGGGCCTCGCGGAACGGAGGCTCCATTCCACACAGGGCGGCCTGGGCGGGGGGGCTGACAAGGTGGAGAGGCGGGGCCCATGAGGAGTGAGCGCGTGGCGGGCCACGCGGAATGGAACTTCCATTCCGTGCATGGCGGCCCGGGGGGCTGACATGGCGAGAAGTCGGGGCATGGGAGACAGGACCTGGGGCTTCGCGGGTCCCCGGTCTCCGGGTACTCCGAACATGCCGAGTTACCGTTGCGGCTACCGCGTGGCCGCGGCGGCTCCATGGCAGGACTCATCCGCGTCCTGAATGAGTCCGGAGCTCTTGGAGGCACAGGTGCTGGCGGACGCGAGGGAGGCCCTGAGCTATTACGGCCAGGAGCTGAACATCCGCCGGCGCACGCTCAACCCCGAGGGTGACCTGGTGCAGGTCCAGGTCCAGCGCGTTCGCCTCGTCTACGAGGGGGGCGACCTCGGGCCTGGAAACCCGAAGGAATGGAAAAAGGCCGTGAATGAAGTCAAGAGCAAGGTCACGGGCGTGGAGGTGCTGCTCCAATGAAGGTGCTGGAGTTTTATGACTTGAGGCCGGAGGACCGTTTCTGCTTGTACTTCGAGGCCAGCTTCGACCCTCATTCCCCCCTGGATAGTGAGCTGGAGGCCTTCTTCCAAGCCCTCGAGGCGTATGCGGGCGTCAGCATGCCGGAGGTCGTCCATGGCAAGCGGTGGCGCAAGTACTCCCGTGCCGCGGTCTTCAAGGCACTGGAGGAGAGGCGTGACAGTGACATCGAGTCCATCGGGCTGTATCGGAAGCAGTGGCCCGCCCTGGACATGTCGCTCAGTCTCTGGTTCCCGCCGCATTTGCCCCGGCTGGACTTCAGTGCCTCCGTTCAGCCGCTCTCCGTCTTCGCGGACGCCGAGCGCTGCCAACACTTCGTGGACATGGTGCGCGCCTGGACCTCCCACTACCCGGTCACGCATGCCGAGGCCAGCAGCTTGGCGGAGATCCAGTTGTCGGGCGCTCCCGACTACGGTCGCGACGAGCAGACCTCGATTCGAGACGGCTTCGACAAAGTCTACGAGGTGTCCTGGCTCAACGTCTTCGGGCCGAAGCTGGTGGAGTCCATCGGCCGCGAGCGGGTGCTGTCCACGCCAGCCCACCGGGTGGAGGAACTACCCCACGGCGCTGTTCTGCTCGTGACGTGGCCCATCGCCGCGGACTTCGCCCGTGACGAGGCCCGGCAGGCCCAGGCCCGCGCGCACGCGCACCTGAGGCCGGACCTGGACTACGCCACGCTGCTGCGCACCCTGCGCGAGCGAAGCGCCATCCTGGCCCCCGTGCAGCCGCGCTTCCCGCCGGAGTGGGAGCGGCTGCTGACGCGGGTGGTGGACCGGGTCCGCATCAGCGAGCGGCAGCGGAAAATCGCCGAGCTCAACGCCTGGCGCCCCCCGGAGCCGGACGAGTGGCTGCCGGCCCGCGCGGCCCTGCCTCCGGACGTGAAGGACGTGGACTTCGTGCGCCAGCAGTACGGCGACCTCGCCGAGGGATTGGTGGCATTGCTGCACACCGACGTGCCCTCCGTCTTCGAGGCGTCGCCGGAGTCGCTGACGGACGTGGACGCGCACCTGTGGTGCGAGGACTTCCTGAGGAACCGCCGGCCGGGAGTCATCGACGAGCACCTGATGCCGGCGGTGGGGGCGTACCTGGGAGAGGTGCTGGTGAAGCACCTCGGTGGGCAGTGGATTCCACGCAAGAAGCTGGAGGAGGCGCAGGTTCGCATCGGCGACCGCGTGTGGCTGCCCTTCCTTCGGGCCCACCGGTACACGCGCTCGCGGCAGGCGCTGCTGGACTTCTCGCTCTCCGGGCTCTACCGCGCGGCCGAGCAACACCGCGCCTGACAGCCCTTCGCGCCGCGCCGCGAAACACGACCGCCGGGCCCCTCTCGCGAGGAACCCGGCGGCGTGTGCTGCCTACCGCTGGAGGGACTCAGTCTACTTCTTCGGGCCCCGGTGCTCGTGCTCGGTGATGCACTGCTCGGTCTTCTCGGGCGCCACGAGGAAGGGCTGCATCCGCATCAGGCTCTCGGTGTCCCCGAGGTACGGGTCACCGATGGTGCTGGCGCCATGGTAGACGAGGGCCGTCCAGTCGTTCTGCGACGCGTTGATGATGTCCGAGGTGTCGCCGTCGTTGTTGAGGTCCTGGGCGAGGGGGGCGGCCTGGATGACGCCGTTGCCGTTGAAGTCCAGGTTGGCGCTCGCGTTGCCGGAGCGCAGGGAACTACCGATGCGCACGCCGTAGTGGGCCAGGTCCGCCTCGGTCGTCGTGCCGGCGGGGGCGAAGGCGGAGATTTCACTGACGGCCGCCTCGCTCGCGGAGGCCACGCGCACCCGCGAGTAGTCCAGCACGCCGGTCGTCCCGTCCACCGTCAGGCCGCGGAGCTGGTAGTTGTAGCTCATGAGGCTGAGGTAGTTGGCCTTGTAGTTCATGTTCTCGTTGCCGCCATGCATCAGGCCGATGTTGTGCCCCAGCTCGTGCATGATGGTGCCGGCCTGCTGCTGCTCGGTGCCGCCGGGGGTGGACCAGTTGCCCAGGGTCACCATGAAGTCATGGCCGGGGATGCCGCGCGACAGGCCGCTGGAGCCGCCGCTGTTGTACTGGTTGGCGATGAGCGCGTAGTGGAAGAACGGCGCCCGGCGCGAGGCGAAGTACTTCGCCTTGATGACGTCGAAGTCCGTCCACGCGGGGCTCAGGTCCATGTCCGCGTCGGCGGCGGCGACCTGCTGGTCCACCACCAGGTGCAGCGCGATGCCCGTGGAGCCGTCCGGGTTGCTCACCGGCGCGTTGGCGAAGGCCGCCGTCACGCGGTCCAGCGCGGCCTGGATGGGCTGGAGGTTGGGGTAGTAGTCCATCTCCACGAAGACGTCCTTCTTCTTCGGGTTGGCGCCGTAGTAGCGCAGGTCGACGCCGCCGTAGCCGTACAGCTCGGCGAAGTCGCTGATGCTGTCGCCGTCCGTGTCGGAGTTGGTGGCGCTCGTGCCGTAGCGGCTCTCCGCGGCGTCGCAGATGCCGTCCCCGTCCGAGTCGGGAGCGAGCAGCGCGCAGAGGTAGACGGGCTGCACACCGGAGATGAGGTAGTCCTTGCCGTCCTGCGTCACCTCCTCGTACTTGGGCTTGTGGTAGACGTTGACGGAGCGGTAGCCGGCGCGGCTGTAGAGGAGCCGGATGGCCTCCTCGCCGGACGCGGGCATGATGATCTTCACCTGGTCCGCGCCGTTGCGGTCACCGTACGCGTCGAAGACGAAGAGGCCCGACGAATCCGTCTTCTCGCTGGGCGTGGCGCAGCCGGCGCCGGAGCAGGTGCCGGAGGCGACGGACACCGTCACGTCCTGGATGGCGCTGCCCGTCGAGGCGTCGTTGACGTAGCCGTAGACACAACCGTTCAATCCAACGGCGGCCACGGAGGCCACCAGGGTGTTGCGAAGCGTGGACATGAGTCCCCCTCATGCGATTCGAGTGTTGGCGGTGCGCGCGCGCTGTCACTTGAACGGGAGGGGGGGAAATTCTTCCCGGCGGGTGTGTCGATTTTTTTCCGGCGGGGGCGGGGCGCCCTACTTCGAGCGCGGCGCGGGGCGGCTCTTCGCCCGGCCGGCGGTGAGCCAGCGCCAGAGGCTCGCGGGGGTGGGGGAGAGCCGGAACTGCGCCGCCCGGACCTGCTTCAGCCCCGCGCCGCCGATGTGGCTCACCAGGTTCTCCAGCCGGGCCAGCCCGTCCTTCTTCCGGCCGGTCCTGCCGAGCACCCGGGCGAGTGAGATGGTGGCGCTCAGGTGGTACGGCTCGAGCTCCAGCGCCCGCTCCAGGAGCACCACGGCCTTCTGCCGGTACCCCCTCGAGCGGTCGAGGTGGTTGGCGCCCTGCACCAGGTACTTCACGGCATCTCCACGGCGTCCACGCTCGATGGAGATGCTCGCCGCCTGGCTCCACAGCTTCTCGTCCATCGGAAAGTGCGTCGCGGCCTGCACGTACACCGCGAGCGCCTTGTCCGCGAAGCCCTTCTCTTCGAGCACCCGGGCCGCCCGGGCGAAGGCCCGCGCCGCCTCGTCCGTCTTCCCCTTCTTGAAGAGCAGGGGGGCGATGCGTGCGTTCACGTGTGCGTCGTCGGGGTCGACCGCGAGAATCTTCTTGTACTCGGAGATGGCCTTGCCGGTGCGCTTGCGGCCGCGGGCCTTCTCCGCCGCCTCGAGCACCTTGGTCCGGTCGTAGGCCGCTTTTCGATTCCAGAACGCCACGGAGTGCGGGCGAGTCTACCCGAATCGCCGCGTGTTTCAGTCGAAGTGTTTCTCCCGGCGCTGGGCCTTCCTGGCACCGGTCAGCCGCTTGTCTTCCAGGCGCCGGCGCTGCGCGCCCCTGGGGGGCTTCGTGGCGCGGCGCACCTTGGGGACCACGGAGAGGGCCTCGAGCCCCGAGCGGAGGCGCTTGAGCGCCACGCTCCTGTTCTGAGCCTGGCTGCGCCGCTCGGTGGCGGTGACGGACAGCTCCGTGGGGGGATGGGTGAGGCGCACGCCGCTGGCGGTGGTGTTGCGGTGCTGCCCGCCGGGCCCGGAGGCAATGAAGAACTCCACCTCACAGGTGCGCAGGATGGACGCGTCATCAAGCGCGAGCGCGGCCCGCGCGGCCTGCCGGCGAAGAGGGGACACACTCGAGGAGGGGGTGAGCATCGCGCCGTCATCTACGGGCGAGGGCGCGGGCTGCTGACGGAGGGGCTCGACTTTCCGAGGCGTGTCGGAGGGCTGGCTGCAAACACCCATCCAGGCTCACTTTTCAGGAGCCTGGCTTCGTGCCCCTCCGAATCAATCCCAGGCCGGCGGCTCCCGTGAGGCCACGGACTACCGCGCCGCCACGCCTGCCTTCTTCAGCTCGTCGTCGATGACGCGGCGGAAGTGGTCGATGGGCATGGCCCCCACCACGGCGCGGCCGTTGATGAAGAAGGTGGGCGTCGCGGACGCGCCGATGCGCGCGCCCTCGCTCGAGTCCGCCGTCACCTGCGCGTCGAACTTCCCGGAGTCCAGCGCCGCCTTGAAGCGCGCCTCGTTCAGGCCGAGCTGCTTCGCGTAGCCCTCCAGTGACGCGCGGTCCAGCTGCCGCTGGTTCGCGAACATCACGTCATGGAACTCCCAGAACTTCCCCTGCTCGTGCGCGGCCAGCGACGCGGCGGCCGCCAGCTTCGCGTGGGGGTGGTTGGGCAGCGGCTGGTGCTTGAAGGCCACGCGCAGCTTGCCCTTGTACTCCTCCTCCAGCGCCTTCAGCGTCGGCACCGCGCGGGCGCAGAAGGGGCACTCGAAGTCGGAGAAGGCCACCAGCGTCACCGGCGCGTTCGCCGGGCCGCGCGCGGGCGCATTGCCCACCTCCACCTTCTGTACCGGCAGCTCCTGCTGAGGCGAAGGCTGCGAGGGCGGACGGTCCACGCCCTTCTCGATGACGCGGGCATACACCTCCGCCGGACGCACGCCGCCCTTCACCAGCGCCTCCGCCTTGCCCAACTCCTCGTCCACCACGCCCGTGAAGACCTCCAGCGGCTGCGCCCCGCTGATGAACCGCCCGTTGACGAAGAAGGCCGGCGTCCCGGTGGCGCCCACCTGCATCGCCAGCGACTCGTCCTTGCGGATGCGCTCCGCCAGCCGCGGGTCTCCGAGGTCCTTCTTCCACCGCTCCAGGTCCAGCCCCAGCTCGCGCGCGTAGCGCTCCAGGTCCCCGTCCTCCAGCGCCCTCGCGTTGGCGAAGAGCACGTCATGCATCTCCCAGAACTTCCCCTGCTCCCCCGCGGCCAGCGCGGCCAGCGCGGCGGGACGGGCGCGCGGGTGGTTGCCCAGCGGGTGGTGCTTCATCACCACGCGCAGCTTCTTCCCGTACTTCTGCTGGAGCTGCTTCACCGTGCCGTGCGCGCGCGAGCAGAAGGGGCACTGGTAGTCGGAGAACTCCACCAGCGTGACGAGCGCGTCCTCCGGCCCGGCCGCCAGCGAGCCGTCCAGCGGCACCTTGTAGACGGTGGGCGCAATCGGCGGACGCTGCCGCGCGGACGGCGCCTTCGCGGCGGCGGAAGGTGTTCCCCGGGCCTCGACGGAACCGGCCGCCGCATCGGCGGGACGGCTCACCCGGCCTCCCACGAAACCCAGCACGAGCCCCACGGCGAGGCTCACCCACACGGACGGCTTGGACACGGCGCGACTCCTCGGGAAGAGACACCGGTGGCGTGCGGTGTGCCGCGAGCCACCACCGGGCCGGGCCTCCACGGGCCGGCGTCCGCGTAGTGACGCGAGCCCGTCCGGAGTTTCAGCGCCTCGATTCTTCCCGAGCGGGCGCGCGTGCCTGCCTCGCGCGGGCGTCAGGCCAGGTCGAGCAGCGGGCTGTCCGCGGGGACGAGCGGCTGTGGCAGGGCCCACAGCGCGGTGGGGTCGCGGTAGCCCAGGGTGAAGGCGGTGAGGATGGCGGGCCAGCGGTCCTCGAAGCCGGCCCAGTTGTACTCGGTGGGCTTGGAGGTGAGCGGGTTGGAGTCGCGGTCGCGCTGGGTGGCGGCGTAGTCGGAGAAGTTCCACATCACCGAGCCCAGTTGCAGGCGCAGCAGCGGCGTCAGGGCCTGTGTCAGCTCGGGGCGGGACACCTCGTCCGGCAGGCGCCCGGGCGGAGTGAAGGCGGGCTGCACCGCGTCGTGCTGCTCGCGCCAGGCGAAGCAGTTGTTGGCGATGGCGATGAGCGCGTCGCGCGCGCCGCCGCCGGGGGCCTGACGGGCGGCCTCCGTGAGCGCGAAGCCCGCCACCACGAGGCTGGGGCCGGACACGTCCGGCAGCAGGCTGGCGAAGTCGGACGGTGCCGGCTGCTCGCGGGTGCGGGTGACGAGCACGTCATGGGCCCGCTTCGCCTGCTGGGGCGTGGCGCCGCGCAGGGTGAACTCGCGCAGCACGCGCTCCGGGGTGATGGCGCCCGCGCCCCGCCGCCACGCGAGGTACGCCTGCGCCGCGCCTCCGATGTCGGTGAAGATGGCGAGGTTGCCCTCGTTGAGCATGCGCTCCAGGGTGCGGGCCATCGCCTCGGCCTTGTTGAGCGGCAGCACGCCGGGCGCCTGGAAGAACAGGCGCGCGAAGCGGTGCGCGGTGGACCAGAGCGTGCGCGGGTCCGACAGCGGCTCCAGGTTCATGGCGCCCGCGAGCGCGCCAATCGCGGCGGAGGCGTCTCGCGGCAGCCCGTGCCAGCTCAGCGCGGTGGAGAGCTTCTCCGCGCCCTCGCGCATGGAGCCGGTGAGGCCCACGCGGTCATACGCGTGCGCCACGCTGGGCAGGGACTCTCCCTGGGCGAGGTCGATGATGCGCCGGGCGATGGCCGCGCCGAGCATTCCCTTGCCGGCCTCCTGCGAGGCATGCGGCGCGAAGGCGAACCAGCATGGGCGCACGCGGCTGGCGCCGCCCGGCTGGAAGTCCGGGTCCAGCAGCCCTTGCAGCGTCTGGGCGATGCCGACGTAGCCCTGGGTGATGAAGCGGTTCTGCCGCAGCGGCGTGCCGGCCGGGATTCCCGCGGGCGCCAGCAGGTCCGTGACGGGGGCGCGGAGCACGTTCAGGTCGCGCAGCACGTGCAGCTCCGCCGCGGGCAACGCGTCGGGCGCGTGGATGCGGAGCGCGGTGCGCGGAGGCTCCGCCGGAGGGGCGGTCGGCTTGGCCGTGGGCTGGGAACGTTTTGTCGCCATGGGTCGGCTCCCGGGCAGTGCAGGAAGCCGCACTATCGCCGGGATGTCCGGGCGAATGCTTGTCAGCCCATCGACTTCACGGCCGGCCCAGGCCCTGGCCGGCTCTCCGCTGACCCGGGGCGTCCTGGACGGGCGGGTGGTTGTCCGGGACCCGGAAGTCCCCACCTTTGAAGCGGAAGGGAGGCCGGGCCACATGCTGCGGAAGGCTGGCTGGGCGGTGCTGGGCATCATGGGGCTTTCGCTGATGCTGTGCGGTGGATGCTCGGCGGAGGCGCAGTCCAGCGATGCGGGCGCGCGGGGAACCGGGCAGGTGTCCTCCGCTTCGGCACAGGAGACGGCCGGAGGACGGCAGGCGGGTGGCCAGGCGCTGTCTCCCGAAGAGGCCGCGAACCTCCGCGACACCGTGGCGGAGCTGAGCGCGGAGGTGGCGCGGCTCCGGCAGGAGGTGACGCGGCTGCGCACGCAGGTGGCCGAGGCGGGCGTGGGAGGCTCGGGTGCCACGACGGGAACCGGGGACACGCGGGCTGGCCCGGCGCGAGGCGAATCGGCACGGGGGACGGGCGGCGCCGCGCGTGCCGAGGCTCCGGGCACGGGCGGCAGTGGAACGGCGGGCACGGGAGCCCCGGTCGTGAGTGACGTGCCCCCCGCGGGCTCGGGTGTGCCTGCTCCGCAGGGCACCGAGGTGGTGGACGCCGTCTACACGGGCGTGGTGCGCTCTGTCTCAGCGAACCAGGTGGTCATCGACCTGGGGGAGGGTGCGCCGCTGGTCCTGGGCGTGGATGCGAGCACGCGGGTGCTTCGCGATGGACGAAGCATCGGCGTGCGCCAGCTCGAGAAGGGCGAGCAGGTGCGAGCCGTGGTGGACCTGGTGGGCCAGGACCAGACGCTGGAGATCGCCGTGTTGCCGGCGGCGGCTCCGGAGGGATGAGGCGGGGAGCCGGCCCACGCTCCGTCAGTCGCACGTCTCTTGCTCGTCCATGGGAGGGAGGTTCCCATCATGACGGCCTATGACCGATATCGCGCGCTCCTGCGCAAGCTCCAGCTCGTGCGTGCGCGGCATCCGGAGGGCGGCTCTCCCGACGAGGACGCCCTGCTGGACGTCATGGACGAGGTCTGGGCGGAGATGACCGAGGGCGAGCGCGCCGCCATCTCCTCGGAGCGGGCCCGCGCGCTGGGCCTGCCGGAGTCCCACGGCACCGACTCCGCGCCGCCGCCCCAGGGCTGACAGCCTACTTGCGCGCCGTGGGCATGGACGACGGTGGGCGCTCCACCGTGCCATGTCCCTCGTCCGGGGGGACTCGCGGCCGCGCGCGCAGCACGGCTCGCGAGTAGTCCACCACCGAGGCGAGCGACAGCACGCCGATGAGCGCGACGAGCGGCGACACCACCGGCGGGAAGAGCAGCACGCACAGCAGCGTCATCAACTGCAGTGTGGTGACGATTTTTCCGAGCAGCCGCGCCTTGAGCTCCACCGGCCGCAGGCCCGGCACCACGCGGGCGACGACGAAGCCGACGGCGGTGCCGATGTCGCGCACCACCAGCAGCAGCACCTCCGGCAGCGCGATGAGCCCGTCCAGGTAGCAGACGAGGATGGCCGTCACCATGAAGCCGCGGTCGGCCACCGGGTCGATGAGCGCGCCGATGCGCGTCGCGAGCCCCTTGTGACGGGCAATCCACCCATCCAGGAAGTCCGTGAAGGCCGCCAGCACCACCAGGCCCGCGCGCACCACCACGTCGGGGATGATGATGAACAACACCGCCAGGGGCAGGCGAGACAGCGACAAGATGTTGAGCAGTGCGAGGCGCGCCCGGCGGTGCATATGCATCAAGGTGCGTACTCGCCCGCCATGATGCACGGGGAGCGGAGGAGGAGCGTTCAGCGGCGGACCCCGGTTCGGGGCAGGCGGGCATCCTCGACTCTCGGCTCAGGTGCGCGGCCGGGAGCCCGCGATGGAACTCCGGGGCCGTGAGAATGTTCCAAGCAGCGGACCGTCACATCCCGTGCAATCCTTCCCGACCGGAGCCTCCGCCCCGTGAAAGTGCCCCAGCGTTCCCTGTCCCGCGCTTCCCCTGGACCCTCGCCGGAAGGAGGGGGTGGCCATTCCAGGACGCGGAGGCCCGTGATACCGGGGCTCGTGGTGATGGCGCTGCTGCTTCCCGGCGCGGTCCAGGCCTCGGGAGCGCCGCCCGCGTCCGGGACGTCCGTGGCCGCGCCCGTCACCCCCTCCGAGCGAGAGGCGGCCCGTGAGTCCTTCCTCGGCATGAGGCGCTGGGTGCTCGGCCCGGACTCGGGCTCCACCGAGGCCACGCCCACGTCCGGCGGCTCCGCGCCCCGTGCGCCCACGCGCGACGAGCGGGCGCGCTACGCCTGGCTGTCCGCGGACGTGAAGGTGCGCCCGCTGGAGTCCACCTTCGCGCCACCGGAGGGGTACACGCGGCTTCCGGTGGAGCAGGGCTCGTTCGGAGCCTGGCTGCGAGGCCTGCCGCTGCGGCCGGAGGGCACGCCGGTGCTCCACTTCCGTGGCGGCGAGGTGCTGCCAGGCGGCGACTCGCGGCTGGCGGCGGTGGCGGAGCTGGACGTGGGCACGGCCAACCTCCAGCAGTGCGCGGACTCCGTCATCCGGCTCCATGCGGAGTGGCTCTGGTCCAGCAACCAGCGGGAGCGCATCGCCTACCGCTTCACCAGCGGGCACCTGGCCTCCTGGCCGAAGTACGCGGCGGGAGACAGGGCGCGCGTCTCCGGCTCGAAGGTGGCCTGGGTGCGGAGCGCGGGCGCGGACTCCTCGCGCGCCGCCTTCCGCGCGTACCTGGACCTCGTCTTCAACTACGCGGGGACGCTGTCACTGGAGCCCCTGAAGGGACGTCCCTCTCGCGAGGACGTGCGGCCCGGGGACTTCTTCGTGCTGGGCGGCAGCCCGGGGCACGCGGTGCTGGTGCTGGACGTGGCGGCCAACGCCGAGGGACGGCGGGTGGTGCTGCTGGGGCAGGGCTTCATGCCCGCGCAGGACTTCCACGTGCTCTCCCCGGGCGGAGACTCGGCGCCCTGGTTCCCGCTGGAAGGCGAGGCGGTGGCCACGCCGTTCTGGAAGCCCTTCCCGTGGTCCTCGCTGCGGCGTTTCCCGTGAGCACCGGGGCTGGCGCTCACGAGTGCAGCGGCTGCTGCCGCAGCGTCTCCGCCTGGGAGGCGGCGACCACGGCGGCGGACGCCCCCGGCGCGCGCGTGAGGTACTGGATGAGGCTGTTCTCCTTGCCCAGGTACGTGTCGAACTTGTTCACGCCGTCCTCCAGCAACCCGGCCTTCTCCAGCTCCAGGTGCATGGCGGGCAGGTTGTAGAAGGGCACGGACGGGAAGGCGTGGTGGGTGAGGTGGTAGTTCACGTTGAGCGGGGCCACGAAGAAGTTCTCCAGCGCGGTGCCCGTCACGTCGCGCGTCTCGCGCGTCTCGTCGCCCTGGGGCTCCTGGTCGATGGGGTGCTCACCCAGCGCCCGCATGCGGAAGAAGGCCATCATCACCGTCGCCGTGGGCATCACCCACAGCAGCAGCCAGTGCAGCCAGGCGCCCGTCGTCACCAGCACGGTGACGAGCGTGGCCACGTACAGCCAGTAGCGCGCGTGCTCGGCCGCGGAAATCCCCGGCTGGCCGCGGCGGGCCAGGCGGCCCCAGTACGTCCACGGCAGCACCACCTTCAGGTGGTTGGGCGCGTACAGGCCCACCGCGTCGCCCAGGAACACCAGCGTCGCGCGCAGCGGCGTGCGCGGGAAGTGCCACGACGTGTCCACCTGCTGCCCGGCCCAGTACGGGTCCTGCGGTGTATTCACATAGCGGTGGTGCAGCATGTGCTCGTAGCGGTAGCCCGCCGTCGTCATGTTCAGCGGGAAGGCGCAGAGCAGGTCGCTGACCCCTTCGTTCAGGGTCCGGTTGGACAGGAAGTGGTAGTGCGCGGCCTCGTGCATCAGCGCCAGCAGCGCGTGCTGCCGCGAGGCGATGACGAGCGCGGCGATGGGCCACGCCCACCAGCGGTCCACCATGACGACGAACGCGAAGGACGCGGCGATGACCAGCCACTGGGAGGCCAGCGCCCACAGCGCCCGGCCGTTGCTCACCTGGGACATCTCGCGCGTGACGGCGGCAAGGGCCTTCCGGTCGACCCGGCGCGCGAACTGGACATCCGCCTCGTCCACTACCTCGGCGTACATGGGGGGGCTCCTTCTGCTTCACTACAAAGCAGGGTGTACTCCGACTCTTTCGCCTGAAATGCGTCAGTCTGGCAAGAATTTTCTTTCAGGACCGGAAGGACTTCAGAGTGAAGTGGGCATATCGGGTCAATCCACACCCAATGGGAGTGTCGAAAGACCCTGTGCTTCGCGGATTGTGTGGGTTGAATCGACCGGGGGGCGTGGGCTCCGGCCGCTCCGTCGCGCCGGAGGGCGGACATGAAAAGGGCCTGGAGGCCGAGAGGCTCGCCAGGCCCGGGTGTCCGCCGGGGGTGGAAGCGCTACGTCAGCGCGTCCACTCCACCTTCAGGTGCTTCATCTGGCGGAGGACGATGCTCTGCCAGGTGCCGTAGTCCTGGCCGGGAACGAGCTTCAGCTCCGGCAGCTTGTCCAGCAGGACGTTGGTGGTGAGCTGGACCTGGAGGCGGGCCAGCGGGGCGCCCAGGCAGAAGTGGATGCCGTGGCCGTAGGTGAGGTGCTGGGGCACCTTCTCGCGCGTCACGTCGAGCTTGTTGGAGAACGGGCAGCGCGACTCGTCCCGGCTGCCGGCGGCGTAGAGGAGCATCAGGCGCGAGCCCGCCGGAACCCTCACCCCGCCCACCACCACGTCCTCGCGGGCGGTGCGAATCATGGCGTGCTGCACGGAGTCGTACCGGCTGCCCTCCTCGATGAACTTCGGCACCAGCTCGCGGTCGGCGCGGAGCTGCTCCCACAGGCCGTGCTCCAGGGCCAGCTTCCAGGTGTTGGCCATCAGCGCGGTGGTGGACTCGTGGCCGGCGGACAGGAAGGACGCGCCAATGGCCATGATGAGCTCGTCCATCGTCAGGGCCTCGCCGTCGGCCTCCACCTCCACCAGGTAGCTGGTGAGGTCCTCGCGCGGGTTCTTCCGGCGGTCCTCGATGAGGCGGACGCAGTACTGCTGGAACTCGATGACGCCCTTCGCCATCTCCACCTGCTGCTCCGGGGGGACGTGCTCGAAGGTGAGCTGCTGCCAGTTCGCGCTCCAGCGCTTGATTCTCCACACGTCCTCGGCCGGCGCGCCCATGACGCCGAGGATGACGTAGGCCGGCAGGGGGTAGGCGAGCTGCTCCACCAGGTCCGCGCGGCCGTCGTTGGCGAACCCGGCCACCAGCTCCTCGGCCTTCTTCTGGATGAAGGGCGCCATGCCGTTGATGCGCTGGGCGGTGAAGCCGCGGTTCATCAACCGGCGCAGGCGGGTGTGCTCCGGCGGGTCCATGCCCAGCAGCACGTGCCGGGTGTCGAACCCCTGGGCGAGGATGGCCTTCGCCTCGTCCGTCAGGTGGGTGCCGCTGCCCAGCATGTCCCGGTTGGAGAAGCGCGCCGGGTCCTTCAGCACGGCCATGATGTCGTCGTAGCGGCTGACCAGCCACATGTTCAGCATGGGGCTGAAGGTGACGGGCTCGTCCCTGCGCAACTTCTCGAAGAAGTCATGCGGGTTGGAGACGTGGGGGCCGGCGAACGGGTTGTACTGCGCGCCCAGGTGGGGGCAGCGCACCGCCGCGGAAGCGTGGGCGGGGACACCGGTCTCTTCCTGCTTCTGCACTGTCACGGGCATGGCTTGACTCGTCGGGTCGAGCGAGCCCCCCCAGGTCGACGCTCGTTTAGGGGTGATTGGCAGTGGAGGGGTGCCGCGGGGCAGCCCCTGCACGGGATACGGCTGGAAAGACGAGGAGCCCGAGCGAAAGAGGACACCTGGGCGTGGAGATGGCTCCCCTGGAGGCCCGCCTATACAACAATTCCTGGCTTTTGAGCCAGTGGGGGCGAATTTTTTCACCGTCACGGGTTTTTGGTGACGCCTCAACAGTCCAGCAAGTCCCGGAATTGCTTCGCTTTTCGCGATAACGAGAAGGCTTCTCAACGGACGTTGCGACCTCGGGGCATGGGGGTGCCACCCCGCGCGAGGCGGTTGGGACTCATCCAGGCGAGGTGGGCGGGACGTCAGCGACCCGGGTCCCCCGGCCTCCAGGCCCCGGAATGGGCCTGGCGGGGAGCTGGGGAGAGGCGAGGCCTTCGGGCCTCAGCCGTTCTTCTTCCGCTGCTTGATGCGGTTCTGCTCGACCCAGGCGCGAGCCTCGGGAATCGTCTTCACGAACGTGGTCTCGAAGCGCGTCTTGCCGGTGAAGAGCATGCCCAGCGAGATGACCTTGCCGAAGGTCTGCTGGACCATGTCCGCGCCCACGTAGACGGCGCCCTTGAACCAGTCAGCGCGGCCATTCTCCGAGAGGTACCGCCGGGGCTCCGCTCCGAGCTGGGACTGACCGATGTCGGCGATCATGTAGTACGGGCCGTGCCTGGCGACCTCGCCGTACACCTCCACCGCCCGCTTGATTTCATCCAGGTTGATGGGCCCGGAGAAGGTCGCCACCACGATGTCCGGTGGCTCGTAGCGCACCACGTGTGCGCCGAACTTCCACTCCTGTTGCTGCATGACGCTCCCTTCGGAATCCATCACAGCATAGCGCTCACGCCCGGCGGACGCGAGATCCTCGTTTTACCAAGGGAACGCGGGCTTCCGGGGTGTCTGCTTGCTGGACGGGGAGGGGACTCAGCCCGTCTTCTTCTGCTGGCGGGCGGTGCGGTGCTGGGCCACCCAGGCGCGGGCCTCGTCGAGCGTGGCGACGAACACGGTCTCGAAGCTCGACTTGCCGGTGAAGAGCATGGCCAGGGCAATGGCCTTGCCGAAGGTGCGCTGCACCATGTCCGCGCCCACGTAGATGACGGCGTGGAACCACTCGGAGCGGCCGTTGTCGGAGAGGTACCGGCGGCCCGCGGTGTCAATCTGGGAGCGGCCGATGTCGGCGATGCAGTAGTACTGCCCGTGGCGCTCGAAGGTCTCCCGGTAGAGCTGGGACGTGCGCTTCACGTCGTCCAGGCTGATGAGTCCGTTGAAGGTCGCCACCAGGGTGTCCGGCGGCTCGAAATGGGCGTGGTGCTCGCCGTACTTCAGTTCATCCTGCTTCTGCATGACGTCCCCCTCGATGAATGCGATTGAGTGCGAGGATAGCGCCCGCCTCCCATCAAAACGCAACCTCCGCCAGTGTTCTCGGGTCGGGGCCTTCCATGCGTGCTGCTTTCCCAACATGCACAGGGATTGCGGGAGTCAGAACGCCGCGGCGGGATGTTGGCGTGATGACCGTGGGGTGTACGCCACCTTGACCGGGTGGTGTGTGGCTGGAGTCATGCCCGCCTCATGGGCCGACGTCTCACCCTCCTGCTCGCATCGGGCCTCATCGCACTGGCCGTGGGTGTGTCCGGTTGTCGTCGCTCGGAGGCGCCGCGCGAGGCGGCGGGCCGCACGCGGTTGGTCTTCAAGTATCAGCCGCTGTGGGGGCCGCCGGCGCCTTTCCACGAATTGCTGGCGCGCTTCGAGCGGGAGAATCCTGGGGTGGAGCTCGTCACCGAGGCGCTGCCCAACGCGTCCGACCTGGCGCACCAGTTCTTCCTCACGGCGCTGGAGGGCGGAGCGGACGACTTCGACGTGCTGGTGGCGGACGTCGTCTGGGTGCCCGAGTTCGCGCGCGCGGGGTGGATTGCGGACCTGTCCGAGCACTTCCCGCCCGAGCGCCTGCGCGCGGACTTCTTCCCCGGCCCGGTGGACGCGGTGGTGGTGGATGGGCGGACGTACGCGGTGCCGTGGTACCTGGACGTGGGCGTCCTGTACTACCGCACGGACCTGGTGCCGCGAGCGCCGCGCACGTACGAGGAGTTGCAGCGCTTCGCGCGCGAGGCGATGGCGGAGGCGCCCGGCCTCCAGGGCTACGTATGGCAGGGGCGGCAGTACGAGGGCCTGAGCTGCAACGTGTACGAGGCGCTGTGGGGGCACGGGGGCGAGGCGCTCGGGGAGGGCGGGCGCGTGCTGCTGGACTCGGAGCCGGCGCGCGAGGCGCTCGCGTACCTGCGCGGGTTGTTGGAGAGCGGCGTGTCGCCGAGGACGGTGACGGGCTTCTCCGAGGAGGAGGCGCGGCGCGTGTTCCAGGAGGGGCGCGCGGTGTTCATGCGCAACTGGCCGTATGCGTGGAGCGAGGCGCAGAAGCCGGACTCGCCCATTCGCGGGAAGGTGGGCATTGCTCCGCTGCCGACGAAGAGCGGTGAGCCGGGGTGGGGGACGCTGGGCGGGTGGCAGCTCGCGGTGAATGCGCACGTGTCGCCGGAGCGGAGGAGGCTGGCGGCGCGGCTGATTGCGCACCTGACGTCGCCGGAGGCGAACCTGGTGCTGGCGCTGCACTACGCGCGCAACCCGCCCAGGCCGGTGGTGTACGAGGACCCGAGGCTGCGTGAGGCGGAGCCGTTCATCGCCAACCTGAAGCAGATGGTGGAGCGCGCGAGGCCCCGGCCGGTGACGCCGTACTACAACCTCATCTCCGACGTGCTGCAGAGCGAGTTCTCCGCGGCGGTGGCGGGGCTGCGGACCCCGGAAGAGGCGCTGAAGCGGGCGCAGCGGCAGGTGGACCACCTGACGGGGGTGCGCGAGTGAGTGGCGGTGGTTCGCTGGATGCGGCGCTGGGGTGCGCGCCACGCGAGAGGGCTCGTCGGCCGCGGATGCGAGTGCACGGAGGCGTCTTGCTGGGACATGCGGTGGGACGGGTGTGCGGTCCGCCGGGAGGTGGCGCGTGAACGGCGGCGGCTCGCTGGAGCGGGAGCGCCGGCAGGCGTACCTGCTGGTGGCGCCGGCGGTGCTGGTGCTGGCGGGCGTGGCGCTGTACCCCATCCTCGCGGCGGTGTGGCTGAGCCTGCACCGCTTCATCCTCGTCTTCGGCGAGCGGCGGCTCACGGGGCTGGACAACTACGCGTTCCTGCTGAGCGACGCGCGCTTCTGGGCGGCGCTGGGGAACACGGCGTACTTCACGCTGGTGGCGGTGGCGGTGGAGCTGCTGCTGGCGGTGCCGCTGGCGCTGCTGCTCAACCGGGCCTTCCCGGGGCGCGGGCTGCTGCGGGCCTCGGTGCTGGTGCCGTGGGCGATTCCCACGGTGGTGAGCGCGAGGCTGTGGGCGTGGATGTTCAATCCCGAGTACGGCCTCATCAACCGGATGCTGCCGGGGAGCGACATCAACTGGCTGGGCGCGCCGGGGTACGCGCTGCACGCGGCCATCCTGGTGGATGTGTGGAAGACGACGCCCTTCGTGGCGCTGCTGGTGCTCGCGGGTCTGCAAGGCATTCCCGAGGACCTCTACAAGGCGGCCCGGGTGGACGGCGCATCGGCGTGGCGGGCGTTCCGGTCGATTACCCTGCCGCTCTTGAAGCCCGCGCTGCTGCTGGCGCTGCTGTTCCGCTCGCTGGATGCGTTCCGCGTGTTCGACGCCATCTACGTGCTGACGGAGGGCGGGCCCGCGAACACCACGGAGACGCTGAGCATCTACGCGTACAAGACGCTGATGCGCTCGGGAGACTTCGGGTACGGGAGCACGCTGTCGGTGGCGACGTTCCTGTGCGTGGTGTTGCTGGCGCTGGTGTGGCTGCGGCTGCTGGGACGAGAGGAGGGCGCGCGATGAAGCAGCGGGGGCTGGGGACGGCGCTGGCGGTGGTGGCGTTCCTCACGTTCTTCCTGGGGCCGTTCTTCTGGCAGGTGCTGACGAGCCTGTGGCCGGATGGCGAGCTGACGCGGCCGTGGCCCTCGCACCTGACGGTGGAGAACTACGCGAGCGTGCTGTGGGGCCGGCCCTTCCTGCGGGTGGTGGCGAACTCGCTGCTGGTGGCGGCGCTGACGACGGCGTTCTGTCTGACGATGGGCGCGGCGGCGGCCTTCGCCCTGGCGAAGCTGGAGTTCCGAGGGCGGGGGCTGTTGCTGAGCGCGGCGCTGGCGGTGAGCATGTTCCCGCCGATTGCGACGGTGAGCCCGCTGTATCTGATTCTCCGCGCGGTGGGGCTGCGGGACAGTTTGATTGGATTGGCATTGCCGTATGCGACGTTCGCGCTGCCGTTGACGCTGTGGGTGCTGACGTCGTTCTTCCGGCAGTTGCCGGACGAGCTGTACCGGGCGGCGAGGGTGGACGGGTGCACGCCGTTCCAGGCGTTCCGGAGGGTGCTGCTGCCATTGGCGGCGCCGGGGCTGGCGACGACGGCGATTCTGGTCTTCATCTTCGCGTGGAACGAGTTCCTCTACGCGCTGACGTTCCTGTCCACGCCGGAGAAGCGCACGGTGCCGGTGGCCATCAGCCTGTTCGCCAGCGAGTACCGCGAGCCCTGGGGAGAGATTGCCGCCGCCTCCGTGGTCGCCACGCTGCCGCTGGTGGTGCTTACCGTGTTGTTCCAGCGGCGGATTGTGTCCGGGCTCACGGCGGGGGCGGTGAAGGAGTAGGGCTGGACGGTGGTTGCTTGGGTGGGGCAGGCTTCTCCCGCTCCCGGGGGGAGCCGGCCATCGCTACCATCCCGCGTCTTTCTTCACCCACCCATGTCGGCCCCTACCGGCTGCTGCACCTGCTCGGGAGCGGGGGCATGGGGCAGGTCTTTGCCGCGGTCCATGAGCAGACGGGGCAGCAGGTGGCCCTCAAGCTGCTCTCGCCCGAGGCGGCGGGAGACCCACAGCTCGTCGCGCGCTTCTTCCAGGAAGCGCAAGCGCTGGCCCGGCTTCAACACCCAGGTGTCGTGCGTATCCTCCATTTCGACCGGGTGGAGGGCACGGTGTTCCTGGCCATGGAGCGTCTGGAGGGTGTCTCGCTACGCGAGTGGATGCAGGGCCAGCCCGTTCCCGCGCCGCTCCAGGCGGTGCTGGCCATCGCCCGGCAGGTGGCCGGCATCATGGTGGAGGTCCATGCCCGGGGCATCGTCCACCGCGACCTGAAGCCGGAGAACGTCTTCCTCTGTTCCGACGAGGCCGCTGCCTCTGGTCACCACGTCAAGCTGCTGGACTTCGGCATCGCGAAGCTGAAGCCGGAGGTGGGCGCGGCGCTCGCCACCACCCAGGTCCATACCCATGAGTCGGCGCTCATCGGGACGTACGCGTACATGGCCCCGGAGCAGTTCCGGAGCGCCTCCACCGTGGATGGCCGCGCGGATGTCTACTCGCTGGGGGTGTTGCTCTTCGAGATGCTCGCGGGCCGCACGCCCTTCGTCTCCGCCGACCCGGTCGATGTCATCTCGGCGCACCTGCGTGACGAGGCGCCACCCTTGAAGCAGCTCGTGCCCGCGCTCCCCTCGGCCCTCTCTGCGTTCATCGCCTCCATGCTCGCCAAGGACCCCGCGGAGCGGCCGGCGATGTCGGACTGCGGGGACGTTCTTGGCCGCTCGTGGACGCAGGAGCAGGAGGTCTGTCCCGCCCCCGGGCCGGCGCACTTCGAGGAGCCCGCGCGGCGGCGGGTGGACTCGGTGCGGGAGACGCTGCCCCACGAGGTGCAATCGCGCTCGGGTTGGCTCGCGGAGGAGCGGGCGTTGCTCGGGCGCCACGCGGACCTGGAGGCCGCCGCGCACGCCTGGGAGCAGGCGCGGTGTCCAGAGGAAGGGCTTCCCATGGGCGCGCTGCTCGCGCACTACCGTGAGGGGCTGGCCGCGTCGCTCCGGGAGGGTCCGCTGGCCCGGAAGGTGAGCCCGCTGGCGACACGCTTCCTCCAGACCGCGGAGCGGCTGGAGCGACGGCGCGTCTGGCGCCGGCGGGGACTCTGGGGGGCCTCGCTGGTGGCGGGCCTGGTCCTCTTCCTCGCCATGCTCATGGCATGGCAGGAGCGGCGGCGCGCGGATGAGGGCTTTCAGCAGGTCGTCGAGGATGCGAAGGACTTGACCCGCGACCGTGACTGGAAGCTCAGCCGGCTTCCCGACACGCTCGATGCGCGCAGGAAGGAGCTTCAGCGGACCCTGGCCCGGCTGCTCGCTGGCACGCGGGAAGAGCCGGGGACGCGCGAGGCCCTCATTGATGTCCAGCATCGCCTGGGAGACCTTGCCTGGTACGATGGGACGCTCGCCGAGGCGGACGGCTTCCTTCGCGCCGCGCTGGAGGAACTGCACGCGGGTCTTGAGGCGCGGCCTGGGGATGGGCACTTCCTCCACCAATTGGCCTTGAACCACTCGAAGCGCGGGAAGGTGGCGCTGGCGAGGGGGCATTGGGAGCAGGCCGCGATGCACTTCTCCGAGGCCCTGTCGTTGATGCAGCGCTCCGAGACACGGTGGGAGAGTGAAGAGGACCGCCAGCGGACCCTGGCCGTGAGCTACTCGGAGCTGGCCGACTTGGAGCTGAGCCAGGGCAAGTTTGGGACGGCCGCCGCGTTGTATGACAGCGCCATTGCCTTGTTCGAGCGGAATGGGGGCGCCTACAACGATGCGCTCCTCGCGCTCGCGCTCTGCTCCCGTGGGGAGGTGGCGCGCAAGATGGCGGAGGTGGAGGTCGCGGAAGGCCGTCTCCAGAGGGCACTCGACCTGACCCAGCCCAACGTCAAGGCCAGTCCGGGGGACCAGTTCAGTCGTTGGGTCTTGACCCGGACCCTGGTTGAGCTCGGCGCGCTCCAGACCTCGCGGGGGGAGTTCGAGGCCGCCGGGGCAAGCTACCGCGAAGCACGTGAGCACGGGCAGGCCCTGCGTCAGGGAGAGACTCCCAACAAGCGCTATGCCCTCGCGCTCGCCCAGGCCCTGCTCGGCTCCGAGGCGCTGGCGCGGAAGCGTGGTGAGAGCCAGGAGGCGGCGCGGCTGCACGATGAGGGTTGCCAGCTGGTCCTGGACTTCCTGGCCAGGGACGGCGAGGACGTGCGCTTCAAGGCCCTGGGCTGCCAGGGCGTGGGTGAAGAGTGATGAGCATGGAGAAGGGTCCCCTGTCGGAGCTGTCCTTCGAGGAGCTGCTCCTCCGGGCTCGGGTTGGGGAAGAAGGGGCGCTGGAGGAGCTGTTCCGCCGGTGCCAGCCGGCGCTGGACGCGTGGGCCTCGCGGCGTGCCGCGCTGGACCCGTCGGTCGGGACGCGTCCCTCGGACATCGTCCAGGACTCGGCGCTGAGGGCGTTCGAGAAGTTCGCCACCTTCCAGGGGAACAGCGAGGGCGAGTGGTTCGCGTGGCTCAAGCAGGTCGTCCTCTCCCAGTCCGTGAAGCGGGTCCGGGAGGCGCGGAGCCAGAAGCGTGGGGCCTCGGGCTCTGTCTCCCTGGACACCGACGAGGCCCTGACGGTGCGCGCGCCGCAGCGGAGCCCGAGCCAGTTCGCCTCCGGGCAGGAGGAGTGGCGCGAGCTGCTGAAGAACTTCTACGCGCTCCCCGACGACCAGCGCGATGCCCTCACGCACTTCCACCTGCGGGGGATGTCGGCGGCCGAGGTCGCGAACCTCATGGGGCGGAGCAGGATTTCGGTCGAATCGCTGATGCAGCGAGGCGTGAGGACGCTCCGGCACCGCATGGCGGGCGGCGAAGGCGAGGCGCCCGAGGCGTCTGCCGAGGAGGTCGCGGTCCGCAATGCCGCGGACGCCGCGTTTCTCAGCTACCTGCGGCGATGCGAGGCGGGGGAGGTGGTGGACCCTGACGCCTTCGCCGAGGCGCACCCGGCCTGCACGGAGGAGCTGCGGGGCATGTTGCACTGGCTGCAACGGTTGAGGGCCCTCCGGCCGTCCGGCTCTTCGTAGTGGGAGGAGGTCTTCGTGCTGGCGCCGGGAACGCGAGTGGGGGAGTACGTCATCGTCCGCCGCGTCGCCGTGGGCGCGACGGGTGACGTTCATGAGGGGCGCCAAACCGCCAGCGGGGAGCCGGTGGCCGTGAAGGTGCTGCACCCGGAGTGGTGCGTGCACGCGGAGGTGGTGGCGCGCTTCCTCAACGAGGCCCAGGCGCTCCAGGAGTTGCGGCACCCGCACCTGGTGACGGCGGTGTCTTCCGGAGTCCTCGCGGATGGTCCGCCCTTCATCGTCCTGGAGTGGCTGCCGGTGGACCTGCACCAGGTGCTCGCGAGCGCGGGAGGGCGCCTTCCCGCCGAGGACGGTGCGCGTGTCGTCCGGCAGCTCGCCGACGTGCTGGCGGCGCTTCATGCGAAGGGCCTGGTCCACCGCGACTTGAAGCCCGCGAACGTGCTGGTGGCGCGGCGGGAGCCGGGGGCGCTGGAGGTCAAGCTCGCGGACCTGGGGCTCGCGAAGCGCATCGCGGGGGAGGGGGCGCTGCGTTCCGCGCTGCCTGTGTCCACCGCGGGCAGCGCGCTGCTGGGCACCGGGGAGTTCATGGCGCCGGAGCAGTGGGTCCGCTCCAAGAGCGTGGACTCCCGGGTGGACGTGTACGCGCTGGGAGTCCTCTGGTTCCAGATGCTGGCCGGCCGGCCGCCCTTCACGGGCCCGGAGCAGAAGGACTTGATGTTCCAGCACCTGCTGGAGCCGCCCGCGCTGCACCTGCTGGAGGGGCGGGCTCCGGAGAGGACGCGGGCGCTGGTGGCCCGGATGCTGGAGAAGAAGCCCGAGCGGCGTCCCTCCCTGGCGGAGGTGCTGGCCGGGCGCACGTAGAAAATGCACACGGCCGCGATGGCTCCCCGTGCCCTTTGGCGTCCTCCCTTGTGGACTGAAACGCAAGGAGCGCGCACATGGGGAGCGTGGCCGAGGCCCTGGAGCTGTTCATTCAATCCCTGGAGTTGACGGACCGGCAGCGGGACGAGGTCAGCCGCCAGCACACGATGGTGCGGGAGGAGCTGCGCCAGCGGCTGAGGCAGAAGACTGATTTCCTGTCCGGCTCCTACAGCCGCCACACCGCCATCCGGCCGCTGCACGACATCGACATCTTCGTCGTGCTCGGGGACGTCGCTTCCACGCCGTCCGAGACTCCCGACGCCGCCCTCAAGCGGGTCCGGCAGGCGCTGAAGGCGGCGTGGCCCAACAAGGAGCTGCCCATCCTCCAGCAGCACTCGGTGCACCTGGAGTTCACGACGTCGGGCCTGGAGTTCGACGTGGTGCCAGCCTGGCAGCTCCCCGGCCCGCAGGAGGTCTACCTCATCCCCGAGCGGCACACGGGACGGTGGATTCGCACCAACCCACGGCGCCACCAGGAGCTGAGCACGCAGTTCAACGAGCGCGCGGGGAAGAAGCTCAAGCCTCTCATCAAGGCGGTGAAGCACTGGAACCGGCAGCAGGGCTCCAGCCCGCTGGGCTCGTTCCACCTGGAGGCCATGAGCTACACCGCGTTCTCCTCGCCACCAGTGGGATACCTGGAGGGGCTCGAGGCGCTCTTCGGCTATCTGGTCCAGCGGGTGATGCAGCCGTGCCCCGACCCCGCGGGCCTGGGCGCGAACGTGGACGCGCGGATGACCGATGGGCAGCGGGAGGCGGCCCGGAACCTGTTCATGGGCGCGGCTCGAACGCTGCGGCTCGCGCGAGAGGAGCGGGACAGCCGGCCCGGGGACGCCCATGCGCGCCTGCGGGCCTTCTTCGGGAACGAGTACCGGGAGCGCTGACTCCACGTCATGGGTGAGCAGAGCGCATCCCGACTGGAGGGAGACCGCTACCAGCACCTGTATAGCTGGTACGAGGTGCTCCGGCTCCTCGACGAGGACTGCCCCTTCGAGTCCGCCTTCGTCGAGCACCCGGAGGCGGGCGCCGCCGATGACGTTACCTTACACGCCCGGCCCGGCTCCGGCGCGGTGAGCCGGTTCGTGCAGGTGAAGTGGCACGTCGACCACCGCGACGTCTACTCGCTGGAGGGGCTCGCGGCCTTGCCGCCGTCGGGCGCGGGCCGCTCGTTGCTTCAGAAGCTCTTCGAGAGCTGGCGGAAGCTCCGCGCGCTGGCGCCCGTGGAGGTGTGGCTGGTGAGCAACTGGAGCACGGACGCGGAGCTGGGCCGCTGCATCCAGGGCGCGGACTACCGGCTCGGTGAGGCCTTCTTCGACCCGCCGCCCCGGAGCGCGCTGAAGCGGAGGCTGGCTGGCTGGCAGGGGCAGCTCGGGGTGACGCGGGAGACGCTGCGGGACTTCTGCCGGGATTTGCGCCTGCGGCTGGGCTTCGGGAGCATCTCGGACATGGAGGAGCAGGTGGACGAGCGCATGGGGCGGCTCGGCCTGCGCCGGGGCATGGGCCCGCGGGCGATTGCCCTGGATGGAGTCCGCCGGTGGATTGAAGAGGGTGGGGATGCCAAGTGCCTCACCCGCGAGTCGCTCCAGGGCTTCATTCACGCGCGGGAGCTGCTCGCGCCTCGCGAGGAGGCGCCCGGCGTGGGGCTGTGGATTCATGGCTGGGCCCGCCGCGCCTGGGAGCGGCCTCCCACCGTGGAGCTGGACTGGACGGCGCACTTCCACCGGGAGACGCGCTCGGTGCCGGACGAGGACACCTGGCGCGGGCGGTTGCTGCCGGAGTTGCTCGCCGCGCGCCAGCGGCTGGCGGACCGGCCGGATGGGACGTTCATCGACTTCCGGGGCAAGCTGCCGCTGAGCACGGTGCTGGCCGTGGGGTTCCACTTCCCGGAGGCCGGCGGCTACCGCTTCCGCGCCGAGCAGCCGACCCGGGGGGAGACGTTCCTCTGGCGCTCGGACGCGGGGCGCTCGGCGCGCCGGCTGCGGGCCACCGAGCGCGAGGGGGCTCCCGAGGGGCGGGCGTTGCTGGTGGTGCTCCAGCTCACGGGAGACGCGCGCGCGGACGTGGAGCGCTTCGAGGCCGAGCATCCCGGTGCGTTCCGGGCCGTCTTGTTCCTGGAGCCGGAAGCGGGGCCGGGGGACGGGGCGGTGGGCTCGGCCGGTGACGCGGTGGCCTTCGCGGTCGAGGCCCGGGAGCTTCTCCGTCGTGCCCGCGCGCGGTGGCGGGCCGGGGTGACGCACCTCCTTCTCTACGCTCCGGCGAGCTGCTGCCTGTTCCTGGGGCAACGCCTCAACGCGGTGGGGACGGTGGTGGCGTATGAGCGCACCGTGGCGGGCGGGTATGCTCCCGCGCTGACGCTGGAGACGGGGTGAGGCTCCCTGGGTGGGGCGTGTTGCCCCGTGGGGCTGTCGTGGCGGGTGGGGCCTGGGGGTACCTTTGGGCTCTTGGGGCGCGGGAGCGTGGAATCAAGCACCTCGGCGTGGCGGCGGTGGGAGCGGTGGGAAAGTGGGGAAAAGCCCTGTGCTTCCGTGGGGTTGGGTGCTCTTTGGCAACCGCATAGGTGCATGAATGGGGAAAAGCCCAGGAGTTTCATGGGGTTGGAGGATGTGGGATGGACATGGGACGCGAAGTCCGCGTAGAAGGTCGGGGGTGCTTGAAAAGGGGGGAGGTAAGTTGCTGGAAACACGAGGGAATCTGGAGGGGCTGTCCCGCTCGCCGTGATGCCGGAAGGCGTTGAGCACCTCACCGAAGAGCGGGAGGTGATGCTCTTCGCCCAGAAGTCCCGCTCGCCGTGATGCCGGAAGGCGTTGAGCACTCTTGTCCTCCAGTATGGCAGCCACGGCGAGAATGCCGACGTCCCGCTCGCCGTGATGCCGGAAGGCGTTGAGCACAATTCTGCGGTTATGCAGGGCACGGCGGCTGGTGAGTCCCGCTCGCCGTGATGCCGGAAGGCGTTGAGCACCCGAAGGGACGCCCGTCGATACGCATACACTCTGCCAGTCCCGCTCGCCGTGATGCCGGAAGGCGTTGAGCACGCGCGGCGGAGCTGGTGGAGCGCAACGCGCCCCACGTCCCGCTCGCCGTGATGCCGGAAGGCGTTGAGCACTTGGCCGTCGCGAACGGGTCGCCCTCGCCCCGCTTGAGTCCCGCTCGCCGTGATGCCGGAAGGCGTTGAGCACAAATCATCTCCTTGAAGCTCGTCGGAATGAAGAGGGTCCCGCTCGCCGTGATGCCGGAAGGCGTTGAGCACTGCTTCTTTGCGTGCAAGTGACGGCGCATGAACGTGAGTCCCGCTCGCCGTGATGCCGGAAGGCGTTGAGCACATCTTCTTCATGATGGGTGCATGCTCCTGGTTGAAGGGTGTCCCTCTCGCCGTGATGCCGGAAGGCGTTGAGCACCTCTGAGGGCAGACCACATCTCAGTAGAGAGGTAAGTCCCGCTCGCCGTGATGCCGGAAGGCGTTGAGCACACGCCATGAAGAACCTGATGCCGCCGGACAGCGCGTCGGGTCCCGCTCGCCGTGATGCCGGAAGGCGTTGAGCACCAGGAGAAGGACTACCGCATGGTGCGGATGGCTCTGGGTCCCGCTCGCCGTGATGCCGGAAGGCGTTGAGCACGGGGTGCCGTTGGGCGCGTACACCACGGCCACGGTCCCGCTCGCCGTGATGCCGGAAGGCGTTGAGCACTTGGAGGGGTGGAAGGAGAGTCCGCGCTACGCGCCGTCCCGCTCGCCGTGATGCCGGAAGGCGTTGAGCACGAGTGGGGACCGTTGGGCGCGGCGAGCTTCGGGCTGTCCCGCTCGCCGTGATGCCGGAAGGCGTTGAGCACCATGATACTGCTGTGCGTCGGCGCGCAGGCCGTGGGGGCCCGCTCGCCGTGATGCCGGAAGGCGTTGAGCACTCGCAGTGGTTCAGCACCCTCGCGAGGGCTTCGGTCCCGCTCGCCGTGATGCCGGAAGGCGTTGAGCACTGGTGGAGTGGCCGGATATTGGCTGGGTGCTGGCGGGTCCCGCTCGCCGTGATGCCGGAAGGCGTTGAGCACCTGATTCCCCAGCTCTGCGCGGGCGTCTGGGCGTGGTCCCGCTCGCCGTGATGCCGGAAGGCGTTGAGCACCTGACCGCGCACCACCACCCGTCGAAAGCGCCCCGTCCCGCTCGCCGTGATGCCGGAAGGCGTTGAGCACGGCATGGGCTCCATGTCGTCACATGGAATCCCCAAGGGTCCCGCTCGCCGTGATGCCGGAAGGCGTTGAGCACCTGTCGAGAACCACCTTGATGGTCAGGAAGGCCACCGTCCCGCTCGCCGTGATGCCGGAAGGCGTTGAGCACCTCACCGGGGCCCGGGCCCTGTGCGCGGACGTCACCGCCGTCCCGCTCGCCGTGATGCCGGAAGGCGTTGAGCACAGGCGCTTGCCGTCATAGATGAACTCGGGCTCGTCGTCCCGCTCGCCGTGATGCCGGAAGGCGTTGAGCACTGGCTCCTCGCAGGATTCGGCGCGCTCGCGTCCCGCTCGCCGTGATGCCGGAAGGCGTTGAGCACTTGTACCTGTCCCAGTGCAGCGTGGCGTTGTTCGTCGGAAGTCCCGCTCGCCGTGATGCCGGAAGGCGTTGAGCACGTGCGGATCTCCAGGGACTCGGGCTTGGGTGTCTCGGTCCCGCTCGCCGTGATGCCGGAAGGCGTTGAGCACAACCGGAACAGGTCACCAGAAGCAGACAGGTTGGTCCCGCTCGCCGTGATGCCGGAAGGCGTTGAGCACTCCCGACTGCCAGCCAGGTTGGCGCCAATGGCACTGTCCCGCTCGCCGTGATGCCGGAAGGCGTTGAGCACCGTTCCACCTCCGCTGCTGCCGCCGCCTTCTTGCCCTGTCCCGCTCGCCGTGATGCCGGAAGGCGTTGAGCACGGTGAGTAGAACACGGGAGGAGAGTCGTCCTCGGTCCCGCTCGCCGTGATGCCGGAAGGCGTTGAGCACTCCTTGTACCTGCCCTGTTTTGGAAAACAGTCACGTCCCGCTCGCCGTGATGCCGGAAGGCGTTGAGCACAGCAGCTCCAGCTCGCTCAGCCCGTAGTCCGACACCTTGGTCCCGCTCGCCGTGATGCCGGAAGGCGTTGAGCACTCGAAGCCCTTGGCGAGGTTGTCGGTCACCCCGTCCAGGTCCCGCTCGCCGTGATGCCGGAAGGCGTTGAGCACGCTTCTCCTCGCCGGCATCCCCCGGCCGCTGCGTTGTCCCGCTCGCCGTGATGCCGGAAGGCGTTGAGCACCTCTGCACCTGGGCCGGGGCCGCCTGGAGGTAGCGGAGTCCCGCTCGCCGTGATGCCGGAAGGCGTTGAGCACGAAGCCGGCATCTCCGGCATGGCCAACCCCAAGGTCCCGCTCGCCGTGATGCCGGAAGGCGTTGAGCACATTGCAACGGTCTCGAAGGAGGGCTTCCCCGCGGTGGTCCCGCTCGCCGTGATGCCGGAAGGCGTTGAGCACCGCCTGCCCCTGCGCTTCAAGCCCGTGGATTGTTGACGCGCACTCCTGCTGATGGGCGAGCAAGCCGGCTGGTTGATGGGCATCCGTCAGGAGCATGCGAGCCGTCGGGTGCGTGATGCCCCTCAAGCCCGGCTCCGGGACGCCACCCTGGCCGATGATGGCGTCCCGAGGCCGAATGGCTACGCGGGGAGCTGCGCGCGCT
>NZ_JAIQDG010000049.1 GCF_020037125.1 Myxococcus sp. RHSTA-1-4
GCGCGTGGGCCAGGCCCTGCGCGAGAGGCTCGGATGCGGCTCCCTCCCGCTGAAGCTCCGCCGCGGCCGAGGGCTTCTCCCCCGCGCCACCGCCAAGCAGCAGCCAGCGCCCGTCGGACAGCCGCGTCACGCTCTGCCCCGTCTCCGCTTTGGGGCTCTCCTCCGTCAGCGCCTGTACCGCCTCGCTCGAAACCTCGGCGAAGGGGACCTCCTCCGTGCAGCCCGCAAGGGCCGCCAGCAGCAGGATGCAGGTGGCAACCTTCAAACTCTTGGCTCGAGGCATGACGCTCCTCGTTGGAATGGTGGTTGGGGTCTTGAATGGTTCGCGGGCAGTCATCGGGTGTTCACCTGGCTGTCAGCAGGCTCAAGGGATGGAAAAGGCCGCGGCCGGCCTGCCCGAGGGCAATGCCAGACTCGTCAGCGCGTGGAGGAGCTCGACGAGGTCGGCCCCGCTCGGCGGGCGTCAGGTCGCCCACCCGCAGCCCCTCACTGGACCGGTAGTACAGTTCGCGCTCGACGGATTCGGCCAGCGTGGCGACGCTGCCATCGTGCATGCAGGGGGCCGTCACGGCCACGTTGCACAGCGAATGCGTGGTGAGTGGGTCGAGCACCAGCTCCTTCAAAGAGCCACGCCGCCCGTCCCAGAACAACTCTCGAGCACGGCCTGCGCCAATCAGACTCGGCGCATTACGGGTTCCCGCCCGACCATACACGTCAGGTGTCACGGGCTGGCTGTCAGCGAATGCCGCCTCGGGCCGGTGACAGGTGGCGCAAGCCACCGTCCCATCGGCACTCAAGCAGGTATCGAAGAAGAGCGCCTCACCCAGGGCGGCAGAGGCGCGCACATCAGGGAGGGAGCCTCGCCCCTCCGCCACTGCCATCGCCGGCACGAGGAGCGCGATGCCAGCCCACACCACGGCCTGAAACAGACGCCGCGCGCGGACAGACACCCCTCCGTTGTCCTGGACGGACCCCGTCCATCCCTGCACTTGCTACTGCTCCTACCGGCCCGCCAGTTGTCTGACTATTTCAAAAATGGACAAGCAGACACGCAAGGTCAAGTCTTTTCTGACTGCTGGACTGGACGGCGCAAGAGAGTGACGCCGGCCTCGGGCTCACGGGTACGTGTCCACCACCTGGATGACACCGGTGTTGTCCTGCACGACGGAGAAGCCCTTCATCGGGCTCGGGTAGGCAATCAGCCCCTCGCCGTCCCTGTCCCAGCGCGAGTCCAACAGGATTCCGCAGAAGGGCACCGAGCCGCCGCCGCTCTCTGGCAGGAAGATGCGATCATACCGCCCGAACACCCGGTGCTTCGTCACGTACAGGCGCCCGCCGATGCGCGCCCCGGGCAGCTTCTTCTCCCCCTCGCCCCGGGGCAGTGCAATCACGAAGCTGTAGTTGTACCGGGCCGGCCCCGGGTGGTCCTGGATGGCGTCCACGATGACGGGGACCTTGTCCCCCGGCTTCAGCCCCAGCCGCTCCATCTGCAACAGGGCCCCGCGCGGGCACGCGCCCTCCGGCGGCATCCACTTCGGACGCTCCGGCTTCGCATCCGCCTCTTGCGTGTGCCGGCAGCCCGCCACCAGGGACAGCACCAGCAGCCCCGCCATCCACCCGGACCCGCGCATGCGCTCTTCCGCCTCCTCAGAACGTGCCGATGCTGAAGTGGAACTGCGTGGTCGCCTCGTTCACCGTCTCGTCCGGGTCCAGGTTGAAGCCCACGTCGAAGGCCAGCGGGCCCACCGGCGTCACGTACCGCAGGCCCGCGCCCGCCGCGTACCGCAGCCGCTCCGGGTCGAAGCGCGTCCGGTCCAGCCACAGGTTGCCCGCCTCGAAGAACAGCCCCAGGTCCACGGACGTCAGCGCCGGCAGCCGCAGTTCCGCCTTGCCCAGCGTGAACAACTCACCGCCCTGGCTCGCCGGCACCTGCCCCGCCAGCACCGCCTTCAGCTCCTCCGAGCACCCCGCCGGCGTAATCAACGCCTGGCAGTCCCGCAGCCGCTGGTGCAGCGCCCCGCGCACGTCCTCCGGCAGCACCCCGTCCTCGCGGAAGCCCCGCAGGCTCGACGAGCCCCCCAGGTAGAACAGCTTCGAGCCGATGGCCTGCGCCCCCTCCTCCAGCGGGATGATGGTCCCCGCGCGCGCCGACAGCGCCACGCTCGCCCGCCGCCCCAGGGGAATGTAGCCACTCAGGTTGCTCGACAGCTTCACCCCGTCAATCGGGTACCCCGCCACGCGGTTGCCCGCCACGTCCGTGGGCTTCACGCTCAACCCGCGGGTGAACTCCGCGCTGGAGATGAACACCACGCCCCTGCGCGGATTCGCCGGGTCGTCCCGGAAGTCCAGCGTGAGCGAGGGCCGCAGCGAGTGCAGCGCGAAGTCGCCGAACGGGTAGCGCAGCCGCTCCTGGTCCGCGCGGTTCAACAACTCCAGCACGCCCGCGCGCGAGCGCAGCCGGTTGTTCTCCACTTCGTAGGACAGCGACAGGTTGAGCCACGAGGCCGCCACCCAGTCCAGCGCCGCCGCCGCGGCGAACCGCGTGGACACATACGAGGGCCGGTGCACGCGCTCGCCAATCAGGTCCACGCGCGCGCCCACCTCCAGGGGCAGCAGGAAGTACAGCCGGGGCTGCGCCAGCGCCAGGTTGCCGCGCCCGCCCAGCCCGCTCAGCCCCTGCAACTCCGCGTCACAGCCCGGCGCCAGCGCACCGTCCGGGCCTCGCTGGCTGCAGGCGATGCGCCGGTTCTCCGACAGCGCCTCCGCGCTCCAGCCCGCGTAGTTCACCTTCCCGCGCGCCAGCAGACTCAAGCCCAGCCCGTCCATGTTGCGGTACGCCGTGTCCAGCGAGATTCGCGGACCGTCCACCAGGAAGTAGCCGCCGGACACCTCGCCATCCAGCCGGGGCCGCTCCTGCACCGTCACCAGCACGTCCTTCGTCGCCTCGCGCCGCGTGGGGTCCGTCAGCGACACCTCCACCTGCCGGAACACGCCCAGCCGCGCCAGGCGCCGCTGGCCCTCCGTCAGCTCGTCCACCGAGACGGGCCTGCCCTCCTCCAGGGCCAGGTTCGCCATCACCAGGTCCGGGTCCGTGCGCGTCAGCCCCTGCACCAGAATCTTGCCCAACCGCACCTGCGGCCCGGAGTCCGCGCGGAACACCACCGTCGCCGCCTGCCCCTCCCCGTCCACGCCCGTCTCCGTGGTGGCCCGCGCGAAGAGGTAGCCCGACTGCGCCAGCACCTGCTCCAGCGACTGCCGCGCCGCCTCCACCTTCTCGAAGCTCAGGGGCTGGCCCCGGCGCACCTTCAGGGCCACCGGAAGCAGGGACACCTCCTTCGGCACGCCCTCGAAGCGCACCTCCGACACGAGCGCCCGCGGCCCCTCCTCCACTTCGAAGTCCGCCACCGCCGTGTGGCCCGCCACGTCCACCGTCAACCCGCGGAACGAGACGGCCGCCGACAGGTAGCCCTGCTCGCGGTACGCCTCGTTCATCGCGTCCACCGCCTCCAGCCACGCGTCCTCCACGTACACCGTGGACGGGTCCGGCGGCGGCGGCGGCTCCGCCACCTCGGGGCCGTGGCGCCCCTCCACGTTCAGCGGGTCGTCCAGCATGCGCAGGTCCAGCTCCGGCCGCACCTCGCCCGCCCGCACCCGCTCCGTCAGCAGCGCGCGCAGCGCCTCCGAGGACAGCCCCTGGTTGCCGTGGAAGCGCACCTCCGTCACCCGCAGCGGGTGCCCCTCCTCCACGTCGAAGGCCAGCGCGGCCAGCGCTCCGTCCTTCCGCATCACCTCGCGCGGGCGCACGCGCGCGTCGTGGAAGCCGCGGCGGCGGTAGAAGGCCTCCACCCGCCGCGCCAGCCGGCCCGCCACCACCTCGTCCAGCGCCTCCGCCGCGTCGTGCGCCAGCACCCGCTCCAGCAGCGCCGGCGGGAAGCGGCGGTTGCCGTGGAAGCGCACCGTGTATCGCGGCCCCGCCGACAGCGGCACCGCCACCGTGGCCGCGCTCCCCTCCACCAGCACCACCGGCGTGCCCACCTGCGCGCGCCAGTGCCCCGCCTCGCGCAGCAGCGTGCGCAGCCGCTCCAGCCCCTCGTCCAGACGCGCCCGGTTGAACACCGCGCCGGGCCGCATCTCCAGCACCTCCAGCAGCCGTGGCAGGGGCAGGCCGGGGCTCCCGGAGAACGTCACGCCCCGCACCCGCGTGGGCACGCCCTCATCCACGAGGAGCGTCACCGCCACCCCGTCCGTCACAGGCTCCTGCCGCGCCGTCACCTTCGTCGAGTCGTAGCCCCGGCGCTGGTACGCCTGGAGCACGGAGGACACCGCCCCCTCCAGCTCCTCCGCGTCCAGCGGTCCTCCCTCGAGGAGGCCACTCGCGTCGATGAGCTCTCCCTCGCTCAGCTCCTGGTTGCCCTCGAAGCGCAGCCGCGCCAGCCGGGCCACGGGCGTGAGCTGGAACACCAGCCTCACGCCGCCGGGCACCTCCACCGTGCGCGCCACCACGTCCGTGAAGCGCCCCGTGGCCCACAGCCGCTCCACCGAGCGCCGCACCGCGCCCGGCGACAGCGTCTGCCCCTTGCGCACCGCCACCAGCCCGCTCAGGCCCTGCGCGTCCGCGCCGCCCGGCAGGTGCAGCTCCACCGCCACGATGTTCGGACGGGCCTCGCCGGCACCCTCGGACTGCGCCGCCGCCGCGCGCGCCAGGAGGACGCACAGCAGCGCCACCCATGCCCTGACGGCGCGGGCTACTCGACCTCCCAGCTCAGCTTCAGCTCGAGCCCGAGGTTGCCAAACGAGGCTTCGCTGTTCTCGTTGTCCCACTGGGCCTGAGCGGAGAGTCGGTCGTCGAAGCGGTACTCGGCGCGCGCCCGCGTGCCGCGTCCGCTCACCGGTTGAGTCATGCTGATCTTAAGCTGCTCGCTCAGGAACTTCGACTCCAGTTGTGCGGTGGGCTCCGCCTGCCGCGTGGCGTCGTTGTAGGTGGTCGCAATCTGGAGGGACAAATCCCGCAACACCGGGTTGCTGGGAAGAAACCGCTGGAGCTGCCGATCGAGCCCCGACACGTTGAAGAGGGCCTCGGCCGCCAGGCCGGCGCTCGCCGTGGCCGCCGTGTCCCGGTCCGACGAGGTGAAGCCCAGGGTGAGCAGGGAGACGATGTCCCCCTCCACCAGCGCCGGCTCCGAGGAGAGCTGGATGCGCGGGTCCGCCGGCTTGCCGAAGGCGTGCAGCCGCACCAGGTACTCGCGCACCTGCGTCTGGGCCTGGACCTCGAAAATGGGGTCGATGCCGGTGGCATCCTGGAACTCGAGCTGGCCCTGGCTGATGGTGAAGGGGTTGTTGCGGAAGAACGCCTGGCTTCCCTCCGCCAGCTCCACCCGCCCCAGCAGGCCCGGCCGCAGGTCCGTGCCCGTCAGCCGCACGTCGCCCAGCAGGCGGGCCTTCGCCAGGTTGTTGTCCACCCGGACGTCACCGAAGTGCACGTTCACATCCCAGATGACCCAGGGCTTCGCGACCTCCCCCGAGGCGGACGTCGTCGAGGCCGAGGGCGGAGGCGTGGTGCGCTTCTGCAGCGACTTGAGCAGCGACTCCACGTCCAGCGCCTTCTGGTAGCGCATCTTGACGATGTCCAGCCCGCCCGTGACGGTGAAGCCCCGGGGCGGGCCAATCACCTGGAGCAGGCCGGAGAACGTGGCGGGCAGGTCCTCCGTGAGGCGGTAGGGCACCTCGTCGAGCTGCACCGTGAGGCCCAGCCGCCGCGGAAGGAAGCGCTCCAGCCGCACGTCCCCGCGCGCGGACACGCGCCCCTCGTTGAGCTGCCCCTGCAGGTGCTCCAGCAGCACCCGCTGGCCCGTCATCTCCAGGCGCCCGGACATGTTGCGCACGTTGACGGGCCAGTCGCGCAGCGCCAGCCGCAAGTCGAGCAGCTCCGCGGTGCCCACCACGGACGGCGACTCCAGCGTGCCACTGGCCTCCGCGTCCACGGTGACGCGGCCGGTGGCGCGCTCCACCATGGAGGGCAGCAGCGACTCCAGCACGCGCACGTCCCACCCGCCCCGCAGCGTGACGGCCATCCCGCGAGGGCTCATCCACCCGCCCAGCGACAGGTCCACGTGCGGGCCCGTGAAGCGGAAGGGCTGCACGTCCACGCGGCCTCCCGCGTAGGCGAGGACGATGGGGCCCGCGTTCTCCCCGCGCAGGTCGTCGCGCGACAGCACCAGCCGGTCCACGGTGGCGTTCACCTGCGAGCCGGCGGGCTCCAGCAGCAGGCCCTTCGCGCTCAGCGTGCCGGAGAGCGCCCCGGAGACGCCCGCCCACAGCGGCCCCGAGGGCAGCAGCGGACGGATTTCCGGCAGCGCCAGCGAGCCCTGCGCCTCGTAGGGCCAGTTGTCCTGGACCTTGATGTGGATGCGGCCGTTGGCGTCCTGGAAGGGGTGGCCCCACACGTCGAAGTCACGGCCCACCATGCGCCCCGTGAGGTCCATGGGGCCGAGGTTGCGGTCGGCGAAGGTGACGCGCGGGGCCTTCAGCGTGGCGTCCACCACGGGCACGTCGGCGGTGCCGGACACCACGCCGTCCATCACCATCGTCCCCTCGATGCCCATCTCCCTGGCCAGCTCCGGCCCCACCACCTCGCCCAGCGACAGGCCGTCGCCGCCGAAGCGGTAGTCCAGCCCACCCGCGAAGGTGAAGGTGCCGTCCGCCCACGTGCGCCCCAGCGGCCCCTTCAGCACGGTGCGCTCCAGCACCATCGCCTTGCCGTCCACGAAGCGCAGGCGCAGGGCCCCGTCGCCCATGCGGCGCCCGAGGTACGTGGTGTCCTTCACGTCGAAGGCCACCAGCCCCTCCAGCTTCTCCACCGGGCTGTCCACCTCCACCCGTCCCGTGGCCGTGCCGCCCAGCGTCCCCCGCATCACCCCCAGCGCCGGGCTCAGCCCCGCGATGACGTCCACCAGGTCCTCGGTGCGTCCCTGCGGGACGTTCGCCTCCAGGCGCAGGCCGAGCAGCCGCCCGAAGGACACGCCCGCCTTGCCGTAGTACTGCGTGCGCCCCTTCTGGCCGGTGAAGGCGGGGAAGGCCAGCACTCCATCCGAGTAGCCCAGCTTCCCCTGCAGCACGCCCAGCGAGAGGTTCCAGAAGACGAAGTCACGCATGGACAGGCCCGCCTCCACCTTCACCTCCGAGGCGGGGCCGGTAATCGAGTACGTCGCGCTCCCCCGCCCCGCCCACTGCAGGCCGGCGATGTGGCCGAAGTCGCCGAGGTCCAGGTCGCCGTGGCCGTGGATGTCCAGCCCCAGCCCGTCGCCGATGAGCAGCGCCACGTCGCCAGACACGCGGGAGCGGCCGGACTCCGCGGTGATGTGGTTGAAGGACACGCGGTCCGGCTGAATCTTCACCTGCGCCTGGGCGCGGCCCTTGTCGAACTCCAGGATGGTGAGCCCCTCCGGCTCCGGCGCGTCGAACGCGCGCGTGGCCAGCACGAAGCGGCCGGTGCGCAGGTCCAGCGGGCCGGCCAGGGAGAAGCGCGGCAGCAGGTTGCCGGAGAGCTGCGCGTCCAGCGTGGCCGGGAAGTCCACCCAGGAGCCGTCCACGCCCGCCCGGTCGAGGATGCGCCCCAGCGACGCGTTCTCCGTCGACAGCGTCACCTCGAGCGGGAAGTTCGGCGTCAGCCCCAGCCGGCCGGTGGCGTGCACCTTCCCCGCGCCCACCGGAATCACCACGTCCTCCACCCGCACCTCGTCACCCGAGTACGACAGGCGCGCGGTCAGGTCCGTGGGGCCGAACCTGTCGTAGCCCAGCCCGCTGCCGGACAGCTCCAGCGACACCGCGGGCGACGCCGGCTTGCCGGCGATGGACACGCGAGACCAGAGGTGGCCCGTGGCCGGCTTCGGCACCAGGCGCGCCTGGGACAGCGTGCGCAGCGGGAGGAACACCTGCGCGTCCAGCGCCAGGTTCGGGTCGCACAGCGACTCCACGCGGCCGGACACGGTGGTGGTGATGTCGTCCAGCGACACCTCCGCGCGCTCCAGCTCCAGCAGCGCCTCGTCCGGGTCCACCGCGCCCGCCACCGCGAGCTGCCCCAGCGTCAGCTCCCGCCCGTCCGGCCCCAGCCGCACCAGCCCGCGCCGCGCCTCCACGTCCAGCTCGATGACGCCCCAGCGCTCCGCCCAGCGCAGGTCCAGCTCGCCCACCTCCACGCGCCGGCCCTCCGGCAGCGCCAGCCGCAGCTCCGCGCCGGTGATGTCCAGCCGCGACACGCGCAGCCGCTCCAGCGGGTCCAGGAAGCAGCCCTGTGCCTTCTTCCCCGGGTCCGCCGGCGGCTGGGACAAATCCAGCGTCACGCGGGGACGCGAGGCCCGCACCAGCGCCAGCGTCAGCCGTCCGCTGAGCGGCCGGAGGAAGCCGAGCTGCACCTCCGCCGTGTCCGCCGCCACCAGCGGCGTGTCCGTGCCCGGCAGGAAGAGGGAGAAGCCGTGCACCAGCACACGCGAGCCCAGCGGGTCCAGCTCGCACCGGCCGATGCCCACGTCCAGCCCCAGCACGTCCGGCAGGTGCCGCCGCGTCAGCGTGCAGGCCAGGTCCCACGTCGCCTGCATGCGCAACAGCAGGATGCTCCCCGACAGGACGAGGAGCAGCGCCAGCAGCGCCCTGCGCGCACCGTTGCGACCGTGAGAGGCCAAAGCCGCTACAGCTTACCCAGCCCTTCGAGGTAGCGGTCGATCTCCGCCAGGTCCACCTTGCTGCTGGCCGTCCGGGGCAGCGCCGTGACGGAGGCGCCCGCTCGCTCGCCTGCTTCCCCGGCGGGCGAGTTCACCCCCTGGAGGCCCAGGTTCTTCCCGATGCGGTGCACCAGGTCCGCGGAGACGGTGTCCTGCCGCGCGAGGAACGCCTCGAAGAGGGCGTTGTCGCACAGGGTGTTGATGACGCGGGGCGAGCCGGAGGAGTGCTCGTGCACCGCCAGCAGCGCCTCCGGGGTGAAGGGCATGCGCGGGCACCCGGCCAGCCGGAGGCGGTGCTTGACGTACGCCTCCGTGGACTCGGCGGTGAAGGGCTCCAGCTTGTAGCGCATGGCCACCCGCTGCGCGAGCGGCGGGTCCAGCTTCAGGTTCTTCTCTATCTCCGGCAGCCCGAAGAAGACGAAGGAGATGAGCTTGCGCTCCGGCACCTCCAGGTTCAGCAGCCCCCGGAACTCCTCCATCAGCTCACGCGTCTCCAGCATCTGCGCCTCGTCGATGAGGACGACGGCCTTCTTGCCGGACTCGTAGATTTGCAGGAGCCGCTGGTAGAGCTGCGACAGGAGCGCCAGCTTCTCCTGCGCCGGGTTCTCCACGCCGAGCTGCAGGGCAATGCGCCGCAGCAGCCAGTTGGCGGTGATGCCGGAGTGGATGATGACCAGCAGCGCGGCCTCGTACTCGGACTCGGGCAGCGAGTCGAGCATGCGGCGCGCCAGCGTCGTCTTGCCCGCGCCGATGTCACCGACGAGGATGGACAGGCCCTTCATGTAGCTCACCGCGTGCATCAGCCGGGTGAGCGCCTGCGAGTGCTGCGCGGAGTTGTAATAGAAGCGGCTGACCGGAGCGTTGGAGAACGGCTCCTGGGTCAACTCGAAGAAGTCCAGGTACGTAGTCATGGGCTCGCCGGACCTCGCGGGGGGGACAACGGACTAAAGGTAGCCGACCTTGCGCGCCTTGGACGCGCCTGCGGCCGGCATCGGGGTGGGCGTCACGGCGGCCGCGGGGGCGGCACCCGCCTTCACGCCATTCGCGTGGGTGGGGAGCGGGTCGTCCTCCGGCTCCACGGAAGCGGACAGGCGGGACACCTGCGCCGCCACGTCGCGGTACTTCGCGTCCGTCCCGGCCACGCGCTGGTAGTGGAAGAGCGCCTTGCCCGGCTCGCCCAGCGCCTCGTAGGCCGCCGCCAGCTCGAAGCCGAGCGCCTTGGTCTGCTCGGCCGTGGCCTGCGTGCTGCCCAGCCCCTCGCGGAAGGCCGCAACCGCCGCCGCGGCGTCGCCGCGCTGGAGCTGGAGCATGCCCGTCATGGTGAGGCAGTCCAGCTCGCGCTTCGTGCCCATGCAGCCCTGGCGGGCCACGTCGAACTCGTGGAGCGCGTCGTCCAGCAGGCCCATTTCCTTGTAGGCGATGCCGAGGTCGTAGTGCGTGTCCACGTCCTCGGGCTTCACCACCTTGGCCAGGCCCTTCTTGAACTCGGAGAAGACCTCCTCCACCGAGTACTGGAAGTCCTCCTCCGCCGCGGGCGAGGACGCCGGGTCGTCGCTCAGGTTGTCGATTTCCCCGGCCAGCTCCGCCGCCAGGTCGAACGCGTCACGCTCGCCGGCCGCATCCGCGTCCACCACGGGCTGCACGGACGGCACGGCCACCGGCTCCGCGGGCTCGGCCTCCGCGGCCTCGCCACCACCACCGGCCTCCAGCGCCTCCAGGCGCTCCATCAGCTCGGCGGCGCGCGCGTGGCCCGGGAAGGCAATCATCACCGTCTCGAGGATTTCGCGCGCCTCCTCCAGCAGGCCCTGGTCGAGGAAGAACGACGCCTCGTCGCACTCCTCCGACGCCGGCTCCTCCTCGGGCGCGGCCTCGGCGGCAGGCGCCTCCTCGGGCTCCTCCACCGGCGCGGCGGCGGGCTCGGGCTCCGCCTCCACGGCGGGCTCGTCGTCCGCGAGCGCCACGACGGCGTGCGAGGCGGTGGGCTCCTCGTACTCCAGCGGGTCGCCCAGGGCGGTGACCTCGGCCTCGGGCTCCTCCTCCACCAGCATGGAGGCATCCAGCGGGGCCAGCCCCACGCGCGTGGGCATGTCGTCCACGTCCAGCGGCGGAGCCTCGTACTCCAGCGAGGTCGCGGGCTCGTCCTCGAGCGCGGGCACCTCGTGGGTGTCCGGCGCGGCCTCCTGCAGCAGCGCCCGCGTGGGCGCGCGAATCATCGTGGGCGGCGGCGCGTCCTCGTCCCCGAGCGACAGCGTCTCCATGGACGTGGCCGTGGCCTCGTCCACCAGCGTCTCGTCCTCCAGCGAGTAGGCCGCCGTGTCCTCCGGCGCCACCAGCGGCTCGTCGTCCGCCAGCCCCAGGCCGGGCTCGTCCGTCAGCACCAGCCCGTCGTCCTCGGCCACCAGCGTCTCGTCCGACAGCGACGCCGCCGCCAGGTCCTCCGGCGCGGGCGTGCTGTCGTACACGTCGTGCTCACCGGAGGTGATGGCCTCGCCGACCAGCGCCTCCTCGCTGACGACGGCCGCGTCGCCGTCCTCGTCGATGACCTCGTCCGAGTCGCTGGAGGGCAGCGTGGTCAGCGCCAGCTCGTCCCCCGGCGGGTGCAGGAGCGCGTCCTCGGGCGGAGGGGCGACGAGGATTTCGTCGTCGCTGGAGTCCACCAGGATGGCGTCCTCCCCCACCGACTCCACCACCGCCACCGTCGGCGCCGCGACCACCGGGCCGTCCACGCGCAGCACGGACAGGAACGCCGGCACCTCGGGGTGCGCCGGGTTCTCCTGGAGGATGGTGGCCAGGTACGGCTGCGCGCGCTGCGAGTCCGCCGCGCGCGTGCACAGCCGCAGCACGTTCAGCAGCTGCTCCGACGCCTGGGCCGCGTTCCCGGACGCGACGTAGATCTGGTACGCCTTCTCATGGGCGTCCAGGTTCTCCGGGTCCACCGAGAAGACCTTGCGCAGGTGCTCCAGCGCTTTGTCGTGGAGCCCGTACTTCACATAGACGTCCGTCTCCGTGAGCAGCTTGGAGAGCTGCTCGCGGCCCATGCCGCCCTGGGGCGCCGCCGGAGCGGGCGGGGGCGCGGGGGGCGCGGGCTGGACGGGCGTGGCGTGGGTGGGCGCGGGCTGCTGGAACGCGGGCTGCGGACCGCTCCTCGATGTGGGCGGAGGTTGCGGGGCCGCCGGAGCGGGCTGCTGGAAGGCCGCCGGAGCCGGAGCGGGCGCGCGGCGCGCGAGCAGGTCCGGGTCCTGCGGGTCCAGCACTTCAATCTGCGTCCAGACGGCCTCGGCCTCGGTGAGACGGCCGCGCTCCTGGTGGATCTTCGCCAGCTCCTTGTAGACGGACACCGTCTTGGAGGTCTGCCCCAGCCCCTGGAACGCCTGGGCCAGCAGCGTGAGCGTCTCCACGTCGCGGCCGTCCGCCTTGAAGCACACCTGCAGCTTCGCCAGCGCGCGCTTCTGGTCGCCGCGCTGCAGGTAGGAGACCGCCAGCTCCTTGGCCAGCGGGAGGTTGTCCGGCTCCAGCGAGGACAGGCGCTCCGCGACACGGAGCCAGTCGTCCGCGCGGGCATTGCGCTTGAGGTACTCGGCGGCCCGCTTGAACTCCTGGGCGGCCTCGCGCGCCATTCCCTCGCGCGCGTACAGCTCGGCCAGCTTGATCTTCGACGCCACGTTCTCGGGGTCGAGATCCACCATCTTCTTCAAGGTATCGAGCGACGCCTTGGTGTCGCCGGCCTTGTCGTAGTGGTTGGCGACAATCTGGAAGTAGGCCATCGCCTCGGACATCAGTCCGAGCTGCTGGTGCAACTCCGCCAGCTTGAGGTTCACCTCCAGCAGGTTCGGATTGAGCTTGAGGACCTGCTTGTAGAGGGCGACCGCCTTGAGGAAGAAGCCGTCGGAGGAGTAGCTCTCCGCGACCTTGGTGAAGAAGTGCGCCGCCTGCGCGTTGTCGTTCTTCTTCTGGTACAGCTCCCCCATCTTCTGGAGGACCCGGATGTCCTTCGGATCGACCTCCAGGACCTTCTGGTACTCCTTGATGGCCTTGTCGTAGGCGCCCTTCGCGACGAGCTTCGCGGCGGCTTCGATGATCTTGTTCTTGTCCATCGAGCGGTGGGCTTCTTCCAGCAGGCCGAAACCCCTTGAACTACGCGGGGTTCCATCCTCAATAGCGGGGAGTGTCGGAGGCTAACGGAAAGCTCCGACGCGGGTCAAGAAACAGCCCGGCTCCCCCCGGTGCCAGATCACCTGCTCGCGCGCTCTCCCCACAGGCGGGGGAGACGCGGTAGGTGGACGTACGCTACGGCGTCTCTTCAACGGCCTTCTTCAGCCGGCGGTGTCCCGTCTCGCTCGCCAGGAGGCGCTCCACGAAGCGGGTGTCGTACTGGCCTTCCTGGAAGGACTCGTCGGCCAGCGCCGCGCGGTGGAAGGGGATGTTGGTGCGGATGCCCTCCACCACGTACTCGCCCAGCGCCCGCTGCATGCGGCGGATGGCCGTGTCGCGGTCCTCCGCGTGGACGATGAGCTTGGCCAGGAGGCTGTCGTAGTACGGCAGCACCGTGTAGTTCTCGTACGCCGCCGAGTCCACGCGCACGCCGTAGCCACCCGGCACGCTGTAGCCGGTAATCTTCCCCGGCCATGGGGCGAAGGTAATCGGGTCCTCCGCGTTCACCCGGCACTCAATCGCGTGGCCGCGAATCTGGATGTCCTCCTGCTTGAAGCGCAGGGGGTGGCCGTAGGCCATGCGGATCTGCTCGCTCACCAGGTCCACGCCGGTGACGAGCTCCGTCACCGGGTGCTCCACCTGGATGCGCGTGTTCATCTCCATGAAGTAGAACTCGCCGCGCTCATCGAGCAGGTACTCGATGGTGCCCACGTTGTTGTAGGCGAGCTTCTTCATCGCCTGCACGGACACCTCGCCCATGCGCTTGCGCAGCTCGGGCGTGAGCGCGGGGGACGGGCTCTCCTCGATGAGCTTCTGGTGCCGGCGCTGCACCGAGCACTCGCGCTCGTTGAGGTGGATGATGTTGCCGTGCTCGTCCGCGACAATCTGGATTTCGATGTGGCGCGGCTTCTCCACGTACCGCTCGATGTAGAGGTCGCCGTTGGCGAAGGAGGCAATGGCCTCCGCCTGCGCGGTGGAGAACGCCTGGGCCAGCGCGCCCGGCTCGCGGACAATCTTCATCCCCTTGCCGCCGCCGCCGGCGGCCGCCTTGAGGATGACGGGGAAGCCAATCTCCTTGGCGAAGGCCTCCGCCTCGCGAGGGTCCTTCACCGTCCCCGGGCTGCCGGGCAGCAGCGGAAGGCCCGCCTCGCGCGCCGCCTGCCGCGCCCGCACCTTGTTGCCCATCAGCCGGAGCATCTCCGGCCGCGGGCCGATGAAGCGGATCTTGCAGTTCTCGCACACCTCCGCGAACTCGGCGTTCTCCGACAGGAAGCCGTAGCCCGGGTGGATGGCGTCCGCACGGGTGATTTCCGCCGCGGAGAGCAGCTGCGGGATGTTGAGGTAGCTCTCCTTGGACGCCGGCGGGCCGATGCACACCGCCTCGTCGGCGAAGCGCACGTGCAGCGCGTTGGCGTCCGCCGTGGAGTGCACCGCCACCGTGGCGATGCCCAGCTCACGGCAGGCGCGGATGACCCGCAGGGCAATCTCCCCGCGGTTGGCGATCAGCACCTTCTTGAACACGGGGATGTCTCCGTCAGGGGCCGTCTCGAGGAGCGCTCCACCCGCGCCAGGCGGGCGGAGCGCCGGACTCTCAGGCCGGCTCGATGCGGAACAGCGCCTGGCCGAACTCCACCGGGCGGCCGTTCTCCACGAGGATCTCCGCCACGCGGCCGGTCACCTCGGACTCGATTTCGTTCATCAGCTTCATCGCTTCGATGATGCAGAGCACCTGGCCCTTCTTCACCACCGTGCCCACGTCGACGAACGGGGGCTGATCCGGTGCCGGCGTCCGGTAGAACGTGCCCACGAAGGGGCTCGTCACCATGTGGCCGGGCTTCTCCGCGGCCGGCGCGGGAGCAGCGGCCGCCGCGGCCGGAGCCGGAGCGGGCGCCGCCGCGCGGGGCGCCGCGGGGGCGGTGTACTCCACGCCGGGGCTGACGGCCACGGGGGCCGGCGCCGCGTGGTGGACGATGGTGGTCTCCGGGCCGTGGCCGCGGCGGATGAAGAGCTTCTCCTCACCGCGCTTCCACACCAGCCTCGTCACCTCCGAGGCCTCCAGGATCTCCACGATCTGCCGCAGGGCATCCACGTCCAGGGACGTGTTGCCCGCGTCGCGCGCGCCACCAGAGGCGGCCGGCGTGCCCGCGGGCACGTCCGCCCGGGTCGACTTGCGCTTCGTTGCCATACTCGCGTCCCCTCCCTCGGAAATCGCCGCTGAGACCGGGTCAGCCCGCGGTGGCCACGCGCGTCAGGTACTTGCCGTCACGCGTGTCGATCTTGAGCACGTCGCCCTCGTTGATGAAGAGCGGAACGTTGACGGTGTAGCCCGTCTCCAGCGTGGCCGGCTTCAGGGCGCCGGACACCGTGTCGCCGCGGATGCCCGGGTCGCACTTGGTGACCTTCAGGTCCACCGAGTTGGGCAGCGTCACGCCAATGGCCTTGCCGTTGTAGAAGAGCACCGAGACGTTGATGTTCTCCTTCAGGAAGCCCTTCGCCTCGCCGAGCACCTTCTCACCGATGAAGGTCTGCTCGTAGTTGCGGGTGTCCATGAAGTAGTAGTCGTCGCCCTGGGCGTACAGGTACTGCATGTCCTTCTCTTCGATGTCGGGCTTGCCCACCTTCTCGCCGGACTTCAGCGTGGGCTGGAGCACGCGTCCGGTCAGCAGGCTGCGGATCGTGGTGCGCACGAAGGCGGAGCCCTTGCCGGGCTTGACGTGCTGGAACTCGACGATTTCGAACGGCTCGCCGTCGATTTCGATCTTCAGACCCTTGCGGAACTCGGACGTATCAATGACACCGGCCATGGGGACCGACTCCTTCACACTCGAAGCTACGAAAGCTTGAAAAGTCGGGGGTGTGTAGCCCATGCCCCCCTTCCATGGGAAGGGGAAAGGAGCGGCGGGCCGCGTCGTCCGGATGACGTCGTCCGGATGCCAGCAATCCAGGGCGCGCGGCTAGAGTTCGGCGCGCACCTTGGGAGCCGTCACGCGCAGCACGTAACGGCCCTTGCCGAAGTTGCCGTCCGCGCGAAGGGCGAGCACCAGGAAGTATTCCGGTGACACCAGCCGCATCAAGGTCAGCACCTTCTCGCTGTTGACACTCACCTCGCTCACCGTGCCCGTCTTGAGGACCTCCGCGGCATGACGGAGCTGGGTGAGGAGGTTGGCGTACTCCACCCACGCGCCGCCCAGGTCCAGCTCGGCCGCCTCGTCGCGCTGGAAGGTCTCCACGGAGATGCCGTCGAAGCCCATCACGCTGCAGGCGAGGGCTCCATCCACCTGGTTGACCACCGACTCGAGGTGCGTGCGGAAGGACATGGGCTGGGGCTCTTAGGAGGCGGGCGGGCGGTGGGTCAAGCGTCGCGGGCGGGAATCACGGAGCGGGAGCGTTGGGGTCAACGCACGTCGCCTGGCCGTTCTGCCCGCCGGGCGTACCACACGGCCCCGTACGGGCGATGACTGTTCCAGTCGGGCAGCTGAAGCCCGACTTGTAGAATTCGATGGGGTAGTTGACTTCGTTCGACTCCACCGAGCCCCCGTTCGTCGTCTCGCCCACGACCTTCAGGCGGGCGTTGACGAGAACGGACTCCCCCACCCCCAACGAGTCCTGGAGTACCTGGATGGCGCCGGGACCGGCCAGGTCGACGACCAGGGTGGTTCCATCGCTGCCGGACTGGACGACGAAGTAGGCGGGATACGACTCACTGGCCAGGCTCAGCCCTTCGCGGTCCTCGTCGTATTCCACCTCGATTTCCGAAATGTAGATGGCGTTGTCATCCCCGGTGCTGCCCGACACCGGGCGGTCGTTGACCTCGATGGGAGTGTTGACGAGCGAGGACTGGACGCTGAACCCCATCAGGAAGCGGGAGGAGGTCGAGAGGTCGAGGGAGCCGGAGTAGATCGACGGCCCACCCGTATCCACGACGCATTCGGCATCCGGGACCCAGGCATTGAAGAGCTGGAGGCCCGGGGTGTTGTCGACACAGCCGGCCATGGCCAGCGCCAGCAGGAGGTAGGAGTTCTTCCACATAGGCAAGCAGGCTCCAGTAAGAGAGCGCGGTGGGAGCCCTACAGGCTCTGCGCGATGGTCTGCCGGTTGAGGATACGGGGCGTGATGAAGATGAGCAGTTCCTGCCGGTCATCGCGCTCCGTGTGGTTCTTGAAGAGCAGGCCCAGCACCGGGATGCTCGACAGGAACGGGACCCGGTTGGTGGCGGTGCTGCCCCGGCGCACGTAGATGCCGCCGATGACGGTGGTGTCCCCATCCTTCACCAGCACCTGGGTGTTGGCCTCCTTGCGCTGGATGGACGGCTGGCCGTTGGCGCCGGTGTTGCCGGGGTCCGGCTGGTTGTTGGAGGCGTTGATGGACATCAGGATGCTGCCGTCCTGGGTGATGTGCGGCGTCACCTCCAGTGACAGACGGGCCTCCACGAAGGTGGTGTTCACGCCCTGCGCGGACGTCTGGCTGAAGGGAATGGACACGCCCTGGCTGATGCGGGCGGTGTTGTTGTCCAGCGTCGTCACCTTGGGCGCGGAGATGGTCTTCACCGTGCCCTCGTTCTCCGCCGCGGACAGCCGCAGGTTGAGCTGCAGCGCGCCGCCCGCCGAGCCGAAGGTGAAGCCCAGCGCGCCACCGCTGCCCTCACCCACCGAGGCCGGCAGGTTGACCGCGAAGTTCGGGACGTCGGGCAGGCCGGCTCCGGTGCCCGGCGAGCCGCCGGTGACAGCCACGTTGTTGGGGAAGATGAGGCCGGTGGCATTGCCGGTGGCCGTGCCCGCTCGCGCCTGGCCACCCCACTGCACACCGAGCTGCCGGCTGAAGGTGGTGTTGGCCTCCACGATGCGGCTCTCGATGAGCACCTGCGGCGTCTGCGTGTCCAGGCTGCGCACCAGCGCGCGAGCCTTCTCCGTGTTGGAGCGGACGTCCTTGACGATGAGCACGTTGGTGCGCGTGTCCACGGAGACGGAGCCGCGCTCGCTCAGCACGTCCTTCACCCGCGTCGCCATGTCCGCGGCCACCGCGTAGTTGACCGGGATGAGGTTGACCAGCAGGTCCTCCTGCTGCTGGAGCGACTTCTTGCGCTCCTGGCGCAGCCGCGCCTCCTCCTCCAGCGTCTTCAAGGGGGCAATGCGGATGATGTTGCCGAACTCCTCCTTGCCGAGCTGCTTGGTGCGCAGGATGAGGTCCAGCGCCTGGTCCCAGGGCACGTTGCGCAGGCGGATGGTGACGCGGCCGCCCACGTCGTCCGCCACCACGATGTTGCGCTTGGAGATTTCAGCGATGACGCGCAGCAGGTTCTGGATGTCGATGTCCTTGAACTCGAAGGAGACGCGCTTGCCGCGGTAGCGGGCCTGCTGCGGCGCGCCCTCGGCGGCGTAGGCGGGCGCCTCGGCGGTGAAGCCCGCGGTGCGCTGGGCCACGGCCACCTGGTCCGTCTTCACGCCCTGCACGTCCAGGCGCCAGGACAGCGTGCCGCCGTTCTGCGTCACCTTCTCCTCGATGGCGCCGTCGGCGGCCACCACCACGCGCACCCGGCGGCCCTCACCCGGCACGCTGAAGGCGCTGATCATCTTCACCGGCGTCTCCAGCGCGCTGGTGTCCAGGCTGCGCTCCAGCTTCTTCGGCAGGCGCGCGTTGTCCAGCGTCAGCACCGCGCTGCGCGGGTCCGGACGGTCCACCTTCCAGGCCGCCGTACCGGACAGCTTCAGCAGCACGCGGCCGCCCGCCCCGCTCTCCTCGAAGGTCAGGTCCTTCACCTCGACCCCGGACGCCGTGACGGGCGCCGCGGGGGCGGCCGTCGGCTCGGGCACGGAGCGCATGGGCTCCACCTCGGCCACGGAAGCGACGACCTCCGTCGGCTCTGGCGCGGGCGCGGCCTTGCGAGCCACCGCGCCGCCCAGCACCACCTCCAGGCCACGAGCGGCCCGGTCCACGCGGTAGGCCGGCATCTGGCCACGCACGTCCAGCACCAGGCGCACCTTGTCCGAGTGGGCCCCCACGCGCACGTCCTTCAGCGGGCCGCTGGTCACGCGCGGCGCGCGGGCCGCGAGCCCCACGCCGTACAGGTCCACCGCCAGTCGCGGCGGGTCCGCCAGCTCCAGCACCTCGTAGCGGGCGATGTCGCCGTCCGCGCGGATGCGCAGCGTGTCGTCGGCGAAGGCAAGGCCGGTGATGCGCCGGGCCGGATGGGCCACCTCGCGCTCGTCGGCCTCGGCGGCCACCACGTTCTCCGGCAGGGCCGGCTTCGCGGCGGGCGCCGACGGCTTCTCCGCCGCCTTCGGGGCCTCGGCAACCACGGCGGCAGGCTCGGCCGGCTTCACGGCCGCGGGAGCCGCGGCGGCGACGACGGGAGCCTTCGCGGCCTCGGGCGCGGGGCGCTTTGCCTCGGCGGGCGCGGAAGGCGTGGCCGCGGGCTGCGCGGCGCCGTCCACGGAGATGACCACGCGGTTGCCGTCCGCGCGGACGTCGTACTGGGACGCCTTGTCGAGCGCCAGCAGCACCCGGCCGACGCTGGCGCGCTCGTCCGAGAACTGCGACGCGACCACGCCCGCGACAGGGCCGGCGCCCTCATGGTGACCCTTGATACCCGTCGCATCCGCCGACGAGAGGTCCACCACCAGTCGCTCCGGCCCGCTCAGGCGGAACACGGTAAAGGTGGGCGGCCGGGTCCCGGTCACCACCACCTGGGCCCCAGAGCCCGTTCGGGACACGTCCACGTCCCGCAGCGTATTCAGCTCGGCGCCATTCACCCTGGCGCCTGCAAGCACGACGGCCCACACGGCCGCCAACATCCACTTGCCCCTCGTCACAGCGCTCTTCTCGAGCATGCGTCCCCTCAACAAGTTGGAAGCGGGCGACCGCCCGCGGGAGCGCCTTGGGGCGCTACTCCCCGTAGTTCTTGCCCGTCATCATGTTGTAGGCGGGGTCCTGCTTATCGTCGGGCTTGAGCTGCAGGGTCACCGGATTCTTGATGATCTCGCCGTTGCCCGAGAAGACCTCGGTCACCGTCACCGAGTCGCGGAGGATCTGCGTCACCTTGCCGCCCTGGCGCCCCATGCGGGTGTTGCGGCGTACGATGTGGCCACGGCCCACCGGGTCCTCGACCATGGCGAGGGGGTTGGCATCACCCGTGACCACGGCCACCAGCTTGAGCTGGTCCAGGTCGAACGCGCACAGCGGCTCGTTGCACGAAGTCGCCGGGCCCGGAACCACCGGCCCGACCTCTTCCACCGGGCTGCGGAACGGGTCCCGCTTGCCCACCGGGTTGTACGTGTACACGTACGGCGGCGGGGCCGGCACGGCCTCGGCCACGGCCGCGGGGGCCTCTTCCGCCGGAGCCGCCGCCGCCGCCGCGGGTGCGGGCGCCGCCGCCGGAGCCGGCGGGGGCGCGTCGTCACAAGCGGCCAGCGCGAGCGTCAGCGCCGCGGTGGTCATGGTGGCCTTGAACGTCTTCATCCTCAATCCCCTTGTCGCCCTACTTTCCGGGCGGATCAAGTTTCTAGTTCTTCGGAGCCTCGGTGTTCGCCGTCTCGATGAACCGGAAGGTCGTCGCCAGGAAGTTGCTCTGGAGGACGACCTTCTCGTTCTTCAAGGTAGGCGTATCGAGCTTGATGTTGTTGACGTTGACGATGCGGCGCATGTTCGCCATCTCCTGCAGGAAGAGGGCGATCTCATGGTAGTTGCCGCTCACCGTCATCTTGATGGGGATGCGGGCGAAGAACTCTCCGCCGCCCACGAACTCGCGGTCCGGCTCGACGCGGGAGATCTCCAGGCCGCTCTTCTTGCCGATGTCGTTGATCTGCGCGAGCAGCTCCTCGATGTCCTTCTTCTCGGGCAGCTCCGTCAGCGCCTCGGCGAGCTTCTGCTCCAGGACGTCCATCTCCCGGCGGCGGTCGTTGAGGTTCTGGGCGATTTCGCTCTTCTCGGCCAGCTCCAGGTCCAGCGTGCGGCGCTGGGCCATGTACGCCTTGATGGAGTCCTCGGCGGGCTGGATGAGCAGGAAGAAGTTGGCGACGGTCATCAGGAGCACGACGATGCCCAGGCCGCCGAACTTCGTGGCCGGGGGCGCCTTGACGAATTGATCCAGATACTTGTCCATGGCGTGGGGCCCCGTCAGATGGCGTAGTTGGACTGAAGCGTGATCTTGAAGTCGACCAGCGCCGGCGCGGTGGACTGAGCGCCGCCCGCCCTGCTCTGCGCGGCGCTCGTCAGGTCGATGTTGGTGAAGAAGGGGGTGACCTCGGCCGCCGGGAACTCCTCGACGATGGCCTCCGCGGTGAGCAGCTCCACGCGTGTCGTCTTGCTGTCACGGCGCGCGTCCACCAGGCGCCCCATGCCCTTGGGCGTCCACACCACGCCGTTGAGGCCGCGCATGAACTCGGCGACCTCGTCGTGGCTGATGGCGGAGCCGTCAATGGCCACCGAGTTGCTGCTCTCGGTGAAGCTCTTCAGCCACACCTTCTTCGGCGTGGCGGAAGCGAGCGCGTCCAGCATGCGCACCGGCCCGTTGCGGCCCTTGCGCAGGGAGTCCAGCACGGCCAGCTTCTTCTCCACCTCGGCCTTGCGGGTGTTGATGTTCTTCACCTCGCCGATGACCTTCTCCAGCTCGGCGATCTTCGCGCGGGTCTGCGTGATGCCCGCGCGGTGGCGCTTGAGCTCGGCGTCACGGTTCGCGTACCAGTAGTAATTGCCGCCGCCCGCGGCCAGCAGCACCAGGGCGAACAGGACCAGCACCTGCCGGCCCATCTCCCGCTTCTTCACCGCCCGGACGGGCAGCAGGTTGATGCGAATCATCATGTGCGTCGTCTCCTAGGGGTGGAACCGGTCAGGCCATCTTGTCGCCCGGGCGCCGCAGCGCCAGTCCCACGGCCACCGCCGCCATGGGCGCCACGTCCATGATGAACGCGGGGTCGAACTTGCGGTTGTCCACCTCAATCTTGCGGAACGGGTTGAGGATCTCCACCGGCACCCCGGTGCGCGCCTCGATGGTCTTGAACAGCGCGGGAATCTTCGCCGTGCCGCCCGACAGGTAGACCTTGCTGAAGTTGGAGTCGGCGGCGGTGCCCGCGTAGAAGTCCAGCGAGCGCTGGATTTCGCCGGCCACCTGCTCGGCCACGCTGGAGAGCACGCGCTCCACTTCCTGGGGCACCACGGCGTCCGCGTCCGAGCTGTTGCCGCCGATCTTCAGCGCCTCCGCCTCCTCGTAGGAGACGTTGAGCTGCTTCTGGATCTCCTCGGTGAACTGGTTGCCACCGATGGTGACGTCACGGGTGAAGACCGTCACGCCGTTGGCGATGATGTTGATGTTCACCACCGAGGCGCCCGCGTTGATGAGCACCACGGTCTCCTTCTCCGGGAGGTCGTAGTTGACGGAGAACATGTTCTGGACGGCGAAGGCGTCCACGTCCACCACCACCGGCGCGAGGCCCGCCTCGGAGACCACGGTGGTGTAGTCGTTGATCATGTCCTTCTTGGCGGCCACCAGCAGCACGTCCATCTGCCCGGTGGCGTCGTTGCCGCCGCCGTCGAGAATCTGCGTGTCGATGTTCACGTCCTTCACATCGAACGGGATGTACTGCTCGGCCTCCCACTGGATGCTCTCCTCGAGCTCATCCTGGGACATGCGCGGCATCTGAATCTTCTTGATGATGACCGAGTGGCCGGACACGCCGATGGCGACGTCCTTGGCCTTGATCTTCAGCTCGGACATCAGCTCCTGCACGGCCTGGACGATGGCCGTGGAGTTCATCAGCGCGCCATCGACGATGGCCTCCGGAGGCAGCGGCTTCATGCCGAAGCTCTGCAGCGCGTAGCCGACCTCGCCGCGCTTGCGCTGCTCCTTGAGGAGAATCATCTTGATGGACGTCGATCCGATATCCAGGCCGAGTGCCAGTTTGCCCTTCGCCATGCTTGACTCCGTCGAGAGGCGGCCAGCGTAACACCGGCCGTCAACCCCTCCTAAAAAGTGCCTGGAGCCCGCCTGCCCTCCGGACGGACGGGAGCCTCGCACCACCGCAGCGCCGGGCCCCTCCCCACCGTCGCGAAGGCCCGATTTTCCGGCCCCGGACGCGTCCCGTCAAATGCAGGCGGGCAGGCGGTACCCGCCCCGGGACCGGCTCCCCGCGCCTCAGCCCCGCTCCGCCTCGGCGTCCGGGTCGATGCCGTACTCCTTGATCTTGTACAGCAACGCCCGGTGGCTGATGTCCAGCAGCTCCGACGCCCGGGTCCGGTTCCCCTTCGTCTTGCGCAGGGCCGCGCGGATGTAGGACTCCTCCAGCTCCCGGATGGCGCGCTTGAGCGACAGGTCCGTACCGTCCTGTAGCACCGGGGCCCCCGCGGACGCCGCGCCCGTGGGTCCGGGTGGGGACGCGGCCCACAGCCTGTCGGGGAGGTTGGCCGGAAGGATGAGGGGCCCGTCGGCCAGCAACACCGCGCGCTCCATGGCGTTCTCCAGCTCGCGCACGTTGCCCGGCCACGCGTAGGCCGTCAGCAGGGCCTCGGCCTCCGGGGACAGCCCCTCCACGGGCGGCTCGCGGTTCAGCTCGCGGTTGAAGCGGGAGATGAAGGCGCGCGCCAGCAGCGGCACGTCCTCGCGGCGCTCTCGCAGGGGCGGCATCCGCAGGTTCACCACGTTGAGGCGGTAGTAGAGGTCCTCGCGGAACTCGCCCTTCTCCACCAGCTTCGACAAATCCCGGAGCGTGGCGGCCACCACGCGCACGTCCACCTTCTCCACCCGGCTCTCCCCCACCGGGCGGATCTCCCCCTCCTGGAGCACGCGCAACAGCTTCACCTGGGCGGACAGGGGCAGCTCGCCCACCTCGTCCAGGAAGAGGGTGCCGCCGTCGGCCTCCGCGAAGAGGCCGCGCTTGGCGGTGCGCGCGTCGGTGAAGGCGCCCTTGGCGTGGCCGAACAGCTCGCTCTCGATGAGGCCGGAGGGAATGGCGCCGCAGTTGACGGCGACGAAGGCCATGGGAGCCCGGGGGCTGCGCGAGTGCAGCTCGCGGGCGATGAGCTCCTTGCCGGTGCCGCTTTCCCCGCTGATGAGCACGGTGGTGTCCACCGGGGCCAGGCGCGACACCTGCTTCAGCACCGACTGCAAGGCGGCGCTGCCCCCGAGGATGTGGCCCCCGGGAGCGGCGGGGAGGCTGGCCTCCTTCAGGCGCCGGTTCTCCCGCCTCAGCCGCTCGCGCTCCTCCGCCTTGCGGAGGACGAAGACGATTTCCTCCGGCTTGAAGGGCTTCTGGACGTAGTCGAACGCGCCGGCGGAGACGGCCTCCAGGGCCTGCTCCTGCGAGCCGTAGGCGCTCATCACCACCACGGTGAGGCCGGGGTGGACGGCCAGCGCCTCGCGCAGCACGGAGAGGCCGTCCTTCTTCGGCATCCGCACGTCGCTCAGCAGCACGTCGTAGTCGCGCGCGGCCAGCTCGCGCAGGGCCTCGTCGCCGTCCGACACCGCGCGTACGTCATAGCCGCGGTCGGTGAGCACCAGCGTGAGGATGTGGCGGATGGAGGGCTCGTCGTCGGCGACGAGGATGGTGCGGAACAGGGACATGGCCGTCTCCAGGCATCATCCCCCAGCCCGGTGGGAGCCGATAGCTCCTGGCCGGTAGGGGACGCCTTTTCTCCTCAAGGCGCGGGCAGCGCCACGGTGAAGCGGGCACCGCCCCCCGGCGCGTTCTCCGCCAGGAGCCGGCCCCCCATGACCTGCGTCAGGCGCAGCGACACCGCAAGGCCCAGGCCGGTGCCCTCCCGGCCCTTGGTGGTGAAGAAGGGCTCGAACAGGCGGGGCATGACGTCCGGGGGAATGCCCGGCCCGCTGTCCTCCACCACCAGCCGCGCCTCGCCGTCCTCGCGCCGCGTGATGACACGCACGCTCCCCTGCCCTCCCATGGCCTGCGCGGCGTTGAGCAGCAGGTTGATGATGACCTGGGACAGCGGCCCGGCGTCCGCCCGAGCGAGCAGCCCCGGCTCCAGCCCCAGCTCCACCGACACGCCGGCAAGCTCCGGCGCGGCGCGCACCAGGCGCACACACGTCTCCACCACCGCGCCCACCTCCACCGGCCCCAGCGAGGCCGTTCCGGGACGCCCCAAATCCAGCAGGCCGCGGATGATGCGGTCGATGCGCTGCACCTCGTGGTCGATGCGCTCCAGGAAGTCCTTCAGCTCCGGCGTATTGGCCTTCATCCGCGCCAGGGCCACGTAGCCCAGGATGCCCGCCAGCGGGTTGCCCACCTCGTGCGCCACGCCCGCCGCCAGCCTTCCCACCGTGGCCAGCCGCTCCGAGGACACCAGCTCCGTCTGCGCGCGCGCCAGCCGCGCGTTGGCCTCGCGCAGCGACTCCATCTGAGAGCGCGTGAGGGCCTGCTCCGTCCGAAGCGCCTCCGCCATGCGCTGCAGCGCGCGCTGGATGCGTGACAGCAGCGGACCGCCCTGCGTGGGCACCAGGTGCGGGTCCAGCTCCAGCCGGCCGAACTGCTCCACCACCGCCTCCGTGCTGCGCAGCGGGCGGCCCACCGTCAAATCCAGCACCACGTACGCCAGCACCGTCAGCGCCACCAGGTCCAACCCGAGCAGCAGCGGCAACAGCCCCTGCACCCGCGCCAGCGTCTCCGCCTCCGCGCTGCCGGGTGGGGCCAGCCGGCGGACCCCGTCCAGGAGCCGGATGAGGGCCGGCTGCACGGACAGCCAGGTGAGCCCCGTGGACAACGAGCCCAGCAGGAACGCCACGCTGGCGATGCGCCACTTCACCGCGGGCCCGCCCCCGTCATGGCTGGCCTCCCAGCATCAGCGCGATTTCCGGCGGCAGCACCCTCGACAGCCAGGGGCCCAGCAGCAGCAACTCCAGCCCCGCCAGCGCCAGCCAGGGGCCGAAGGGGATGCTGGTGCGGTCCGGCACCCAGTCCTCCTCCTGCCCCTCCTCGTCCAGCGGCGCGTCGGGGATGGGCTGGGTGAGCAGGGCCCAGGGCACCAGCAGCAGCCGCTTCCAGACGGGAAGGCCCGGCAGGGTGAACTCCCAGGTCATCGTGAGCGGGGGCGGCTCCTCGCCGGGAGCCTCCTCGGGGACCTCCTCCCCGCGAGGCCCGGCACGGCCCGTCACCAGCAGCATCACGATGCCCACCACCGCGCCCTGCATGGAGGCAAAGAGGAGGATACCGAGCAGCGCGCGCCAGGTCAGGAACGCGCCCAGCATGGCGACGAGGTACTTGTCCCCTGCCCCGAGCGCCTCCTTCTTGAAGACCTTCCAGCCCACGTACTCCATCAGCCGGAAGGTCAGGAAGCCCACCGCCGCGCCGATGAGCGCGTCCCAGAAGCCCTCCATCCCCAGGGGCAGCGCGAGCACCAGCCCCACGAGGGTGCCGGGCACCGTCATGGACAGCGGCAGTATCCAGTGGTCCAGGTCGATGAAGGTGAGCGGCACCAGCAGGCTGACGAGCACCAGCGCGGGCACCAGTTCGTACGTCCAGCCGAAGCGCCGCAGGCACGCGAACCACAAGAGCCCCGTGAGCAGCTCCACCAGCGGGTAGCGCACGGAGATGGGGGCACCGCACCCGCGGCAGCGCGCCCGCAGGGCCAGCCAGGACACGAGCGGGATGTTCTCGTACCAGGCGAGCACGTGCCCGCACTTCGGGCAGCGCGAGCGCGGGCGGACGATGCTCTGCTCCAGCGGCACCCGCGCGATGACAACGTTGAGGAAGCTGCCCACCACCAGGCCGGTGACGAACAGCCAGGCGGCGAAGAAGCCTTCCACCATGGACCCCTACCTACGGGCGGGGAGCCAGGGCCCCGCCCCGCTCACTTGAAGTCGCGCCGGCTGAAGATGAAGACGGCGAGCGCCACCATCACCCCGGCGTAGCCGATTCCATAGGCCGCCGACTGCAGGATGTCCATGGCCGGCGTCACCACCTCGTACGATGCCTGGGGCCGGAAGTTGAGCCGCGCCAGGTTGGGGAGGACGTAATAGACGCCCTTGCCCACCCACTGGATGAGGCCCGACTCCGAGCGGCTCGCCAGGTTGTAGATGTCCGCCGACAGGTGGCCCGCGAAGTACACGCCCGTGGTCACCACCGCGGAGACGAGCTGACTGGCGAAGCTGGACATGGCGAAGCCCACGCTGGAGATGACGAGCAGCTCCACCCAGAGCATGCCGGCCGCCACCACCTGGGGCCGCGTCACGGCCATGCCGTAGAGCGCCTCCTGCGTGAAGAACACCACCGACATGGCCAGCAGCAGCACCGCCAGCGTCAGCATGTTGCCCGCCAGCCGCCCGACGATGAACAGGGCCCGCGACACCGGCTTGGACACCACCAGGAAGATGGTCCGCCGCTCGATTTCGCGGGTCAGCAGGCCGCTGGAGAGGAAGATGGCCAGCAGCACCAGGGTGACGGCCATGGCCCCCAGCCCCACGTCCGCCAGCACGCGCTGGAACGTGTACACCGTCACGTCGGTAACGAGCGTGGAGGACAGCAGCAGGCCCAGGGTGAAGACGGCCACCACCACGCTGACGCGGTTGCGCCGCGCCTCGCGGAAGCCATTGAGGGTGAGAGCACCGAACTCGCGAATCATGAAATCTCTCCTCCCACCGTGCCGTGCCTCGCCTCCTTGAGCGCGTCCAGGAAGAGGTCCTCCAGCGAGTAGCGGGTCGGCTGCACCTGCGTCACCCGGCCGCCGGCCTGGAGCGTCTGCTGGAGCAGCAACTGCGCGGCCTGGTCTCCGGTGCGCAGCAGCACGCGGTCACCGAAGTCCTGCGCGTACGTCAGCTCGTGACCGAACCCCTGGAGCTGCCCCAGCGACAGCCCCTCCACCGTCATCTCCACCACGGGCGCCTGGCCCGACAGCAGCTCGCGCACGCTGCCCTCGCGCACGCGGCGGCCCCCCACCAGCACCACCACCCGCTCGCAGAGCGCCTCCACGTCCGAGATGATGTGCGTGCAGAAGAGGATGGTGGTACCCCGCTGCCGCTCGGCGAGGATGAGGTCGCGCACCTGGCGGCGGCCCACCGGGTCCAGCCCCGAGGTGGGCTCGTCCAGGATGAGCAGCTTCGGCCGGTTGACGATGGCCTGCGCCAGGCTGATGCGCTGAATCATGCCCTTGGAGTAGCGGCGAATCTGGAGCTTCGCGGCACGCTCCATCTCCACCATGCCGATGACTTCCTTCACCCGCTGGTCCAGCTCGTGGCCGCTCATTCCGGCCAGCTTTCCCGCCAGCGTCACGAACTCCGCGCCGGTGAGGTACTCGTAGGGCGCGGGGTTCTCCGGGAGGAAGCCCACCTGACGCCGGGCCTCCTCGTCCGTGGGCGGCAGACCGAAGAGGCGCGCGGTGCCCTCGGAGGCCTGCACCAGGTTCATGAGAATCTTGATGGTGGTGGACTTGCCCGCGCCGTTCGGCCCGAGCAGCCCGTAGACCTGCCCGGGCTGCACCTCCAGGTCCAGGCCCTGAAGCGCCCGGACCTGGCGGTTCATCCAGAAGCCCAGGCGGTATGTCTTGGCGAGCCCACGGACTTCGATAGGCAGACTGCTACTCACGGCGACTCCTCCATGCTCGTGCGCGCGAAATCGGTCAGGCGCTTCTCCTGCGCCGTCGAGTGACCGCGGCCCTCCGCGTCCAGTTGGATGACACCGCCCAGCGGGTCTTCCGGAAGCCGCGGCAGGTCTCCCGCGTCGACCAGGGCCTGGACACCCGAGGGCAGCCGGCCCTCGCGTTGCCGATACGCCTGGACCGCGGCGTCGACCCGGCTCAGCTCGCGCTCCAGCTCCAGCTCCATCACCCGCCGCTCGAAGAGCTCGCGCGTCTCGGGTTCGTCAGAGGACTCGGCCAGCGAGCGCGCCAGCTCCAGCCCCGCGTCGAAGTTCCCGGCCTGGGCATGAAGCCGCGTGGCCAGGCCCGGCAGGTACTCGGGGGCGTCCGGCAGCTTCGAGGCCTCCTCGAGGATCTTCGCCGCCCGCTCGTATTGCTGATGGAACGTGCTCAGGTTGTAGGCCAGGATGATGCGCAGGTAGACGTAGTCCGGGAAGTTGCGCAGGCCCTTCTCCAGCAGCCGCGTCGACTCTTCCGTGTTGAACCACTTGCCGTTCCGCCCGGTGAACGGGATGGCCACGCCCGCGAAGACGTAGACCTGGCGGAACTTCGGGTCGAGCTCCGTCACCATGTCCGCGTAGTCGTAGATGTCACGATACTCGTGGCGGGTGCTGGCCTTGCCCACGGCCTGGATGGTCTGAATCCAGAAGTAATCCGTGACGAGGTGATGGATGGGAGCCCCCACCGCGCGCACCACCTCCAGCCGGGGCAGCAGCGGAGGAAGGTGGCCCTGGCGGCTCGAACGCCGCGGGGGCGCGGCGAATGCCGCGCACAGCGTCAACGACACGGCAAGGACCGAGGACCAGAGAAGACGACTCGACATGGCAGGGGCGGCCATTATCGCTGGTGGACGCTTCGGAAGTCAGCAGGCGCGTTGAGCCGAAAGCGATGCCTGCCTGGACTGGGAGAAACCAAAGAAGAAGGGGAGGACGGGCGCGTGGCCTGTCCTCCCCCCGAGCTTCAATCAAGCGATGGCGGGAACCGGGTCCCGCCCGGAATCACGGGCCAGCGGCAGGCTCGCAGTTCACGTCGTTCGCCATGTTGAAGGGCACGCCCTCCGCGGCGTTCAGCTCGTTCGCGTCGTAGGCATTGCAGGCGTCGGGGGTCACGGGAGCGGACTCCGACGAGATGAACCACTGGTCGAAGGAGAGACCGGTCGTGCCCGCGATGTCATTGTCGATGTTGCCCACCGCGGTGTGCATGAAGTGCGACTTGCCGCCGGCCTGGTAGAGGCCCTGCACGCCGCCGTTCGGCACGCCACCCGTCTGGTCGAAGGTCGGGTTCGGCGGGTTGGCCGCGCCGCTCGGCATGACCGGGTACTTGAACGTGTCGACCGTGATCTGGTGGTTCTGGCCCGGCGCGATGGTCGCCGCGTTGCGGGCCTGCACCGTGGAGCCGCCCACGGCCGCCGCAGCCAGCCAGTAGGTGTAGCGGTTGCCGCGCTCAGGAGCGAAGCCGATGGCGCCGGCGATGGGCGAGTACCGGTCCTTCTCCTGGAAGTACGACTTCTGCGAGGTGAACAGACCCTTGAGGTTGGACTTCGCCTCGGACTGCTTCGAGCGCGCCTGGAACTTGATGAAGTTCGGGATGGCGATGGCCGCCAGGATGCCGATGATGGCGACGACGATCATCAGCTCGATGAGGGTAAAGCCGCGGTTGCGGGGGTTGAAACGGGAGACGCGCATTGGGAGTGTCCTCAGGGGGTTTCGACTTCGAGGGCGTGCTGCCCTGCCTGGGGTTCTTAGCACATGCAGTGCCAACCCCGTGAAGCTCCCTGTACCGCGCCAACGCCGCGAAATTCCGATCGCCCCCCGCGTCCAGGCCCGCCAGCCCGCTTCTCAGGTGCCAAAAAATGGCACCCGGAGGTGACCAGAACTGTCGATCCGGCCCTCCACCCAGCCAGAGTGAAAACCCCAGACGCGACAGGGAGTTCAGGGCTCCCGGGACTCCTCCAGGTCATCCACCAGGCCGTGCTTGGCGAGGCGGTACCGGAAGGAGCGGAAGGACAGGCCGAGCAGCTCCGCGGCGCGCGTCTTGACCCCGTCCGTACGCTTGAGGGCGGCCAGCAGGTAGCGCCGTTCGCTTTCGTCGAGGTAGCGCTCCAGGTTGAAACCCGCGGGGAGCTGCACGTCTCCAGCGGGGGCCGCGGGCTCGCCGCGCAGGGTCGCCGGCAGCGTCTCCGGCCCGAGCGCGTCCCCGTCCGACAGGGTGACGGCGCGCTCGACGATGTTCTGGAGCTGGCGCACGTTGCCGGGCCACGCGTAGCGCTGGAGCACCGCCAGCGCCTCCTGGGTAAACCGCAACCCGGGCCGGCCCAGCTCGTCTCCCAGCCGCTCCAGGAAGTGCGTGGCCAGCAGGGGGATGTCGTCGGCGCGCTCGCGCAGAGGCGGTAGCTCCAGGGTGATGACGTTGAGCCGGTAGAGGAGGTCCTCGCGGAAGCGGCCGGCCTTCACCTCCGCCTCGAGGTTCCGGTTGGTGGCGGCGACGAGGCGCGCCTGGAAGGGCACCTCCTGGCTGCTGCCCACCGGCTTCACCTTGCGCTCCTGCAGCACGCGCAGGAGCTTCACCTGGGTGGCGGGCGGCACCTCGCCAATCTCGTCCAGCAGCACCGTGCCCTCCCCCGCCGCCACGAGCAGCCCCGCGCGGTCGCTGGTGGCGCCGGTGAAGGAACCCTTCACGTGTCCGAACAGCTCGCTCTCCAGCACGCCCTCGGAGAGCGCGGCGCAGTTGACGGGCAGGAAGGGGTGGCCGGCGCGAGGGCTCTTCAGGTGCAGCGCCCGGGCAATCAGCTCCTTGCCGGTGCCACTCTCTCCGGAGATGAGGACCGTGGTGCGCGAGGCGGCCACCTTGTCCACCAGGGCCATGACGGACTGCATGCGCGGGCTGCGGCCCACGGCGAGCAGGCCGGCGCCCGGCACGAGCTGCGCGCGAAGGGTGAGGTTCTCCCGCCGGAGCGCCTTCTTCTCCAGCGCCTTCTGGACGAGCAGCCGGAGCTCCTCGTTGTCGAAGGGCTTGCAGATGTAGTGGTAGGCCCCCTCGCGCATGGCCTCCACCGCGGAGGCCGCCGTGCCGAAGGCGGTGATGACGATGACCTCGGGCGCGTCCTTCAGCGCCCGCGCGGCGCGCAGCACCTCCATGCCGCTGCCGCTGCCGAGCTTCATGTCGGTGAGCACGAGGTCCACGGGGGTATTCGCCAGCGCCGCGCCCGCCTCCCTGACGCTGCCCGCGCAGGTCACCTGGAAGCCGGCCCGGGTGAAGAGCACCTCCAGCACGTCGCGCATCGACGGCTCGTCATCCACCACCAGAATGTGCATGGCGCGCAAGGTACCAGACGGACCGGCCCCCATGGACGGGCTCGTGGTGTCCGCCCACCGGGGAGACAGTCAGCCAGGGCTCGTGAACCCGCCCGCCCTCCTCCGAGCGGAAGCCGGGTGGCGAGGGACCTCAGTGCGCCCGGGAGAGCGCGGGTACGGCGGCCGGGGCTCCCGCTCCCGCCTGCTCGGCGCGAGTGCCGGAGGAGGACGGCGGCCCCTCGGCGGGCGGGGACTCCGGCCTCTCTAACGAGGCGGGAAGGAGGACGTCGAACCGCGTGCCCGCCCCCTCCTCGGAGTGGACGCGGATGTCGCCTCCGTGCGCGCGGACGATGGAGTGCGCGGTGGCCAGCCCCAGGCCCGTGCCGCCCTCGCGGGTGGTGAAGAAGGGCTCGAACAGGCGTGGCAGGTCCGCGCGCGGAATGGGCGCGCCCGCGTTCCACACGCTCAGCGCCACCTCCCCACCCTCTCGCTTCAGCACCACGCGCACCAGCCCCTGCGGCCCGGTGGCCTGCAGGGCGTTGCGCGCCAGGTTGAGCAGCACCTGCTGGAGCTGGTCCGGGTCCAGCAGCGCGTGCACCGGCTCCCCACCGACGTCCACCTCCAGCCGCACGTCGCGGGCCAGCGGGTCGCCACGGAGCATGTCCATCGTCTCCACCACCAGCCGCTCCAACCGCACCTCGCGGCGGGACGGCGTCGGGGGCCGCGCGAAGCGCAGGAAGTCCTCCACCAGCCGGGACAGCCGGTCCGCCTCGCGCACCAGCACGCCGGTGAGCTTCACCGTCATGGCATCCGCCGCCCGGTCCTGCCCCAGGAGCTGGGCGGAGCCCTTCATGGCGGCCAGCGGGTTGCGAATCTCGTGCGCGAGCTGCGCGGACATCGTCCCGAGCGCCGCCAGCCGGTCCGCGCGCCGCAGCCCGTCCTCCATGCGCCGCAGCTCCGTCAGGTCCTGGAAGACGATGAGCAGCGCGCCCTCGCTCTCGTCCGCCAGCGGGGTGATGCTCAGGCCCAGGATGCGCTCACCCGCCGACGTGCGCACCGTCAGCTCGCGCCGGCTGGTGCGCCGCCCCAGGTGGAGCACCCCGGGCAGCAGCTCCTCCAGCATCCGCCCACGCCCCGCCTCTCCGATGCCGAGGATGGCGCCGGCGGCGCGGTTGACGAAGGTGACGCGGCCCCCGGCGTCACAGGTGACGAGCCCGGAGGGCATGTAGGCCAGAATCTGTGCCTGCAAGGACTCCAGGCGATGGAGGTCCTTCTCCCGCGCGGACAGCGCGCCGCCCGCGGCCGACAGCTGCCGGCTGAGGTAGCCGGCCAGCACGGCCACGAGGAACATCGCCAGGACATGGGAGACGAGCAGGAACGACGTGTGGCGGGTGAGCTGCAGCCCGCCCGCGGGCAGCCCCTCGTGCAGCCCCAGCACCACACCGGCGTAGACGAGCGAGCCGCCCGCCGCCAGCGCCAGCGCGCCCCGCCGCTCCATCAGGATGGCGCCGCTGATGACCGCCAGCGAATAGGTGAAGGTGAAGGGAGAGTCCCCGCCGCCGGTGAGCATCACCAGCCCCGTGGCGATGACCAGGTCCCCCAGCACCTGGATGAACACCGCGGGCGTGGTCCACCGCCCCCGCCGCACCGCCACCGCGGTGACGAGCGACAGCAGGTAGACGAAGCCGATGATGGAGAAGGCCGCCCAGTCGCCGCGGGCCGGCTCCGAGGGAGCCTGGGCCAGCAGCCGCAGGACGACGGCCACCAGCGAGAGGCTGGTGGCGACGATGCGGAAGGCGGTGAGCCAGGTCAGCTTGCGGCGCAGCTCCTCCTTTCTGGAGGGCACGCGCTCGCCAGCCGAAGGGGCACTACTTGATGGCACCGGCAATGGAGAAGATGGGCAGGTACATGGCGATGAGGAAGCCGCCGACCACGCCGCCGAGGAACACCATCAGCAGCGGTTCAATCATCGACGTGAGCGCGCTCACCGCGACGTCGACCTCGTCGTCATAGAAGTCGGCAATCTTGTTGAGCATGGTGTCCATGGCACCGGTGGCCTCACCGACACCAATCATCTGCACCACCATGGAGGGGAACACCTTGGTCTCCGACAGCGGCCCGGCGATGTTCTTGCCCTCGGAGATCTTCCCGCGCACGTAGTAGATTGCCTCTTCCACCGTGCGGTTGCCGGCCGTCTTCGCGGTGACGTCCAGCGCGTCGAGGATGGGCACGCCGGAGGAGAGCATGGTGCCCAGCGTGCGGGTGAAGCGCGCCACCGCCACCTTCCGCAGCACGGGCCCGAACAGCGGCATCTTCAGGAAGACCTTGTCCCAGAACTTGCGGCCCTTGGGCTGCCGGTAGCTCCAGGTGAAGGCGACCACCACCACGACGATGGTGGCGACGGCGTGGAAGACGTACTTCTGCGCGAAGGCGGAGAAGTCCACCACGAACTGGGTGGGCGCGGGCAGCGCGGAGCCGAAGTCCGCGAACATCTTCGCGAACACCGGCGTCACCTCCAGCAGCAGCAGCGCCGTCACGCCGATGGCCACCAGGATGACGATGGCCGGGTAGGTCATCGCGCCCTTGACCTTGCGCTTGAGCTTCTCGCTCTTCTCGCGGTAGGCCGCGAGGCGGTTGAGGATGGAGTCGAGGATACCGCCCACCTCACCCGCCGCGCACAGCTGGGTGTAGAGCTCGTCGAAGACCTTGGGGTGCTCCTTCAGCGCGTCCGCGAAGGTGCTGCCCTGCTCCACCTTGCCCTTGATGGCGAACAACACCTTCTTGAAGGCGGGGTTGTCCATCTGGGACGCCAGGATGTCGAGGCACTGCACCAGCGGCAGGCCGGCGTCGATCATCGTGGCGAACTGGCGGGTGAAGACGAGGATGTCCTTGCCAGTCACTCCGCCGAAGCCCGGCAGGGAGATGCCCGCGTCGAGGGCGCCCTTCTTGCGCACCTTCGTCGGGTTGAGGCCCAGGGACTTGAGGCGCGCGTTGACGGCCTCGACGTCCGAGGCCTCCATCTCGCCCTTCTTGGTCTCTCCGCCCTTGGTCTTCGCCTCCCAGAGGAACTGGGACACGTTCTTCTTGGGGGCTACAGCCTTCTGCTGCACTGCGGGTGCTGCCATGACCTGGACCTCCGCGGACGTCGCGCGAGTCTAACCCCTGATTCCGAATTCCGGGAACTAACGACCGCCCGCTCCCCCGGCCGGCCGCTGCGGCATGCCCGGGAGGCCCTGGCCGCCTCCGCCCGTGGCCAGGATGTTGCGCAGCTCCTCCGGGTCGCTGGAGCGGCCGAAGGCCTCGTCCTGGGAGATGAGCCGGCGGAGGAGCAGCGCCGCCAGGGCCTGGTTGAAGGTCTGCATGCCGAACTTCGCCTGGCCGACCTGCATGGAGGAGTAGATCTGGTGGACCTTGTCCTCGCGGATGAGGTTGCGGATGGCGGGGTTGGGCACCATGACCTCGAGCGCGAGGATGCGGCCCGGGCCGCCCGCCTTGGCCAGCAGCGCCTGGCTCATCACGCCCTCCAGCACGAAGGAGAGCTGCGCGCGCACCTGCGGCTGCTGGTACGGGGGGAACACGTCCAGCACGCGGTTGATGGTCTGCACCGCGCTATTGGTGTGGAGCGTCGCGTAGCAGATGTGGCCCGTCTCGGCGATGGTGAGCGCCGCTTCAATCGTCTCCAGGTCGCGGAGCTCGCCGACGAGCACCACGTCCGGGTCCTGGCGGAGGATGTACTTGAGGGCCGTCTTGAAGTTCCGCGTGTCCGCGCCCACCTCGCGCTGGTTGACGAGGCAGTTCTTGTGCGGGTGCAGGTACTCGATGGGGTCCTCGATGGTCATGATGTGCTCATGACGCTCGGTGTTGATCTTGTCGATCATCGAGGCCAGCGTGGTGGACTTGCCCGAGCCCGTGGGCCCCGTGACGAGGATGAGGCCGCGGGGCTTCTTCACCAGCTCCGCCACCACCGGGGGCAGGCCCAGCTCCTGGAAGGTCAGAATCTTGAAGGGAATGGTACGGAAGGCCCCGGCCACCGCGCCACGCTGCATGAAGATGTTGGCGCGGAAGCGGGACAGGCCCTTCACGCCGAAGGACAGGTCCAGCTCGTTGTCCTCCTCGAACTTGTGCTTCTGGGCGTCCGTGAGGATGGAGTAGCAGAGCTGCTTGGTCTCCACGGGGGTCAGCGGCGCCGTCTTCAAGGGGACGAGCTCGCCGTCCACGCGGAGCTGCGGCGGGGAGCCGGTGGTGACGTGGAGGTCGGAAGCGCCCTTCTCGACCATCGCCTTGAGGAGCTGGTGCAGGTTGGCCACGGGGGGATGTCCTTCGGGTGAGGCGGTGGGGGGGAAGCGTGACTAGAAGCGGTCCGGGGCGGTGTTGGCGACGACCTCTTCCAGGGTGGTGGCGCCGTCCATCATCTTCCTCAGGCCGGACATGCGCAGGCTGCTCATGCCCAGGCGGATGGCCTCCTGCTTGAGCTCCGCGGCGGAGGCTCCGTTGATGACCAGCTCCTTGAGGCCGTCCCAGAAGGGCATGACCTCGTAGATGGCCACGCGGCCACGGTAGCCGCGGTCATTGCAGTCCCGGCAGCCGACCTTCTCGTACATGGTGAAGGTGCCAATCTTGTCCGGGGGCACGCCGGCGTCGATGAGGGCCTGCTCATCCACGTTCTCCGCGGGCTTCTTGCAGGCCGGGCACAGGCGGCGCGCCAGACGCTGGGCGAGGATGAGGTTGAGCGAGGCCGTCACGAGGAACGGCTCGATGCCCATGTTGAGCAGACGGCTCACCGTGCCCGGGGCGTCGTTGGTGTGCAGCGTGGAGAGCACCAGGTGGCCGGTGAGCGCCGCCTTGACGCCGATTTCCGCCGTCTCGAAGTCGCGGATCTCACCAATCATGATGATGTCCGGGTCCTGGCGGAGGAAGGAGCGCAGCGCGGCGGCGAAGTTCAGGCCGATGTCTTCATGCATCTGCACCTGGTTGATGCCGGCGAAGTTGAACTCGACCGGGTCCTCCGCGGTGGAGATGTTGGTGTCCACGCCGTTGAGGCTGGCGAGCGCCGAATAGAGCGTCGTCGTCTTGCCGGAGCCCGTGGGGCCCGTCACCAACACCATGCCGTAGGGCCGGTCGATGGCCTCCTTGAACCAGGCCAGCGGCTGCGGATCGAAGCCCAGCTTCGTCATGTCCAGCTGGAGGTTGCTCTTGTCGAGCAGACGCATGACGACCTTCTCGCCGAAGAGCGTGGGACACACGCTCACGCGGAAGTCCATCTCCTTGCCGCCGCCCATTTTAATCTTGATGCGGCCGTCCTGCGGCAGGCGCCGCTCGGAGATGTCCAGCGAGGCCATGATCTTCAGACGCGACGTAATCGCGTTGCGCAGCTTCATGGGCGGGCGCATGACCTCGTACATGACGCCGTCGATGCGGAAGCGGACGCGGAAGTCCTTCTCGTAGGGCTCGATGTGGATGTCGGACGCGCGCTTCTTGATGGCGTCCATGAGGATGAGGTTCACCAGCTTGACCACCGGCGCGTCGTCCGCGGCCTTGGTCATCTCGTCGAGGTTCTCCACCTCCTCCTTGGCGACCTCGATGTCGTCGGACACCTCGCCGACGATTTCCTCCATGGAGGGGCCCTTCTCCGCGTAGTAGCGCTCAATCGCCTCGCGGATGGAGACCTCGGAGGCGACCACCGTCTCGATGTTGTAGCCGGTGAGGAACTTCAGGTCGTCCACCGCGAAGATGTTGGACGGGTCGCACATGGCGACGATGAGCGACGGCCCGGCGCGGTTGACGGGGATCACCAGGTGCTTCTCGGCCACCTCCTTGGGCACGAGCTTGATGATCTCCGGGTCGATGTCGAAGTCCTTCAGGTTGATGGCGGGCACGCCGTACTGCTTGGAGAGGAAGTCGGTGAGCTTCGACTCCTCGATGGCGCCCGTCTTGACGAGGGCGGTGCCGATGCGCGTGCCGTTCTTCTGCTGCTCTTCCTGGGCCTTGCGAAGCTGCTGGACGGAGATGAGGTTCTCGCGAACCAGCAGTTCACCGAGTCGACCGGACATTCGTTGAAGCCTCTTCCTTGAGGAACGAAGAAGGAAACGGGCGGGGGCCCGCCTCCGCGTACAGGAGACAGTCGGAAGATGCCAGGTGGCCACGGGGGCTCCTGGCATGGTTCCTGATGGCGGATTAGAGGGGAGCCACGCGCGCGCGTCAAGGCGCCCCCACGTGCTCCCTTGCCAGGTCAACCCGTTGAAGAGACACGGGAAAACGCTCAGTCCCCCACACCGGCGATGACAGTGCGCGCGGCCTCCACGTCCCGTTTTATCTGCCCGACGAGCTCCGCCACGGAGCCGAAGCGCTGCTCGGGGCGCAGCCGCTCCAGGAACTGCACCCGCAGCTCCTTCCCATAGAGGTCTCCGGTGAAGTCCAGAAGGTGGGCCTCGATGGTGACCTCGGTGCCGCCGAAGGTGGGCTTCACCCCGATGTTGGCGGCGCCCGCGTGCCATGTGCTCCCGGGCTCGCCGGGCAGGTGCACGCGGACGGCATACACGCCGGGCGCCGGGCGCAGCTCGTTCTGGGTGTCCACGTTGGCGGTGGGAAAGCCGATGCCCCGGCCCCGCCCCGCGCCGGCCACCACCGTGCCGTCCAGGTCGAAGGGGCGGCCCAACAGCCGCCGCGCGGCGGACACCCGGCCCTCGAGGATGTACTCACGCACCCGCGAGGACGAGGCCACCACACCGTCCACCGTGACGGGCGGCACCACGTGCACCCGGGCGCCGCGGCGGGCGGCCGCTTCCCGCAGGGTGCCCACGTTGCCCGCGCGGGCCGCGCCATAGGTGAAGTCGCTGCCCACCACCACGTGCGCCACGCCGAGCGCGTCGAAGAGGGCCGCCTCGAAGTCGGAGGGCGGCGTGCGCGCGTAGTCCCGGGAGAAGGACTGCACCACGGCGGCGTCCAGGCCGCACTCGGCGAACAGCTCCAGCTTCCGGGGCAGCTGGGTGATCAGCTTGGGGGCCAGCTCCGGCTGGAGCACCTTGCCGGGGTGGGGGTGGAAGGTGAAGGCGGCGGCGGCGCCATGGCGGCGGGCCTCGGTGAAGAGGGCCTGGTGGCCCACGTGGACGCCATCGAAGTTGCCCAGCGCGAGCGCCTGGCCGGCCAGCGACCGGCCCGCCTCCGCCACCGAGTGGAAGACCCTCATGGCGCTCCGTATACCCCAGCCGGAGGAACCCGGCCCGCGCGTTTTTCCCTGGCCAAACCCGGCACCGCCATGGTTGGACGCCCCGCCCATGTCTCGTCCCCGTCTGCTGCCCGAGCCCGTCGGGCTCAAGTTCGTCACCCAGGAAACGCCACCGGACTGGGACGCGGAGTTCGGCTTCGCCGGTCCCCTGGAGCTGGAAATCGGCTCCGGCGCCGGAGGCCACGCCCTGGAGTACTGCCGCCGCCACCCCGAGGTGCGCTTCGTCGCCTTCGAGTGGCGCAAGAAGTACGCGCGCGACACCCAGGCCCGCGCGGAGAAGGCCGGCATGAAGAACCTGCGCGTCATCGAGGCCGACGCCCGCTTCGTGGTGCCCCGCATCTTCGCGCCCGGCTCCCTCGCCGCCATCCACCTCCAGTTCCCCGACCCCTGGTGGAAGCGCGCCCACGCCAAGCGCGCCGTCATCCAGCCCGCCTTCGCCCAGCTCCTGTACGACAAGCTCGCACCGGGTGGCCTCTTCGACATGCGCACGGACGTGAAGGACCGCGGCGAGTCCATGCTGGCCATCCTGGAATCCGTGGGTTTCCAGAACCCCCTGGGTTCAGGAGTCTTCCACCCTTATGACCCGGAGGAGGTTCCCTCCACGCGGGAGCGCCGCTACCTGGCGAGCGGGGAGCCGGTGTACCGGGCCCGGCTGCGCAAGCCGCGCTGACGTCCGGAAGACGGGCACTTGCCCGGCCCCTTGGCTTCGCCACCTCGGCGGGTGAGAATTGCAACCATTCCCGCGCCGCGGGAGTATTGCACCGGGGGCGAAACATCATGGCGGACGGCGAACGGAAGAGGACGCTGGAGGTAGCCCGCCGTACCGCATCCGGCGGTGAGCTCAGCGGCCGCACGGTGCTCATCGTGGATGACGACCCGGCGCATGTGCGCCACGTGCGCGACGGGCTGGCCCCGCACGGCTACCTGTTCAAGGAAGCCCATGATGGGACGCAGGCGCTGTCGGCCATCCGGCAGGCGCGGCCGGACCTCATCCTGATGGACGTGGAGATGCCGGGGCTGGGCGGCGTGGAGGTGTGCCGCATCATCAAGGCGAACGCGGGGGAGGACGGCTTCGGCTTCATCCCGGTGATTCTGATGACGGCGCGGCAGGCGGCGGGGAAGGTGGAGGGGCTGGAGCTGGGGGCGGACGACTACCTGGTGAAGCCGTTCGACATGCTGGAGCTGTCGGCGCGGGTGAAGTCGATGCTGCGGCTGAAGGCGCTGCAGGACGCGCTGGTGGAGAAGAACCGGGAGCTGGACCGGGCCAACAAGGAGCTGGCGCGGCGGCGCGAGGAGCTGCTGGCGCTCAGCCGCACCGACGCGCTCACCGGGCTGTTCAACCGGCGCTACTTCGAGGAGCGGCTGAACGAGGAGTTCGCGCGCTCGCGCCGCTACGGCTCGCCCCTGTCGCTGGTGATGCTGGACATCGACCACTTCAAGCGCATCAACGACACCTTCGGCCACCCCTTCGGGGACCAGGTGCTGAAGGCGGTGGCGCAGACGGCGCGGGCGCGGCTGCGGGAGGTGGACCTGCTGGCGCGCTACGGCGGCGAGGAGCTCATCGCCATCCTCCCGGAGACGGGGCCGGAGGACGCGCTCAAGGTGTGCGAGCGCGTGCGCGAGGCCATTGCCTCACTGGGGCTGGAGCAGCCGTCCCCGGACGGGCCGCCGCGGGAGGTGCGGCTGACGGCGTCGCTGGGCGTGGCCACGGCGCCGGCCGCCGGCCTGACGAGCGCGGAGGAGCTCTTGAGGGCGGCGGACGTCAGCCTCTATGCGGCCAAGGGAGCGGGCCGCAACCGCGTCCACCAGCACGCCGCGTGAGTCGGTTGCAGCTCGGGCTTTCCCCCGGCGGCGCTTTGACCTAAATCCCTGTTTCCATGCGCCCGTCCGTGAAGATGCCCTGGCTGGTGGCCCTGCTCCTGCTCGCGCTGGGCGGCTGCGACCGCGCCAGCACACCGCAGGACGCCTACCGGTACTTCCACCAACAGGTGCGCAAGGGTGAGCTGCAGAAGGCCTGGGGGGTGCTCTCCAAGCCCACACAGGACGCGCTGACCGAGCGGGCCCGGGCGGTGAGTGAAGCCTCCGGCGGCACGGAGAAGCCGGAGCCCCTCAATCTCTTCTTCGCGAATGTCCCTCCTCCTCCGGATGTTACGGAAGTCTCCCTGGTCAGGGAGGAGGGCAACGAGGCAACAGTTCTCGTACGCTCGCCCGGAGGCGACCACGAAGTCCGGATGGTCCGGGAGCCGTCCGGGTGGAAGGTGGACCTTTCAGCCTCTCTCCAGCCGTGAAGCCGGGCATGCCCGGAAAACTCGCATCAGGTAACGTACGACTGTGAACGACAGGAAGACACGGCGGGTGGTCCCCGCGGTCGAAGTCATCCGGCGCCCGGCCACCACGCCCGGCAGCGCTCCCGTGACGCCGACCCCTTCGGCATCTCCCACCCCGGCGCCCACGCCGCGCCCCACGCCCACGCCACGGCCCGCAGCCGCGGCGCCCACGCCCACTCCCGCGCCCCGGCCGGCTGGCATGGCCCCGGCTCCCTCGCCGGCTCCCACGCCCCGGCCGGCCGCTGGCGCGGCTCCGATGCCCACGCCACGGCCCACGCCGGCCGCCGGCACCGCGCCCACCCCCGCGCCCCGGCCGACGACGACCGTGGTGCCGGGCGCGCGGCCCATGGCCCCGCGTCCCGGCGGTCCCCCGAGGACGGGCCCTGGCGCCGGACCGAGGCCGGGTGGCTTCGGAGGACGTCCGGGCGGATTCCGTCCCTCCACGCCGCGCCCACCGCCCACGCCGGAGCAGATCCAGGCGCTGGCGGCGCGCGAGCACGTCCCCGCCCGCATCGCCAAGGGCGAGCTGGAGGGGAAGATGAAGTGCCGCGTGTGGCGCAAGCTGCACGCCGAGGAGGCGAAGCGGTTCGACCAGGTCTACGAGCTGATGGGCCAGACGCCCGGCCTGTCGCTGGGTGACGCCTTCGGCGTGCTCCAGAGCGGCATGACGGTGGCCGAGTTCATGGCGCGCAAGGAGCGCACCCAGCGCAAGGCCGCCATCAAGCAGGCCCGTGGCGAGGTGGACAACGCCGTGGTGGCGGAGTTCCTCGCCAGCCTCATCAACGGGAAGGCGGAGGTCTCCGTGGTGCTGGCGGAGCGCTCGCTGCTGGACACGCTGGTGACGGAGGAGCCCATCGCCTTCACGCTGGAGCGCACCGGGCGGCTGGAGAAGCTGCAGGTGGTGCTGCTGGCCCGCCGCGCGGACTGGGAGAAGCTGCTGCCCGGCCTGGAGCGGGACGCGAAGCTGACGCAGAAGCCGGCGGCGGTGGCCCGCCAGCCGGACAAGCGCCCGTACTCGGACCCACGCGCGTTCCTGGACCACCTGGGCGACACGGTGCGGCTGGTGCTGCGCAACGGCATCACCCTGAAGCTGCCGTTGATGCACGTGGGCCGGTTCGACCTGCTGCTCGGCGAGACGGGGCACGAGGTGTTCGTCCCGCTGCACGCCCTGCTCCGCTTCGAGCCGGACTCCGAGGCTGCTCCCGCGAACGAGGCCTGAGGGCCCTTCCTCCCCACCGAGAGATTCCATGCGCCGCTTCATCTCCCGCATCATCAAGCCCTGGCTCGCCCTGGCCGCGACGGCCGCCATGGTGGGCGCCACGCAACAGGGCTGCTCCAAGGACGCCTCCACCGCCAAGGCGCCCGAGGCCGCCGCCGCGCCCGAGAAGCGTGAGGGCGGCGTGCGCATCGTGGAGCTGTCCGTGACGGAGAAGGGCTACGAGCCCAGCCCCGTGAGTCTCAAGAAGGGCGAGCCGGTGAAACTGGTGGTGACGCGCAAGACGGACCACACGTGCGCCACCGAGGTCGTCATGGACGGCTACGGCATCAACACCCCGCTGCCGCTGAACCAGCCGGTGGAAATCACCTTCACCCCCAAGGAGTCCGGCAAGCTCGTGTACGGCTGCGCCATGGGGAAGATGATTTCCGGCGTTTTCATGGTGGACTGAGGACGTAGGCCGAAATCTGTCCTCCGCGGCGGGGCGGGCTTAGGCTCGGCCCCCTGCATGGGCGGCGCGGCGGACCTCTTCACCCGGCATGTCTTCCTGGACCTCGAGACCACGGGGCTGGACCCACGTGTGGACGAGGTCATCGAACTGGGGTGCCTCTTCTACGAGAACGGGCGCGAGGTGGACCGCTTCGCCCGCCTGTATTCGGCGTCGAAGCCCCTGCCCCTCACCATCCGGCGGCTGACGGGCCTGACGGACGGGGACCTGGCGGGCAAGCCCCGCTTCGGCACGGACCTGGCCGAGCTGCGCGAGCGGCTCACCGGCTGGACGGTGGTGGCGCACAACGCGCCCTTCGAGAAGGGCTTCCTGCCGGACCTGCTGGGCCCCATCCGCGCGCCGGTGCTCGATTCGTGCGAGCTGATGCACTACCTGCACCCGGAGCTGCCCAGCCACTCGCTGGAGTCGCTGCTGCGGTGGGCGGGGCTGGCCCTGCGCCAGCCGCACCGGGCCGTGTCGGACTGCGAGTCCGTGCACGCGGTGCTCGTGCGCGCCATGGAGCGCTGCGTCCGCGAAGGCCGTGGGGACGACGTGGCGGACCTGCTGGCCGCGCTGGACCCGCGCCCGGGGCGTGAGCACGGGGGCGGAGCCTTCGACTACGAGGAGTGGCCGCTGGTGGACCTGCTGTCGCGGCTCCACGCGGCGTGCCGGGCGGTCTCCGCTCCGCTGGCGCTGGAGACGCAGGGCTTCCTTCGCGGGCGCCCGGAGCGGCGCCGCGCGGGAGGCGTGACGGCCCTGCCCGAGCCGGACGCGGACACGCCGGTGCTGCCGGTGCGCCCGGAGGAAGTGACGGCGGTGCTGGGCGCGGGTGGCGCGCTGGAGCGCATGGAGGAGGGGTTCGTCAGCCGGCCCGCGCAGCTCGAGGTGGCCCAGGCGGTGGCCCGCGCGCTGTCGGACGGCGGGCAGGTGGCGGTGGAGGCCGGGACGGGCACGGGCAAGTCGCTGGCGTACCTGGCCCCCGCGGCCCTCTTCGCCGCGCGCAACGGGCGCAAGGTGGGCGTGGCGCCGCACACGAAGACGCTGCAGGACCAGCTCCTGGAGAAGGACCTGCCCCGGCTGCACCGGGCCCTGAACGGCGCCTTCGGCTACGCGCTGCTCAAGGGCCAGACGAACTACCTGTGCCGCCGCCGCGCGCTGGAGGCCACGCGGGTGGAGCCGGGCATGGGCCACTCCGCGCGCGCGCCCCGGGCCTACCTGCGCGCGTACCTGCGGCGCAGTGGCGAAGGTGATTTGGACCGGCTGAGCCACTGGTTCCGCGAGCGCTTCCCGGTGCTGCTGGGGCTGGTGCCGGCGGTGCGCTCGGAGGCGGCGACGACGCTGGGCGACAAGTGCCCGCACTTCCACCGGTGCTTCTACCACTCGGCGGTGGCCCAGGCCCGCGAGGCGGACGTGCTGGTCATCAACCAGTCCCTCGCCTTCGCGTGGCCCGCGCGCTACCCGAAGCTGGAGCACCTGGTGCTGGACGAGGCGCACGAGGTGGAGGACGTGGCCACCACCGCGCAGACGGTGGAGCTGTCGGACGGGGCCTTCCAGCGCCTCACCGAGCGGCTGCACGGACGCGACGGGCGGCACGGCCTCTTCGCGGAGCTGCGGCGGGCCCTGAGCGCCTCGCGGCGGGAGGATGCACGCGCGCTGATGGGCGAGGTGGAGGACGGGCTGCGCCGGCTGCTGGACGAGGCGCGCGGACTGGGCATGGGGGTGACGGAGCTGTGCGAGCCGTCCGCCACCGCCGTCGGAGAGGACGCGGACGAGGGGGCCTACGCGCCGGAGCTGCGGGTGACGGCGGCGGTGCGCGCCCTGCCCGCCTGGGAGCCGGTGCGCGACGGGCTGGAGGCGGTGCGGGGCGCGTTGCAGGCGCTGCACACGCTGCTGGCGGTGCGGGTGCTGGCGGCGCTGCCGGAGCTGGCGGCGCGGATGCCGGCGCTGGAGCGCGAGCTGTCCGGGGCCACCACGGAGCTGGGCGAGCTGGCGCTGCTGGCGAGCGAGTTGTCGGGCGAGCCCGCGCCGGGGCGGTGCTACTCGGCCACGGCGGAGCCGAAGCGGCAGCGGTGGAGCGTGAGCGCACAGCCGGTGGACGTGTCCGGGTACGTGTCGCGAGACTTCGCGGCGAGCAAGCGCTCACTGGTGCTGGCCTCGGCCACGCTGGGCCCGGGGGACGGCGTCCCCTTCGTGCTGCGGCGGCTGGGCCTGGACGGACGCGGGGAGCAGCCCGCGCCCCGGCTGGTGCGGGCGCCCTCCCCCTTCCGGCTTCGGGAGCAGGCGCTGGTGGTGCTCGTCACCGATGCGCCGCGCGCGCACGAGGAGGCCTTCGTGGAGTGGGCCGCGCTGCGGATTTCGGGCCTGGCGCGCACCATGGGCGGGCGGCTCCTGGGGCTGTTCGCCTCCACGCGGCGCATGGAGCGCGTGGGCGCGGAGGTGCGGGCGCGGCTGGAGCCGCTCGGAATCGAAGTGATGCGGCAGTCGCGCGGGCACAGCCGCTCGCTGGCGGCACGGCAGGAGCGCGACACGGGCACGGTGCTGCTGGGCACCAAGAGCTTCTGGCAGGGCGTGGACATCCCCGGCCGGGGCGTGGGCTGCGTCTTCATCGACAAGCTTCCGCTGGAGCCCGCGCTGCGCCCGCTGGTGGCCGCGCGCGAGGAGCCGCTGTCCCGTGAAGGCGGCGAGTACCTGGGCTTCCTCCAGTACCGTCTGCCCCGCGCGCTGCTGCTGCTGCGCCAGGGCGTGGGCCGGCTCATCCGCTCCACCACGGACCGGGGCGTCGTCATCCTCGCGGACCCGGGCCACCCCAGCTACCGCGGGCACCTGATGAACGCGCTGGACGGCTACCGCGTGGAGGCGCTCCCGTGGGCCCAGGCGCGCCTGCGCATCCATGGCGTGCTGAAGGAGACGGGCCTCACCGTGGACTCGGCTCCCGAGCGCTCCTGGGGCTGAAGCGGGGCCGAGCGCCCCTACTGCTCCAGCCGCGTCCGGTAGCGGGCCTCCAGCGCGCGCAGGTCCGCCACCACCTCGGCGGAGGCCCCGGAGTGCTCCGCGGCCCGCAGCGCCTTCTCCAGCGTCCGCGCGTCCTCCTCGTGCTGCTCGCGGAGCCGCTGCACCATCTTCCGCACCGCCTCGAAGAGGTCCTGCAATTCGTCGCCGTCGCGCAGGCCGTACTGGGGCGGGCGCAGCCTGCCGTCGTGGACCTCGTTCACCATGCGCCGGATGCGCAGCAGGGGGCCCGCCACCCGGTGCGTCACCACGATGGTGCCCAGCGCCACCACCAGCGTGAAGCCCGTCAGCAGCCCGCCCAGCACCCACCACGTGAGCCGCTGCTGCCGCTCCAACTCCGCGCGCTGGGCGACGATGGCCGAGCGCTCCGCCTCGTACGCCGCGTCGATGGCGCGCGCCTTCTCGCGGAAGGTGGCCTCGAAGGCCGGGTCGTCCATCCGCTCCAGCAGCTCGTTGGACAGCGTGGCGCCGGACAGCTCGCGGCTCACCTCCGCCGCGCGCGAGCGGGCCTCCACCGCCGCCGCCGTCTCGTGCATCAGCGCCCGCGCCGCCCGCACCAGGAACACGCCCAGCAGCGCTGACAGCACCAGCGTCACCATGACGATGTACGCCGTCAGCTTGAGCTGGAAGCTCGTGTCCAGCAGGAAGTTGCGCCAGCGCCGCTTCGCCGGCGCCACCGGCGCCGTGGTCGTCGTCATGTCTCGCTGCTCCACTCGAAGGTCTCCTCCGCCTCTTCCACCGCCTTCGGCACCAGCGCCTTGAGGAGGTCCGCGGGCCCGGCGCCCGCGGCATTCACTTCCACCTGCCCCATCAGCGACAGGTCCGGATACGTCATGCAGACGATGGCCACCCGCAGCCCACCGCTCTCCGTCGCCTGTATCTCCGGGGTGATGCGGTAGCCCGGCACGCCCAGCTTCTTCAGCGCGCCCTTCGCCGCCGCCTTCGACTCCTTCGCCGGGGCCAGCCGCGCCCCGCGGCGCATCAGCCGCGAGCGCAGCCGGGCCTCCGTCGCCTTCACCAGGTCCGCCGGCAGCTTCCCCGTGCGGTCCTTCAGCCCATCCATGGCCACGTAGATGCGAGGAGGACGCTCCTGGTACGCCTTCAGCGCGCCCACCGCGTCGCTCACCGCCTCCTTCACCGCCGCGTCCGCTTCGCCCTTGTGCGCCTGGAGGCAGCCGAGCGCGGAGGGCTCCATCAGCTTCGCCAGACTCTTCGCCGCCGCCGCGCGCACCAACTCGCTCGCGTCCTTCAGCCCGGCACAGAGCAGGGCCACCGCTTCCGGGTCCTCCGTGGCGCCCAGCACCAGCGCCGCCTGGGAGCGTGTACGTGGGTCCTTGCCCTGCTGGAGCTGGCGCCCGAGGAAGGCAAGACGGGAGTCACCCTGGGCCAGGGCCGCGCCGGGCGCGAGAAGCAGGAGGACGAGGAGGGAGGGCAGCAGCCGCATGGGAGGGGGAGGCGTGCGTGCACTCTAACCGGGACTGCCCGTTCGCGAACAGTTGCACACCCCCCCGTGTCGCACCCACCTTCCCTCCGCGAAGTCGCACGGAGGGTCCTCCACGAGGGGGGGCGGGATGGAAGGCGGCCGGGTCGGAGCCGCCACGGGCCGGGGGAGCCACAGCATGAGAGCAAGCATCCTTGCGGGCGTACTTCTTCTTCTGACGGCGCTGGGAGGCGCGGGGTGCCGCGACTCGGACAAGCTGGTGTCGGTGGGCAGGCCCAGGGCAGCCGGCCCCGAGCCCACACCGCCCCTGCCCGAGCCACAACCGGCGCCCACACCCCCACCGCCCCCCGCCGAGACGCCACAGGACACGGACGGCCCGCCGCCGCTGCCGGACAACCTGGACCGCACGCCCGCGCCCACACCGGATGGCGTGCCCGGGCCCATGCCGGGCGTCTACACGGACCTGGGCCCCGCGCCGAACACGGACGTCATCCGCGGCCTGGTGGCGCTGCCCATCCGCAACAAGGCGGAGCTGGAGCGGACCCTCCGCGAGCTCTATGACCCGGACAGCCCGCGCTTCCGCCGGTACATGACACCTCAGGAATGGAATGCCCGTCACGCTCCGTGGGAGCAGGACGTGAAGCTGGTGTCGGACCACCTGGAGTCGGTGGGCCTGAAGGTGGAGCGCGTCGCCACCAACCGGCTGCTCATCCACTTCACCGGCACGGTGTCCCAGTTCAATGAGGCCTTCGGCGTCCAGCTCATCGTGCTGGAGCGCAAGTCACCGCAGGGAGGCAATGACCCGCACAACGTGTACGGCCTGCCGCCCAACACGGAAATCAAGGCGCCCCAGTTCGTGAAGGAGCGCATCGCCTCCATCGTCGCGGTGGACCTGCCCACCGACCCGGGCCCGCTGCCCGGCGAGTTCGGCGAGGTGCCCACGGCCCAGCCCCAGCCGCTGAACGCGGCGCTCACGCCTCAGCAGGTGGCGAGCGCCTACGGCCTGACGCCCCTCTACCAGCGCGGCATCCGCGGCAGGGGCGTGAAGCTGGGCGTCACCATCGGCGCGGGCTTCCGGTGGAGGGACCTGCGCGCCTTCTGGAAGATTTTCGGCATCGAGCGCGCGGACCCCACCGTGGTGCAGACCATGGAGCCGCCCGGCACGCGCTACCGCGAGGGCCAGCTCGACATCGAGTGGGCCAGCGTCATGGCCCCCGAGGCGGACATCGTCGTCTACATGGGCCCGGACGCCCGCAACACGTCGATGATCTACACCTTCAACGAGGCCATCGCCCGGGGCGAGGTGTCCGTCATCACCGACTCGTTCGCCCACCGCGAGGACTCGGAGCCACGGGCGGTGCACGAGCAGTACAGCGCCTCCGCGATGATGGCCGCCGCGCTGGGCATCACCGTCATCGCGGCCGGCGGTGACTCGGCCGGCGTGGACGTGCCCTCCTCCAGCCCCTACGTCACCTCCGTGGGCGGCACGCAGCTGCGGATGAACGGGAACACGGTGGCGGCCGAGGTGGCCTGGCTCTACTCGGGCTCGGGCATCAGCATGACCTTCCCCACGCCCGAGTGGCAGCAGGGCCTGCCCCAGGTGCCGCGCCGCCGCGCGGTGGCCGACGTGGCCCTCAACGCGGACACCGGCTACTGGTACACGTGGCTGGGCAACACCGTGCCCAACACGGGCACCTCGTTCGGCTCGCCCATCATGGCGGGGCTGATCGCGGTGGTGAACAGCGCGCGCGCGACGCAGAACAAGCCCGCCGTCGGCTGGCTCAACTCGCAGCTCTACACGCGGCCCGACGTGCAGGCCACCTTCCGGGACATCACCCAGGGCGTCACCGACCGGCAGTACGCCGCGGGCCCCGGCTGGGACATCCCCACCGGGTGGGGCGCCCCCAACGCCCAGGGCCTGTTCAACACGCTCCCCTGACGGGGCCCTCGGTTCCAAGGCGCGGGTGGGAGGCGGCCCGTCGGGCCCCTCGCCCCCCCCGGTGAAGCAGGAGCGGAGAGGCCCTTCGCCGTCCGCTGATCCGGAAATCAGCCGTCCTGGGGTAATGTGCGCCGCTCCAGGAGGGCTCGCCAGGTGTCTTTCACTTCCCGGTTGGAAGGTCTGCTCCATCACGTGGGGTTGGGCGGTGTCGTGGGTGAGGTGCGCGCGAAGCTGGGGCTCGCGCGAGAAAAGGCTCCGGCCCGGAACGAGGTGGTGAGGCACGCTCCACCGCCTCGCCCGCCCCCGGAGCCGGCGAAGACCGTGGTCGAGCGCACGCCGCGCCCGAGGCCGCTCGCCGGGAGCGAGCCCGCTTCCGAGCCCGTGGCCGCGCTCGAGCCCCGGGTCGAAGCCGTCGCGCCCCCGGCGGAGTCTCCGGCGCCGAAGGCCGCCGCGTCCAAGCGCGCGAAGGTGAAGAAGGCCCGCGCCGCGAAGGGCGGGAAGGCCGCCGCACGGGACGCCACCGAGGCCGCCCCGTCGAAGAAGGCGCGCAAGAGCACGTCGAAGGCGCGTCCGAAGCCGAAGAAGGCGGCGCGCGCCAGCGGCGAGGCCGTGTCCCAGGATGCGTCCGAGGCCGTGTCCCGGCTGGTGGAGGCGCTGCGGGCGCATCCCCGGCACGAGGCGCTGGTCTCCGCGGGCAAGCAGAAGGACCAGCTCGTGCGCTCGCTCATCCCGCTCTACCTCGCCCGCGCCGTGGACACGGACCTGGAGGTGACGTCGGGCACCACGTCGCGCTTCTGGGGCGAGCTGGGCGTCACGTACGCCGCGCCCAACGCCGCGAAGGCGCTCCGCCTGCACAGCGGCTACGCGCAGGACACGAAGAAGGGCAAGGCGATTACCGCCCGCGGCATCCAGTACGTGGAGGAGGCCCTGGAGCGCCTCCGCGAACCTGCGTCCCGGTAGGCGCCGTCCCTGGAGGGGGAACACCATGTCGATGCGTGCATTCGTGCTGGCGTCGTTCGCGCTGGCGCTGGCCTGGGCCCCGCTCGCGCGGGCCGAGGAGGCCGTGGCTCTCATCTGGAAGGGCTCGAAGAAGAAGGCGGAGGTGGAGGGCCTGAAACCCACCTGGGAGCCGCTCGGACAGCTCCTCGCCGACGGGGGCGTGGTCTTCCCGGAGGGGTTCCCCACGCTGGTCGAGAGCCGCACCATCCGCGGCCTCAAGCCCGGCTTCTGGGTCTGGGTCGTCGGCTTCTGCCCCGCGGATGACAGCGGCCGCGTGCTGGAACTGCTGAAGGCCGTCGCCCCCGACACCTACGCGCGCGATGTGAACATCCCCGGCAAGAAGCTGGCGTGCCCCGAGGCCGGCAAGGCGACCCTGAAAGAGGACTCCCGCTCCTTCAAGCTGAGCGGGGGCCGGCGGCTGCGCGTCCTTACCCACGAGGAGTCCAGCCAGCCCGAGGGAGATGAGCCCGGCGACTCGTACACCCGCACCCGCTACACCTTCGTCCTCATGAGCAAGTCGGGAGAGGTGCTCGACACCACGAGCGCGGTGGGCGAGGAGACCTTCTCCGGCGACCCTCGCAACGGCCCCTCGGCCTACCGCTGCCTCGTCTCGGACCTCAGCGCCGGCGACGACGGCAGCGTGGAGTTCATCCGGAGCTGCCAGGCCGCCGTCGCGGAGTGCGGCTCGCTGGTGAGCGCTGACGAGGTCACCCTCCTCACCGTGTCCGGAGACGAGCTGAAGAGCCACGAGGAGCGCCGCAACGAGGAGTACATGGAGTGCGGGTAGGCCCCGCTGGCAGCCTGCTGGCGGGCCAGCGCCCCTCGGGCCGTCCCGTGCCAACAGCCCTGGGGAGAATCGTCGCCTCCCACCGGCTGTTCGGCTCGGACAATGACGTCTTTCATCAAGCGCACGCTCGCCACCTCGCTGGCCATCCTCTCCGTCGCCGGATGCATGGGCTCCGGCGGAAGTGACGGGTCCTCCGACGCGCCCGGGACTGGCCAGACTCCGGAGGCGACGTCGCCTACCCCTCTTGGCTCTGATGGCGCGACTCCCTCGCCGCTCAGTGCCTGTGCCCTGCCCGCCGGCCTTCCGTCCCAGCAGGGGAGCCTGCGCACCTGGCTCCGCCAGGCGTCCATCACCGCGCCGGACAGCGAGGGCTTCCGTGAGCCGAGCGGCACCGAGCTCATCGCCTTCGAGAGGGCCTTCAGCGCGCTGCTCTCCACCGGTCCTTCCGCGGAGCGCGTGGCCGACTTCGCCCAGCTCGGCTTCTCGCTCTCCGCCTATCGCGACGAGGACAACGGCAACGGCTGGCTCGTCCTGAGCGACCTCATGCAGGGGCGCGGTGGCGGCACCTTCATCGTCAACCTCACGCCCGCGCGCGACCTGTGGCTGGAGACCCCGCACGCCGACTCCGACGAGGGCACCCTGAGCCAGGGCGCGGAGCAACTGATGACGCTCGGCGCGCGCGCGCTCCTCATCACCGGAGCCAACCGCTGCGCCGGTGCCGCGGTCAGCCCGTGCAGCGGCTCCACCCGTGTCTGCGGCACCACCGGCCAGCGCGTCTCCGACGCCGCGCACTACGCCAACAACTTCTTCACAGCCGCCCACCGCGCCCTGCGCGCCACCTACCCTGACGGCATCGCGGTCAGCGTCCACGGCATGGAAGCCTCCGAGGACGGGCCCGAGGCCGCTGTCGTCAGCGACGGCACCGCGAAGGACCGCGCCACCTCCCTGTCCGTGCGCCTGCGCGATGCCCTCAACCAGCGCCTGCCGGCGAGCCCGCGCCGCGTCTTCTCGTGCAACGCCCCCGACGACTCCGGCAAGCACCGCACGCTGTGCGGCACCACCAACATCCAGGGCCGCATCGACAACGGGGCCGGGGACGCCTGCTACTCCGAGGCCCCCGCCGCCAGCGACCGCTTCCTCCACCTGGAGCAGACGTCCCCGCTGCGCGGCACCGGCCCCGAGGCGGACGCCGTCATCGGGGCGCTCGCCGACACCGTGCCGTGCTCACTTCCGGGCAGTGGCCTGGGCTGCCCGGCCGCCGCCGCCACGGCCTGTCGCTGATCCTCCCCGCGCGCGGTGCGTGCACGCACCGTGCCTTTGAGAAGGTGTCAACGCTCCGCGGTGCCCCCGTGGGCGTGACGGTGCGGCCCGGGTACGGTGGCAATGTCCACCGGCCGCCACTCGGGACCGCACCGGAAGGGGCCCAGGGTTTCCTGGCCGACGCTCGCCCTGTACCCCAGGGTGTGTGACTGGCCGGTGAGAAGAGGCTCCCTAGATTGGCCCGGAGCGACGTCATGGCGCTCCTCTCCACATTGACACTCTTCCCGGCTTACAGCCTCGACACCTCCATTCTGGCGGCGGTGCTCGTGGGCGTGCTCATCCTCGCCCTGCTCACCGAGACCTTCGGCTGGGTGTTCGTGGGCCTGGTGGTGCCCGGCTATCTGGCCTCGGTCTTCGTCATCCACCCCGAGGCGGGCATCACCGTCGTGGTGGAGGCGGTGCTCACGTACGCGCTCGCGCTCGTGCTCTCCGCCGGTATGAGCCGCACGGGAGCGTGGAGCGAGTTCTTCGGAAGAGACCGCTTCTTCGCCATCGTCCTCTCCAGCGTGCTGGTGCGCGCGCTGAGCGAGGCGGTGCTGCTGCCGCACGTGGGCCGCTGGCTGGACGCGCGGTGGGGCACGTCGTTCGCCCTGGACCGCAGCCTGCACAGCATCGGCCTGGTGCTGGTGCCGCTGACGGCCAATGCCTTCTGGAAGCTGAAGCTGCGTCGAGGGCTGTGGCAGGTGGGCGTGCCGGTGGTGCTCACGTACGCGCTGCTGCGCTTCGTGCTGCTGCCGGCCACCAACCTGTCCTTCAGCAGCCTGGAGCTGATGTACGAGGACGTGGCGCAGGACTTCCTCGCCAGTCCCAAGGCGTACATCATCCTGCTCACCACGGCGCTGCTGGCCGCGCGCTTCAACCTGAACTACGGCTGGGACTTCAACGGCATCCTCGTCCCGGCGCTGCTGGCCCTGACCTGGCTGGAGCCGGCCAAGCTGGTGGCCACGCTGCTGGAGGTGCTGCTGCTGGTGCTGAGCACCCGCGCCCTGCTGGCCATGCCGGGCCTGCGCACCCTCAACCTGGAAGGGCCGCGGAAGACGGTGCTCGTCTTCTTCCTCGGCTTCGTCGTGAAGTGGTGCATCGGCTGGGCGCTGGGCGGCCAGATGCCGGGGCTGAAGGTGACGGACCTGTTCGGCTTCGGCTACCTGGTGCCCACGCTGCTGGCGGTGAAGATCCTCCAGAAGAAGGCGGTGGCCCGGGTGATGCTGGCCACGGTGCACACGTCGCTGGCGGGCTTCGTGGTGGGCAGCCTCGTGGGCTTCGGCCTGGCGCTGGTGGAGCCCCGCCCCGCCACCGCGCTGCCCCTGGAGACACCGCGCGCGCGGGTGCCGGGGCTGGGGCTGGACCAGAGCCCCCTGGGCGTCATGGCGCTGGCGCACGCCACCGCCCGCGAGAGCAACGCCAGCGGCCTGCCACTGCGCCGGCGCAACGGCGAGCTGCGCCAGTACGCGTCGCTGTGGCGCGCGGCGGGCGCGTGGCTGGAGACGCAAGACGCGGACGCGCGGCGCGTGGTGCGCGAGCGCGCCGAGGCGCTGGGCCTGGAGCTGCGCGCGCTGCCGGGCACCTCGGAGGGAGCGCCCGAGCGCTTCGTGCTGATGGAGCGCGAGCGCGCCGAGGGGAAGCTGGGCTGGGACACCGCGATGCTGGTGCCGGGCGCGCCCGGGCCCGTGCTGGAGGTGCCACGCCCGCTGACGGAAGCCCCGAGCGCCGAGGCCGCCGCCGCCCTGTGCGAGCGCGTGCGGTGCCGCGCCATCATCGTCAGCGGCGTGGACACGTCCGGCGCCGGCCTGCGGCCCGGTGACGCCCTCAACGAGCCGGGCACGCCCCTGAACAGCGCCCATGCCGTGCTGTCCTCGCTGGAGCGGGTCCAGGTGCGCGCCGACGCGGCGCTGGCGCGCGGCAGGGCCCTGCTCCATGTCCCTGGAGGCCAGGTGCCCCAGGCGCTGACGTCCCTGTGGCCCGGCATTCCCGTCACGGACGCGCCCCCGCCCGAGCCCGGCCTGAGCTGGGGCGAGGACCGGCTGAGCGTGCTGCGGGCGCACCCGCATGACCTGGCCACGCTGGCGCTGGAGGGAATGCCGGAGCTGCCCGCGCCCCTCACGCAGGCGCAGCTCCGCTCCGCGCTGCTGTCGCCCCGGGAGTCCGCGACGTACGCGGAGGGCGCGGCGCCACGGCCCACCGACGCGGAGCTGCTGGTGCTGGAGCAGCAGGTGGCCGCGCCGCTGCTGGGCGGTGGCGGGGCGACGGTGCCGGAGCCGCTGCGCGCGCGCTGGGCCTCGGCCATGGCGGGACTGATGGGCCTGGCGGTGCTGCCCGTGGAGGGCTGCGCGGACACGGGGCCCTGCTGGTGGGTGGCGGACGCGGAGGGCCGGCACGGCCGCGCCGGCGCGGCGCTGCTGGTGCGCCCGGATGGCGGACCGCTCGCCTTCGACGTGCCCGTGCCGGACCGCGAGCAGGGCACGCTGGCCGTGGCGCTGGAGGCATGGCAGGAGGCGCGCGCCCGCGCGTTGGTGGTGGCCACACCGGGAGCCCCGATGGCGGTGCAACACCCGGCCACCCAGGGCCACCTGCGCACCCCCTTCCAGGCCTTCCACCAGGCCGTGCACCGGGCGCTGCCCGGGGAGGCGGGGCGGGTGCTCCAGGTGCGCGGCTACTCGGGGAGGCCGGCGGTGAACGCGGACGTGCTGGTGGACGTGGGCGGCCCGGTGCTGCGGCCCGACCAGCGCCCGGCGGATTTGGAGCGGCTGCTGGCGAAGAGCGGGCCACTGGGGTGGCTCTCCTCGCGCGTGCGCTACCACGACGGCTCCCCGGAGCTGGCGGGCCTGTCGGACGCGAGCCCGCAGGGGACCTTCTCCCGCACCTTCGGCGGGGCGCGCATCGCCACGTTGTGGCTGTCCGAGCCGCTGCGCGGCGCCTTCGTGGGCCCGCGCCTCGTCGCCTCGGAGCTGGCCCTGGCGGGCCTGGCGAAGCCGGCGCCAGCCGAGAGCTCTCCCCTTCAGGCCCTGCTGAAACCGGGACTGGCGGTGTCCTCGCGGCCCGCGCCGGCGGCCCTGCGGGAGCACTTCGCCGCGCTCACCGCGAGCGCCGAGCGCTACCTGGTGCAGCAGGACGTGCACGAGCTGCGGATGCTCGCGAGAGCGGGCCGCGCCGGGCCGGTGACGCAGTCGGTGCGCGCGGGCTACAGCGCGGTGCACGGGCTGCCCTGGCTGCTGGTGGAGGCGCGCCAGGGACGGCACGTGCTGCGCGGCGTGTACTTCCTCCAGCAGCACCCCTCGCCGCTCAAGCGGGTGGAGCTGGTGGCTGGAGTCAAGGGGCTGGAGGCGGCCGTGGAACAGGCCCTGCGCCACCGGCGCCCGGTGGTGCTCACCGGAGAGCTGACGTCCTCGGAGGGACGCCGATGAAGACGAGGACCCGCGCCCTGCTGGCCGCGTCCGGACTGGCCCTCGCCCTGGTGGTCATCTGGGCCGCCAGCGCGAGCGTGGTGCACAGCGCCAGCTCCACCGCCGCCCTGCGCGACGACAAGTTCGTCCGGGCCGAGCGGCTCGCCTTCTACCGGCTGAAGCCCGGCGAGGAGATGCGCGTCAAGGTGCCCTCGGACGCCGAGGAGCTGCGCGTGGTGACGCACCTGATGCTTCCCGAGGGCACCACCTACGCGCCGGAGCGCCAGTACCAGTACGGCCTCAAGCTGCTCCTGCGCAGTCCGGAGCGGGTGCTGATGGAGCGGCCCCTCTTCACGCGCACGCGGCAGAGCAAGGCGCAGCCGCAGGAGGACGGCACCTTCCTGCAGGAGAGCGCCTTCGCCACGGACCCCAACGTCCAGGTGACGGACGAGCGCGAGTTCCTGGTGCGCCTGCCGCCCCCGCCGCGCCCGGAGCACTCGGTGATGTACCTGAAGCCGGCCGGCATCCACGGCACGCTGCTGGTGCGCGTATACGTGCGCACCCAGCGGCGGCTGCCGCTGCTGTCCTCGCAACGCGTGGCCGAGCAGCGCGCCGAGGAGCGTGTGGAGAGGGCCACCTTCCTTCCCTTCGAGAAGCTGTCCGCGGAGACGCGGCACCGGCTGGCCGAGGAGAAGTGGGAGCGGCTGAGCGCCGAGGGCGAGGCGGGCACCGACTACTTCATCGAGCCCGTCTATCGCACCCCGTTCCGCCTGCCGCTGGTGGAGGTGGCCGAGTCCGCACAGGAGCGGCTCGGCGCCGGGAGCGCGGTGGCCCTCAACGTCACCGGCCCCACCCAGGCGGTGCTGTGGCTGTGGAGCACCGCGCAGGACACCGAGGGCGGCACGCCCACGCCCGCGGGCCCCGTCACGGTCCGCGCGCTGGGCCCCACGGGCGCCGAGCGCACCTGGGAGCTACCCGCGCTCGGCGGCGGGGCGCCGGTGTCGCATGTGCTCGACGTGCCGGGGGGCGTGCACACGCTGTCCGTCCATAACGTGGGGACGGAGGACGTGCGCTACACCATGGAGGGCCCCTCCGGAGCGTGGCTCGCCCCGCCCGAGCTGCATCCCACCACACAGCCCGACGCGCGCATCGCCTGGCTCCCCGACACGCGCCGCACGGAGGCCTTCGTCACCGGCCCGGGCTGCGCCACGCTGGAGCTGGAGGTGGACGCGGCGATGGACTCGGCCGGGCGCCTGCTGCGGCTGGACGCGCGGCGGCTCGGCGTCACCGGGGCGGCGGACGAGAAGCCGTCGAACGTGCTGCTCACCGTACTGGACGCGCGGGGCCGCGTGCTGAGCCAGACACGCATGGACGTGGCGCCCCAGCCCGCGGCCTTCGAGAGCGCCGACCTTCCACAGCTTCCGGAGCGGCGGCTGCCCTGCACGGCGGGGCGAGTGCCCTCGGCGGACGCAGGCACGGGAGAGGTGACGGACCGGCCGACGCCGGTGTCCGTCCCCACCAGCGCGCGGGTGTTCCTGCCGGCGGGGGGGCGCCGGGTGCGCGTGCACGCGTCGCAGCCCACCGCGGTGCACCTCTTCACCTTCCTGCCCTCCCAGGGCGAGCTGACGGGGCTGGCGCCCTACCTCGAGGACGGGCTGCAAGGAGTGCGCTGGCGCCACGCTCCGCTGGACAAGCGGAGCTGGCACCCGGTGCGCCCGGCCAACGTGCTGGAGCTGACCCGGCGCGGTGCACGGCTGGAGCTGATGAGCCAGGTGCGCCTGGAGCCAGCGGGGCTGGAGACGGTGCCGTCGCCGCCCTCGGGTGAGCCGGTGGTGCTGAGGCCGCTGGGCAGCCCCGACACGCAGGAAGTGCTGGAGCCGGTGCAGGGCGTCACCGACGCGGCCCGCGCACTGTCCACGCTGCTGACGCCGGGGCGCCCGGTGCGAGCGCACTTCGACGCGCGCTCGCCGTCGCGGCCGGAGCTGCGCCTGTCGCTGGAGGGCGCGGAGGGACTGGGCTCCGAGGTGGAGGTCGTCCTCGACGGCGAGCCCATCCACCGCTGGACGCTGCGCACCACCCGCGCTCGCGAGCTGCTGCCGCCGCTGCCGCCGGGCGAACACGAGGTGCTGCTGCGCACCGCCGCGGAGGGACTGACGGCCACCCTCAACCGGCCGCCGGTGGCGGGCAACGGGCTGCGCTCGCGCACCGTGTACCGGATGGGAAGCGAGGGCCTGACGGTGCCGGTGCGCAAGCCGGGCGCGGGCGCCGTCACCGTCAACATCCTCGTCTACTCGCAGCAGCCGGAGAGCGGCGCGCAGCAGCGGCTGTCGGTGACGCTGGACAACGGGCGGCCCCTGCGCCGCAGTGGAGTGCTGCTGCCCCGAGTCACCCGCGCGTCGCGCGTGGTGCCGCTGCCGGCGTCCACCCGTGCGCCGGCCATTCCGGCCGGCCGTCCGCGGGCGCGGTGGTACGCGCACACCGTGCCGGTGATGCTGGGCGACGACCTGGCGCCGGGCGTTCACCACGTGCGAGTGGTGCCGCAGGGTCTGGGCGAAGCGCCGCTGTGGGCTCGCTTCTTCATGTTCAGCCACGACAGCGGTGGCCCGCCGGCGCAGGAGTGGAACCACACCGGCTGGGAATTGGAGGACTCGCCGTGAGCCGGTGCCTGCTGCGAGGCGCCGCCCCCTGGCTGGCCGCGGGCGTGCTGGCGGCGCCCGGGCTGTCGGGCATGGCGCTGGCGGCTGGAGCCGACTCGGAGCCCTCCGCGAAGCCGCGTCCTCGTGAGCAGGCCGCGGAGTCTCCGGCCACGGGTGCGCCCCCCGGCGAGCGCCGCTCGCGAGAGGTGCCGGAAGGACAGGAGACGCGCACCCGGCGCGAGGAGCCCGGACCGGCCTCGCCGCGAGGCACGGCGGAGCAGGACGAAGAAGCCTCATTCGATGACGTCGAGGAGGACACCCGGGCCACGTCCTCGCGCGAGCCCCGCGCCGCGAAGCGCTGCGTCCCGGACGCACGCTTCGCCGGGCTCTGGCCCCGCGTGGACGACGTGAAGTTCCACCCGACCACGTTGGAGGAGCGGACGGCCTTCTCGAAGCTGCTCCCCGCGATGCTGAGGGCGGCCCCGGTGAGGAGGACGCCGCCCGCAACGCTGGAGAAGGTGGCGGCCTCGGTGGGCTTCCGCCTGGAGGTCTGGGAGGGGAGGCAGGACACCTTCTGGGTGCTGCGCGAGAAGCCCGGGAAGCTCCGGGGCGCGGGCGCCTACGTGGTCCGCACGGGCCCCGCCACGGAAGACATCGTGCAGGTGCCGCATCCCTGGTTCGACCAGGGCACCGAGGACATCGGCGTCGGGCTCTTCGCCTGCGCGCCGGAGGGGCGGCGGCCCCGGCTCTTCATGACGGCCACCGCGCACCGCTACCACGGCAACCCGGGCGAGACGCCCGAGGACCCGGAGCATCCGGCGGACGTGGCGCACAACCCGGACCACCTCTTCCAGGAGGTGACGAACCAGGTGGCGCGCACGCTGGCCGCGCCACGCGTGGTGCAGCTTCACGGCTTCGGCACCACGAAGGCGGCGGCCGGGCAGCGGGACACGTCATTGGTCGCAGTGGTCAGCTCCGGCACGCGCCAGCCCATGCCATGGGCACGGCAGGTGTCGAGGCGGCTGGTGAAGGTGTTGGGTGAGGGGGTGCGCCTGTTCCCCGAAGGGGTACAGGTGCTGGGCGGGACGCGGAACGCCCAGGGACGGCTGCTGCAGTCGTACGAATGCGCGCACTTCCTCCATCTCGAGTTGTCGGCGCAGGCGCGCAAGTCCCTCTCCTCCGGGGAGCGGCAGGCGCGCATGGGCCGCGTGCTGTTCGCACCCTTGGAGGACTGAGCGCCGATGTTTCCCCTTCGACGCCGCACACGACGCGTCTCCTTGGCCGGCCTGCTCGTCATGCTGCCGGTGGCGGTGCTTGCCGCCTCACCGGCGGAGCAGCTCCGTTCCGTGGAAGGACTGAGCTGGGAGGTGCGCCCCGTGCGCGCACCGGTTCCGCCCGCCGGCGTGCGCGCGGCCGCGCCATACGTGCCGGACGGCGTGCCGCAGGTGACGGGCGCCGTGGAGGTGGGGCCCGAGCGAGGCGCGGCGCTGTGGCTGGGGCCGCTGGACGTGGCCCGCGTCACCGGCACTCCCGGCACGCTGCGCTTCGTGCGCGTGCCCACGGCGGACGCGCGGGGGCCACACTTGAGGCTGGAGGAGGACGGCGTGCCGGAGAAGCCCGGGCGCTGGTACCTGACCGAGCCCATGGGGCCCGGCAGCGTCTGGGTGGTGACGGCCACGAAGCCCGGCCGCATCTGGGTGGAGCGTCCCCAGGCTCACGAGACAGGGCACACCGACGAGGCCATGCGCGAGGCGCTGCTGCGCTGGGTGGACGGCCAGGGGCCGCGCCCGCCACTGCCCTTCCACGCCTCGCTGCGGACGCGGCTGGACCTGGACGCGGAGCTGGAGTCCCAGATGGCGGAGGGTGAGCCGGAGGGCTCGCCGCTGCGCACGGCCCTGCGGGAGTGGCGCAAGGCCGCCGCGCTGCGTGAGTGGGCCCAGGTGTCGCCGCTGCGCGGGGCGAGCCTGCGCGTCTCGCGTCCTCGACTCCCCGGCAAGGAGGTCTCGCTGGAGGGCATGGACGCGGCCTGGGCGCGCCCGGAGGAAGGCACCGGGAGCTGGGCCGTGGAGCTGGAGGGCCCCGCCGTGCTTTCGCTGGAGGTGCGCCCGCTGCTGACGGACCCGGAGGCTCGGCCCGTCTCGGTGGAGGTGCGCAGCGGAGGTGTGACGGTGTCCCGCGCCGACGTGGCCCCGGAGCCCGCGTGGGTGGACGGCGCGTCGGACGTAGCCCTGCCCACGGAGCGCCGGCCGCGCGTGCTGCCCTCGGGTGAGCGGGTGGGCGTGGAAGAGGAGCTCCGCGTCGCGCTGCGCCCGGGCAGGCACGCCTACCGCGTGCACTGGGACGGCGGCCCGGTGCTGCTCCGCGCGCGCGTGACGTCGCGCCGGCCGAAGCTGGGCGAGGCGCTGGCCCGGGAGGCGGACTGGCATGGCTACGCCAGGAAGGCCTGGGACACGGTGAAGGCGGATGGCTCCCCCCGGGCCGCGCTACTGCGGCGTCAGCTCGCCACACTCGCGCCCGAGCTGGCCTCCGGTGACGCAGGGCTCGCCTCGGTGGCCGACGTGAAGGGGCTGCCTCCCCTGCTCCGCGCGCTGGTCGCGCTGGAGGATGTGAGCGGTGGACGGGCGCCCGAGGCCACGGAGGCGCTCCACTCGTTGAAAGGCGACGCCGGAGCCTCGCCGCTGGCCTGGCACCTGCGGCTGCGCGCGGCCCGGCTGCTGCTGGACATGCGGCAGGCGGACGCGGCCCATGCCTTGCTGGGCACGGCGCCCTCCTTCCCCGAGCCGGGCTGGCTCGCCGCCGAGGCCGCGGGGCTGGTGGCGCGGCTCCCGCTGGGTGACCCGCTGCGCAGCCGCGAGCTGGCGGCGCTGGAGCTGGCCTGGCGCGCCGAGCCGCTCTCCACCGAGGTCCGCCGCCGCTACCGCTCCGCATGGTGGCGCGCGAGCCGCTGGACTCGCGTGGCTCCCGCTCCGGAGGAGGACGCGTCCGTCCTCGTGCCCACGCGCTGGCTGGACGTGCAGCGGATGGACGACGAGGAAGGTGCGCCCTCCAGTGGCGCGCTCTGGCCGTTGGCTCCGGGGGCCAGCGCCATCGTGCGAGCCACCGGTCCGGCCGAGGCGCCAACGCTGCTGCGCGCCTACGTGCTCGCGCCGTCCCGCTCGGGAGGGCCGCTGGTGCTGCGAGTGGGAGAGCAGGCCTTCCCGCTACTGCCACTGGCCGCTGTCGAGCCGGTGGAGATTGCCCTGCCGCCCGGCGAGCACAGCGTGCGGCTGGAGGGCGGCGCCGATGCCCGGGCCTTCCTCTCGCTGCCGCCGGCCGGCGCTCCGGGCGCGGTGACGAAGGTGGGCTACATCCGCACGCAGTGGCCGGTGCGCCTGGACAAGAAGGCGGTGCGCTTCCGCGTGCCGGACGCGAAGCTGTCCACGCCCGTGCGCGTGCAGCTCCGGGTAATGGGCGAGGTCTCCAAGCCACTCGCGCTGCGCATGCACACCGACGTGGGCCGGCCGCGGCGGCTGGTGCTGATGCCGGGCAAGGCGGACTCGCGGCACCACGCGCTGGAGGGCGCGGAGGGCACGTCGGGCGCGCCCGTGTCCGCGGTGGTGGTGCTGCCACCACTCGCGCGCGAGGTGTGGTTCGAGGCGGAGGCCAGGGACACGCCGCTGCTCGCCGCGCTCTCGGTGCGCCGCGGGGCGAGCGTCTTCATGGACGGCTCGGAGCCCGCGATGGCCGCCGCCGGAGCGTCCGCGATGGAGACCCTGCTCTCCCTGTCGCGGCGGCTGCGTGAGGCGCCGGAGGACCCGGAGCCCCGGCTTGCCCGAGCGGAATTGCTGCTGGCGCTCCAGGAGGAAGCCTTCGCCCGCGCGGACCTGGTGCCCTTGCTGAAGGAGCAGCAGCGGCTGTCGCCGGAGCAATCCCGGCGCGTGCTCGCGCTGCTGGGTCACCTGCGGGACGGCACGAGGGACGGACTGCGCTTCCGGCAGGCCATCACCGCGCCCACGCTGCTGTCGCCGGCCTTCTCCGTGCTGCCGGGAGCGGGCGCGGAGGACCTGATGGCGCGGGTGATGAAGGCGCGCGAGGTGGGCGCGAAGCACGCGCTGGAGACGCTGGCCCTGGACGGCCAGGACACGGTGGCGCGACGCTACCTGCGGGCGCGCTGGCTCGCGGCGTCCGGCCAGCATGAGGAGGCGGCGCTGGCGCTGGTGGCGCTGTACCGCGAGACGGGCCTGCCGCAGGTGGGGCTGGAGGCGCTGGCCCGGCTGGAGACGCTGGAGTCGTCGCCGCGAGCATGGCGTGAAGGCGGGGCTCCGCTGGGCGCCGCGCTGGCCGCGCAGCTCGAGGGCTGGGCGGACCACCCGCGCGTGCGTCACATGCGCGCGGTGGCGGGCCGCTGGACGCGCTGGGAGCGGCTGCGCGACGCGGAGCAGGCGGCGGGCCTGCTGGACGCGCTGGCGGACGGAGACCCGGAGGAGGCGGCCCCGGACGTGGTGCGCAAGGCGCTGCTGGCGCCGCCGTGGCCGCTGGAGCAGGGCCGGCTGCTGTCCTCGGGCCGCTCGCGCGTGCTGAGCCTGGACGTGCGCGAGCCGCGCCCGGTGGGAGCCCAGGTGCTGTGCGGCTCCACCCCACGCGTGGGCGCGGAAGGCCCGAAGCCACCGTGCACCTTCGCGCTGCGCGTGGATGGCCGCACCGTGGCGGAACAACAGGTGGAGGACGGCCGCACCGCGTTGCTGACCACGGTGCTGAGCGGGCGCGGACGTCACCAGGTGGAGGTACTGCACGCGAAGCAGGACGCGCCGACCCTGGCGCTGGTGCGCTTCATCGACCCGTCGGCGGCGGGCAGCGATTCCGAGCCCCTGTCCGCGCAGCAGCCGCTGACGCTGCTGCGCAGCAAGCCGGGCACGCCGGTGGTGATGACGGTGCTGGGGCCGGGCGCGCTGCGCATCCAGGCCCGGGCGCTGTCGCCCCAGGCCGGCCGGCACGTGCTGCTGTCGAGCGTGGTGGTGCCCTCCGGCAATGGCACGGGTGGCGCGGGCCAGGGCCTCGGGGACGGCCCGCCGGTGCGCCTGGGCCTGCCGGAAGACGCGGACCCCACGGTGCGCAACGTCTCCGTCCCGGTGGGCCGCGCGGGTGAGACGTGGCTGCTGCTGCCCGGCAAGGGGCCACACCAGGTGCGCCTGGAGTCGCCGGAAGGCGAAGCGCTGGTGCGGGTGGAGCTGGGCGTGGCGGAGCCGCCGGACGCGGCGCCGGGCCGCTGGTGGGAGCAGGGCTCCACGGGGCTGGAGCCGCTGCCCTGGCCCGCGCTTCCGCCGCGACTGTCGCTGCTGCCGGAGGGCGTGCCGCCGGTGCTCTCTCCGCGCGGCCCGGGGATGCTCTCCGCGGAGCTGGCGTACCGCCGCGAGGAGGTCGAGGAGGGCGAATTGGTGGAGCGCCCGCTGCGCTCGGGCATGGAGGTGCGCCTGGGCCTGCGCCGCGAGCTGGTGAAGGAGCGCGCGTGGCTGCGCTTCCAGCCGGAGGCACGCTACCCGGCGGGCCAGCCCACGGTGTTCGGCGCCACCTCGGCGCTGTACCTGAGGCAGCTCCCGCTGGACCTGCGGCTGCACGTGCAGGGCTCGCTCTTCGGCCAGTCGGTGGAGGACGTGCTGCGCTGGAGCGCGCGGGGCCGGGCCTCGGTGGACCGGTGGGTGCGGCTGAGCCCGGACCTGGGACTGGTGCCCGGCCTGGGGCTGGCGCTGGAGACGTCGCACGGCGGCTCCGCGGTGGACCCGGCGCGCTACGACCAGGGGGTGTACTGGCGGTATGGCGAGGACCACCCGCGCCGCCTGATGCCGAGGCTGGCGCTGCGCTGGCAGCCCTTCCAGGACCACGTGGGCACGGTGGGAACTTTCGCCACCACCAACGCGGACCTGGGCTCGCTGGACCACGCGGGGGGGCTGGTGAGGTGGGCCGCGCTGTTGGGCGGGCCGCTGCGCGGCACCCGGGCGGAGCTTGGGTACGAGCTGTCCTACCGCTTCCAGGATGAGCACCGTTCAGAGGCGTATCCGCGGCACCGTGTGGCGGGAAGGCTGGATTGGAACGTGTGGATGGGGACGGGGAGCCGGCTGATGCTCTACGCCGAGGACCGGGCACTGCTGTCAGGCCCCTTCGGGTTGCAGAACGTGTTCTCCCTGGGCGCGCGCTGGGACTGGATGGGCAGCCGTGGCCTGCGGGACATCACTCCTCCGGAAGAGGAGTTCGAGGAGCTGCTCGATGCAGGACGTTCCCTCGACTGAAGTGTCCGCGGCGCAACGCGGGACAGGCCCCCAGCGGCAGCCCTCCGGGGCGATGCATCGCTCTGCCCACGACATGCGACCGTCGTCTGAGCTGCTGGAAGACCTGCTCCTGGAGGCCCTCCCTCCCCTCTACCGGCGCGTACGCCAGGCTGTCGTGACGAGGCTGGCCCGCCGTCTGCAAGACTCCTGTCCACGCCCACACGGCGGAGGAGATGGACACGCGCTGTGGCTGCGCGAGGCCTTGCAGGCCCTGGTGGCGGAAGTGGCCGTGGTGGACGCGGACGCCGCCGCCCTCACCCGGCGCTACAACGAAGCAGCGGACGAGACAGCACGCCGGCAGGTGCTGGTGGACCACCTCACCGAGACGGTGAAGGACCGGAAGGAGCGCCGCGAGGACCTGCGCGCGTTGGACCGGTGGATGGGACTGGATGCCCTGCGCGAGCGGCTGGAGCGCAAGCGGCACCGTCTCCTCCACGAGGAGGAGACGGCGCTGCGGTGCCTCACCGGCGTGCTGCGGCGGCTGGATGAAGAAACGCGCATCACGCACGCGGCGGTCCTCGCGTCCCTCGCGAGCGAGCTGCTGAACCGTGCAGTGGGCGCGCCGCGAGCACAGAACCGGCTGGCCGCGCTGGAGTGCTTCCACGCGCTGGTGCGGCAAGCGCCCGCGTCCGCGGCGGGGCTGCTGGAGGCCGGCCCGGTGCTGTCGGGCCTCGTGGGCCAGGAGGACACGAGCCCCTTCTTCCAGGCGGAAGCGCTGCGGGCGCTACTGGTGACGGACCCGCTCGCGGGCGTCGCCCTGCTGCGCCAGCGGATGCGCGGCCCCTACCCTTCCGCGAAGGACTTCCTCTTCCGGAGACAGGCGCTGGAGCTGGCCACGCCGCTGCTTCCCGCCGAGCACCTGCTCCCCCTGCTGACCGAGGCGGCCACGCACGACCCGAGCGAGTTCGTGCGCATGGGCCTGTGCGGACTGCTGGCGCCCCGGAGGGAGGGCCAGTCACTCCTGCGGCAGCTCGCGGGCCTGGATGGAGCCACGCAGAGTCCTCGCGTGCGCGCCGCCGCGGTGCTCGCCGCCGTGGAGGCCGCGCGCCAGGAGTCCTCGGTCCGCGACTCCGCCCTCGGCCTGCTGGTGGACGTCCTCCTCGGAGACACCCACGCGCTCGTGCTGCGAGTGGCCTGCGAGCAGGCCGCGGCGCTGGCGGAGACACTCGGCGGCGCGGGCCTGGGTGAGACGCACACGCGGCTGACGGAGGCCCTCACCACGCTGCGCACGCGCCCTGGCACGGAAGGTCCGGTGCTGGAGACCGCGGCCAACGCCGAGCAGGTGCTCCGCCGGACCGCCGACCCCGCGCGGCTGGCGTGGACGCGGTACCTCGCGCAACGGGTGGAGCAGCTCCGCCCCGGTGGCCGCACGAAGGTGACGCTAGAGCCGCTGCCGGACGGGCTGCCGCCGATGCCGGAGGAGCCGGCCTGGCTGGGCGCCATCCTCGCGGACCTGTCTCGGGACGGATACGGCCTCTACGCGGAGCGCACGGAGCGCGCGCTGACGCTGTGGCAGGGAGACCGGAAGAAGCGCCGGCTGTGGCGCATCCTCCACGAGCTGCGCACGCCCGCGCCCAACAAGCGTCAGGCCTTCCTGCACACCACCGGCCGGGTGATGCCGGGCACACTCCGGGCGCACCCGGGGCACCTGGACGAAATCACGGAGACGGTGGTGCCGGGCGAGCGAGTACACGTGGCCAGCCAGGGCGGCTGGGGCCGGCACCTTCCCACCGTGGATGACCTGCTGGACCTCCCGCTGCGCGCGAATGGCAAGGTGCACCTGTTCAGCAGCCACGGCACCACGGTGCTGGTGCCTCCGCCCTCACTGGCGCGGCGGCTGCGCAACCGGCTGAAGGTGACGCGCGAGTACCAACGGCTGTCGGCGCTGCGGCTCACGTCGCTGCAAGGTGAAGAACCGCGCGAGCGCCGCCGCTTCGTGGAGCACGTGGAGAAGGACCTCGGCGTGCTGGTGCACTTCTCGCCGTACGAGTCGCGGGCGCCGGTGCCGCGCACGCTGTCCACCCTCTTCGGGGACCCGGACGCGCGCCAGGGTCCGCGGCTCCACTCGTCCACGCTGGCGGGACTGGAGAGCGGCTTCCTGGCGCTGCTCGCCGAGCGCATCATGGAGAGCGAGGGCTACTTCCTGGGCACCGGCGGCAACGGCGTCGCGGCGCTCGGCATCTTCACGGCGGCGCTCTTCACCGTCTTCCTCGGGGAGACGTACGTCAAGCGCCAGCGGGTGCGGCAGGCGCGCGCCCAGATGCCGCTGTGCATCGGCGGCTGGGGCACGCGCGGCAAGTCCGGCACCGAGCGCCTGAAGGCGGCGCTCTTCACCGGCCTGGGCTTCGACGTCTTCGCGAAGACGACGGGCTCGGAGGCGATGTTCGTGCACTCCGCGCCGGGCGGCGCGCCGGCGGAGTTCTTCATCTTCCGTCCCTACGACAAGGCCACCATCTGGGAGCAGAAGGACATGGTGGAGCTGGGCGCGCGCCTGGGCACGGAGGTCTTCCTCTGGGAGTGCATGGCCCTGCAGCCCAACTTCGTGGAGCTGCTCCAGAACGATTGGATGAAGGATGACCTGGCCACGCTGACCAACGCGTACCCGGACCACGAGGACATCCAGGGCCCGGCCGGCATGGACGTGGCGTCCGTCATCACGAAGTTCATGCCGAAGGGCGGCCGGGTGGTGACGACGGAGGACCACTTCCTGCCCCTGTTCCAGCGGGCGGCGAAGGACGGCGGCACGGCGCTGCACCACAGCGCGTGGTGGGAGGCGGAGCTGATTCCGGAGGAACTGCTCGCGCTGTTCCCCTACCGCGAGCACCCGCGCAACATGGCGCTGGTGGCCACGCTGGGCGAGCAGCTCGGCGTGCCACGCTCGTACGCGCTGGCGCTGATGGCCGAGCACGTCCAGCCGGAGATTGGCGTGCTCAAGGTCTTCCCGAGCGCGAAGGTGCGTGGGCGGAAGCTGACCTTCATCAACGGGCACTCGGCCAACGAGCGCACGGGCTTCCTCAACAACTGGCGCCGCACCGGGCTGGACACGGTGGAGCCGGAGACGCAGCCGGACCGCGCCGTCATCACCGTCATCAACAACCGGTGGGACCGCGTGGCGCGCTCGGAGGTCTTCGCGCGCATCATGGTGGAGGACGCGGCGGCGGACCGGCACGTCCTCATCGGCACCAACCTGGAGGGCCTCCAGAAGTACGTGCGTGACGCGCTCGACCGCTACCTCCAGCGCACCGAGGTGGTGGCCCCGGAGGACCTCGTCCCAGGCGCGGACGCGAGCAGGCCCGAGGCGCGCCTGACGCGCGAGCTGGCGCGGCTGAAGATTGCGCGGCCCACGCCCAGGGCCTTCCTGGAGCGGCTGGGGCTGTACGCGCGGGGCGCGGGCCTCACCGCGGCGCGCACGCCGGAGCTGGTGGCGGCGGTGGAGTCGGCGCTCGGCGCGGCCGATGACGAGCTCCATGTGGCACGGGTCCGCCAGGCGCTGGAGCGCGAGATGGGCCCGGTGCTGGACGCGGCGCTGCGCGAGACGCCGGTGCGCGAGGACCCGGCGGCTCCGGAGGTGCTGGCTCCGGCGACGAAGGACGAGGTGCGAGAGCACGCGCTGTACACGCTGGCAAGGCTCGTGGTGCACGCGCGGCTGCGACGGGCGCTGCCCGGGGCGGGCTCGGAGGACGGCGCGGTGGCGGAGTTCCAACGGAAGTTCCGCGAGGCGTACCGAGAGCTGTACCTGGAGCTTCTCGTGCCGGTGAACGACGCGGGGGCCACGGGCGACCAGGTCATCGACGCGTGCGCGCGCGCCGTCCCGCCGGGGCTGAGCGTGAGCATCATGGGCGCGCAGAACATCAAGGGCACGGGCCTGGACTGGGTGTACCGGTGGCGGGCGCTGGACCGGGTGGGCTCGGCGCTGGAGGCGCTCCAGAAGGGCTCGGCGGAGTCCCGGCGGCGTGCCCTGGAGTCGCTGGAGACGTTCGCGGACTCCGGACTGGTGGACTCGGGGATGGCGCGGGTGGTGCTCCCCAGGCTGGCGCTGCGTGCCCAGAATCCCGATGAGGCCGAGCGGATGCGCCGCCTGGCCGAGCGGGCCCGGGCGACGCACGATGCGAGGCTGGCGGCGCTGCGGCACACGGGGACGGAGACGCTCATGCAGTCCGTCACGCGCAAGGTGGAGAAGGTGTTCGACTACCTGGACAGCGTGCAGCGGCGGAGATTGAGCGAGCTGCTGCTGGAGGACCTGGTGAACGGACGCGTGTCCCACGCGCGGGCGGCGCTGGAGACGCGCAAGCTGTACGAGCGGCAGAAGGGAGGTTGGTTGCTGGCGGGGTTCGGCAAGCGCAAGCCGGAGGAGCGCATGCAGCCGGTGGAGCCGCAGCCGGTGGCGCGGGAGCCGGTGGCTCCTCCGCCGCTGCGAGAGGTGTTCGAGGAGGCGTTGGAGGCGCAGCGCGACGACGTGGCGGTGCCGGTTCCCCGGCCCGTCCCGGGCGAGCCCAACCCGGTGGTGGGGGCGCCCGCGAAGCCCAAGGAGGAGCGCGAGCCGGCCGCGAAGGATGCACCGGTGGCACGTGCGCCGGTGGACGACGCGGGGGAACCGGCGAACTGAGTGAATCGAGCCCGGGACGGACGCGACAACCGAGGAGAGGATTTCATGGAGGAGCTTCCCTTCCCCAGGGCTCCCGGCGCCGCCAACGTGTCGAGGGGCACGCGTGCCGAGGCCGGAGTCCCAGGAAAGAACAAGGTCGCACTGGGGGCACGGCGGCGGGCGATGTACTACGCGCGCCAGGGCTCCATCCGCGTGAGCGAGGTGCGCGACCTGGCCGGGTTCCACGCGCTGGCGCGGGAGTGGAATGACCTGGTGGCGCGCACGGACGACCAGGTCTTCTACCGGCACGAGTACGTGAGCTGCTGGCTGCGGCACTTCGCGCCGGAGGCACGGCTGCGCATCCTGACGGGGAGGGACCTCGAGGGCAGGCTGGTGGCGGTGCTGCCGCTGCGTGCGGCATGGGGGCGACAGTACGGGCTGCCGGCGCGGCAGTTGCTGTCGCTGACGAACAAGCACTCATGCCGTTTCGACTTGCTGGCGGAGGACCCGAAACGCGCGGGCAGGGCCTTCCTGCGGCACCTGCTGAAGGACCGGAGCTGGGACATGCTCCGGCTGGCGGACGTGCCCGAGGGCGGCGCGGCCTTCGCGATGCTGGGAGCGGCGAGCAAGGCGGGGCTGCCCTGTGGCACGTGGGAGAGCGCGCGCTCGCCGTACCTGCTGCTTCCGGGGACGGTGGACGCGTGGCAGCGCGAGCGAGGGAAGAACGCGAAGCCGCTGCGGAGACGGCGGCGCAGGCTGGAGGAGCGCGGCCGGGTGACGCTGGAGCGGGTGACGGGAGGCGAGCGGCTGGCGGAGCGGCTGGCGGAGGGCTTCGCGCTGGAGCGCAGCGGCTGGAAGGCGCGGCGCGGGACGGCGATTGCGCAGAGCCAGAAGCGGCTGGCCTTCTACACGGACCTGGCGCGGGTGGCGGCGAGGGCCGGATGGCTGGGGCTGTACTCGCTGCGGCTGGACAGGCGCGCCATCGCGTTCCAGTACGGGCTGGAGTACGGGGGGCGATACCTGGCGATGAAGCCGGGCTACGACGAGTCCTTCGCGGAGGTGAGCCCGGGGCAGCTGCTGACAGAGGAGCTCATCCAGGACTGCATCGGCCGCGGGCTGGCTGAGTTGGACCTGCTGGGAGATGAGGCACCCTTCAAGCGCGAGTGGACGGAGACGGTGCGCCCGCACCACTGGCTGTTCATCTATCGCGCATCACTGAGGGGCCGGGCGCTGTACCAGGCAAAGTTCCGCTGGGTCCCCGTGGCCCGGCGAATGGTGGCGAAATGGGTCCGACGGCGCTGACCTTCTACCGGGCCGCGAAGCGGCTGAAGACGCTGGGCGTGCCCCTGCTGCCGGAGGTGGTGGCAGCGATGGGGAAGCGCATGCACCAGTGCCACGTGGATTTGGAGGCACGGCTCCACGCGAGCGTGGAGCTGGGCTACGGCGGCATGGGCGTGGTGGTCGCGCCCGGCGTGGAGATTGGAGAGGGGAGTTTCCTCTCGCAGAACGTCAGCGTGGAGCCGAAACTCGGGGTGCCGGGGGCGCCGCGGCTTGGGCGCAATGTGTTCGTCGGAGTGGGCGCGCACATCCTGGGCCCCGTCACGGTGGGTGACGGGGCCGTGATTGGGGCGAACGCGGTGGTGACGTCCGACGTTGCCCCCAGGGCGGTGGTGGCCGGGATTCCCGGGCGGGAGCTGAAGCGCAAGGCTTTGTAATTGACAGAGCAGCTCAGCTTCGTGCAGGCGAAGTGGCGTCCGATCGACGCTGCCGCCAACGGGCGACAGGTTGGACAAATTTCAATCAACTCGATTCACGACCGAAATACGCAACTGGCTATCCCAAGGCATTTTCCAACGGGACAATCAACCTCTGCGATGCGCTCCCGACCGTGGCAACAATGAACATGCTACCATTTGGCAATTGAACCATCGGCGCTGACCATGCCCGTGTGCCATAGGGCAGCACGAGGTGCCCGATCTCAGTCCGTTCAGGAAAACCGTAGTCATAAGCTACTCCACCCCGCTCAAGGAATTCACGGTGCTTTTCGAACTCCTGAAAGGGAACAAGCAGTCGCTGTGGCGCATGCACAAGCTTTCCAAGGCCAGCCTGCGCCAGCACCTCAGCCAACTCTCCTGCTGAAAGCGCAATCAGCCCAGCCACAAGTCTTTCATTACCTTTCGACATTCCTGCACCTCCAGGCAATCATTATCGGAATCCACATCTTACCTCAGGAGAAAAACCATCCCGTTCGCAACATGGGCAGCACACCACAGACCCATTTCGTCCGCTATTCCCCTTTATCTTCTTGATATTGTAGTGCCCCGGGTAATTTGGGCACAGGCCAGTGTCGTGCGGCTTGGGTTTGTCGAGGCGTTCACCCTGACAGAGTAGCTTGTCGGGACTAGCCCGGATCGATCACGGGTAGAGGGAACACCGCGTAGCGACCGACCGATAAGTGGAGAGTTCTCAAGGCTTT
>NZ_JAIQDG010000004.1 GCF_020037125.1 Myxococcus sp. RHSTA-1-4
TTGCCGTGGTCCACGTGTCCGATCGTGCCGATGTTCACGTGGGGCTTGCTACGGTCGAACTTCTCCTTGGCCATGACCTCTCCTCGCGGGGCAGCCGGTCAGCGACCCGGCGCGTTTCGAATTCCGGAAAACAACTGCGAAGGTGCTGCGTCCTGCTCCAAACCTGCAGCCACGTCAACTGAAATCGCCCGGCCGGCGTCCCGCCAGGCGCCACGTCACCGGTTGAGCGCCGTCTTCGGCGCGGGTGCGTAGTGACTGAACTGCATGGTGTAGGTCGCCCTTCCCTGGCTGCGGCTGCGCAGGTCGGTGGAGTAGCCGAACATGGCCGCCAGGGGTACCTGCGCCTGGATGGCCTGCACGCGGCCCGGCCGGGGCACCATGCCCAGCACCTTCCCCCGCCGGCCGTTCAGGTCGCCGATGACGTCGCCCATGAAGTCCTCGGGGGTGAGGATCTCACAGCTCATGATGGGCTCGAGCAGCACCGGCGAGGCGTTGCGCACGGCGTCCTTGAACGCCATGGAGCCGGCGATCTTGAACGCCATCTCGCTGGAGTCCACGTCGTGCATGGAGCCGTCGTAGGCCTCTACCTTCACGTCCACCATGGGGTAGCCGGCCACCGGGCCGTTCTGCATGGCCTCGGCGACGCCCTCCTTCACCGCATCCACGAACTCCTTCGTCACCACGCCGCCGGTGATCTTGTTGTCGAAGGAGAAGCCCTTGCCGGGCTCGTTGGGCATGACCCGCAGCCAGATGTGGCCGTACTGGCCCTTGCCGCCCGTCTGGCGGATGTACTTCCCCTCCTGCTCCATCTGGGCGGTGATGGTCTCCCGGTACGCCACCTGGGGCTTGCCGATGTTCGCGTCGACCTTGAACTCGCGCAGGAGCCGGTCGACGATGATTTCCAGGTGCAGCTCGCCCATGCCGGCGATGATGGTCTGCCCCGTCTCCTCGTTGGTCCTCACGCGGAAGGACGGGTCCTCCATCGCCAGGCGCTGCAGCGACTGGATGATCTTGTCCTGGTCCGCCGTCGACTTCGGCTCGATGGCGATGTCGATGACGGGCTCGGGGAACTCCATCCGCTCCAGGATGATGGGCTGCTTGTCGTCGCAGAGCGTGTCACCGGTGCTGGCCAGCTTCAGGCCCACCACGGCGCAGATGTCGCCGGCGAAGCACTCGGTGAGCTCGTCCTTCTTGTCCGCGCGCATCTGCACCAGGCGGCTGACGCGCTCGCGCTTGCCCTTCACCGAGTTCCACACCGCCGTGCCCGCCTCCAGGCGGCCGGAGTAGACGCGGAGGAACGTCAGCGTCTGCGACTGGAACGCGGGGTCGTTCATGATCTTGAACGCCAGCGCGCTGAAGGGAGCGTCGTCCCGCGTCTCGCGGATGGCGTCCTCGCCCTTGGGCGTCTTGCCGTGCACGGGCGGGATGTCCAGCGGGCTGGGCAGGTAGTCCACCACCGCGTCCAGCAGCGGCTGCACGCCCTTGTGGCGGAACGCCGAGCCGCAGAACACGGGGAACAGCTTCAGCCCCACGCAGCCCTTGCGGATGGCGCCGCGAATCTCTTCCTCGGTCAGCTCCTGGCCCTCCAGGAACTTCTCCGTCAGCGCGTCGTCCTGCTCGGCCGCGGCCTCCAGCAGCTCGCCCCGGGCCGCCTCCGCCGCCTCGCGGTACTCCTCGGGGATGTCCACCTCGTCAACGCGGCTGCCCAGTTCCGCTTCGGGGAACACCAGCGCCTTCATCTTCACGAGGTCGATGACGCCGCGGAGCTTGTCCTCCGAGCCCAGCGGGAGCTGCATGCGCACCGCGCGCGCGCCCAGCTTCTCCTTGATGGTGCCCACGGACATCTCGAAGTCCGCGCCCACCCGGTCCATCTTGTTGATGAAGCAGATGCGGGGGACCTTGTACTTGTCCGCCTGGCGCCACACCGTCTCGGACTGCGGCTCCACGCCATTCACACCGTCGAACACGGCGATGGCGCCATCGAGCACACGCAGGGAGCGCTCCACCTCGATGGTGAAGTCCACGTGTCCCGGGGTGTCGATGATGTTGACGCGGTAGCGCTGGTCGCGCCGCTGCCAGAAGGCGGTGATCGCGGCGGAGGTAATCGTGATGCCGCGCTCGCGCTCCTGGACCATCCAGTCAGTGGTGGTGGTCCCCTCGTGCACCTCGCCCATCCGGTGGATGGCGCCGGTGTAGAAGAGAATCCGCTCGGTGGTCGTCGTCTTGCCGGCATCGATGTGCGCCATGATGCCGATGTTGCGGTAGCGCTCGAGGGGATGCTCACGGGCCATGACTCAATACCTTTCCGAAGGAAGCGGGCGGGCCTTCAGGCCTCCTCACCCACCGGCCGGACGATTTCAGAGAACCTGATTCAACTAACAAAACCGCCCGGATGCAGCATCTGCATCCGGGCGGCAACCGCGAAGCCCCGAGGGCCTACCAGCGGTAGTGAGCGAAGGCCTTGTTGGCCTCCGCCATCTTGTGCGTGTCTTCACGCTTCTTCACCGCGTTGCCGCGGTTGTTGGCGGCGTCCATGATCTCGCCGGCCAGCTTCTCCTGCATGGTCTTCTCACCACGGGCCTTGGCGTAGCTGATGATCCAGCGCATGCCGAGGGCGACGCGGCGGTCCTGACGGACCTCGACGGGCACCTGGTAGGTGGCGCCACCGACGCGGCGGCTCTTGACCTCCAGCACCGGCTTGACGTTGTCGAGGGCCTTCTTGAAGGTCTTGAGGGGGTCCTCCTTCGCGCGCTCCTCGATGAGGGCGAAGGCGCCGTAGCACACGCCCTCCGCGATGGACTTCTTCCCCTTCCGCATCAGGTCGTTGACGAACTTGGTGACGAGCCGGTCCTGGAACTTCGGATCCGGGAGAATCTTGCGCTTGGCGACTACGCGACGGCGAGGCATCTCTTCTCTCTTCCCTTACGCCCCACTCCCCTCTCGGAGAGCATTCAACGGGGCTTCATGAACCGCTGTGAGGAACTGCCAGGGACGCTCCCCAGGGTGCGGGGCGAGACGTCCGACGAAACTGCGAAACGAAGGTGGTCCGCGTGACGAGCGATCAGCTCGGACGCTTGGCGCCGTACTTGGAGCGGCCCTGCTTGCGGCCCGCCACGCCCACGGAGTCCAGCGTGCCACGGATGATGTGGTAGCGGACGCCCGGGAGGTCCTTCACACGGCCGCCGCGAATCATCACCACCGAGTGCTCCTGGAGGTTGTGACCCACGCCGGGGATGTAGGACGTGACCTCGATCCCGTTGGTCAGACGAACACGGGCCACCTTGCGGAGGGCCGAGTTCGGCTTCTTCGGGGTCGTGGTGTACACGCGCGTGCACACGCCACGCTTCTGGGGGGACTCCTTGAGGGCCGGGCTCTTGCCCTTGATGACGAGCTTCTCGCGGCCCTTGCGAACCAGCTGGCTGATGGTCGGCAACTGATACCTCTTCTTCGGGTTTGGCCGCCGCCAGAGACACGAGGCGGCGCATATCTACCTACAGGACTACGGAAAGGGCCGCGAGTATAGGGAGGGACCCCTCCGTGTCAAGCACGGCCTGACCCTTGCCTATGAACCGGCAGAGGTCCGCGGGTCCATTCCCCGACACCCGAGAGGCCGGAGCATGGCTGCTCTACAGCGGGGCGCGGCTCTACTCCGGGTGAGGCTAGAAGTCGAGGACCATCACGATGGCGTCCTCACCCTCGTCCACGTAGTAGTTCGGCCGGACGCCCACCGGCCGGAAGCCCAGCGAGCGGTAGAGCTGGAGGGCCGCCTCATTGCTGCGGCGCACCTCCAGGGTGGCGAGCGTGCAGTGCCGGGCCTTCCCCCGGGCCAGCACCTCGTCCATCACCGCCCGGGCCACCCCCCGGCGCCGGTGCTCCGGCGCGGTGGCCACGTTCAGCACGTGGACCTCGTCGTGGACGATCCAGAAGATGGCGAGCCCCAGCAGCACCGGGGCGCCCGCCCCCCGCTCCTCCTCCACCAGGAGGATGGTGGACCACTCGTGCTGCAGCTCCCGCTGGAGCAATTCCGGCGACCACGGGTTCTTGAAGGACTGCTTCTCCAGCGCCATCACCGCCGGCATGTCCTCCACCGTCATCTGGCGGATGAGGAAGTCATGCTTCGCCCTCGGCGCGGAGTCGTCGCGCATCCGCCTCATCGCCGCGCCTCCCGGGTGAAGGGGGCCACGCGGCGCACCTGCGCCGAGGCCCGCACCTGCGCCAACTCCTCCGCCGCCAGCGCTCCGTAACGCTCCCTCACCAGCTTCTCCCGAATGGCGGCGCGCACCGACTCGTAGTCCGCCGGGTACTCGTTCACGTGCTGCTCGTAGTGGCGCCGGACCTCCGTCTCGCCCACCTGGGCCCGGAGCCGGATGCGGCTGTCGAGGATGCGCTCCGCCCTCAAGCCCCGGGCCAGCACCCCCTCCAGCTCCTCCTGAGACACGTCATGCGCGGCGAGGAAGCGCCGCAGGGCCGCCTCGCCCCCGACGCGGGCCTGGAACGCGACCAGCCGCGCCTGCACCTCCGTGGGCTCGGCGGGGAACGCCTGGAGGCGGTCCGCGTTCAGCACCTGGAGCCGCTGGTTGATGATCAGCTCCAGGGCCCCCCGGAGCGTGTCCTCGTCGAGCGGAGCCTCCAGGGCCTGTACGCCTCCCCGCTGCACGAGCGCCACCCGGGCCTCGAACCGCAGCTCGCTCAGCGTGAGCACCTGTCCCTCGACGACGGCGACCACACGGTCGACGACCCGGCCCCCGGCCTCGGGGGGGGGCTCGGCCCGGGCCCCCACGGCGGGCGCGAGCAGGAGCCAGCCCGCCAGCCACAGGGTCCCCGCTCCAACCTGGCGCGGCGCTGACATGGCCTCCCTCATCTTCTTCCGGCGACTTTATACATCTTCCGCCAACCGGACACTCCGTGCTGGCGCGCTCCCACCGGCTGGTTACGTTCAGTCAGGTACATCAGGCGGGAACAAATGGCGGACGACTATTATCAGATTCTCGGCGTCGACCGGACGGCCTCCGCGGAGGACGTGAAGAAGGCGTACCGCAAGCTCGCGCGCAAGTACCACCCGGACGTCAATCCGGGGAACAAGGCGGCCGAGGACAAGTTCAAGCAGGTCAGCTCGGCCTTCGAGGTGCTGTCGGACCCGAAGAAGCGCAAGCTCTACGACGAGTTCGGCCCCGACGCGGAGAAGATCGGCTTCGACGAGAAGAAGGCGGAGGCCTACCGCGCCTACAAGTCCGCGGCCTCGAGCGGCGGCGCGGGCGGCATCCCCTTCGGCGCCGAGGGCTTCGACCTGGGCGACCTCTTCAGCGACCTCTTTGGCGGACGGGGCGGCGGCGCGGGCTTCGGAGGGGTGGACCCCAACGATTTCATGGGCGGCCGGCGGGGCCGGAGCGCGGGGCCAGAGCGCGGCGAGGACCTGGCGGCCCGCGTCCAGCTCTCCCTGGCGGAGGCCGTGTCGGGCACGGAGCGGACCCTCTCCCTCAGCCGGCCCGGGCGCTGCTCGGCGTGCAGCGGCCGGGGGGACTCCGGGCGCATGGGCACCTGTCCCACCTGTTCCGGCACCGGCAGGGCCCGCAGGGCGGGCCTGTTCGGGGGCAATGCCGTGTGCCCCAACTGCCAGGGCACCGGGCGGGCCCTGGAGGCCTGCCCCCAGTGCGGCGGCTCCGGAATCAAGGAGGAGTCCACCCGGCTGACGGTGAAGATTCCCGCCGGGGTGCAGACGGGCTCCAAGGTGCGGCTGGCCGGACAGGGCGCCGCCGGCTCCCGGGGCGGTCCTCCGGGCGACCTCTACATCGAGACGGAGGTCGCCGATCACCCCCTGGTGCGCCGCGAGGGGGACGACCTGCACATCGACCTGCCGGTGACGGTACCCGAGGCGCTCCTGGGCGCTGACGTGCGCGTGCCCACCTTCCAGGGTGAGGTGACGGTGAAGGTGCCCCCGGGGTCGCAGTCCGGACGGCGCATGCGCCTGAAGGGGCGTGGCGTCCCCTCCCTCAAGGGCGGTTCACCGGGCGACCTCTACCTGCACCTCCAGGTCAAGGTCCCCGAGGAAGCCACCGACGAGGCCCGGGCCGCCGCCGAGGCACTCTCTCGCGCCTACCGGGGAGATGTCCGCCGGGAGCTGACGCTCTGACCCTCTTGTCTCTTGTCCCGGGCGCCGCCACGGCATAGACGGCGCCTCCCACCTTCACGCTTCCGCAGGAAACGGAGCAGACGCGCACATGGGCCTCTTCGACATCTTCACGGGCGGCTCGGGCCCGGACAAAGCCCTCAAGCTCAAGCCCAGGGTGACCCAGAAGTACGGGGACCCCTCGACGCGGCAGAAGGCCATCGAGCAGCTCGGGGAGATGCGCATTCCCGAGGCCGTCGGCGTGTTGCTCAGCCGCTTCACCATCACCGTGGACCCGCTCACCACGGACGCGGACGAGAAGGAGCGCACGTTCGACCTCATCAAGGGCTTCGGCCAGGAGGCCGTGCCCCCCATCATCGACTTCCTCCGCACCAGTGAGCAGGCCGCGTCCTGGGCCCTGCGGCTGCTGGGGGACCTCGTTCCCGAGGACCAGGTCATCGCCACCTGCGTGAGCGCGCTCCAGCACCTGTCCGCCCACTACACGCGAAACCCGGAAAAGAAGGTCGTCCTCCTCCACCACGTCACCGGGAAGCAGGACCCGCGCATTCCCCCGGCGGTGATGCCCTTCCTGGAGGACATGGGGGACGACGTGAAGATCGCCGCCCTCAAGGCGCTCGGCTCCTTCAAGTACGAGCCGGCGCGCGAGCCCATGCTGAAGCTGCTCACCGCCGAGGACACGGCCCGCCGGGTGCAGACCGCCGCCCTGGCCGCGCTCGCCGAGGCGGGGTTCTCCGCGGACGGCTACCGCGAGAAGGTGGAGCCGCTCCTGGTGGAGCCGTACACCCTGGGTCAGGACGGCCGCATCCAGCGCCGGGCCTGAGGCGGGCCTGTCGGGCAGGCGACACGGCCAGTGTCCTCCGGAAGGCCCCTTCAGCGGGGGCCGTTCCCACGCGCGCGGGACTTGAAGCAGGATTCCAACGTGCGCTCGAAGAAGAAGGGGCCGCTGGCCGAAGTCGTACCGCTGCGTCCCGTCGCGAAGAAGCCCGCCCGGCGGGCGGTGAAGCCGGCCCCGCCGGTGGATGCCGACGCCGCAAACCGCGCCCTGCTGGAGATGGCGCGCCACCTGACGGACAACGCGGGGCCCACGGAGGCCCTGCGCTCCCACCTGCAGACCCTCCACGCGCTGCTGAAGCCGAAGGTCTGCTACGTGGCCCGCCACTTCCCCTCCCGTGAGCAGCTCCACGTCGAGCACGTGCGCGGCCGCTATGACGACCGCGTCACCGCCGCCGTCCCCGGCGAGGGCGTGGTGGGACGCGCCTTCTCCCAGAAGACGCTCCTGCGCGAGGCCGACACCGTGGCCGTCCCGCTGGAGGGCTCCCACGGCGTCACCGGCGTGCTGGTGGTGCTGGGCGCGCGGCGCGAGCCTTCCGACACCCTGCTCCAGTCGCTGGCCGCCCAGCTCACCGCCGCCTACGAGGTGGCGCGCCTGCGCGACGACAGCGCCCGCCGCAACAAGGACCTGCAGACGGCCATCGCCGGCCTCAAGAGCCTGGAGCAGAACCGCGAGGAGCTGCTCGGCAACGTCTCGCATGACTTGAAGAACCCGCTCACCACCATCAAGTCCTACCTGGCCATGATGGGGCGCGAGAAGCTGGGGCCCCTGACGGACTCCCAGCGCCGCGCGGTGCAGATCTGCGACCGGAACTCGGACCGCATGCTGCGCATGGTGAATGATTTGCTGCTCATGTCCCGGCTCCAGTCCGGGAAGATGCAGCTCAACCAGCGCCCCTTCGGCCTCAAGGCGGTGGCCGAAGAGGTGGTGCGCGGCCTGGGCGCCCTCGCGGAGCACTGCAAGGTGCGGGTGGTGATTCCGCCCTGCTCCGAGGTCTTCGTCCGTGGAGACCGCGAGCGCATCGCCGAGGCCATCCACAACCTCGTGGAGAACGGCATCCACCACAGCGAGGCGGACGACACCGTGGAGGTGCGCGTGTCCGCCGAGGACGGGCTGGCCACCCTGACGGTGAAGGACAGCGGCCCGGGCATGTCCGCCGAGGCGCTGGAGCACGTATTCGACGCCTTCTACCGGGCGCAGCCGGGCATGCCCCGGCCGCCGGGCGCGGGCCTGGGGCTGCCGCTGGTGGGGAAGATTGTCGCCCTGCACGGCGGGCGCATGGAGTCCTCCAGCGTGCTCGGCGAGGGGAGCACCTTCCAGATGGTGCTGCCCATGTTCGCCGGGGCCGTCAGCGCGCCGGACATCGCCCAGACGGCGCCCAAGTCCGGCGGCATCCTCCTGGTGGAGGACGACGCCGACTGCCGCGAGGTCCTCCAGCAGGTGCTGGAGCAGGAGGGCTACCGGGTGATGGCCACGTCGGGAGCCTCGGAGGCGCGCTCCATCCTGTCCCACATCCGCCCGGCCATGGTGCTGCTCGACCTGCGGCTGAGCGAGGAGGATGGGCGCTCGGTGCTGCGCTTCATCCGGGGCACCGAGTCGCTCGCCGACATCGTCGTGTACATCATCTCGGGAGCCAGCGAGATGGCGTCCCTCACCTCGGGCCAGGGCCTGGAGCGCATCGACGGCTTCTTCGAGAAGCCGCTCCAGCTCCCCAAGCTGCTGGACACCGTGGCGGCGGTGGTGCGCCCCAGCCGCCGGGCACCGGCCGTACCCTGAGTGACGGAAGAACCCCGGGCGCGAACAAGGGTGGCCGGAAGCCACCTCGGTTTGTCTAGTATCCCGCGCGTTCCCATGAGCTCCTCCGTCTACTCCCGATACCGAGCCTCATTCGCCCAGGCGCTCGCCAGTGCCCTGGGCATGCCAGCCTCCGAGGTGGAGGCCCAGGTCAAGCCCGCCGAGCCGGCCCATGGTGACCTGAGCTTCGCCACCTTCCCCCTGGCCAAGGCCCAGAAGAAGGCGCCGCCCGCCATCGCGGCCGGGCTCGCCCAGTCGCTCAGCGTGCCGGGGCTGGACATCCAGGCGGTGGGCCCCTACGTCAACGCCCGCTTCCCCCCCCTGCCCTTCACGGCGGAGGTCATCGACGCCGCGCGCTCGGCGGGCCTGGCCTACGGCGGAGACGCGGACGCGGGCCGCGGGAAGACGGTGGTCATCGACTACTCGTCGCCCAACATCGCCAAGCCCATCGGCTTCCACCACATCCGCACCACGTTCCTCGGCCACTGCATCGCCAACATCTACCGGGCGCTGGGCTGGCGGGTGGAGGGCATCAACTACCTGGGTGACTGGGGCAAGCAGTTCGGCCTCGTCGCGGTGGGCTTCCAGGAGTACGGCGACCCGGCGCGCATCGACGACATGGCGCACCTGGTGGAGGTGTACGTCAAGGCCAACAAGCGCGCCGAGGCGGAGCCCGCCTTCGACGAGAAGGCCCGCGAGTTCTTCCGCCGCATGGAGGCCGGTGACGCCAAGGCCCTGGAGCTCTGGAACCAGTTCCGGGAGACGAGCCTCAAGGGCTTCCGGCAGATCTACGCGCGGATGGGCATCGAGTTCGAGCACATCGAAGGCGAGAGCCGCTACCAGGGGAGGATGGACGCGGTCATCGACCAGATCGCGAAGAAGCCGGGCGTGAAGGAGTCGCAGGGCGCGCTGGTGGTGGACCTGCCCTACGCGGAGAACGAGCCGCCCATCCTGCTGAAGAAGAACGACGGCAGCACGCTGTACGCCACGCGCGACCTGGCCGCGGCGCAGGACCGGTACGAGCGTTTCCACTTCGACAAGTCGCTGTACGTCGTGGCGCAGGACCAGGCGCTCCACTTCCGCCAGGTCTTCCGCACCCTGAAGGAGATGGGCCTGCCCTGGGCGGACCGGGTGGTGCACGTGGCCTTCGGCCGCATCCACGGCATGAGCACGCGCAAGGGCCAGGTGGTGCAGCTCAACGACGTGCTGGACGAGGCGAAGGAGCGCGCCGCCGCCAAGGTGCGGGAGAACATCGAGGACGGCCGCATCCAGACGGCGGACGCGGACCAGCTCTCCGAGCAGATTGGCCTGGGCGCCATCGTCTTCGGCGACCTGAAGCACAAGCGCGCCAGCGACTACACCTTCGACTGGGACGAGGTGCTCAGCTTCGAGGGCCACACCGGCCCCTATCTCCAGTACGCGCACGCGCGCACCGTGAACGTGCTGCGCAGGGGCGGCGGCGCGCCGGCCACCTACGACGCGGCCCTGCTGACGCTCCCCGAGGAGCAGGCCCTGCTGCGCGAGCTGATGCGCCTGCCCGAGGTGGTGCGCGACGCGGCCGAGCAGTACGAGCCGAGCCTCGTCGCGCGCCTGCTGCTGGACGTGGCCGCCGCGTTCAGCCGCTACTACACGCTGGGCAACCAGGAGCGCGACAAACGCATCGTCCTGGACGGCAATGACGCGCTGCGTACCGCGCGGCTCGCCCTCACGGACGCGACGCGGGTTACGCTGGCCGCGGGATTGACGCTGCTGGGCATTCCGACGCCGGACAACATGTAGCCGGGGGGCTAGCGTGGATACCGTGCTGACTCAGACTGGGAATCATCAGGGAGAGGCCTCGCTGAAGGAGGAGTTCGGCCCCATGGGCCGGGCGCTCGGGGCCCGCTACCTGGACGGAGTGCACTTCTCCTCGGAGACGGAGGAGGAGCTGCGCTCGCTGCACGCCCGGGGCTTCGTGGTGCACGTGATGCGCACCACCGCCTGGGTGAACTTCCTCTACCTGACGTGGGCCATGGTGCGCCGGGCCCTGCCGCCCGTACGCGCCGTGGTGAACCTGCGGCCGTGGTTCACCCGCCCCTGGCGGCAGACGAAGCACCGCGGCGACTTCGCGGAGCGCTTCGAGTACGCGAGGCGGAGCGGCGGCAGCGGGCTCGTCTTCCTGCGCCGCACGGCCCTCCTGGCCCCTTCGGGGAAGGAGACCCTCGAGGACCCCTTCCCCACCCTCGTGGCCATGGCGCGCCAGTCCGACCGGCCGGTGTACCTGGTGCCGGAGCTGTTCGTCTGGGAGAAGCGCACCGCGCGCCTCAAGCCCAACTGGGTGGACATCGTGTTCGGAAGCCCCGAGGCCCCGGGCTTCCTGCACTCGATGCTGGCCTTCTTCCGCAACTACAAGCGCGCGCAGTTCCGGGTGGGCGAGCCCATCGACCTGCGGCGCTTCGTGGAGCAGAACCCGCAGGACTCGGACGAGGTGCTGGCGCGCAAGGTGCGCGGCGCGCTCCACGTCCACCTGGCCCGTGAGACGCGCGCGGTGTTCGGCCCGCCCGTGAAGCCCGCGACGCGGGTCATCGACGAGACGCTGCGCGACCGGCAGCTGCGCAAGGCGCTGGACGAAGTCGCGGCCGCCTCGAACCGGAAGCCGGAGAGCGTGCTGCGCGAGGCGCGGCGCAACCTGGAGGCCATCGCCGCCCGGCCCAGCCCCACCACGCTGGCCTTCGTGGCGCCCGCGCTGGAGTGGGTGTTCAACCGCATCTACGACGGCATGCACATCGACGAGGCGGGCCTGCACCGCGCGCTCAAGGCGGCCGGCCGGGCCCCCATCGTCCTGTGCCCCAGCCACAAGAGCCACGTGGACTACCTGGTGATGAGCTGGGTGCTGTGGAACCGCGGCTACGCGGTGCCGCTGGTGGCCGCGGGCGCCAACCTCTCCTTCTGGCCGCTGGGCCCCATCTTCCGCCGCTGCGGCGCCTTCTTCCTGCGCCGCTCGTTCAAGGGCGACAAGATCTACGCGGCGACCTTCAAGGCGTACGTGCGCAAGCTGGTGCACGACGGCACCCACCAGGAGTTCTTCCCCGAGGGCGGCCGCTCGCGCACGGGCAAGCTGCTGACGCCCAAGCTGGGCATGTTCACCTGGCAGGTGGAGTCCGTGCTGGAGGGCGCGCGCAACGACCTGCTCTTCGTCCCGGTGGCCATCGACTACGAGAAGGTCGTGGAGTCCGGCAGCTACTCGAAGGAGCTGGCCGGCGGGGAGAAGAAGCCGGAGGACCTCAAGGCCCTCTTGAGTACCCCCAAGGTGCTAGCGGCCCGTTACGGGCGAATCCACCTGAGCTTCGACGAGCCCATCTCGCTCCGGGAGTTCATGCAGGCGCGCGGGCTCAACCCCGACGAGCCGGTGACGGATGAGCAGAAGAAGGGCCTGGTGCGCGCGCTGGGCAACCGGGTGATGTACGGCATCAGCAAGGTGTCCACGGTGACGCCGCACGCGCTGGTCAGCACGGCCCTGCTGGCGCACCGCCGGCGCGGACTGGCGCAGCGGGAGCTGACGGACCGCATCGGCATCCTCCGCCGCATCGCCCTGGAGGACGGCGCGCCGCTGTCCGTCGAGCTGCGCAACGCCCCCAGCAACCCGGAGACGATGGGACCCATCCAGGATGCCATGCGCACCTTCATCTCCGACGAGATGGTGCGCACGCAGGAGGCGCGCGGCGAGGTCATCTACCAGGTGGAGGACTCGCGCCGGGCGGAGATGTCCTTCTACAAGAACACGCTGATGAACCTGGTAGCCGCGCGCAGCCTCGTGGCCAACGCGATGCTGGCGAGCGGCGCCCCCGCCCCGTACGACACGGTGAAGGCGCGCGCGCTGTTCCTGTCGCGCCTCTTCAAGGTGGAGTTCATCTACCGGGTGGGCACCACCTTCGACACCATCTTCGCCGACACGGTGGAGCGGCTGGTGCGCATGGGCATCCTCATGCACGAGGGCGACACGCTGAAGCTGGCGCCCGAGGGTCATGCTCGCCCGGACCTGGAGTTCCTGGCGGACCTGCTGCGCGACTACCTGGAGTCGTACCTGCTGGCGGCCATGACGCTGCACGACGTGGCCTCTGGCGCGGCCGAGGACCGCAAGAGCTTCATCAAGCTGGCGATGGAGACGGGCCGCGCGGAGTACCACGCGGGCCGCATCACCGCCGCCGAGTCGCTGGCCAAGGTGACGCTGGAGAACGCGGTGGCGTTCCTCCAGGACCAGAAGTTCCTCACCGAAAAGGACAAGAAGCTCGAGCTGGGCCTGGCCGCCCAGGACGCTGGCGCGCGCACGCAGCTCGCCGACGACATCCGCGAGTACCTCAAGCGGGCGTGACGCTCTAAGGTACGCGGCGGGCGCGTGTCATCGCGTCCGCCGTGCGCCCCTCCCCCGTGTCTCAGGGGCCGCTGGTGGTGCGGAAGGCCACGCGCACCTCGGCGGTCAGCGGGTTGCCTTCCAGGTCCAAGAGGCTGTCGCGCAGCACCAGCGTGTAGGACGTGCCCGGCTGGAGCGCGGAGCCCTCCGCCGCCGTGGCCTCCACGGTGTACGGGACGTCCCCTCGCTCCACGTCCTCTTCCAGCTCCGGCACGGCGGGCGCGGTGAGGGTGAGCGCCACCTCGTCCCGGCCGGCGAATACCGCGATGCCCGGGCGCAGGGTGCTCGGGTCCATCGTCTCGGAGAAGGTGATGCGCAGCGTGCCGTCCGGCGCCACCGTGCCTCCCGCGACGGGCGTGGTGGACTCGAAGCCCACGTCCTGCCCGGTGACGAGCTCGAAGGCGTTGAGGCCCAGGTACTGGACGATGCGCCGGCGCGGCAGCAGCACCGGGTCTTCCGGCGTGGTGCCACGCCACGCGCGGATCTGGTACGCCTGCGCCTCGGTGGGCGCCTCCACCTGGAATGCCGCCGCGTGCGACGTCCCCCCGCCCAGACAGAGCCCCAGGGCTCCCAGGGCCGTCAGGGGTTGGAAGAACTTCCGCCACGTCCGCCGCGCTGTTCGAGCCAGGATGAAGGACGTCAAGATGTCGACATTATAGGAAGGAGACGAACCGGTGGAAGATTCCGCTCCCAGCGACTCACAGCCGCCCGAACCTCCGGAGCCACGGGCTCCGCCGACGAGTCCGCGCGTGCTGGCCCTGGGCGGAGGGGCGCTCGCGCTGGCGCTCTTCGTCACCGTGGGCGGCTTCGTGCAGTTCATCAACCCGGCCTTCGGCATCTGGTTCACGGAGCTGTTCGTCTTCCTGGCGCTGGGCTGGGTGCTGCTGCGCTACACCGGGTGGCGGCCCACCGTGTACACGGGGCTGTCGCCGGTGCCCCGCGCGCCCCTCCTCTTCGGCTTCCTGCTGGGCGTGGCCAACTTCTTCGCGCTGGTGGTGCCCATCCAGTACGCGGCCCAGCTCGTCGCGCCCGAGTGGCTGACGAAGATGTTCGACGGCTCGCGCCTCTTCGAGGAACAGACCTCCCTGGAGCTGGCCATCATCCTCACGGGCGTGACGGTGGCGGCGCCCCTGTGCGAGGAGTTCTTCTTCCGGGGCATCTTCCAGAAGGGCCTGACACCCGCGTCCCCGGCCTCCCCGGCACGAGCGCTGGTGATGTCCGCCGTGGTGTTCAGCGCGTTCCACCTGGACCCGGTGGGCTTCGCGGCCCGCGTGGAGCTGGGGCTGCTCTTCGGGTGGCTCTTCCTGCGCACCGGCTCGCTGTGGCCGAGCATCGGCGCGCATGCGGCCAACAACCTCGTGTCCTCCACGCTCTTCCTCGTGGCGAAGGCGCTGGGCCAGGAGGCCACCGACGAGCAGACGGACCCGCGCGCCGTGGCGGCGCTGGCGGGCCTGGGGTGGGTGGGGCTGATGGGGCTGCTGACCGCCGCGCGCCACTACCCCTTTATCTGGGGAGGAGCCCCCCGGCCCCCGGAGGCGGATGCTCGCGAGTCCGGGCCGGAGACCTCGCTGACGACGCTCCTGCTGCCCTGGGTGGTGGGCGCCACGGTGGCGCTGGGAGTGCTGGCGGCCGTGGACGCCCGCGGAATCTCCCTCAACTTCCACGATGCCAGGCACCCGCTGCCCGTGCTCGAGAAGGACGCGCCCCCTGGACTCCATGCCGAGCGCGAAGCGCTGAACTCGCTCCGAGCCGCCGCGCGCCGGGGAGACGTGCCGATGGAGGCGTACCACGAGGAGCGGGAGCGGCAGATTCAGGCGCACCGCCGGGCCCTGGGGCTGCCGAAGCAGAAGCCCTGACCCGGCGGCGCCCTGCCCGCGCCGCTTCAGACGAAGCGGTACGAGCTGACGTGGAACACGGGGCCCACCATGGCGCTGGTGAGCATGTCCCGGTCCACGTGGCCCTCGGCCTCGATGCGCTGGCCGTCCTTCTTGATCTTCCTGTCGCCGCCGGCGAGCTGGTACGTCGTGCCGTCGTCCCCCTCCAGCACCCAGACGCCCGTCTCGATGTCGCGGAAGACGACGCGGCCGGTGAGCTTCACAGCTCCTCCTTCTTGAGCATCGCGCGGGCGATGACGAGGCACACGACGGTGTTGAAGCCCAGCCAGGGCTTCGCCAGGAAGGTGAAGGGCATCCACGCCAGCGCCGGGGCCCCCGCCCACGCCGAGTAGGCCAGGAAGCCCGCGAAGCCGAGCGCCAGGCCGCCGGTGGCCGCGCGCAGGCCCCGCCACTTGATGGCCGGCAGCGAGAGCAGCAGCGGGATGAGCGCGCTGTAGAACAGCGGGCTCACCGTCTTCCCGCGGCCGAAGATGATGCGCTCCCAGTCGGGGATGGGCAGCGAGGCCACCTGTACCACCTCACCCGCCGCGCCTTCCGCGCCACCGAACCAGCTGCGCAGGAAGAAGGCGCCCACCGTGGACAGCAGCAGCGGCACCAGGAAGGCGGGCTTCAGCAGCACGTTGAGGTAGCCCGGCCGCGCGCGCCCGCGCAGCGTCAGCAGGATGAACGCCAGCAGCGCCAGCGCCCAGTACAGCGGCGGCCACTGAGACATGCCACCGCGCGCCGCCGCCAGCGACGCCTCCGCGTTCAGCAGGCCGTGGCCGTACTGCTCGGTCCACGCCTGGCCGGCCATCTTCTTCGCGCCGGCGTACAGCGCCTTCTCCACCTCGTCCGGCCCCTTGGCTCCGGCCGCATACAGCATGGCGGCCACCGCGGCCACGTGCGGGGTGGCCATGCTGGTGCCCTGGTAGGACGCATAGACGGAGCGCGCCGGGTCTCTCGGGTCGATGGTGTTCTGCAGCACGCCGCCCTGGTCGCCGCGGCGCTTGTCACCACCCGGCGCGGCGATGTCCAGCTCCTTGCCGTAGGACGAGTACGGAGCCAGCGTGCCGTCCGGCCCCACCGCCGACACCGCCACCGCGCCCGGGTAGGCCGCGGGGTACTCCACCCGCGCGCGACCGCCGTTGCCGGCCGCGGCCACCACGGTGACGCCCTTCTTGCGCGCGTACTCCACCGCGCTGGCCATCACCTGCGAGTACCCGCCACCACCCAGCGACATGTTGATGACGTTGGCGCCCTTGTCGGCCGCGAAGCGGATGGCGTCCGCGATGTCCGCCGTGGTGCCGCCGCCGAAGTGGTTGAGCACCTTGACCGGCATCAGCGTCGCCTCGAAGGCCACGCCCGCCACGCCCTCCTTGTTGTTGGTGGCCTGGGCGATGGTGCCCGCCACGTGCGTGCCGTGGCCGTGGTCGTCGTTGGCGTGCTCGTCGTCGTTCACGAAGTCGAAGCCCTTGACGAACTTCACGCCCTTCAGGTCCGGCACCTGCTTGAACTCGTCGTGGTCCTCGTACGCGATGCCGGTGTCGAGCACCGCCACCACCACGCCCTTGCCCCGGTTGCGCTCCCAGGCCATGGGCATGTCAATCATCTTCAGGTTCCACTGCTCGGAGTAGCGCGGGTCGTTCGGCGTGTAGCTGGCGCGGACCTCCATCAGCGGCTCGGCGGCCTCCACCTCGGGGTGCTGGCGGATGCGAGCCAGCACGCCCTCGACGTCGTCCACGCCCACCGCCAGGGTGAGGGCCTCGTCGGCGCTCTCCACGGAGTTGAGCTCCAGGTCGACGCCCCAGTCCGCCTCCCAGGCGTCGAAGTCCGCCTTGGTGGTGCCGTCCTTGAAGTCGACGACGATGGCGTTCTCCACCACGTCCATCGGGTCGAGCGCCAGCGCCTCCGCGGGAGGCAGCGCCTCCTGCTCCCGCGAGGGAGGTGTGCACGCGGTCGCCAGCGTCACGGCCAGTACCGCGCCACCCAGGGTCCTTCGCACCATCCGCATCGGGCTACTCCTCAGGCACAGGGCACGCTTCAGAAGACCCCTACGAACGAACGGCGGAACGATTGGGTCTGCACTCACAGTCTGTATGCCCCCTCTCCCGGCGTGCAAGGGCGAGGGGATGAAGAAACGTGAAGAAGTCCACGGGGTTGCGCGGGCATCGGTCATCCGCCGGAGAGCCGGCGCAGCCAGGCGGCCACGGCCCGTCCGACCTGGGGGAGGTTGCGCTGGAAGGTAGGGCCGGCATCGTCGATGACCTCTAAATCGCCCCCTGCCTGGGCGACAGCGGCGGACATCCTGGCGCGCGGCAGGCGGGCATCCTCCTCGCCCTGCACCACCAGGAGCGGGCACGCCACCCGGGCCAGTACCTCCGGGGAGATGTCCGCCGGCGCCACCAGACACAGCCCGCCCACGGAGGGGTACTTCGCCTGGAGCGCCAGGGCCACCTGGGCCCCGCCATGGAACGTGGCCACCGCCACCGCCGAGGTGCCCGTGTTCTCCATCAGCATGCGCATGGCCGCCTCGGCGTCCTCCAGGAGCGCCAGGTCCCTGCCCCGCTGGCCCTGGCTGGCCCCCACGCCCCGGTGGTTGAAGCGCAGCGTGGGGAAGCCCGCATTGGCCGCGGCCCACACCAGCTCCGACGCGATGACGTGGTCCATGCCGCCCCCCTCGTCTGGACGGGGTGGAATGACCAGCAGCGGTGGGACCCGGCTCCCCCGGTGCCAGGTGCCCTCCATCACCTCGCGGCCCACGGGGACCAGCGTGGCGCGCTCCAGGAACTGACCTTTCTGGACCATGCTCCCACCTTAATGCGTCGGGTGTGGGATGGCCTCGGCCCGCTCTTGGGCTACACCCGCCCACACGAAATCGTCCGCTCCCACGCAACTTCCACCGGCTCCCGGAGACAATGCGGAAACGGCGTTTCTTGTCCTCCCCCGAGCATTGCGCAGGAGCCCCCCCGCCATGAGCCTCATCGATCGCACCCGGAACCTGTTCCAGAAGGTCGGCACCGGTACCCAGAACACCGCGGCCAGGGTCCAGACGGGGGCGACGCAGGCCGCGAACACGGTGAAGACGACCGCGGAGAACGTGGGCCAGAAGCTCAACACGGTGGTGGACGGCTTCGAAAGCAAGTCCACGAAGGCCACCAGCACCGTGGCCGGCGTCTTCACCGCTCCGAAGGGCGCGAAGGACAAGGTCTACGACGGCAAGCTGGTGGGCGCGGGCGGCCAGACGTTCGAGCCCGGCACACCGCTGAGCCAGATTCCCGCCGTCACCCCGCGCAACAACCCGAACGCGACGGCCACGGTCATCTACGTCAACGGCATCTCCACCGACAAGAACGGCCAGTCCGGTGAGCTGCAGTCCATCGCGGACCGCACGGGCATGAGGGCCATCGGCATCCACAACGCCACCGAGGGCGTGGTCTCCGACCTCATCCAGTGCGTGAAGGACAAGCTGGGCAAGGGCCACAACCCCGCGGTGGACACGCTGGCGGACACCCTCTACTCCGAGCTGAAGGCGGGCCGCTCGGTGCACCTGATGGGCTACAGCCACGGCGGGCTCATCACCTCGCGGGCACTCAAGGACGTGGCCAACCGGCTGCGCATCGAAGATGGGATGTCCAAGGCCCAGGTCGAGCAGACGATGAGCAGGCTCAACGTGGAGACGTTCGGCGCCGCCGCCGCCCGGTACCCGGACGGCCCCAACTACGTGCACTACGTCAACGACAAGGACATCGTCCCCACCCTCTTCGGCCTGGGCGGCAGCGGCAAGAGCCCGCTGGACTTCCTTCGCGACGCGGGCAAGGGCGCCAAGGTGCACTACTTCTCCGAGAAGAACATGTTCAGCGGCGCCCACGCGCTGGCCGACACGTACATGAAGCACCGGGTCCCCTTCGACGAGGCCCGCGCCGGCCGCTTCTGACCCTCGGGACGTGATATCTAGAGTCCCATGAGGATCGACGAGGCGCAGTGGCTGGTGCAGTCCTTCATGCGGGCCCACGGCGAGAATCTGAGCCCGGGCCTCAACCCCCAGGGCTTCGGCGGCGCCGCGGTGGGTGACGCGCAGATCTACTTCGAGTTCGTCCCCAAGACGGGCGAACTGAAGTGCAGCGCGCTCATCTACCGCTTCCGCGATGCCCCCCGTCCCGGCGTGCTCGAGGGCTTCCGCGACGAGGAGAAGGCCGGTACGGACACCGGCGGCGGCGCGGTGGACTTCGAGCAGGAGAGCAAGAGCCTCTTCCTCAGCCGCACGTACACGGCCGCCCCGCCGGACAAGGCGTCCTTCACGGAAGACATGAACCGGCTGATGGGCGCGAGCCTCGCCTGGGGCGAGGGCGTGTTCGACCGCGTCGCCACGAAGGTGAACGCCGCCGCGAAGAAGTAGGACTGCGCCACGCCGTGCTTCAGGGCCCGGGAGTCTCCCGGGCCCTGGCCCGCTACACCGACTGCAGCACGTAGAACTTGAGGTACTTCCCCTCCGGGAACTGCAGGCGCACCGGGTGGTCCGGCGGCTGGTAGCGCTCCTCGACGAGCGCCAGGTCCACGCCGGCCTTGAAGCTCGCCTCGCGCACCGCGCCCATGAAGTCGAGCGGGCTCACGCGCGCCGAGCAGGACGCCGTGGCCAGCAGGCCCCCCGGCCGCAGGATGCCCAGCGCCTGCCGGTTGAGGGACGCATAGCCGTCGATGGCCGCCTGCACCGCGCGCTGGCTCTTCGCGAAGGCCGGCGGGTCCAGGATGATGAGGTCGAAGGTGCGGCCCTCTTCCTTGAAGGACTGGATGATCTTGAAGACATCCGCCGCCAGGAAGTCGTGCTTCTCCGCCGGCAGCCCGTTGCGCGTGAAGTTCTCACGGGCCAGGGCGATGGCGTCCGGGTCCAGGTCCACGCTGAACACGCTGTTGGCCCCGCCCAGCGCCGCGTTGACGGAGAAGCCGCCGCTGAAGCTGAAGCAGTTCAGCACGTCCCGGCCCTTCGCCAGCCGGCGGATGAGGTAGCGGTTCTCCCGCTGGTCCAGGAAGAAGCCCGTCTTCTGCCCGCGCCACGCGTCCACCAGGAAGGTGGCCCCGCGCTCGCGGATGGCAATCTGCTCCGGCGCCTCGTGCCCGTACAGCATCTTCCCCGAGCCGCGGCCCTCGTCCTCGTCCACGTCGTCGCGCCCCACCTCGTCGCGGCCGATGACGCCCTTCAGCCCCGGCACGCCCGCCTTCAGCGCCTCCAGGATGAGCGGCCGGTAGGGCGTCAGGCCCGCCGAGTACAGCTTCATCACCGCCCAGCCCGCGTAGAGGTCCACCACCACACCCGGCAGGCCGTCGCCCTCGCCATGAATCAGGCGGTAGCTGTCCGTGTCGGTCAGGTCGATGAGGGCCTGGCGCCCGGCCAGCGCCTGCCGCACCCGCCGGGTGATGAAGGCCGCGTCGACCGCCTCGCGCGCATCCCGCGTCAGCACGCGCACGGCGATGGCGGAGTGCGGGTCGTAGTACCCGCGCGCCACGAACTTCCCGTTCTCCGTCAGGTCCACCACGCAGCCGGGCGGAATCTTCGGCACATGCTCCAGCGCCTTGCGGAACACCCACGGGTGCCCCGCGCGCAGGTGGCGCCCCAGTCCTCGCGCCAGCTCCAGCTTCACGACATTCACGATTTCACTCCTCACGGGCCGCACGGCCCCGACGGGCGAGGATGGCTCGCGCCAGCTCCTCGAAGCCCCGCCCCTCCGCCGCCCGGGTGATGAAGGCCGGTGGCGCGTCAATCCGGTCCAGCACGGACCTCACGTTGGCCACCCCGACGCCCAGTGCAAATGCAGCGAACATCGGGGCGTCGTTGAAAGAATCCCCCGCGTAGACGTAGCGCCCGTCCTTCGGGTCCAGCCGCTCGCCCCACGCCACCTTCGCGAAGCGCCGCGTGGCGCTCAGCTTGTCGAACCGGCCCAGCCAGCAGTTGACGTGCACCGACGAGCGCACCGCCGTCACCCCGCGCGCAGCCAGCAGCGCCTCGATGCGCGACGCCCCCGCGTCCCCCAGCCGTGCCTCTTCGTTGTAGTCCACGGCCAGGTCCACCTCCGTGTACGCGCTGTCCAGCGACAGCCGCGCACCGGGCACCTGCCGCAGCACCCGCCCCACCTCGGCCTGGAGCCGCCGCCGGTTCGCCGCCCGCTCGGCCGGCGCCTCCGCGTACACCTTCCGCATCCGCCCGTGCTTCCCCCGTAGGAAGAACAGGCCCCCGTTCTCCACGATGACCCCGTCCACGGGGAGCTGCCGTGCCCACGCCTCGCCCCACCCCGCCGGCCGCCCACTCACCAGCACCACGTGCAGGCCGGAGGCGGACAGGCGCTCGAGCGCCCGCACCGTGTCCGAGCGCAGCCTGTGCCCGGTGGTGAGCGTGCCATCCACGTCGGTGAAGACGCCCTTCACACGGGACAGGTCCGCCTCGCGCAGCGGGCGCGGGAGTGCCACCTTGCTGGGGGCCGTCATCACATCACGTCCAGCGAGGCCAACAGCCCCTGGAAGGTCTCGATGGTGTTCTTCAGCTCGGGCGCGGGGAGCTGACCGATCTGCAGCTTGCGCGCCTTGCGCAGGAAGGCATCCAGCTCCCCGTCCCTCCCGTAGAGGGACTGGGCGCTGCTGGCCGCCTCCGCCAGGGCCTTGGCGGCGCCCGCCAGGTCCGAGCCCACCAGCGACAGGGCCCGCTCCAGCCGCACGCCACAGGAGGCCCACACCTCACGGTCATGGATGATGAGGACCTGCCGCTGGTTCACCGCGGACAGGCCGCGCACGAACTCGTCGAGCTGCTCCACCACCGCCACCAGCTCCGGCCTGGCGGGGTTGGGAAGGATGGCCAGCCGGCCCACCTCGGCGCGCATCTCCACGATGCGGCGCTTGTCCTGCGCGCGCAGGTTCCGGTACGCGGCCGTGCGGCCGAAGGCGTCCAGCTCCGTCTGGAGCTGCTGCGCGTTCCACTGGACGTCCTCGGGCTCGGCCTCGCGCACCTTCTTGAGCCGCGCGGCAATGATGCGGGCCAGGTCGGAGGTGATGGCGCGCACCGTCACGGCGGCCTTCACCTCCACCTCGTAGCCGGGCACCACCTGCGCCCGCGTCACCTCGCCGAAGGTGCTCACCGACTCGAACACCAGGTTGCTCATCTGCTCGCGGAAGCGGGCGCGGAAGCGCTGGATCTCCGACAGCAGCGTCCACCGGTCACTCACCACGGACGGGTTGCGCATGGCCTCGCCGAGCTGGGTGACGCCCTGGGCGATCTGCCGCATGGCCTCCTGGAGCACGCCGGCCGAGCCTTCCATGCCCTTGGCGGACGGGCCGGCCGCGCCCGTGGCCACCGGAAACTCCTCGCGGATGACGTTGAGCAGCGCGTTCACGTCCACCACCGTGTCGCGGATGACGGGCGCCATCTCCTCCCACAGCGACAGGTCCGGGGACGAGTCCACGACGGGCGTCTCGTACTTCACCAGGTCCATGTCACTCAGCCGGGCGATGGCCTGGGCCGCGGCGGCGTACACCTTGCGCAGCCGGCCGGCGAACGCGCGGTCGGGGATGGACTTCAGGATTGCTTCGAGCCTCGGGGACAGCGAGGCCTGTGGGGTCTCTGCGGCTTCGGACACGGGCGGGTACTCTACTAGCGCTCGACTTCCGCGCGGGGGAGTTCTAGCACTCGGTTCCAGGCGGGGCCGCCTCTTCGGGAGCGCTACGGGATGATCCAGGTCTGTCTGTTGAAGGACGGTCAGGTGGTCAGCGGGGGGGAGGAGCTCCTCTCCCAGGACGGCCGGAAGTGGATCGACGTACAGCAGCCGACCGAGGAGGTGTTGAACCGCCTGGCCGAGCGGTTCGGCCTGCACAAGCTGGCCGTGGAGGACTGCCTGCACCTGGACCAGCGGCCCAAGCTGGAGGAATACCCCAACCACCAGTTCATCGTCCTCCAGGGTTTCACCACCGCCACCAAGGACGTGTGTGACCTGACGCTGCACGAGCACCACTTCTTCCTGGCCCCGGAGTGGATCATCAGCGTCCACGACTTCCCCTTCGCCGGGTTCGACGCGGTGATGAAGCGCGTGCGGGACGACCCGAAGGCGACGCTGGAGCGGGGGACGGACTTCATCCTCTACATGCTGGCGGACGGGCTGGTGGACGCGCAGTTCCCCATCCTGGACGCGTTCAGCGACGAGCTGGAGGACCTGGAGGTCGCCATCTTCGAGAAGGTGGAGCCCCAGCAGCTCCAGCGCATCTTCGAGATGAAGCGGATGCTGGTGCAGGTCCGCCGGGTGCTGTCGCCCCAGCGGGACGTGGTGGGCCTGCTGTCCCGGCGGGGCATCGTCCACGTCAACGAGCGGACGACGCTCTACTTTCGCGACGTGTATGACCACCTGGTGCGGCTGTACGAGCAGATCGACGCGGGCCGCGACATCCTGGGCAACGTGATGGACGGCTACCTGTCCATGGTGGCCAACAAGACGAACGACATCACCAAGCAGCTCACCATCTTCGCCACCCTCTTCCTGCCGCTGTCGTTCATCGTCGGGTTCTTCGGGCAGAACTTCGAGGCGCTGTCATCGACTGGCTACTACTACGCCATGTGGGTGATGATCATCGGGTTCCCGGTGGCGCTCGTCCTGTGGTTCAAGCACAAGCAGTGGCTCTGACGTCTCCGGGAGGCGAACGATGCTGACGGTGTCCGTGGATGGAATCCCCCTGCACTACCGCGACGTGGGCCAGGGGCCTCCCGTGCTGTTGCTGCACGCCTTCCCGCTCAGCGGGGACGCGTTCGACAAGCAGGTGAAGGCGCTGTCGGGGCGCTATCGCTTCATCCTCCCGGACCACCGGGGCTTCGGGCAGAGCAAGCTGGGCGACGGGCCCACGGAGATGTCGCGCATCGCCCGGGACACGCTGGCGCTGCTGGACTCGCTGAAGCTCGACCGGGTGGTGGTGGGCGGCGTGTCCATGGGCGGCTACGCGGCCATGGCCCTGCTGCGAGAGGACGCGGGCCGGGTGGCCGGGCTGGTGCTGGTGGACACGCAGGCCAGCGCGGACGACGCCGCCGGGAAGGAGCGCCGGGAGGCCTCCGCGAAGGAGGCGCTGGAGAAGGGCGTGGACCCGCTCGTCCAGACGCTGCTGCCCAGGCTGGTGGCGACCGGGCCGGACTCACCGGTGGGGCGCGAGGTGGAGGCGCTGATGCGCACGGCCTCGCGCGAGGGCATCGCCGCGGCCCAGAGGGGCATGGCGCTGCGGCCGGACAGCAAGGACATCCTGGCGCGCTACGCCGGCCCGGCGCTGGTGGTGGTGGGCGAGCACGACGCCATCACCCCGCTGGAGAAGGCAAAGGCCATGGCGGACCTCATCTCCGGCGCCCGGCTGGAGGTGATTCCCGGGGCCGCGCACCTGCCCAACCAGGAGCAGCCGGAGCGGTTCAACGCGGTGCTGGACAGCTTCCTGTCGTCCCTGCGGTACGGAGATTCCTGACGGCCCGGGGAAAACGCCCGGGCCTCGGAGGCTCAACGGACTCAGGGCTGGCAGGTCACCTGCTCATTGGTGACCGAGCACGAGGAGCAGGTGGCCGTCTCCTCCAGCACGCCCTGCCGGCACTCCAGCACGGCCAGCCCGTCCGCGCGGCACAGCCCCTTGCCCTCGGCGCTGGAGGCGCAGGCATCACCGGCCCGGTTGTTCGTCGTGTCACAGCGCACGGCGTCGTCCGTCTCGCGGCAGCCGAGCGGGCCGCGGCAGGGGACCTCCCGCCAGACACCGCCCCGGCACTCCAGTGCGAGGACGTCTTCCTGGCAGACGAAGCCGCTCCCCTCACAGCTATCTCCCGCGCTCTGACCGCAGCCGGCGAGGAGGAGGGAGGCAACAAGGGACACAGCGGCGAAAGAGAGACGGTTCATGGGCTCCGGCCAATATTTCGAGCGTCCCGCTCCGGGTCAACCACCCAGTGTCTCATGGAAGAAACGCCGGAAGTTTCCACCCATGACACGTTCCACCCAGGACTCCGGATGCCGCCGCAACAGGGCCTCGGTGAGCAGATGCAGGTCCGTGACGTCCTTCATCCCCCTGGGCAGCGGCACCATGCCGTCGTAATCGGAGCCCAGCCCCACCCCGCCCTCGCCCATGACGTCCACGGCATGCTCGATGTGGCGGACCACGTCGTCCACCGCGTCCCCGCCCAGGTACACGGGGGCGAAGATGATGCCCACCACCCCACCCCGGTCCGCGATTCGGCGCAGGGACGCGTCGGTGAGGTTGCGCCAGCCGCCCCCCGCCGCCCGCACCCCCGTGTGTGAACAGAAGAACCGCACCGTGGGGTGGGCGAAGAGGTCCTCCAGCGTGCGCTCCGAGGCATGGGCCACGTCCACGCTGAGGCCCACGCGGGCCATCTCCTCCATCACCTCGTGGCCCAGCGGCGTCAGGCCCCGGTTGCCCATCATGGGGAACGAGGAGCCCCCCAGGTCATTGTTGGACAGGTGGGTGAGGCCCATGAAGCGCACGCCGCGCCGGTGCAGCTCCGCCAGCCGTTCCACCCGGCCTTCGATGGCATGTCCCCCCTCCACGCCCAGCACCGCGGACAGCCTTCCCTGGGCGAGGTTGTCCTCCAGCGCGGCCCCGGTGGTGGTGATGCGCGCGGCATCCCCGGAGGCGCGGCAGAACGCCTCCATGCGCTCTATCTGCCACAGGGCGCGCGTCCACTCGCTCGCGCGTGCCTCGCGAGGCCAGCCCCGCCACGCGGCGAACACCGGGAAGCCTCCGATGAAGGGGAAGCCCCGGGTGACGATGGTGAAGCACTGCAGCTTCACCCCCGCCTCCCGCAGGCGGGGGAAGTCGACATGTCCCTCCTCGGAGCGGGCGCACAGGTCGCGGTTCCACATGAGGGAGTCCGCGTGTCCGTCCGCGATGCACCAGCGCTGGTGGAGCTCGTTCACGTCACCCATGCGCGGCAGTCTGCCCGGCCGGGAGCGCGAGACAAGCGCCACCCGCGCCCTGGCGCCAGTGTCCGACACGAATGCGTGCTTCCAGGCCCCCGCTCATGACTCCGGCGTGGACGCCGGCCGGTGGGAGTGAGGCGGCGCGGAGTCCTCCCACCGCAGCACGTCCGCGGACCGGCGGCGGGAGCGGGCATCACGGCGCACCTGGGCGGCCTCGCGCTCGGCCTCACGGGGGCCGTAGGTGTAGCCCAGCCCGGCCAGCACGCCGCGCAGCGCGTCCCTCAGCTCCAGCCCCGACTGGAAGCGTTCGGAAGGCTCACGCCGGAGCAGCCGCCCGAGGATGGCGCGCATGGAGCCGGACAGCCCCTGCGTGGCGCGCTCCACGTGCTCCGGGGTGAGGCACGCCATGCGCGCCGCCATCATGGGCGCGGGCAGCCAGCTGGGCACCTCCGCGAGCAGCGACTCCGCCTCCGGGAGGGGGCCGGTGGCCAGCGCGGCGCGCTCCACGTCCTCCAGGTCCAGCAGGTGCAGTCCGGTGAGCAGCTCCAGCAGCACCACGCCCAGGGAGAACAGGTCCGAGCGCCCGTCCAGGGGCCGGCGCATGAGCGCCTCCGGGGAGGCATACGCGAGGTCCCCCCGGACGACATGGCCCTCCGTGCCCACGCGGCCCGGCAGCTTCGCCCAGGCCATGGCGAAGTCCGCCAGCTTCACCCGGCCATGCACGTCCAGGCGCAGCGTGCGCGGAGACACGTCCCGGTGCACGATGCCGAGCGGCTGGCCCCGCGCGTCCTCCAGGGTGTGGGCGTGGTGGAGCGCGTCCGCGACCTCCGCGCCCACGTAGGCGCCGAAGGCCTCCGAGAAGGGCCTGCGCCGCAGCGCCGCGAAGCTGGTGAGCGTCTCCAGGCTGTGGCCCTCCACGTACTCCATCACCAGGTGCGGCGAGCCCTCGTGCACGCGCACCAGGAACACCTGGGCGATGGCGGGATGGCTGAGCTGCATGAGCAGCTTGACCTCCTCGCGCAGGCGCGCGCGTCCCTGGGCATCCCCGGCGTCCTGCAACCGCTTGATGACCACGAGGTCACCGGGTGTGTCCGCGTAGTGCCGGCGCGCGAGCAGCATCTCCCCCGGCCCCCGGGGACCGAGGAACCGGACCAGCTCATACGACGTGGCCCCGGTGGAGAAGAGGATGAAGGGCTTGGAAGCGGGGTGCTCCGGGTGGTGGGTGGCCATATGCCTCCTGGGCGGAAAGTCCTCCCCTGGGTTGGGAAGGCGTGAGAAAACCTCACGGGTCCCTCCTACCACCCACGTCCGACACACCCTCCCAACCTCCCAACACGGATTCAGGAATAAAAGGGAACGGCCCCCGCCGGAACGGGAGCCGTCCGAGCCGGCCCGCGAGAAAACGGGCCGGCCACCGCGCCTCGCGGACTACTGCTTCTTCTGCGCCGGCTGGGTGACTGTCAGCTCGCGGGCCACCATGTCCTTGCCCTCCATGACGTAGGAGGCGCGGACCTGGCTCCCCTCGGTGACGTCATCCAGCTTCACCGGGGCGTTGTTCTGCAGGATGCGGGTCTGGTCGTTCGTCTTCAGCTTGATCTGCTTGTTGGTGCTGGTGTCGACCAGGGTGAGCGAGTCACCCTCGGTGGAGAGCACGCGGCCATTCACGCTGGTGGCCGCCGCGGTGGCACCGGCCATGCCGGAGCCCCCCTGCGCCGTGTCCTCGCGCAGCTCCTCCTGCTGCTCGCGCTGGGCCTCGGTGACGTCCTGTTCCTCCTCGCGGACGTCCTGCTGCGCGCTGGCGATCTCCTCCTGCGCCTCCTGCTGCGCGCCGGCCGACTCCTCCTGCGCCTCCTGGCGGGCCTCCGCCGTCTCCTGCTGGGCCTCCTGCTGGGCCTCGGCGACATCGCGTTGCTCGGACTCGACGCTTTCACGCTTGCAACCCGAAACCAGCGCCAGTCCCGCCACCGCGGTGACCGCCATCATGAGCTTGCGCATATCCCTGCTCCTTTCCCTGTGGACCGGAAGGGCGTCTCCCCCGGCGTTGGGCTGAAAGTGAGCGTGGCCTCGGACCTTGAACAGGGCTTGTCAGGAGCGCGGGATGACACAGGGGCACCGGGCCGCACACGGAGCGCCCGGCCGCCCGGCCGCCATGGCGGGAACAAGGCCCTGGGCCGTACCGCGAGTGGGAATGCGCATTCCCACCGGGAGTCCCTGGCCTACCCTCCTCCGGGCACACCGGATGATGTGACTGGCGTCAGGAGCCGCCGTCCGCACCACCGTCGGGGAGGCCCGCGTCCACGCCTCCGTCAACGCACAGCGGGGCGCCCCCTTCCGCCCAGCGGGCGATGAGGGCGCGCTGCTCCGCCGTGGGAATGGGGACGGAGCCCTCCGGCGGCGGCATGTCCTGGAAGACGGACGCGCGCTGCCGGATGCGCTCCGCCTTCGCCCGGGCCCCCGGGACGCCGCCGGCGTCCGGCGCGTAGTAGTCCAGGCGGAAGGTGGAGTTGCCGCTGCCCGAGGTGTCCGCGCCGTGGCACGAACTCACGCAGCTCGCGGCGAGGATGGGCTCGATGTCCGCGCACCACGTGGGCACGGGCCCCGCGTTCACGTCACGGGTGCCCGGCAGGCCCAGCACCTCGCAGGTGCGCCCCTCGCCCGGGCGCGCGGCGACGCAGACGTACGGCTCCGGGCAGTCACTGGCGGACTCGCACTTCTTGCCGGTGAAGTCCGCCACCTCGATGGTGCAGGCCAGGGCCGCGCAGACGGAGAGGGACGCGCTCGCGAGGAGTCTCTTCATGGTGGGGCTCAGCTCCCGGCGTCCGTCCCCGCGTCGGTGCCGGAATCCGCGGTGGAGCGCGGCGGGTAGATGACCTCGCAGCCCCGCTGGCCGTCCGGCCCCTCCACACAGGCGTACGAGGCCGGGCACTCGGAGTCGTCCGTGCACGTACGGCCGGCCACGTCGTCCACTTCGATGGAGCAGGCCGCGGCGGCCAGCACGGCGGCCAGCGCGAGCAGTCGGGGCGGAAGTCGGGCGGACAAGGGGGCCCCGGTCAGAAGCGATAGGTGAGGCTCGCCGCGTCGGCGGCCCGCGGGGGGAGCAGCTCCAGCACCAGCCCGTACAGCACGGCGGCGCCCGCGGTGGCGTGGAGGAGGTTGGCGGTGGCCGCGGCGGTGCGAGCCCGGTCCAGGGTGGCGCGAGCGTCCCGGGCGGACTCCAGGCTCTGGGCGCGCTTCGCCTCTCCCTGGGCGAGGAAGCCCAACCCCAGCCCGCCCAGCGCCAGCACGCCCCCGGCGACGAAGGCGTAGCGGTGGCCATGGAGGACGGGGGCGTCGCGGTGGACCGGCGCATCCAGCATGGCCGGCTCGGAGGCGATGGCGGGCAGGGACAGCGTCAACACCAGCGCGGAGGCGAGATGCCTGCTGGGAGCCATGAGCATGACCGCGAGTATAGCGATGACGCGGGCGGACGCATCCATGGGAGAGCGCGTTGACAGCGCCGGGTGCCCCCTGTAGTCCGTGCCCAGGTCCCTGTCGCAAGGAGCCACGACGCCGTGCAGGTCTGGGTCAACGGAGAGACGCGCGAGGTGCCGGAGGGCATCACCCTCTCGTCGCTGCTGGAGTCGCTCCAGGTGGGCGGTCCCGGCGTGGCCGTGGAGGTGAACGCGGAGGTGGTGCGCCGCGCACGTCATCCCGAGCACCGCCTCCAGCCCGGGGACCGCGTGGAAATCGTCACCTTCGTCGGTGGCGGCTAGGAGATTGCCATGAGCATCCAGGACAAGCCCTTCACCATCGCCGGAGTCACGTTCAGCTCGCGCCTCATCCTCGGCACGGGGAAGTACCCCAGCCACGAGGTCATGAAGCGCTGCCACGAGTCCTCCGGCACGGAGATGGTGACCGTGGCCGTGCGGCGCCTGGACCTGAAGGCCACGGGCGAGGCGTCGCTGATGAACTGGATCGACCGCAACCGCCTGCGCCTGCTGCCCAACACCGCCCTCTGCTACACGGCGGACGACGCGGTGCGCACCTGCCGGCTCGCCGAGGAGCTGGGCATGAGCAAGTGGGTGAAGCTCGAGGTGCTCGGCGACGAGAAGACGCTCTATCCCGACGTCGAGGAGACGGTGAAGGCCGCGCGCATCCTGGTGAAGGAGGGCTTCACCGTGCTGCCCTACACCAGCGACGACCCCATCACCGCGCGCAAGCTGGAGGACGCGGGCTGCGCGGCGGTGATGCCGCTGGCGGCTCCCATCGGCAGCGGCCTGGGCATCCGCAACCCGCACAACATCCGCCTCATCCTGGAGACGGTGAAGGTGCCCGTCATCGTCGACGCGGGCGTGGGCACGGCGTCGGACGCGGCCATCGCCATGGAGCTCGGCGTGGATGCCATCCTGATGAACACGGCCATCGCGGGCGCGAAGGACCCCGTCCGCATGGCGGTGGCCATGAAGAAGGCCGTGGAGGCGGGCCGCGACGCGTACCTCGCCGGCCGCATCCCGAGGAAGGCCTACGGCTCCGCGTCCAGCCCCATCGACGGGCTCGTCCACCAGTAGCCCCCGAGGGCCCGTGGTGGCGCCGCCCGCCCTCCCCCGGCTCGTCGTCATCACCGACTGGCGGCTGCCGCCCGGGCGGCTGCTGGGCGCGCTCGCCCGCGCGCTGGAGGCGGGCCCCGAGGTGGCCGTGCAGCACCGCCACCCGGAGGCCACCGGGCGCCGCTTCCTGGAAGAGGCCCGCCTGCTGGCGGACCTGTGCCGGGAGCGGGGCAACCCGCTGTTCATCAATGGCCGGCTGGACGTGGCGCTGCTCCTCGGCGCGCACCTGCACCTGCCCGCCCAGGGAGCGGCGCCGGAGGACGTGCGCCCCCACCTGCCCTCCGGGCGTCTCATCAGCGCGGCCGTGCATGACATGGAGGAAGCGCGGGCCGCGAGCGGAGCGGACCTGGCGCTGGTGAGCCCGGTGTTCGCCCCCGGCTCCAAGCCCGGGGATACGCGGGCTCAGCTCGGCCCCGACGGCTTCCAGGCCCTGGCGGCCGCCCTGCCCTGCCCCGCGCTGGCGCTCGGCGGCATCACCCCCGAGCGAGCAGGAGACGTGCGGGGCGCCGCGGGCTTCGCGGTCATCTCCGCGGTGCTGGAGGCGGAGGACCCGGCGGCGGCGGCGCGGGCCCTGCTGGCCGCGTGCCCCGCGCAGGCTATGCTGCGCCGACCGTGAGCCCCACCTCCGCCGTCCCCGAGCTGCGCCCCCTCGCCATGGGCGAGATGATCGACCGTGCCGCCACCTTCTGGCGTGCCCACTTCAAGCCGCTCTTCGTGCTGAGCTTCGGCTTCTCGCTGGTGAACTTCATCGCGACGAAGGCCACCACGCTCGCCATCCAGCGTCTGGCCCCGCTGCTCTACTCCGGGGACGCACAGTCCCGCTCGGAGCTGGACCCGATGACGCTCCTGGGCGACGCGGGCGTGGCCATGGCGCTGTGGGCCGTGCTCTTCGTGTTCCTCTTCTGGAGCTACTGGCTGGCCACCCTGACGGCCTCCCGGTACGTGGTGTCGGTGCACCTGGGAGAGCCCGTGCGCCCGGGAGACGCCCTGCGCCGTGCCTTCTCCCGGGTGGGCCCGCTGACGGGCGCCTACGTCATCTCGCTGGGCTGGTCGACACTTGTCACCCTGCTGTTCCTCGTTCCGGGGGCCGTCGTCGCGGGCCTGGGAATCGCGGCGGCGGTCGCCAGCGGCTCCAATGTCCTGGGCGCCGTCCTCGGAGGCGTGGGGGCGCTGCTCGCGGGCCTGGGCCTCATCGCCGCGATGCTCTGGTATTTCCTGCGCTTCCTGCTGCTGCCCCCGGTGATGGCCATGGAGGACGTGGGGGCGTGGGAGGCCTTCCGCCGCTCGGGGGCCCTGCTGTCCGGCCGCGTCGAGCCGGGCTTCCTGGGCCGGGTGGTGGTGCGGGCGATGGTCCTCTACACCGTGATGAGCCTCATCCTCATCTCGGTGCAGCTCGTGTCGCAGATTCCGACCTGGCTGGTGCTGGCGCAATACGGCAGCCCCTTCGACGCGGGGACCCTGTCGCGCACGCCCCAGTACCTGCTGGTCCCCGCGGAGCTGCTGCAGGTCGCCGCGCAGGCGTGCTTCACGCCCATCTACTTCGTCTTCTGCTCCATCTTCTACCTGGACATGCGCGTGCGCCGGGAGGGGCTCGACCTGGAGCGGCGGATGGAAGCGCCGTCCGCCGCGCCCCAGGCCGCCTGACGCCCCCTTCTTCGCGAGGACTCCGTGCCTGGCCTGTCCCTGTTGATGTTGCTGGCCGCCCTGCCCTGCGCCGAGCGCGAGTCCACCACGCGGCTGCTGGAGGAGACGGCGGAGGCACGCCCCGCGGAGCTCCCCGCGATGGTGGAAGGGCTGTCCGCTCGCCTGGGCGGCATGCCGCTGCCTCCCGCCGCCAGGGACGCCTCCGCGCCCGAGCGCGCGAAGCAACTGGCCACCTTCCTCGAACACTCCTGCGCGCTCCAGGAGGCGGCCGAGAAGGCCACCGCGGCGCCGCCCATGAGTGAGCCGGAGCGGCTGAAGGCCATCCTCGACCGGCCGGAGTTCGCCCGCGCGCGCCAGCGCCATGGAGACGTGGTGAAACGGCTGATGCGCGAGCTGGAGGCGTGGCTGGAGAGCCTCTTCGAGTCGAGCGAGGCCCAGGGCTTCGCGGTGGCCACGCGCGCGGTGATGCTGGGACTGGCCCTGGCCGTGGTGCTGTGGGGCGTGCTGAAGCTGAGCAGGCGCCGCGGCCTGAAGACCGCGAGTCCCGGCGCGCTGGCCCTGACCGAAGCGCCACTGGTGCTGGACTCGCCGGGCGAGCATCTGCGGCGCGCGCGGGAAGCGCTGGCGGCCGACGCGCGAGAGGCCATCCGCGAAGGGCTGCTGGGCCTGCTGTCCGCGCTGGAGCAGAAGCGGCTGGCGCGGCCGGACCGGGTGAAGACGAACCGCGAGCTGGCGGCGGAGCTGCCGGGCCGGGGCGCGCCCGCGCCGGTGGTGAGCGAGGTGGAGCGGCTGGTGGGCTGGTATGACCGGGCCTTCTACTCGCTGGCCCCGGTGCCGGCGGACGAGGCGGCGCGCTTCGTCGCGGCCGTGGAGCACCTGAACGGCACGCTGGCGGTGGAGGGCTCGCGGTGAAGAACCTCCGGACCGCGCTCGTCTTCGGCGTGCTCATCTCACTGGCCCTGGCGGTGGGACTCGCCACGCGCGAGGAGGCACCCGAGTCCGTGGTGCCCACCGTGGAGAACACCGGTCCCCAGGGAGCCAGGGCGCTCTACCTCTACCTGCGCGAGGGCGGGCGGGCCGTCGACGCGCACACCGCCTCGCTGGAGTCACTCTCCCCGGCCACGCGCACCGTGGTGCTGGCGGCGCCCAGGGGCCAACCGGTGTCGGAGGACGAGGTGTCCTCGCTGGAGCGCTTCGTCCGGGGCGGCGGCACGCTGGTGTACCTGTCCCCGCGTGAGCTGGGGCAGCACCAGGCGGCGCTGGAGGACTGGCTGCGGCTGGAGGCGGGCCCGCTGATGCCGGCGAGCAGCCGCGGTCTGGACTCGAATCTCGCGGACGCGGGGGGCACCACGGTGGACGTGTGGATTCCCGCCGGGCCGCTGCGGGGCCTCACCGGGTTGCGGGTGTCGCGAGACAGGGGCGTGCGCATGGGCCATGAGGACGCCGTGCCCCTGGCGGGCCTGGGCGGCGCGGCGGCGGTGTGGCGCTGGCCGCTCGGCTCCGGCGAGGTGTACGTGCTCGCGGGCGCGGACCTGGCGGAGAACCGGCGCATGGAGCTGCTGGACAACCTGCGCTTCTGGGACGCGCTCTCGGCGCGGGGGCCGCTGCTGTTCGACGAGTTCCACCACCAGCTCGCGCCACCGCCGCCCCTGTCGCGCGGAATCTGGGTCTTCGTGGCGCAGGTGCTGGCGGTGGGACTGCTCTACACCGTGTCCCGGGGCACCCGCTTCGGTGCGCCCCGCCCGCTGCGCGTGGAGCGGCACCGCTCGGCGCTGGAGTACGTGCGCAGCATGGGCTGGCTGATGCGCCGCGCGAAGGTGGAGCGCGAGCTGCTCCCCGAGCTGGACCGCTCCCTGCGCCAGCTCATGCAGGAGCGGCTGGGCATCCCCCTCTCGCTGGCGGACGCGGATGCCGCCCGCCTGATGGAGCGAGGGGGAACGGACTACCTGGAGGCCAAGGCGGACCTCGCGCGGACGCACGCGCAGCCGGCCATCCGTCCGGCCGACTACGCGCGCGTGGCCCGCCGCTACGCGCAACTGGAACGCCTCGTGACGGGCCGCACCTAGAGCTGCTTCCCGGCCGCCGTCATCGCGACGCCCACGTGGTGGCGGATCTCCTCGACGCGAGCGTCCCAGCTCTCGCTGAAGATCTTCTCCGCGCGCTCGCGGCTGGGCCCGGGCCCTTCCGCGAGGCACTCATCCACCTTGCGCACGAAGTCCCCGGTGTCCGAGGCAATCTTGCACAGCCCCACCTTGCGGACCTCGGGCAGGTCCGTGGACACCACCGGCAGGCCCGCGGCGAGGTACTCGCGCACCTTCAGCGGGTTGGCGTTCAGCGTCAGCTCGCTGACCTTGAAGGGCATCAGCGCCACGTCGAAGGCCTTGCTGTAGCCGGGCAGGTCCGCGTACGGCTTGCGGCCTGGCATGTGGATGTTGGGCTCCCGGCGCAGGGCCGAGTCGTCGCAGTCCGGCGTCGTCTTGCCGATGATGACCACCGAGCCCTCAGGGTGGGCACGGGCCGTGGCGATGAGGGCCTCCTGGTCCACCCAGTCCGCCACCAGCCCGAAGAAGCCGATGATGGGCCTGGGCAGGTTCGCGATGTCCGCGGGAATGGGCGTGGCCGCGTCGCACGCCTTCACGAAGTGCGTGAAGTCCGTGCCGTGCCGCACCAGCACCGTGCGCGGGTTGAGCTTCGACTTGTTGTCCCGCAGCCGCTCGGCGGAGGTGATGCAGAGGTCCGCGCGGCGCAGCAGGCGCGCCTCCAGCTCCGCGATGTGGCGGCCGTTGGTGTCGCTGAAGGCGGAGAACTCGTCCACGCAGTGGTAGACGACGAAGTCCTCGCCCAGGGTGCCGGACACCGGCGCGGACGCGGGCAGGAAGCTCCAGGAGATGGGCCTCTTGAAGTTCAGCTGCTTCATGGCCCGCAGCACCTGGAGCCGCAGCAGGTGCCGGTTGGCGTTGCGCGCCAGCTCCGAGCCGTAGAAGGGAATCGCCAGCGGCGACAGCACGAAGAGGTTGGGCTCCACCTCCTGGATGCCCTGGGTGAACTTCTCCAGCTTGCCGAGGATGCGCTTCGCGTCGTGCGCGTTGGCGCGCGGCGCGCGGTTGCCGATGCTGTTCACCCAGAGGATGCGGTTCTCCCGGGAGAGGATCCGCATGATGTGGACCTTGGACAGCGGGTCCCCATCCCAGTCGTTGGAGAACACCACCAGGTCACGCCCGCGGAGCGCCCGGCGCGCCAGGTCCATGTCATCACTGCGCCGCATGTCTCGTCTCTCCTGTGTCGAGTCCTTCTTCGTGTGACTTCCTGGAATGAGTCGCCGCGTCCGGCGCCCCGCCGGCCAGCTCCGAGTAGAGCGCGAGCAGGTCCGGCCCCACGTCCACCGGCGGATGGAGCGCCGGCCCCGCCGCCACGGCCTCGCACACGCTCCGGGCCAGGTCCCGCGCATCACCCGCCGCGAACACCCGCGTCCCCTCGGGCCGGGGGCACACGTCGCTCGCCACGCACGGCACCCCCAGGGCCAGCGCCTCGCGGACGGAGATGGAATCCCCGTCATGCGTGGTGGGCCGGAGGAAGGCGTCGCTGCGCGCAATCAGCCCGAGCGCCGCGGAGTGCTCCAGCTCCCCGAGGACCTCCAGGTTCCCCGCCACGTGCAGCTCGCGGACGTCGCGCAGGAACGCCTCCGAGTCCGTCCCCGGCCCGAACAGGGCGAGCCCCACGTCCGGGTACGCCTCCGCCAGCAGCCGCAGTGCGCGGAACGCGAGCTTCCGCCCGTACACGGGCGAGGGGTGGTGCGCCATGGCCAGCAGCGGCTTGCGCCGGGCGCGCGCCGCCTCCACCACGGGAGGCACCCCTCCTGGCCGCACCTGCGAGGCGCAGAAGGCCGGGTGGACGACGACCTTCTCCCCGGGCACACCGCACTTCACCAGCGCGTCCCGCACCGCGCCGGACACGGCCACCACGCGCGCGTAGCCGGCCAGCACCACGCGAGCGAAGTTGCGGCGGGCTCCAGAGGCCGCCAGGTAGTCCGGAAGCAGCCCCGAGTGGAGGGTGATGACGCGGGATGACCGGAAGCCCGGCATCCCGCCCACCATTCCCGCCAGCACCCAGGACTTCGGGTTGTTGCCGCTGGTGTGGACGTGCACCGTCCACCCCGAGGAGATGAACCCCGCCAGCCGGAGGCCGAAGTGGGTGGGGCTTCGCACCGGGAGGACGTCCGGAGCCGGCCGGCCGCCCTTCCCGATGTCCAGCACCTTTGCTTCGACCCCACAGCCGCGCAGGTAACCGTGTAGCTGCTGTACGTGGATGGCCACACCGCCGTACGGAGGCGGGTAGTCCCCGACGAGGAGCACTCTCATGGCGCCTCCCACCTACTGCCGCAGGGATGATGTCGCGGGAGGCACGGGCGTCAGCCGTGCGCGCTGGGGCAGCAGCCCCATCTCCCGCTCGTAGGTCGTGAGCGGATCCGGATCCTGGCGGATGACCCTCGCCGGCACGCCGGCCACCACCGTGCCTGGAGCCACGTCCTTCAGCACCACCGCATTGGCGCCAATCACGGCGAAGTCACCGATGCGGATGTTGCCGAGAATCTTCGCCCCCGCCCCGATACGCACGTAGTCACCGATGACGGGCGCGCCCTCCAGCCCCGAGCGCCCGCCGATGGTCACCTGCTGCGAGATGAGGCAGTGATTCCCTATCTTCGCCGCCTTGTGGATGACCACGCCGATGCCGCCGTAGCCGAGCTGCGTCCCCTCGCCAATCTCGGCGTCCTCGGGGATGTATGAGCTGTGCAGATGGTAGATGGCCTTGCGCAGGAGGGCTGGCAGCAGGGGAACTCCCCGCTTCTTCAGCCCGCGCGCGAGCCGGTAGAACGTCATCGCGTCGACACCCATCACGCCTCCCTCACCCCGTTTCCCCGACGGCCAGGAAACTAGGTACCCACCCGTGGGGACGGAAGTGCCCCCCACGCGTCTACTTCCCGACGCTCACCCCTCCCTGCGCGGACGCAGCGCCGCGAGGAGGCGCAGCGGACGCACCCCCGTGGCGTACAGCGCCGCCACGTAGGCCATGACGAACAGCACCCCGGCCGACGCCAGCGGCAGCACGCGCCACAGGAAGCCCTCCGGCAGGTGGCCGAAGGCCCCTTCCGCCGCGGCCCTCAGGAGGAAGACGCCCACCGCCGCGGCGCCCGCGGCCAGCGAGGCCCTGCCCAGCTCCCGCCAGGGAATCACGTCCACCACCCCCAGCCGAAGCCGGGACGTGGACAGCGCCGCCGGCACCCGCGCCAGCAGCATCGCCTTGCCCACCACCTCCGCCACCGCCCACGCGCCGATGCCTCCCATCAGCCCCAGGTGCCTCACGCCCAGCCAGACGAGCGGCACCGTCACCGCCGCCTTCACCGCGTACGAGGCGAAGATGGCGCGCGTCTGCCCCCGGGCGCGCAGCGTCCCGTCCATGGGCAGGATGGACAGCACCACGCCCAGCACGCTCACGCGGAAGACGGGCACCGCGGGCAGGAACTTCTCGCCGAACATCGCCGCGATGAACTCCGGCGCCGCCGCGAAGAGGAAGGCCGCGAAGGGCAGGAAGACATAGGCCAGCTTCCCCGAGGCCTCGCGGAAGGCCACCACGCCCTCCTCCTCGCGGCCCTCGTGCTCCAGCTCGCCCAGGCGCACCATCAACACCTCGCTGGTGGGCGTGTAGAGCAGGTCCACCACCGGGAGCTGGAAGCAGCCCACGCGGTACAGCGCATAGAGCGCCGGCGCCACCGTGCCCGCCACCGCGTACAGGTGCGCGTTCTGCTGCGGAATGGCCAGCAACATCGCCGCGCCGAAGGGCGCCGCGTAGGCCAGTTGCTCGCGGAAGAGCGCGCGGCTCACCAGCGGGCCGGTGAGGCCGCGCAGCGACACCGCCCAGGTGGCCACGTAGCGCAGCGCCGCGAAGGCGGCCACCGCCACCATCATCCCGTACAGGGACGCGCCCAGCAGCGGCGGCACCACCATCACCGCCGCGCGCGCGGCGTCGGACACCAGGTAGACGGCCGCGGACGCGCGCGTGCGCCCCTGCGCGGTGAGGGAGACCTCCAGCGGGAAGCTCCCCAGCAGGAAGGCGGTGTACGCGGCCAGCGGCAGCCGGTACTCCGCCAGCGCCGGGTTGGAGAACCACCCCGCCACGTACCCCAGCAGGCCCCACACGGCCGCGGCACCCACGAGGCCCGCGGCGGACATGAACAGCAGCGTCTGCCCCAGGTACGGCCGCTTCGCCTCCGCGCGGGGCAGGAAGTAGTAGAGGCTCTGCACCACGCCGAACGGCAGGACGTAGTAGAGCGTCGTGGCGATGAGGAAGAGCTGGTAGTACGTGCCGTACTCGTCCAGGTGCAGCACCCGGGCGAGCACGAGGGGAATGGACAGCGTCAGCCCGGCGGTGAACAGCCGGGCCAGCACCAGGGGGCCGGCGCGGCCGAGGAACGAATCCCCGGACGCGGCCGGCGTGGGACTTCCGCTCACGGAACCTCCTTCACCGCCGACGCCGCCTCCGCGCTCATCACGTTCGCCGACACCACGGAGCGGGAGGCCTCCGAGCGCTGGACGGCCGGGCCCACCACCGCCTCGTTTCCCCTCGCGCCGGCGCGCAGCTGGTGGGGGCGCTTGCCCGGCACCGGGTGGCTCATGCCCAGCACCCCGAAGCAGTCGTCGAGCTGACAGCCGGTGAGGGCCGACGAGTAATCCCCCGTCATGCCCAGGCTGAAGTTCTCCCACAGCACCTTGCGCTTGAGGGTGAACGGGTCGCCGCCGATGCGGTTGGGGAAGTCCTCCGTGGTGACGCCCGAGCGGAAGCCGTTGGACGACAGCACGCGGATGATTTCGTCCGAGTACCAGCCATTGCAGTAGGCGAAATCTCGGACGGTGATGCCCACCTCGCGCTCGATGGTGCGCTTGGACTCGAGAATCTCCCGCTCCACGACTTCCGTCGGCTCCAGCGTCAGCACCGTGTGGCCCAGCGTGTGCGCGCCGAACTCGAAGCCGTCGCGCGCCATGCGGCGCACCTCGTCCCAGTTCATGATGTCGCCCTGCTCCGGCACCAGGTCCTTGCCGCCGCCCAGCTGCTGCTCCAGCGCGTCGATGATGTCCGTCAGCACGCACGTCGGGTGCTCGCCGATGAAGTCGTCCAGCGCGGCCGACACCGTCTTCTGTCCGGAGAGGATGGGCCCGAGCAGCTCCAGCGACGGCGCGGGCAACGTGTCGTACACCGGCCGGTAGTGCCGCTCCTGGGCCCGGCGCAGCAGGTGGAAGAGCCGGTCGTGGTTGAAGCGCCTGTCGGTGCCGATGAAGGCCGTGGGCAGATAGATGATGGCCGGCACGCCCATCTGCTTGAGGATCGGCCGGGCATGCCGGTACACGTCCCGATAGCCGTCGTCGAAGGTGACGACACACAGGTCCTTCTTCGCGACGCGGCGTCCGGCCATGACGTCCACCGCGTCCCCCATGGAGGCCAGCTCGAAGCCCGCCGCCTGGGCCTCCTCCAGGTGACGCCGGAATGTCTCCTGGGAGATGAGCAGCCCGGGGATGGAGCGCTGCAGTTCCCCCGTGAAGTCACTCACCACGCGGTGGTAGCTGACGATGAGGATGCGCCGCCCCCCGGACTGCGAACGCCGGTATGCCGCCATCGCCCTTCGCAGCCCGCTGTAGTGCATCACCCCCGCCGCCGCTGCCTTGACCGCCCTGCGTAGCACCTTGCCCGTCGCCATCACGCCCTCCGCGCGGAGGAGACCCCTCTCGCCCGCCTCCTCCCCTGAGGAGAACCCTCGCCGCGCATGTGCAGGGGGAATGCCATTCCGAGGGTAGGCACCGATGGGTCCCCGGCGACCGTACGCCCGGCGGGGCCGGGGAGCTGGCGAGCGGTGGACGCTCCCGCCGGTGGAAACCGGACGCACCGTGCGGGCACCTCGGACCCCATTCGTGAGAAAAGCCTTTCCGATCAGGGGCCCGCCCCGTCACCGACCTGCCGTCCGCCCGGGTTTCACTGGTGGACAGTCCCGATTCCAGATACGAATCCGAGCCGCCGATGCCACCCCTCCCCGCCCCCGCGCTCGCGCTGCACGACGTGAGCAAGCGCTATGGGCGCCGCTGGGCCCTGGCGCGTCTCACCTACGCGCTGCCCGCCGGACGCTCCCTCCTGCTCACCGGACACAACGGCTCCGGTAAGACGACCCTGTTGCGCCTCGTGGCCACGGCCCTCAGCCCCACCGCCGGGCGCGTGGAGGTGCTGGGCCGCGACGCCATGGCGGATCGCGAGTCCGTGCGCCGCGACGTGGCGCTGCTGTCCCACGCCAGCTTCCTCTATGAGGACCTCACCGCGCACCAGAACCTCACGGTGCTGGCCCGGCTGCTGGGCATCCCCTCCCCGCAGGACGCCGCCAGCGCGCTGCTCACCCGCGTGGGCCTCACGCAGCGCTCGGACAGCCCGGTGCGCAGCTTCAGCGCCGGCATGCGCAAGCGCCTGGCCATCGCCCGGCTGCTCCTGAAGGCCCCCGCCATTGCCCTGCTGGACGAGCCCTTCGGCGAGCTGGACCCCCAGGGCATCCGCGACATGGAGCGCATCATCGGCGAGCTGAAATCCAGCGGCGTCACCGTGGTCCTCGCCACCCACCTCATCGAGCAGGGGCTGACCCTGTGCGAGGAGCGCCTGCACCTGCAGGACGGACGGGCGGTGGCCGCATGAGCACCACCCCCCCGCGTCCCCGCGCCATCGGCCTCGTCGCGGCCACCCTGGCCCTGCTGCGCAAGGACCTCCTCATCGAGTGGCGCACCCGCGCGCGACTCAACGCCATCATCTTCTTCGCGCTGGCCACGCTGCTGATGTTCTCCTTCGCGCTGGGGCCGGACACGAAGCTGCTGGAGAAGAACGCCGGCGGCTACTTCTGGCTCGCCATCCTCTTCGCCAGCGTGCTCGCCCTGGGCGAGTCCTTCCGCGTGGAGTCGGAGAACGCGTGCATGGACGGCGTGCGGCTCGCCCCCGCGGACGCGCGCGCCATCTTCCTCTCCAAGGCCCTGGGCAACACCCTCCTGCTGACGGCGCTGGGCGCCCTGCTCGTCCCCGTCATGGTGGCCCTCTACGGGGTGCGCATCGTCACCAGTTTCATGGACCTGGGCCTCATCCTCCTGCTCGGCTGCCTGGCCCTCAGTGCCCCGGGCACTGTCTACGCCGCGATTTCCAGCAATGCCCGGGCACGGGACGTGCTGCTCCCTCTGTTATTGTTCCCGCTCGTCATCCCGGCCCTCCTCTCCGCAGCCAAGGCGACGACCCTCGTGCTGCAGGGAGACCCCATGAATCAGTTCAACTCATGGTTGGGACTTTTGGGCGGCTTCAATCTGATTTACTGGGGCGTAGGGTTCGTGCTGTTCCCGCGCATCATCGAGGACTGACGGATGAACAAGTTCATCAAGTGGGGCCTGCTCGTGCTGGCGCTGGGGCTGCTCGGCGCCGGCTGGTGGCTGGGACTGGCCTGGGCGCCGCCGGACCGGGAGATGGGCGACGTGCAGCGCATCATGTACGTCCACGTCCCCCTCCAGTGGATGGCCATGCTGGCCATGTTCATCAACTTCGTGGCGGCGGTCGCCTACCTCTTCAAGGCGAGCTGGAAGCTGGACTCCGCGGCGGAGGCGTCCGCGGAGATTGGCCTGGTGCTGGGCACCGCGGGGATGATTACCGGCGCCATCTGGGGGCGGCCCACGTGGGGCGTGTACTGGTCCTGGGACCCGCGCCTGACGTCGGAAGCCATCATGCTGGTGACCTACACCGGCTACCTCGTCCTGCGGCGCTTCGTGGAGGACCCGGAGAAGCGCGCGACGTGGAGCGCGGTGGTGGCCATCATCGGCGCCATCAACCTGCCCATCGTCTGGTTCTCCGTGCGCTGGTGGCGCAGCCTCCACCAGGTGCAGTCCAGCCCCCGCACCGTGGACCCGGAGATGGTGCTGCCCTTGCGCGTCTCCGCGTTCGGCATGCTCTTCATCACCCTCTTCTTCATGGCGGTGCGCTACCGGCAGGCCCTGGCCGAGCGGCAGGCGGAGGTGGCCCTCCCCGACGCGCTGCCCGGTGACGTGCCCATGAGCGCGTCCCACAACCCCTCGAAGGTGGCCTGAACATGATGACGCTCTCGACGCTGATGCTCCTGGCCCAGGTGGGCAGCGGCCGCATCCAGGGCGGGTGGGGCTATGTCTGGGCCTGCTACGCCATTACGATTGCCACGCTCGCCCTCTACGCCCTGTCCCTCTGGGTTCGCCGTCCCCGGGCCTCGCCCGACGCCAAGGAGTGACCACCATGACGCCCGTCGCCCGTAACCGAATCATCGCCCTGGGGGCCCTGCTCGTGGCAGGCGCCGGTCTGGCCTTCGTGGCCTTCGGCGACATCGGTGAGAACCTCGTCTACTACTGGAGCCCCTCGGAGATGCTGCGCCAGGGGGACAAGGCCTACACGGCCACCATCCGCCTGGGCGGCGTGGTGCAGCCGGGCAGCATCCAGTGGAACGCGGAGCACACCACCCTGCACTTCCGCGTGGCGGACGGCGTCCAGGAGGGCGCGGCCAGCGTGCTGGTGCGCTCCACGGAGACGCCGCCCCAGATGTTCCGCGACAAGATTGGCGTCGTGGTGGAGGGCACCTACGACAAGTCCGGCGTCTTCAGCTCCAACCGGCTGATGGTGAACCACTCCAACGAGTACCGCGCCCCCAAGGAGGGCGAGGACCCGAACAAGTGGCGTGAGACGCTCTCCGACGCCACCACGGCCAGCACGGGCACGGGGGCGAAGTGAACGGCACCGTCGGAAACGGCCTGGTGCTCGGAGGGCTCGCGTTCGCGGCCTTCGGCGCGCTCATTGGCCTGGTGAGCGGGATGCGCCGCAGCGATGCGGGCTACCCGTGGGTGCTGCGCGCCGTGTGGGGCTTCGCCGCCTGCATGATTGGCGCGAACCTCGTCATGGTGAACGCGCTCGTCACGCACGACTTCAGCGTGAAGTACGTGGCGCAGGTGGGCAGCCGGGACACGCCGCTCGTCTACACCGTGGTGTCTCTGTGGAGCGCCCTGGAGGGGTCCATCCTCTTCTGGGGGCTCATCATGGGCAGCTTCATCGCCGCCTTCGCCTTCATCCACCGGCGCGAGCACGCGCGGTACATGCAGCTCGCGCTGGGCACCATGCTGGCGGTGGGCGTCTTCTTCGCCTTCCTCATCGCCGGCCCGGCCAACCCCTGGGGGGCCGTGTCCCCGGTGCCGGCGGACGGCCCCGGCCCCAACCCGCTGCTGCAGAACCACGTGCTGATGATCATCCACCCGCCCATGCTGTACCTGGGCTACGTGGGCATGACGGTGCCCTTCGGCGTGGCCGTCGCGGGCCTCCTGCGCGGGGAGATTGGCGAGGCGTGGATGGCGCCCCTGCGCCGCTGGACGCTGGTGGCGTGGATCTTCCTCTCCATTGGCATCATCCTCGGCGCGTGGTGGGCGTACGCCGTGCTCGGCTGGGGGGGCTACTGGGCGTGGGACCCGGTGGAGAACGCGTCCTTCCTGCCGTGGCTGACGGCGACGGCGTTCATGCACTCCACCATGGTGCAGGAGCGCAAGCGGATGCTGAAGCTGTGGACGCTCAGCCTCGCGCTCGCCTCCTTCGTGCTGACCATTCTCGGCACGTTCATGACGCGCTCGGGCATCTTCAACTCGGTCCACTCCTTCACCCAGTCGGACATCGGCCCCACGTTCCTGGTGTTCCTCGGCATCCTGCTGCTGGTGTGCATCGGCCTGCTGGCCTCGCGCGGCCACCTGCTGGTGCCCGAGGGACAGCTCAGCTCTCCGCTGTCGCGTGAGGCGAGCATCCTGGTGAACAACCTGGTGTTCGTGGCGATTACGTTCACCGTGCTGCTGGGCACCGTCTACCCGCTGGTGTCCGAGGCGGTGCGCGGCGTCCGGGTGAGCGTGGGCGAGCCGTACTTCAACAAGATGGCGGTGCCCGGTGGCATCGCGGTGCTGTTCCTCATGGGCGTGGGCCCGATGCTGCCGTGGGGCACGCCGGACAAGGCGACGCTCAAGCGGCAGTTCATCATCCCCGCGGTGACGGGGCTGGTGGTGACGGCGGCCTGCTATGCCGCGGGCCTGCGTGGCGTCTACCCGCTGCTGACCTTCGGACTGGCGGGCTTCGTCACCCTCATCACCCTGCGCGAGCTGGTGGCGCCGGTGCGCGTCCGCATGTCCGAGCGCAAGGAAGGCCTCTTCACCGCGCTGGTGACGAGCGCCACCAAGGCGCAGCGGCGCTTCGGCGGCTACGTGGTGCACCTGGGCATCGTGCTCATCATCGTCGCGGTGGCGGCGTCGTCCGCGTACGTGAAGCACACGTCCGGCACGGTGAGGAAGGGGCAGAGCCTGGAGCTGGACGGGTACCAGATGAAGTACCTGGGCCTGGTCAGCGGCGAGGAGCCCCACCGCACCTACGTGGCGGCGCGCCTGGAGGTAACGTCCCCCAGCGGCCAGGTGTCCGAGCAGCGGCCGCGCCTGAACTACTACGAGCGCAGCACGGACCCCATCGGCACCCCGGCGGTGCGCGAGACGGCGGCCGAGGACCTCTACATCTCCATGATGGCCTTCTCCGAGCAGGCCGGCACGGCGAGCTTCAACGTCTGGGTCTTCCCGCTGGTGGGGTGGATCTGGTGGAGCATTCCCCTGCTGGTGCTGGGCACGATCATCGCCCTGTGGCCGCGCCGGAAGGCGGTGCTGGCGACGTCGGCGGCGCCGGAGGCCGGCGCGGCGCCTCCGCTGGCGGGCGGTGACGCGGAGCGGGGGGCGGCGTGATGTGGAACTGGCGCTATACCCTGGGCTTCGTGGCCCTCAGCGCGGCGCTGCTCGGGGTCCTCTTCAAGGGCTTCGGGCGCAACCCGCATGAGGTGCCCTTCATGCTGAAGGGCCAGCCGGCTCCGGACTTCGTGCTGCGCGCGCTGGACAGCGGCGAGCGGGTCAGCCTGAAGGACTTGAAGGGCCGCCCGGTGGTCATCAACTTCTGGGCGTCCTGGTGCACGCCGTGCCAGATGGAGCACCCGGTGCTGGAGTGGGGCGCCCGCGAGTTCGGCTCGCAGGCGGTGTTCCTGGGCGTCGTCTTCGAGGACACCGAGGACAACGCGCGCCAGTTCCTCCAGCGGCACGGGGCCAGCTTCCCGCAGCTCATGGACCCGCGCTCGCGCATGGCGGTGGACTACGGCGTGGCGGGAGTGCCGGAGACGTACTTCATCGACCCGCAGGGCATCATCCGGGGCAAGCACGTGGGCCCCATCGACCCGCAGTCGCTGGCCACGCGCATCCGCGAACTGACCGGGAGCGCGCCCTCCGCCCCCGCCGAGGCGGCGCGCTAGCAAGCCTGTACCGACGAGGTGGGACGCATGCGGTGCCCGGAGTGCGGCGAAGCCTCGAATGGCCGGCTGAAGTACTGCGAGAACTGCGGCGCGAAGATGCCGGTGAGCCCCCAGGCCACCGGCTCTCGCCCGGCGCTCCGCGCCTCCCGCCCCGGCCGCAAGGCCGAGGAGCCGGCGTACGCGGAGGAAATCCTCGAGGAGGTGGAGGAGCGCGCACGGCCGTACGCCGTCGGCAGCGCGCCCCCGCTGGAGCCCGAGGACAAGACGGACCCCGGGCTGTCCCGGCCCGCGTATGACGGGCCGAAGTGGCTGGCCAACGTGCCGGCGCACTCTCCCAGCGTGGTGGGCGTGGGCCTGATTGGCCTCGCGCTGGTGCTGTCCATCCTCCCCTTCTTCGCCGACGCGGGAGTGCCCGGCACGCTGCTGGCGCTGGCGGCCGGCGTGCTGCTGGTGGCGCGGGAGCTGCGCGAGGCGGGCGAGGCTCCAGGCTTCACGGAGGTGGTCCCCGAGGTGCTGCTGCGCCCCGAGGCCGCGGCGCTCTGCACGGCCGTGCTCGCGGCGCTCGCGGTGCGGATGTCGGGCCTGGGCCTCACCCCGCTGCTATGGCTGGCGGGCACGGGACTCGTCGTCCATGACCAGTGGCGCAAGGTGCTCGCGGGGCCGGAGGGCGTCGTGGAGCGCTGGTTCGAGCCGCGCCAGCTCGTGCTCATGCCCCGCGTGGTGGCGCTGGCGGGCGTGGCGGTGTGCCTGCTGACGCTGTTCGCGCCGTGGGCCACGGTTCGCGCGGGGCTCGACGGCCTGCCGGAGAACGCGCCCGTGCCGCAAGGCCCTCCAGAGCTGCGGGTCATCGACACGCGGCGGCCCTCGGATGACGTGCTCTACAGCCGGGGCGGGGACTTCGTCTCGCTGTCCGGCTGGGATTTGCCGGCGTCCGTGGTGGTGGAGCTGGCGCTGCTGGCCGTGCTCGCGCTGCTGGCGCTGCGGCCGGAGGTGGAGCGCCCGTCGTGGGCGCGCTTCGTGCCCGCGGGCGCGGTGGGGCTGGGCCTCGTCTGGGCGGCGGTGAACATGCGCCTGGCCCTGGGGCCCGTCGTGTTCGTCATGGGACTGGGCGCGGTGGGCTTCGTCGCCGCCATGCAGCTCCGTGAGGGCGAGCCGGCCTACCCCGACGAACCGGAAGAGTGATTGGGCACTGCCCGCCTCGGACAGGTCCTCGTCACGTAGCGATCATCCCTCCCGTACACCCGGCCGACTCATCGTCGCCTCCCCGACCCGGCAGGTTGAGCAGCGTCAACGCAACCAACATCTCGCGGGATTCCGGGTCCTTCAGGGGCTTGAGGTCTTGCGGCCCATACCTAGCTTGACGCCGCCTTCAACAAGAAGACGACACCATCGCGAATCCAGACACGGGGGGAGCGCGGCATGGTCAGTCCAAGGACGGCACCCGTCCGGACGGGAAACACGAGTACCTTCACGCTGAAGCAGCGGCGGCTGCACATCGTCCTCCTGGACCCGCGTGAGGTGCCCTACGCCAACCACGAATACGTGCTCACGGTGGGAAGGACGGAGCACTGCGGGCGGACCGCCGCGGACGGCTCGCTCACCCATGAAGTCCCGGGCCTCTCCGCGGGAGAGCTGCTGCTGAAGCTCCCCGCGCCGTCAGGCCCCGGGCCCCACTGCGCGGCCGAGTCCGTGCCCGCCTCGGCGGCCCCGCGCGGCGCACCACCGCCCTACCCGCCTCCCATCTCCGACGAGGACTTCCCGGACGCCACGCCCGCGGACGCGCGGGAGTCAGTGACGCTGCACTGGGTGCTCCAGCTCCAGTCACCCGCGGGCTTCGACTCGGACGCGGCCCGGGCCGCGCAGGAGCGGCTGCACAACCTCGGTTTCTCCATCGACGGGGAGCGCGGCGCACCGGGCCCCCGGACGCGGGCCGCGGTGCGCGCCTTCCAGCGGCGCCACGGCCTGCCGGAGACGGGGCAGCTCGCGGACGTCCAGCGCGAGCTCATCCGCCAGCACGACGCCTGATAGGCACCGTGTCCCGCCTCACGCTCACGGCCACAGTGGCGGCCGTGGAGCGACTCCGCGGGGCGCCCCAGCGCCGCGCTCGTGGCGGCCAACGCGAAGGCCCCGCGCGTGGAGCCGCGCCATCGGCCGGGTGGCCGGCTGGCATCCGGCAGGAACCTTCCGGACACGTCCGCCAGCGATCATCCGTCCTGTACACCCGGCCGGACCACCGTCGCCTCCCCGACCCGGCAGGTTGAGCAGCGTTAACCCAACCAACACATCGCGGAATTTCGCTTCTTCGCATGCGCGACGCCGTACGGGCTTCGCGTACCTTCGCGCCGCATTCAACGAGGTCACGGCACCATCGCGAATCCAGGCACGGGGGAACGCGGCATGGTCAGCCCGAGGACGGCACCCATCCGGACGGGAAATACGAGCACCTTCACGAGCAAGCAGCGGCGGCTGCACATCGTCCTGATGGACTCGCGTGAGGCTCCCTACCTTCTCGACACCGGGCGCGGCGCGCCGGGGGGGGCCCGGACGCGGGCCGAGGTGAGCGCCTTCCAGCGGCACCACGGCCGTTCGGAGACAGGACAGCTCGCGGATGTCCAGCGCGAGCGCATCCGCCAGCACGACGCCTGACCCGGCTCCATGTCTCGCATCGCACTCACGGCCACTGTCGCCTTCACGCCCCCGGGAGGGCGCAACCGGAACCGGCTTCGCCCCGCCCACTTCGGCGTGACGGACTTCCGGCTCGCCACGCCCGGCGGCGCCTCGTCCCGGTGCCACCGCCCCGCTCCCTTCCCCGCGCCAGAAGGAGGTGAGGACGGCTTCCACTTCGCGCCCGAGGTGGAGCCGGTGGAGCTCCGATATCAGCTCACCCATACCGGTGGGCTCGCGCACTCCGGGACGCTGGAGCTCTTCACCCGCCACCAGAAGAAGCCCCTGTGGACACGAGCGCTGTCCGGCGAGGAGCTGACCGCGGGGGACCATCGCCTTCCCTGGGACGGCCGCGTGGCCGTGTGCGAGGCCTTCCCGGATGGCGTCGTCACCGTGGAGCACTCGCCATACAAGCTGAAGCTCACACTCCAGGGCAGCGGGTGGGCGGAGTGCCCGGTGGCCTGGACGTACTTCCACGTGCTGGTGGATGGACTCGAGCTGGAGCTCGGCGACCCGCGTGTACTGGCGAAAGCGAGAGACCGCGACCTGGCCGCCTCGCTGGGGCGACTCCCCGCGCCCGGACAGAAGGCGGAGGTCCGGCTCGTCAGCAACGTCTTCAAGACGGACACCCATGAGATGAACGACGACACCGACTTCCGTCACCACCGGGCCGCGTGGGGCAACGGGCCGGACATCCCCATCTTCGCCCGGGCATGGCTGAAGGACTCCCAGGGCCGCAGGGTGGATGCCCCCCGGGCGCTGGGCCGGGTGCGCTTCCTCTGGGACTGGGAGGACGAGGCCGAGGACGTGTCCCGCCATGCGCCTCGCGCCCGCGCCTTCCTGGAGCAGGCGCTGAACCGGCAGTGCTCCGCCTCACGGCCCAGGGGCGACAACGCCCACAAGGACGTGGGTGGAAAGCGGGGCCTGCCCTCCTCCGCCGTGTTCCCCAAGCAGCGCGGCTACGCGCCCCAGTCCCGGCCGCGTGAGGGCGTCTTCCCCTTCCGCGTCGTGCCCTGCCGCAAGCGCGGGTGGGCCGCCTACAGCGAGGCGTGGACGTCCGGCGCCTTCGCCGGGAGGACGGGGGTGTTGTTCCAGCCCTCGCGCATCGCCGGGGATGCCTGGCGCGTCACGGTGCAGCTCGCCTACGAGCGGCGCAAGGACGGCGGCGTGGCGCTGGACGTGGAGGATGACGCGCCCCTGCCCGCGGCGGTGCGCGCCTCTACCGGTGTCTTCGAGACATGGCGCGAGGTCCACATCTCCCGCGTCGTCCGCAAGCATCCGAGTGTCTCCGGCTTCTCGCTGGCCCCCGTGCAGGAGCAGTTCGAGCGCGCGTTCCTGCGGCTGGTGGACCGCGGTGGCGGTGTCACGGACGTGGACGCGGCGGACTACAACCGGCGCATCGCGGCGGCGGTGAAGCGGCTTCCCTGGGAGGGCCAGGCGGCCATCGACCCCACGGTGGACCAGTACGCCGCCGGAGCCCATGCGCTCACCTTCCGCACGTACGCGGAGTTCCGGACCGAAGTGAAGCGCCTGAAGCGCTGCGATGACGCCGCGCTCCCCCGGTTGCTTTCGAAGCCCGAGGTTGACACTCCGGTGCCGGATGAGAGCGCCTACCATCGTGCCTGCAAGGACTGGGCGAAGGACATCATCGTCAAAGCGTTCGATGAAGCTCCTGGCAGGGGTACGCCGGGCATCCTGTTGCTCCAGTTCTCGGGCCTCTACAACCTGGAGCGAGCACCGGGTGGCGTCACGGTCAACGGGTTCTCCAAGGATCTTCCCTCCCACGACCGGACCCGCTGCGCGGTCGTCCAGTGTGGCCAGGCCACCAACTACGCCAGCAACTCCAACACGCTGGAGCAGACCATCGCCCATGAGATTGGCCACCAGCTCTTCCTGCCCCACGCTCCCTTTCCCATCCACGGCAAGCCCACCGGGGCCATCGCGACACAGCACGACCAGGACGGAACCGACTGTCTTATGGGCTACGACTACTCCATGGAGCGGCGGCTCTGTGGGCTCTGCCTCCTGCGACTCCGGGGATGGAACAAACAGATGTTGAACAGTGATGGGAGCCGGAACGCCCAGCCATGAGCCCCCTTGTCCTGGCATGTCCCGCCCTGCTCGTCACGGCCGTGCTCACGAGCAGCGCCCCCCCACGCCCCATTCCGATCGCGGCGAATCCTTCCACCTCAAGCGGAGGTTCTTCCGTGCGCATCCAGTTCCATCTGCCCAAGGAGCGCTTCACCGCGGCGGAATACCGCACTGCGCGTGTCACCCTGCGCAACGAGGGCACCGCGCCCGTGGAATTGCCGGACCCCTTCAGGAACGCGGACCAATCCCTGACGTACACGCTGACCGGGCCCGAGTACCCCGAGGGCCGGAGCGTCACCTGGCGTTCGTTCTACCTGCGAAACCCCGCCTACGTCCTCATCATCGACGAGGCTCCGCGAATCCGGCTGGACGCCGGACGGACCATCGAATCCACCGTCGATCTCTACGAGTGGTGGCCGGCCTCACGTCCCGGGCGCTACAGACTGAGTGCCCGACTGACCCACGACGCTTCCACCGCGACGGCCACTCCAATCGAGTTCGACATCGTACCCTCCACGGCGGGCCCGGCCTCGTTGGGCTTCGACATCGCCGACCTGTTTTCGCACAGTGGCTCTGCGGTATGGCTTCAGGACGTGGGGGGACAGCCGGTGCTCATGGTGAGCGGCTATAGCGATTCAGACGCCGACGAGACAGGAGGTGTGAGCAGGAGTGCGGCGAACGCCCTGGGTCCCGTCGAGCCCGGCTCCGCGGATGTGCTCTACCCCTGGTCGAACGATCCTCAAGGCCACTCGCCCGCGAACTGGCTCATGTGGCGCAGGGGCGCGTCGCTCTTCGCGTGGGCGGGTCCGGCGACGACCCAGAACCCATTCCGCTTCGACCTGGGCGAGCCTCCCGAGCGCGTCGTCCGGCCACCCTTGCAGACCATGGCGGGTGAGCTCTTCATCCCCGTGGTTGCCGCTGGAGGCAGGAGCCTGCGGCTCATCCGGTTCCAGACCTCCTTCGACGCGACGGAAATCACCCCGGGGCGAGAGGTGGGCCGAGTCCCGCTGCCGGGAACACCCATCGCCGCCAGGGCCACCATCCAGCCCGCCTCGGTGGGCAACGGCCTCAGCGTGCTGCTGGTAGAAGAGTCCCTGGGCGGGATGGACTTCCACCACGTCCGCACCACCACCTCGGGCCGCCTCACCCGGACGGCAAGCACCCTGGTCCGCGGTGTGCGCGCGATGCCCCAGTCCGAGCCCGGGCTGTGGATTGACTCGGCGGGGCGCCTGAGTGCCGCGATCGTGGCGGCGAGCGCAAAGAACCCGCGCCGGGCCATGCTCGTGGAGCTGCACTACCGGCCAGACGGACGGCTGGAGTCCCCGGCGCGGCTGACCCCCCTGGGCACGCTGCCGGTGGCCGTGCGCGCCGCAGTGGTTCGCTACGACATCGCGTTCTACAGCAAAGGGGAGCTGACCTGGGCCATCCTCCTGGAGGACGGCACGGTGCTGCACCCGGGAACCGGGCAACGGCACGGCCCCATGAAGCCACGCCATCCCGTCGCCCTGCCGATGGAGCTGTTCCTGAGCGAGTACGATTACCTCCTCACCGTGGACCCCGCCCTGGGCCCCATCTTCGAGCCCCTCAACTGACCAGGCGGCCCTCTCGTGGCCCAGGCTGCCCTCCAGGCGGCCGGGGGGACAGGCGCTTCCCGCTCAGGTTTCGCTGTCCAAGACGGGCCCGGTGGCGCTAGGTAGGGACGGTTCCAGGGAGTCCGATGACCGCCGCCCTCCTGTCCCTCACCCTCGCCTTCAGTCTCCTTACCGGCCAGCACGCGCCCCAGCAGGGCGGGAGCGAGCCGCTGGCACCAGAGCTGGAGGCCCGTGTCCAGACGCTCGGCAAGCAGCTCCGCTGCGCCGTGTGCCAGGGCGTCTCCATCGCGGACAGCCCCGCCTCCATGGCGCGGGCCCAGCTCGACACCGTCCGGGAGCTCGTGGCCGAGGGCAAGACGGACCAGGAGGTCATGGACTACTTCATCGCCCGCTATGGTGAGTGGGTGTTGCTGGAGCCCCGGGCCACGGGCTTCAACTGGTTCGTGTGGCTGGGCCCGGTGGCGCTCATCGCGATTGGCGGCTTCGTCATCTGGCGCCAGTTCCAGCGCGGGCCCACTCCGGCGCAACCGACGACGCAGCAGACGGCGGCCCCGGCCGCGCCGGCGGGCACTGCCTCGCCGGATGAGGAAGACCCGTACCTCCAGGCCGTGCGCCGGGAGCTGGAGCGCTAAGCCATGCAGCCGCAACCGACCAACTGGGTTCCCGGAATCATCGTGCTGGTGGTCGCCTTCGTGGCGGCCGCGGCCTGGCTCCTCTTCCAGCGCAGCAAGGGCGCGCTCGCGAAGAACGAGCCGCGCGACGGCGTGCTGGACGACCTGACCCAGCGCGCGCAGTCGCTCATCGACCAGCTCCGCGCGCTGGAGGCGGAGAAGCACAACCTGGGCGCCGAGCAGTACACGGCGGAGAAGTCCCGCCTGGAGCGCGAGGCCGCGGCGGCCCTGCGCGCCAAGGACGAGCACCTCAAGCGCAAGGCGTCCGACGAGGACGCGCGGGCGAAGGCCCCGCGGGCCCCGGCGGGTACGGGCTGGGCGGCGCGCAATCCGCAGCTCGCGGGCGCGCTGTGGGGCGCGGGCATCGTGCTGTTCTTCGGCGGGCTGGGCTACCTGCTCGTCTCCGAGCAGCAGCCGCGCACGGATGGCCAGGAGGCCACGGGCCGGATGCCTCCTGGCGGCGGCCAGCAGCAGCAGGGCGCCGGCATGGGGGAGATGCAGGAGAGCCCGGACATGCAGGAGGCCCGGGCGCGGCTGCAGTCGAACCCCGGGGACGTGGAGTCCGCGGCCCTGCTGAGCCACGAGTTGATCCGCCGCCAGGACTTCGAGGAGGCCGCGAAGGTGACGGCGAAGGGCCTGGCCGCGGACCCGTTCAACGTGGAGATGCGTGTGCACCGGGGCGTGCTGCGCGCCGCCAAGGGGGACATGGAAGGCGCGGAGGCGGAGCTGACCGAGCTGGTGGACACGTGGCCGGACGCGCAGGAGGCGCTCATCTTCCTGGGCAGCCTCGCGCTGCGGCGCGGCGACAAGGTGAAGGCGCTGGAGCACTTCGAGCGCTTCTCCGTCGAGGTGCCGCGCAACATGCAGCCGCCGCAGCTCGGCGCGGCGATTGCCCAGCTCCGGGCCGAGGTCAGCGGCGGCGGCGTTCCGTGAGGTAGCGAAAGTGATGCGTCCAGATGCGCGACGACGACTGGAGCCTGGACACCGGGCAGCCCCCACGAGGCGAGTCGAGCATCGAGCTTCGGCTCACACTGTTGTTCGGCCGCCGTTGGAGCGAACGCGGGCTGAGTCAGGAGGGCTCGCCAACGCGTGACAGCCCCCGCGCCTTGCTGAGTTGCAGGCAGGAGATGACGGCCGCGATGAGGACGACGCCGCCATCCAGGATGCCACCCAAGAAGAGAAAGGCGCATCCGATGAGGGCGTCGAGCGCGAGGACGCACCAGCCGACCACGGTGCTCCGGGTGAACGCCAGCAGTCCGGCGAGCCCAATGTAGACGGCGGCGAAGCACGCGCCTCCCGCGAGTGCGTAGAGCTCCTTGTCCGCGGGAGCGGCCATGGCCCCCAGCAGGCCCGTGATGACCAGTGCCGCCGTGACGCCACAGTGGACGAGGGCCATGTCACGCACCAGCGTGCGGCGCAGGCGCACCGGGTCCATCACCCTGTCTCGCTCCAGGCAGGCCGGGCAGTGCGTTCGCTCGGATTCGAGTGACTCCGGCAGGCACCCGTCACAGTAGAAACCGCCACAGCGAGGGCAGGTACGTGTCTCCTCCACCTGGGGGTGCCGGGGACAGCGAGGGCCGGAGTCGGCGGACGGCACCGCATCCGCGTGGCCTGCCGCCGCCCCGCTCGTGATGCTTGCATCGGACGGCGGCGAGGCGACGGCCTCCACGGCCGCGGCTGCCCCCGTGAGAGATGCGAGGCAGCTCGGGCAGAACTCCGTCCCCCGAGGCGCCACCGTGCCGCATTCGCACCGCACGCGGCGGGAGTCTCCCTCATGGAGCGCCGAGAGACTGTCACGCCAGGGCGCCGCATCGAACGGCTGTCCGGGCTCCCAGACGGTGACCGCGGCTGGCCCCTCCGACGGAGCCTGCGGCGCCGGGCCCGAGGTGACCTCGACCACGAAACCCTCGGGCATGGCCCGCGCCGCATGCTGCCTCGTACGAATCTGTTCCTGAACCGACGCGCTGGAGGCCCGCAGCAGCGCTCCCACCGGCAAGCGTCCCATGGCGAGGGAGACCGCCGCGCCCGCGGTGATGAAGTCCGTGTTCCCCACGACGCGCGTCTCCTTCACCAGCTCGAGCGTGTCGAAGAGGCGCCACGGCGGGCGGACGCGCGCGGCGCCCTCGGGAACAGGGGCCACGGGTTGGAAGAGCAATTCGCGCACGTCGGCGTCGAGGCTCAGGGGCAACGTCCAGCGAAGCACCTGCCCGCGCTCCAGCGAAGGAAGCGGCACGTGCAGCACCTCGCGACGCGTCTCGGCGTCGAGCAAGCGGAGGCTCGCGCCCGGAGCCATGGGTGAGAAGGCCCCCTGCAACCAGATGCTCGCGGTCGCGCGGGTGCCCTCGGGCGCGCGGACCACCGGGTCCACGTGGAGCTGCACCGTGCCGAACTCACGCGGCTGGCGGCCCACCTGGTCGAGGATGTCCGGGAGGAAGCTCTCATCCATGGGGCGCAAGGAACCTCAACGCCCCGGGGAATACAACCGGGTCATCCGGAACAGAGGACCGGCATCCCGCCGGACTCCCGTCTCCGAGCCGTGCCCGACTCCTCGGAGAGTCCGTTCCGCGGCCGGGCTCATCCAGGACGCGGATGAGTCCTGCCATGGAGCCGCCCCGACCACGCGGTAGCCGCAATGGTAACTCGGTCAGCCCCCCGGGCCGCCCATGCGCGGAATGGAGCTTCCGTTCCGCATGGCCTGTCAGGCGCTCACCACTCAGGGGCTTCGCCTCTCCACCTTGTCGGCACCTCCGCCCGGGCCGCCCAGGCTCGGAATGGAGCTTCCATTCCGCGTGGCCCGCCGGGCACGCACCTCCCATGGGCCCCCTCTCCGCCTTGTCAGCCCCCGGGCCACCCTGCGTGGAATGGAGCATCCATTCCGCGTAGCCCGCCAGGCACGCACCTCCCCCATGGGCCCCCTCTCCGCCTTGTCAGCTGCCTCGGGCCGCCCAGGCCCGGAACGGAGCCTCCGTTCCGCGTGACCCCGCTCGAGCCGCAGTCCCTCGGGAGCGAAGCACGGGCGCTGGTGCGCGAGGTGCTGGCCCTCGGTGAGCGCGAGGGGGCGCTGGCGCCGCGCACTCTCAACGCACGCCGCGTCCCCGCCCCCATGCGCTTCCCGGCAATGCGAGCGCCTGGCCGTGTCACCTGGGCGTCGCGCCGCCTGGCCTTCGAGGGACCGATGCCAGGGGGCTCGATGGAGGGATACGCAGGTCGAGTGCCGCGCCGCGAATCAGGGCACCGCCGCCCTGCGCCGGCGGAAGCGCCGCACCCTCTCCACCAGCGTGTCCGGCATCACCGCCTTGGCGCCGTTGCGCACCTCGCGCGCCAGCTCCTCAGCGCGGGTGAACCAGCGCCCTGTCCACGAGTCACCGTGCACGCGCACGGACACCGTGCGCCGCTGCTTCGTCACCCAGTCGGATTTGTACGTCTCCGTGCCCCGGAGGAAGTCGTACTCCGTGAGGCCGGACGCCAGCGCGTCCCGGAACGTCTCGCCCACCAGCACCAGGCCCACGCTGCGGTTGCGCCACTCCGGGTCATAACCGGACTGGAAGTACACGAAGCTGTCGCGGTGGAGGATGCCGTACACCGATGCCACGGCCCGGCCGCCCACCTTCATCGTGTACATGCGCAGCCGGCCCCGCTCCGCCAGCAACTGCGTGGCATCCCGGTGGAACGCCTCCACGCCCGAGCCCTTGATGCCCTGCGAGCCTCCATCCGCCGCCCACCGCGCCGAGTGCAGCCGGAAGAAGTCCGTCAGCGGCGCGGCCAGCGCTCCCGGAGCCTCCGTGCGCTCAATCCGGTAGCCCGCCTGCTTCTCCAGCCACTTGCGCCGCCGCAGGAAGTTGTCTCGCCGGCCCGTGCGCTTGAGGAACGCGTCGAACGGCTCCTTCGGCTCCAACGTGTCGTACGGGCACACGTACCGCTCCGCCACCCGGACGTCCCCGCCAGGAAACACCCCGCGCAGCACCTCCACCGTGGGCGAGCTCTCGTGCAGGTCCGTGAGGTCCAGCACGTCCCACTCGTCGCGCAGCGCGTACAGCATCCGCGCGAAGGCCCCGGCCACCTCCCGCTCCTGGCCGCGCTTCGCCACCACGTCCAGGTAGTCGCTGCCCACGTGCGTCTCGCCCAGGAAGCTCAGGCGCCGCACCGGCACGCCCGCCACGCTCCGGTACTCCACGCACAGCGGCAGCAGCCCCACCAGCGCGCCACCCCTGTCACGCGCGGTCAGCACCAGCGGACGCCGGTCCGTGGCGATGCGCCGGCACCACGGGTAGAGCCACTCCCAGGCGTTGAAGGGGCCGGCCTCGCTCGCGTCCAGCAGCGCGTTCCACTCCGCACGCATGCCCGCCAGCGTGGAGGCGCTGCCCACCGCCCCCACCGCGAGCCACTGCGTGGTGTGTGGCCCCTGCGTCAGCTCGTCCTCGCGAATCACCGCCCGTCCTCCCCTGGAGGGACGCCGCGTCCCTCCCCTGTGCCCCGTGTCCGCTCAACCCGCGCGCTTCTTCGTCCGCCGGTCCGACTTCAACGCGTCCCGCACCGCCTGCGCCACGTCCGCCATGGCTTCCGGCGAGAGGTCCTGGTGGCACGGAATCTCGACGATGCCGCGCCGGAGCTGCGCCACCTCCGGGAAGGCCGTCGCGTCACACGCCGGGTGGAAGCGCTTCCAGAAGTCGATGGCGTCGATGCCCTGCGCCCGCAGCCGGGCCAGCACCTCCGCCTTGTCCTGCACCACCATCGGGTAGAACAGCGGGCACGCGCCCGGCGGGAGCTGGTTGAACAGCGGCGGCGACACGTCACGCAGCCGGCCCAGCAGGAAGAAGTAGTTGCGGCGCCGCTGCTCGACGATGGACTCCAGGTCCTGCGCCAGGGCAATGCGCTTCGTCAGCGGGCTCATGCCCAGGTCCACGTGCTTCCGGTCGAAGTGCTGCGTGCCCGTGGCCACGCGCTCGATGCTGGCGGCCTTCACCGTGCCGTGCCCCAGCGCGCGCACCAGGCTCCGCAGCGTCCGGCCGAAGACCCCGCCCCGCAGCTCCAGGTTCTGCAGGAGCGCGGACACCGTGTGGCTGAAGGTGGACGCGGACGGCGGTGCCGGCGGCTCCGGCAGGCTGTACTGACGCGGGCCGTTGACGACCAGCGCGCCCCCATTGGGTACCGGCAGCGTCTTGTAGAGGCAGAAGATTCCCACGTCCCCCGTGGTGCCCAGCGGCACCGCGCCGTCGGACGACAGCAGCGACAGCGCGCAGTCCTCGATGAGGACGAGGCCGTGCTCGTCCGCCAGCTTGCGCATCTGGGCCACCGGGCCCGGGAAGCCCGCGTAGTGCGTGAGGTACAGGGCCTTCGTCTTCGGGCCGATGCGCCGGGCCACGTCCTCCACGTCCACGTCCCAGCGGCTGCCCACCCGGTAGAAGCGCGGCGTGGCGCCCGCGTCCACCAGCGCCTCCACCTCCACGCCATGGTGGTAGGCCGGCATCAGCACCTCGCCCTGGTCCAGCCCCAGCATCTTCACCGTCAGCCAGATGGCGTTGCGGGCGAAGTAGAAGTAACGGACGTTGGGCGAGGAGAACGGGGGCAGCGCCCCCGGCTTCGGCCGCGACATCAGCATGTGCGGCCAGAGCGTCGGCAGGGACGGAACGAACAGCTTCCCCGAGCGCTTCATCGCGTCCATCTCGCCACCACCTCTTTCATCGCGGGGCCCCACCGGAACTTGGCCGCGCACAGCGCCCGGCCGAAGGCGGAGTCGTTGAACACGTAGAGCCAGGTGTGGCTGCGCACCCTGTCCGTCCAGTCGCGCTTCCACACCATGTCCGGCCCCAGGAAGTCGAACTCGCTCAAGCCCCGGTCGATGCAGCTCCCCACCACCTCTTCCATGAGGAGCTGCCCCGGGCTGCACTCACGCAGGCCCTCGTCGTAGCCGGGCTTCAGGAGGAAGTACCGGGCGCCGTATTCCAGGCCGTAGTGGAAGGCCACCGGCCGGCCGTCCACCCGCAGGAAGTACAGCGCCAGCCGCTGGCGGTACGCCGCGTCCCTCGCCAGCTCCGTGTAGAAGCCACGGGTGCGCGCGTCCTGCGCCATGGCCGTGCCGCGCTCGCCCTTCCAGCCGCTCTGCTCCAGGAGGAAGCCCTCCTCCAGCGTCCCCTCCAGCGCGAGCCCGCCATCCACCCGCTCGAAGGTGACGCGGCCCTTCTCCTCCAGCTTGCGCCGCCGCCGCCGGCAGTTGGCCTTGAACTTGGACTGCAAGGTGCCGAGGTACGCCTCCCGGCTCGCCGGCAGGGGAATGTAGGGCGACAGGAGCGACTCCCACTCGCCCACCGGCAGCCCCGCCTCGCGCGCCGCCGCGTGAAGCCGCCAGGCCGCCCCCCCCTCCGGCACGTCCGTCAGCCGCAGCACGTCCCACCCGCCCGCCGCGCGCAGGTGCGCGAGGAAGGCGTCCGCCGCGGCCCCCGGCTCCCGGGCCAGCAGGTCGAACCGGCACGAGTGAACGTTGGCCATGGCCGAGAGCTGCCGCGCCGGCACGCCGTACAGGGAGGCGCGTTCCTCCCACAGCGGCAGCGCCGCCGCCAGACGGCCCTCCGCGTCACGCAGCGTCAGCACCCGAAGGCGCGCTCCAGGGGCGAAGTTGTCGAGCCAGATGCGGAGGAACTCGTGCCGGTAGAACAGCTCGTTGGAGGTGGCCTCCACGAGGGTGTTCCACTCGGACTCCAGGGCCATGAAGGCCGCCCGGTCGGTGACCTCCACGACGGATGGCCGGGCGATGAGGTGTCTGGCTTCCATTGTCGGGCGCCAAAGGTGGTGACGGGGCCGCCCGGCTACAAGCCGCTGCGGGCCATCTTCAGGAGGCAGGAGGCGACCTTGCGGCTGTCATGTCGGATCCTGGACCCCTCCTTGAGGAGGTCGGCCTGCACCGGCACCACGCCCGCGCCAATCAGGTCGCGAGGGTTCACCGGCACGACAAAGGAGCCGCGCCGGCCATAGCGCCTCATGGACTCGTCGGAAGGCGGGGTGCCGTTGACCAGCACCGCGTCCAGCACCGGACCCACGTGGTCGATGACCGCCTGCACGTGGTCCAGACACGTCATGCCGTCCGTCTCGCCCGGCTGGGTCATCAGGTTGGACACCATGACCTTCAGCGCCCGCGACTCCTTCAGCGACTGGGCCACGCCGTCCACCAGCAGGTTGGGCAGCACGCTCGAGTAGAGCGAGCCCGGGCCGATGGCGATGAGGTCCGCGGTGTAGATGGCCTCCAGGAGCCCATCCACCGGCGGTGGCGAGCGCGGGCTCAACGACACCCGGCGCACCCGGCCATGAGCGCGGCAGATGTTGCGCTCGCCCACCACCTCCGTGTCGTCGTGCATCAGCGCCACCAGCTGCACCGAGGACAGCGTGGACGGCAGCACGCGGCCCCGCGCGCCCAGCAGCTCGCCGGACATGCGCACCGCCTCGAGGAAGTCTCCCTTCAGCTCCGCCAGCGCGGCGATGAGCAGGTTGCCCACCGCGTGCCCGGCCAGGCCGCGCGCCCCGCCGAAGCGGAACTGGAAGACGTCCTTCAGCGCGTTCTTCCCTCCCGCCAGCGCCACCAGGCAGTTGCGGATGTCCCCCGGCGGCAGTGCCCCGTGGTTGCGCCGCAGGCGCCCGGAGCTGCCCCCGTCGTCGCTCATGGCCACCACCGCGATGATGTCCACGCCCGGGTCTCCGGACTTCGGCATCGCGCGCCGGGCCAGGCCGCGGAGCACCATGGGCAGCCCCGTGCCGCCACCGATGGCGACGATGCGGGTCGGCCGCTCCACCCGCGGCTGGAGCATCTCGTTGCGCTCCCGCTCCAGCTCCAGCCGGCGGCGCGTCTCCTCCCAGCCCTCCGGGAGCGGCGATTCCATGTCCATTCCCACCATGTCCCTACCCCCATCCACGACGCCCGAACCCGCCGCCCCTGGCGGGCCCACCGCCCCCGCTTCCAAGAAGGAGGCCAGGGCGGTGGAACTCCCAGAACCCCTACCGAGCCCCACGACCGAGAAGCACATGCCTCACGGTGTGGAAGATGATTCCCACATCCAGGAACAGCGAGCCGTTCTTCACGTAGTAAAGGTCGAACTCCAGCTTGTTCCTCGCGTCCTCCACCGACGCCCCGTAGGGGTAGCGGATCTGCGCCCACCCCGTCAGGCCCGGCTTCACCGCCTCGCGCAGCCCGTAGAACGGAATCTGCTGCTTGAGCTGCTCCACGAAGACGGGGCGCTCCGGCCGCGGCCCCACGAAGCTCATCTCTCCCATCAACACGTTGAAGACCTGGGGAATCTCGTCGACGCGCGTGCGGCGGATGAAGCGCCCCACCCGGGTGACGCGGTCATCATTGGCCCGGGCCCACACCGCCCCGTCCTTCTCCGCGTCGGTGCGCATGCTGCGGAACTTCCACAAGTAGAAGGTGCTGCCCCCCAGGCCCGTGCGCTCCTGGCGGTAGAAGATGGGCCCCTTCGAGTCCAGCTTGATGGCCACCGCGACCACCAGCAGGAAGGGCGCGGCCAGGATGAGCAGCACCGAGGCCACCAGGATGTCGAAGACGCGCTTGAGCGCCCGCCGCAGCGGAGACACCGTCAGCTCGTCCGCGAAGGCGAAGTCACTGGCCCGGAGGAACTGCACCGGAATCCTGCGCAGCACCCGCTCGCAGAAGCCCGCCGCCTCGTACACCCGGCGCCCCTGCAGCCTGCAGCTCAAGAGGGACTCCACCCAGTTGGCCCCGCGCATGTCGTCCGCCGCCTGCACGACGTAGGCCGCGTTGAGCCGCGCCGCCAGCTTCTCCAGCGGCTCACCCGCCTTGCGCGGGTCCACCATGCCCACCACGCGGTAGCTGCCCTCACCGCCCGCCTCGATGGCGCTCGCCACCGCGCGGGCCTTGAGGCCATCCCCCACGAGCAGGACGGCGTCCGGCGCCCCCACCAGGGCGCGGATGGACACCCGCACCATCAGCGTTCCGGCCAGGGCCCCCATGGCCCCGCCCAGCAGCGTGCCCGGAGGCAGCGCCACCGGGAGGATGAGCGGCACCACCAGCATCACCCCGCCGGCCACCATGGCCGTGACGCCCGCGGCCTTCAGGAACCGGTAGCCCCGCTCGCGGTCCTCCGCGGCGACGCGCAAGTCGTACAAATCCAACAGGTACAGCGTGAACTGGAAGGTGACGACGAAGGCCGCGCCCAGCCACAGCAGGGTGGGCCACATCTCGGAGAACGGGGGCTGGGTCCCCGCGGGAGCGAAGAGTGCCGCGCAGGCCGCCGCGCCCATCACACAGGCCAACGCAATCGCCGAGCTCTCGGCGAGGAAGAACGTCAGTTTTTTCGCAGAGAAATAGTGGTGAAAGACGCGGAGCACGTGCCCCTCCAACCAACCCGCCCGACCCGCTTCCCGCCTCCGGCCCCGCCCCCCGCTTCCGCACGGGAGGCGGGCCAAGGCCGCCCGGTGCTACTTCTTCTCGTAGTTCTTCAGGTACGGCGTCGACTGCAGCTCCGCGCCATTGAGCACGCACCCGAGGATGGGAGCGCCTCCCAGGCTCTCCACCGCCTGGTGGACGGACTTGCCCGGCGTGACGTTGGCGCGGATGACCATCAGCACCCCGTCCACCTGGTGGCTGAGAATCGCCGCGTCCGCGAAGGGCAGCGTCGGCGGCAGGTCCACGTACACCTCGTCGAAGCCCTCGCGCACGGCCTTGAGGAACTGCTTCATCCTCGCGCTGGCCAGCACCTGCGTGGGCTCCTCCGGCGTGGCGCCCGCGGGGATGACGGCCAGGCGCGTGGAGTTGAAGCGCCGCACCACGTCCCGCACCTCGCAGTCACCCGCCAGCAGCTCCGCCAGGCCCGTCTTGTTGCGCATGCCCAGCATGGCCGCCACCCCGCCCCGGCGCAGGTCCGCGTCCACCAGCAGGATGCGCCGCTCCGGGTTCGCCCGCGCCGCGGCGAGCGCGAGATTCACGCTCGTCACCGTCTTGCCCTCCCCCGGCATCGCCGAGGTCAAGGCCACCACCTTCATCGGCCGCAGCTCCCGCATCCGCTCCAGCCGGTAGTAGAGGCTCCGGTACTGCTCCGCCGCCACCGAGGCTGGCGCCGTCAGCGTCACCACGCGGCGGTCCACCACGTTGCCGCCCGACGCGTTCTCGTCGACCCGGGGGAGGAAGTTGCCCGCCCGCTCCATCGTCTGATCCATTCCCGTCTCCCGTCCTTTCTCCGGCGGCTCAGTTCAACGACGTGGGGGAAGACACGCTGTTCCGAGCCCCCGAAGCCGGCATGAGAACCCGCCGCTCCGTCTTGCCATGCATATCCGGGACCACCGCCAGCACAGGCAGGGTCAACCGCTCGCGCACCTCCATGCCGTCGCGCAGGCTGTCGTCACGCATCTCCAGCACCGCGCCGGTGAGGATGCCCAGGCCCAGGGCGACGAGCAGGGAGACGAGCAGGCCCGTCACCCGGTCCGGCCGGGCAGGCATCGCCGGCACGCCTGCCGGGGAGATGACGTTGAAGAGGCTCTTGGCGCTCTTGGCCTCCAGCTCCTGCGCGATTTCCGCCTCCACCTTGCGGCTCACCACGCTCTGGTACTTGGTGCGGGCGATTTCGTAGTCGCGGTTCATCACCGCCAGCTCGTGCGTCCAGCGCGGGGTGTTGTTCAGCCGCTGCTGGTAGACCTCGGCCTGCTGCTGCAGGTCGACAATCTCCTTCTGGATGGACTCGATGAGCTGCGCCACGCGGGTGCGCTCGGCGCGCTCGGCCCACAGCCGGCCCTCCGCCTCCTTGCGCTTGGCCGTCATGTTGTCCAGCTCGCTGCTCAGGCGCTTGATTTCAGGGTGGTCCTCCGTCCACTGGGTGCGCGCGTTCACCAGGGCGCGGGTGAGGCCGTTCTCCGCGGCCTCGAGCCGGCCGGCCTCGCTGTCCACGGCGTTGCGGGCGCGGGCCAGGTCGGAGCGGCGGGCCTCGGCCACGCGCAGCTCCTCGGACTTGGTCTGCATCAGATGGGACACGCGCTCCAGGCCGCGCATGTTCATCTCCATCTGCTCGGGCAACTCGCCCAGGTGGTCCACCTTGAACTGGGCAATCTTGCGCTCCCAGGCGGTGACGGCCGTGCCGAGCTGGGCCATCTCCTCGTTGAAGAGGTCGGTGGCGCGGGCGGCCTGGGCCTGGCGGATCTTCAGCGTCTCCGACGAGAAGATGTCCGGCAGCCGGTTGGCCACCTGCGCGGCCACCTGCGGGTCGCGGTTGGCGTAGGTGAGCTCGAAGGCCGTCTCCCCCTCCACGCGCACGGTGAGGTCCTTGCGCATCTGGGCGACGGCGGCCTCCATGCCCCTCTCGGACACGATGTCCGGATAGAGGTTCATCTCCTCGATGGCCTTCTGGAGCACGGGTCGGGCCAGCAGCTCCTGTCTCACCGTGAGCAGTCGCTGCTCGATGAGCTCGCTCACCGTGCGCTGCACCATCTCCTCGCCCGGCCGTTGCGGCTCCACGCGGACCACCACCGACGCCTCGTACATGCTCGGCCGGGTCATCACGATGGCCGCGCCCACCGCGAAGACCGCTGCTGCGATGGCTCCCACCAGGGCCTTGCGGCGCCACAGGGCCGCCAGCAGCTGGTCCGCCGTCATCCCTCGCTCCATGTTCCGCTCCTCCTCCATCCCTCTCGCTGTTGCTACCAAGGCGTCACCACCAGCCGGACGGCGAAGACGTTGCGCGTCAGGTCTCCCGCGCCCGCCGACTCCGCCACCCCGACCTGGGCAATCCTGTCCACCGCCCCCTGCGCCGACAGGCGCCGGCCGAGGCGGTACTCCACACCGCCACTCACCGCGTAACCCTGGGACACCGTGGGCGAGCCACCGAAGACGCCCCAGTCCCGGGACGGGGCCCGCCCGTTGCGGAAGAAGCTCGCCGCGCCGAACGCGGAGAAGCGCTGGGTGAAGCGCCGCGCCAGCACCACGCCCGCGTAGTCCGCCCACAGCGCGTTGGCGAAGCCGCTGGCGCCCACCAGGTCGTGGCCCAGCACCACGCCCACGTCGAACAGCGCCCCTTCCCGGTACAGCTCCAGATTGACTCGCGGCACCCAGCCGCCCTCCTGGCCGTCCGGCGCCGAGTAGCGCACCGGGCCCGCCCGGGCGATGAACGTCGTGGGCCGCGTCAGCCGGTAGCGCAGCCCCGCCGCCACGCCGTGTGCCTGGCCCACCGCGCTCTGGAAGACGAAGGCCTGGTACCGGTACTCCAGGCCCAGGCCGAGCCTCCGCGTGGAGCGGTACCACGCCTCCACCGACGGCGTGTGCGCGTAGCCCGCGTCCTGCCCCGACTCGAGGATGCGCACCGCCTCGAACCTGTAGCCGGTGCGCAGGTCCAGCCGCTCCGTGACGCGGCCGGTGAAGCCCAGGGCCGCCTGCGTGAAGAAGGTGGGCGACGTCGAGCGCGCCAGCCCGTCACGCGGCAGGGAGGACGGGTCCGTCACGCGGTACACACGGACGGCCGAGTCCACGCGCAGCCGGCGGGACAGCGCGTGCCGGAGCTCCACGGCCGCGCGGTGGTCCAGCGTCACCTTGCCGGAGCCGTGCCGCATCAGGAGGTCGGCCGCGTAGAAGCCGTCCAGCGTGAGCCGGCCGTCCTTCCCCTCCAGCCCCACCCGCGGCGACAGCTTCGTCATGAGCTGGCCGCCGGCCTCACCGTCCCCCAGGCGCAGGTCGTCGTCGTAGCGCTCCTCGGCCGTGAACCGCAGCTTCGGCTCCCAGACAGTTGCTCCCCGCGCGGCCGGCGCGGCGAGCATGAGGCCCGCGAGCAGCCACTTCTTCCAGTTGCCCTTCACCGTCGCCCTCCGTCCCACCCGCCACCCACCGTCCCGGACACCCACGCCCACACGTCAACACGCCTTCACGGCACGACGATGGTGTCCCCCGGCCGGAGGATGAGCTCCTGGCCACCGTCGGGAGAAATCAGGTCGCTGTAGCGCACCGGAATCTGGCCGCCGTTGGCGTCGGTGCGGATGACGACGATGCCGTCCGAGTTGGCGAAGTCCGTGAAGCCACCCGCCAGGGCGATGGCCTGCAGCAGCGACACGCGGCCCCGCAGCGGGTAGGCGCCCGGGTTGGCCACCTCACCGGTGACGAACACGCGGCTGCTGTTGACCTCGCGGACAATGACTGTCACGCGGGGCTCCTGCACGTACGGCTGGAGGCCCTGCTTCAGCGACTCGGCCAGCTCCGTGGGCGTCTTCCCCGCGGCCTGCACCTCGCCCACCATGGGCATGGAGATGAAACCATCCGGGCGGACCGGCAGCGTGCGCGACAGCTCCGGGTCGCGCCACACCGCGATGTCCAGCACGTCCTCACGGCCGATGCGGTAGGGCTGCTCCGAGTTGTCCACCTTCAACTGAGGCTGGTGGGCGCACCCCGCAAGGAGCATCACGCCCAACACCGTCCAGAACCCCGCGCTCGTCTTGCCCATCGTCTGCTCTCCCTCGCCGCGAATGTCTCGCACGTGCCCCTTCTCCCGCTGGGGCAAACGCTTCCGGCGGCCTTGCCTTAGCACCGGCTGTGCCACGTCCCGCGGGGAGGGAAAGGCCATGGATCGCAGTGGGTTACGCAGTGCCCCACCTGGAGAGGTCCTCGGGTCCGGGAAAATTTTCCGGTATCGCCCTGGCGTCCAGTGCCGTGCTTTCCGCAGAGCAGGGGCGGCTTGGAGAAGAGGTTTGCCCACTCCGGGCGACACGGCTTCCCATTTCGCACGCGCCGTGCGTGGCATGCGGATTGATTGGAGAGGGTGGTGAAGGAACTCGGATTCACAGCAGGCCAGGCGGCCCGGGAGAGAGGCGGATGAGGAAGGCGGCGGGGGCGGTGGCGGCGGCGTTCGCGATGGGCACGGGAGCCATGACGCTGATGGGCATGGCGCTCGCCATCCATGTGGAAGCGGCGGTGCTGGGAGTCGTGGGGCTGGCGCTGTATGCGAGCAGCTCGCTGCTCAACGGCAAGACGCCCGCGACGACCGGCGGCGTGGCGAAGCAGGCGTAGGAAGAGGAAGGAGCGGGCCCCTCACTTGCGCCGAATCCAATCCGGCTGACATACCGATGGCTGTCCTGCCCAGGGCCGTGCGCAGAAGAAGCCCTCGGGGCAGGAGTCCGGCACCGCGCGGTCGCAGCGGAGCGAGCATGTCCCGATGTGGCAGACGCTGCTCTCGGGACACGGCGGGTCCTCTCCCTCTCCACACCGCTGGACGCATTCCATCCATGCCTCGCTCGTATGTTGTGGAAAGACCGAGACCTTGCATTCGGGGCAGGAAGCATCGTCCTGGCAGGGGGGGCCATAGACGCGTGCACAGGTCGAGACTCCGTCCTTGTGCCGCACGCACTGCTCGCCCTCCGGGCAGGACCGTCCCTGGCAGGTGGGGAGGCAGACCGGCTCCGGCGTCACGTCCGCACAGAAGAAGCCCGCCGGGCATGCGGTGGACTCCTGTCTCCGACAGGGCCTCGCGCACCAGCCTTCCCCTCCACACAACAGCCCCGCGCCGCACGCGGACTCCTCGTCGGGCGGCACCATCCAGCATCTCTGTCCCTCCTGCCGCGCGCCCACCAGGGTGCAGAGCCGCACCAGCGGCCCGCCACCCAGGGTCGGCACGCCGCGGCACACCTGTCCTTCCGGGCACTGCTCATCCGCCGCGCATTGACTGTCCGTGCAGTACACGGTCCTGGTGCGGATGTCCTCCAGACACCCCAGTGGAGACTCGCACTGCATACTGCTCTGACATTTACGCTGGTACGAATCCAGCCGCATCCTGTCCTGAGAGCCCAGGACAGGACTGACGCGCGTGTTCCGCGTGTCTGGCTCCCAGCGCTCCGGCAACTTGAGGCCGAGCACCAGCAGCACCAGGGGCAGGGGCAACAACAAAGCCGCGATGATGCCTGCCACCTCACGCGTTCTCATTCATCCTCTTCTTCGTGGGCCTTGATTGCCGCGGCACATCGCTCAATGCACTTCTGGGTCTCGTGGCGACCACCCACACAGAAATCGTCAAAGACCCATTTGGGGCATTCCTGAACGACCCGGTCGCGCATGTCCGCGCGTATCGCCCGGTTGGTAAATCCCTCCTTGGAGAGGGTGTGCGGGCAGCCCGTCACCGCTCCAAGCAAGAGCACACAGCCACTGACCGTCCGCCAGTGCATCCCTGCCTCCAGAGAGCGCCGCATTCAGGTGCTGGCGGAGGCTACCACTCTCGCCAACGCCATCGCCATGCGCCCTCGCCCCACTGTAGAATGGGGCTCCAGTGACTCACTGGCGAAATCCATACCACTACGTTGGTATCGAACAGACCGAGGACTCCTTGCTATCTGCTCTGTAGCCTCTCGCGAGCGACCGGGATCTTCCGGACGCGCGGGAGCACGGAGGGGAACCCGAATGTCTTGGAAGGAATTGAGGCACGTCGCGGCCGCGCTCGCGGTCTGCGCACTGGCGGCGTGTGGTGATACGGAAGAAGAATCGCGGGGCAGCCATCAGCCACCTTCCACCGACGCGGGGACGATTCCGGGCACGGATGCGGGCACGAACCCTCCACCTCGCGAGCACCCGGCTTCGGGTGAGAGCTGGACGGTGCTCGTCTACATGGTGGCTGACAACGATCTCGAGCCCTTCGCGTTGCAGGACCTGGAGGAAATGATGCAGGTGGGCTCCGGCCGGAGCCTCACTATCGTGGCGCAGATCGACCGCGCGGTGGGATACAGCAGTAGCAGCATCGGCTCGCTGCCAGACTTCACGACCACCAAACGGCTGCGGGTGGTCCCCGGTGGAGTCGAGGCCCTGTCGGATCTGGGCGAGGTGAACATGGGCGTCCAGCAGACGCTCTCGGACTTCATCGCCTGGGGTGTGAGGAGCTATCCCGCCGACCGCTACGCGCTCGTCTTCTGGGACCATGGAGGGGCGTGGCCGGGGTTCGGCGGAGACAACTCCACTCCGGGCCACGACCTGCTCAGCATTGCCGAGCTGAAGGCAGGCATCGACTCGGGAATGAAGGCAGCGGGCCTTGGGCAGTTCGCGCTCATTGGATACGACGCATGCCTCATGGCCACCTACGAGGTGGCACTGGCCATGCGGCCCTACGGCGAGTACCTGCTGGCCTCCGAGGAACTGGAGCCCGGTCATGGCTGGGATTGGCGCTCGCTCCAGGTGCTCAAGGATGACCCGCGCGCCTCACCCCATGTGCTTGGCCAGCGCATCATCCAGGGTTTCCTGGCACAGGCGGTGGAGCAGCGGACGTCCTCGAAGGTCACCCTGTCACTTACGGATTTGTATGCGCTGAATGACCTGGTGGGCGCGGTGGGGCGGCTCGCGGACGCATACACGCCGGGCAACCCGGCGCTGGCAACATCCTTCGGTCGCGCGCTGCATGCGACCCTGTCATTCGGAGCCTCTCCGGACCCTTCGCAGTCCACGCACATGGTGGATCTAGGCGACCTGGCGGATCAGCTCGCCGCGCAGGTTCCCACCCTGGCTCCGACGCGTGATACAATCAAAGCCGCCCTCCTCAAGGCGGTGGTAGCCCGAAGCAATGGTGGCGCGACCCAGCGCGCGACAGGGCTATCCATCTACTTCCCTGCACTCCCGCACTATTACAACAGCAGCTATGCCGCGCTCTCCGAGGTGGCCGCATGGCGCGGGTTCCTCGCGCGCTACTACGAGGGCGCTCAAGGCACGCATCCCACGTTCTTGTCCGAAACGGCGACCCTCCAGCAAGGCCAGGAGGGCATGGTGCTACGGGGCTACCTGACGAGCGGGTCGGCGGAGTTCATCACCCGCTCGGAGCTGTATTACGGCATCGCGCTGTCGGACGGCAGGCTCGTGGCGCTTGGAGATCGACCGGCACTGGTCAACAGTGGCACGGCCCCCTACGTGGAAGGCTCGTGGAACACCACCGCGCTGGTACTGACGCAGGGTGCGCAGCGAGGATACGGCTATCTCAGCCTCGTCCCCACGGATGACGGCCATCTCTCCGTCATCATTCCCTTCGCATACCGGGAAGCGGCGGGTGCCTCCGCGCAATATGCGCTGCGCATGATCCTCATCAACGGCTCGGGCAGCGTGATGCAGGACATCTTCTATGTGGAGTCGGAGGGTGGGTTCGGTCAACTGTCTCCAGTGGATGGAGCTCGCCTCATCCCCCTGGTTCAAGTGTTCTCCACCGCCGGCAGTTCCTTCGCCAGCGGGGGCGCTGAGTTCGACGCGACGCTGGCGATCGGACTCACCTTCGAAAGGCTGCCAAGTGGGACCAGCCTCTTCGGCATCCTGAGCGTCGCCGACTACACCGGAGAGGGTGACACGGCGTACAACGTCGGGGTGCAGCCATGAAGCCCCTCCGCATGCTCGTGCTCGTGTTGCTGGCCTTCGGCTGCGGCAACCGCCAAAAGCCCGAGGTGTCCGCCGAGCCCACCGCGCAATCAGCGCCCGTCTCGTCCCCCGCGACGGCGCTGGGAGCTGAGGTAGCGGGGCTGCCCAACCCTGAGCGTGTCTCGGAGGGAGGACCGTCAAGGCCCGCGTCGGCGCTCCAACGCATCCTCGTGCCTCCCTCGGAGGCAGGGCGTGCGCGAGTGACGCTAGACGGGTGCTTGTCACTGACGGGCGCTCCCGAGGAGGTGGCCTCGCGATTTCCCGCAGCAGCCGAGGCCCCCCGCAACGGCTCCAGCCCGGCCGTGCGTGTGGAGCCGCTGGGAAACGGCGTACTCGTAGCCCATGAGCTTGATCACAACTGCTGCACCAAAGCGGACGTGGACTCAACCTTGGAGGGCGCCGTCGTGACTCTCACCGAGACACTCTCTGGCGAAGCCTGCCGCTGCCGCTGCCGCTCCACGGTGCGCGCGGCGGTGGGCCTGAAGCCCGGCGAATACACTCTCCGCGTCATCACTGTCGAGGGGAAGGAACGCCGCGTCGCCCACGAGGCACGGCTCGCGGTGCACTGATGCCTGGCTTGGCGGTGCCGTCCTCACGTGTCGGCACCGCAGCAAGCCCGAGGTTTCCGTACTTCAGCGCCCCTGCCCCCAGGCTAGGGGGCATGCCCTTGAAAGATAACCCCTCTCCCGGCCCCCTGCCTGGTGCACGCATGAGCGGGGCAGGCCTGGACCGCTGGGCCTTTCCCCCCTCCGCGCAGATGCACAACGTCGACACACATGCGGCCCACTCCCTTCCAGCTCACCCTCGGTGCGCAGCTACTTGGAGACGGGCGCACGCGCTTCCGGGTCTGGGCCCCGCGACGGCGCACCGTGGACGTATGCCTGTATGACGACGGCTTCGCGCGCCACCTGCCGCTCCGGCCCACGGAGCATGGCTATTTCGAAGGCACGCACCCCGTCCCCGTCGGCGCCCGCTACAAGTACCGGCTGGACGGAGGGGACTGCTTCCCGGACCCGTGCTCGCGCTTCCAGCCGGAAGGACCGCACGGCCCCTCACAGGTCGTGGACCCGCACCGCTACACCTGGAAGGACAACGGCTGGCGCGGCGTCACCGCGAAGGGACAGGTCCTCTACGAGCTGCACGTGGGCACCTTCTCGCCCGAGGGCACCTACGCCGGTGCCGCCGCGAAGCTGCCGCTCCTGAAGGAGCTGGGCGTCACCACCGTGGAGCTGATGCCCCTGAACACCTTCCCCGGCCGCTACAACTGGGGCTACGACGGCGTGACGCTCTTCGCGCCCTGCGCCGTCTATGGAGACCCGGACGACCTGCGGCGCCTCGTGGACGAGGCCCACCGGCTGGGGCTCGGCATCATCCTGGACGTCGTCTACAACCACCTCGGTCCGGACGGGAACTACCTCGCGCGGTTCTCCCCCGGGTACTTCAACCCGAAGTACCCCAACGAGTGGGGCGACCCCACCAACTTCGACGACGGCGACGCCGCCGGCCCCTCGCGCGACTTCTTCGTCCAGAACGCCTGTTACTGGATTGCCGAGTATCACTTCGACGGCCTGCGGCTGGACGCCACCCAGAGCCTCTACGACGCGTCTCCCCGCAACATCGTCGGAGAGCTGATCGAGCGCGCCCGCGCCGCCGCGGGAGGACGCGACGTCCTCCTCATCGCGGAGAACGAGCCGCAGGACGTGAAGCTCGTCACACCGCCCGGGGCCGGAGGCCATGGCGCGGACGGCGTCTGGGTGGATGACTTCCACCACACGGCGCGCGTGGCGATGGTGGGACGCCCCGAGGCGTACCTCATGGACTACCGCGGCACCGCGCAGGAGCTGCTGTCGTGCGCGCTGCGCAACTCGCTCTACCAGGGCCAGTACTACGGCTGGCAGAAGAAGCGCCGCGGCTCGCCCCTCCTGCGCACCCCGGCCGAGCGCGTCATCTTCTACCTGCAGAACCACGACCAGCTCGCCAACACGCTGCGCGGCGAGCGGCTGCACCTGCTGGCGGGCCAGCCGCGGATGCGCGCCCTCACCACCTTCTTCCTGCTGCTGCCGCAGACGCCCATGCTCTTCATGGGCCAGGAGTTCTTCGCGTCCTCGCCCTTCCTCTACTTCGTCGACCATAAGCCCGAGCTGCAAGTGCTGGTGAAGCAGGGCCGTGACGCGTTCCTGTCCCAGTTCGACGGCGCCTGGCACGCGGTGGAGGCCGAGGGCTTCCAGATGCCCATCGGCGACGAGGCCTTCCAGCGCTCCAAGCTGGACTGGAGCGAGCGAGTCCGGAACGCGGGGGCGGTGGCGCTGCACCAGGACCTGCTGCGGCTGCGGCGGGAGGACCCGGTGTTCGCCGCGCAGGACCGCTCGCGCCTCGACGGGGCGGTGCTGGGCCCGGCGGCGCTGCTGCTGCGGTACTTCGGGAGCGAGCAGGAGGGAGACCGGCTGCTCCTGCTCAACCTGGGCACGGCGCTGGACTTCGACCCGTGTCCGGAGCCGCTGGTGGCCCCTCCGGCGGGAAGAAACTGGCGCCTCCTTCTGTCCAGCGAGCATGCCCGCTACGGTGGCATGGGAACCCCGCCGCTACCCGAGGACGGGCGGCTGCACGTTCCCGGACAGACAGCGCTGGTGCTGACGAGCACCGAGGAGAAGTAGGCGTGACCCCGGTTGATTCCTCCCCTGCCCTGCCCCGCATCGCCTTCGAGTGGCCCGATGGCGCCCACTTCGCCAAGGACGTCTCCCACGAGTGGCTCGTCACCAACGGCCGCGGCGGCTACGCGTCCGGCACGCTGGTGGGCTGCAACACGCGCCGCTACCACGGCCTCTTCATCCCCAGCATGGAGAAGCGCGGCCGCACCGTGCTGCTCGCGCGCCTGGTGGAGCACGCCCACGTGGACGGACAGTCGTACCGGCTCGGCTCCGAGGAGTGCTCGGACGGCGCCACGCACGAGGACGGGGCGCGCCACCTGCGAAGCTTCCACCTGGACGGCCTCGTGCCCGTCTGGGAGTACCAGGCCGGCCCGGCGCGGCTGCGGCGCAAGCTGGTGATGGTGCACGGGGAGAACACCGTCTTCATCGCCTGGGAGCACGTATCCGGGCCGGAGGTCGCCCTGCGGCTGCGTCCCTTCCCCGTGGATCGGCCGCACGACCGGCCCATCCCCTCCCACCAGAGCCAGCCCACCGTCGTCCTCAAGGGTTCCCAGCTGGAGATGCGAAGCGAGGACGAGGCTCCGCCCATGCGCATGCGGATGTACGCGGGCTGCCCCGCGCCGTTCGTGGGCCTGGCGCAGACCTCGCCGGTGCAGCTCTACCGCGTGGAGAAGTCCCGCGGGTACGAGCACACGGAGGTGCAGCACTCTCCCGGCTACTTCGAGTGCACCCTGCGGCCCGGCGAGCTGCTCGCGCTGGGCATCACCACGGAAGCCTGGACGAGCCTGGAGCGCGACCCGGCCGAGGTCTTCGCGCTGGAGCTGGCGCGCGAGCGGCGGCTCCTGTCCCGTGCGCCCGAGGAGGCGCGCACCGGTGTGCCCGCGCGGCTGGTGCTGGCGGCGGACCAGTTCATCATCGACCCGCCGCGTCCCGCGGATGACGCCTGGGCGCGCTCCATGGGCCTGGACGCGCGCAGCGTCATCGCCGGCTACCACTGGTTCACCGACTGGGGCCGGGACACGATGATTTCGCTGGACGGCCTGACGCTGTGCACCGGGCGATACCGGGAGGCGGTCGCCATCCTCCGCACCTTCCAGCACTACGTGTGGGACGGCCTCATCCCCAACTACTTCCCGGACGGCGAGAACGAGGGCGTCTACCACACGGCCGACGCGACGATGTGGTTCTTCCACGCGGTGGACCGGTACCTGGATTGCACGAAGGACACCGAGCTGCTGCGGGACATCTTCCCCACGCTGCGCTCCATCATCGAGCACCACATGAAGGGCACGCGCTTCAACATCGGCGTGGACCCGGCGGACGGCCTGCTGCGGCAGGGCGCGGAGGGCTACCAGCTCACCTGGATGGACGCGAAGGTGGACGGCTGGGTGGTGACACCGCGGCGCGGCAAGGCGGTGGAAATCAACGCCCTGTGGTTCAACGCCCTGCGGCTGATGGCCACCTGGGCGGAGCAGCTCGGCCACGACGCGAAGCCGTACCTGGCGGCGGCGGAGAAGGCCTACGGCAGCTTCAACCGGCGCTTCTGGAACGAGAAGCTCCAGTGCCTCTTCGACGTGGTGGATGGGGAGAACGGGAAGGAGGACGCGGCCATCCGGCCCAATCAGGTGTTCGCGATATCGCTGAAGCACCCGGTGCTGCACCGCGACCGCTGGGAGCCCGTACTGGAACTGGTGCGGCGCGAGCTGGTGACGCCGGTGGGCCTGCGCAGCCTGGCGGCGGGGCACCCGGACTACAAGGCGAACTACGACGGCGACCTGCGCGCGCGAGACGCGGCGTATCACCAGGGCACGGTGTGGGGCTGGCTCATCGGCCACTACGTGGACGCGACGCTGAAGGTGAACCCGGACCTCAAGGCGGCGCGCGCGCTGCTGCACGGGCTGGAGGACCACCTGCTGCACTCGGGCGTCGGGCAGATCAGTGAGATTTTCGACGCCACCGAGCCGTACCGGCCCCGGGGCTGCATCGCCCAGGCGTGGAGCGTGGCCGAGGCGCTGCGCGTCTTCCTGAAGACCCACGTCACCTGAGGACACATGGACTCCCCGTGAATTTGGGGATGGCGGCGGGGCCGCCCTAGACTCCGCACCGTCGAGAGCCTCGGGGGGTTCCCACATGCCACTGCGCTGCGAAGCCTGCGCCGCGCCCTACCACGCGAATGACGTGAGCCTGGCGCTGAAGCTGGCGAAGTGCCATGCGTGTGATGCCGTCTTCGACCTGGAGGAGCGCGAGGGCGCCGTGCCAACCCGGGCCTCGCGCGAGCCCCCACCGGAGCTCCCCGTACCGGGAGGCTTCGACGTCGAGGAGACCGGGGAGCGCACGCGCATCTCCTGGAGCTGGTTCCGCATGGAGTACGTCTTCGTGGGCGCATGGGGCCTCGCGCTGGACGTCTTCAGCACCCTCCTCCTCGTCAAGGGGCTGTCCGCGAAGTACCCACCAGAGCCCGGCGCGCTGGCCTTCCTGTGCGTGCTCCTGGCCGGCGGCGTGGGGCTCACGTACTGCGCGCTCACGGGGTTCCTCAACACCACCACCGTCGACGTGCGCTCCGACCGGCTCGTCATCCGCCATGGGCCCCTGCCCTGGCCCGGCAACCAGGACCTGCCCAGGCACTCGCTGAAGCAGCTCCACGGCAGGGAGAACGCCCGGAGGCCGCTGTTCGCGTGGCACGGCCGGGGATGGGACCTGAATGCCCTGGACGCGTCGGGCCGCGAGCTGACGCTGCTCTCGCGGCTGGAGGAGCAGGCGCAGGTGCGCTTCCTGGAGCAGGTGCTGGAGACGCGGCTCGGCAGCGGGACCCGATACCTTCCGGCCCCGCCCGTCTCCCGCGCTTCGTGAGCCCGGACAATCACCACTGGCCCACGGCGCCCGGCCCTGCTTTATGGTGCGCCGCCATGGCGAAACCCCAGTACTGGCTCATCAAGAGCGAGCCCTCGGTCTACGCGTACTCCCAGCTCGAGAAGGACGGGAAGACGGACTGGACCGGCGTGCGCAACTACGAGGCGCGCAACAACCTCCGGGCCATGAAGCCCGGCGACCTGTGCCTCTACTACCACTCCAACGAGGGCAAGGCCGTGGTGGCCGTGGCGAAGGTGCTCACCGCCGCGGGCCCGGACCCCACCGCGCCCGGCGAGGACTGGGCCTCCGTGGACGTGGGCCCCGTCGTCGCCCTGAAGCAGCCGGTGGAGCTGGCCACCATCAAGGCCACGCCCGAGCTGAAGGACTGCCAGATCCTCACCCGGAACCGCATCAGCGTGGTGCCCGTCACCACCGAGCACTTCAAGCTCATCCTGAAGATGGGGAAGACCGCGCTGCCGAAGTAGCCGCGGCCTTCCGGGGCAACGGGCCCGTGTCCGTCCGAAGCGCTACGGCTTGCGCGGCGCCGGAGCCGGGGCGCCAGGGCGCGCCGGCTCACCCGGGGTTCCGGGCAGGCCCTTGTGAATCTGGATGCGCTTCTCGATGCGCACGGCCCCCATCTCCGCCTCCAGCTTCTGCCAGAGGTCCGGTCCCAGCAGCTTCTTGATCTGCACCATCAGCCCCACGCGGTTTCGGCGCACCGCCGTCTCCGCGCGGCCCACCTCTTCCACCTGCTGGAGGATGGCGCGCTCGTCCGGCGTGGGCGCGCTCAGGAGCCGCTCCAGCCGGAGCTGCGCCCGCTTGAGGTCCGCCTCGATGGGGATGAGGGCCTCATTGGACTCGAAGGTGAGGTCCTGCACCCGCTTCGCCACGTCGCGCGGAATGCCCAGCTTCTCCGCCACGTGCGGCGGGATTCCGTTGGAGGGCGCGGGCATCGCCCCCAGGCGCATCACCATCGGTCCGCCCGGGAGCACCGGCCCGTGAAGGGCATCCCCGTGCACGTTCTCGATGATGACGTCATCATCGGCCGCCTGGGCCCGGGCCAGGGTGGGGGCCGCCAGCAGCAGCGCGGCCACGAGGGTGCTCGACAGCTTCCAAACGCGTGTCTTCATCGGTTCACTCCTGAGGATAGAGAGCCATCACCGCCGTTCGGAACGGCGGCGTTTCCAGCGCGCGGGAATCGGGAGGGCGCACCCAGACGGCGAGCGTGCCGAAGGGCCGGTACGTCTCGTCGTGGACCACCAGGTCGCGGCGCGTGAGGCCGCGCACCTCGCCCATCAAATCCAACAGGGAGCCCCGCCCGGCGCGCGCGGCCAGGGCGGTGTCGTCCTCCGGGGACTCCGGAAGCGCGTCCCCGGAGGGCCCGGCCGACAGCCCCAGCTCGGGCCGGGGCGCTCCCTCCGTCTCGAAATCCTCGACCGGCGCCACCCGCCCCGGCGCCACGGGCCGGAGCCAGAGCACCAGCGCGGCCAGCCCCAGGGCCGCCACGGCGCCGGCGGAGGCACGGCGGCGGACGACGCGGCGGCGCACCTCGCCCAGTACGGCCTCGCGGGAGACGGGGGCCAGGGCGGGCGGTGACGGCAGGCGCAGCGCGGAGGCGGACGCGTGCAGGGTGGCCAGGGTCCGGCAGTCCTCGCAGCCCGCCAGATGGGCCTCCACCTCCGGAGACCGGGGCTGGCTCGCGTCCACGAGGGCGGCGGCCGCGTCGTGACATCTCATGGTGTGTCTCCTTCCAGTGCGTCCGCGGCCTTCAGCTTCTTGAGTGCGCGATAGAGGTGGATGCGGACGGTGCCCCGGCCGATGCGCATGGCCTCGGCGATGGCATCCAGGTCCAGGCCCTCCAGGTAGCGGAGGGTGAAGGCGGTGGCCTGCTGCGCGGGGAGCGTCCGCAGCGCGCGGCCGAAGGCGTGCCACCGCTCGGCCCCGGCGAAGTGCTCCTCGGGTGAGCGCGACGGGGCGGGCCCCAGGTCCAGGGCCTCGCGCACCACGTTCCACACCCGGCGCCGGCGCAGGTGCCCCATGGCGCGGGACACCAGGATGCTCCGCAGCCATGAAGGCCCGGCTTTCAGGTCTCTCAGCGTGTGGCGCTTCTCGTAGGCGTCCGCGAGGGTGGCCTGCACCAGGTCTCTCGCCTCTTCCCCATCCCAGACCAGCCTCCGGGCCAGCCGCAGCAGCCCGCCCTGCTCCGCCTCCAGGAGCGCGTCGAAGCCCGGCGCGGCCGGGGCTCGCGGCTGGCTCCGAGGCTCTTCCAGGATGGCGGTGCCCTTCACGGCGAAACGACCTCCCATCGACTTCCACGCGAATGAGGACGCACGGGCAGGGAAACCGGCATACTCGAATCCGTGAGTGCCCCTGAAATTCGCCGGATACGCGCCGTGGAGACCCGCCATCTCCGCCACGCAGTGCTCCGCCCCAACCAGCCCCCCGAGATGGCCGTCTACCCCGGGGACGATGACTCGGACACCCTCCACCTGGGCCTGTACCGGGAGAGCCGCCTCATCGGGGTGGCCTCCCTCTACCGGGAGCCGCCCCCGGACTCGCTGAGGACCACCACCGCCTGGCGCCTCAGGGGCATGGCCGTGGACAAGGCCCTCCAGGGCTACGGCTATGGCGCCACCCTCCTCCGGTCCTGCCTGGAATACGCGAAGCAGCAGGGCGGTACCCAGGTGTGGTGCAACGCCCGCTCCACCGCGTCGGGCTTCTACCGCTCGCTCGGCTTCTCCCAGAAGGGAGACCCCTTCGAGCTTCCCGGTATCGGCCTCCACTACTTCATGTGGAGCAGCCTCGAGTCTCCCCGATGACGACCCTCCCCGACCTGGAAGCGATTCGCGTCGCCATCGAGAAGATCGACGAGGAGATTCTCGACGCGCTCCGCCGCCGCATGGACCTGGCGGACGACGTGGCGCGCGCGAAGCTGGCCGCGGCGGCGCCCTTCCGCGACCAGCGCCGCGAGGACCTGCTGCTGCGCCGCATCCGCACCCGCGCCGCCGAGCACGGGATGGATCCGCACGAGGTGGAGCGCGTCTGGCGGCTGTTCATCGACATGTCCGTCGCGCGGCAGCAGGCGCTCGTCACGCGGCAGGACACCACGCCGCTGCGGGTGGGCTACCCCGGTGTCGAGGGCTCGTACAGCCACCTGGCCGCGCGCCAGCGCTACGCCAACCGGCCCGGCGGCGTGCTGCTCACCGGCTTCGACCTGGCGCGCGAGGCGGTGGAGGCCCTGCGCCGCGGCGAGCAGGACCTGGTGCTGCTGCCCATCGAGAACACCACCGCCGGCAGCATGAACGAGACCTATGACCTGCTCGCCGAGGGCGGCGTGGTCATCACCGCGGAGCTGGTGAGCCAGGTGGACCACCGGCTGCTGGGGCTGCCCGGCGCGAAGCTGGAGGGGCTGCGCGAGGTGATTTCCCACCCGCAGGCCCTGGCCCAGTGCGAGTCCTACCTGCGCGCGCACGTGCCCTGGGCGCGGCAGGTGCCGGACGTGGACACCGGCGGCGCGGCGCAGAAGGTGCGCGAGCGCAATGACCCGGCGGTGGCGGCCATCGCCAGCGAGACGGCGGCGCAGCGCTTCGGGCTGGAGGTGCTCGCCAGGGATTTGCAGCCCGCGTCGGACTACACGCGCTTCGTGGAGGTGGGCCGCGAGGCCACGCCGCTGGCGCCGGGCGTGCCTTGCAAGACGTCGCTCCTGGTGGTGCTGGAGCACAAGCCAGGGACGCTGGGGGAGATGCTGCAGCGGCTCACCCTGCGCGGCGTCAACCTGAGCAAGCTGGAGTCGCGGCCCATCCCCGGCCAGCCGTGGCAGTACCGCTTCTACCTGGACGTGGAAGGCCATGCCGCCTCCGCGCCGCTGATGGCGGCCCTGGACGACATCCGGCCGCTGACCTCGTTCCTGCGAGTGCTGGGCACGTACGCGCGCGCGGAGGGCCCCCATGGCTGAGACGCGGCGCCGCATCGCCTTCCAGGGAGAGCACGGCGCCTACGGCGAGGAGGCCGTGCGCACGCTGTTCGGCCCCCAGGTGGAGTCGCTGCCCCTGCTCACGTTCCGCGCCGTCTTCGAGTCCGTGGCGGAGGGCCGTGTGGATGGCGGCGTGGTGCCGGTGGAGAGCACGCTGGGCGGCCCCGTGGCGGAGAACGTGGACCTGCTGCTGGAGCACGACCTGCCCATCACCGGCGAGCTGTCCCTGCGCATCCGCCACTGCCTGCTGGCTCCGCCGGGCCGGACGCTGGACGGCATCGAGCGCGCCATGTCCCACCCCCAGGCGCTGGCGCAGTGCGCGGGCTACCTCCGGCGGCGCGGCATCACCCCGGTACCGGAGGCGAACACCGCCATCGCCGCGAGGCGGGTGGCCGAGGAGGCGCCGCCGCGCACCGCCGCCATCGCGAGCCGGATGGCCGCGGACCTGTACGGGCTGGCGGTGCTGGACGCCGGCGTGGAGGACTCACCGGACAACCACACGCGCTTCGTCATCCTGGGAAGGGCACCGGAGCGCGCGTGGACCCGGCGGAAGACGGCGCTGGCCTTCACGGTGGAGAACGCACCCGGCGCGCTCTACCGGGTGCTGAGCGCCTTCTCCTCGCGCGGGCTCAACGTGACGCGGCTGGAGTCCCGGCCGCAGCGCCGCGCGTGGGAGTACGTGTGGTGCATGGACGTGGACGGCGCGCTGGAGGACCCGCGGGTGCGCGAGGCGGTGGACGCCGCCCAGGGCGCCTGCATCACCCTGCGGGTGCTCGGCAGCTACGGCGTGGCGTGACGTCCCGGCTCAGGACGCGGACGGAGACTGGGTGCCGTCGCCGCTCTTCACGGCGGCGACGTACGCCTCCCGGACGATGCGCACGTAGTTCTGGAGCGCGGGGAGCTGCTCCATCCGCAGGGCCTGCGGGCCGTCGCACAGGGCGGCCTCGGGGTGCGGGTGGAAGTCCACCAGCACCATGGACGCGCCGGCGATGAGGCCCTGACCGATGGCGTGGAAGATGTCCGGCAGCCCGTCCGGCGGCGCCGCGGCCTGGCCGACGGCGTGCGACGGGTCCACGCACACCGGCATGCGCGTCAGCCGGCGCACCACCGGCACGTGGGCGAAGTCCACCATGTTGCGGTGCGGGTCGCCCAGGTGCGTCTTCACGCCGCGGAGGCAGAAGACAATCTTGGGGTTGCCCTCGCTCGCCACGTACTCACACGCGTTGAGGGACTCCTCCAGGGTGATGCCCATGCCCCGCTTGAAGAGGACGGGGAAGTTGCGCTGCTGGCCGATGCTCTTGAGCAGCTCGAAGTTCTGCGCGTTGCGCGTGCCCACCTGCAGCATGACGCCCGTGGCGTTGCCCGAGCGCTCCAGCGCGTCGCGAATCTCGTCGATGTGACGCGGGTGCGTCACCTCCATCGCGATGACCTTGATGCCGTGCTTGCCCGCGGACTCGAACACCCAGGGGAGGCACGCGGAGCCCAGGCCCTGGAACTCGTACGGGTTGGTGCGCGGCTTGTACGCGCCCATGCGGGTCGTCTTGATGCCGCACTTCGCGAGCGCGGCCATCATCGTGTCCACGTTCTCCCGGTTGTCCACCGCGCACAGGCCCGCGAAGACCTGCACGGACTTCTCGTCGAAGGTGACGCCGTTGTAGTCGAAGCCGGAGGAAGCACGCTGGCCCTTGTGGCGGCCGATGACCCGGTACTTCTGCGACACGCGCACCACCTGGCGCACGCCGGGAATCTGCTCGAAGGGCTCGATGGGAATCTGCGCGGTGTTGCCGAGCAGGTAGACCTCGGTGACCGTGTACTCGGCACCCTCCATGACGTGCTTCCGGGGGGTCACTCCCTTGTACTGGGAGGCGACCTGGAGGACGGTGGACACCACGGACTCAGGCGAGTCCGGCTCGAGCATGACGATCATCTTCGGTTCTCCCTCGCGGCGTTGTCGTGCTGACCGTGAACCATAGCGGATGCGGTCGCGTAGGATGCAACACCCTGGAGACACCCGGCGCGTCCAGTGTGAGCCCCGCGCCGTGAGGCTCGACTGTCGGGCCGCCCTCGAGGAGCGCCGACTCGGGCATCGGACCGCCCGGGCCCCTGCCCCGCCGCCTGCTCAGATTGCGGCGGGACGGAGCCGGCTGGCGAGCTGCACGTAGTGGTCGCGCTGGGCCGTGTCCCCCAGGCGCTCCCAGACGTCCGCCAGCGCCTTGGCGGCCTCCACGTATGCGGGCGACAGCTCCAGGGCCAGCTCGAAGGTGTACCGGGCCTGACGGTAGCGGGCCTTGTCCGGCCGGCGGGAGCCGCGCGTCAGCAGCGCGTTGCCCACGTTGTAGACCTCCACGGCGGCGGCCTCGCGATAGCCCGGGTCGGGGTTGAGCTGCACGGCACGCTGCATGAGCTGCGCGGCGGCCTCGGGCTCTCCCTGCTCCAACTGGCAGAAGGCGGCGTCACGGTGCGGGTCGGCGGCGGTGGGGTCCACCTCGATGGCGCGCTCGAAGCAGCGGAGCGCCTCCTCCGTGCGGCCCAGCTCCGCCAGGGACGAGCCCTTGGCGGTGAGCGCCGGGACGTGCTTCGGGTCCACGGCGAGGACCTTGTCGAACGCGAGGATCGCGGCCTCGTGCATGCCGGACATGGAGAGCTTGACGCCCTCGTTGAATGCCGCGAACAGCAACTTTGACATCGTGCCCTCGGGAACGGGTTGCTCGGGCCGCGCGCGACGGCCGGGAGCAAGCCTGTCACCGCCAGCGGGACGTGAAAAGCCGTCCCTCCGGGCGCGTTACGTCCCGCTGATGGGAACCATTCAAACCCCGCTCCCGGCGCTGGGGAGCCGGGCCGTCACATCCGGATGCCCGCCTGCACGCCCGGCCACATGATGAACTTCCGGGGCCCCTGGCGGGAAAGGCTGCTGAGCGCGGTGATGGGCTCGCCCTCCACCGAGTACAGGAGGTTGAACGAGGGCCCGCCGATGAAGGCGAAGCGCTTCGCGAGCTGAATCCCCCCCATCACCCGGAGCTGATTCAGGATGCGGTCGCTCGTGAAGCTCGCATCCCACGCATAGACGCCGCTCGTCACCGCGTCCACGTCGAGGAAGATGCGCTCGGACAAGGGGAGGTGCGCGCCGATGCCCAGGCCCAGCGTCCAGTGGCTCGGCCCTCGCGTGTCACCGTAGGCGCCCATGCCCGCCACGAACGTGGTGTAGAAGTGGCGGCTGCCCACCTTGATGGCGGCGTTGGCGAGGTTGGTGTCACTGCCGTACACCTCCACGTGGAACTGGCCGTTGCCCACGATGCTCAGCAGGCCCACCGGGAGGCCGGACTCCATCTCCGTCGCGACGTTGACGAGGCCGAGCTGAAGGCCCTTCATCTTCCCCGCCACGTTGATGATCCCGAGCTGCATGCCCGACACGTCGCCGCCCACGTTGAGGAGCGAGAGCTGCGCGCCCCGGGCCGCGTCCGCCCAGTTCAGGCCCACCGACATCTGGACGCCGGACATGTGCCCCTGGACCATGTTGAGGCCCACCGCGCCCTGAACGCCTTCGAAGTCTCCCGCCGTCCAGTTGGAGCCCACCGCGAGCTGCGTGCCCTCCATGGAGGTGGAGGACAGGTTGCCGCCCACGGAAAGCTGCCCCATCAGGCCGCCCTGGCGCGCCACGTTGACGCCCACCGAGGCCTGCACGCCCCCCACCCTGTCGCCGGCCCAGTTCCCTCCCACGGCGACCTGCACGCCCGTCACGTCCGCGCGCGCCACGTTGCCGCCGATGGCCATCTGGACACCCCTCACCGAGTCCGTGGCCCAGTTCGCGCCCAGCGCCACCGCCGCGCCGTTCAGCCGCGCCATGCGGCTGGCCCCCAGGGCGAAGGAGAAGGTGTTGTCCACCGGCCCGCCGAAGAGGTCGTTGGTCTGCACCGATGGGAGCAGGGCCACGTTGATGGGGCGGTACTTGTTCGGGGACACGTCCATGGAAGACGCCACCGTGCCCCCGCCGCGCATGGCCGTCAGCTCCAGGCTGACCGGGCGGAAGGCGGACTCGCTCAGCACCGCGCGCCCGCCCTGGTCCAGCACCAGCTCCGCCTGCGAGGCCTCGCCGTGCGCCTCGCGCATCACCGTGTAGCGTCCCGGCTGGAGGCCCAGCTCGGTGGCGCGCCCCGCGAACTTCTTCAGCTCCACCACCAGCCGCCCCGGCGCGTCGCGCACGTAGAGGCGCCCGTCGACCATCTCCCCCAGCACCAGCACCGCCGCGGTGGAGCGCAGGTCCGTCATCACCAGCTCGCCGGTGCCGGCCAGCTCGATGTCATAGGCGGGGTGCTGCGCGCCGGCCCGTGTCTGCTCCGTGCGCGCCAGCGTCTCGTGGAAGGCGAACTGGTACGCCTCGTGGAGCGTCACCCGGCCGTCGCCGGTGGCATCCGCCGCGCCGCGGAGGCCGGACACCAGGTTGTGGGTGAAGAACGAGCCACCGATGCGGTCGGACTCCTGGGACACCTCGTCCTCGGACGAGGAGGTGAGGATGGCGTGCCCGCGCACGGCGGTGGACGCGTCCACCAGGAAGGCCGGCCGCCGCACCCCGCCCTTCTGCCGCGCCAGCGTGCCGGACGCGCACGAGTCGAGGATGGCGATGCGAACGTCCGCCGGCAGCGACTCCAGCGCCTGCCGCAGCTCGCGGTAGCCGAACCTGTCCTTCTGCAGCAGCAGGCCCTCTTCATCCGAGTGGCCCGAGTAGTAGATGAGGGCCTCGGTGCGCCCGCCGGAGGCCTTCGCCGCGGAAATCATCCCCTTGAAGCGCGTCAGCGCGGCCTCGAACTCCGAGCGGCCGCCCTCCATCAGCATCAGCCGGTCCTGGGGCTGCACGCCGCCGAGCTCCTCCAGCACCTCCCCGAAGGAGCGCGCGTCGGTGACGGCGTAGCGCAGCTTCGCGCGGCCGGGGCCACCGTCGTTGACGCCCACCAGCAGCGCGAAGCGGCGCACCGGCCGGGTCGAAGCCGCCGGCGCGGCGGCGGGCGCGGACGACGCCAGCGCGGGAAGGAGTAGGAGCGAGAACAGGAGCGACCGCGTCATCACGGCACCTTCTCCAACGTGAAGGAAGTCTGGGCCAGGGTATCCGGCAGCGGGAGCGGCCGGAGGCGTGCCTCGGAGGGCTGGCGGGCGAGCACGCGCGCCGCCTCTATCACGAGCGCCACGTCCAGGGGCTGCCTGGAGGTGACGAAGACGAAGCGCTCGAAGCCGGGCGCGTCGTCCAGCTCGTAGGCGTGGGCGAGTGACACGGGCTCGCCGGAGGTCAGCGCCGTGGACCCGGTGACGGTCGCCGGGTGGTGCAGCGTCACGGCGCCGCGCCCGTCCACCGATACCACCACCCCATAGGGGCGTCCGCCGGACACGTAGCTGAGCTGCAGCACGTCCCCGCGCCGGGCCCGCGCACGGTCGGCGAGCAGCTCCGGCTCGCTCTCGCCCGTGCCCTGCCGGTGCACGCGCAGCATCGGGGTGCCCTTGATGCGCTCGGTGTCCGCCCACGCGAGCGGGGATGACGGCAAGGTGGGCGCGGCCAGGTAATGCCCGGCGGACAGGAAGAACAGCACGAGCGAGGCGGCCACCGGGACACCGAGCGACACGTCCCTCCGCCCATCGAGCGCGGGCCTCCGGGCCGCCTCCATGCGGGCGAGGCTGGCGCGGCGTCGCTCCACCTCGGCGGCGACGGCGGCGGGCGGGTGGCGCTCCAGGGTGCGGCGAGAGTCCTCCTCCAGCCGGGCCAGGCGGGCGGCCCCATCCGGCTCGCGCTCCAGCCGCGCGCGAGCGTCGGCCAGCACGTCCGAGGGCAGCTCGCCCAGGGCGACTCGCTCCAGCAACCAGTCAGGGGTGCTCAGGGCCATGCTCAAGGAGCCTCCAGCGCGGCGCGGCGCGCCACCCATCGAACACCGGCGCCCGTGGAAACTGTCACCCGGGGACGCCACGCGCTCGTGACGATTGCGCCGGGGCCTCCCTTCCGGGGGAAGGGGCCGGGGTGAGACACTGTGCGTCTGGACCGGGACGTGGATCACAGGGGCAGGCACATCAGCTCTTCGTCGATGTAGGCCCCGCCAATCTTCAGCGCGGCCGGCTCCACGCCGTACGTCCGGAACCCCAGCCCGCGGTAGAGGGCCTGGGCCGACGCGTTGCCCGCCACCACCACCAGCAGGAGCCGCTCGACGCCCTCCATCTTCCGGCCCTCCTCGATGAGGGCGGTCAGCAGCCGCCGGCCGATGCCGCGCGAGCGGAACTCCGGCATCACGTACATCCCCCACACCAGGGCCTTGTGCGCCAGCTTCCGCCGCTCCTCCCGCCGCAGGCCCGCGACGCCCACCAGACGCTCCCCAGCGAAGGCCCCGAGGACGACCTGGGAGCCGCCCCCGAGCCGCGCGCGCACGGTCTCCATCGGAAGGGCCTGGTCCTCCTCGAACGAAGCGCCGAAGGACTCCGGTTGCTCCCGGAGCCCGCGCAGCCGGAGCGCCCAGAACGTCTCCGCATCGTCCGGCCGGAGCCTCCGGAGGGTGAGGGGCGCGGGTCCTCCGCCCCGTCCCTCGGCCTCCAGCAGCGCGGTGAATCCGGAGACGTAGTCCGGATGGCGAGGCCGCCACCCCAGGGCCTTCAGGCGCGCGTTGGACACCGCGCGATCTCCCCGCAGGGACTCGTGGAGGCTCTCCAGGGGCACCTTGGGCGGCAGCGGCAGGCCGAGGCGCTGGCACAGCCAGGAGACGGTCTCCCCCTGGGACGCGGGCCGGTCATCGGCCACGCAGTAGATGGCCCCGGGCTCGCCCCGCTGGAGCACCACGCGGATGGCCTCCACCAGATCGTCCACGTGGATGCGGGAGATGCGCCCTCCCCCGCCCTCCGGGAGCCGGACGGCCCCCGCCTGCAGGCGTGAGAGCGTGCTCCGCTCCGGGCCGTAGATGCCGGCGATGCGCAGCACCACCGCGCCCAGCGGCAGGTAGCGCGACTCCGCCTCGATGCGGCCGAGCGCCGTGGGAGAGGACGGCTCCACCGGCGTGTCCTCGTCCACGTGCCCGCGCGCCGCGCCGTACACGCCGGTGGAGGACAGGTAGACGAGGCGCGACGGAGGCTGCCGCGCGAGCGCCTGGGCGATGCTCGCGTCCAGCCCCGCGTCCGGTGGCACGGAGACGACACAGTGAGCCCCGGCCGTCCGGGTCAGCGCGTCCTCCAGCGAGGTGACGCGGGCCCCCGCGCGCTCCAGCTCCCGCCGGCGCGCGGAATCTCTCGTGGCCGCCAGCACGTCGCGGCCCGCCCGGGCCTCCGCCACGGCGAGCCGCGTGAGCGTGTACCCGGAGCCCAGGAGGACGAGAGGAGGTGTCATGCCCCCCGCGATAGCGGGACCGCGGGGGGGAAAGCAAGGTGCGGGAGCAGGCGGATTACAGCTCCGCGCTGGCGCGAGGGTCGATGATTCCGCACTCCTTGATCTTGTACAGCAGCGCCTTGTAGCTGATGCGCAGCTTGGTGGCCGCGCGGCGCTTGTTCCACGCGGTGCGCTGGAGCATGGCGAGGATGGCCTCGCGCTCGGCCAGCATCGCCGCCCGCTTGCCGATGTCCTTCAGCGACGGCTCCCCCGCCGGAGCGGGAGGCGGCGGCGGCTGCGGCACGTCGAACGGGTTGGCGTAGCGCGGCGTCGGGATGACGGAGTTCACCGGCTCCGGCACGGCCGGAGCGGGAGCGGGCGCGGCCGAGGCCCCGGTGGCCGCCGCGCGCGCCGGCAGCTCCAGGACCTGCACGGACGAGGACGGCGGAGCCCGCACCGGCTCCTCCGGCACGCGGCCGTAGGTGCCGTCATCGCCGCCGTAGGCGGTGGGCAGCGACGGCGCGCTCGCGGGGGCGCGGCCGGCGGCGCTGAGCTCATCGAGCACCAGCGTCGCGTCCTTCAACACACACAGCCGGCGCACCATGTTCTCCAGCTCGCGCACGTTGCCGGGCCAGTCGTAGTCCGCGAAGGCCTGGAGCACCTCCTTCGGCAGCTCCGACACGCCGCTGATGTAGTGGCGGCCGTACTTCTTCAGGAAGTGGTCCGTCAGCGGCACCACGTCCTCGCGGCGCTCGCGCAGCGGCGGCAGGCGGATGGCCACCACGTTGAGGCGGTAGTAGAGGTCCTCGCGGAAGTTGCCGAGCGCAATCTCCTTCTCGAGGTCCCGGTTGGTGGCCACCACCACCCGGCTGTCCACGCGCACGCTCTTCTTGCCGCCGACGCGGAAGAACTCCTCGTCCTGGAGCACCTGGAGCAGCTTGGCCTGGAGCCGGATGGCCATCTCGCCAATCTCGTCCAGGAAGATGGTGCCCTGGTCCGCCAGCTCGAACTTGCCGGGCTTCTCCGCCGTGGCACCGGTGAAGGCGCCGCGCTCGTGGCCGAACAGCTCGCTCTCCAGCAGCTCGCCCGGCAGCGCCGCGCAGTTCACCTTGATGAACGGCTTGCCCCGGCGCTGGCTGCGCGCGTGGATTTCGCGGGCGATGACCTCCTTGCCCGTACCGGACTCCCCCAGCAGCAGCACCGGCACGTCCGTGTCGGCGATGCGCTCCACCAGCGCCCGGGCCCGGCGCATGGCCGGGGACGTGGAGATGAGCACCCGCGCGTCCGCCATGGGGTCCACCGGGGGGGCCACGGCGCGAGGCGGAGGCGCCACGGCCTGACGCTCCGGGGCCCGCGTCCCCAGGGCGCGCGCCAGCACGTCCTGCAGCTCGTCGTTGCCGAAGGGCTTGGACAGGTAGTCGCTGGCGCCCATCTTCATCGCCCGCACCGCGTCGTCCGCGCCCGCCAGCGCGCTGAGCACGATGACCGGCACGTTGCCACCCGCGCTCCGGTAGCGGCGCAGCACCTCCAGCCCGCTCATCTCCGGCATCACCACGTCCAGCAGCACCGCGTCGAAGGAGCCCCCCGACAGCATCTCCAGCGCCTGGGCGCCGCTCGCGGCACAGCGCACCTGGTAGCCCGCACTGCCGAGCAGCTCGGACAGGAACGTGCGCACCGACTCCTCGTCATCCACCACCAGCACCGCGATCCGATCCATCCCCTCGCCTCCGCTCGCCCTCTGCATCGAACCTCCCGCCATCCTCACACCGACAGCCGGGTAATCCCCCCGACCGTGCGACGAAACTCGCGTGTCCGCCTCAGCTCCTGGAGCGCCGCCCCCAGCAGTTGCGTGGGCGTGCCCACCACGTCCGGGAAGCTCACCGCCCCCAGCTCCAGCGGCGTGCGCACCACCCTGCCCTCCACCTGGAAGCGCGCCGACTCGAAGCGCGCGCTCACCCGTGCCAGCACCTCCGGCACCCCTTCCGCGGGAGTGCCCTGCAGCAGCAGCGCGAACTGGCTGTCACCCACCCGGGCCACCGCGTCCGCCTCGCGCACCGTCTGCCCCAGCACCACCGCGCTGTACACCAGCAGGCGCTCCGCCATGCCGCGCCCATGTTCATTGCGGAAGGCCCCCCAGCCCCCCACCTCCGCCGCGACGAGGGAGAACGTCCCGCCGTAGCGCTCCGCCCGGCGCACCTCCTGGCCGATGAGCGCCAGCAGGAAGGGCCGGTTGTAGAGCCCCGTCACCGCGTCATGCAGCGCCAGCGCCGTGCCGGACTCCTCGCCCGCCGCCGCGCGCAGCACCGCCGCCTTCAGCTTCAACTGGGCGTGCAGCTTCACCGCCAGCTCCGCCGCGCTGGCCGAGCGCGGCACCAGGTCCACGCCCTGCCCCTTCTCCAGGCAGTACCGGTAGGACTCCAGGTCCTGAGGGTCCACCACGTACAGCAGCGGGACGGTGCCATGGCTCACCTGCCGCAACCGCCGCGCCACCTGCACCGCGAAATAATCAGGCCCCTGCGCCGCGAGCAGCACCGCGTCCGGACGGATGACCTCGAACAGTGGCATCGCCGCGTCGAAGCGCGTCAGCGGTACCACCCGGAAGCCGGCCTCCCCCAGGAGCGTCCGGGTCCGCTCCAGGTCCTCCGCCCGTGGCTCGACCACGAGCACGGTGGGCGGCTGACCGGCCTTGCCCACCCGCTTCCGTCTCACGCCCACCGCTCCACCCTCCCCGCCAGAATTTTCTTCTCCACCGCGCCTCCGGCCCGCCCCCCGGATTTACAGTCCCTCGCCCTCCCCTGGCCTCTTCATCTCCCCGGATTTACAGGGGAAGGGCACTGGACTACCCATCCTGGGCAGCGGTTTTAGCAATGGGTGTGCCACCCTGGGCCTCAAGCAGGCGCGCCTCCAGCGCAGCGGCATCCACATGGTGCTTGAAGGTGGGCACGCCGTTGATGACGACGACGGGGATGTCGTAGCGCCACTGGGAGAACAGCGCCGGGTCCTCCAGGATGGAGATGATCCGCAGCTCGAAGGGGATGCGAGCGCGCACGGACTCCACGACGTCGGCTGCCTTGTCGCAGAGCGAGCACTTGGGTTTCGAGTAGATATCGACTCTCATGCGGTGCAGGATGGGCGGCCGATGCGTGGCTTGTCTGGTGACTTCTCGACGATGCCCCTCAAGGACCTCGTCGTCTACCTCGGGAACCGGCGGGCCACCGGTGCGCTGAAGGTGGAGCGTGGGGACGTGCGCAAGCAACTGGAGCTGCGCGACGGCCATGTGGTGAGCGCCAGCTCCAACCAGCCCCGCGAGTTCTTCGGTCAGTTCCTCATCAACATGGGGCACCTGACGGAGGATCAGCTCGAGAAGGCCTTCGGCACCCAGGCGAAGACGCGCGTGTTCCTGGGGAAGATTCTCGTCACGACGGGCCTGGTGCCCGAGGCCACCGTGCGCAGCACCCTGAGCCACAAGTTCCGGGAGATGCTCCTGGACGCCTTCCACTGGAGCGAGGGCCAGTTCGTCTTCGAGGCGTCGGACTCGGCCCCCGAGGTGGCGGGGCTGGACGTCAGCGTGGACCTGCTGGACATCCACCGCGAGGGCGAGTTCCGGGAGACGGCGTGGCAGGCCATCCGGGCGGTATTCCCCTCCGGAGGGGTGCGGCTGTCGGTGGACGAGCGCAAGCTGCCCGAGCGCAAGCCCGGCAGCATGGACGAGCGCATCGTCCAGCTCATCAAGGACGGGCTCAGCATCGACGGCATCGCCCTGGCGCTGCACGCCACGGACTTCTTCCTCTACCAGCGGCTGTACGCGCTCTACCGGCTGGACGCGGTGAAGGTGTCCGAGGCGGCGCCGGAACCCGAGACGGCCGTGGTGGTGGAGGAGGAAAAGGACACGGGTGTCATCGGCTCCGAGTCCTCGTCGGACGAGGTGCTCCAGGCGGCCCGGCTCTTCCTGGACGCGGGCAACGCGCGGGACGCCGAGGCCCTGGCGCGGCGCGCGCACGAGATGTCCGCCTCCCCCCAGACGACGGAGCTGCTGAAGGAGGCCCAGTCCCGGCTCCTGGTGGAGCTGCGCCGCGAGCTGACGGAGCCGCCCCGCGTGCCCACGCTGCTGGTGGCACCCGCGCACCTGAAGACGCTGCAGCTCTCCGCGCCCGAGCGCTACCTGCTGTCACGCATCGACGGCCGGCGCGACGTGGCCGCCATCGTCCAGGTGTCCCCGCTCCAGGAGCTGGACGCGCTGAAGTTCTTCCAGGGCTTCTTGGACCGGGACCTGGTGAAGCTCGCGATGCGCTGAGCGGAGGCGCCCCGCTCCGAGGCCGCTGCCCTGGCGGCCCCCGGTGGAGGCCCGCTCGAAGCAGCCGGAGCCGTGCTCAGTGCTTGCCCGCCGCCGACGCGGGGGCGGTCAGCTCCACCGGCGCGGGCACCCGCTCCAGGCCCAGGCGCAGCGCCTCGCGCCCCAGCCAGGTGCCGCGGATGCGCCACTTCGGGTCATTGACGATGACGGCGGCCACGGCCACGCGCGGGTTGTCCTTGGGCGCGAAGCCCACGAACCAGGAGTAGTCCCGGAAGGGCTCGCGGTCCGCCAGCGTGCCCGTCTTGCCCACCGCGTCCTCCACGCGGAAGCCCCGCTCGCGGAAGACGCCGCGCGCGGTGCCCCGGGTGACGGTCTCCTCCAGCATGGCGGTGAGGTCCCTCGCCGCCTCCGGTGTGAGGACGGGCTCGCCCTCGGGAGGAAGCATGGGGCCTCCCTCCGGCTCCACCAGGATGGGGTCCACCCAGCGGCCGTCATTGGCGGCCACCGAGGCCACCAGGGCGCCGTGCAGCGGGGACAGGTACACGTCGCCGAAGCCCGCGCCGGTGTTGGCCAGGCCGAAGGACTCCTCCGGAATGGCGGCGAGCGACACGTCCGTGGGGACGGAGAAGGGAATCTCGCGGTTGAAGCGGAAGCGGGCCGCCATGCGCCGCAGCGCATCCGCGGTGAGGTGCTTGTTCGTGAGCTTGGCGAAGATGACGTTGGCGCTCTTGCCCATGGCCAGCGCCAGCGAGTAGCAGGCCCCGTCGCGCTCGCTGTCCTCCAGGTGCTTCGCGGACAGCCGCCGCTTGCCGCCGTGGAAGCACTCCTCCATGGACGGCGTCACGCCCGCCTCCAGCAGCGCGCTGCCGGTGACGATCTTGAAGATGCTGGCCGCGGGGAACACCGCGCGCACGGGCAGGCCGCGCATCTCCGGCCGCGCCGCCGAGTGCTCCGCCAGCGCCAGCACGCGCCCCGTGGACGGCTCCAGCACCACGGCCGCGCCGTACGGCACTTCGTAGGAGCGCATGATGTTGGTGAGCGAGGCCTGGAGCACCGGGTCGACGGTGAGCACCTGCTTGCGGCCGTCCTTCTCCTTCACCACCAGCCGCTCGCCCTCCAGCTTCGCGCGGGCCAGCAGGTCCGCGGCGCGAGGCAGCGGCTGGAGCTTCGCGATGGGCGGCGACTTCTCGCGCGAGGGCACCGGCGCGGGCGGCACCAGGCCCGGCTCCGCGGCCAGCGCGGCGAGACCCCCGTCAGGTGAAGCGCCACCCAGCACCGCGGCGGCGGCGGCATGGGACTCGGGAGTCCCGGCGTCGGCGGAGGACTGCTGAGAGGTGGCGCCCCCCATGCCAGAGGTCTGCTGGCCATCGGGTGAGGCAACCCCTGACGGGGTCCGTGCGGCCTCGACGTTCGCGCCCGTCGTTCCGCCCTTGCCGGAAGCCGGGTGGCCATCGTGCGGAGTACCCGCCGGTGCGGTGGCGGCGGCTCCGGCGGTGGCGCTCCCCACGCCGCCCGCGCCGGACGCAGGAGTGCCCTCAGGCGTGGCGACCTGCAGCGAGACGGCGGAAGCCGCGGCGGTGGTATCCCCCGCCCCACTCGTGCCGGCGTCGGCGGGCCCGGCCGTCGTGGCCAGGGGCTGAGGCGCATCGGCCCCGAGCAGGAGGGCGAGGGGAAACAGCGCGGCGGCGGACAGGAGACGGCGGCGGATCGTCATTGCTGCGCGGGGGCTCCGGGGGGCTCCGACGGCTCCGGGCGAGCCTGGGAGTGAGCTGAGCGCGAATCCTACCGGCTGGCGGCGCGCTGTCCATTGACGCTTCCTCGGCCGCCTTTCTCCGGGCGCTGACGTCAGAAACTTGGCTCAAGGGTGCGCGACTCCGCTAGGTTCGCCCACATCTTGGACGGATTGAAAGAGACACTGGTCATCTGGAGCGCCGAGCTGCGCCGGGCCGTGCGGAGCGGCCGCGCGGTGGTGCTGCTCGGCCTCTACAGCATGTTCTCCGCGCTGGTGCTGCTGGTCGTGGGCTGGCTCGCCTCGGAGATTCGCTCCGCGGTGAGCAAGCAGCTCGAGACGGCGGGGGCGGACGCAAACGCGACGGCGCAGGTCGGCGAGGAGATGCGCAAGGGCGTGCTGGGCTTCCTCACCAGCAACGACACCGCGATGATGGAGGCGCTGGCGCAGGTGCCGCTGGAGGTGCTGGTCGTCTTCAAGATCACCCTCTTCTTCCTGCCGGCCTACGTGGCGCTGATGGGCTTCGACCAGCTCAGCGGCGAGGTGGGCCCGCGCTCCATGCGCTACCTCACCGTGCGCGCGCGGCGCTCGTCGGTGCTGCTGGGCAAGTTCCTGTCGCAGGCGTCGCTGCTCGTCGGGCTGGTGCTGCTCATCGACCTGGCCATCTTCATCTACGCGCGCATCGCCAACCCGGACTTCGGCTTCGCCGACGTGGTGCTCAACCTCCTCAAGTTCTGGCTGGCCGCCATCGTCTTCTCGCTGGCGTACGTGTCCCTCACCACGCTGTGCTCCAGCCTCTTCCGCAGCCCCGCGGTGAGCCTCGTCTTCAACTTCATCCTGCTGTTCGTCTTCTGGCTGATGGACACCATCGGCCGTGCCTCGGGGGATGACGGCAAGCTGCGCTTCCTGCGCTACCTGTCGCCCTCGTACTACGCGGGGGACCTCCTGCATCCGAAGCTGGCCGAGTTCGGCGCGAGCGGGGCCGCGTACGCGGGCTTCGCGACCGTCTTCCTGCTGGGCGCCTACGCCGTCCTGCGCGCGAGGGACCTGTGAGCGACCTGGCCATCGAGTTGTTCGGCGTCTCCAAGCGCTTCGGCCCCAAGGTGGCCGTCAACAACGTCAGCTTCTCCGTGCCGAGGGGCGCGGTGTTCGGCCTCATCGGCCCCAACGGCGCCGGGAAGACGACCACCTTCTCCATGATGTGCGGCTACCTCTACCCGTCCGAGGGCTCGCTGAAGGTCATGGACGTGGACCCCGCCACGCCCGGCGCCCTCAAGGGCCGGCTGGGCGCGCTGCCCCAGGACGCGGTGCTCCCGCCCGGCTGGGAGACGGGCGCGCTGCTCACCTACTGGGCACGCCTGTCCGGCCTGGCCGAGCCGGAGCGCGAGGCCCGCGAGGCCCTGGAGCAGGTGGGGCTGATGGAGGCGTGGAAGGTCCAGACGCAGGCGCTCAGCCACGGCATGGCCAAGCGCGCCGCCATGGCCCAGGCCCTCATGGGCCGCCCGCCGCTGGTGCTGCTGGACGAGCCCACCGCCGGCCTGGACCCACGCATCGCCGCGCAGGTGCGCCAGGTCATCCGCGACATGAAGGAGAAGCGGCAGACGGTGGTGGTCTCCAGCCACAACCTCCAGGAGCTGGAGGAGCTGTGCGACGCGGCCGCCATCCTCGACAAGGGCTCGCTGGCCCAGGCCGGCACCATGTCCGAGCTGACCGGCCAGGGCTCCGAGTTCCGCGTGCAGATTGCCCGCGGTGACGTGCTCATCCCGGAGATTGCCGCCCTCGCCGACGTCACCGACGCGCGCATGGAGGGAGAGTCGGTGCTCCGCGTGCGCATCCGCGGCGGCGTCCGCCCCGAGGAGGTCATCAGCCGCGTGGTGGGGCACCTGCTCCAGCACGGCGTGCTCATCCTCGGCGTCAGCCGCGGCCAGCGCCTGGAGGACCGCGTCCTCCAGCTCCTCTGACGGGGCCGGCAACCGGGCGGCCGCCTTCAGGGGCGCCGCTCAGCCCGCCTTGCGCACCCAGCCCACGTAGCTCGTCCCCCGGCGCTCCATGCGGACGAGCACATGGCCCGTGGCCTCACACCACGCCGGGAGGTCTGCTTCCAGGCCCCGATCCGTGGAGATGAGCTCCACCACCGTGCCTGGAGAGAGTCGACGTATGGCTTTGGCGATCTCCAGGATGGGCATGGGGCAGAGCGCCCCCGAGGTGTCCAGGCGGACGTCGGCTTCCATGATCCTCACTCTGACGGAATTTTTCCAAAAACTCCCCTGTTTCCGGGCCCCTAAGGGGGCGTGGTCCCCTCGGATAAGCAGGCCAGTTGGCTTGCGTGTCTTGAAATCCGTCTGTTAAGAACCCCGCCCTCTGCCCTTGTTAAACCCCCACGCTCTCGGGACCGGAGTCGGACCCCATGGCGAAGGAGCATGACCAACCCATGAAGCCCAATGTCATCGTGGCCCTCATCGTGGGCCTGGTGCTCGGTTTCCTCGGCGGCCGCGTCGTCAGCGGCCCCGGGAAGACCGATGGCGCCACGCCCTCCGCGAACGCCCCCACCGCCGCGAAGGCGGCCCCCAGCCGCCGCCCGGTGGACCCCACCGTCTTCAAGGTCCCCATCGACGGCGCCCCCGTGAAGGGCAGCCCGGAGGCCCTCATCACGCTGGTGGAGTTCTCGGACTACGAGTGCCCCTTCTGCAGCCGCGCGCACATCACCGTGCAGAAGCTGCAGGAGCAGTACGGCAGCAAGCTCCGCGTGGTGATGAAGCAGAACCCGCTCTCCTTCCACCCGCGCGCGAAGCCCGCGGCCATCGCCGCCATGGCGGCCGGTGAGCAGGGCAAGTACTGGGAGTACCACGACAAGCTCTTCGCCAACCAGAAGCAGCTCGATGACGCGTCCCTGGAGAAGTACGCGCAGGAGCTGGGCCTGGACATGAACAAGTGGAAGGCCGACCTGGCCAACCCGAAGTTCCAGGACACCATCCAGAAGGACCAGGCCCTGGCCAGCCAGCTCGGCGCCAGCGGCACCCCGGCCTTCTTCATCAACGGCCGCTTCCTCTCCGGCGCGCAGCCCATCGACAACTTCCGCGCCCTCATCGACGAGGAGATGAGCAAGGCCGAGGCCCTGGTGAAGGAGGGCATCGCCGCCTCGCAGGTGTACGCGAAGATCATCTCCAAGGGCACCGAGAAGGCCGCCCCGAAGCAGAACCCCGCGCAGCAGGCCGCCGCCGCCGTCCGCAAGGTGGACGTCCCCGCCGACTCCCCCGTCTTCGGCCCGGCCAACGCCAAGGTCACCATCGTCGAGTTCTCCGACTTCGAGTGCCCCTTCTGCAGCCGCGTCACCCCCACGCTGACGAAGATCAAGGAGAACTACGGCAAGGACGTGCGCGTGGTGTTCCGCCACCAGCCCCTGCCCTTCCACGCCAACGCGAAGCTCGCCGCCGAGGCCTCCATGGCCGCGCACGAGCAGGGCAAGTTCTGGGAGATGCACGACAAGCTGTTCTCCAACCAGAAGGCCCTGGACCGCGCCTCCCTGGAGAAGTACGCGCAGGAGCTGGGCCTGAACGTCGGCAAGTTCAAGGCCGCCCTCGACAGCGGCAAGTTCAAGGCGAAGGTCGAGGCCGACATGGCCGCTGGCAGCGCCGTGGGCGCCAACGGCACCCCCACTTTCTTCATCAACGGCCGTGAGTTCGTCGGCGCCCAGCCGTTCGAGAGCTTCAAGAAGCTCATCGACGAGGAGATTGGCAAGGCGGACGAGCTGCTGAAGAGCGGCACGACGCCCGAGGAGCTCTACGGCAAGCTGCTCGCCAAGAACATCGCCGCCGCCCCCGCCGCTCCCGCCCCGGGCGCTCCGGCCGAGCCGCCGGTGCAGAAGGTGGACGTGGGCAACGCTCCGGTGAAGGGCGCGAAGAACGCCCCCGTCACCATCGTCGCCTTCTCCGACTTCGAGTGCCCGTTCTGCAGCCGCGTGCTGCCCACGCTGAAGCAGATCGAGGAGCAGTACGGCAACAAGGTGAAGGTGGCCTTCAAGAACCAGCCGCTGCCCTTCCACCAGAACGCCAAGCCCGCCGCCGCCGCCGCCCTGGCCGCGCACGAGCAGGGCAAGTTCTGGGAGATGCACGACAAGCTCTTCGCCAACCAGCGCGCCCTGGACCGCGCCTCGCTGGAGAAGTACGCGCAGGAGCTGGGCCTGAACATGAACAAGTTCAAGGCCGACCTCGACAGCGGCAAGTTCAACGCGCAGATCGACGCGGACGCCGCCGAGGGCCAGCGCCTGGGCGCCAGCGGCACCCCGACGTTCTTCATCAACGGCCGCACGCTCGTCGGCGCCCAGCCGCTCGAGGCCTTCAAGCGCGTCATCGACGAGGAGCTGAAGAAGGCCGGCGGCGTGGTGGCGGCCGAGGCCAAGTAGTCCCGCTGACGGCCCTCCGGGCCTGAAGCACCAGAGGCCGTCGGACCTTCGCGGGTCCGGCGGCCTCCGTGCTTTTCAGGGGTGTGACTCGGGCCTTCAGGAGACGGCGATGGCGTCGATCTCCACCTTGGAGCCGCGGGGGAGCGCGGACACCTGCACGGTGGCGCGGGCCGGGGGCGCGCCGGTGAAGTAGCGGCCGTAGACCTCGTTCACCCGGGCGAAGTCACCCAGGTCGGTGAGGAAGATGGTGCAGCGCACCACGTGGGAGAAGTCCAGGCCGCCCGCGGCGAGCACGGCCTTCAGGTTCTCCATCACCCGCTCGGCCTGCGCGACGACGTCACCCTGCACCATCTCCATGGTGGAGGGGTCCAGGGGAATCTGGCCGGAGAGGAACGTCATCTTCCCAGCGTCCACCTGCACCGCCTGGGAGTACGGGCCAATGGCCTTGGGGGCCTGATCGGAATGGATTGCCTTGCGAGCCATGCGGGCACCTCGGAAGTAGAGGGGCGGCCCCGGTTCGGGTGGCCGCCCACTGTTTCCGGGGCGCTCTACCACAAGCCGGGCGCGGTCAGATGCGCTCGACGGAGTAGACGCCGTTCAGACGCTCGATGGTGCGCATCAGGTCGGTGAGCTGCTTGAGGTCGGAGATGGTGACCTCGAAGGTGTTCACCGCCCGGTCATCCCCCGTGGCGCGGCAGTTGGCCTGGGAGATGTTGACGCCCTTCTTGGAGAAGGTGTTGGAGATGTCCGCCAGCAGGCCCGGCCGGTCCGCCGTCAGCACGCGCAGGGTGACGGGGCGCTTGAAGTCTCCGCGCACGTCCCATGTCACGTCCACGCGCCGCTCGGGGTCCGTGGCCAGCGCCTTCTCACAGCCGACCGTGTGTACCGTCACTCCCCGTCCCCGGGTGATGAAGCCGGCGATGGGGTCGCCGGGGACGGGGTTGCAACACCGTCCGAAGCGCACCAGCACGTCGTCCACGCCGCCAATCTGCACGCCGCTGCGGTTGCTGCGGCCCACCAGCTTCTTCGCCAGGTCCGTGACGCGCGACAGGCCGGGCAGCATGGAGCCGCCGCTCAGCGTGTTGGCGCCCGCGGCGCCCGAGGCGTCCCCCTTGGCGCTCTCCACCGCGGACAGCTTCTCCTGCGGTACCAGGCGCTGCACCAGCTGCTGCGGCGTCACCTTGCCGTAGCCGATGGCCACCAGCAGGTCGTCCTCCACGCGGAAGCCCAGCTCCTCGGCGACCTTCTTCATCTCCCCGGACTTGAGGAGCTTGTTGAAGTTGAGCTGGAAGCGCTTCAGCTCGCGGTCCGTCAGCTCGCGGCCGAGCTGCAGGCTCTTCTCGCGCTGCTGCTGCTTGATGAAGCCGCGGATGCGCTGCTGGGCGCGGCTCGTCTTGACGAAGGTGAGCCAGTCCTTGGACGGGTGCTGCTGCGGGTTGGTGAGCACCTCCACCGTGTCCCCGTTCTTCAGCTTGTAGCGCAGCGGGACGATCTTCCCGTTCACCTTGGCGCCCACGCACCGGTTGCCCACGTCCGAGTGGATGGCGTAGGCGAAGTCCACCGGCGTCGCGCCGCGCGGCAGCGAGCGCACGTCGCCCTTGGGCGTGAAGACGAAGACCTCGTCGGTGAAGAGGTCCACCTTCACCGTCTCGAGGAACTCCTTCGGGTCCTTCAGGTCCTGCTGCCACTCCATGAGCTGCCGCAGCCAGGCGAACTTCTCGTCATCCTTGGAGATGACGGCCTTGCCCTCCTTGTACTTCCAGTGGGCGGCGATGCCCTCCTCGGCGATCTTGTGCATCTCCGAGGTGCGGATCTGCACCTCCACGCGCTCGCTCAGGGGCCCAATCACCGTGGTGTGCAGCGACTGGTACATGTTGGGCTTCGGAATCGCGATGAAGTCCTTGAAGCGCCCCGGCACCGGCTTCCACATCTCGTGCACCAGCCCGAGCGCCTCGTAGCAGGAGGGCACCGTGGGGGCGATGATGCGGAAGGCGATGATGTCGTGGATCTGGTCGAAGTCGATGCCCTGCGCCTTGATCTTCTTGTAGATGCTGTAGACGTGCTTGAAGCGGCCGCTCACCTCGCCCTTCAGCCCCCGCTCCGCCAGCTTCGAGCGGATGAGGTCGCACGTGTCCTCGATGTACTTCTCGCGCTCCTTCTTGCGCTTGTTCAGCTTCTCCTGGAGGGCGAAGAACTCCTGCGGCTTCACGTAGCGGAAGCTCAGGTCCTCCAGCTCTGTTTTGATCCAGGAGATGCCGAGCCGGTTCGCCAGCGGCGCGTAGATGTCCAGGGTCTCCTGGGCGATGCGCGCCTGCTTCTCCTCGGACATGTGGTCCAGCGTCCGCATGTTGTGCGTGCGGTCGGCCAGCTTCACGAGGATGACGCGGATGTCCTGCGCCATCGCGATGATCATCTTCCGGAAGTTCTCCGCCTGCTTCTCCTCCTGGGAGAGGGTGGCGGACGCGGAGAACTTGGACAGCTTGGTGACGCCGTCGACGAGCTGGGCGACCTCGGCGCCGAACAGCTCGGTCAGCTCCTCGGCCGTGGCCAGGGTGTCTTCAATGGTGTCGTGAAGGAGGCCGGTGACGATGGACGCCTCGTCGAGCTTCAGCTCTCCCAGGATGCCCGCCACCTCGAGCGGGTGGACAAGGTAGGGCTCGCCAGACTTCCTCAGCTGGCCCTGGTGGACCTTGGCCGAGTAGACGTAAGCCTTCTTGATGATGTCCAGGTCAGGGTCCGGGTGATACGAGGAGACCCGTTGGAGGATGTCGTTCAGGCGGATCATCGAGGGAGGGTCAATCGTAACTTTGCCCCCATGGGGGGGCAACGTCGCCCCACACTGGGGTGTTCCAATTCACGTCCGGGATTGTCGGGCCTATCCCACTCCACGCGTTCGCTTTCGTTGACCCGACGTTTTTCGGGCCCCTAAATTCGCGCTCTCCCATGTCACAGCTCCTGCTGTCCGCTCTCGCCGTGGTCTGCCCGAACTGTGACGGGTATAACTCGCCTCGCTCGGCCTCCTGCGCGCTATGTGGCCAGGCGCTGGGGGAAGCCTCCCCCGCCCGCCCGCCCGCTTCCAAGCCCGCCGTGCCGGCGGCCCGTCCCACCGCGCCACCGGCCGCCGGTCGCCCGGTGGCGGTGTCCACCTTCCCGGGCCCCAGGGCCGGTGAGCCGGGTGCCCACGTCACCCCGCCCCCTCCGAGCGCCATCCCCCCCGGGCTGCGCCCCTCCGCGCGCACCCCTCCGCCCACGGCGGCGGGACTGCAGGTGGAGCGTCCCGCCCGCGCCCCGGCCCATCCGGGAGCCCCCGCCGTGGCGCCCGTCGCCGCGCGGGGACCGGGCGGTCCGGCGTCGGTGCCTCCGGGGCCCGCGGTCACCCGTCCCCCACCCCCGGTACCCGACAGCGCCATGCCCGCCAGGGGGGGGCCGCCTCCCGCCGGTGCCGCGCCCGCCGCGCGCCCGGCGCCTCCGGCGGCTTCCCGGTTCGGGCTGGCGGTCATCTCCGGCTCCTCGCGGGGCCAGCGCTACAAGCTGCCCGTCACCGGCTGCGTCGTGGGCCGGCAGCGGGGCGCCATCCTGTTCCCGGACGACGTCTTCGTCTCGCCCCTGCATGCCACCTTCCTGGTGAAGGACGGGGCGCTGTTCGTGCGCGACGAGTCGAGCGCCTCGGGCGTATTCGTCGCGGTCGCCGGCACCGAGGCGCTGGCGCCGCGCGCCCTCTTCAGCGCGGGCCAGCGGCTGTTCCGCTTCACGGGCCGGCTGGAGCTGCCTCCGCCCGCGGCGGGCCGCCCCGCCATCTACGGCGCGCCCGTGCCGCTCGGGCAGGCCGTGTACGGCGTGGAGGAAATCCTGGTGGGCGGGCGCGCGGGCCGTGCGGTGGTGACGGCGGCGCCGCTGCTCACCCTCGGTCAGGCACACTGCGACCTGAGCTTCCCGGGAGACGAGGGCCTGGCTGGCCGCCACTGCGAGCTGTCCCCCACCCCCACCGGGGCCCTGCTGAGAGACCTGTCCGGCGGACTGGGCACGTACGTGCGGCTGGCGGCGGGAGTCGAACGCCCCCTGCGCCCCGGAGACCGCGTCCGGCTGGGACAGCACGTGCTCCAGGTGGAGAACCTGGGCTGAGCCGGCTCCGCCCGGGGCGCACGAGCCTCCGGCGGAGACGTTTGGACCGAGCCCCCTCCCGCTTCGGTGCGAGACAGCCTCCGCGCGGGGCCGCGCGCCGTCAGGGCGCGGCGGGCCGGGCGATGGGCCCGCCCAGGTGCTCCTCGATGACGGGGCGAGCCTTGGAGTTGGGCACCTCGCGCAGGTGGCGGTTCCACCAGCTCCGGGCCTCCTGCACGTCCGGGTTGGGGCGATGCCAGTACGCGTTGCCCAGCTTCAGCGCGAGCTCCGGGTCTCCGCTCAGGCTGAAGGCCTCGAGGTACAGGGTCGTCGCGAGCCCCACGTCCTGGCGCTGGAAGGCCCGGTCGCCATCGAGCGTGAGCTGCCCGGCGCGCTCCACGTTGCGCTCCCCGGCCGAAATCTGCCGGTCATAGAGCGGAACCTCGGCGCTGCTGCTGGACGTGGCTCCCGGCACCGGCGCGTTCTTCGGCAGTGCGTACGGCAGGTCCTGCGTCCCGCTGCCGGCGCCGTATGTGAAGTAGTAGGCGAAGAAGCCCACCGCCGCGACCACCAGGAGGATGGTCAGCGACTTGAAGAAGAAGGCCACCCCACTGCCGCCCGACCCGGAGTGGGTGGGGACGATGGAGTCGGTCTGCTCCGCGGTGGCGGGAATGTCATTGGTGTCCGCGGGCAGCGGCGCGAGCACGCCCGGCAGCGCGCGCACCGTGGCCTCCACCGTCACCTCGTTGTTGTCCCACCCCGGCACGGTGGTGTCCCGGCCGTCGCCCATCGGGCCGCCCGTGGACTTGCGCGGCAGCGGGGCCAGCACCGCGGACGGCTGCGCGCGGCGTGGCGCGGCGTCCGCACGGCGGCGCTCCTTGTCCACGGCCAGCAGCTCGGCCTTGAAGGCCTCGGCGTTGGCCGGCCGGTCATCCGGGCTCTTGGAGAGGGCGCGCAGAATCAGCCGCTCCATTCCCGGGGAGATGCGCGCGTCCGGCCGGCGCCGCGTGGGAGGTGGCGGCTCCTCGGTGAGGTGCTTGGTGGCGAAGCCCACCGCCGAGTCCGACTCGAAGGGCAGCAGCCCCGTCATCAACTGGTAGAGGATGACGCCCACCGCGTACAGGTCCGAGCGGTGGTCCAGCGCCGAGCCCCGCGCCTGCTCCGGGGACATGTACTCGGGAGTGCCGCACACGAAGCCCGCGCGGGTGAGCGCCGGCCCGTCGTCGGTGGAGTCGGTAATCTTCGCGATGCCGAAGTCCAGCACCTTGACGAAGTCGCCCTCCTTGCGGCGCTCCACCATGATGTTCTCGGGCTTCAAGTCGCGGTGGATGACGCCGGCGCCGTGCGCGTCCGACAGCGCGCTCAGCACCTGGGTGACGAGGCGCACCACGCGCGCCTCGCCCAGCGGCCACTCGCGGCTGAGGATTTGATGCAGGTCCTGCCCCGCCACGTACTCCATCGCGATGAAGAGCGCGCCGTCCTCGGCCTGGCCGAAGTCCAGCACGCTGATGGAGTTGGGGTGGTTGAGGCGGCTGGCGGCCTTGGCCTCGCGCTGGAAGCGCTGCACGGTGCGCTCGTCCGACAGCAGCGTCTGGCGGAGCACCTTCAGCACCACCACCTTGTCCAGCGCGAGCTGGCGGGCCCGGTACACCTTGCCCATGCCTCCCTCGCCGATGAGGGCCTCCACCCGGTACTTCAGGGCAATCGTCTTGCCGACGTACTCGTCCGCGTCGGCCGCGCGCACGAGGGTGGCGCCGCAGGCGGGACAGAAACGGGAGGATTCTCGGGCATCAGCGCCGCAGGAGGGGCAGTACAAGTCGACGTTCCCCAAGGGGGTGGGGCCCGGACTTCACCACGTCGCTCGGGTGACGGGCAAGCCGCGCACAAGGCGAGCAACCCGGCCCGGCCCCTGGTAGAACCCCCCAGAACGCCATGGACGCCGTGGAATACTGCCCCCGCTGTGACACCGAGAATGCCCGGGACGCCACCGTCTGCCGGGCGTGTGGCTCCCCCATCCGCTCCGGGACGATGGTGATGGCCGTGGCCAGCGTCTCCGCGCGCCCGCAGGTCTCCATCCGCGTGGTGCGCGCCGACGGAGGCCCCGAGTCCGTCGTCCGGATGCAGCGCGACACCCTCACCTGCGGCCAGCAGGGAGAAATCGCCCTGCCGGACGACCCCTTCATCATGCCCGTCCAGCTCCGCTTCTTCTTCTCGGGAGCCCGGCTGGCCGTGGAGGACGTGGGCGGCGCCAACGGCGTCTTCATCCGCCTGCGCCAGGAGCGCGAGCTGTCCCCCGGCGGCGAGCTGCGCCTGGGCCGCCAGCGCCTCGTCCTGGAGCCCATTCCCGCCGCGGCCATGGGCCCGGGCGGCACCCAGGTGTGGGGCTCACCGGATCCCGGCTACCGCCTGCGGCTGGTGCAGCTGCTGGAGGGTGGACTGCGCGGCGCGGCCTTCCCCCTCCGCGAGGGAGACAACCTGCTGGGCCGCGAGCAGGGCGACCTCACCTTCCCCACGGACGGCTTCGTGTCCGGGCGGCACGCGGTGCTGCAGGTGCGGCAGGACCGGCTCCAGGTGCGGGACGTGGGCTCGTCCAACGGCACCTTCATCCGTCTGGCGGGCCCCACCTTCGTGGACAACGGGGACCACTTCCTCATCGGCCGCCAGTTGCTGCGTGTGGAAATCCAGGCGCCCATGGCCTGAGGCGCCTGGCGGCATCCGGACGTCGCTACCGCTACGGTGAGACGCCGGCTGGGAGCCGGGCCGCACGGGGGAGCCCCCCGCGCGGCCCTGGGCGCCCCGGCGCTCAGCCGTAGGACTTCTCCTTCTTCTCCTGCTCCTCCTTGCAGCGGATGCAGAGCGTCGTCACCGGACGCGCCTCGAGCCGCTTGGGGGAGATGTCCTCCTCGCAGCGCTCGCAGATACCGAAGGTGCCGTCCTCGATACGAGCCAGCGCCTTCTCGATCTTCTGCAGGAGGAACTTCTCACGGTCGCGCAGGCGAAACACCATCGACTGCGCATATTCGGAAGAGGCCAGGTCGATCTCGTCCGGGAGGTCGTCCGTGTCGAAACTGGACTCCTCCACCAGGGTTTTCTTGGCGCTCTCGAGCAGGCTCGTCTTGCTGTCCTCGAGCATCTTCTTGTAACGCTTGAGATCTTTCTGGTTCACAGCCTTCGCTCCAGTCCAGCGAGGGTTTGGGGCCCTGTCCCCTAAAAAAAGGGCCCGAAAGCTTTATTCATGTACCCTTCGGTGTCAAGCTGACCTGGGTGCAGACTGTGGGTGAAGGGAGGGGTTCTTGACCGAGAACACGAAGTTCGATCGGGAGTTCCTGCGCTCGGCCCTCTCGCTAGCGGGCAAGAGCGAAGTGGATCACTTCCTCTACATCTGCGACACGCCCATTCCTCCCGAGGAGCTCCGGGGCAGGCCCGCTCGGAAGAAGCTCGTGTATGCGGTGACGCTGGACAAGCTGGCGCAGGAGCACCTGGCGAAGAAGACGCGGGCCCTGGTGATTCCCGCCTACGACTACTCCCGCACCGAGCGCGTGAAGGTGGCGCTCGTGTCCGCCCTCTCCCAGGGAGCATTCAAGGAGGGCGACCTGGTGCTCTGCATGACGGGCAAGGTGAGCCGCCCGCCGGACACGCTGATGCAGATGCGCATCGGAGGCTCGCTCGACGACCGGCTGGCCATCGAAGGCGTCAAGCTGGGCGAGGAGTTCAACTCGCAGGTGGTGGACGCGCTCATCCAGCTCGCCCTGCAGATTGGCCAGGAGGGCTTCGAGGGCCATCCCATCGGCACCATCATCACCATCGGTGACCACACCACGGTGCTGGAGAAGAGCCGGCAGATGACCATCAACCCGTTCCAGGGCCTCTCCGAGGCGGAACGGAACGTGCTGGACCCGAAGATTCGCGAGGCCATCAAGAACTTCTCCGTGCTGGACGGTGCCTTCGTCATCCGCGAGGACGGCGTGGTGCTGGCGGCGGGCCGCTACCTGTCCGCCACGGATGACGCGGTGAAGATTCCGCTCGGCCTGGGCGCCCGGCACGCGGCCGCCGCGGGGATTACGTCCACCACGCACTGCATCGCGCTGGTGGTGAGCCAGACGTCCGGCGCGGTGCGCCTCTTCAAGGGCGGCAACATCGTCCTGGAGCTGCACCAGACGGCGCGCCGCACCTGACGCGCGCGGGTCAGCCCTCCTTCTCCCGCAGTTCCTCGCGGTAGATGTCCGCCAGGGCATGGGCGCGCTCCACCTCGTCGCGGGCCGCGTCCACCACCAGGGCCTGCTCGAAGCGGGCCACGCGCTCGCGCAGGGCCTCGGTGACGATGCCGCCCACCGTGAGTCTCGCGGCGGCGCTCTCCCGCTCCCGGCGCAACTCCGCCACGCGGTCTCCCAGTTCGGCGGCGGCCTCCAGCAGCAACCGCGCGTCCGAGTCCGCCCGCTCCAGCGAGTCACGCGTGGAGCCCAGCAGTGCTTCCGCCTGCTCCCGGTCCCGCTTCAGCACCGCCACGGCCCTGGCATCCCCCTTGCCTTCCGCGATGGCGCGGCGCGAGGCGATGTCCTCCAGGCGGCGCGTGTAGCGCTCCACCGCGCGAGACAGGTCTCCCTTGAGGGCCAGCAGCGTGGCCGCGGACTTGCGGACCTCGGCCGCCTGGCGCTCCAGGTTTTCGAGGAGTTGGTCCAGGGCGACCAGCGGGTCCGCCGGCCGGGAGGACTCCTTCTTCTGCTTCTTGAAGAGGCCGAAGAACATGGGCGTCCGCAAGCCTAGCTGAAGGGCCGGCACAACAGCCGCACCCGTTCGAGGGCCTCTCGCACCGGAGGCCCACCGGCGGACAGGGCGGACAGGTAGCGGGCCGGGGTGAGTCCGTACACGGACAGGAGGTGCTGCAGCAGCACCACGCTCTCCGACGCGCGCCGGTCGGCGGGGGCCAGCGAGGCCGCCTCCACCAGCGCACCGAGGATGTCCACCACGCGATTCACGCCGTCCGGGCCGGGCACCTCCATGCCGGGAGGGGCGGAGGGAGTCTCCGGGAAGAGCGCATCGAAGGAGGCCTCCACCGCCACCTGCGCGGGCGAGCCCCGTCCGGCCGCCACGGCCTCCAGGGCCTCCAGGTGGGGCGAGAGCAGCTCCAGGGCCTCCACCGTGGCGGGCACGTCCCCCGGCAGCAGCGTGCGCCAGGGGGTGTCGAACTCGGTGCGCGCCCACTGAATCTCCTCGTCGGAGAGGTGGTGGTAGAAGGCGCGGCCTCCGGCGGCGCGCTGCTCCTTCACCAGCATGCGCAGGTCCGGGTTCTCCTCGCCCAGGGAGATGAAGCTCAGGGCGATGTCCAGCGCGCCCATGGGGGCGCGGGTGCGGCGGATGAGCTCCAGGTCCACGCGGTCCTCGCCGTCGGTGATGAGCACCACGGTGGCCCGGGCGAGATACGGGTCCCTCCCCTGCGCGGCGCGGATGGAGTCGAAGGCGGACATCAGCGCGAGCGTGATGTCCGTCTGTCCCTCGGCGGGAGACTCCCGGAAGAGCTTCTCGATCTGCCGGGTGGCCTCGACGGCGGTGTCCACGCGGGCCAGCTCGGTGGGCACGTCGTTGAAGAAGCTGAAATAGAGAGGGTCGAACTGCTCGCCCCGGCGCGCCTTGACGCGCAGGTTGTTCAGCTCGGCGATGACGATGGCGTCGCGGAAGCGCGCGCGGCTGCCGTGCATGGAGCCGGAGGCGTCGCAGACGTAGACGCGCACCGCGGTGCGCTTCACCTTCCGGGGGCGGGGCGGAGGCTCGTCCTCCAGGTACGCTCGCACCAGCTGGCGGTTGGCGGCCAGGTCCTGCAGCAGCATCCGAGGGTCGGAGATGACGAAGTTGTGCACCTCGTGCAGGCTGCCCGTCGTCTCGAAGGTCATCGTCTGGGTGGGGTACGGCACGCGCCGGGGCACGGGCCGCGCCGCCTTCGTGTCCGCCAGGACGATTTCTTCCGAAAGGGCGTCCTCCACGTCGAAGTAGCGGGCACAGCCGGCGGCCAGCTCGAAGGTGGAGAGCTGCTCGGGGTTCAGCGAGAAGGCCAGGTCCGCCAGCAGCTCGTCCGGGCGCGGGGGCGCGGCCTCTCCCCCGCCCTCCTCGGGCGTCTCCCCGAACCAGTGCGCCAGCGAGTCCCGCTCCGCGCGCTCCACCAGCGACGACAGCTGCTGGCGCTGGGGCAGCAGGGGCTCCAGGGCGGTGCGGGCGGCGCTCGCCAGCTCCGCGTCCCCGGCCTCCAGCGCCCGCTCGTACAGCCCTCGTAGCGAGCGGTACGCCACCTGCGGCTCGCGCCGGGCCGTGTGCCGCACGTGCCGCAGCAGCTCGTCCAGGGAGCGCACCGCCGGCACCGAGCGGGCGCGCTCGCGGGCCTCCACCACCTGGCGGCGCAGGGCCAGCCCGCGCTCCCGGTCATGGTCCGCGCCCAGGCGCAGCAGCAGCTCGTGCGCCAGGTCCAGGTCCCTGCGCTTCTGCACCACGTCCCCCGTGTTCTCCCGGGCGCGCTCGGCGAAGTACTCGGCCGCCGCCAGGCGGGCGCTGGTGGGCGGGCGGTCCTTCCGCGTCACCTCCGGGCGCACGTAGATTTCGAACGCCTCGTCCGTGTCCTGGGAGGGCGGCCGGGAGAACAGCTCCGCCACCTTCACCGCCCGGGCGAGCTTGACGAAGGCCTTCTCCAGCAGGGTGAGCGCGCCCGGCGGCGGCTCCCCCGCGCGCCACGCCCGCTCCACGCGCAGCACGCACTCCTCCAGCTCCTCCAGCGCCTGCCGCGCCCGCTCCTGGAGCCCCTGGGCCAGCGCCCCCGCCCGGCCCTTGCGCACGCCCAGCTCCCGCAGGAGCTGCGCGTCCGCGGCGGTGTGGACCCCCACCCTGTCCAGCTCGCGGTCCAACGCCGTGAGCACCGGCAGGGCCAGGTCCTCCGGGCTCCGCGCGCGGCGGCCCAGCGTCCACCCCCGCCAGCCGCCCGGCGCCGGCGCGGGCTGGCGCAGGGCGTCCAGGCGCCGCCGCAGCTCGGTGAGTCGCCGCGCCAGCACGCTCAACGCCCCCTCTCCGCCTCACCCGGCCCGTACAGCGGTGGCCACCTCATGACGCCGTCCGCCGCTCCAGCACCTGCCGGCTGAAGCGCCCGAAGTCCTCGTCGATGCCCCGGAGCTGTCCCTCCAGCCGGCGCGCGTTCTCGCCCAGGTCGCCGGGCATGGAGCCCAGCAGCGACAGCACGCCCCGCAACCGCACCAGCTCGCCCTCCTTCAGCGCCAGCAGGGGGAAGCGGCTGCGCACCAGCCGGTCCACCGTGCGCTCCGCCTCGGCGCGCTCCTTCAGCGAGTCCGGAGCCGGCAGCGACGTGAGGAGCTGCGTCAGCCAGCTCCGCAGGTACTTGATGCGCGAGTGGACGAAGGCCAGCTCCGCCTGCGCCACCGCCGCGCGGACGTTCTCCGACAGGAAGCCCGGCGCGGGCCCGTTCCGGGAGAGCGCGAGCTGCCCGTCCAGTCCCAGCAGCGCGGCCAGCTCCCCGTCCGGCGCCCGGGCGGAGAACTCGCCCCGGTAGAAGACGTACGCGTCGCCGTTGAGCACCGCCGTCGTCTGGGGAGGCGGGCTGGCCACCTCGCGCGAGAGCCCCTTCGCGTGCTCTCTCAGGCGGGACTCGATGATGTCGCGGCACTCCGCCATCACCGTCTCCACGGACAGGCCCTCGCGCCGCAGGTTCTCCGCCACGGACTGCACCGCGCGGCCGTACTGCTCGATGCGCTCGAAGGGCGTGGAGGACAGCACCTCGCGCGCGTAGGTGATGCCCAGGGGCAGCAACAGCTCCTGCTTGAGCCCCTGCTGGGACGGGTCCAGCACGGCCAGGGAGTGCTCCAGCTGCGTGAGGCGCCGCGAGTCGGCGGACAGCGCATCCAGCGGCTCCTTCCGGGCCCGCCCCGGGGAGCCCTGGAAGGCCAGGGCCGCGCGGCGCCGCAGGGCGGACACCACCCTCCTGCGCACCGCGACCTCCGCCACGCGCAGGTGCTCCAGGGCCGCCGGGGCCCCTTCCGCGAGCTGGCCGGCCAGGTCCGTCGTCTGGGACAGCTCCTCCTCCAGGTTGTCCGCCAGCCCCACCAGCCCTTCCAGCTTGAGCCCGTCCTCGAAGTCCACGCTCTCCGCGGAGAGGGCAATCATCTCCAGCGCCCCCTCCAGGAAGCGCGCGGTGGCCTCGCACACGGGGGCATGGTGGGCACGAAGCTCGGGGACGGCGCGGCACAGCTCCAGCACGTCGCGGAAGGACGACAGGAGCGCCAGCCCGCCCCGGCCCTCGCCCTGCCCCGCCATGCCGCGGGCGAGCCTCTGCTCCATGGCCGCCACCAGGGCCCGCGCCGCGCCCACCAGCGGCGCCCGGTTCTGCGCGTGGCGCGGCCCCGGCACCAGCTTCGTCATCAGGCTCCGAACGGTCGTGGAGACCACGGTGGGTTGCCAGTTGCGCGCCAGCGCCTCGGCCGCCGTCACCTCCTCGTTGGCATTCAGGGACTGGGCCTCGCGCTCCACGCCGCCGCCCAGTTCCTGCCGCACCCTGGCCAGGGCCTCGTCGAAGGCCCGCTGCTCCAGGCGGACAATCTCGAGCTGCGCGCGCTCCCGCGGGTCCACCACCGACTTGAGCAGTGCCTCCGTCTCCGCCGCGGGCGGGCCGCCCAGCAGGAAGAACCAGCGCAGCGAGTCCAGGTCCTCCACCGTCGCTTCCAGCGGCCGGTCCGCCCGCCGGTAGACCTGGTCCCTGACCACCGCCGCCTTCAGTGCCCACAGCGCCTTCACCGCCGAGCGCTGGGAGAAGTACTTCGTGGGCACGTAGTCGGGCAGCTTGGACACCTGCGCCGCCAGCGCGCGCTCCAGCGCGTCCGCCAGCAACTCCACGCCCTCCAGCACGTGGCTGGGCACCGTCACCCGCGTCACCGCCTCCTGCAACAGGTCCACCTGCTGCAAGGAGAGCTGGGCCCGCAGGTCCGGCCGCGCCCCGTGCGCGAAGCGCTGCAGCATGGCCGCCCGGCTCTCCTTCCGGGCGAAGGACTTGGGCACGAAGCAGATGAAGCTCAGCCGGTCCGCGAAGGCCAGCAGCAGCTCCGGCGAGCGCGCCAGCACCTCGGAGAGGTACCGGTTGCTCGTCATGATGACGCACTCGGTGCGCCCCGCCGTCACCCGCCGCCCGTGCTTCAGCTCGCGCTCGTACAGCACGTTGAGGATGGAGCGCAGCAGCATGTCCCGGCCGTCGAACACCTCGTCCAGGAAGGCGTGCTCGGAGCCCAGCATGCCCTCGTCGGTGAGGTACTCCGTGCGGCCCGTCTCGGTGAGCACCTTGAAGTCCACCGGGCCGATGAGGTCCGTCTGCACGGTGGACTCCGCGAGCTGCTTGGAGAACAGCGACGGCAGCCCCGTGCGCTCGTCGGTGATTCGGCCCAGTACCGCGCTGGCGATGGCGCTCTTGGCCGTCCCCGGAGGGCCCACCACCAGCACGTGCTCCCGGCTCAGCAGCGCCAGCTCGAGCTGCGTGAAAAGCGTCTCACGCTCCAGGTACGCATCCCGGAGCTCTCCGAAGAAGTGACGAAAGGCCCGAGCGGCCTGGAGGTACGGAGGCGGATGAGGTTGCACGGGCGACCTGGAGGTAGCGGGGATGCGCCCATGCTATCCGCCGCCGTCGCCCCATTTGAAGCGCACCGGCGCCCACCCCGGGTGAAGGTCAGCGCTCCCGCAGGCTGTCGTGCAGGTGCCCATGCACGCTCCGCCAGATGTCGTGCTGCCGCTCGATGGGGTCCATCAGCGCCATCCCCACCGACGTGGCGGGAGAGCTGCCCTGGAAGGCGGAGTACTGGCGCAGCCGCGTGCCGCCCTGGCCGTCATCCTGGAAGACGAAGCGGTTCGTCCCACGCAGCGGGTGCCCGTCCAGGGTGGTGATGTGCACCGTGTTCGCCTCCGGCTCCAGGCGGACGGTGATGGGCGCCCAGACCGGAGGGATGCCCTTCTCCTCCAGGAACAGCCGGGCCCCGTCCTTCAGCGCCGCCGTGGCCGGCCGGATGACGATGTCCGCCGCCCCGAACACCGCCGCCGGGTTGCGCACGAAGTACTCATAGGCCACCTCCGGCCGCACGCCGGGAATGGAGCTGGTGTAGTCCGTGAGCGACGTGGGCGCCCCCTGGATGGGCGGGCTCTCCTTCAATCCATGGAGGTGCTTGCGCGCGTACGCATCCACGATGGCACCGTCCCCCATCACCCGGCTGGCCGCCGCGGCCTGCGACTGCGAGGCCGTCAACCCCATCTGCTTCGTCTGCTCGGCCAGGTTGCCCATGGGCTGCGGGGGAAAGGAGCCACCAATCGCGAAGTCGAACCCGTTGTCCGCTCCCGTCCGGAGGCCGGAGCGGGGCCCCGTCACCACGAGGCTCTCCCGCGCCACGCTCTCGGGGCCTCGGAATACCTCCACGGTGATGCCCGGAGCGGAGGCCGCCGGACGGGACGGGGCGGGCCGCGGGACAGGCGCGGACTGGAGGGAGGAAGCCCCCTCGGTGTCGATGGTGGCAGGCTGAAGAGAGGACGGAGAAGACTCGATACGGGACATGGGGGGCGCCCTTTCGCAGGCACGAGGAGCCCCGGCCCGTTGCAGCCCCTCCGCCAGCGCCCATCCCAGTCCCATCAAGCACTTGCCGCCCCCCGCACGTCCCGCGCCTCGTACGGCCGTCCACGTTTCCGGAGGGAGCCCCACCGCGCGTGCCCGCAAGGCAGAGGGCCGGCCCCCCGCCTTCCTCGCGGGAGCACCGGCCCTCATGCTTCAACGGAGGGGCGTTACGGCCCCGGCATCACGACTGCCGGAACTCGGCGTCCACCACGTCGTCCTTCTTGCCCGTCGCCTGCGAGCCCGGGCCCGCGGAGGGGCCGGCGCCCGGAGCGCCCTCGGCGCCGGGGACGCCGCCGGTGGCGCGGTACATCTCCTCGGCGGCCTTGTAGCTGGCGGCCTGGAGCTTATCGAGCGCGGACTTGATGGCGTCCTTGTCCTGGCCCTCGCGGACCTTGTTGAGCTCCGCCACCGCGTCCTCGATGCCCTTCGCCGTGTCCGCGGAGAGCTTCTCCTTGTTCTCCTTGATGAGCTTCTCCGCGGCGTAGGCCTGGCTCTCCGCCTGGTTCTTCACCTCCACCAGCTCGCGGCGGGACTTGTCGGCCGCCTCGTTGGCGCGGGCGTCGGCGACCATCTTCTCCACCTCGTCCTTCGCGAGGCCGGACGAGTGGGTGATGGTGACCTTCTGCTCCTTGCTGGTGGCCTTGTCCTTGGCGCTGACGTTGAGGATGCCGTTCGCGTCGATGTCGAACGTCACCTCGATCTGCGGCATGCCGCGCGGCGCGGGAGGCAGGCCCGTCAGGTGGAAGCGGCCGAGGCTGCGGTTGTCGCCCGCCATCTCGCGCTCACCCTGCAGCACGTGGATCTCCACCTGCGTCTGGCCGTCCGCGGCCGTGGAGAAGACCTCCGACTTGCGCGTGGGGATGGTGGTGTTGCGCTCGATGAGCTTCGTCATCACCCCGCCCAGCGTCTCCACGCCCAGGCTCAGCGGCGTCACGTCCAGCAGGAGGATGTCCTTCACCTCGCCGGAGAGCACGCCCGCCTGCACCGCGGCGCCCACCGCCACCACCTCGTCCGGGTTCACCGAGCGGTTCGGCTCCTTGCCGAACAGCCGCTTCACCGCCTCCTGCACCTTCGGGATGCGGGTGGTGCCGCCCACCAGGACCACCTCGTTCAGGTCCTTCGGGTCCACGCCCGAGTCCTTGAGGCACTTGCGGCACGGCTCCAGCGAGCGCTCGATGAGGTCGTCGATCATCGCCTCGAACTTGGCGCGCGTGAGCTTGACGTTGAGGTGCTTGGGACCGGACGCGTCCGCCGTGAGGAACGGCAGGTTGATGTCCGTCTCCATCGCGCTCGACAGCTCGATCTTCGCCTTCTCCGCCGCCTCCTTCAGGCGCTGGAGCACCATCTTGTCCTTGCTGACGTCGAGCCCGGTGTCCTTCTTGAACTCGGCGATCAGCCAGTCCATGATCCGCTGGTCGATGTTGTCGCCGCCCAGGTGCGTGTCACCGTTGGTCGCGAGCACGTCGACCACGCTCTCGCCCACCTCCAGGATGGAGATGTCGAAGGTGCCGCCGCCGAAGTCGTAGACGGCGATCTTCTCGTCCTTCTTCTTGTCCAGCCCGTACGCGAGCGCCGCCGCCGTCGGCTCGTTCACGATGCGCCGCACGGTGAGGCCCGCGATTTCACCCGCGTCCTTGGTGGCCTGCCGCTGGGCGTCGTTGAAGTACGCCGGGACGGTGATGACCGCCTCCGTCACCTTCTCACCCAGATAGTTCTCCGCCGCGCGCTTCAGCTTCAGCAGCACCTGCGCGCTGATCTCCGGCGCGCTGTACTGCTTCCCGTCGATGTCCACGCGCGCGTCACCGTTGGGGCCGCGGGCCACCTTGTAGGGCACCAGCTTGGCCTCTTCCGTCACCTCATCGTGACGCCGGCCCATGAAGCGCTTGATGGAGTAGACCGTCCGCTCGGGGTTGGTGATGGACTGCCGCTTCGCCACCTGACCGACCAGGCGCTCCCCATCCTTCGTGAACGCGACCACCGAGGGCGTGATGCGGCTGCCTTCCTCGTTGACGATCACCTTGGGCTCGCGACCCTCCATGATCGCAACCACGCTGTTCGTGGTGCCCAGGTCGATCCCGATAATCTTGCCCACGGTTCGTATCCTCCGGAAAAGACTGCGTTTTTCTGCGAACTCCTGATGTACGCCCAACGTAACCACCCACCCCTGGCTGTCAAACCGGGAGGAGGACTTCGGGCGCGTCCTGGAGAAGGTGGTACTCCCGGGTGCGTAGCGCAGTGCGCAGGCAGACATGCGCCGCGTCACGCCCGCGCCACCAACGCGGCACGGGTGCGTAACGTGCTCTACACCCCTGTCACCCCGCGGTAGCAACCGGGCGGCCTGGAGATCAGCAGGCAACGCTGCAACCCCTCGGAATGACATGCCTGCCCGCCTGCTGACGCCCTGCGTCAGCGCTTGGCAATGAAAGTGCACAGAAGGGCTCGCGTCGCCACCGGGTTCCCCCACCCGCGCCTACACAGGAGCCAGCCGCATGCTCGTCCAGCCCCTCCGCTCTCCGGATTTCCGCCGTGCCCCCGCGTCGGACGTCGCCGCCGAGCCGAAGGTCGCGGTCCTGCTGAACGCCAACGCCCGCAAGGTGGACGCGCGGGTGGTGAAGTCGCTGTCACACGTGGTGCCGGAGCAGGACCTGTTCCTCTCGCGCTCGCAGCTGGACGCGCGGCGCATCGTCCAGACGGTGCTGGAGCGGGGCTACCCCATGGTCTTCACCGGGGGCGGCGACGGCACCTTCATGGGCTTCGTGAACGAGGTGCTGCACCAGGTGGGGCCGCGCGGCCGCTTCGCGGGCCAGCAGGCGCCCCGCTTCGGCATCCTCAAGCTGGGCACGGGCAACGGCATCGCCAATCACGTCAACGCCTCCGGCACGCGCGGGGACGGCATCCTCAATGACGTGCTGCGCGCCCGCACGGGCGAGATTCCGGGCTACCGCCCCATGGACCTGCTGATGGTGGACGGCCAGCGCGCGCCGTTCGCCGGGCTGGGCGTGGATGGCAAGGTGCTCAACGACTACATCTGGGTGAAGGAGAACCTGGGCAAGGGCCTCTTGAAGAGCGTCCTCACGGGCAGCGGCGGCTACTTCTCCGCGGTGGCCTGCAAGACGGTGCCGCACTACCTCACCCACTCCACCTGGGTGGAGTGCGAGGTCATCAACGGCCAGGCCGGCGAGGCGTACCGGCTGGGCGCGGACGGCCGCGCGGTGGGTGACGCGCTGGCCCCCGGCGCCACGCTGTTCCGCGGCCGGCTGATGATGGCGGCGGCGGGCACCATGCCCTTCTACGGCTACGGCTTCCGCATGTTCCCCTTCGCCGGCGACCGGCGCGGCTTCATGCACCTGCGGATGGGCCAGCTGAAGCCCACGCAGGTGCTCGCCCACCTGCCGCAGCTCTGGAATGGCCGCTGGTTCCCCGAGGGCATCCAGGACTTCCACGCCCGCGAGGTCACCATCCGCTTCGCCCGTCCCATGCCCTTCCAGGTGGGCGGCGACGCGGCCGGCTACCGCGACCAGGTGACGCTGTCCGTGGCCCCCGAATCCATCGAGCTGGTGGACTTCAGCGGCTCCATGAACTGAGTCTGGAGGCCGGGGGCACCCGCCCCCTGCCCTTCCCTCACGCGAAGCGCGGGTTGCTCCGCCCCGGCTACCCGCGATCTCTCGACGCCGGAGGCTTCTCGCCCGGCTCCTTGCGGCGGCCCACGACGAAGGCATAGCTGACGCTGGCCTTGCCGTTGCTCTCGCGGTGCAGGGCCAACTCCTCGCGCAGCCCCGCCGCCCGCGGCTCGGCGGACTCGGGCTCGGACGCCAGGTGCGCCTCCACGTCCCGGTAGAGCGCGTCCAGCTCCGCGTCGTGGAGCGTCTCCGCGGACTCGGGCTCGTAGCCGGCGGCCTCCAAGACTTGCAACAGCTCGCGCGGCAGCAACAGCGGCCCGCCAATGCGCCGCTCCCAGAAGTCGAGCGCGGCCTTGGGCGCGAAGCGCCCCACCCTCGCGGGGAACGTCAGCCCCAGGCGGCCGCGCTTCGCCAGCAGGGAGCGCATTCCGGCCAGCGTGGGCCGCAGCGGGTACAGCACGTGGCCCTGGATGAGGATGGCGTTGAAGCCGCCCTCCGGCAGGCCGAGCGAATCCAGCGCCACGCGCCGCACCTCGAGCCGGTCCGCCAGGCCCTGGGCCTTCACGCGCTCGCGCAGCGGGGCCAGCACCGCCTCGTCCGTGTCCGCGGCCACCACCGAGCAGCCCATCTCCTTCGCCAGCAGCAGCGCGGCGCCGCCGTCCGGGCCGCAGCCGAGCACCAGCACCCGCGAGCCCGGCTCGAGCTGGGCCACCTTGGCGAACCGCCGTGTCGAGTCGTCCGAGCCAAAGGCACGCCGGACCTGGGCGGGGTGGTACAGCGGAAAGGGCTCTGCCGGGCTCATGGATTCCTCATATACCCGCGCCCCGCTCGGACTTCCAGCCACGCCCCCCGGCGGCCGTCGCCGGGCGGGCGGCCCCGTGCCTCACAGGTAGTAGATGACGCGCTCGTCCCTGTGGAGCTCGGCGTAGATGGTGCGCCGGTGCTCCTCGGACAGCAGGTACACGGACACGCTCAGCGACACGTACTTGCCCTTGCTACTGGGCTGCTCGCGGATGGAGTCGGGGGAAATCTCCGCGCCCATCAGCTTCCGGAAGAGGGCTCGCACGTGGTCGAGGAAGCCGTGCTCCTGCCGGCCCATCACCTTGAAGGTGTAGACGGAGGGGTACTCGATGAGGGGCTTCTTCTCCTCCTCTCCGGCGGGGGGCGTGTTCTTGGGGCCGTCCTTCGTCATGGCACGTCTCGTCAGTTCGCGCAGGGCTACAGCAGGTTGGCGGCGAGCTCGGCCAGGGCGCTGCGCTCTCCCTTGGCCATGGTGATGTGGGCCGCGATCTTCTCGCTCTTGAAGCGATTGACCACGTGGACCAGGCCGTTGTTGGTCGAGTCCACGTACGGGTTGTCGATCTGGAACGGGTCCCCCGTGAGGATGATCTTCGTGTTGTCGCCCACGCGGGTGATGATGGTCTTCACCTCGTGGGGCGTGAGGTTCTGCGCCTCGTCCACGATGATGAACTGGTTGGGCAGGCTGCGGCCGCGGATGTACGTGAGCGGCTCGATTTCCATCAGCCCCAGGTCCAACAGCTCGTGGTAGCCGCGGCCGGCCTTCTTGTCCGCGCGGCTGAGGTTCATCAGGAACTCCACGTTGTCGAAGATGGGCTGCATCCAGGGGTTGAGCTTCTCCTCGACGCTGCCCGGCAGGTAGCCGATGTCGCGCCCCAGCGGGAAGATGGGCCGGCTCACCAGCAGCTTCTGGTAGAGGCCCTCCTCCGTCACCTTCTGCAGGCCCGCGGCGATGGCCAGCAGCGTCTTGCCCGTGCCCGCCTTGCCGACGATGGTCACCAGCTTGATGTCGTCGTTGAGCAGCAGGTCCAGGCAGAAGGTCTGCTCCATGTTGCGCGGGCGCACGCCCCACGTGCCGTCCTTGATGGAGCGCAGCAGCGGCACCAGCCGGCTCTTCGTGCCATGGAAGCGGCCCATGGCGGTGTGGGACGGGTTGGTCTCGTCCTTGAGCAGCACGAGCTGGTTGGGGGCGAGCGAGTCCGCGCCGGGCAGCTCCACCTCGGCGCCCTGCTTGTACATCTGGTCCACCAGGTCGCGCGGGACGAGCCGCTCGGTGAAGCCGGTGTACAGCTCGGTGATTTCCACCCGCTCGGCGTCGTAGTCCTCGGCGATGAGGCCGAGCGCGTCCGCGCGGATGCGGAGGTTGGTGTCCTTGGTGATGAAGACGGCCTGCGTATCAGGCTCCTTCTCCATCAGGTCGATGGCCACCGCGAGGATGCGGTTGTCCATCAGGTTGCTGTCCGCCATGGACAGCGGCAGCTCGCGGTCGGTGAAGTTGACGCGCAGCATGCCCCCGTGCGGCAGGGGCACGCCCTCCTTCAGCGAGCCCTCCGCGCGGAACGAATCGAGGTAGCGGGCCACCAGCCGCGCATTGCGCCCCAGCTCGGAGAGGTCGCGCTTGAACTGATCGATCTCCTCGATGACGTAGATGGGGATGATGACGTTGTTGTCCTTGAACCCGTAGATGCTGCGCGGATCGTGAAGCAGGACGTTGGTGTCGAGGATGAAGTTCTTTCGCATCGTGGGTTGCGCGACCTGATGAAGGTTCGGGTGCGACCGCTGGGAGCGTGCGACGGGGGGCGTCTCCGGCCCTGGGTGGGCTCCTCCCACCCAATATAGACACCGCCCCTGGGGGAAACAGCCAGCATATCGCCCGGAAGGCTGGCTGTCCGATACCCCACGCCGGCGCGCCCGAGCCTGCGCGGTCTCGGGCCCTGGCATTGGAACGCCTGGAGCCCATGCCTCCAGTCCCGGTGCGACAGCCCTGTAGCGGTGCGTCGCTAGTGCGCCATGACGGGGGCGAGCGGGTCGTACCCGAGCAGCTCCGCCACCCGCTCGGGGGGCGGCCCGGGCGGCATGCGCTCCCAGGGAAAGCGCTGCTGGAGCACGTCCTCGTCGAGGGTGAGCGGCTGCCGGGCGGCCACCTGGAGTGCGTCATCCCAGGCCCGCGCGTCGAAGTGCTGGATCAGCCGGCTGCTCAGCGGGGACAGCATGGGGTTGGGCATGAAGGGAACGGGCCGGCCCTGGGCGTCTCGCATGCAGCCCAGCTCCACGGCCCAGGCGAGCAGCCAGCGCGGGCGCCCCTGCCCCGCCCCCTTCAGCGCGAGGAAGCGTCCCTGGGCGTCGCCGTCCACGAAGAGGAAGCGGCGCTCGTAGACGCAGGCGGCGGCGAAGGTGGAGGGCACGAGCGCCAGGGCCTCGGCGCCGATGCGGCGGGCCATGAGGAGCAGCAGGTCCAGGAGCTGCCCTGCCAGGGAGAGCCCGGGGTGGTTCTGCCCGGGGAGCGGGGGCCGGTTCCAGTCGAAGGAGCGGGCCGGGTTCTGGAGCAGCAGCGAGTCCACGTAGAGGAGCGGCGCCTGGGCGAGCGCGTCGCCCAGTCCCACCTCGGCGCCCACCGTCTTGCGCAGGCACAGGTCGGCGACGGGGGCGTAGAAGCGGCGGCTCCAGACGACGATGCGGGGGCGGTACGGGTCCTGGAACTGGACGCGCAGCTCCACCGGGCCCACGCGCTCCTCCACGCGCTCGAGCAGTCCGTAGGCACGCAGGGCCCGCTCCATGCCCTGGGGGCTGTAGATGCCGAAGAGGAGGTCCACGCGGGCGTTCTTCGCGTCCCCCAGGCCCAGCTCCTCGAGGGAGAGCGCCTGGTCCTCGGAGGCACCCAGGTCCGCCCCGCTCAGGTGCTGGTAGATGCGGCGGTAGCGGGTGTTGACGGGCTGGGTCCGAGGCATGACGGCTCCCTATTCGTAACGGATGTCCACGACGGTGAGCTCGATGTCGCCCCGGGGGCGGTGCACCTCGACGGAGTCACCCACGGCCTTGCGCAGCAGCGCCCGGCCGATGGGGGACTCCACGCTGATGCGGCCTCCGGCGGCATCGATCTCATCGGAGCCGACTATCTGGTACGTGGTCCTGCCTCCGTCCTCGTCCTCCAGGGTGACGGTGGCACCAAAGTAGATTCGCTCACGGTCGGTCTGTTCAGCGGGCGTGACGATGGTGGCGGTGTCCAGACGCTTCTGTAGGAAACGGAGGCGGCGGTCGATTTCCCGCAGGCGTTTCTTTCCGTAGATGTACTCGGCGTTCTCCGAGCGGTCGCCCTGGGCGGCGGCGGCGGAGACCTCGGCGGTGACCTTGGGGCGCTCCTCGTTGAGCAGGTGGACCAGCTCGCGGTGCATGCGCTCGGCACCCGCCCGGGTGAGGTAGCGGCGGAAGGGGGCCCGCTCCTCGTCGTCCTCGATGTCGTCCTTATCGGGGTGTACGTCCTGGGACATGCCCCATGTATACAGCCGGACGGTGACGGTGGAGTGGAGGCGGCGGGCCGGGCGTTCACCGGAAGTCGGCGGGATGATGTCAGGAAGACGGGGGTGTGCTCGCCAGTGGAAAGCGCTGGGGAGTGCTGGTAGGAAGCGCCTGCCCCCAGGGCCCCTCCGGGTGTTCGAGGGGTGGCTGAAAAAAAGAAGTGCGAGTCGCTAGCTCAGCTGGTAGAGCACCGGCCTTTTAAGCCGAGGGTCGGGGGTTCGAGCCCCCCGCGACTCATGTAGTAGAGAAGAAGAGCCGTCCCCGTCGTCTAGAGGCCCAGGACGCTGGCCTTTCAAGCCGGTAACACGGGTTCGAATCCCGTCGGGGACACTTCAATCGGGGCCGGAAGCCGCTGGAATCCCAGCGGTTTCCGGCCTCGGTGCTTTTTGGCTCCAGTGCCGGTGTGGAGGCCGCGCGGCCCGCGTCAGAGGGCCGGCTGCTCCCGCTGCATCAGGGCTTCCACCTGGCGATGGAGGGCCTGCAACCGGTGGAGCTTCTCCCTCAGCTCCTCGCGCATCTCGCGCTCGTCGGTGTGGAGGACCTCGTCGTGCAGTTCCTCGATGCTTTCAGCCAGGCTGGCATGAAGGAGGTGGATCTGCTGCTGGGAGAGCTCCAGGACCATGGGACACCTCTCGGTCAGCGGAACAGCGGTGGCACTCCTCCCTCACACCCGAGGGAGCGGGTGCGAGCGCGCGCGCGTCAGGCCCGCGGGGGCCGATGCTGCTCTTGATGCTTGGCGCGCAGGCGGTCGCGGAACACAAAGAAGCGTAGCACGCGCTCGCCCCCACCCCCGGGGCCCTGTCCGGCATCTCCTGGCGGGGTGTTCGCTGCACTACATCACCGGCTCGAGCCGCTGCCGGGGTCGCGCGCCCGTCCGGCGCGCACCTCCATCGGCCAGGTGCGTCCCAACCCGCACCTGCCTCCAGCCGGAACTCCGAGGCACCACGCGGCCCCTGGGGCAGCGTGGTGCGAACTGCCGCTTACGGTGCGGCGCCTCGACCTCAGGGCGCCGCACCACGAGCACTGACTACCTGAGCGCGATGAGGGAGGCCACAAGCAGCGATACGACGCTCATGACCTTGATGAGGATGGCAACACCAGGGCCCGACGTGTCCTTGAACGGGTCGCCCACCATGTCGCCGACGACGGCGGCCTTGTGGACGTGCGAACCCTTCGCGTGGCCCGGCAGCTTGCCCTTCTCGATGTACTTCTTGGCGTTGTCCCACGCGCCGCCCGCGTTGGCCATGTAGAGGGCCATCGTGGCGCCGACGACGAGCGCGCCGGCCAGGAGGCCTGCCAGCGCCGCGGGCCCCAGCAGGTAGCCCACCAGCGGCGGGGCGACGACGGCGATGAGGCCCGGGAAGATCATCTCGCGCAGGGCGCTCTTGGTGGAGATGTCGACGATCTTCTTGGGGTCCGGATCGGCCTTGAGCTCCATCAGCCCCGGAATCTCGCGGAACTGGCGGCCAATCTCCTCGACGATGGCGCCCGCCGCGCGGCCCACGGCGAGCATCGTCGAGGCGCCCACCAGGAACGGGAGGATGGAGCCCAGCAGCAGGCCCACGATGACACTGGGGTCGGTCAGCAGCAGGCTCATCTCCGGCATGCCGGCGGCGACGCGCGTGTGGTTGACCTCGAGGTTGAACGCGGAGAAGAGCGCGATGACGGTGAGCGTCGCCGAGCCGATGGCGAAGCCCTTGCCGATGGCCGCCGTGGTGTTGCCCACCGCGTCCAGCTCGTCGGTGATGGCGCGCACCTCGGGGCCGAGCCCCGACATCTCGGAGATGCCGCCCGCGTTGTCCGAGATGGGGCCGTAGGCGTCCACCGTCATCACGACGGCCGTGCCGCCCAGCATGCCCACGGCCGACAGCGCGATGCCGTACAGGCCGAGCGCCCGGTCCGCGATGTAGGCCACCAGCGCGATGGTGGCCATCGAGATTCCCACGCTCTCCATGCCGACGGCGAGGCCGCGGATGAGGTTGGTGCCCGCGCCCGTGACGGAGGCCTCCGCGATGCGCTGCACCGGCCTGGACGAGGTGTAGTAGTCCGTGACGAGGCCGATGATGGCGCCGCCGAAGGCGCCCGCGGCCAGCGCCACCGTGATGGCCTGGGAGAGCCCGAACACCTGCATCATCACGAACGACAGCCCCACCAGGATGACGGGGGGCATGATGAGGGCGCTGCGCAGGACCTGCGCGGGGTTCATGTGCTTGAGGGCGCGCGCGATGAAGATGCTCAGCAAGCTGACCACCAGGCCCACCGCGGACAGCACGAGCGGGAGCACCACGCCCGCCACCTTCGCGGTCCCCGTCGCCGAGGGGTCCACCACGAGGCGGGAGAGCTCCGTCGCATTGGCGGTCAGCGCCATCGCCATCGCGGCGACGAGGGCGGCCACCATGGACTCGTAGATGTCGGCGCCCATGCCGGCCACGTCGCCCACGTTGTCGCCCACGTTGTCGGCGATGACGCCGGGATTGCGCGGGTCGTCCTCGGGGATGTTCTCGATGACCTTGCCGGCGATGTCGGAGCCCACGTCTGCGGCCTTGGTGTAGATGCCGCCGCCCACACGCGCGAAGAGCGCGATGGAGCTCGCCCCCACGGCAAAGGAGTGGAGGATGGGGGAGAGCTGCTCACTCCCCTGGAACACGTAGTAGACGCCGCCCATCCCGAGCAGGCCCAGGCCGGCGACGGCGAGCCCCATCACGGCGCCGCCATCGAGGGCGACCAGGAGCGCGTTCGGCTTCGAGCCGGTGCGCGCGGCCTGCGCGGTGCGCACGTTCGCGTAGGTCGCGGCCTTCATGCCGATGTAGCCCGCGAGCAGCGAGAGGAACGCGCCCACCACGAAGCTCGCGCTCGCCGTCCACCCCAGCGCCAGGCCGATGACCCCCGCGATGACCGCGCAGTAGACCGCGAGCACCTTGTACTCGCGGACGAGGAACGCCATCGCGCCTTCGCGGATGTAGCCCGCGATGCGGTTCATCGTCGCGTCACCGTCCGGGAGCGCCTTGACGCGGAAGTAGAAGAACGCAGCGAAGAGCAGCCCCACGGCGCCGATGACGCTCGGTGCGACTGCCCAGAAACTCGACTCGAGACTCGACAACTCCATCCATTCCTCCAGAGCAGTCCCGGGGCCTGACCTCCCCCTCTGGATCGCTCGCGTGCCGCACAATTGGTGCGGAGGGCCTATACGGGATTTCGGCGCAAGCTGGGAGTCTCCTCGGCGCATTACGAGGATGGGGGGCCTGCTGAGGGAGCGGCCCCGGGGCGCGGCAGCCGGTGCCCGCCCGGATAAGCTGGGAAATCTGGATTTAAGACCCCGGTGCCACCCGGGCTGCATGCCGTGCCGGCGTGGAGGCCGCGCAGCCCCTTTGGGCACAAACAGAACTTCAGCTTCCAGCCCGCGTAACGTAACAAGAAGCGTGCGTGACGTCTGTCTCCCAGCCCCCGGAGAGGGAGGTGGCCCAGCGGGCCGCACTCCGGGGCGATTGGAGCCGTCATGCCTCAAGCCCAGCTCTCCTCGAAGAGAATCACGAGCAAAGGTCTTCAGACCCGGTACGGTCTGACGCGCCAGCAGGCCTCCCACTTCCTGGCCCTGCGCAAGAACAGGGGCAATGCCCTTTCATTCGAGGAGCTCCAGGCCATTCCCGGCCTCTCCCCCACCGCGCTCGCCAGGCTCGCGGAGCTGCTGGGCCAGAGCACCGCCCTGGTTCCCTCTCGTGTGACTCCCGACAGCGCGCTCGCGCTCCCTGAAAGGGAGCTCGCCGAGGCGCCAGCTCCTTCCCCGCAGCGGCTCGAGTTCACGGTGAAGGCCATCAACGACACCGGCGCGACGCACTGGACCGGCTTCAGCGTCCTCGTGGAATTCGCCGTGCTCCAGGGCACCACCTCGCTGACCCTCCGCCACGCCTTCCCCATCGACACGGAAGGGCTCGCGGCGGCGTCCATCCCCTACTCCGGCTCCCCCGCAAGCCGCGTGGGCCTCGCCATCAAGGGGCCCGACGGCGCCATCCTGCACAAGGAAGCCGCCGACATTTCGGAGCTCCAGGGGCAGACCCGTGAGGTCCACGTGGAGTTCACCCCCGCGTCCCTGCCGCCGCCGCTGCCGGTGCCGCCCCCCCGGCCGTCCACCCTGGTGGGCCGTATCCTGGATGCCTTCGGGGCACTCCTCCTGGAGGAGACCCAGTTCATCATCTACACCGCCACCCGGCCGAACCCCACGGCCGCGGACTTCCAGCCGCTCTACTCCGGAGAGACCGAGTCGAAGGGCTACTTCTACATGCCCTGCCCGTCCGGCCGGTTCACCGCGGCCTATGCGCGCATCGGCATCGCGCAGGCCAACAACCAGGTGCCCATCTCCCTCATCGACATGGATGAGGCCGGCACGGGGGAATTCCCCTCCCCCCTCCTCCTGGTCATCGAGGGGGCCGCCCAGCCCGCCGACAAGAAGGCCGGCTGCTCGTGCGACGACCTCGGCTTCCACGACTCAAAGCGCATCCTGGACGAGTTCTCCTACCACGCGGTGGTCCGCACCACCGAGCCCGCGGAAATCAAGAGCATGGCGTTCGACACGGATGACCACCTGATGGTGCGCTCAAGGACCGCGGGCCCATCCGACGCCCCGAGGCTCCTCTCCCCGGGGTCGAGGCTGCCAGGCCGCAATCCCCTGACCGCCTCGAACCCCATCGACTGGGATGACGATCCCACCATCTACCAGGCCGCGAGCATCGCCCACGGCCACATCCTCCAGTACCGGCAGCAGTGGATGGCCGATGGCTACTCCCTCGGAGATCTCCTCTACAGCCTGCCCCTGGCCCCGGGGCAGAAGAAGCAGGTGGTCATCTTCGACTGGGAGCGGAGGGAGTCCGCCACCCAGCGGCAGGCGCTGAGCTATGAGGACGCCCTCTCCGCCACCCTGTCACACGACCGCGACATCAACGAGATGGCCAGGGGCTCCCTCCAGGAGAGCATGTACGGAGAATCCGACGCGACCAGCGTCGGGTTCGGCACGGGGGGAGGAGCGGCCGGCAGTGGCTCCATGGGAATCCTGAGCCTGGGAGCCGCCGTCGGGCTCGGCTTCGGCGTCGGCCACTCCGGCTCCGAGGCCACCCAGCGGAACAGCCGCAAGATCTCCGCCAGCAACATGCAGACGGTGAGGGATCGCCTCGCCCAGTCCGCCAACAACGTCCGCAGCCAGCGCTCCACCGTCATCCAGACGGTGGCCCAGGGAGAGCGCTTCTCCGCCCAGTCCGAGACCGTGGCCAACTACAACCACTGCCACGCGCTCACCATCGAGTACTTCGAGGTGCTTCGCCACTTCAAGGTCCAGCAGCAGCTCGTGGACGTGCAGGAATGCCTCTTCGTGCCCCTCATGATGTCGGTCTTCGACGAGGAAAAGGCGCTGCGCTGGAGGGGGGTCCTGAAGAAGCGCCTCCTGGATGGCTCCCTGGCGAGCGCCTTCGACTCGATGGAGCGGGTCGTCTCCAACTGGGAGCACTCCGATATCCCAAATACCCAGTACGCCGACGAGAACATCGTGAGCCTCTCGGGCGAGCTGCGGATCGAGTTCCGCCTCAGGCGGCCCCAGGACAAGTACGACGCCGAGGCCAAGGCGACCCTCTTCGACCCCCAGGCCTGGCTGCCCCTCACCACCGTGTTCGGCATCAGCATCGACCAGGACAAGTACAACGAGTACTTCAAGACGCAGAAGGACAAGGACGAGGTCTTCCACCGGCTCTATGGCCAGCAGATCGTGGACCGCTTCCTGAGCCTGGTGACCTTCCACGCGGTGGACGCCCTGGGGACCCGGGTCCCCCTGAATATCGACTCCACCCTGCTCTCCCGCTACCAGAAGAACACGCCCCTGTCGGTCTCCCTGCGCATGAGCGGGACGACGTTCCCCAGGCGCAAGCAGATCGAATACTTCGTCATCTCCAAGCGCCCCGATATCGCCGACCACTTCCCCTTCGCCACCGAGTTCTTCTCGAACCTCCTGCCCGCCGGCTCCCAGGTCATCGTGCGGAGCGGCTCGTTGAGCTACCGGACCCGGCACTACGCGGGGCAGATCTTCAATCAGGCGACCATCAACAACGACCTGCTCTTCGGCGACGATGTGCTCATCTACGCGGCCCCCAGCCAGGCCGAGCTGCGCAATCCCCAGGAGGATGACCGGGAGCGGGCGAAGCGGCTGTTGCGCCACCTCAACGAGAACCTCGAGTACTACCACCGGGTCATCTGGCTGAACATGTCGCCGGAGCGGCGCTTCATGCTGCTGGACGGCATCATCGCCCCCAACACCGCGGGGGGCCGCAGCGTGGCCTCGGTGGTGGAGAACCGGGTGGTGGGCATCGTCGGCAACTGCATGGTGATGCCGGTGGTGAAGGGCATCCAGTTGGATCCCAGCCTGAAGCTCCACATGGCGAATCCGGAGACTGGCGAGGTCGTGGACCTCAAGGAGTACTACGAGGGTCCTCCCTCCGAGCCGCTGTGCGTCTCGGTGCCCACCAAGGGCGTGTTCGCCGAGGCGGTGCTGGGCAAGTGCAACAGCTGCGAGGTCAAGGAGGAGCACCGGTACTGGCGCTGGGAGGAGTCGCCGATCCCCGACAGCCCCACGCCCTTCACGCCCATCAGCACGGACTCGCGGCGGGCGGACCCCGGCAACCTGCAGCCGAAGGACTTCCCGCAGACCCTCCTCAACATCCAGAACGCGCCGGCCGCCCCCAATCCCAGCGGCATGCAGCACCTCGCCGAGATGCTGGCGGCGCCCAGCGCCTTCAAGGACATCACCGGCCTGGAGGGCAACCAGAAGAACGCCATCACCGCGATGACCTCCGCCCTGAGCACGGCGGAGAACTTCGGCAAGATGGCCAAGGATCTGGTGGGCCAGCAGGCCGCGCTGAAGGGCAACGACAGCTTCATCCAGTCCCTCAAGCGCGCCCAGGCGGACGGCATCATCTCCAAGGAGCAGATGCAGAAGCACGCCAACGACTACTTCGAGCACCTGAGCGGGGCGGCCAAACCCGCCAAGCAGGAGGACGCGGGCAGCTTCTCCGAGACCGCGACCTTCAACCATGCGCTCACCAAGGCCACCGAGCAGGGCAAGGACATCCAGGTGGAGCACCAGACCCCCGCCGGGTCGGTGACGAAGCTGGAAACCACCACGCCCCGACAGCTCCCGGGCGCCAAGGCCCTCTACAACCTGCGGGTGTCCCCGCCGGTCCCCTTCGTCCCACAGCCTCCAGGCGATACCTGCTGGGCCGCGGCCGCCACCATGCTGAAGTCCTGGCAGGCCGGACAGCTCCTCGGCGTCGCCGAGGTGGTGGACGAGGCCGGACCGGAGTTCCGCGCCCTCCTCGACAACGGAGAGGGGCTGGATTCCAAGCTGATGGAGCCCTTCTTCCAGAAGCTCCACCTGGGGTTCAAGCCGGTGGCCAACTACGCCATCGACCTCTACGCCGATCTGCTGGATGAGTACGGCCCCCTCTGGCTCACCCTCGACGACAACCAGGCTTCAGGGATGCTCTCCCCCCACGCCTACCTCCTGGTGGCCATCAAGGGGGACGGCACCGCCGACGGAACGACGTTCGTCCTCATGGACCCCGCCGCGGCGGGGGAGACGGAGATCTCCTTCGCGGAGTTCCTGCGGCAGTTCGAGCAGATGGTCTCGGATGGCCGAGCCGGGCTCCCCAACCTGCAGATCGCCTTCAACCTGAAGGCCTCCGTCGGGGCGCCCATGCGCTACGACCGGGACGCGGTCGTCAAATACGCCGAGGCCTATGCGAATCGGATTTGCAGCGATCGCTACCTCTTCAGCAAGTCGGGCCCCCACTACTTCCCCGACAACCCCCAGGGCAGCGTGGGGAACGAGATGGATTGCACCCACTTCGTGAGCTGCTGCATCGGCCAGCCGCCCAGGGACACCGACCACCGCATCTCCGGGGGCGGCCTCTTCCTGGATCCCGCGGGATTCTTCCCGAAGCCCAGCAATCGGCCCCAGCCCTACGGCTTCACCATGCCCAACCCCCTCATCACCTACCTGAAGGGGAGAGGAAAGATCATGTTCCTCGATGACGCGGGCAACCTGCGGAACGAGCTCTTCTACCACCCGAACAACGCCAAGACCCAGAAGGAGCTCGAGGTCCCCTTCGCGGACCTCCGGGGCGACATCATCTTCTACTCCGCCAAGACGGTCCGCCACGGCGAGAAGCTGGGCTCCGACATCGATTTCAGCCACGCCGCGGTGATTACCGGCGTGGACGCGCAGAAGGGCAAGCTGATTGCCTGCCACACCCAGAGCCGCCTCAATGAGCCCCTCAACTCCGTCGGCATCGGGTACTTCGTCTATGCGAGGGTGATCCGGTAACAGCCGCGGCCCGCCCTGACGGGCTCACGTCCGTGCAGCGCCGGCGGCGTGAGCCCGCCCGAAGAGCGAGCCTGGGTCTTCTACAGCTCGCGCGGGGGCTCGGCTGCCGCCGGAGCTGGCGGATGACGGTGCGCCGACGGAACTCTGCTGCGCCCGGCGTGACAGCGCATGAACCCTGCGGCCCCTGCTACTTCGCCCGCTGCTGCCGCTCCATCTCCGCGCGGAGACGATCTTCCTGCGCGCGCAGCTCCGGCGTGAACTCCTGGCCGAAATCCTCCGCCTCGAACACCGGGCGAAGCTCGAGCACGCCTTCCTCACCCGGCATCGGGTTCGGGCAACGGCGCGCCCACTCCACCGCCTCCTCCATCGACCGCACCTGCCACAGCCAGTAGCCGGCGATCAGCTCCTTGGTCTCGGTGAAGGGGCCGTCGACGACGCTCGGCTTCTTCCCGTCCTGGAAGACCAGCCGCTTGCCCTTGCTGCTGGGGTGGAGGCCTTCGCCGGCGAGCATGATCCCCGCCTTCACCAGCTCCTCGTTGTACTTGCCCATCGCCGCCAGCATCTCTTCCTTCGGCATGAGGCCCTTCTCGGAATTCGGGCTCGCCTTCACGATCACCATCACGCGCATGTTCGTCTCCTGGTTCGAAGGCAGGAGCGTTCCCGCCCTTCAACCTGGCGACGAGTATCCGGGCGCCAGATCGACATGGCCCCGCGGATTCTTCGGAAGCAGCGTGATTCCGAACGCTTACGTCAGAACCCACTGGGCGTGTGGGTAGCCCTCAAGCCGCCTGAGGGCCCGCATGGTCGGGTGCCAACCCTTCCGCGCCGGCCGCCCCGAGATCGTCTACTCTGCCCCCTCTCGGAAAGGTCGTGGTGCGCATCCCATGAGTGGTGGTCGTGTCCTCTCGCCAGTTCTCCTCGTCGGCGCCGGAACGGGCGAGGCCACGTGCGGCATCCTCTACCTGGCGAGCTACCTGCGGCGCGGCGGCATCGAGGCCTTCGTCCGGCTGTACGACGGGGATGAGACCGACGACGAGGTGGCGCGCTCGTTCGAGAGCCTCGTCACCCGCGTGCGTCCGAAGCTGGTCGGCATCAGCCTCAAGTGGTTCCACCACGTGGACCGGGCGCTGCTCATCGCGCGGACCCTGCGCGAGATCGACCCCACGATACGCATCGTCATGGGGGGCAACTCCGCCTCGTACTGGTGGCGGGAGCTGCACGCCTACGACTGCATCGATGACATCGTCCTGGGAGACGGCGAGGTGCCGCTGCTGGCGCTCTGCCGTGGAGACCCCTCCCCTCCCAACCGCGTGACGCGGGCCCCCGACGGACGTCCTCGCAGGTTGCCGCTGGCCTACGTACAGGGCGCCACCAACAGCGAGGACATCTACTACTCGCACTTCCACGAGCTCTTCCTGAGCCAGATGGACCTGCACTCCTTCTCGGGCTGGGTCGCGCCCGGCAAGGGGTGCGGCGAGAACTGCCTCTACTGTGGCGGGGCCCGCGGCAACCAGAAGGCGGGCTTCGGGCGCGCGAAGCCCTTCCTTCGGGCCGAGGAAAGTGTGCGCCGTGACCACCAGGAGATCGCCGGCCGGACCTGGCAGCTTCGCTACGACTTCTCGGGAAGCTCGGCGGAGTTCCTGGGGAGCACCTGGGCGGGAGTGGACCTCTCGCGCCACTGCTGCACGTACTTCCTGTGGGGAGTGCCTCGAATCGAGCTCGTCGACGCGCTGGCGGGGACGTTCCAGCGCGTCTACATGGTGGTCGACATCGGCTGCTTCTCCGAACAGCAGCGCCTCGAGCAGATGCGCCGCGGACTGCTCAAGCCGTGCGCCAGGGACTCGGAGCTGCTCGCGCTCATCGAGGCCTGCCGCCGCCATCCGAACCTGGACGTCGAAATCTCCGGCATCGGGGGCCTCCCCTTCGCGAGCCAGGCCACGCTCGCGGAGGAGCTGCGCCTGGTGGAGCGCGTCATCAGCCTCGACTGCGTGGTGGGCTATCAGCGGCTCGAAGCACAACCCGGGGCGCTGGTCACCGAGCACCCCGCGCGGTTCGACATGGTGACCGAAGCGCGAACCTTCACGGAGTTCCTCGACTACTTCGAGCGGCGCGAGCCGGGCGACGTCTCGGTGCCGATGATTCGCTTCCGGGACGCGGAGCTCGAGGCGGCGGTGCAGCGCAACTCCGATCGAGTGGATGCCCTGGCGTGGCAGCACAGGGACGCGAAGCGGAGCATCGCCGTCGATGGACGCACGCGGCTGCGGAACACCGCCCCCTGGACGCAACAGTTCACGCTGGGGGACTGGTTGGGGAGCCACCGGGCTCCGGCGAAGGTGGCGAAGGAGCAGGTGACCGTCGTGCGCTCGGTCGACGGCATCACCCTGAGCTGCGCCCCTTCACTCAGTCCGCGCAGGTTCTCGGACCCAACGCTCACGCAGGGCGAGGACGGAGCCATCCTCCTGGCGGCCCTGGCCGCCTTCGAGCGCCCCACGACAGTCGCCAGCGGGGTGAAGGAGCTGGGGACGAAGGCGAAGCTCGACCCGGGCTCCGCTCGCGAGGTGATCGACCACCTGGTGGACGGACGCTTCCTCCAGCCGGCGTAGAACGCACCGCGCGTGTTGCGAGCGGCACGTCAGCGCTGCTCGTCTCCGGGCGAGCCCGTTGGGGCCCCTTGCTGGGCAATGAGCTGGAAGCCGCGCGAGAACTCCACGAGCCGGCGCCCCAGCGCCGTCCACGAAGTGAAGAACCGATGCAGGGTGGGACGCGGATGCGCCCGTTCCGGCCCCGAGCCGCCCCCGTCCAGCGAGTCTGGGACGAGCAGCGGCTGGAGGCGCCTCCACACGGTCAACGGCGCGTCCAGGAAGGCCAGCCCTACCTCGTAGCGGGCGGCGGCGCCCCTGGGAAGCCTCGCCGTCCACACCACGCGTGCGGTGCACTCCAGCGAGCCGCCATCCGGCAGGAAGAGCTCCACCTCCAGCCGGCTGCCCTCCTCATGCTCCTCGTCGGAGTAGATGCGGGCGCCGCACCTGCTGACGTCCAGCACCTGCCGCTTCTCACCGAAATGCAGCCGCGCCGGCCGCGAGTACAGCGGGGCCTGGAGACGCGGAAAGGAACGACGGTCTATCTGGGCGTGTCCGGTTCGCATGGACAGCCATGATTGCCGGACAGCGCCCGTGCCCATTCCTTTCTGAGAACGCGATAGTCAAATCCAGAACGCGGGAGCGTCCGGAATCCACCGCCCGACACTCCTCCTGCCCCGTCGGGCAGGGGGTCGGCACGCTCAGGCGTCCAGCGCGGCCTTCAGGAGCTTGAAGAACTTCTCCCCCTCGGCGGCCTGGGACTTCGGAATCTTGAAGGACAGCGGCTTGCTGACCGGCATGTTGTTGACGAGCTCGGTGTTGCCATCAATGCCAATCTTGATGTCCGCGTCCGCGTCGAAGGTGCCCGCGCTCTCATAGGAGACGTACTTCACGCCCTTGAGAGGGAAATACTTGTACTCCTTCTTCGAGCCCATGATGCCCTGGACGTCGACGGTGAAGACACCGTTGTTCGTCACCGCGATTTCGTCGCGCGCGAAGCGGAAGACGGCAATCAGCTTCTCGCCCTCGCCCAGGAACCGCTCGAGGTTGTACGACGACTTCGCATTGACGTCAGCGTGGCCAATCAGCCTGTCAAACAATCCCATGGAGTCTCTCCATTGATGGTGAAGCGCGGACCATGACAAGCCGGCTGGCCGCGCTCAACCCAAATCGCTGACAGGTGCGCGAACGACAGGGCGAGCTCCACCTGCTAGGACGAGGGGATGATTACACTCCCCGAAGGCGCCTCCATGAAGGACTACCAGCGCTACATCCATGAGCTGGAGGCCCTGCACGGCTGGCTGAAGCTGGACCTCGTCCACAACTGCTTCCTCATGGGCGAGGAAGTGGGCGAGGTGTTCAAGGCAGTGCGCCGCCACGAGAAGCTCTACGACGAGGGGCGCGGCACGCCCACGGAGGAGGCGCGCGCCCAGGTCGGCGAGGAGCTGGTGGACGTCTTCAACTACCTGCTGGCCATCGCCAACCGCGTCGGCGTGGACCTGGAGAAGGCCTTCCGCGAGAAGAACGCGCGCAACCAGCAGCGCACCTGGACCTGAGGCCCGCGACGCTCGAAGAGCCGGCGAGAATGAGCGGGATTTGTGGCGCGCCCACCCCGGGTCACGCGTGTTATATGGCGGCCATGACACCAACCATTGTCGTGTGTGGCCATGGACCCGGCATCTCCGATGCCGTGGCGCGCAGGTTCGGCAAGGCAGGGTTCGCGGTCGCGCTCGTTGCCCGCAACGGGGAGCGGCTGGCGGCCGCCGCCAGGACGCTCTCGGGCGCGGGAATCACCGCCAAGCCCTTTCCCTGTGACCTCGGCTCTCCCGAGTCCGTGCGCTCGCTCATCCGCGAGGTGCGCGCGTCGCTCGGCCCCATCTCGGTCCTCCACTGGAACGCGTACTCCGCCCGCGCGGGCGACCTGACGACCGCGAGCACCGAGGAGCTGCTCGCGTCGTTCAACGTGTCGGTGCTCGGGCTGGTGACCGGCGTGCAGGAGGCGCTGCCCGACCTGAAGCAGCAGAAGGGCGCGGTCCTCGTCACGGGTGGCGCGCTCGCGTACTTCAACCCGCGGATGGAGGCGATGGCGAGCCAGTGGAACCTGATGGGGCTCTCCATCGAGAAGGCCGCGCAGCTGAAGACCGTCGGGCTGCTCCACCAGCGGCTCGCCCGTGAAGGCGTCTACGTCGGCGAGGTCGTCGTGGGCGGAACCGTCAAGGGCACCGCCTTCGACTCGGGCCACGGCGGACTCGAGGCGTCCGACATCGCCGAGCGGTTCTGGGACATCTACCAGCGCCGCACGGAGCCCTCGGTCAACTTCCCGTGACGCGCCCCGGGCTTCGGGTGCTCGACGTACGTAGCGCCCGAAGCCCATGCCGGGCCCGCGGAAGTGGGGCACCGCGCGGTTCACGCTGACGTGAGGTGCTGCTCAGGCCCCGCGATCGCGCAGGGCCGGGGTGAGCCCGGCGACTCCCACCAGCAGCCAGCCGAGCGAGAGGACGAGCCAGGCCGCGGAGAGCACGCTCCAGGCCTGGGGCGCCCCGGCCCGCAGCAGCCACACCGTCACCGCCACGCCCGTGGCCAGCACCCGCGCGAGCTCCAGCGGCACGCTCCAGCGCTTCGACTCCAGCATCCCGCTCCAGGCGGTCGCCATGGCCCAGAGCAGCAGGCTCAGCACGAGCTGGCTCCAGCCCGACAGCGGCGAGGCATGGTGGCTCACCAGCAGCATGAACGGCATGGACGCGAACAACTGGAAGACGAGGTAGCCGCGGATGCCGGGCAGCTCCGTCGAGGAGAACTTCACCTCCACGCCGTTCTGCTTCCAGTAGCCCAGCGAGCGCGGCGGAAGGTCCGCGGGCCGCCAGCCCGTGGGCATCACCCAGATGCGCAGGCGGTCCCACCAGCTCTTCGTCGCGAGCGCGTCGCCGACGAGCCGGGCCCAGGCCTGGAAGTTGATGACCGTCGGGTCCCACGTGTTCACCGGGGTGGTGAGGCCGTAGGAGCAGGGCTCCACTTCCTCCGCGAAGGTGCCGAACATCCGGTCCCAGATGATGAGGAAGCCCGCGTAGTTCTTGTCGATGTAGGCGTCGTTGCGCGCGTGATGCACCCGGTGATGCGAGGGCGTGTTCAGCCAGGACTCCACCCACCGGGGGAGCTTGGGGATGACGCGGGTGTGCGGGATGAACTGCAGCACCAGGTGGAAGGCCACCATCGCCAGCACCGCCTCCGGCGGGAAGCCCACCAGCACCAGCGGCCAGTAGAAGAGGAACGAGAAGAGCCGCTGCGTCACGCTCGCGCGCAGGGCCACCGCGTAGTTGAGCTCCTCCGTGGAGTGGTGCGGCGAGTGCGCCGCCCAGCCGATGTTGGTGCGGTGGCCGAAGCGGTGGAACCAGTAGAAGAGGAAGTCGACGCCGAGGAAGAGGGCCACCAGCGCCAGCGGTGAGGAGGCGTCCAGCCGCCACGGCGCGAGCTGGCCCAGCTGCGCGAAGAGGGGCAGCACCAGCAGCGCCACCGCCACGTTGACGCACTGGTTCATCACCGCGGTGCCCATGCTCGCGATGGAGTCCTGGAAGCTATAGTAGCCGTTGCGCCTTGCCACGCAGTACGCGAACTCCGCGAGTGCCAGGGCGATGACGAAGGGCGTGGCCACGGCATAGACGTTCAGGGTCATACGCGCCGGTGTACGGCATCCGGACGGGTCTCCGCCTTGACCTGGGTCAACCCGAGAGCACTCCCGCATGAGATTCCCGAAGCTCTACGAGCGGCTCACCGCGCAGGTCCCCCTCCCCTCCGAGGAGTGGGAGAAGGCCGAGGCGCTGGCGTCCGAGCGGGTGCTGGCGAAGCGCGAGCTCTTCGTCCGGCCCGGAGAGCCGGCGGACCGCTTCGCGGTGGTGCTCCAGGGCGTCTTCCGGGCCGTGCGCGTGTCGGCGCGGGGCGTCGAGTCCGTCAAGGCGTTCCGCGCGGAGGGGGAGCTGATTGGCGCCTATGCGGAGATGCTGCAGCGGCAGCCCTCGATGACGGCGATTGAAGCGCTCGAGCCAGGCCGCGTGCTGGTGTTCCAGACCCGCGACCTCCACGCGCTCGAGCAGGGCCATGTGTGCTGGGAGCGGCTGGCGCGCCGGGTGGCGGAGCACCACTTCATCCTCAAGGAGCGCCGCGAGCAGGAGTTCCTGGACCTGACCGCGGAGGAGCGCCTCGTGCGGTTCTGGGAGGAGCACCCCCACCTGAAGGGCCGCGTCCCCCAGCGCGACGTGGCGGCCTACCTCGGCATCACCGAGGAGGCGCTGAGCCGCATCATGTCGCGCCGCCGCAAGCGGAAGGGGTGAGCAGCGCCCCTCCCCTCCGGCATGTGAGACACGGCTCCTCCACGCACCCCACCAGCCGGCCGTCGAACAGGCCCAGGCGCGCGGAGGCTCACGGCACCGGCAGGCCCTGGATGGCCCGGGCGACCATCTCGGTCACCCTCTGGAAGCCCTTGCGCGTGGGGTGCAGCTCGTTGTCCCACAGCCTCTTGTAGCCGGCGTCCGTGCTCAACGTCCCGCGCAGGTCGACGTACTCGACGTGCTCGAACCCGGGCAGCTCGCTGACGCCCCTCAGCATGTCGTTGAACCGGTCCATCAGCGCGCGCAGGAGGTCGATGCGCTCCTGCGCGCCGGCGTAGCCCTTCTGCCGGAAGCCCGGCTCCAGCCAGGGGCCGGGCAGGATGCTCCAGCCTCCGAGGTATCCGCGGCCATCCGGCACGGGGTAGTCGTACCCATGGAGCACGATGGGAATCCGCTTCCCGGTGCGGAGCTCGCTCATGCGCGTCACCGCGCTCAGCAGCGTCACATACGAGAGGCGGATGCGGTGGTCGATGACTCCGGCGACGACCTGCGCATTCAGGCCGGGGCTCACCGAGTTCCGGTGCTCGAGCAGCATGGAGAACGCGTCGCCCGCGACGTCGTTGCCTCCGCCCGACAGGAGAATCGCGCGGGGGACCTTGTCCTCCCGGAGCAGCTTCTCCAGCAGCCGGGCGAACTCGTCGAGCTGCCCTCCCCCACCCGCGCCCGCCTCGCCCGCGTAGGCCATGTCCTCCACCCGGTCGCCCATGTGCGCGACGTGCCGGACGTCATAGCCGTGCTCGTCCTCGAGGAGCTTCAGGATGTCGAAAAACGGATAGTCGAACCAGGAGTCCCCCTCGGCGACGAGGAGGCCCACGGGCGCCGGCCGGCTCACCGCGACCCGGAACCGCGGCGCGACCCGGGGTGCCTCCACGGCGCCGCGCCCTCCACGGGACAGGACCGCCTCCCGCCGCTGCCGCTCGAGCACGGCCGTGCGCCGGTTCACGACCGCCACCGCCTGCTCATGCCCGGCCTTCATCGCCTGCCGGGTGCTCCTGTCGGCCGTCATGCTCTCCCCCCGCGAAGGGGCCGTCCCAGGATGGGCCCGGCCCGGCACCGAAGTGGGCCAGGGGCAGGGCTCGGGAGCGATTACCCGCGAGGCGGAGGAGGTGCACGCTGCCCGACACTGACCGTCAGGCAGAAGCAGGGTGGCCGTGACGGGCCGCGCTCAGCGGCCCAGGGCCGCGAGGCACGCGTCGCGAATCGCCTCGACCGTCCCGAGGCCTTCGACCTTGCGGTACTTCGGCGCCCGCGTGTCCCCGGTCGCCGCCCATTGCGAGTAGTACGCGACCAGCGGCTCGGTCTGCTGGTGGTAGACCGCGAGCCGCTTCTTCACCGTCTCCTCGAGGTCGTCGTCGCGCTGGACGAGGTCCTCGCCCGTCACGTCATCCTTCCCCGGAACGCGGGGCGGGTTGTACTTGACGTGATAGGTCCGTCCCGAGGCGACGTGCGTGCGCCGGCCGCTCAGGCGCTCCACCGTCACCGCGTCCGGAACGTCGATCTCCAGCACGTAGTCGATGGGCACACCGGCGGCCCGCATCGCCTCCGCCTGCGGAATCGTGCGTGGGAAGCCGTCGAACAGATAGCCCCTCGCGCAGTCGGGAGCCTTCAGCCGCTCCAGGACGAGGCCGATGATGATCTCGTCGGAGACGAGCTGCCCGCTGTCCATCACCTTCTTGGCCGCGAGGCCGAGCGGCGTGCCGGCCTTCACCGCGGCGCGCAGCATGTCCCCCGTCGAGATCTGCGGGATGCCAAAGGCTTCCTTGATGAACGCGGCTTGCGTTCCCTTACCAGCACCGGGTGGGCCAAGCAGAATCAGTCGCATGGGTCGCTGTCTGGGGTGAGGGTGGGCCGGGCTCCGGCACTGTCCTGGTTACGGTGTTGACAGGCTGCGTCGTTCTCCCCGGGATTCTTGCTGCGCGCTGCTTTCCGGGTCAATCGTGCAGTCGCGAGTCCCGAGCCATGGCGCGTCCTCCGAGCGACTCAGTAGCGCGACACATCCATTCGCGTCACCGCACCTTATGCCTTCATTCCGGCCCCGGGACGTGTCGCATCCGAGGCCGTGCCGAACTGTCTCATACAGGGCGCCGCGAGCCGGTCCATGCGGCTCCGCCTCCGCGGCTCGGCATGCATGGAGCCCTGACCTTGACGCAGGGGGGCATTTCATCCGGCGGCGGGCCGCGCGGACGAAGCTCGACGCCGCCGACAAGAAGGTCGCCTCCGAGGGAGAGAAGCTCAAGGCGTGGCTGAAGGAGCACATCGACGCAAACCCCGGGCTTCAGCAAGGAGCCCGGCACGTTCGCGGACTGAACCCGCGGTACACCGCCGGGTTCTGGACCTCGGTGACGGATTGGGGCATGGCGAAGTCTCGCGTCCCCCGTCCAGGGACGGGGCACCACCCGGTGAAGGAAGTGCATGCGAGCCTGTCCGTGCTGCATGGAGAAGCTGACGCCCGGCCTCCTGGGCCTCGGGGGCCGCCGTCTGGCGGGGACCTGCGAGGTCTGTGGCGACGCCGTCTGTCAGACCTGCATGAGCACGCAGGTGCTCGAAGCGGGAGTGTTCCGGAAACGCGTGGGCGTGCCGGGACAGGAGCACCGGAAGGTGAAGGGGCGCGTGTGCCGCTCCTGCCTGTGGGAGCTCCTCACGGAACGGGGCGAAAGGCCGCCCTTCCCCGCGCCCCCCGGGCAACGCGAGCGCGCGGCACGGGCCGCCCGGGAGTCCTGCACCCATCCGGACGTAAAGCCGTGGATGGGCTTCTGTCCTGACTGCGGTGACGAGGTCGCCTGGAAGGCCGAGCACGGCAACCCGGCCTGCGAAGCGTGTGGCGCGCCCTCCCATCGGTTCTTCAACTGCTGCTGGGCCTGCGGCGAGTCGTTCGACGAGGAGAACCCGCCCCAGACGGTCGCCCGGGGGTACCGGCTCGAGTTCGACTGCGACTCCGATGACTGCACGGGGAAGGTGGCCTGGCTCATGCCCCACTGCCCCTGGTGCGGCGCGGAGAAGCACTGGCAGCACCCCGGCAACGGTGGCCTGGAGTGCGTGGCGTGTGAGAGCAGCCTCGACCGGGCCTGGGCCTTCTGCGTGCGCTGCGGAGAAGAAGCGCCACTTCCCGACGACTGCCCACGGTGTGGGCTGGAGCTGGAGGAAGCGCAGTCCGCCGCGCGCTGTGAGCAGTGCCGGAACATCGTTTGCGGGGACTGCTTCGACCTCCGCGTCGTCCCGGCGGAGTCCGGGGAGCAACACGAGCGGCTGCTGTGCTCGACGTGTGGAGGGGCGTTCGCCCCGGCCCCGGAAGCCCCGGAGCCCCAGGCCGCGGCGGACGAGGAGCAACGGGACGAGCCCGAGGAGGAACCGGAGGACGAACCGGAGGACGAGCCCGAGGAGGAGGAGGCTCCACGAGAGCCAGCCGCCTCGAGAGAGCCGCCTCCGCCCTCTCCGTGGGAGGTGCTCGGAGTCTCGCGCGATACGCCGCTGCCAGAGGTGAAGCGGGCCTACCTCGCGCTGGTGGCGCAGTACCACCCCGACAAGGTTGCCCAGCTGGGCCCCAAGCTCCAGGCGCTGGCCCAGGAAGAAACGCGCCGCATCATCGAAGCCTGGGAGCAGGTCCGCAGACAGTCCCGGTAGGGAACGCAATCCCTCGGGCTGACGCGCTCACCGGCGCACGGCTCGGCGCAGCCCCTGCGCCGAGCCACCGCGTCCCTACCCGGCCTTCGCCTTCGGGCGCACGGCCTGGATGACCCGCGTCACGGCCGTCACGACCACCAGGACGAGCGCCCCGGCGACGACGCCGGTCACCGCATCCAGCAACGTGGGCAGCAGCGCCGCCAGGACACCACCGATGCCCGGCACGCTCCCCGCCCCATGCGCGAGGCTCTCGCTGAGGTGATGCAGCGGGGGGATGCCGTGGCCGAGGATGCCGCCGCCGACCATGAACATGGCGACCGTGCCGGCGATGGAGAGCCCCTTCATCAGGAAGGGAGCAGCCACCAGCATCCCCTGGCCGAGCTTGCGCTGGGCGGCGCTCGGCTTCTGGCTCAGGTACAGCCCCGCGTCGTCGATCTTCACGATGCCGGCAACCAGGCCATAGACGCCGACCGTCATGATGATGGCGATGCCGACCAGGACGGCGACCCGCTGCCCGAAGGACGCGGCGGCGACCGTGCCAAGCGAGATGACGACGATTTCCGCCGAGAGGATGAAGTCGGTCCGGATGGCGCCTTTGATCTTGTCCTTCTCGAACGCGACCATGTCGACCGCCGGGTTGGCGACGGCCTTGACGAGCTCCTCGTGGTGGGACTCTTCCTCCGCCTTGCTGTGCAGGAACTTGTGGGCCAGCTTCTCGAAGCCCTCGTAGCAGAGGAACGCGCCGCCCAGCATCAGCAGCGGGGTGATGAGCCAGGGCGCCAGGGCACTGATGGCCAGGGCGGCGGGGACCAGGATGGCCTTGTTGACCAGCGAGCCCTTGGCGACCGCCCAGACCACGGGCAGCTCGCGATCGGTGTTGACGCCCGCCACCTGCTGGGCGTTCAGCGCGAGGTCGTCACCCAGCACACCCGCGGTCTTCTTGGTGGCGATCTTGGTCATCGCCGCGACGTCGTCCAGCAGGCTGGCGATGTCGTCAATCAGGGTAAAGAGGCTGCTTCCGGCCACGTTGATCTTCCTGTTGCTATGGGTCTCGCGGGTATACCTCGACTCGCCGAGAAGAGCCCGGGACTCCTGGTGGAACGCGTCCTCGCCTCTTTAAAGCGGCCGTCCCGGGGGCGAAAGGGCCATGCCGTCCGCCCCCGGGCCCGAAGGGCTACTGGCAGTCGTCCAGGCCGTAGTTGAAGTCCCTGCGCGGCGTCTGGCCGGGGTCCTGGTTGATGGCCGCGATGTCCAGCTCGCTGTAGGAGACGGTCTGCGTGCCGCCAATCACCATCTGCGTCTTCTGCACGCGCGTGGTGGACAGCACCACCTTGCCCGTCGTGCCGCCAGGCTCGACGCGGAAGCAGTTCATGATGCGCGCGTCCACCGTGGACTTGTAGCAGACCGTGTACTGCCCCAGCACGTCACGCTTCGTGTAGGTGCAGCGGCAGTCCCACGGGTCGTACTCCTCGTAGACGTGCGCGGCCTCGTAGCCGGTGGCCGTCTGCACCACCTCCAGGTACGAGCCGTCCTGAGGCTGGTCGCAGCGCAGCAGCGTGTCGCCGACCGCGCCCTGCTTCACCTCCGCCATCTCCGGCACCACCTCGGTCGCCGACAGCGGATCCTGCCGGGGCGCTCCCTCGCAGCCCAGGAAGAGGACGGAACTCGTGAGAAGCATCGCGGAGAATCGCAGGGGGGAACGCATGGTGGCTCCTGAGGTGAATGCCCGGGTCATCCCGGACTTCACGCATGGGAGCTTTTCCTGGCCTGAAGCGCAATCCACTTTTCCGTGAATTCCCCGCGGGCCTACTGGATGGTCAGGGAGAGCTGATCCCCCGCGCGAACCGGCAGCTCTTCCTCGCTGAGCGAGCTCCCGTCCGAACCGATGGTCTCCAGGCCGAAGCGGATCCGGTCCCTGTCGCCCAGGAGCTGGGGCGGGATGACGAAGCCGCGGGTCGTCATTCCCGGAACCGTGCCCAGGCGGACCCGGCGCGTCGCATTCAGCACGTAGAGGTTGAAGTCGACGGTCTTCAGGTTCCTCACCTCGACGGTCGTCGTCGGAGGAGGCGGATTGCTGGGGTCTCCCGCCGTCTGCGTACCGCTGCACGCGGCCACGCAGACGAGCAGGAGGAGGAACGGCAGCATCGGCATCGCACGCATGGCACCTCTCCCATGGCTCACCGTCGCGGGCGAGCCGTCTTGCTTCGCGTAACGGGTCACCGCGGCGTGAGCTTGAGGAGGCGTCCGTTGGAGGCGTCCGTGAGCACATACAGAGCGCCCTCGGGGCCCTGGACGACCTCGCGGATGCGAGCGTCCAGCTCGGTGAGTAGCCGCTCCTCGCCCACCACGCGGTCGTCCTTCATGACCAGCCGCACCAGGGCATGGCTGGACAGGCCACCGATGAAGATGTTGTCACGCCACTCGGGGAAGAGCTCCCCGGAGTAGATGACCATGCCCGAGGGGGAGATGACCGGGTCCCAGTAGTACACGGGCTGCTCCATGCCCGGGCCCTGGGTGCTCTTGTGGATGGGCGCGCCGGAGTACTCCTCGCCGTAGCCGATGGTGGGCCAGCCATAGTCCTTGCCCTTTCCGATGAGGTTGAGCTCGTCGCCACCGCGCGGCCCCATCTCCACCACCCAGAGGCGATTCCGGGAGTCCAGCGCCGCGGACAGGATGTTCCGGTGGCCCAGGGACCAGATCTCCGGCCGGGCATCCTCGCGGCCCACGAACGGGTTGTCCTTGGGGACCGAGCCATCCGGGTTGATGCGGACGAGCTTCCCGAAGTGGCTCTTCAAGTCCCTCGCCTGGACCCGGCCGGCCAGGATGGACCGCTCCCCCAGCGTGATGAACAGCTTGCCGTCGGGCGTGAACACGAGGCGCCCGCCCGCGTGCAGGGTCGACTCCAGCGTGGGCTGCATGCGGAAGATTATCCGCAGGTCGTCCACCCGAGGCTTCGCGCCGTCCACGAGCTTCGCGCGCGCCACCGCCAGGCCGTTGCCGCCCTCGCGCGGCTCGTAATAGGCCCAGTAGATGAGGCCACTCTTCGGGTAGTCGGGGCCGACCTCCACGTCGAGCAGACCGCCCTGGTTGCGCCCGTCCACGGGCGGCAGCCCCGCGACGGGCGGGGACTTCTTCCCGTCGGGGGTGACGATGAAGAGGTCCCCGGTCGGTTTCTCCGTCACCAGCATGCGCCGGTCCGGCAGGAACGCGATGGCCCAGGGCTTGTTGAAGCCGGAGGCAATCTCGGTGACCTGGAAGGGCGTACGCGTCTGGACGCCCGGGGCGCGGGTCTGCCCGGGGAAGGCTGGCTTGAACTCGGGCACGTTCGGAGGCGCCGTCTCCAGCGGGGCCGCCTCGGGGCCAGGAGTCTCTCGGGGCTGCGTCTGCTGGCTGCCGCCCGCGCGGCCCGGGGCGAGGTTGCCCCGCTCGCCCGAGGGCTGGCGAGCGCTCTGGCCATATGCCGGCCCCAGTCCCGACACGAGGGCGGCGAGCCCCAGGGCCTTCATCCACGTGCGCATGGTGCTGTCTCCACGGTGCTCGAAGAGGTTCCGGTGCAGATAAGCACGGCGCGCGTGGATCTCCGCCAAGACTGTCGCGCGGATGTTCTCGCCTTGTCAGGTGGCGGCGGCGGGTCCCGTCGGATGGGCCAAACGCACGGACACGAACGAAGACACGCCATGCCCAAGCTGAACCAGATCATCGCCGTCGAGAAGGGCGTCAAGAACCGCTCCCAGCAGGAGCTGACCCAGGCGCATCACGACCTCCAGAAGCCACAACTCCTCAGCGGCATCTCCCGCACCTACCAACCCCGTGACGAGGAGGGTGAGCGCTTTCCGCCCGAATCCACGCGGGTGCAGGTGCGCACCGACGACGTGCTGAAGAAGACCCGGGAGATCCTCACCCGCCTCTTCGACGTCACCGCCACCAAGGACCTCACCAACTGCCACGCGAAGGCGGACGTGCGCGTGGACGGCAAGGTGGTGCTCAAGGGCGTTCCGGCCACGTACCTGCTCTTCCTGGAGAAGCAGCTCGTGGACCTCCACACCTTTGTGAAGAAGCTGCCCACGCTGGACCCGTCCGAGACGTGGGTCCCCGACCCCGCCCAGGGCCTGTGGGCCACCGAGCCGGTGCAGACGGCGAAGACGAAGAAGGTCCCGCGCAACCACGTGAAGTCCGAGGCCACGGACAAGCACCCGGCGCAGGTCGAGGTGTATTACGAGGACATCGTGGTCGGTTACTGGAAGACCGTGAAGTTCTCCGGCGCCCTCCCCGCCCTCCGGGTCAATGACATGCTGGAGCGCGTCGAGAAGCTGCAGCAGGCCGTCAAGTTCGCGCGCGAGGAGGCCAACGCCGTGGAGGTGGAGGAGCTGAAGGCGGGCGACGTGCTCCTCGGCTACGTGTTCGGCTAGCCCCGGCGCCACGAGATTTCGGAGTACAGACTCAAACTCAGCAGCAGACTCACGCGAAGCGTTCCCGGGCCGCCTTCAGTGCAGGTTCGAACCCTGCCCCCGTCATCCCACCGTGCGACGGGGTAGCCCAATCGGTAGAGGCAAGCGGCAACAAGAGACCGCGACGCACCCCAGCATCAGACTCTCACTCCAGACTCAGCATTCGCTGTCGCAGGCCCGATCAACCGTTTCCGCTCCCCACCTCGAGATGCTGGTGCAATTCCAGCCCGCCGCTCCATCCCGCCTTGCGCGGCGGTCGTTCAATCGCAGGACGCGAGGTATAGCCTGAAGCGGAGACTTCAAACGTGCGGGCCTCATCCATGGCAGCACCCCGAGCCCGGTCAGGAGGACAGCCTGACCGGGCTCACCATTTCCGGGCGTCAGCGTCCGCCGGGCCCGTTCAGGCCCAGGAGCGTCCTGCCGAGGAAGTCCCGGACGAGGGCGCCGGACCAGGCCATCAGCGGTCCGCTCATGGCGTCGCGCACGTAGCGCTCGATGGGGCGGCTCTTGAGGTAGCCCGTGCCTCCCGCCAGCTCCAGCGCCGCGTTGGCGATGGCGACGGCGGCCTCGTTGGCCACCGTCTTGGCCTGCATCTGCAGGATGGGGAAGTCCGCCGCGCGCTGGTCCGTGGCCATGGCGGAGCGCATGGCGATGGAGCGCGCCGCCTCCAGGCGGATGCTCATGTCCGCCACGGAGAACTGGGCCCACTGCAGCTCGGCGAGCGGCCGGTTCTCCGGCGGGAGCTTGCGCTCCTTCGCGTAGCTGATGGCGAAGGCCATCGCCGCCTCGGCGATGCCGATGGAGATCCACGGCAGCCCCGCGGCGATGGCATTGGGCTGGGTGGGGTCGAACACCATCCGGCGGGAGTCGGGCAGCAGCGTGTCCTGGAGGTGCAGGAGCTGGCTCCGGGTGGCCCGCATGCCCATGGGGTCCCAGATCTCCTCCACCCGGACGGAGTCGTCCTTGTCGATGAGGAAGAAGCCGGGCTGCCCGTCGCAGATGGCGCTGGTGACGAGGTACTTCGCGTGCTCGCCGCCGGAGACGAAGCGCTTGGCCCCGTTGAGGCGCCAGCCGCCCTCCACGCGCCGGGCCTGCTGCAGCGGCGTCAGGAACAGGTTGCCGCTGGTGGGCTCGCCCAGGGCGTTGCCGAACCAGGCGCCGCCGCGGAACTCGGCCAGGAAGAAGTCCCGCTGGGCCGGGTTTGTCAGGGCCAGGGAGCTCAGCCCCGCCCCCTGGTGCATCAGCCACGCCGTGCCGAAGGAGGCATCTCCCCGGCAGAGGGTTGCGAGCGCCCGCCCGAAGGTCAGGAACGAGGCGCCCTCCAGCAGCGCCGTATTCAGCGGGGAGCGGAGGATGGCCGCCTTGCCCTCCACGGGGAAGGACGTCTCGCGGTCATGCTTCGATGCGTGCTCCGCCAGCAGGGTCGAGAGCCGCTCCGCCTCGTTCAGAAGTTCCGTGTCCGTCATCTCTGTCCTTGTCTGCGAGTGTCAGGGCATCCTACAGAACCTCCGGCGAAGGCAGCCTCATTGTTGGCGGCACGTTCCTCGGAGCCACAGGCCCACGCGGAGCCCCCGGAGCGGGGGGCCCATGGGCAATGCCATACGCGCTCCCCCGGAGAGGTGTATGGTCCTGGCCCATGCTCCTGCCATTGATTGCCCTCCTGGCCGTAACTCCCGCCGCGCCTCCCGCCGCCGCCGCTCAGGCGCCCGCAGGTGAGGAATCGCGCGCCTCGCAGCTCGACCCCGCCTACCTCGCCTTCGCCCAGGCGGTGGAGAAGGGCATCAACGCGCGTGAGGCCGACGCGCTCGACGCGCACATCGACAAGGACGCCATCTTCAAGAAGTCCACCGAGGGCGTGCAGGTGCCCGCGGACTTCGCCGCCGGCTTCAAGAAGGGCCTCCAGCAGGGCGCCGCCCTGGGCTTCGGCAAGCAGCTCATCTCGACCTTCAACGAGGAGTCGACCTTCACGCTCCTGCGCGCCCGCGCCGTCAAGGGTGTACCGCGCGCCCTCTTCCGCTCCCTGTCCACGCGGGGCCTCAACTACCTGGACCTGGAGCTGGCCAGGGACGCCAAGGGGCAGGTGCGCGTGGTGGACATCTACCCGTACGTCGCCGGCGAGTTCATCAGCGAGACGCTGCGCCGCGCCTACCTCGCCGCCGCCGCGGACGCCAACCAGGGCCTCGTGGACCGGCTGATGGGCAAGGAGCAGACGTACCTCAAGAACCTGCCCCGGCTGCAGGCGATGCAGAAGGCCTTCCAGGCCGGCAATCACGAGGAGGTCCTCCGCCTCTACGGCCAGCTCCCCGCCGCCTTCAAGACCGACAAGATCGTCCTGCTCCTCCGGCTGCAGGCCGCCGCCGCGCTGTCGCTGGAGGGCGAGGCCTACGCGCAGGCCATCGCCGACTACGAGAAGGCCCTGCCCAACGACCCGAGCGTCGAGCTCGTCTCCTTCGACGGCTACCTGCTGCGCAAGGACCACGCTGGAGCCATCCGCGCCATGGACAAGCTCGACCGGCGCGTGCGAGACCCGTACCTGTCCGTGCTGCGCGGAAACGTGATGCTCGACAAGGGCGACACGGCCGAGGCGCGCCGCCACTACGTGGCCGCCGTCACCGCCGAGCCCACGCTCCTCGTGGGCCACTGGAGCCTCGCTGGGCTGGCGCTCCAGGAGAAGCAGTACAAGGAGCTGGGTGAGCGGCTCGACGCCATCGAGGCCACGGGCCTGGTGCAGCTCAATGACCTGGAGGGCGTGGCCGAGTACCAGGGCTTCGTGAAGAGCCCCGAGTACAAGGCCTGGAAGAAGCGCCGCGCGGCGAAGAAGTAGCCCGCCGTCACGAGCGCGAGGGCTCGTGGCTCATCTCGTCCTCCCAGCGGGAGACGTCGATGTCCCCTTCGCCCAGGTCCCGTCGCACGCTCATGGTCCGATGCTCGGGGAGGGAGGGCTCCTTCTTCCGAGCGGCCTCTGCCTCCTCTCCCGGGGCGGCCCCCTTGCCCTGGGCCTGGGGCACGCCCGGGGTTTCTTCCTTCTCGCTGGCACTGCTCGCACCGCGCTTTTCCTTCTCGCTCGCCATGGTGTCTCTCCTCATCGTGGGTGGGTGACGGGGCGCGTGCTGGCAGGCCCCTCAGTCTGGATGTGGCAATCCCCCCGGCGCATGCGCCAGCCCGCCGCTTCAGTCCCGGTGAGCGGGCCCTCCCTGGCGCCTCCCTGACAGGGGGCCATGGGGGCTACCTCGCGCCCCCCTGTCACGCGGTACAGTCGGCTCCCTCGTCCGGGAGGACTCGATGCACTGGCGGCTCCGCGTCACGCTGTTCACCACGCTGCTGCTGGGGGCGGCCTCGTGCCACCGCGGCCACCCCGTGGCGCGGCGGGCACCGGAGCGCACGTGCGTGGTGCTGTCCGTGGGTGGCTCCAAGGGACTCGCCCATGTGGGGGCGCTGGACGCGCTGGCGGACCGGGGCGTGCGCATCGACTGCGTCGTGGGCAACAGCATGGGCGCCGTGGTGGGCAGCCTCTACGCCTCGGCGCCCCGGGAGGACTTGCGGACCCGCTATCAGGAGTTCTTCGCCACCTACGAGCAGGAGACGGTGCGCGAGGCGAAGAAGCGCGGCGGCGTGGGTGCGGCCATCGGCCTCCTCGCGGTGCTCCTGTCGGGTGGCTCGCTCGCGCCTGCAATCGCGGTGGGCGCGCTCGGCGCGGCGGGTGGGGCGGCCACGGTGCCGCCGCTCAGCCATGAGCGCTTCACCGAGGTGCTGGACGCGTTCTACGGCGGTGCCCGTATCGAGGAACTGCCCGTGCCCTTCGTCACCTTCTACCAGCAGCCCACGGGCCAGGGACTCCGGCGGGTGACGGTGACCCGGGGGCCGGTGGCGGACGCGGTGGCCGCCAGCGCGGCCAACCCCTTCCTCTTCGAGGACGCGACGCTGGAGCGCATCGACCCGGGGGCGGACCGTGTCTCGGCGGTCCCCGTCCACGATGCCTGCACGCTCTTTCCGCGCTCGCGGCTCATCGCCATCAACGTCACCGAGGAGCCGGCGTTCTACCGGACGGACATGGATTGCGAGGTGTGGGAGGTCCAGGTCGAGCTGGAGCACCCCGCCGACGAGGCCCTGCGCGGAAACGGGCGCGCCTTCGAGGCGACCTACGCCGCCGGGTATGACGCCGTCATCCGCGCGCTCTCCGCCCGATGAGCCTCTCCCGGCCTCCTACCCCCGCCCCCTCGGCGGCAGGCGCACCGTGAAGAGCGCCCCCTGCCCCTGCTGGCTCTCCACCCGGATGGTGCCGCCCATCGCCTCGACAATCTGCCGGGAGATGTAGAGCCCCAGCCCCAGGCCGCCGTAGTGGCGGTCGGAGACGCCCCGCTCGAAGCGGCCGAACAGCCTCGGAAGCGCCTCGGCGGAGATGCCGATGCCCTCGTCACGCACGCGCAGCCGCGCCTGGCCCTCGTCCACGTCCACCTCGATGCGGACGGGCCTGCCGGCGCCATACTTCGCCGCGTTCGACAGCAGGTTCACCACCACCTGCTCCAGCCGCGAGCCGTCCCAGTACCCACGCACCTCGGACGCCGCCGTCAGGTGCACCTCGCAGCCCGCCTGCGCGAAGACGGCCTCCAGCCGCTCCACGCCGTCCTTCACCACCTGCACCAGGTCCACCTCCGACAACTCCAGCGCGAGCTTTCCCAGCGAGAGGCGGCTCACGTCGAGGAGGCTGTCCACCAGCGAGGTGAGCCGGTCCACCTGCCGCATCGCCGCGTTCAGCCGGCTCCGTGTCTTCTCGGGATGGCTCTCGCACACCGCCCGCTCCACGAGCGCGTGCTGCAGCCGCAGCGAGGTGAGCGGCGTCTTCAGCTCATGGCTCGCCACGGAGAGGAACTCGTCCCGCATGCGGATGGCCGCCTGGGCATCCCGGTACAGCTCCGCGCGCTCCAGTGCATGGGCGCACTGGCGCGAGACGGCCTCCAGGAACGTCTTCTCCCTCGGACGGAACGGCCGCTCCCGCGACCAGCCCAGGATGATGAGCCCGAGCACCCGCCGCTCCGTCACCAGCGGCAGGATGGCCCGCGCGCCCTCTCCGGCACTCGCGGTGATGGGGGCCAGCTCCGGCACGTGGGACAGACACTCGGCGAGCGTGGTGGACCACAGCGGCTGGCGTCCGCGCACCACCGCCCTCAGCCCGCTGCCCTCTTCCCATGACAGCCGGTCGAAGGACGCGGCGAGCGTGTCGGGATAACCGAAGTGCCGCACGAGGCGCACCGCCCCGTCCCGGAGCTGCAGGATGGCGCCCCGCTGCGCCTGCGTGACCTGGAGCCCCTCGTGGATGATGACCTCCGCCATCTCCTCCACCGAGGCCGCCCGGGAGAGCGCGGCGGTGATGCCCTGGAGCCGCTCCGTGAGGGCCTGGGCATCCTTCGCCTCCTCGAACAGGAGCGCGTTGTCCAGGCAGAGGCTGGCGCGGCGGGCCAGCTCCCGGGCCAGCTCCACGTCCCGGACCCCATACCGCCGCGTGCCCGACTCGCTCATCAGGGTCAGCGCCCCCAGCACCCGCCCTCGCACCTGGAGCGGGACGCAGAGGAGGGACTTGACGCCGAGCTGCTGGCCCAGGAACAGGTGCGCCTCTTCGCGCGCGAAGGCCGGCGGCGCCGCGTCCGTCAGCTCCGGCAGACACAGCGGCTCTCCCGTCCGCAGCACGCGGGCGATGCCGATGCCGGAGCCCAGGTCGACGGGACAGCGACGGGCCAGCTCGAAGGCGAGCGCCACCCGCTCGGGGTTCCGGTGCACCACCACCCGCCGCTCCACCCCACCCTGCTCGGTGAGCAGGTCCACCGCGCAGCCGTCCGCGAGCTGCGGCACCGACAGCTCCGCGAGCCGCTGGAGCACCGTGCCCCCATCCAGCGAATAGGCCAGCACCTCCCCGGCCTTCGCGAGGAAGGCGAAGCGGTCCTCGGCCTCCTTGCGCGCGGTCAGGTCCTGGAAGCTCGCGGCCCGGTACGTGACGTTTCCGTTCGCGTCCTTCAGCGCCACCCCGTCCACCAGCATGGGGATGCGGCTGCCGTCCTTGCGCAGGTGGAGGTTCTCGTAGGTGTGGTGGCCCTTCTCGATGGTGCGATTCAGCTCCACGCGGAAGGCCGCGAAGGACTCGGGCGCGAGCAGCTCCTGGATGTGCATCCCGATGAGCTCCTCGGGCGAGCCGTACCCATGCATGCGCGCGAACGCGGGGTTGACCGCCTTGAGGCGCCAGGTCTCCGGGTCCGTGCTGGCGATACCCCAGCCCGCGTGGTGGAAGAGCTGGTCCCACCGCTCCAGCTGCTCCGCGTTGCGGCGCAGGTCCTCGGCCAGGGCTTCCGCCCGCTGGTGGGTGCGCTCGAGCAACTCATGCTCCCGGGCCTGGACGAGTGCCGCCTGGCGCCGGACCTCCTGGCGCGCGCGGTAGAGGTCGATGAAGACGGACACCTTCGCGCACAGCACCTCGGGCACGAAGGGCTTGGTGAGGAAGTCCGCGGCGCCGGAGACGTAGGCCGCCAGGACCTCCTGCTGGCTCCACTGGTGCGCGGTGATGAAGATGATGGGCACGTCGCGCAAGCGCTCGCGCTGCTTGATGAGCGCGGCCGTCTCCAGGCCGCTCAGTCCCTCCATCTGCACGTCCAGGAGGATGACGGCGTAGTCCTCCCGCATCAGGTAGCGCAGCGCCTCCCGGCCCGAGGTGGCCTTGTGCAGTCTCACGTGCAGCGGAGCGAGGACGGTCTCCAGCACCAGCAGGTTGGCCGGGTTGTCGTCCACGAGGAGGACGCCCGGCGGGAGAGTCCCGGTGTCCACCCGCTCGGGGTCCCCCGCCTCCGGCCGGCCGACTGACTCGTGCTCCAGTTCTGGAGACGGCATCGGAAAGCGAGGAGGGAGGGACATGGCCCATACTTTACGACTCGCGGACGCGGGGACAATGCGGGGTTTCTCCCTGGTGGCTCCCGCGCGGCGTCCCGCTTCAGGCCGAAAGTAGACACTCGATTGGGCGGGAGTAAGTGCTTGACGCTGTCCGTGGGGAACGCTCGGATGCGCGCCCATGACCGAGCTGCTCACCCGCGCTGAAGCGTCGAACTACACGCAGACCTCACGCCACTCGGATGTGCTCGCCTTCGTCGACGAGCTGTGCCGCCGCACGAAGCTCGCGCGCCGCGCCGACTTCGGAAAGAGCGGTGAGGGGCAACCCCTGGTCGCGCTCATCGTCAGCGACCGCAACTGCTTCACGCCGGAGCTGGCGCGCAAGCAGAAGAAGGCCGTGGTGCTGGTGGAGGCCAACATCCACGCCGGCGAGGTGGAGGGCAAGGAGGCGCTGCTCGCGCTCGCCCGCGACCTCACCCTCACGAAGCTGGGCAAGAAGCTGCTGGACAAGCTGTGCCTGGTGCTGGTGCCCGACTTCAACCCCGACGGCAACGACCGCATCAGCCCCAACAACCGCAAGCTCAACCTGAAGGACCTCGAGGGCCAGGTGAACCCCGAGGGCGGCGTGGGCACGCGCTACACGGGCGAGGGCTGGAACCTCAACCGCGACAACACGAAGCAGGAGGCCCCCGAGACGCGCGCGCTCGCCGCGCTGTACCAGACGTGGTGGCCGCACCTCTTCATCGACTGCCACACCACCGACGGCAGCATCCACGCCTTCGACCTCACCTACGACACGTCCCACTCCAACGAGCCGCTCTTCTCGGAGCTGCGCGCTTACAACCGCGCGATGCTGGAGCGCGTGGCGGCGGCGGTGAAGAGCCGGCACGACTTCGACAGCTTCTGGTACGGCAACTACAAGGTCGAGGGCGACCCGAACTCCGGCTGGCACACCTACCCCGCGCTGCCGCGCTTCGGCAGCCACTACCGCGGGCTGCTCGGCCGGATGGACGTGCTGCTGGAGACCTACAGCTACATCGACTTCCCGCGCCGCTGCGCGGTGATGCGCGCGTGGCTGCTGGAGCTCATCCGCGACGCCGCGAAGAACGCCAGGGCCTACCGCGCCATCACCGAGGCCGAGGAGGCGCGCATCATCGCCCGCGGCCAGACACCCGACGTGCAGCAGCTGGTGGGCATCAACTACGGCGTGGCCACCCGTGACGGCCAGGGCGCGCTCACCTTCGAGTACCCCGCCTACGCGAAGCCCGGCGACATCGCCCGCATCCTCGCCTTCGACGAGGCGAGCATCACCGAGCGGCGCTACCCCGGGAAGCGCAAGCGCACCTACAAGACTCCGCACTACCGGACTTTCGTGCCCACGCAGGCGGTGAGCACTCCAGCGGCGTACCTCGCGCCGGCGGAGCTGGCGTCGCGCCTGGAGGGCCACGGCATCCGCTTCGAGCGCCTGCCCGAGCCGCGGCGCTTCACCGTGGACAGCTACCGCGTGGCCCGGCGCGAGGAGACGTTCAGCCCGGACGTGGCCGCGAACGTGCCGCCGCCCGGCGAGGCCGAGGTGCCGCTCAGCCAGAAGCCCAAGCCCGTGCGCTTCGAGACGGTGCTCACCGTCGCCCCCGAGCGCACCACGCGCGAGTTCCCCGCGGGGACGCTGTACGTCCCCACCGCGCAGCGCGCCGGCACGCTGGCCGTGTACCTGCTGGAGCCGCACTCCGACGACGGCTTCTGCCGCTGGCAGTTCCTCGACGGGATGATCTCCACGGGCGAGCTGTACCCCGTCCACCGCGTCGTGGAAGCCGCCACCGCGCCCAAGAAGGCGGAGTGACGGCACGCCCGGGGTGTGAAATGGCCCCGGACCACGGGGTCATTCCTTCACAGCCTGTCCAACGCCCCGGGCAGCCAGTGTCTTCCGCTGAAGTGCTTCCCGGCTCCGAATGGGTGGCCCCGCCTCGCCCACCCCACCGGTTCGCTACCCTGACGGCTGCAACACCCGACAGGAGATGGCCCCATGAAGCGTTCCGGCGAGAGTGAACAGAGGACTTTCCCATCCAGACCGCGGAAGGCCCCTGGCAACCGGGTGGCGCTACTCCTGGGTGTCCATGCACTCGGGCTGGGGACGCTCGCCTGCGAGGCCCCGCCCTCAGACGCTTCCGCCAGCGGAGAGGAACAGCTCCGCGCCGCCGAGAGCGCATTGCATCCCTTGCGGTCCGCCAACGGCCTCATCACCAACGGCCTCATCACCAATGGCCTCATCACCAATGGCCTCATCACCAACGGCCTCACCTCCCTCGGGGTGAGCACCCCCAGCTTCAACCAATGGTTCGACTCCAACGCTCTGGAGTTCTCGGACATGGTGATGAAGTACGTGGTGTCCTGCGCCTACGCCGAGGGCACCTCGCTCACCTACCGGAGCAGCACGACGATGGTCACCTATACCTGGTACGGGCTGCTGGGGCTCACGCCTGGATGGGCCAGCGGCCTGCCCATCTCCCCGGACGAGGAGCAGCTCATCACCGGGTGCCTCGCGGCGCACGTGAACAAGTTCGGCATCCAGATGGAGGTCTCCATCCGAGGGGCGACCGCCACGGGCGCCCTGCTGTCCGTGACGAAGGAGGAGTCCACCGAGTTCTCCGAGAAGGAGGCCGCCTTCTTCGGCAACCTCGTCACGGACGGGGTCGTCTTCGCGTGCAGTGACCGCAACCTCAGCGGCCAGGAGAGCAGCGCCCGGGCCTGCGCCCTCTCGTCCCAGGCCAGCGGACTGAGCCCGGAGTGCCCCCCCATCCAGCATGTCGGTAGCTGCGGCAGTGTCTGCGTCCTGGACAAGGGCAAGGCCCACTACACGAGATGCACCGTCAACGGGCTCACCTACCTGCCGCTCACCACCCGCATCCGGTCCTCGGACATCTACCGGTGCGGCGATGGCATCTGTCAGGTCTCCGAGTCGTGTGACCCGGACCTTCGCTCCACCAACAACCGGTACAACGCCTGCGAGAGCGACTGCGGCGACTGCCCCCAATGACCCACGCGAGCCACGCGGGCCGCCGCCTCCTCACCCGGCTGCCCGGCCGCGCGCCCACTCCAGGCCGCGGCGCAGCCGCGCCTGCATGAGGTTGGGAGTGCCGGCGGCGCGGCGCAGCGCCTCTTCCAGCAGGCCCACCGGCGCCTCGCGCTCGCCCCGCCGCAGCCGCGCCACGGCCTGAAGCTCCAGCACCTCCAGCGGCTCCTGCTCCACCGAGCACGCGTCGGCGCGGGTCTGGAGCGCGCGCCATTCCTCGGGGCTGGACTCCCGCGTGGCCAGCTCCACCAGGCTGAGGAGCACGTCCTCGGAGGGGCTGAGGGGCGTGCCGGTGGAGGACACGCTCCGCCGCACCTCGGCGAGCTGCTCCCGCGCCCGCGCGTCCTCTCCCATACGGGCCAGCACCCGCGCATGGAGCAGCAGGGCCCACGGCCGGGGCGCCACCTCGCGGTGACGCTGCTCCAGGCTGATGGCGCGGGTGATGTGCGGCAGGGCCGCCTCCGTGTCCCCCGCCTGGTAGAGCAGCTCGCCCATGTTGTACTCGGCGAAGTACTCCCACCCCACCATCCCCAGCTCGCGCCCCAGGCGCATGAACTGCTCCTGGTCCCTCAGCGCGCCGGGCAGGTCCCCGCGGGCCACCCGGAGGTTGCGGCGGTTGTTGAGGGCGCTGCCCAGGTGCAGCCGGTCCCCACGCCTGTAACAGGCGGCGATGAGCTCATCGAAGATACGATCGGCGTCATCGATGCGGCCCAGCATGGGGAGGATGGCGGCCAGCAGCAACAGGGACACCACCCAGGACTCGTAGCCGGCGTCGCCCAGGGCGAGCGCGCGGGTGGCGGCCTCCTCCAGCGGGACACAGGCCTCCGCCCACTGGCCGGCGCGGAGCCGCGCGCGTCCCCAGCCCAGCAGCAGCCGGACCTGGAGCTGGGGAGACTGGAGCCCTCGCTCCCGTGCCAGCCGCTGGGCCTCGCCCACTCGCGCCTCGGAGCTGGCGTAGTCGTTCGTCCAGTCCAGGGCCATGGCCTCGTCCAGCAGCAGCTCCACCTCGTCCCCGGCGGCGCACAGGAACCGGGCCAGCGCCCGGGCCTCGGCGAAGTCCGCCTGCGAGTCCTCGTAGCGCCCCACGCGGTAGCGCATCAGGCCCCGCCCGCGCAGGGCGGCGAGGCGGCGCCGCGCGTCGTCCTCCGGCAGCAGCTCCAGCGCGCGGGTGTACGTCGACTCCGCCTCGAGGTAGGCGTGGCGTCCGCGAGCGGACTCGGCAAGCTGGATGTAGAGGGCGGCGGCATCCTCGCTCAGGCCGGCGGCGGCGGCATGGCGCGCCAGCTTCGGCAGGCGCTGGCGGTCGGTCGCGAGCGGCTGGCCCTGGAAGTAGCGGTAGGCGGCGCGGTGGATGCGCACGCGCTCCGCCTCGGGCAGCTCGCGCGCCACCGTCGCGCGCAGCAGCTCGTCGCGGAAGCCGTGGCCCCCCTGCCGCTGCGCCACCAGCAGCCCCAGCTCCCGCAACCGCCGCGTGGCGTAGAGCGGATCCAACGGAAAGTCCGCCGCGCCTCCGTCCTGCTCCAGCTCGCGCACCACGCCCTCGAGCTCGGCGGTGGTGAAGCCCGTGCCCAGCAGCGCGCACAGCCGGGCATGGGCCGCCAGCGTCGCCGGCAATGCCCGCAGCTCACGCTCCGCCAGCCACTCCACCAGGTGCAGCTCGGGCACCTCGTCCAGCTGGTCGGTGGTCAGATACCAGCTCCCACCGCCGGGGCGCTGGCGCACCCGCCCCTGGCGCTTGAGTCCATGCACCAGCTCCACGAGCAGGCGCGGGACGCGCTGGGCGCGCTCGGCCAGCCGCTCCAGCACCTCGATGGGAACGTTCTCCGCCGGCTCCAGGAGGTTGCGGCACAGCTCCACCGCGCCATCCCTCGGCAAGGGGCCGAGCGTCAGGAGGTGGCTGCGCGCCGCGCGCGCGCCCCACTCGGGACGCAGGCGCTGGAATCCCGGGCGCGCCAGCACACACACCCAGAGGGGAAGGTGCGACTCGGCCAGCGTGGCGTACTCCAGGGCGTCCAGCGCCGCCTCTCCGGCCTCGTGCGCGTCGTCGATGATGAGGCACAGGGGCTGGCGGCGGGCACGCGCGGCCAGCAGCTCGCCAGCGGCGCGCAGGGCCAGCGAGTGCAGGGCGCCCGGGGCCACGGCCCGCTCCCGCAGCTCGTCCGCGTCCGGGGAGAGCCACCCGAGCGTGGCGGCCACCACGGGCCACAGCTCCTCGCCCAGCTCGGCTCCCAGCAGGTGGAAGAGGCTGGCACGCCCCTCTTCCTTCGGGCCGGTCCCCTCTCCATGGAAGGCACCGAGCGCCCCGCTCATGAGGGCGCGCAGGGTGCCCTCGGGAGCCCCCGGCGCGGGCTGGCGGGCCCGCCACGCGTACACCTGCACGCCGGGAAGCGCTTCTCGCATCCGCTGGGCGAGGCAGGCCCCCAGGAATGACTTGCCCGAGCCCCACTCTCCCACCACCGAGGCCAGCGTGGGCGCCCGCTCCTCCAGCGCCGCCCTCGCGCTCCCCATCAGCTCCGCCAGCTCCCCCTCGCGGCCCACCAGCCCCGAAGGCTCGGCGCCGGGGAGGATGGTGGTGAGGTCCTGCTGCGGCGTGGCGCGCGAGGCGCGCCGGAAGAGGCCGGGCCGGCCCGGAACCGCCAGACAGGGCAGCTCGGGCAGGGCCTCCATGGCCGCGGCGGTCAGCAGGAGCGTGGCGGGGTCGCCGTCCTCCGGGTAGCGGTCCTTCCGGGTGAGGACGCCGCCGAAGTAGCGCGCTGGGGCGCCGGGGGACTGCTGCACCGTCACCGACGTCACGTCCAGCAGCACGGCGGGCGCCAGTTCGTGCGCGGCGAGCCCCTCCGCCGCCCTCCGCGCGCGCTGGGCGGGGTTCTCGCCCGTGTTCGGGTCGAACACCGCGGCGAACCGGGTGCCCTCGTAGAAGGCCAGATGTCCGCCGAAATCCGCCATCAGCTTCTGGAGGGTGACGGCGGTGGCGCCGGAGTGGAAGAAGAGCACCGCGACGGTGCGGCGGCTGAGGTTCGGAACAGCGGGCCGCGCCGGAGCCTCGGGAGCCCGGGTGATGGCGGACGGCCGCTCCTCGCGGGCGAGCGCCTCCTGGAGGGCGAGGCGCACCGCCACCGCGCTGTCGAAGCGCCGCTCCGGCTCCTTGGCGAGGCAGCGCAGCACCACCGCCTCGAGCGCCTCCGGCACGGACGTCAGCTCCACGAGGCGTGGGGGACGCAGCGAGAGGTGCGCCTGGAACACATCCGCCTGGGCACCGAAGAAGGGCGTCCGACCGGTGAGCATCTCGTAGAAGAGCACGCCCAGCGCATACAGGTCCGCGCGCGCGTCCAGGGCCGGCGCTCCCGCGCACTGCTCCGGGGCCATGTACTCGGCCGTCCCCGCGAAGGCGCCCCCGGTGCAGAGGAAGGGTGGGACTTCGCCGGGCGGGGCCAGCGGCCGAGCCAGCCCGAAGTCGATGAGGGTGGCCCGGCCCGCGGAGGAGTCCACGTAGACGTGCTCCGGCTTGAGGTCACCATGGAGGAAGCCGCGTGCGTGCACGGCGGCCACCGCATCCACCAGGGCGAGCGCGCACGGGGCGAACACCCCGCGCGGGAGCGGACCGGCACACCGCTCCAGCAGCCCGGCCAGCGTGGGCGATTCGAGGCGTTGCATGACGAGGTAGGGCCGGTCCCCGGGAAGCCGCCCCACCTCGTATACCGCCGGGACGGTGGGCGGGCCGATGGCGCGCAGCACCTGTCCCTCATGGCTCAACTGGGCCCCGGCCATCGGGTGCTCGGGGTGCGCCACCTTGATGGCCACCGGCGCGCCATCCACCTCCCGGCGCGCGGCCAGCAGCAGCCCGAAGCCGCCTCGAGCCATCACCTCCTCCAGGTGATGGCCGGCCAGGACGAGGTCCCCCGGAGGGCGCTCACGCGTCGCGGATGGCGCCGGGGTGGGAGCCGCGCCTGGCGGGCAATCCGCATGGACCTCCACCCACCGACGTCCGCATGTGTGGCAGCGCGGCACTCAGCCACCTCCAGGGCCCTTCAATCCAAGACACTTCGGAACGCCCCCCGTGGGGCCCGCCCAGTCCTGACAGACTAGTCGCCGCCAGCGGCTTTTTCATGTGAAGCAGGCGAATCCGTCTTCATTCCAGACGCACCTGTTCGAGAGCCGCCAATCCGCGACCCGCGAATGCCAGCCCGGTGACGTCCGCTGGCCAGCCCCCTCGTTCGCGGGGGTTGTATGCCTTGTCATGTTTCACCGGGAGGTATCTGCTCCAAGGTGTTTCCCTATCGGCGGGTGTGCCATGGACGAAACGACGCAGCCCACTGCGCAAGGCCCATTCTCGCGGGTACTGGGAGGCACCAGCGGCAGCGGGGCCCCGGCGGCGGCTGTGCTGGCCGGGGAGTACTACCTGAAGGAGGAGCTGGGTCAGGGCGGCCATGGAATCGTCTACAAGGCGGAGCACCGCATTCTCGGCCGCCCCGCCGCGGTGAAAATCCTGCACCCCCACCTGGCCGACAACCGGGAGATGATGCAGCGCTTCGTGCGCGAGGCGCGGGTGGTGAACCAGATCCGCCACGCCAACGTCGTGGACATCCACGACTTCGGCCTGCTGCCGGATGGCAGGCCCTACCTCGTGATGGAGCTGTTGCCGGGCCGGACGCTGAGCCAGCTCCTGAAGGAGAAGGGGCGGCTGCCACCCGCGCGGGCGCTGGCGTACCTCGAGCCGGTGTGCGTCGCGCTGGAGGCCGTCCACCAGACGGGAGTGGTCCATCGCGACTTGAAGGCCAGCAACGTGGCCGTGCTGACCGAGGGCGTGGTGCCCCGGGTGAAGCTGCTGGACTTCGGCATCGCCAAGTTCATCCACCCGGAGCAGGACTTCGGCGGGCTGACGGTGGTGGGGCAGCGGCTGGGCAGCCTGCACGCCATGGCACCGGAGCAGCTCCGGGGAAGCCCCATCAGCCCCGCCACGGACATCTATGCGCTGGGCGTGCTGCTCTTCCAGCTGCTCACGGCCTCCTACCCCTTCCACTCCAATGACCCGCTGGAGCTGGAGCGGATGCACCTGGAGATGCCACCGCCTCCCCCGAGCGCGTGGGTCCCGGTATCCCCCGCGCTGGATGCCGTGGTGCTGCGCTGCCTGGAGAAGGAGGCCGGAAGGCGCTACCCGGACGTGGCCTCCTTCCTGGCCGCGCTGCGGGCCGCGGTGCTCCCCGCCTCTCAGTGCGGGACCTCCCGCGCACGCAGCACCCGGGCCTTCGCCCTCCACGTGGCGGTGGTCCCCGAGGGCGACGAGGACGACCAGGTGTACGTCACCACCTCCGAGCTGCTCGACGGCCTCGAGCGGGAGCTGCGCACCCTGGGGTTCATCCCCACGGTGCGCACCGGCATGACGCTGCTGGGTGTCTACCTGCTGGAAGACACCTCCCCCACGGCGCCCCGGCGGCTGGTGGAGACGGGACGGGAGCTCCACGCCAGGACCCTGGCGCAAGGAGCGGCCCACCCCGGCATGCGCGTGACGGTCAGCACCTGTGCCCACCTGGGACAGGTGGACATCTGTCAGACGCCCGCGGGAGTCGAAGTGGTGGGCGGGCCCGTCGTGGACATCGCCGGCTGGGTGGTCCGCAACGGCGGCGACTTCGTGCTGACGCCGGAGGCGGCGAGGGTCCACGGAGAGCTCACACGTCAGCCCCTCACGACGCCGTCGTAGACGCCGTAGCCGCCAGGAATGAAGAAGTCCTTCCCCGGCTCCAGCCCGAAGGCCCGGATGACCGTCGCCGCGATGTCCTGCGAGCGCGGCGTGCGCGTCACCCGCTCCCCGGACTCCTCCACCAGCGTCACCGGCACGCCCATGGGAGAGCCGTTCATCGTCTCGTCGTACCCTCCGAGCATCTGGTTCCCCTGGATGCCGCCGCCCACGAGGATGGCGCAGGTCGCCGGGTGGTGGTCGCTGCCGTGCTTCGGGAAGGTGCGCCCGAAGTCGCTGTAGACGTAGACCAGCGTCTCGTCCAGCAGCGACCGGGACGGGTCGGACCGGCTCGGAGTCAGGCTCATCTCGATGCACATCCGCCCCACCATCTCCAGCGCGATGCGCAGGTGGTTGGTGTGGAGCTGCACCCCGTTCGCGCTGTGGGTATCGAAGGTGTTGTTGGCGAAGCTGGAGGCCCGCAGGTTCACCGACGTCACCAGGTCGGACTTCAGCAACTGCAGCGCGAAGGAATACGCGCCCATCGACGTGCCCGTGCCGCAGGAGTCCGCGTAGCCGATGCAGGCCGACCAGTCCACGGGATAGGCCGGGTCGTCCTTGAGCTTCTCCCAGGACGGCGTGTTGGACAGCACCGAGAGGATGTCCCGGCGGAGGGTCCTGCTCGCGCCCTTGTACGTGTCATAGAGCTGCTCGAGCATCGCGTCCGTGCCGCTGCTGGAAATGCCCCGCTCCTGGCGCAGCGCCTTCATCAGGGCCGCGTCCACCGGGGTGGCGGGCACCGTGCCCGGGAGCGCCGAGCCGTCGAAGGCGACGTCGGGAACGTCGCTCCGCGCGCGGAGTCCCTTCCAGGCGCTGTCGCGCTTGTCGGACAGCGTCGGCTCCACCGAGGACGCGGAGAGCAACACCGTCGGGTTCGCCAGCGCGGGCAGTCCGAGTGCGCGCGGCAACGTACCGCCGAGGCTGACGTTGGGGATGGGCCGGTCCGGGAACCGCTGGGCCAGGGCGTTGGCGATGACCGCCTGCACCGCGGGGGCCCGGAAGTTCGAGCCCGCCACACCGCACATGCTCGCGATGATTCCGCTGGTGTGCGCGGCCGTGTTCTGGTCCGCCCCCACGAGCACCGCGGCCTTGTCGTAGAGCCGGTACGTGGGGTTCGCCCACGCGTAGCCCCAGGGCCGGAAGTTCTGCTGGTTCCCCGAGGCGGGATTCTGCCCGCTCGCGTCGGCCGGGTTCGCCCAGTTCCAGAAGACGGGGCCGCGCAGCTTCCGCACGGGCCCGGGCGCATCCAGGTCCACCGGCGAGCGGTCGAAGTTCTCCACCTGCTCGGGCAGGTAGCCATGGGGGATGAGGCCGCCCTTGGGCGTGGGGATGAACTTGTCGATGCCCGCGCGCGTCAGCGGCGTGAAGAAGGTCTCCCAGTGGAGCCCTCCATCCAGCCAGATGCCCAGGAGCTTGGTCGGCCTGCCCGGCGTCGACTGCGCCGAGGCCACCGGGAATCCGAAGCGCGCCATCAGTCCGAGGTGAGCGGCCCCGAAGGCCAGCTCGAACAGCTTGCGACGAGAGAGCTTCATGCGTGCCTCAGTAGAAAATCCAGTGCGGGTGGCGGATGAAGTACGAGCAGACGCCCACATAGGCCGGCTCGGTATCCGTGGGCGTCGCGAGCGGCACGAACACGTCCTGGTACAGCGCCTCCACCTGGGCGTCGGTGAACCGCTCGCCCAGGAAGTGCAGCGACCACCGCCGCAGCGTGGCCTTCACGTCCTCGGGGTTGGCGGTGCGCGGCGTGCCCGTGGAGAACAGCGCCTGATTCCCCGTCTTGGCCAGCGCGCGGCGGCACCACCGCTGGGAGACCTGCGTCAGTGTGAGCACGAAGGACGGAGCCGCGCTCCGGTCCTGGGACACCTGGTTGAGGACGGAGCCGCCCCCCAGCGCGTGATAGCGCTCCGCGGTGGCGTTCTGCCTCGGCGTGGGGAGGGCATCCGGCGGCTGCAGCGGATAGAAGTCGTCGCCCCGCGACTCCGCCATGGGAATGCCGTACTCGTTCGCCGCGGTGAAGAAGTCTTCGTGGCTCAGGCCCAACTGCTGGTAGAGCGCCCGCTGCATCTGGGTGGCGCTGAGGCGGGTGATGCGCGGCGCGTCGGGGTCCGGACGCGAGTCCCGCTGCTGCGTCGCGAGCCCCTGAATCCACGCGCGGACCTCGGCCACGGACAGTGTCGCCGTGCCGTCCGCGACGAGCTGGGCATAGGACTTCTGGCCAATGGGCATCTGCTTGAACGCGCCGGTGCCCCGGCCTTCCAGCAGCCGCACCAGCTCGCTGTCGTCCGGGCTGCCGGGCTTCACCATCCGGACGTCGGACACCAGCAGGGCCTGGAAGGTCTCGGTGGACGCGAAGTAGCCGCGCGCGCCCTGCGCGTGGCAGCCCTCGCAGTGGGGCTTGAGGCCCTGCATGATGCGCACCGTCTCCGAGGTGGCCGGCGTGGAGCACGCCGCCTGTCCCTGCGCGCGGAGCGCCTGCGGGGCACCTTCCCCGCCACACGAGAGCAACCCGGACATCACGAGGAGGAATATGAAGCGGTTCATGTCAGCGCCCCCTCTGGAACAGGTTCGACTGGGTGAGTGACTTGACGAAGGGCCGGACCTTGCGTCCTCCCGCGACGAAGCGCGCCACCTGGTCGTCCAGGTAGCCCGCCTCTCTCGCCGGGTCGATGTCCCGTCCCATCACCTGGGCATGCAGGTGCCGCACGACACACCGGTCGAAGGTGCCCGCCGCGACGATGAGCTTGGCGAAGCCGAGCGGGCCCACCGTCCCGTCACTGACCTGCCCGAGCAGGGTCTGCTCCGGCGGCAGGAAGTCGAGGAAGAGCGCCTCGGGGTTCGCCTGCGCCTGGGCCTCGGTGACGGGCGTGAGCAACGTGTCGGGCGTGTACCACCGGTTCCAGTGGCTGAACGGGTCGCCCCCGTAGGGGTACGCACCCGCGCGCCACCGCGCCGGCCAGTGCCACACCGTGCCGACACCGGGCATCAGGTACTTCGCGCCCCAGCCCTCGAAGGCCGCGCCCTGCTTCGCGTAGCGCTTGAAGTGGATGGCCGCGGGGTCGAGCCGGCGGTGGCAATGCTGGCACGGCCCCTCCGTCCCCGGGTCCCTCCGGTACTCGTTGAACCTCTGCTCCGAGGGCGGCGCGAGGACCTCGCACGCCAGCGTCTCCAGCGCCCGGGCGCCGCGCACGCGCTCACGCGGGTAGGCCGTGAGGAAACCCAGGCTGGTGAGCATGCCCGCGGCGGGAATGCCCCGCGAGGCGGCCGTCTGGGTGCGGGGGTCGAACCGGTAGTCGCGCTCCGCGAGGAAGAAGGGGTTGCGCGAGGGGACCTGGTACTCGCGCCACGCGAGCGGGTCTCCCTGGGCGTGCTCGGGGTCCACCGGCGCGTCGGAGAAGCGGGACGGCCGCCACCACGAATCGTCGTCGAGCAGGCTCGTCACGCCTCCCGCGAGGCCCTGCATCACATAGGCGGCCTGGAGGCGGGTCGGCGCGACGGAGTAGGTGCCGAGGATGAGGTCCGTCGCCGGCCGGTCGTGCCACGCGAGGTGGGCGAAGAGGCGGGCGGGCTCCTCGGAGACGAGCCGCCGCTGGCCCTCCGGGTTGTGGGCCACGTAGTCCTCGTGCCCCGGGTACTGCTGGTAGTCGGCATGGCACAGCACGGCGTTCGGGCCACAGCCGCAGGTGCCCTCCGGGCCGGAGGTGGCGCAGGCAATCGTCACGGGGTTGCCGTTGACGGACGTGGTACCGGTGGCCGAGGTGCTGGCCGCGAAGCCCACCAGCGTCACCGTCGTGCCGGGCGCCCACCACGGCTCGATGGAGCGCTCATCCACCGGCGAGCCATCCGCCTTCTGGCCGCTGCACGCAGACGTGTCGCCCCGGACGTACTTCCAGGCACCGGCCCTGGCCGTGCCCGCCGGACACCGTTGGATGGAGCGCTGCTGCTGCACCCCGTACTCCGGCGCGTCGGCGGTCCGCGGGGTGAGCGGAAGGTTGAACCAGTCTCGCGCCTGCTCGAACATCGTCCGGTAGAAGGAGGGCTGGTGCAGCATCCGGTCGACGAAGGCGTCGACGAACGCCCGCTGCGCGGCCTCGTCGCCCGCCGCCTCCAGTTCCGCATACTCCTCGTCGGTCGGGGGAGTGCCGCGCAGCGCGAGCGAGGCACGCCGCAACAGGCGGCTCGGCGTGAGGACGTCGCTCTTCTCGCCAGCGTCGGAGGTGTCCGTGGGAGGGGGCTCGACACAGCCCGCGTCCTGGGAATCTCCAGGCGGGTCATTGGGCGCGTTGCCTCCACCGGAGCAGGCCACACAGACCATCAAGGGCAGGGCCCACCAGAGAGGACTCGCGGTGGGCAGCGGCCCGCGACGCGGGGCAGGTGGCGCCTGGCGAGCGTTGCGTACGTTCGAGATGCGCGGGTTCATCCGCCGCCGCTGAGCAACTCATGTGCCACGGACTCACGACGCCGGAGTCGCGCCCGAGCACCATGGCGGGCGACACGCGCGCTTCGAGCGATTGCGGGGGCCGGCCGGGGGATGCGCCCCACACGTTGGGGTTCCTTCCCCACAGTCGCCCGCCAACGCTGGCAGTCGTGTAGCCGGCATGTCGGTGTGCCGGTGTATCAAGCCGTCTCCATTTGCTGTTTCACCCCGAGGAGCTCCCCCGATGCGTCGTCTTGGCTCGACCCTTCTTGCCGTGAGTCTGTTCGTGGGTTGTGGTGGTACCGACACCCAACCGTCTTCCCCTGAGTCCGTCGAGCGCCAGCAGGCGCCGCTCACCGAGACGGACGTGGATGTCGCCCCGGAGTGCCAGGGCCTCCTCACCTTCGTGAACACGGCGCCATTCGAGACGCTGGATGCGTATCTGCCGAGCGACGTCGTCACCAACCTCGTCACCCGGCGTACGGCGCTGCCCTTCGTGTCGCTGGAGGACGTCTCCTCCGTCCGGCTGGTGGGCGAGAGCCGCCTCGCGGAGCTCGAGCTCGGCGCCCGGACCGAGGGCTTCATCGGCCCCTCCTGCATCGGCATCATGGACGAGCTGGCCATCTCCGCCGACGACGAGGCGGCGATGGTGGCGCTGGTGAACGGCATCAGCTCCACCGAGCTGCATGACATCCTGCCGTACGCGTGGAATGGCGCGGTGAACCTCCTCAACCTGCGCCCCTTCACCTCGGCCCGTGCCATCTCCAATACGGCGGGCATCGGCGTGGAGAGCCTCCGCGACATCCGGAACGCCGCCACGCTGAGCCGGCCCCTGGAGCAGCTCATCAACGCGGTGAACGCGCTGCCGCAGCCTGACTTCGGCGCGAAGATGGCCCGCCACTTCGACCGGTACGACATCGTGTGGAGCCAGGGCAGCTACCGGCTCAACTACCTGGAGTGCTTCGGCCTCGACCCGAACCACCTTCCCTACGGGGCGAGCATCCGGCCGAACCTGGCCGACGCCGCCGAGGTGCGTACCGAGGTCGAGAGCTCCGTGAACCATGCCAACCGTCGCGGCCAGCTCTCCAGCAGCGTGATTGCCAGCGGGATGGCGAACCTCGACGCGCGGATCGCCGGGCGCTCGTTCAAGGGCTGCTACTTCGGCTACTCGAACGACCCGTGGAGCGGGAACAATGTCGCGTTCTTCGTCGACACGGAGTCCGGCTTCAGTGTGCTGACGGAGACCTACTGGACCGAGTAACGGACAGGAGCGGCAGTCCCCCTCGGCCGCCACCCGGCGTCGAGCCGCGTGGCGGCACCGGGCCACCTGCCCGCACATGGCCGTGAATCAGCCGGGCGTCGGTTCGCGCATCGCGGAGCGGATGCTCAGGTCGAGCTGGCTCTGGAGCTCGTGCAGGAGGCTGCCGAGCGCGGGCGTGTCCACGCCGATGCGGGCCGCGAGGCGCGCGCGGACCTCGCCGCGCAGCCATTCACGGGACTGTGCGAGCCAGCGCTTCACCGTGGAGCGGTCGACGCGATAGGCCCGGGCAATCTCGGCCGTGCCCAGCCCGTCCACCAGGTGCAGCCGCAGCAGCGTCCGCGCCCGGGGCTCCAGCGCCTTGAGCGCCTCCTGGAAGGACTCGGTGAAGTCCTTGCGGTAGCGGTCCTTGATGTAGCGCCGGTCCGCCTCGTCGGCGGGAGAGACGGCCTCCTCGAGCCTGGAATCGTCCAGGCCGACCGCGACCTTCCGCTCGCGGAGAAGATTGAGGGCGGTGCGCAGGGCGGCCACGCGGAGCCAGGCCAGCAGGGAGCCCTGCCCGCCGTAGTCGGCGATGCGGGGAGGCCGCTCTCCGCTGGGCAGGAAGAGCTTCACGCGCAGCAGCTGGAGGGCTTCCTCCGTGGTGGCGATGTCCATTCCCCGCTGGAGCAGGGACTTCCGGAGCGGGGGGATGAAGCGTGACTCGAAGCCGGCGAGCGCCTCCGCGTCGCCCCGGGCACAGGCTCTCGCGAAGGCCAGGTCTTCCTGAAGGTCCGTGCCGTTCATCGTCACCGCCACCCACGTCGGGTATCTTGCGCCCGCCATGGACTGTTTCGACACCCGACAGCTCTTCGCCTTCGCACAAGGTGAGATGGGCGCCGAAGCAGCGGTGTCGGTGGAGCAGCATCTTGATTCCTGCGCCGTCTGTCGAGCGCTCGTCGCGGAAGCCGCCCGTGCTCCCAGCGGAGCGCGGACAGCGCCCTCCAGCCCCCCACACGCGGCGTCGGGGCCGGTCCACTCGTGGCTCGAGCGAGGCGCCCTCCTGGGCCGCTACGTGGTGCTCGAGCGCATCGGCGCGGGAGGGATGGGGGTCGTCCACGCCGCGTACGACCCCGAGCTGGACCGGCGGGTCGCGCTCAAGCTGATCCGCATCGACGCGGTGAGCCCGGCGAAGCAGGAGCAGGCCCAGGCCCGGCTGCTGCGGGAAGCGCAGGCCACGGCCCGCGTCGTCCACCCCAACGTCATCACCATCCATGACGTGGGCCGTTTCGGCGAGCACGTGTTCCTGGCCATGGAGCTGGTGGACGGCACCACCCTGCGCGAGCACATGCACCGCCAGCGCGGCCCGGGGCGCTGGCGTGAGCTGCTGGGGCTGTTCCTCCAGGCGGGACGGGGGCTGGCCGCGGCGCACGCCCAGGGACTCGTCCACCGGGACTTCAAGCCCGACAACGTCCTGGTGGGCCGCGACGGGCGCGTGCGCATCACCGACTTCGGCCTCGCGCGCATCATCGAGGGCATGGACGACGCCCGGGAGCCGGCTTCGGGGGACCTCCGGCACGGGCTGCTCACACGCTCGGACCTGGTGCTGGGCACGCCGGCCTACATGGCGCCGGAGCAGACGCGAGGGGAGCTCTCCGACGCCCGGAGCGACCAGTACAGCTACTGCGTCGCGCTCCACGAAGCGCTGTATGGGAAGCGGCCTTCCCCTCCCGCTCAGGCGAACGGTACCGGTGGGGAGGAAGTGAAGCGGGCCTCCGGTCCCCGGCCACCGCGCGACTCCGGCGTACCGGCGTGGGTGCATCGAGCCATCCTTCAGGGGCTCTCCGAGTCGCCGGAGGCGCGACATGCCTCCATGGACGTGCTGCTCCGGCGACTCAGCGCCGCGCCGGGCGCGAAGTGGCGCCGGGCCGGCGTGGCCGTCGCCGCGGGCCTGGCGCTCGTCGCCGGGGGAGCGGTCCTCCACCGGTCCACGTCGGGGGACCCGTGTGGAGGCAGCGAGCAGGCGCTCGCCGGCGTCTGGGACGCGCCCCGGAAGAGCGCCGTGCGGGCCGTCTTCGAGGCCAGTCCCCTGCCCTACGCCCGCGGCGCCTGGAGCGAGGTGGAGCGCACGCTGGACGGCTACTCGCGGGACTGGGTGGCCGCGAGCCACGAGGCGTGCGTGGCCACGCGGGTGGCGGGGCACCAGCCGGAGCGGCTGCTCGACCGGCGTGTCGTCTGCCTGGACCAGCGGCTCAAGGACCTGGCGGCCGTGGTGGACACGCTGGCGGCCGCGGACGCCCAGGTCATCCAGAACGCGGCCCGCGCGGCCCATGGCCTGGAGGGTCTGGCCCCGTGCGCGGACATCGCGACCCTCGCCTCTCCCGAGCCCCCTCCCCTGGATGACGAGACCCGGCGCCGGATGGAAGACCTCCGGACCCGGCGTGCCACGGTGCGGGCGAAGCTCAACGCCGGTCAGGTGAAGCTCGCGCTGGAGCTCGCGCCGGCGGTGGCCCGGGAGGCCCACGACGTGGGTTACGGCCCCCTGGAGGCCGAGGTCCTCGACCTCTTCGCGGAGACGCAGGGGCAGGCGCGTCAGTACCGGGAGGCCATCCGGACGCTGCACCGGGCCATCCAGGCGGCGGAGGCGAGCCGGCATGACCGGCAGGCCGCGGAGTCCTGGGCCGGGCTGGTCCGGCTCCTGAGCTTCGTGGGCGCGGACCTGGACCCGGACGAGGAGACTCCACGCCACGCGGCGGCGGCCCTGAAGCGGCTGGGAGGCGATGCGCGAATCGAGGCCACGCTCTCCATGAACCTCGCCAGTCTGCATCGCGCCCGGGGCCGGATGGAGGAGGCCCTGGCGGAGAGTCACCGCGCGCTCGACATGGCTCGGAAGGTCTACACCGCGGAGGAGCCGGAGCTCGCCACGGCCCTGCTCAGCGTGGGCCAGATGCTCGGGCTGCTCGGGCGCCCTGAGGAGGGACTTCCCTTCCTGCTCGAAGCGGAGTCCGTCTACGGAAGGACCTATGGCCCGGAGCACCCCAACCTGGCCGTTGTCCTGGACACCATCGCCGTCCACCATGTGCAGGCCGGCGCCCCCGAGCGGGCGCTGGAGCATGGGCGCCGGGCCCTGGGCATCTTCCAGCGCGTCTACGGCGACGAGCACCCGATGACGGCGGGGACCCTCCACAACCTGGGAGGCTTCCTGCTCGAGCTGGACCGCGCGGAGGAGGCGCTCCACTCCTTCGAGCGCGCGGCGAAGATCCGGGAGAAGGAGCTGGGGCCCCGGGACGCGAAGCTCGCGGCCTCGCTGTCGGGCATGGGGCGCGCGCTCGCGAAGCAGGGGCGCTACGCGGAAGCGGCGGAACATCACCAGCGCGCGCTCGCCATTCGTGAAGCGGCCCTGGGTCCGGAGAGCCCACCGGTGGCCATCGACCTGATGGGGCTGGGCAGGGACTTCCTGGGGCTGAAGGCGCCGAGAAAGGCCCGCGCGCCGCTGGAGCGCGCGGTCGCACTCCTCGAGCGCCAGCCGGCCGGGACGTCCGATGACGACCTGGCGGATGCGCGCTTCGCGCTCGCCCAGGCGCTCGCGAGCGAGGCCGGGGAGCTGGAGAAGGCGCGGCGGCTCGCTGACGCCGCGCGCGAGTACAACCGGAGGTTCCCGCGAAAGCGCGCCGCGGAGCTCGCTGAAATCGAGCGGTGGATGGCGGCGCGCGCCGCGCGATAGCAGACCCGCCGTCTCCCCTACCCGCCCGTCGCCGGCCGCATCGCCAGCTCCACCGCGCCCACCTCGCGCCACCACGGCGTCGCTCTCTCCACGTGCGCGGGCTCGGCGGCGGAGCCCAGGCGCGGCGTGAAGAGGCGCACGCGCTGCTCCTCGGCCAGACGCACGAGCGTCTCCGCCGGCTCGTCCCAGGCGTGGAGCGCCAGGTTGAAGGTGCCCCAGTGCACCGGCATCAGCAGGCCGCCGCCGAGCATCGCGTGCGCCTTGAGCGCGTTCTCCGGCCCCAGGTGGATGCCGCCCCAGCTCGGGTGGTACGCGCCCACCTCCAGCATCACCAGGTCGAAGGGCCCGTGCCGGCGGCCAATCTCCTCGAACTCCGACGTCAGCCCCGTGTCCCCGCTGAAGAAGACGCGGCGCCTGTCGGTGGTCAGCACCCAGGACGCCCAGAGCGTCCCGTTCCGGTCCCCCAGGCCCCGGCCGGAGAAGTGCTGGGCGGGCGTGGCCGTGAAGCCCACCGGCCCCACCCGCGCCTCCTCCCACCAGTCCAGCTCGGTAATCAACTCCGGCGCCACCCCGTACGCCTCCAGGTGCGCACCCACGCCCAGGGCGGTGATGAACGGCACCCGCCGCTTCGCGAGCGCGGCGATGGTGGCGCGGCACAGGTGGTCGTAGTGGTCGTGCGACACCAGCACCACGTCCAGCTCCGGCAGGGACTCCAGCGGCACCGGCACCGGGTGGAACCGCTTCGGCCCGGCGAAGGCCATCGGCGAGGCACGCTCGCCAAAGACGGGGTCGGTCAGGATGCGCGCGCCGTCCAGCTCCAGGAGCATCGTGCTGTGGCCCAGCCACGTCACGCGGAAGCCACTCTCCGGCCGGCGCGTCCACGCCTCCAGCGGGCTCAGCAGCGGCAGGGGCGCGGGGGGCGTCCGCTGCGCGCCCTTGAAGAAGTACTCACCCAGCAACGGCAGCGGGTTGCCCTGGATGCCGGGGCCAACGGGCGCCGTGTTGCGGAAGCGGCCGTCCGCGAACTGCCTGGAGGCGCGCACCCGCTCGAGTCGGAGTCCAGAAAGAGCCATGGCGCGTGTCTAACGCCTCCGCGCTCCCCTGGCCACCCGGCCCGTGTAAAGAAGTGTGTCAGCGGCTGTCGCGGCGCTTCTGCTGGCGCGCCTGCTCCGCGCGGAGCGCGCCCCCGATGCGGCGCCCCGCCACCTGCGTCATCTTCGAGACCGGGTTGCCCTGCTTCTTGGGCCAGGGCGGACGCCAGCTCGACGTCGACGCCTTGCCGGGGAAGTTCTTGTTCTTCATGGGCTGTGTCCTCATGAGTGAAGGCTGACATGCGGCGCGGTGCCTGTCAGCCCGGCAGGGGGTGGACCCCCTCCAGGGGTGACACCACCCCCATCATGTGCATGCCCCTGGGCCCCTGAAGCCGGGCGGCCGGCCCGCCGAGCCCCCGGGGCCATCCATGGGGTGTCTCGGACCGGGACGCGCGTGGCCCGGACGCCGGTACCGGACGTTCCCATGGCCAGGAATGGCCTTTTCCTTCGTATCCTCCTTGACTGGCCCCACCCGCGAGACGCCCACGATGACCGCCCGCTACAACCTGCTGTCACCCGAGCTGAAGACCAACCCGTACCCCGCGTACGCGGACCTGCGCCGCAACGCCCCGGTGTGCCAGGTGGACCCGGGTGGGATGTGGGCCGTGTCCCGGTACGAAGACGTGATGCACGTGCTGAAGAACCCGCAGGTCTTCTCGTCCAAGGGCTTCGGCGCGGCGACGAACCCGCCCTGGCTCGGCGGCAACCCGTTCTCCGAGTCGATGCTCGCAATGGACCCGCCCCAGCACGGGCGGCTGCGGGGGCTCGTCTCCCGCGCCTTCGGCGTCACCGCCATGGCCCGCATGGAGCAGCGCGTGCGCACCTTCGCCCGAGAGGCCGTGGTCGAGCTGCCCCTGGACCAGCCCTTCGACATCATGCCGCCCTACGCCCTGCGCATCCCCGCCAGCGTCATCGGCGACCTGCTGGGCGTGGAGCCCGCGATGCACACCCGCCTCAAGCGGTGGGCGGACCTCATCACCGGCGGCGTCACCACCGTCCGCCCGGACGAGGAGGACCGCAAGCAGCTCGCGCGCGACGCGGTGAAGGAGCTGAAGGGCTACTTCGGCGAGCTGCTGGACCGGCGCCGCGTGGAGCCCGGTGAGGACATCCTCAGCGACCTCGTCCGTGCCCGCGTGGAGGGCGAGTCCCTGACGAAGGACGAGCTCATCGCCTTCTGCTCCCTGCTGCTCGTGGGCGGCATCGAGACCGCGGTGCACATGCTGGGCGCCTCGCTCGTGGTGCTGCTGGAGCAGCCGGAGTTGCTGGCCACGCTGCGCGCGGACCGCTCGCGCATCCCCGCATTCATCGAGGAAATCCTCCGCTACGAGCCGCCCGCGCAGGCCGCCCCCCGCGTCACCACCCAGGACGTGGAGCTGGGAGGCGTCCACCTCCCCGCGGGCTCGCGCGTGCTGGTGCTCATCGGCTCGGCCTGCCATGACGACGCGCAGTTCCCGGACGGCGACCGCTTCGACATGGACCGGCCCGGTCCGCAGAACCTGCCCTTCGGCCACGGCGTGCACTTCTGCCTGGGCGCGCAGCTCGCGCGCATGGAGGGACGGCTGGCCCTGGAGACGCTGCTGGACCGGGTGGGCCGGCTGGAGCGCGGCCCCGAGCCGATGACGTGGCACCGCACGCTGGTGGTCCGCGGCCCCGCCACCCTCCCCATCGTGCTGCACCCGGCCTGACGTGGCGGATAAGGTGGAGGGTATGTCCGACGAACAGCCCTTCATCTCCAAGGTCCCCTACGAAGAGACGCACCCGACGGTCCTCGCCATCTACTGCTCGGACGGGCGGTTCACGGACGGCGTCGAGGACCTGGCGCAGGCGCTGGGACACGACCGCATCGACACGCTCACGATTCCCGGCGGCCCCGCGCTGCTCAACCGCTGGGTGGCGGACTACCTGGAGAGCGACGTCGTCACCCGCGCCGCGCGCTTCCTCATCGAGGGCCACCACATCACCGAGGTGCTGCTGCTGGCCCACGCGGGCTGCGGCTACTACCGGGCCCGGCACGGCGCCCTGGGCCCGGAGTTCATCGCCGAGCAGCAGATCACCGACCTGCGCCACGCCGCCGAGGAACTGCACAAGGCGTACCCGCACATGACGGTGCGCCTCTTCTTCGCCCGCCCTGGGGGCGGGCGCATCCACTTCGAGCCCGTGCCCGCGAAGGCGTGACTGAGGCGCAGCCACGTCTCCAGCCCCAGGCCCACCAGCAGCGACAGGCAAACACCACGCCTGATTCCGGCGAAAGGGAGAACAGCGTTCTCCCCAGGCGACAGTCACCCTCCGGGACTATGCGCGGCGCCAACCACCGACGGTGTGGCGGCGGTGCCCGTACGGGTCGCGGCGGTCCTCACGCGTCTCGCGGCGGTCCTCGCGCAGCTCGCGCCGGTCCTCGCGCAGCTCCTGCTTTCCATCACGAAGCTCCTTCTCACCGAGCTGGATGAGCTCCACGATGAGGTCGCGCTTGCGGTGCAGCGCCCCGCCCTGCCGCATTCCCTCGATGGCCGCCAGCTCGCGGGCAATGGCCTTGCGCGTGCGCAGCATGGCCGCCTCCGCCCTCACGTCCCGCGCGTCGTCCCGCGCGTCGCGCCGGTCGTCCCGCAGGTCCTTCCGGTCATCCACGTTGCGCCGGCGCCACCCCGCGTCGTCGCGGGCCTCCCACCGGGCCCCGCGCACCTCGCGGTAGCTGCGCCGGGCCTCGGCCCGGTCCGCCTCCAGCTCGGCGTGGCTCTCCGCCAGCTCGGCGCGGAGCAGCTTGCGCAGCGTGGCTTCCACCTCGGACATGTCGCGCTCGTTGCGGCGGGACCAGGCGCTGTCGAAGCGCGTGAGGACGCCGCGCAGTTCCTCCAGGTCGCGGCGGTCGTCCCTCACCTCACGCCGGTCCTGACGAATCTCGCGCCGGTCCTGCGCACGCTCCGTGTGGTTGCGCCGCTCCTGGGCCTGCGCACTGCCAGCGAAGAGAAGGGCGGCGACCAGTGCGGAAGAGATGCGGTTCATGGCGGTGTCCTCATGGGCTCTCGGGCCCGCTGTCCTGTTCTTGAAGATGGACGGGAGGCGTCCGCCTTTATTCGAACAGTCCCTGAGCGAGGGCCGGGGGCAGTGGCTCCCGCTCCCGGCAGGTCCAGGCGCCGAGACCTCGAGGGGACCGGCTGCCACGTCGTGGAGGCCACATCGGGGACGGAGGCCCTGAAAGAAGAAGGGGCCCGGACCTGCGTGGTCCGAGCCCCCGTCACTTCAGGCCGGTGTGGCCGGGATTACGGCCGCAGCTCCCAGACGGAGCGGCCGTACGTGGCGGCGCGCACCAGGCTGGAGTCCGGGAGGATCTGCACGTCCGTCACGTTGACCAGCGGCATGCCGGCGCCGAAGCGGGTCCAGGAAGCGCCCGCGTCGGTGGAGCGGTACACGCCCAGGTGCGTGGCGGCGTACAGCGTGACGTTGCTGCCCGGGTCCACGGTGACGGTGTTCACCGGCACGCCGGCGGGCAGGCCATTCTCGATGACCGTCCAGCTGGCGCCGAAGTCCGTGGACTTCCACAGGTGGTTCTTCGTGCCGTCCGCGGCCACCGAGCCGACGTAGATGACGTTGGCGTCGGTGGGGTCGAAGGTGATGTCGCTCAGGCTCAGGCCGTTGTTCGGCAGCGCCGCGGCCTGGGTCCAGGTGGAGCCGCCATCGTTGGTGAGGAACACGCGGCCGCCGTTGGCCACCGTGCCGATGACGTTCGCGTTCGACTTCGCCGCGCCCACGTTGCGCAGGTAGAGGCTGGTGGTGGGCAGGCCGCTCGTGCCGAGCGCCGTCCACGAGCTGCCGAAGTTCGTGGACTTGTACACCTTGGCGTTGGTGTGGGTGAACACGGTGTTGCCCGTGGCGTCAGCGGGGCCCAGCGCCATGCGGGTGACGAACGGCGCGCTGCTGCTGTTGTTGCACTCGGTGATGCCGGAGCACGAGGACACCCAGTTCAGGCCGCCGTCGGTGCTGCGCTGGATGCGCGAGTAGTACAGCGAGCCCAGCATCAGGCTGGCGTTGGTGGGGTGGATCTCGCAGTCGAAGCCGTCGCCGCCAATCTCCTGGTTGTAGACGCCGGTGTCACCCACGCGCACGCGGGTGCCGTTGTCCTGGAGGCCCGCGATGACGGCGTTGCGGTTGGCGCCGGAGATGCCGATGTCGTAGATGAGGTGCGAGGCGATGCCCACGTTGAGCGCGTCGCTGAAGGTGGCGCCGCTGTCGCTGGAGACGTGGATGCCGCCGTCATTGCCGACGTAGAGCTTGCCGGACGCGTCGAAGGCCGCGGCGTGGAAGTCCGCGTGCACGTACGGCAGGCTGAACTGGCCGAGCCAGTTGGTGACCTGGTAGTACGTGGTGCCGCCGTCCGTCGTCTTGGCCATGTGCAGCGCGCCGCCGAAGAACACCAGGTTCGGGTTCGTCGGGTGGACGACGATCATGTGGTCGTACCAGCCCTGGCCGTTGAAGATGGTGCTGACGGTGCGGCCCTCGGCGTTGCCGTTCTTGTAGCGCTTGCCGCCGGCGGACAGCGCCGTCCAGCTCGTGCCGCCGTTGGTGGACTTGAAGATGTCCGCCAGGCCGCCGCTGGGGTTGGCCGCCAGCGCGTACAGCGTGTTGCGGTTGGAGGGCGCCGAGGCGATGGTGATGCGCTCGATGCCCGCGCTGGAGGTGATGCCGGTGCTGCGCGTCCAGGTGGCGCCGTTGTCGCTGGAGACCCAGATCTGCCCCTGGTTGGTGCCGCTGGCCGCCGCCGGGTCCGCGTCGATGGCGGCGACGAACTTCGTGCCACCGGCCCACTCGATGGACCAGCCGTACGCGGCGCCGGTGTAGCCGGTGCTCAGGGAGATGGCGGACCAGGTCGCGCCCGCGTCCACCGAGCGGAACAGGCCCGCGTTGGTGGCCGCCAGCACGATGTTGCTGTTGCCCGGCGCCACGATGAGGTCCGGAATCTCCGTGGCGCTACCCAGGTACACCGGGTTGAACCAGGTGTTGCCGCCGTCCGTGGACTTCACCAGGCCGATGCCCGTGCCGTCGAACGGGTCGCCCAGGCCCACGTACAGCGTGTTGTTGTTGTTGGGGTCCATCGCCAGCGAGCCCGTGGACAGGCTGCCCAGCGTATCGGACTTGGGAGTCCAGGTCGCGCCGCCGTCGGTGGTCTTCCAGACGCCGCCGCCGGAGAAGGCGACATAGATGATGGACGGGTTGGTCGGGTCGATGACGATGTCGCGGACGCGGCCCGTGTCCGTCTTGTTCAGCGAGTAGCTGCCGTTCTGGATGTAGTCGGACTTCGTGGGGCCGATGTTCACCCACGTCGTGCCGGTGGCGGCCAGCGCGGCCGTCGGGTCGCCCGAGGCGGTGATGGAGGTGGCGGTGCCCGGCAGCAGCGACGAGTACTTCGCGCGCTCCTTCGCCGCGGCCTCGTTCATGTGCCTGCGGAACTCAGCCGACCACGGGCCGCCCTTCTTCGACTTGCCGTAGGTCTTGCCGTACGACTCGTTGTACCACTCGTCCATGGCCCGCCGGCGGCCGTTGGGATCATCCTTCTCACCCGCCATGGAAGACCCACTCAGGACCACTGCCGCTGCTGCGACCAACCGGTGCCATTTCTTCAGCTGAGACATCCTCGCTCCTGACGGTGATGGGGGACGACGTGCTGTGGGGGGGAGACGGTTCAATGATAAAGGATTTTTCCTTTAAATAGAATCCCGCAAGGAATCCCTGAAATCGTTTTGAAATCAAAATAGCCGAGACATTTGTGTCTCCAGGCCGGGTCGCGCGGTCGGAGAAGACCCTCCGCGCTTGCGGGAAATTCGGCGAGTAAATTTTTCGGGGGACCCCGCATCCCCTCGTTCGGCCACATCCCCTGGCCGAACGAGGTGGACCCTCCCGGCTCCGAGGTCCGCCCCCGGGCCGCACATCCTCAGGCGCTGACCCGCCGTTCCTCCCAGCGCTCCAGCCACTCGCCCGCGGCCTCCAGCGCGTGGCCCGCCGAGACACACAGGGGCACGATGAGAATGAGCAGGTACTGGGCCCACTTGGTGGGCCAGGAGAGCACCACCACGAGCCCCATCACCAGCCAGACGAAGTGGAACCGGTCGCGCTGGAAGAGACGGGGCAGTCCCAGCAGCGCCAGCGCGGTGAGGCTCACGTTGAAGAGCCGGAGGGTGCTCAGCGAGTTTCCGTAGAGGAAGTTCTCCGCGGGCCCCAGCGGCATCGCCAGCCAGGCCAGGGGCTGCCACACCGGCCACGCGCGCGCCTGGACGTAGCCGCCTTGTGAGAAACCGACGTGGTAGTCCAGCACCCGCGACAGGAGCGTGAGCGGCGCGGGCCACAGCACGGGGTTGAGGGCGAGGAAGGTCGCCAGCGACAGCACGCCCCAGGCGAGCAGCGGCCGCCACCACCCGCCCCGCCGCTGGCGCAGGGCCGCTCCCACGGCGTGGGCCACCACCACCAGACCCACCACGCAATAGACGAACTTGGAGGCCGCTGTCATGCCGAGGAAGAAGCCGGACAGCCCCAGAGCCCCCCAACGCGCGGCCCCGGGCGGCGCCTCGCGCCAGCGCAGGTAGTAGCGCGCTACCAGCAGGCTGGTGAGCAGCGGCAGCGCCTCCAGATAGATCTGACTGGTGTACTTGATGCCGAGCGGATGCAGCGCCAGCGCCAGCCCCGCCAGCGGATGCGCCAGCGCCAGCACGAGCACCGCGAGCGTGCCGAACAGGACGGAGATTCCACGCGCGGTGCCGCCGTACCTCAGGCCCACGGGCCGGGAGAAGGTGTTGCCCTGGAACACCTCGCGCTTTTCCGGCACCGGCCCCAGCGACGCGATGGCGGCGCCGTACACCAGCTTGAAAAACGCCGGGTGCTCCATGTTGAGCGTGTACCGGGGGATGTCCGCCCAGCGCCCGTCGCGCATCAACCGTGCGTAGTCCAGCCCCGCGCCGAGATAGAACGGCTCGTCGTAGTCCATGGGCTGCGCGAGGGCGCCCCACAGGCGCATGGCCAGGCCCAACAGGGTGATGCCGGCCACCTGCCTGAAGCGTCTCGTCACGGGGCTCCCGCCTGGGCGCTGGGAGAGGCGCCGCCGGGCACTCTACCGCCCCGGGCCTTTCGCCGGGAGCGGGCCCCAGCAGGACGCGTGGCGGTGGCATACACTGCCGCGCACGATGAACCGCGCAGAAGCGAACCAGGCCCTCGAGCTCATCCGGCGCGTCGTCGCCCAGGCTCGCGACGACACCGCCTTGCAGAACTGGGGCGTCATCTGGATGCTCCACGCCTTCGTCAACGCCGGGGGCTTCGTGGGTACCCACTGGCTCTGGAGCCAGGGCCACCGCGTGCCCGGCCCCTACGCCCTCCTCTGGGCCGGACTGCTCGGCTTCAACATCCTCACCATCTTCATCCTGAAGCGCGGGCAGACGGCTGGAGCGCGCTCCTTCGTCGAGCGGCAGATCTGGGCCATCTGGACCACCTTCATCGGAGGCATGGTGCTGGTGGCGCTCATCAACTGGCTGCTGGGATTGGACCGGCTCTTCATGCCGGCGATGGCCTGCGTCCTCTTCGCCACGGCGTTCTCCATGATGGGGGCGCTGATGGGCCGCGTCTGGTTCCTGGTGGCCGCCGCCTTCGCGCTGGCCGCGCTGGGGATGACCCGGGTTCCGGACCAGGCCTTCCTCGTGCTGGCGGGGCTGTGGTTCGCCGTGCAGTTCGGCGGCGGGTTCGCCCTCCACCGCGCCCGCCTGCGCAGGCTGGCCTCGGGGAGCGTCGGGGCACGGCTGGTATGAGCCCGGAGTCGCTCGCGGCGCTGGTGGCGCTGGCCGTGGAGCCGCTCGGGCTTCCCGAGGAGTCGCTCCGCCAGCGGCTGGCGGACGCCGGGGTGAAGGACCCGGGCGCGGTGTTGCGGGGGCTCACCGGCGCGGGACTGGCTCGCGCGGAGGGACGCCTGTGGTCGCTGAGCCCGGCGGGACACGAGGCCCTGCGCCTGGCGCACGATGCGCTCGCGGGAGCGCATGACCCGAGCCCCACCACGCCGGGCATGGAGGAGTGCCCGTCAGTGCCCTGGCTCACCCAGGTACAGACGCACTGGGTGGAGGCGGTGTCCATCAACTACGCGGTGGAGCCGGAGCGCCTGGCCCGCCTGCTGCCCGCGCCGCTGGAGCCGGAGGTATTCCACGGCACCGCGTGGGTGCAGGTGCTGATGTCGTCCCTGCGGGACATGCGGCCCCAGGGGCTGATTCCGCTGCTGGGCGTGTGCTTCTACCAGGTGAGCTACCGCGCGGCGGTGCGCTACCGGAACGCGAACGGGGACTGGCGGCGCGGCGGCTACTTCGTGCGCAGTGAGACGAACGACCCGGTGATGCGCCGCGTGGGCAACGCGCTGAAGGAGTTCAAGTTCCACGAGTTCGGCGAGGCGCGGATGGTGATGGCCCGCGAGGGGGACCTGCTCACGACCACGGTGGACCCGGAACCGGAGTTCCCCGGCGGCCGGCTGGTGGGCGTCTTCGACACGCGCCCGAGCACCCTGCCCCCCGCGGGCAGCGTGTGGCGGGGGCTGGAGGACCTGCACGAGCCGCTGGTCGAGTGCTACGACGCGCTCGGCGTGGCGGAGGGGTTCGTCTACGTGCTCACCATCGACCGCGAGCCATGGAACGCGCGCTTCGTCAGGCCCGTCCAGCTCTACTGCGAGTACTTCGACGAGGGGCCGCTGGCTCCGGGCGCGAGGCTGGACTCGGTGCTGCACCTCACCGAGTGCGCCTACCGCTGGAGACCCCTGAGGAGGGAGCGGCATGCACGCTGAGCAAGGCCCGGGGAACGGCCGGCACACCCGGGGTGTCCCAGGCGGCATGAGGACGCTTGCCACCTGCCTGCTGATGTTCTTCGCCCTCTCCGCACACGCGGAGCCCCCCCGGGTCGCCTCCGCGAGGAAGAGCAAGGCGCCCGTCGTCGCCGGGCTCTTCAAGGCCGCGGGGGTGGCCTGGCCCCCGGAGCAGATGTACGTGCGGGCCTTCAAGCACGAGCGCGAGCTGGAGGTCTGGGCGGGCGCGAAGGCGGGCCCGCTGGTGAAGGTGAAGACGTACCCGTTCTGCGCCGCGTCGGGCGAGCTGGGGCCGAAGCGCCAGCGCGGCGACCTGCAGGTACCCGAGGGCTTCTACACCATCGACCTGTTCAACCCGTGGAGCGACTACCACCTGTCCATGCGCGTCAGCTATCCGAACGAGGCGGACAAGCGCCACAAGACGGCCGCGGACCCGGGAGGGAACATCTTCGTCCACGGTGACTGCGTGAGCATCGGCTGCATCGCCATCGAGGATGAACCCATCCAGGAGCTGTACCTGATGGTGCTGGACACCCGCGAGAAGACGAAGCGGAACGTCCCCATCCACATCTTCCCGCGCCGGCTCGATGACAAGGGCATGAAGGCCCTGGAGGGAGGCCGTTCGAGCACCGACCCGCTCGTGGCGTTCTGGCGCAGCCTCCAGCCGGCCTACACCTTCTTCGAGGAGGCCCGGCACCTCCCGGTGACGTCGGTGGACCCGAAGACGGGCGCCTACGTGGTGAAGCCGGCGCGCCAGGCTCGCGGTGCGAGCAGCACGCGCCGGTGACGTCAGGGCGTCACGGCGGCGGCGAACTTCCGCTTGCCGTCGCGGATGGTCAGGATGACGGCGGGCTTCACGGGGTTGCGATTGGCATCGAGCGTGAGCGTGCCCGTGGCGCTGGGGAAGTCCTTCGTGGCGGCGAGCGCGTCGCGGATGGCGGGGCCGGTGAGGGACTCCGCCCGCTCCATGGCCGCGAGCGCGACCCGGGCGGCGTCATACCCCAGCGCGGACGCGGCCTCGGGTGAGCGGCCGTAGCGGGTGCGGAACGCGGAGATGAAGCGCTGCAGCTCCGGCGCGGGGTTGTCCTCCGCGTAGTGCGACGAGTAGTACGCGCCCTCCAGCGAGCCGCCCGCCAGTTCGAAGATGCGGTCGGACTCCCAGCCATCTCCGCCCAGCAGGGGCTGCGTCATGCCCAGCTCGCGGGCCTGGCGGGCGATGACACCCACCTCGCTGTAGAAGCCCGGCAGGTACAGGGCCTGCGGCTTCACCTTCTTCACCGCCAGCAGCGGCGCGCGGTAGTCGGTGTCACCCTTGGCGTAGCTCTCCACGGCGACCACCGTGCCGCCCAGCTTCTTGAAGGCGTCCTGGAAGGCCTCGCTCAGACCGAGCGAGGACGCGTTCTTGGCGTCGTGCAGTACCGCCACCCGGTCCAGCTTGAGGTTCTCCCGGGCGAAGCGCGCCATGGCGCCTCCCTGGAAGGGGTCGATGAAGCAGGTACGGAAGATGTAGTCGCCCTTCTTCGTCACGTCCGGGTGCGTGGAGGAGGGCGTCACCATGGGCACCCGCGCCGCCTGCACCGCGTCCGCGATGGCCAGCGAGCCGGACGACGTCACGTCCCCGAGGATGAGCACCACGCGGTCCTGCGTGAGCAGGCGCTGGGCGGCGGCCACGGACTCCTCGATGCGGCCCTGGCTGTCGTAGGAGCGCAGCTCCACCTTCCGGCCCTTCACCCCACCCGCCGCGTTCACCTCCTCCACCGCGAACTGGATGCCGTCGAGCACCACGGTGCCGAACGACGCCTCCGAGCCCGTGAGACTGCCGAGGGTGCCGATGACGATGGGGCCCGACCCCGAGGCGATCCGCTGCTGGGGGGCGGCCTGCTGCGCCGGCGGCGCTGCGGGCGGAGCCTTCCGCTCGCAGGCGAGGGCTCCCAGGGCGAGGGCGGCGAGGAGTGGAACGAGGCGGGGCATGGGGTGTCTCCGGGGGCGTACTCTGGCACGGACGCCGGCCCGGAGGTCAGAACACCTTGCCGGGGTTGAGGATGCCGAGCGGGTCCAGCGCGGCCTTGATGGCGTGGTGGAGGCGGAGACCTCCCGGGCCGAGCTGCTCGCCCAGGAAGGGGCGCTTGAGCGCGCCAACGCCGTGCTCGCCGGTGATGGTGCCGCCCAGCTCGAGCGCGGCGCGGAGGATGTCGTCGAAGGCCGCCCTCGCCCGCTCCAGCTCGGCCGGGTCGTTCCGGTCGAAGACCACGGTGGGGTGCATGTTGCCGTCGCCCGCATGGCCGAAGGTGCCGATGAGCACGCCCCGCTCCAGGGCAATCCGCTCGACGGCGGCCAACAGGTCCGCGATGCGCGAGAGCGGAACCCCCACGTCATCGAGCAGCGTGGCCCCCTGCTTCTCCAGCGCGGGATAGGCGAGCCGGCGGGCCTGCATCAGGAGCTCACCCTCGGCCTCGTCGGCGGAGTGCGCGACGAAGGTGGCTCCGGCGGCCTCACAGGCCGCGGCCATCTGGGAGATCTCCGCGATGCCCTGCTCGCCTCCCGCGTCGGAGCGGGCCAGCAGGAGCGCGGCGGCATCCACGTCCAGGCCCATGGAGCCGAAGGACTCGACGGCGCGGACGGTGGCGCGGTCCATGAGCTCCAGGAGCGAGGGGCGAACGGAGGCCATGATCTCCGTCACCGCCACCCCGGCGCCGACGAGCGTCGGGAACGAGGCCACGAGTGTCGTCGCCTTCGGCGGCCGGGGCCGCAGCTTCAGCGTGGCTTCGGTGATGACGCCGAGCGTCCCCTCGGAGCCGACGAACAACCGGGTGAGGCCGTAGCCAGCGGAGCTCTTCATCGTGCGCCCGCCGGTGCGGACGACCGAGCCATCCGCGAGCACGGCCTCCAGCCCCAGCACGGCATCCCCCGTCACGCCGTACTTCACGCAGCACAGGCCGCCCGCGTTGGTGGCCAGGTTGCCGCCGATGGAGGAGAACTCCCAGCTCGCGGGGTCGGGCGCGTACCAGAGCCCCTGCTCCGCCGCCGCGGCCTTGACCGCCGCGTTGAGCGCGCCGGGCTGGACGACGGCGAACATGCCGCGCCGGTCCACCTCCAGCACCCGGTTCATCCGCGCGAGCGAGAGGACGATGCAACCGTCCACGGCATTCGCGCCACCCGACAACCCCGAGCCCGCGCCTCGCGGCACCACGGGAACGCGGAGGGCGGAGGCGACGCGGAGCGTGGCCTGCACCTCGGCGGTGGAGGACGGGCGGACCAGGACGTGAGGCACTCCGGCCGGAGCCCACTCGGCCTGGTCTCGACGATGCGCTTCGAGGACGTCCGCGTCCGTGACGAAGGACTCGGCCGGCAGTACCGCCGCGAGCTCACGGAGCAGGTCCGCCACGCGCTCCGCCATCACGATGCACCTCCTGGGCTCTTCCTGTTCACGATGACCGCCATTCCTTCAGCCCGGGTTGCCGTCGGGACAGACGCCGGCTACCTTACGGGCATTCCTGCATCCTCGCAGCCGGTCTCGCCAGCCGGCCCCAACTCGGCGTCTGGAGTGTCCCCAATCCCCAGTCTGGTGTGGTCCTCGCGCGAGAACATCCGCGCGCAACTGCTGTCCATCCTGCGAACAACTCCACCGGAGAACGCCGAGCTTCGGCGCCGGCTCGTCCGCCTGCTCGGCATCTTCGGAGGGCCGGAGTTGTCCTCGCTCCTGCTCCCGCTGGTTTTCGACTCCCGGGAGCACCTCACCACTCGAAGCGTGGCGCTACGAGTCCTGGCGACGCATGGTCAGCGGCTCTCCGGGCCAGAGCTCACCCGGTTGCTCGAACTGCCCCTGTCGCACATGTGTCCGTGCTGTCGCCCACCGCTGGAATCCGTCCTCACCCTGGCGCAAACGGAGGATGCATGGGCAGCCGCCGAGGCCGCATTGCAAGAGGTCTCGCCCCATGAGCGGACGAGCGTGCTTACCGCTACGGAAACCACACCCCTGCCCTCCCCGCTCGTCGAGTGGCTCTACACGCGTTGGTACTCGTGCGACCGCCATCAACTCGCGGCGGAAGGGCCCCGAGGCAGCGAGGCCAACCTCAAGGTGGCGCTGGCCCATCGTGAACGCCCGGAGGCAGGGATGCTCCTCGATGAGTGGCTCCGCGACATGGCCACCCAGGAGCTGGAATGGCTCGAGTTCCGGATCATGTCCGCCGAAGAACTGGCACGCCTTGTCCGCGCGAATCCCCAGCTCCAGCAATGTGCCGCTGACCTGCTCCGGCTGCCGCTTCCGGACCTGCTCGCCCACTTCGGCCAGGAAGTGCTGCTGCGCCGCCTGCGCCGCATCGCGCGCGCGGAGAGCGTTGCCCAGACCGTTTCCTACAGAATCATGAGGAGCCCACCGGGTTTCTCCCGAGCGGTGAAATTGCTGGTGGAATGGCGGGACGCCCGCCCGCTCCTCTGCTCCCTCCTCTGCGACTTCAACATCGCGGAGGGGGTACGTCGCGCGCTGCTCGACCACCTCTTAGACCACGACCGCGACATGGTGGTCCGCTGGACTCTCGTCGCGGCGAGGTACCCCGACAACGCGCCCCTCGTCCGCTTCGTCCTCCGGCGCGCGGCCCAAGAGCCGGAGCTTGGAGACCGTCCCCTGTTCCTGGCCGCGCTGCGAGGCACGGATGACGAGGCACGGGCCTCCGCCCTGGAGGGGCTGTTCGCATTGGGCGAAACCGGGGCCGGTTGGTGCGACCGGCTTACTTCCCTGGTCCACTCGAACCATGCCCGGGTGCGCCTCCGCGCGGCCGCGTGCCTCGCACGAGAGGGCAAGCGCGAGTGGCTCCCGCTGGTCCAGCAGACAGCCCTCGACCCCTCCGAGCCGCGACTGCGCGCCGAGGCGGTGCGCTGGCTTGCCCATGTGGACGCGGACGCCAGCCGACCCGTGCTGAGGAAGGTGCTCGCCGAGGACGAACTCCGGCCTTCCAGGCAGCGCATTGCGGAATTGAACGAAGCGGCCTGGGCGCTCTCGCGGCTGGGCTCGACCGAGGACCTCTCCGCCCTGCTCGATGCATCGGTGCGGAGCTGGGGTTCCCCGATGATGGACCGGGCGCTGGAGTGCCATCTGGCGCGGCAGGAGGGACGTCCCGCCGAGGACATCCCTCCCCCCATCCCCAACTGGGAGGAGTACGACGCCGTCACCTCGTAGCGCACGCGCCCGGGTCGCTCAGAGCCTGTTCAAGAACTGGAGCAGGTCCTGCTTCTGGGCGGGACTGAGCGACTCGGGGGGCCCGGTGGGCGTCTCCGGCGGGTGGACCGCGGGCAGGTTCAACGGAGGGGTGAACTGCAGGATGAACTGGCTGTAGGTGTTGACGACGTCCCGCAGCGTCTCATGGCTGTTGTCGTGGAAGTACGGTGCCGTCCGCGCGACGCCTCGAAGCGCCGGGACGTCGAAGGCCTCGAAGTCCAGTGGGTCTCCGGTGATGAGGGCGCGGCCCGGATCGGTGGTGAACCACTGGGGCAGGAGGTTGGGACCAACAATGGGGGCCCCGTTCTCGTCCAGCGCCGGGTTCACGTCGTATGGGTGACCGCTGGCGGTCACCGGGATGGGCGGGAGGTCCGTCACCTGCTGCTGGCGCGTGCTGTCCGTGTAGAAGCGGAAGCGGTACCGCGGCAACTCCACGGGGGCGTTGAACGCCGGGAACTGACCAATCTGTCCCAGGTAGGAGAAGAGCCCAGCCCCCACGTTGATGAACTTGTCATCCGCGCGTGACGCCGTCACCGGGACGGGGCCGACACCCGGGATGATGCTGAACACGACATTGCCGTCGGGCTTTGTCACGCGGCCCTGCCGCGCGAACTCGTTCAGCCCGGGGTGCGTGATGTCGGTCATCGGTGCACCACCGTGGCAGCCCTGACAGGCGAGCTTGAAGACCTCCCGGCCGCGCCGCTCCTGGGCAGTGAGCGGCATGGAGTCCTCCGGGATGGGGACCTGCTCACGCGGGACGCCATAATCCAGCCATTCCGAGACGAACCGTGCGCGGGGTGACGAGAACACGCCCCTTTGGAAGTCCGCGATGGCGCGCAACTGAGACAGCGCCACCTGGCCGCCTTCGCTGTGACTGGTGATGGCGGATTGCGCCTGCCCTTCCAGGCTCGCCTCGCGGCCGTCGTACTGGAATGCGCCTGTGATGGCGGTGTCCTGGATGCTCGGAACCGCGCGCCAGACGGCGACCTTCCGGTCAGCAGGAGTGACGACGTTGCCGTCGACGTCGATGACGTCCATGTTCGCGGGGAGCGGCAGCACGACGCGGACGAGCCCCTTCTTGAGGTGCTCATAGGTGGGCACGGCCGCGTTCGGGTCATCCGCGTCGATGCGGTTGAACAGCGGGTCGCTGGGATTGGCGGCCAGCCGCGCCTCGACGTTCGCGGGCCTGAGGGCCGTGCTCTCATCGAGCACATGACACGTGGCACAGGAGCGCCCATTGGTGTCGGGAAAGGCCTGACTGAAAAGCCTTCTGCCGGTGTGGGTGCTTCCCAGTTCAGCCTGGGACTGGGTGACGGCGTGGGCTTCCGCCGTGGGCGGGACCTCCGGTGCCCGAGCTTCGGTCTGAATCGGGTCCGTACATCCGGAAAATCCGCCGAGTGCGAGCGCACTCGTCAGACACGCGATGACGCGCCTGCGAACCATGGGTATGTCTCCGCTGGGGTGGACTCCCAGGGAACACCGGGGGCTCGCCGGAGTGTCACCGCGCGGAGTGATTGCCCAGGAGTACCGACCAGTCGTTGAAACGGTGCACTGGCGAACAGATGGCCGCCATTGCCGCCCCCTCCCCTGCGCCGATGAGGAGGCCGTGAGACCGCAGCCCCTTCTGTGAGCTGGCCCGGGTCAGCAGCTCGCGGGTGGCTGGAGGCACCGCAAACTCGCCGTCGCTGACGAGCAACAGGTCCGCACGCTCCCATCCTTCGGCGTCGAGCTTGGAGACGGCGCGCACGAGGGGTGCCGTCACATCCGTGCCTCCCGAGAAGGACTGCGTGAGAAAGGCCATCAGCCGGGTAAGCCCGGCCTCCGTCATCTCCAGTGCGTGCTCCGCCACGTCACCTGGCCCACTGAAGGCATACAGGTAGCAGGCCCGCTTCTCCCCGAAGGCCACGCGCATCGCCTCCAGCACCAGCGCCTTGGCGACCACCTCCGGCGTGCCTTCCATGGAACCGGACGTGTCGAGACATATCAAGATGGGCCCTCGCGTCTCCGCGGGTCGGACATGCTGCTGGGACGCGTGCACCTCGGTCTCGACCTGGACGCGCTCGAAATCCAGCCCCTCGACCCGGTAGGTGAGCAGCGCCCGCTCCGCCCGGCGCGCATGCCACAGCAGCCGCAACACCGGATGTCCCAACAGTGCGGCCTCGAAGGGTAACATGCGCTGCACGTCGTCCGAGCGTTCGATGCCCCGCGTCTCCGAGCGCGCGAGCGGGCTGTATACCTCGCGGCGCTCCTCGAAGATGCGCCGCAGGGGACCGATGATGGACTCCATGACGGGAGGCACGTTCGGGTCTTCCGACGTCTGCATCCTCCCGAGCACCCGGACGAGCTCACGCAGTGCGGGAAGCCGCTCCAGCAGCTCGCGCAGCCGCACCACCTCCAGCCAGCCCTGTGAGCGCAGCAGGCCGCGCGTCAGGTCCCAGCCTCGCCCCAGCAGCATCGCCAGCTCGCCGAAGACGTCCTCCAGGTCGGCCCAGAGACGAACGCGTTCCTCCCAGGGACTTCGCAATCTCTTGCGGATCGAGTCCGCCACCCGGAGGTCCGCGAGCCGCGAAGCCTCGGCTTCGAGCTCCGCCAGGGTCTCCGCATCCAGTTCCTGCTCCGCGACACCACCGGCGTCCCCACTCCCCTCTCCCGGGGAGGTGCCCCCTCCACTCGCGGACGCCCCCTCCCCCGGAGGAACCTCCCGCTCCCGGGCGTGTCCGGTCCCAGAGGCACCCTGGCCACGTTTTTCGGCCGGCGCTGCCCGCCCAGACACCTTCCTCCGAACGCGAGGCCCCCGCTGCTCCCGCAACTGCTGGAGCAACTGGGCCTGCCACTCCGAGCGGGGAAGAATGCCCGTCGAAGCCGCCTCCAGCACATCCAGCAGCAGCGCCTCCACCAGGGACTTCTCGCCCTGACAGAAGTGCGGGAGACGCAGCGCGGTAAGCTCGGCGCGAATCAGCTCCGCGCTCGAACGGTCCGGCCACTTCAGCCCGTCCAGCTCGGGCAGCGCCCCCTTCAGGAGCGCGTCATGCCATTGCAGCAACCCGTCCACCCGCTCCCGCAGCGTGCCGTGCAGGTGCGTCGCGGCGGCGTGGAAGAGCGACTCCGGCAGCCGGTCCAGCAGCGTGTAGCGCTGCTCCAAGGCGCCCGCGTCGAAGGCGCTGACGGCGCTCACACCTCACTCCGGGGCAGCCCGAGGAACCCCGCGTGGAGCGCTGTCAGCCGGCCCTCGAGGCGCTTCACGTGCTCCCGGCGCAGCTCCAGGTTGGCGCGCGCGGGGCGGGAGAAGCCCGGGGCGATCCACAGATGACTCTCCACCACCGAGGTCACCGATTGAATCTGCTCGTCGAGCCCGCGCGAATACGCCGCCAGCTCCGCGGACAGCTCGTACACCTGCCGCACACGGCCATCGATGTGGAGCTGTGAATATCGGGTCGGCTCCATCAAGGGCGGCAGCGTCGTGGACTCGAAGTAGAAGTTGTTCTCGTTGGCGACATACTTCTGCCAGTCGGCATCCAGATGGTAGTTGTTACTGAAATACGCGCGGATCTCCTGCCGCGTCATACCCTCACCGCCGACGGTCCGGTCCGCGTTCCGCCCCGGAGGCGCGAGGAACAACGGCTCCTGAGCCGAGTTGGCCTTCCGCTTCCAGCCCTGCGCCTCGGCGGTGGGCTTGCCCTTGTGGTCGACGTAGAGCGGATGTCCCTTCTCATCCCGTGCCTGGGAGCGGGTCTTCTTCTCGAACTCAAGCTGGTTCTCGAGGGCCGCAACCAGTCGAGTGAAGCGCTCGGGCTCCGAGGCGGAGGCCGTCCCCAGCCGGGACTGGTACCAGTCGAAGATGGCGGCGCACTGCTCGGGCTTTTCCCAGACACAGTGTTGTAACAGCCAACCATCCCAGACAGACACCTCCATGCGGCCGTGGCTGAGGGCCGACACCTGCAAAAGATAGACAATCTTCCGCCACCGCCGGTCCGAAACGGCGATCTTCTGGGTCTCCAGGAAGGCACGCAGGGCCTTGATGAGGGCGCTGACGTCCGGGGGCAGCACCACCGCCCGAGCCGCCTCGCGGAACTGTTCCAGCTCGGCCCTCGTCAGACGCAGGGCCACGTCCGGCTCCATAGGCCGGGTGCTCCGCAGGTTCAGCAGCGCATCGAAGCCCTCGGCCGAGACCGGAGGAACGCGGCAGCGCAGCAGGAAGCGATCATAGAGCGCGCCCAACTCCTCGCCCTCGGGCAGTTCGTTGCTGGCGCCGATGACGCAGATGAGCGGCGTCGGAACCCGCTGCGTGCCGTTGTCGAACTCGCGCTCGTTCAGCAGCGTCAGCAGCGAGTTGAGGATGGCGCTGTTCGCCTTGAAGATTTCGTCGAGGAAGGCGAACGCCGCCGACGGCAGGTAGCCCTCCGTCTGCCGGTGGTAGCGATCCTCCTCCAGCGCCTTGATGGAGAGTGGGCCGAACAACTCCTCGGGCACCGTGAAGCGCGTCAGCAGGCGCTCGAAGAGAGGGGCATCCCGGAAGGCCAGGCGCAGGCGGCGAGCGAGCTCACTCTTCGCCGTGCCGGGAGGTCCGACCAGCAGCAGGTGCTCTCCGGCCAGCGCGGCTAACAGCGCGAGGCGGATGGGTGTCTCTCGCTCGATGAGGTCCGTGGAAAGACAGTCACGGAGCTGGGCGAGACGGGTCTTCAACGTGGCATCGGGCTGTGGTTGCAGCATGGTTCCTGGGGTTCCCCTGCCCTACGAGAAGATGCGAGCCCTCCGCGGAAATCAATGGCCGAACACGAGGTCAGCCTGTACCTGGTGGGCCGCAACGGGCCCCTCCACGGAATGGCAGCCGTGGACTGTCGAAAGCAACCCGACTCCGGGCATCATCCCCCCTCGCCTGTGAGGTGGGACGCATGAATCCGGGCGTGTCATTCCCCCCGATGACACCGAGGACTGGTACCTGCCCGTCGCGGGCCCGGGATTGTTGCTTCGCGCCGTGACGCACACACCGGGGCCCCCACCCTGGTGGGAAGCCTGGGCGCGGCGCACGGGCCGCGCGCTCGTGGAGTCCCCCGAGACGGTGCTGCGGCCCATCGAGGGAGGAGTGGAGGTGTGGCAGGCGGAGGTGCTCGCGTGGAGACGGTGGAGCGGCGTCACGGTGGATGAGGACGACTGGGAGTGGTTCGTGTGGGCATAGGCGTGATGCCACCAGCACGCTCCCGCGCTCCAGCCAGACCGCATCATGCCGCATTCCTCGCAACGCATTCTTGGCGGCCGGCCCCGCATACGACACGCAGTGGGTGCCATAGCGAAGTTGCCGCGGGCAAGTCGCACGTGCACGTCGCGCCACGCCGATGCCTGAGCCCGCAGCCGTGAAGTGATCCAGGGTATGGGCCACATCGCGGATGGACTCAGCGAAGCTCGGGCTCCTTCGAGGTTCCGCCCTGCCCTTCCCGCGCGGCCGTCGTCGGCGCACGGCCGGAGCCCTCGGCCTTGAGAACGTTCATCAGGGCCATCATCTGCGCGACCAGCGTGGTCACGCCCTGCCCATCCTGCGCACCGCCGCTGCCTCCGATGGAGACCGAACGCAGCTCCTGGGGCTTCGGCAGCTTCTCCGCGATGTCGGGCAGCAGTTCCACCAGCCGCGCCTGCACGTTGGCGGGAGTGAGCCCGTTGAGGATGTGCTGCCGCGCCTCCAGCAGCTCCAGCTCCACGCGTGCCTGGCGGTTGCTCGCCGCGCGCTGCACGTCACCGGCCTCCGTGGCGGCCAGCGCCTCGCGCTTGAGCCTCACGGCCTCGGCCTCCTGCTTCAGCCGCGTCAGCTCCGCCTCCACGGCGAGCCGGGCCTTCTCCAGCTCCGCGGCCTGGAGCGCGGACTGCTGCCGCTCCACCGCCAGCCTCCGCGCGTCCTCCTCCTCGCGCTGCTGGCGCCGCAGCCGCTCGGTCTGCTCGCGATCGTACGCCTCCGCGTCCTTGTGGGCCTTCAGCATGGCCAGCTCACCATCACTCTCCAGCCGCATCCGCTCCCGAGCCTGCTCCACCTCCAGCTCGCGCTGGGCCAGGGCCTCCTCGGTCCCCAGCGCCGCCAGCCGGGCAATCCGCTCGCGCTCGGCGCGGAACGGCGTCTGGAGGCTCTCCCAGAGGCGCGCGGAGCTCACCACCGCCTCCTTGATCTGCACCGTGACGATGCGCAGGCCCAGGCCCTTGTCTCCGCCGCCACCGCCCTCCGCCACGTGCCGGAGCCGCGCCGTGAGCTCCTCGATGATGGGCTGCTTGTCGGAGAGCACCGCGTCGATGCTCATCGTGGCCACCTTGTCCTTGATGGCCGCCTCCGCCTGCTCGCGGAGCTGCACGTTGACCACGCGCATCGGGTCCTCCGCGTCCGTGAAGTCCAGCTTCCGGTACGCGGTGCCGAAATCCTCGATGATCCACTGCACATAGCCCTGCACCAGCAGCCCCTGCAGCTCGCGGCAGATGCAGTGCGCGTTGATGATAATGGTCTGCATCGCCCCCGGTGCGACGATGAACGAGTCCTGCGCCGGGTCGAACCGGAACGACACCCCAAGACCGATGTGCAGCGGCTGCGAGTGGCCCCGCCGCGTGTGCACGACGTAGGCGTTCGGCGGGACGATGACCGTCTTCCACCGCCAGAAGCCGGTGATACGCACGTCCACCGCGTTCCCCGTCCGCTCCGCCACGGCCGCCGGCCCCGCCGCGCGCCGCATGGGAAGCGCGTTGGCCTGCGCCTGCATGGGCGACATCACCTTGCGCGCCTTCAGGTCCACTTCGAGGCGCTGTTGCTGCTCGCGCACCTGGTCCAGGTACTCGTTGCGCACCGGTTCTTTCGAGCTCTGCATGGGCCCCCTCTTCCAGAGCGGCGCCGCCCATCGGCGCACGGCATCCGGGCTCTTCGGTGAGGCGGGAGTCTACCGGAAGAACTCGACGATGCAGGCCCCCCCCGACGAGAACTCGAGAATGGCGGTCCCGGGCCTCGACTCATGCGTGGCGCGGCAGGAATTCGCACGAGGCAGGGCGCCGCCTGGCGGTGCCTGGGCCATGGCGGTGCATCGGAGAAGGCGCGAACGGGGCGGCCCTCAATGACGGGTTCGACGTGCTCCGCTCCAGGCGCAAGCGTGCTGGAGCCCCACGGTGCCAGCACCGCCGCCGGGTCCCGCATGCGCATGAGGTACAACTGCTCCGCCGTCCACATACCCCTTCCCCTCCCTCTCGCCCCTGGGGTGGCGCTCCGCAGAAAGGGGCACTCCTCCCGCGGCATGGTGTCTCCCCCAGGGGTCTGACATGGCGGGGAGGCTGGAGCCCGCCACCGGCGAGGACCCGGAGGGTCACGCGGAATGGACGCTCCATTCCGCGCATGGCGGCCAGGAACAGATGACAAGGTGGGGGAGGTCAGGCTGGTGAAGCGGTGAGGACTGCGCGCACCACGCGGAACGGACGCTCCATTCCGTGCATGGCGGCCCGGGGTTGACGTGCCGGACGGTGAGGCCGGGCCCATGAGCGATGAGCGCCTGACAGGACATGCGGAATGGACGCTCCATTCCGCGCATGGCCGCTCGGGGACTGACATGGCCAGAAGTCGTGGCATGGGAGACAGGGCCTGGAGCTTCGCGGGTCCTCGGTCTCCCGGCACTCCGAACATGCCCGAGTTACCGTTGCGGCTACCGCGTGGCCGAGGCGGCTCCATGGCAGGACCCATCCGCGTCCTGAATCAGGCCGCTTCTTGAACTGCCCCGGGAAACCAGGCCAGGGGACGAATAGAAGTCTCACGCCATGGGTTCCCGGACTCATCGCGCGACGCGGACCTGCTCTCCCGAGCGCGGCACACCACGAAGGCGGGTGGATCGTCCGGCTCACCGAAGCGCCGCTCGACCTCGACACGCGGGTGCGCGCCTACGAGCGCTTCCCGGAGATTGGCCAGCGCGCCACCTCACGAAACACAAAGCCAGGCCGCTAACGCGAAGGTAGGCTGCCGCCATGGACTACGAGCCGTCGCCGAGGACGCGCCCCGGATGGTGCTCCTCGCCTCGTGCACGACCGGACACGTGTACGCTCCCTACGATGGCGGAGCCGGCCTCTTCTTCCGCAACCCCGAGGAGCGAAACGCCGCCCGCCAGCGCTACCGCGACTGGCGCTCCCGGCTCCCGAGCGGCCTGTAGCCCCAACGAGAAGCGGCGCGCCTACTTCCCGCGCAGCAGCACGAACTCCACGCGGCGGTTCAGCTCGCGGCCCTTGGGAATCAGGTTCGGCGCCTTGGGCCGGGTATCCCCCATGCCCCCGGTCTCGATGCGCGAAGCGTCCAGCCCCGAGTCCACCAGCAGCGCCGCCACGGCCTTCGCACGGGCCTCGGAGAGCGCCTGCCGGGACGCGGCCGGGCCCTCGCGGTTGTCCGTGTGGCCCTCGATGCGCAGGCGCAGCGACTCGTCACGCACCAGCATGTCCACCAGCAGCGCCAGCCCCACCGTGGTGCCCTTGCGCGGCGCGGACTGCTTCTCCTCGAAGCGCGGCTCCTTTGGCAGCTCCACGCGCTCGTTCTTCACACGGGCCTGCTGCGTCTTCTTCGCCGGCGCCTTCGCCAGCGTGAAGGACACCGTGGGCTCCGTCTCCCGCGTCAGCTTCACCTTGCGCGTCTGCGCCAGGTAGCCCCGCGACAGCACGTCCACCGTGTACTCGCCCGGCGGCAGCAGCACCGGCGTGGGCTTGCGCGCCTTGGCGTCCACCAGCACCTGCTTCGGCGCGCCCTTCCCGCGCAGGTACACCGTGGCGGCCAGCGGCTTCTTCCCCGCGAGCACCTTCAGCAACAGCCGCGCGGGCGCCGCGGGGCCCTCCTCCGGGCGCTCCGCCGCCAGGACCACCGGCGCCTTCCCCGAGGCCGGCTGCGTCCCCGACACCGGCTGCACCGGCGAGGTGACGGGCGTCGTGGGCGTCTGCGCCACCTTCGAGGGTGTCCCCGCATCCGGCGCATCCGGAATGGCCACGTCCGCGAGCTGCGCGGTCATCTCCGCCGCTACATCATGCGACAGCTTCAGCTTCAGCCGCGGGTCCGGCGCCGTGGGGTTGATGCCGGGCATCACCTTCACCCGCACCCGCAGCCCCTTCTGCACCTGGAACGTCACCGACGCCGTCAGCTTCCACAGGAAGCCGCTCTCCTCGCTGAAGAGGTTCCACGCGTCGTTCGCATAGGTGACGCGCGACACGAGCGTGAAGGAGCCCTCCTCCACCTTCACCACCGCCAGCCGGTGCACCCCCGGCGCGTTCAGCTTGTCCGGCCCGGGGACCGCCAGCGGCTGGCCGTTGAGGGAGAAATCCGCCTCCACCAGCTTGTAGCCACGCGTCGTACCGGCGCCGGGGAGCCCCTCGTAGGAGATGACCACCTCTGGCGGCGGCGTCTGCACGAGCGCCTGGAGTTGCCTGTCGAGGTCTTCGCGCGCCCGCTGCTCCACGGACGAAGGCTCGGCCGCGCGCGCGTTGGCGGCGAGCAGTCCCACGATGACGAGAAGCGGTGCCTGATAGGAGAGAGAAGCCACGGGGGGCTACAGCATCTCACAACCCGGCCATATCGCGAGTTGTCGGCACGCGGGGCTGACGACCAGCCGACCCTTCGCCCTCCTCCCCGCCCCCCGGAGGGCGCCACCCAGGCCGGCTTCGAGCCCCTGGAAGACTGACACTCCCCCACCCCTGCTTGTAGCTCCCATGGGGAGAGGTTCTCGCCTCGCCCCGGCACGCCCTCCGGGCAGCCGCCTTCCAGCTACCCAACCGGGGGGCATCGGCGCTACGCCTACACCCCTCAGCACTCTCGCAGAGGCCACGCGATGACCGACTTCCAGTTCCAGGAAATGCTGCCGCTGGGCAAGGACGAGACGCCCTTCCGGCTCCTCACGAAGGACTACGTCTCCACGTTCGAGGCCGGGGGGCGCACCTTCCTCCAGGTCGAGCCCGAGGGGCTCACCCTGCTGACCCGCCAGGCCATGCGCGACATCGCGCACCTGCTGCGTCCAGGCCACCTGGGCCAGCTCGCCCACATCCTCAAGGACCCCGAGGCGTCCTCCAATGACCGCTTCGTCGCCCTGGAGCTGCTGAAGAACGCCAACATCGCCGCCGGCGGCGTGCTGCCCTCCTGCCAGGACACGGGCACCGCCATCGTCATGGGCAAGAAGGGCCAGTACGTCCTCACCACCGGCAACGACGAGGAGGCCATCTCCCGCGGCGTCTTCGACACGTACCAGACGTCCAACCTGCGCTACTCGCAGATGGCGCCGCTGGACATGTACCGGGAGGTCAACACCAACAACAACCTCCCCGCGCAGATCGAGCTCTACGCGACCGGGGGCGACGCCTACAAGTTCCTCTTCATGGCCAAGGGCGGTGGCTCCGCGAACAAGAGCTACCTCTACCAGGAGACCAAGGCGCTGCTGAATCCGCAGAGCCTGCTCAACTTCCTCGACCAGAAGATCCGCTCGCTGGGCACCGCCGCGTGCCCGCCGTACCACCTGGCCATCGTCATCGGCGGCACCTCCGCCGAGTTCGCCCTCAAGACGGCCAAGTACGCCTCCGCCCGCTACCTGGACACGCTGCCGCGCGAGGGCAACGCCCAGGGCCGCGGCTTCCGTGACGTGGAGCTGGAGCAGGAGGTGCTGAAGCTCACGCAGCGCATGGGCATCGGCGCGCAGTTCGGCGGCAAGTACTTCTGCCATGACGTGCGCGTCATCCGCCTGCCCCGCCACGGCGCGTCCTGCCCGGTGGCCATCGCCGTGTCGTGCTCGGCGGACCGGCAGGCGCTGGGGAAGATCACCCGCGACGGCATCTTCCTGGAGCAGCTCGAGGCCGACCCGGCGAAGTACCTGCCGGAGACGACGGACTCGGACCTGGGCGGCGAGGTGGTGAAGATCGACCTCAACAAGCCCATGAGCGAGATTCGCGCCGAGCTGTCCCGCTACCCCATCAAGACGCGCCTGTCGCTCACCGGCCCCATGGTGGTGGCGCGCGACATCGCCCACGCGAAGCTCAAGGAGCGCCTGGACGCCGGCCAGGGCATGCCGCAGTACCTCAAGGACTACATGGTCTACTACGCCGGCCCGGCGAAGACGCCCGAGGGCTACGCCTCCGGCTCCTTCGGCCCGACGACGGCGGGACGCATGGACGCCTACGTGGACCAGTTCCAGGCCCAGGGCGGCAGCTTCGTGATGCTGGCCAAGGGCAACCGCTCGCCCGCCGTCACCGAGGCGTGCAAGAAGCACGGCGGCTTCTACCTCGGCTCCATCGGCGGCCCGGCGGCGCGGCTGGCCCAGGACTGCATCAAGAAGGTGGAGGTCCTGGAGTACCAGGAGCTGGGCATGGAGGCCGTCTGGAAGATCGACGTCGTCGACTTCCCCGCCTTCATCGTCGTGGACGACAAGGGCAACGACTTCTTCGCCAACATCAACAAGCCGTCCGCGAAGAAGGCCTGAGCCCGGGAGCGGGGCGCGCGAGGCGCGCCAGTCCTCCGGAGTCAGACTCCGGGAGGAAGCTCCCCCGTGGGCACGGGGGCCGGAGCGCGCTTCTTCTTCGGGATGATGGAGCGCCGCGGCCCCTTGAGGGCGACGCTCAGCAGCATGGCCGCGGGCAGGAGCATTCCCAGGCCCTGCGTGAGGTTGTCGGGTGGCCGGACGACGGCTCCCAGCACAATCGCGGAGAACAGCAGGCCACAGACCAGCCGGATGACGAGGGAGCTCACACAGGACCTCTATCAGGAGTGTCGCCCAGCCTAAGCACCCGCGAAGGACTGTCCACCCGGCCCCTCGCCTTCCTGGCGGCCTTCACCTCCCTCCCCGTCCCCACGCAAGGTGCGTCCCGGCCGAGGACTTCGTGCACGCTCGCGGCCGTACGCCGGCACCCGCGCGGAGCGGCGGCCCGGGCGGACAGCCCACCAGGCCGCCAGCGGACGCCCTCACTGAATGAGCTGTCCCAGCTTGGGAGCCGGCGGTCCGGCGGGCGGGGCGGGCTGCGGGGCCGGAGTCGGCGCGGGGGCCGGCGCGGGCGTCACCGTGAGGTCCTGCGCCAGCGACTCCAGGTCGTGGAAGCCCTTGGCGCTCACGTCCGTGCCCTGGAAGCGAGCCCAGCCCTGGAGGTTGCGCTGGAAGGTACGCGTCATCCGCCAGAGCTGGAGGGCGCTGTTCGCCGTGTACACGTAGAGCGTCCGCTTCGGGTTCCACGGGTTGGGCAGCGCCAGGGCCAGCCCGTCATCCGGACGGCCGTAGGTCTTCCCCTGCCATCGGAAGTAGCGCCGGCCCAGCTCCACCGGCAGCTTCTTCTCCTCGGCCAGCCGCGCCAGCAGCGCGTTGTCCTCCGCTCCGCCGAAGAGGATGAGGTCCCGGTCCGCCAGCTCCGCGTCCGTCACCTCGCCGTCCGGCTTGACGGGGGGCAGCAGCTCCGTGAAGGCATCCGCCAGCACGTCGCGGTAGCCCAGCGCCAGCGTGCGCATGGACTCCGTCTGCCGCGCGGTGCCGTGCACCAGGAGCAGCCGCTCCCAGGCATCCGTCTGGTTGTAGAGCACCTGGAAGCGCTCGCGCGGCACGGGGATGTCGTTGGACGCGTTGAAGACCACGCGCACCGGCGCCTCCGCCGTGCGGGAGGTGAAGGTCTCATTCGGCCCCTTCACCTCCACGCGCTCGAAGGTGGAGCCCTTCGCGGTGCGCACCTCCACCATCGTGATGAAGTGCCACGGCCGGGCCCCCGGCTGCTCCACCTTCAGCGTCACCTCGTAGCCGTCCTTCCCCTGGGCGGCGGTGGCGCGGATGCGCGGCTGGGGCAGCCCCGTGCGCTCCAGCCACTGCGCGACGAAGGCCCCCACGTCCTTGTTGGTGGCCTCCAGCACGGTGCGCTTGAAGTCCGCGGTGCTGATGTCCTTGTTCGCGTAGCGCGCATGCACGGCGCCCATCGCCTTGCCGAACGCCTCGTTGCCCAGCAGCAGCCGGAGCTGGTGCAGCGCGACGGTGCCCTTGATGCGCGGCACCGAATAGGCGCCATAACGGCCGTAGTCCGTCTTCGCGTTCACCGGCGCCACGTCCGGCTCGCGCGAGGACATGAAGAGGAAGCGCGCGTTCAGCTCCGCCAGCGCGTCGCGCTGCTGCTCGAACGCCTTGTCCTCGCCCTCCGGCAGTTCCTTCAGCAGCTTCCAGTAGGCCGAGGTGCCGCTGGCCAGCCAGTTGTCCGCGTCCGAGGCGGGGAACACCGTGTTGGACCACAGCAGCTTCGAGTCGAAGCGGACGGCGTCCTTCACCTTCGACAGGTCGCGCTTCGGCGTGGCCGGCTCCTCCGGGGCCTTCCAGCCCTTGCGCGCCTCCTTCAGGCGGTCCGCGACGACGACGGGACTGAAGGCGGTGTAGCCCAGGGACAGGTGCGGCGTGGCGCCCGGCAGGTCCGGCATGAACCGGCTGCCAATCATCTTCTCGCGCAGCGTCGTCTTCCCGTAGTGGGCCAGGAACATCAGCTTCTCGGCCATCTCGGACGTGGTGATCTTCCCGTCACACGCGTGCGGCCGGTTGATGGGGCTGGAGGCCAGCATCCGGATGGACGTGTCCAGGTCGAAGCCCTTCTTGCCGTACTTCGCGTAGTACTCCCAGAAGGCGATGTCCCGGTTCCACGTGTTGAAGGCCAGGTCCACCGGGGCGTTGTCCGGGTTGGGCACGTACTCCTTGCGCACCTCCATGTCCCGGTTGTTGTTGTTGGCCCAGATGAAGTCCTTGAGGTTGCCCGGCGTGTCCGCGGCGTTGCCCTTGCTGCCCGTGCGCCACAGCCGCGTCTTCTTCGTGCCGAGCAGGAGGCAGGCGCCCTCGTCCGTCTTGGTGTCGGCCATCGTCCAGTCGTTGGTGTAGAGGCCGTTGTTCCCGTCCTTCATGATGCGCGCCACGTCGTCGATGCTGGACGCGTACTGCGCCGCCTTGCGGATGCGATTGCTCTGCGGCGAGCCGTTCATGTCGAAGGGCGTCTGGCCCACCGTCGTCTCTCCGATGACGATGCCCGCGGAGTTGACGTACCAGTCCGCGCCGCTGTGGATGCCGCCCGGGAAGGTCTGCATCACGAAGCGGTGCCCCTTGGTGGGCTGCACGTCCAGAATCACATCCCAGTGGACGCCGGTGTAGCCGTTCCACATGAAGATCTGCCCGATGATGGCGCGGCCATCCTTCGTGGCGGACTTCGTGGCCACGAACGAGGAGCAGTGGTCGCCCTTGCCGGCGCGCTCCGTCTCGTCCTCCGCCTTGAGGAAGGTGCGGCCGGACAGGGGCGTGGCCGTGGCGCGATTGGCCTCCTCCAGTTGGCCCGCGTCCACCGCGGAGTTGAGGGTGACGATGTCCAGCAGGTCCAGCTCGCGGTCCTTGAACTTCACGCCGGCCTTGTTGGCGCCGTCGGCGATGCCCTTCATCTCCTCCAGGTACTCGGCGTCGTACTTGCGCAGGAAGAGCGCGTCCGCGAGCAGCCGCGCGTGGCCCCACCCCTTCGCCGCATCCGTCTTGTCCTTCTGGATGCCGAGCTTCTCCATGTAGCTGACGATTTCGCGCGCCGTGAGCTCGCCGAGCTGATGGCCGCGCTCGTACGGCTCGCCCTCGATGTGGACGTAGATCCACCCGCCGTCGTCGTAGCGGAAGCCCTTGCCCGCCCAGCGCACGGACTCCAGCGGGACGTAGGCGGTGATGTCGTCCACCTTCTCCACGCGCACGTCGTCGAACCACGCGGTGCCGGTGGCCTTGCCGTTTCGGCCCAGGTGGAGCTGCACGCGGTCCGAGCCCTGGGTGGCGAAGAAGAGCGCCGACACACGGCCGCCCGCCTCGGTGGCCGGAGCGGGCGTGCAGTTGGTGAAGGGGAAGCTCTTCATGGAGAGGCAGGCGCCGTGGGCCGTGGGGTAGCGCGCCTGCGGGTCCGCCTGGACGCCGCGCGTGCGCACCCAGGCGCTGACCCGGTAGAGCTGGCCCACCTGGAGCTTCATGGCCTCGGACTCGACGGTGGTCTCCGCGCCGCCCTGCGGGCTTTCAATGGCCAGACCCCGGGCGCCTTCCACCTTCGCCTCTCCAGAGCCGGACACCTTGCCCTGCCCCTTCGACGTCCAGAACGCGGGGAGTCCCGACGTGCCGCCCGCCAGCTCGAAGCCGCCGTTGGGCACCGGAATGGGTGTGGCGGCGGGTGCCGCCAGGGAGGGCGTCGCGTGGAGCGCGCCCACGGACACGAGGAGCGCGCCGAGGAGCCTCGTCGACGTCTTGCGGGGGTCGGTCATGGAATGGAGGTTCCATTCCCCCTCCCCCAAGCGTCAACCTTCACCGTCTCCGCGAGCGTACCTGGGAGGACATGACGCGCAGCGCCTTGCCCCCTCGGCTGGTTGGAGGGGTGTCAGCGGAGCACGTGGGCGCTCGCGCGGAGCACGGCGCGCGCCATCCGGCGGACCGCGTCCACCCGTCGCGCCGGGAGTGCGGGCGGGTCCACCGGAGCGTCCCAGTCGAACGTGCGCAGCCGCGACAGGAAGCCCTGCCGCACGCAGCCCTCCAGGCTGAAGACATGGAGGTCGTGCGTCCACCGCACCGCCAGCCGCAGGTCACGCGACAGCTCCGTCCAGTCCAGCGGCGGAGGCAGCTTCGCGCCCGGGAACTCGATGCCGCCTCCCGTGATGCCCACCGCGATGGAGGCGGCGCCGGGACCGTAGCTCCACAGCACCGCCGCCCCATGGGGGCGCGCGAAGCTGGTGTAGAGCATCAGCACCTCGCGGTCCGCCGGCAGGTCCAGCACTCCGGACACACGTTGAAGCAGCGTGGAGCGGGACTGCCGCTCGTCCACGATGAAGGGGAACTGGTACGTATCCACCTTGTAGCCGTCCGCCCGGATGCGCTCCACCAGCGCGGAGTAGCCGGCGCGGCCCCTCCGCAGGCGCGAGCCGAGCAGCAGCCTGGGGAGCAGCCGCGGCAGCCGCCGCCACCTGCCCTCCATGAAGCCTCGCAGCTCCTGGATGTCGGGCTCGAGGTCCAGACCCACTCCAGCCCACTTCAGCCCGTGCTCCGCCGTCCATGCGAGGAAGGCGTCGTAGCGCGCCGAGGCCTGGGCCAGGTTTCCCACGTGGAAGAAGTAGCCCTGTTCCTCCGGCAGCAGCAGCCACGCCGTGACGGGGATGCCCTCCCGGTTCAGGTGCCGGACCACCTCCGCGCGCTCCGGCCCCAGGTCGAGCAGGCCGAGGCTCACCCCGGATTGCAGCGCCACCAGGTCCTCGACGACGCCCGGAGTGGCGAACAGCTCACACAGCGGACGGGACTCCAGCTCACAAAAGAAGGTCAGCAGGCGGGGCTTCATGTCCGCTTCGCCATACCACCGAGGAGGAACCCCATGGAATTCCATGTGAAGAGGTCGACGCTCCGGCACGGCGTGCGTCCAGCCGTGGACGCACGGCCCACTCGCTGACGCCTCCGTGACCTGGAGTGCATACGTCCAGGTCATGGCGCCCCGAGAAGCCCTCCACCCCTTCTTCATCGATGAAAGCGTGAAGCCCCGGCTGCGGGGCCTGTCGCACCTGCTCGCGGCGGTGGCGGCGCTCGCCGGCTGCATCCAGCTCGCGCTGGCCCCCGCCCAGGGTGCTCAGTACCTGGCGGCCCTGGTGTTCGGCGTCAGCCTGGTGCTGATGTTCGGTGTCAGCGGGACGTACCACTGGCCTACCTGGGGCCCCGCCGCCTACCGGCGCCTCCAGCGGTGTGACCACGCCGCCATCTACCTCCTCATCGCCGGCAGCTTCACGCCCATGGCCACGCTGGAGACGAAGAGCGGCTGGAGCGGGACACTCCTCGCGGTGATGTGGGGTGGCGCCCTCCTCGGCGCGTCACTCACCCTGCTCGGCATCTCCACGTCACGGGGGCTGCGCTCCGCGCTCTACGTCGCCCTGGGCACGGTGGCGGCGCCGGTGATGCTGCTGCTGCCGGACGTCATCGGCCCGGGGCGCGTCGCCTGGCTCGTCACCGGCGGCGTCCTCTATGCGCTGGGCGCGGGCGTCTACGCGCGCCGGTGGCCCGACCCGAAGCCCACGGTGTTCGGCTACCACGAGGTGTTCCACCTCATGGTCATCGCCGCCGCCGGCGTGCACTACGGCGTGCTCATCGACGTCCTGTGGAGCCGGTGAGCTACGCGCGCACCAGCACCGCGGGCAGGCCCGGCACCTTGAGGAACTCCACGCGCGTGGGGCGCACCGGCACCTCCGGCCAGCCCGGCTGCGCCAGCGCGGCCAGCAGCTCCGTCACCGGGTACTGGAAGTCCTCGAAGTGGCTCGGCCCGGACATGGGATGCAGGCCCCACGCGAGCGCGATGCGCAGCCGCTCACAGCGGGCCAGGTCCGCCATGTACGCCGGCAGCGTCCCGCGCGGGGCCGCCTCCAGGTAGCGGCAGAAGGCGATGGCCTCCTCGCGGTTGAGCAGCTCCGGCAGCGCGTCCTGGAGGAAGCCGCGCAGCACCGGCAGCAGGCCGGGCCGAACGGCGGGGTCCGCCCACGGCAGGTGCTCGTGCACGCGCGACAGGCGGTGTCCGTCCAGCATCCGCCCCGCCCGCTCCACCACGATGGCGTCCGTGGCGGCCAGGCCCTCGCGCTCACGCGGCGTCAGCGCGTACGGCGCCAGGGCGGCGTTCGCGTCCCTCAGCCAGGCCTCGCGGAAGCGCGCATCCACGTGAAGCCGCGCCAGCACCTCCAGCGTCTCCGAGTAACCCATGGTGTCGTCCCCTCAGGCCGCGCTCGCGCCGCAGCGCTCGAGGATGGCCCGCGCACGGGCCAGCTCCTCCACCAGCCGCGGGAAGGGCGGGAAGCCGCTGTCCATCTCGAAGTTCACCCCGCGCACCGGGCAGCGCGGCGCCACGTACTCCAAGAGCCGCCACACCTCGTCCGGCGATACCGAGGAGTGGCTGTCCACGTACACGCCCTCCATCGTCACCCCACCCGCCAGGTGAATCTGCACCACCCTGTCCAGCGGGAGCCGGTCCACGAAGCGGTACGGGTCGAACTTGTGGTTCACCGCGTTGGCGTAGACGTTGTGCAGGTCCAGGAGCAGGCCGCAGTCCGCGCCCGTCACCACGCGGGTGAGGAAGTCCGCCTCGTCCAGCGTGCTCAGCGGCGTGTCGAACAACCAGGCGATGTTCTCCACGATGAAGGGCTGCGCCAGCTCCGCCTGGACACGGCGGATGTTGCGCACGCACGTCTCCAGCGCCTCCTCGGTGAAGGGCACCGGAGTGAGCGAGCGCACCGGCAGCTCGCCCGCCCGCGTGAAGCACAGGTGGTCCGAGTGCCACGCCGCCCGGGTGAGGCCCAGGAGCCGCTTGAGGCTCTCCCGGTAGTCCGGCCCGTCCACGCCGTCCGAGCCCACGGACAGCTCCAGTCCGTGGCCGGCCAGCGGGTAACGCTTCGCCAGCACCTCCAGCCGCCGCACCGTGTCTTCCGTCAGCGGGAAGAAGTGCTCCGGCATCACCTCCAGCCAGTCCACGCCCGGGTTGCCCCGGCCGAGGTGCGGTTGGAAGTCCCAGCGGTAGCTGAGCCCCACTCCGAGGTATGGAATCGCCGCCACGACGGACCTCCTACTTCCTGCGCGCCATCACCTGGAAGTGCTGCCCCTGCAACGCGAAGCCCTCGTGCGCGAACTTCTCCTGCAGCGCGATGATTTCGTCGCGCGCCGCCCACACGTCGAAGTCCGGCCCGCGCTCGGCCTGCATCGCCTCCAGCATCTCGAAGTACATGACGGGCTTGCCGAAGATTTCCTCCACCTCCGCGCCCGCGGCCGTCACGCCGTCATGCAGCTCCTTGAGGGTGAAGAGGTGCACCGGCAACCCGTACGGGCACTTGCCGCGCCCCGTCAGCAGCATCTTCAGGGCCTCGGCCTTCTTGCCGTGCTTCAGCTCGAACATGAAGTGCTCGTGCCGGTTGTCCACGCCCATGATGACCGGCCCGCGCGGCTTCACCACGCGCACCAGCTCGCTCATGGCCTTGGGGTACTGGTCCAGGCAGTAGGACACCGGGTCGCCCTCGCTGAAGACCAGGTCGAACGACGCGTCCTCGAAGGGCAGTTCCGCCACCGTGCCCTCGATGAAGGTGGCCCGCTCCAGGAGCCCCTTGGAGGACAGGTGCGCCTTCGCCGCGTCCAGCATGCCCGCGGAGATGTCCAGCACGGTGACCTGGTGGCCGGCCTCCGCGAAGCGCGCGCTGAACTTGCCGCCGCCGCCGCCCGCGTCCAGCACGCGCCAGACGGTGCCGGCCGGGGGCAGCACCTTCTCCACCGCCTTCCAGGTGAGGTGCTCGTAGACCACCCAGAACAGCTTGTGGGCCGCCTTGGTGTAGTTGCTGGCGTTGTACGTGGACGACACCTGGTCGTAGCGGCTGGAGATGGACTGGGGCTGGGGAACGGTGGCGGTGCTCATGTCGGGGCTCTCCGGCGGCTTCAGTACGTGAAGGAGACTTTCGAGAGGATGCGGCGCTCCTGCGCGCCGTTGAAGGGCTGGTCCGAGTAGACGAGGAAGATGTCGCTCCACTGGCGGTAGTGCCAGCCGAAGACGGCGTCCACCAGCGTGCCCTTCACGTTGCTGTAGTCGGCCAGCTCGTGCACCTTGCCGTGCTGCAGGGTGAGGCGGGTGTAGAGGTTGGGGTTGAACTGGTAGCGGAGCTGGGCGTAGCCGCTCCACGAGTATCCGGTGCCGGAGTCGCCATACAGCTCGCTGTTCTCCGGGACGTCCTCGCTGCGGCTGTAGAAGCCGCTGAGGCGGGCCTGGAAGCGAGGTCCAACCTTGAGGTTGAGCGCGCCGTTGACGCCGCGCACCGGGCCGCCCAGGAAGCGGCCGCCGAAGGCCGTGAGCGTCAGGCTCTGCCAGTCGTTGGGGAAGAGGATGAAGCCGCCCGTGGCCACCCGGTCCTCGAAGCCCTCGTTGTCGTCGTGCACGTAGTCCGCGTAGAGGGCGAAGTTGTGGTGCAGGTAGGGCTGGAGGTTGAAGCGCTGCCGGTAGCGGGTGCGCACGTGCTCGTGGTTGCGCCGCCAGAGGGTGTCCCAGGTGATGTTCACCTGCGGCAGGAAGCGCAGCTTGGGGAACGGCGTCAGGTACAGGTGCGTGTTCCAGCCCTGCTTGTCGAGCACCGGCGTGTAGCCCAGCGGGTTGGCGTACCGCGCGCCGATGTCCTCCAGGTGGATCCAGAACTCGGAGTTGGTGTCGAAGCGGTGGATGGCGAACTTGTACGCGTCCGAGTCCTTCGAGCCCGCCACGTCGCTCCAGCTCTTCAGCGCCTGGGCCTGGATGAAGATCTCCTCCCAGATGTGGATGTTGGCGTCGACGCCCGTGGTGCGGAACCAGCCGTACTTGTCGCCGTAGCGGCTGACACCGATGAGGTTGATGGCCGAGCGCTTCCCGATGTCCTGCTGGAGGCGGATGATGCCGGAGTTGAGGTTCTCCTTGATGTTGGTGCCGTCCCCCGGGTCGTCCTTGTGCTGCACGTCGAGGAGCGCGAAGCCCAGGCCGCCCACCTTGCCGGTGAGCTGCGCGCCGCCGAGCACCTGGTCATGCGGCTTCATGGCGATGCGGCGGGACGTGAAGATCTTGATGGGCGCCAGGAAGAGGTGCTCGCTCTCCACGAAGAAGGGCCGGCGCTCGGGCAGCAGCGGCTCCTCGGTGTCCAGCAGCAGCCGGTCCTGGTCCGCCTCCACGTCGGAGAAGTCCGGGTTGACGGTCAGCTTCAGCGCCGCCCAGGGCACCGGGTCCAGGCGCGCGTCGAAGCCGGCCTTGGGCCGGAACATCTTCCGGTCCTCGGTGGTCTGGAGCGCCAGGTCCGTGGCCACGTACGGGGTGACGCTCCACTTGCGGCGCCCCTCGATTCCCTTGAGGCCCGTCAGGTGCGGGAAGCGGCTCACCTTGGCGCTGTTGACGCCGTCGGGCGTCCAGTTGCTCCACTCCTGGGTGCGGGCCTGCTCGCGGTCCAGCATCAGGCCGAACGTCATCTCCTCCTTCTCCGGGAACTGGAAGTTGGCGAAGGGGATGCGCACCTCGGCAATCCATCCGTCATCGACGATGGTGGACTTGGACTCCCACTCGCCCGCCCAGGAGGTGGTGAAGGCCTCGCCGTCCGCGACGATGCGCCCGTCGGTGCGCACGCCCAGCGGGTTGGTCCAGAAGTAGTACGCGTTGCGGTGGTCCTGGAAGGTGTCCAGCATCACCGTGATGTTGTCCTCCTGGTGGAGGAAGCTCTCGTTCTGGACGCTGTAGGCCGTGATTTTCGACGGGTCCTTGTCCAGGCAGTGGAAGAGCACGTACAGGTTGTGCTTGTCGTAGAGGATGCGGACCCGGGTGTCGTCACGCGCGGGCTGCCCGTAGTCGATGCGCGTGAGGTGCCAGCCGTCGACCTCCGGGGCCGTCTGCCACACGGCCTCGTCCGGCTTGCCGTCGATGGTGATGGGGTCGGGCGTGAAGGTGGCCTTGTAGTTGTAGTGCTGCTTGTCCGCGGGTGAGTCGGCGAGGGCCAGGGTGGGCAGACACGCGCCGAGCAGCGCGGCGCCCCAGACTCGGGTTGAGGTTTTCATCCGGGCTCCTGGGATGGGGTGAGGACGGGGGTGTGGGGCACTGCGGCCGGCGCGGTTCGGTCCGGTGCCCAGGCCATGGCGACCAGGGACAGGAGCAACGCGCCGGAGGACAACAGGAAGGCACTGGACAGCCCGGCGTTCCGGGCGACGAAGCCGTAGCTGAGCGGGGCCAGGACCTGGGCGAGCGCCGCGCACGCGCCCAGCGCGCCCAGGAAGCGGCCGCGCTCCGGGGCCGGGGCCACCTCCACCACCACCGCCTGCGCGGAAGGACGGTGCAGGCCGTCCGGCACCGCCAGCAGCGCCCAGGCGGCCACCATGACGGCGAGGCCGTACGGCGCCGGCAGCCACCCGGCCAGCCCGAGGACGGTGCTCATCAGCACCATGCCCGCGAGCCCCGCGAGGATGAGCCCGTTGCGCCGGGGCAGCGCGTCCGACAGCCGCCCGCCGAAGGGCTGGGCGAAGGCGTAGACGAGCCAGGAGACGGAGACCAGCGGCCCCACGGCCTCGGGCGGCGCGCCCAGCTGCTGCGCGTAGAGCGGGATGTAGATGGGGAAGAGGTTGAGGGAGAAGGCGAAGAAGAACTGCCAGGCGAACAGCCCCACCAGCCGCGGCGAGCTCCGCATGTAGTCCAGCGGGGCGCGCACCGCCTCCAGCGCCGTGCGCAGGTGGCCGCCGGACGCGCGCGCCTTCGGGGCCTCGCGCGCCGGCTCCTGGAGGCGCAGCAGGAGCAGGCTGCTGACGAGGAAGAGCGCGCCGGCGAGGAAGAAGGTGTAGCGCGTGGACAGCCAGCGGATGACGGGCGCGGAGGCCCACAGCGCCACCACGAAGGTGAGGCTGCTGGTGGCGTCCAGGAGGGAGAAGATGGTGGCGCGCTTCTTCGACGGCGCGAAGTCCGCCACCAGCGCGCCGTTCACCGGCTGCGCGCTGCGCGCCAGCAGCAGCTTGAGCGACAGCGCCGCGGCCAGCGGCAGCGGGTGAGAGAACAGCGCCATCAGCGGCACCAGCAGCGAGGTGACCAGCGACAGGCCCACCACGAACGCCTTGCGGTTGTAGCGGTCCGACAGCGCCCCCATCACCGGCTGCAGGAAGATGGGCACCAGCGAGCCCGCCGTGTACACCAGCCCGATGCCTTGCAGGTCCAGCCCGCGAGACTGGAGATAGAGCGGCATCACCGGGTTGAGCAGGCCCCCGGCCACCGTGCCCACCAGGCCGGACACGAGCAGCACGCGGAGGTTGCCCAGCCCGCGCGACAGCTCGTACATCTCGCGCACCGCGCGGACGCCCCGGGCAATCATGCCGCCCCCCCTCCGGCTCCCCTGGTGGCCGCGGCATCCTGACGGAGCGGCAGCGCGCCCAGCACGGCCTCGGCGCCCGCGGTGAGGCTGGGGACGGGGCGGACATCCAGCGACACGAGCGGCGCGGCGTCCCACTGGCTGCCGGCGGGGACCCACACCGGCACGCGCCCGGCGGCCGGGTGGACCTGGCGCACATAACCATCCGCCACCACCAGCTTGCCCTGGAGCTTCTCGAGCGGCGCGGCGAGGAGTGCGTCCCCCGCGTCCAGCGCCACGCCGGTGGCCAGGAAGGGCGAGGGCAGCTCGCGCCCGGCCAGCAGCGCCACCCACGCGACGAACAGCGGGAGGGACGCGCTGCGCCCGTCGAGCAGCACCCTGCGGCCCCGCACCGACACGAACAGGTCCGTCTCGTCCCAGGGCAGCGCGTAGCGCCCGCGGCCCACGGCCGCCAGGTGGCGCAGGTGCTGCTGCCAGACCGGCGCGTAGCCGGTGTCCCGGGACAGGTCCACCCAGAGCCGCCCTTCCCCCGGGCGCACGGACACGTCGACGGACACGGCGCGGAACAGCGGGGCGCCCTGGAGGTCCGCCTGGGTGAGCAGCAGGAGTGGCGTGGAAGAAGAAGTCACGGGACGGGAAGGAAGAAAGGAAGGGATTGGGAAACCACGGGCGGGCCGCGCCGCTGAGGGTGCCGCCCGCCCGCGAGCCGCGACTACTCCACGGTGCGCGTGTCGGTGGACACGGTCATGGTGCCGCCGCAGGAGCACTTGTCGGACGACGCGGCAACGCGAACGACCTGAGCCTTCACGTACATGGCGAACCTCTTTCGGGTGTGGGGTTGAGGGTTCCGCGAACGACACGGGCGGGGAGGAAGCCCTCCCCGCCCGTGGTGAGAACTACTCCGCGACCTGCACCGTCGCGGTCATGGTGCCGCCGCAGGAGCACTTGTCGGAGGAGGCGGAAACGCGAACGATCTGGGCCTTGACGTACATGTGTGGACCTCTTTCGGTGTTGCGGGTTGAGGGCTTTCGCCCGGCACGACGACTGCGGAACTGCAACCGCGTGGCGACTACTGGATGACCGTGGCGGTATCGACGGACATGGTGCCGCCGCAGGAGCACTTGTCGGACGACGCGGAGACGCGGACGATCTGGGCCTTGACGTACATGTGTGGACCTCTTTCGGTGTTGGGGTTGAACCCGCACGCGCGCCGATGAGCCGGAGCGCGCACGGGGCACTACGGGCGACACGGCGCGAAGGATTTCTTCGCGCCGCACCGTCACTACTACTCGAGCACCCTGACAGTGGTCATGGTGCCGCCGCAGGAGCACTTGTCGGACGACGCGGCAACGCGGACGATCTCGGCCTTCACGTACATGGTGGACCTCTTCGATTTCGGGTGTGGAGACACACCTCTCCCGTTCCGGCGAGCCGGCTGATGCGGACGAGGTGCTGAGAGGGATTGGAGCGAAGAGGAAATCCTCCCCGCCCGGTAGTGATTCGGGTTACCGCGCGGAGACTACTCAGCGACGGTGAGCACCGTCATGGTGCCGCCGCAGGAGCACTTGTCGGACGACGCGGAGACGCGGACGATCTGGGCCTTGACGTACATGGTGAACCTCATCGGTGTTGGGTTGGGCCTGTGCAGTGAAACACCTCGTTCCGCGTCACAGGCTTCGTGTGTGTTTCACAAGGCGAAACACACACAGCTGGCGGTTCTTCGCGCAAGGCGCGGCCATGGCCAGACAGGCCAGGGAAGAACCTGATGCGTTACATTGGGTGGGGGGACGTCTCAGGAAACTCCGGACGCCTCGCAGAGTCCGAGCTCCAGGAACTGAGCTACAGTACTCTGAACGTCCTCGGCGATTTCATGTCGCGGAGCAGATGCGCCCAGATTGCTGGCGAGCGCATCCACCGCGGCCTCGAGCGTGCTCCCGCTACGGCACAGCTCGAAGATGCGAGCGGCGGTTTCGTTTACCCGGAAGACTTCGCCACCTTCGGTGTCCAGGAGGAAGTACGCGTCCTGCTGCTGCTGGACCATGACACCGGCCACTGCTCGTGGAAGGACCAAGGTGCGTTCTCCTGGTGATCGCGGCACGCCCGGACTCCTTCTTGAGCCCCCTGAGTCCGTTTTGCACCGCGCTCTGTATTTCCGTGTTTCTAAATCCTTCCATTCACATAGTCAATACCTCACGGACTCGAGGTTCAGAAATGACCTCAAGTCCGTGAAATCACAGGCTGAAACAAAGAGGCGTTTCAGGTGACGCGCCGCATGAAACGCGATGAGCCAACGCGCGGACGCGTCAGTACGTCCAGGGGAAGCGCTTGAAGTCGCGCTTGCGCTTCTGCACGAAGGCGTCGCGGCCTTCCTGTGCCTCGTCGGTGCCGTAGGCCAGGCGCGTGGCCTCGCCGGCGAAGAGCTGCTGTCCCACCATGCCGTCGTCGGGGAGGTTGAAGGCGTACTTCAGCATCTTGATGGCGGTGGGGCTCTTCGTGTTGATCTCCGCCGCCCAGTCCAGCGCGAAGTCCTCGAGCTGCGCGTGTGGCACCACCGCGTTGACCATACCCATCTGGTGGGCCTCGTCCGCGGAGTAGTTGGCACCCACGAAGAAGATTTCGCGCGCGCGCTTCTGGCCTACCTGCCGGGCCAGCAGCGCGGAGCCGTAGCCGCCGTCGAAGCTGGCCACGTCCGCGTCGGTCTGCTTGAAGACGGCGTGCTCCTTGCTGGCGATGGTCATGTCGCAGACCACGTGCAGGCTGTGGCCGCCGCCCACCGCCCAGCCCGGCACCACGGCGATGACGGCCTTGGGGAGGAAGCGGATCTGCCGCTGCACCTCCAGGATGTGGAGCCGGCCCAGACGTGCCGGGTCGGACTCACCTTCCTCGCCCTCGTACTTGTAGCCGTCCTTGCCGCGGATGCGCTGGTCCCCACCGGAGCAGAAGGCCCAGCCTCCGTCCTTGGGCGAGGGCCCGTTGCCGGTGATGAGCACGCAGCCCACGTCCGTCATGAAGCGCGTGGCCTCCAGCGCGCGGGACAGCTCGTCCACGGTGCGGGGGCGGAAGGCGTTGCGCACCTCGGGCCGGTTGAAGGCGATGCGCACGGTGCCCTGGTCCACCGCGCGGTGGAAGGTGATGTCCTTGAACTTGAAGCCCTCGACGGGCTTCCAACGGGCCGGGTTGAAGATGGCCGAGACCATGGCTGTGTCACTCTGGGAAAGAGGTTGAACGGCCGCGGACGGTAGGCCCGGTGCCAGCGTCCGTCCAGGGAAGCGCGCGCTGCCGGCACTCCGGGTGATGGCCAGCTTCCGCCGTGGCGGGGCGTGCGGCCGCGCAGGGGGTGGCAGCGGATGAAGCGCAAGAGCGTGGGGTTGCTCGCCGGGCTCCTGCTGGGCGCCCAGGCGGTGGCGTGGGGCTCCCCTGCCCTGCCGGCCCAGGAGCGACCACCGGCCGCGCAGGGCGAAAGCTCCACTCCGGCACTCCCCGCCGGGTCCGACACCGAGACTCCCGAGGGTGAGCAGAAGGAGCTTCGCGGCCGGGTGCTCGGGGCGAGCCCGGGCGTCCTCTATATCGAGAGCGAGCGCGGGCCGGCCGTCCCCCTGCGCGTCACGCACGCGACGCGCCTGGACGGCAGGCGCATCCCGAGGGAGCAGTCCGTCGAGGCGTTCCTCCGCCGGTCGCTCCCACCCGGCACGACGGTCCGCGCCACCTTCGACGTGCGCACGCACCCGGACGGAATGCCGGAGAACGTCGCCAGCGCCGTGGACACGCCGTAACCACCGGCCGCGAGGCCCCCGGAGGGCCGCCACTCGCACCGCGAGGTCCGCGTCCGCCCGGAATCCGACAGGGAGGTACGAGACGCACTGTCCGGCGCTCGCGGCCCGGCTCCGCCCGCCGGGCCTGTAGGCGTCAGCTGCACGTCATTGTCCCTGGATGCCGGGTTGTCGGTGCTTGCTGGATGCACGGAGCATGTCCGGATGACGCGCGGGGGAAGGGAGGCCGGAGCCTCCTGGAGCGCGTCACAAGCGAGGACAGGACATGGCTTCGGGACCTCGGTTCCTTTTGCACCGGCGCACCGTGCTGGCCGCGATGTTGGGCGGCACGGCGGCGTCCCTGCTGGGCTGCGGCAAGGACTCCGCCGTGGTCCGCCCACCTCCGGGCCCGCCGCCCGAAGGAGTGCTCATTCCCGAGGTGCGTCCCGGCGAGGACGTCTTCGGCTACGTCCAGCGCGTGAAGGGCGCCTTCGACGAGACGCTCTACAAACAGGTGCTGGGCGCCGCCAACGCCTTCAAGGAGGGCGACGCGCTGGTGGGCGTGGCCGCGGCGGACGACGCCTCGCGTGAGAATGCGCGGCGGCTCCTGGAGAACACGCGCCTGGTGGACCTGGAGGGCCACCCGGTGCGGAAGGACCAGCTCCACGCGCTGCTGCTGGAGACGGAGGACCGCGTGGCGGCCGCCGCCGCGGAGGGCTGGACGCTGGGCCGGCTGAAGCAGTTCCTGCTGGAGAGCGACGAGGCCGCCATCAAGTCCCTCATGCCGGGCCTGGGCAGCGACGTCATCGCCTGCGTCGTCAAGCTGATGAGCGACGAGGAGCTCATCGCCGTGGCCCGGAAGGTGTTCAACCCGCTGCCGGGCAGCAACCTCGGCGCGCGGGGCTACCTGGGCGCGCGCATCCAGCCCAACTCGCCCACGGACAACGTGGACGACATCCGCTGGCAGGTGTTCGACGGCTTCGCGTACGCGGTGGGCGACGTGGTGCTCGGCTGCAACCCGGTGTCCTCCGCGCCGGAGTCGGTGGGCGCCATCGAGTCCGCCCTGCACGAGTTGCTGGTGACGTTCGGCCTGGAGGACGTGCTGCCCCACTGCGTGCTGGCCCACATCGACGTGCAGGCGGAGGTGGAGCGCCAGCAGCCCGGCAGCACCGGCATCTGGTTCCAGAGCATCGCCGGCAGCGACACCGCCAATGGCACCTTCGACATCTCCGTGGAGAAGATGCTCGGGTACGCGGACGGCCGCACCGGGAAGTACGGCCTCTACTTCGAGACGGGCCAGGGCGCGGACTTCACCAACGGCCATGCGCACGGCTACGACATGGTGCTGCACGAGTCGCGAAAGTACGGCTTCGCGCGGGCGCTGACCCGGCGCGTGGCCCGGGCCCAGGAGCGCGCGGGCCGCGCCGCCGCGCCGTGGGTCCACCTCAACGACGTGGCGGGCTTCATCGGTCCGGAGGTGTTCCGCACCCGGGAGCAGCTCGTGCGCTGCTGCCTGGAGGACATCGTCATGGGCAAGCTGCACGGGCTCACCATCGGCCTGGACGTCTGCTCCACGCTCCACATGGACGTGTCGCTGGACGACCTGGACTGGTGCCTGGAGCGCATCATGCCGGCCAACCCGGCGTACCTCATGGGGCTGCCCACCAAGAACGACCCGATGCTGGGCTACCTCACCACCGGCTTCCAGGACCACGTCCGGCTGCGAGAGCGCTTCGGCTACAAGGTGGAGGACCGGATGTGGGCCTTCTTCCAGCGCCTGGGCGTCATCGACTCGGAAGGCCGGCCCACCGAGCACTTCGGAGACCCGCTCTGGGTCTACCTGCAGTACCTGCGCGCGAAGGGCGACACACGGCCCGAGGCGGACATCCGCGCCGAGGGCACCCTGAGGCTCGAGGAGATTCGCGCCCGGGGCGTGGCCATCGCCCGGGGGCATGGCGCGAACCCGTGGGACCTGGAGCCCGCGCTGGAGACGGAGTTGCGCCGCGTCTACGCGGACTCCAAGAAGAGCCTGTGGACGGAGCTGACGCAGTCCTTCATCACCACGGTGCCGGATGGCGTGCGGCTGGTGACGAAGTCGAAGGACCGCACGGAGTACATCCTCCACCCGGACACGGGTGAGCAGCTCGACGCCGCGTCGCTGGACGCGCTGCGCTCGCTGCGCGCGCGGCACGGTGGCCGGTACGACGTGCAGCTCATGGTGTCCGACGGGCTCAACGCGCTGGCCATCATGGACGACGGGCAGCTGCTGCCCTACCTGGACGCGCTGCGCTCCGCGCTCACCACCGCCGGCTACACCGTGGCCCCGGAGCACCTGCTGCTCACCTCCGGCCGCGTGCGCGCCGGCTACCGCGTGGGCGAGGCGCTCTACAGCGGCCTGGGAGACCCCGCCACGCACCGCGCCATCATCCACGTCATCGGCGAGCGTCCCGGCACGGGCCACCACACCTTCTCCGCGTACATCACCGCCCCCACCGCCGAGGTCTGGTCCCAGGCGGGCCGGGTGGACCACAACATCACCCGCGTGGTGTCCGGCGTCGCGCTCACCGCGTACGCGCCGGCGCTGGCCGCGCCAGAGACGGTCCGCCTGCTCCAGCAGCTCGCGCCCCGGGGCGGCTGACCCCGCCCACACACGAGGAGGACGGAGGCTCCACGGGGTGCCGGCGCGGCGCGCGGAATGCGTGACGCGTGTCAGACACCCCAGGTAGGTTTCTGGACAAGCGAGCCACCATGAAACCCGCCGAGAAAATCCCCGTCCTCCTCGAGCGCCTCCGCGAAGCCCACCCGGACGCGCGCTACGAGCTCAACTGGTCCACCCCCTTCGAGCTGCTCGTCGCCACCATCCTGGCGGCGCAGTGCACGGACGAGCGCGTCAACCGCGTGACGGCCACCCTCTTTCCGAAGTACCCGGGCCCGAAGGCGCTCGCGGAAGCGGACACGGCGGAGCTGGAGGAGGACCTCAAGCCCACGGGCTTCTACAAGCAGAAGACGAAGTCCGTGCAGGCCATGAGCCGCGCGCTGCTGGAGGACTTCGGCGGCGAGGTGCCGCGCACCGTGGAGGAGCTGGTGACGCTGCCCGGCGTGGCGCGGAAGACGGCGAACGTCGTCCTCAACACCGCCTTCAACCTGCCCTCCGGCATCATCGTCGACACCCACGTCGCCCGCGTCAGCCAGCGCATGGGGCTGACGAAGCACGACAAGCCGGACGTCATCGAGCAGGACCTGATGAAGCTGGTGCCCCAGGAGCAGTGGACCTTCTTCGGTCCCGCCACCGTGCTCCATGGCCGGTACACCTGCACGGCGAAGAAGCCGAAGTGCGAGGAGTGCATCTTCAAGGACCTCTGTCCGCGCATCGGCGTGTGACCGGTTGCGGGACATGATTGTCCGCTCATGGGACGCATGAGCGCAGGGAATACAGGCAGCCGGGCTCGGGTTCGGCCGCGCTGACATGAACCCAGCTCCTTCCGCCGGTCCCATCGAGTCCAGCGAGCGTCTGGCGCTGCTCGACACGCTGCGGGGCTTCGCGCTCTGCGGCGTGTTCGTCTCCAACGTCATGATGTGGTTCAGCGGCAGGACCTTCCTGCCGCGGCCCCAGATGGAGGCGGCGTTCGCGAACGCCTCGCTCCCGGACACCGTCACCCTGCAAGCCTTCATGCTGCTGGTGTCCGGGAAGTTCATCACCCTCTTCTCGTTCCTCTTCGGCCTGGGCTTCGCGGTGCAGCTCGGGCGCGCGGAGGACCGGGGCGCCTCCATCGTCCCGGTGTACTCGCGGCGGCTGGTGGTGATGCTGGTGATGGGCCTCGCCCACCTGTTCCTGCTCTGGTACGGCGACATCCTCAGCACGTACGCGGTGCTGGGCCTCGGGCTGCTGCTGCTCCGGAAGCGCTCGGACCGGACGCTGCTCATCCTCACGGCGGTGCTGGTCCTCGTCTGGCCCATCATCGGCATGGCCATCCTGCGGCTGCCGCAGCTCCTCGCGGAGACGCCCGAAGCCGGCGCGGCCATCGCGAAGGCGGCCGCGGAGCGCTCGGCGGCCATCAAGGCGGAGGCTTTGGCGGCATTCTCGGGAGGAAGCTGGTGGGACGTGGTGAGGTCAGGCGGCAACTTCTATGTGCGCGACTTCCTGCCGATGATTGCCGCCACCATGCTCGCCACCTTCGGCCGGTTCCTGCTGGGCCTGGTGGCGGGGCGCCGCCGCATCTTCCATGACGCGCACCAGCACCTGCGCCTCTTCCGCCGGCTGCTCGTCTGGGGGCTGGTGGCCGGAATCATTGGCAGTAGCACCGGGCTGGTCTTCCAGCAGCTCATGATGCGGAAGATTCTCACCCCGGAGACCCTGCCCGTGTGGCTGCCCCTCGCCATGGCGCCGCTGCGGCACGTGGGCGAGCTGGGCTTCGCGGCCGTCTACGTGTCGGGCCTCACCCTGCTCTTCCAGCGCGCCACGTGGCAGCGCCTCCTGGGAGTGCTGGCGCCCGTGGGCCGCATGGCGCTGACGAACTACCTGTCGCAGACCGTCATCAGCCTCTTCATCTTCTACGGGTACGGCCTGGGGCAGATAACGAAGCTCGGCCCCGCCGCCTGCGCGGCGCTCTGCCTGCCCATCTTCGCGGTGCAGGTGGTGTGGAGCCACCTGTGGCTGTCGCGCTTCCGCTTCGGCCCCGTGGAGTGGGTGTGGCGCTCCCTGACGTACGGGAAGGCCCAACCGATGCGCCGCGACACCTACACGGCACACCGGGCGCCCACCGCCGTCTGAGAGGGAGAGCTCCCTCCCGGCGGCGCATGACCTGCGTGACCTTCCGGCGGGCCGCAGGTTCTGCGCTCGAGGGACGTGCCCCGCGCTCGTACCCGGGGCTGGCGCCCGCGTTGCAGGACACGGAGCTGGAGACGCCATGCACATCCAGCTTCGCTTCAAGCCCGCCGAAGCCGCACCCGAGGACGCCTTCCAGCTCCTCCTCGAGTGTCATGTGCGGATCCGCGAGTTCTGCCTCGTCGCGCTGAGGCTCGCCCGCCAGGTGGAGGCGCCACCGCACGAGCGTTCAGAGGCCGCCGGACGTCTGACGCGCTACTTCACCGAGGCGCTTCCCCGGCATGTAGCGGATGAGGACGAATCCCTGGCGCCGCGGCTGCTCCAGGCCGGCCTCTCTCCAGCGGGCCGGGAGGCGCTCGCGGAGATGTCCCGGCAACACGCGGACATCGAAGCCCTGCTGGCGGCGCTGCTCCCCGTCTGGAGCGAGCTGGCCGCCGCGCCCGGGCGACACCCGGCGCTGGCGCCGGAGCTGGCCGGGGACAGCGAGCGGCTCGCGGCACGGCTCGAGGCGCACCTGTACCTGGAGGAGCAGTCCCTCTTCCCCGAGGCCCGGAAGCTGCTCCCGCCCGAGGAAGCACGCGCGGTGCTGGCCGAGATGCGCGCGCGGCGGGCCCCGGGGACGAGTCCCCGAGGCAAAGGAGGAGAGCCATGATGATGCCCCCGTCCTCGTCCAAGCCCGAGCCCGTGTGGCGCCGGGAGCCGTACCGGTTGTTCTTCCCGCTGGGCGTGGTGCTGGGCCAGGTGGGCGTGGTGCACTGGCTGCTGTACGCCCTGGGCGTCGACTCCACGTGGCGCTCCACGTCGCACGCGCTGACCCTGGTGCAGGGCTTCATGCTCTGCTTCGCGCTGGGCTTCCTCTACACCTTCATCCCCCGCCGCACGGGGACGGAGGGCCCGTCGGCCGCGCGGGTGGGCGTCTCCCTGTTCCTGCCGGTGGCCGTCACCGCGAGCGCGTGGTGGGAGGCCTGGTGGCTGACGGAGGCCTTCTTCCTGGCGCAGCTCGGCGTGCTGCTGTCCTTCATCGTGCCGCGCCTGCGCGCACCGGGGCCGGGCCGCACGGTACCGGAGGGCATGGTGTGGGTGCCCATCGCCCTGGGCCTGGGCGCGGCCGGCGCGGTGCTGACGGCCGTGCCTCCGGGAATGGGGCCGCCCTGGCTGCACGCCCTGGGCACGGGGCTGCTGCTCCAGGGCCTGTTCGCGGGGCTGGTGCTGGGCGTCGGCGGCATGTTGCTGCCCATGTTCCTCCACGGCGAGCCCCCGGGCGTGGCCACCGGAGCGCGGCGGCGCGTGAGGCAGGGCCTCCACGTGGCCGCGGCGCTCTGCTTCGTGGCGAGCTTCCTCGTCGAGCCGCTGGTGTCCTCGCGGTGGGGCCATGGCCTGCGGGCCGTGGTGGTGGCGGCGGCCCTGGTGGGGCCGACGCGGCTGTGGCGCGCGCCGTCGCAGTCCGGGCTCCACCGCTGGCTCATCTGGGCCTCCGCGTGGCTGCTGCCGCTGGGCTACTCCGCGGTGGCGCTGCGGCCCGAGCTGCGCACGGCGGGGCTGCACGTCGTCTTCCTCGGCTGCTTCGCGCTGATGGCGCTCGCGGTCTCCACGCACGTGGTGCTCGCGCACGGCGGGCACGGCAGGCTGCTCATGGGCCACCCGTGGCAGGTGGGGACCGTGGGCGCGCTGATGGGGGTGGCCATGGTGGCGCGGCTGCTCGTGCCCTTCACCGCCGGACACTTCACGCTCTGGCTGGGCATCGCGGCGGCGGCCTTCCTCGCCGCGACGGCGCTGTGGGCCTTCTTCCTCGTCCCCCTCTCTCTCGGTGAGCCCACGCCCCACGCGTGAGCTGGAGGATTCCCATGCGTTCGAACATCTCCCGGGCCCTCGCTTCACTCTCCCTCCTCGCCGCGCTCGGGCCGCTGTCCGCCCGGGCCGCGCCCCGGGCGCCCTACTCACTGCCCTGGCAGCTGCGCCCGACGGCGGCGGTGAGTGTGGTGCGCTCGGACACGTCGCTCGCCCTGTCCTCGGCGGATGCGACGGGTGACAGCGTCACCACGGCCACCCTGCTGCTGGTGAGCTACAAGGTCACCCCGAGCCTGGCGCCGCTGGTGCGCGTGGGCTACGTGGACCATGCGCCGGGGACGGGCAGCCCGGGCGCGGCGCTGGTGAATCCCGTGCTCGGCGCAATCTATTCGCACGACCTGAGCGAGACGCTGCGGCTGGGCTTCTTCCTCGGCTTCACCCTGCCCGTGGGCATGGGGGGCGGCAACACGCCCAGGGCCGCGACGGCGGCGGCGGCGCGCTCGGGTGTGCTGACGCGCTCGGCGATGGACAACGCCATGTTCGCGGTGAACGACTTCACCGTCTTCCCGGGCGTGGGCCTGTCGTACGTGGCGGGAGGCTTCACGGCCCAGGTGGAGGCCACGGTGCTGCAGCTCACGCGCGTGCGCGGCGAGGCGGTGCAGCAGGACAAGGCGAGGACCAACTTCACCTCGGGCCTGCACCTGGGCTACTTCGTCCACCCCGCCGTGTCGCTGGGCGGGGAGCTGCGCTACCAGCGCTGGCTGTCCACTCCGTCGACGGTGACGTCGGAGGAGCTGCGAGACAACCTCACGGTCGCCGCGGGCCCGCGCCTCCACTTCAAGCTGAGCGACAGCCTGGTGCTCCGCCCCGGGCTGTCCTACGCCTTCGCGCTCGACGCCCCCATGAAGACGGCGAGCTACTCCGTCTTCCAGCTCGACGTCCCCCTGGTCTTCTGAGCTACGGCTCGCCGGCCGCCACGTCCTCGGAGCCGGCGGCGGCCTCGGGGACGAGGTCCCCGGCCTCGTCCTCGTGCTCGTCGCCAAGGGTGGGCTCGTCCCGGGTGGGACATGCTCTCCGACCCACACCACCCGTGAGAGTCATGACGGTGGGGGCCCGGGCTGTGGCAGACTCGCTCGGACCATGTGGGATTGGGTCCGCAAGCTCGCGGAGTGGTCACAAGCCGATGAGCCCTTCGCCGTCGCCACCGTGACGGGCCATCAGGGCAGCACGCCCGCCGAGCCCGGCGCGAAGCTGCTCGTCCGCGCGGATGGGGCATTCCACGGCACCGTCGGAGGCGGACACCTGGAGCAGCTGGTGCTCGCGGACGCGCGGGCCTGCCTGGAGAAGGGCGAGGCGCGCGGCTTCCGCTACCCCCTGGGCGCGAAGCTGGGCCAGTGCTGCGGCGGCGTGGTGGACGTCTTCGTGGAGCCCGTCAACCACGGCCCCCGCCTGTACCTCTTCGGCGCCGGGCACGTGGGCCAGGCGCTGTGCCGCACGCTGGAGGACACCCCCTTCCGCATCCACCTGGTGGATGAGCGACCCGAGTGGCTCCACGGGGAGCGCATCCCCGCCTCCGTGGTGCGCCACGAGGAGCCCTGGGACGTGTTCGCCTCCCGCGCCCGCTGGGACGCGCGCCGCACCTACGTCGCGGTGATGACGCACCGGCACGACCTGGACCAGGACATCATCGCCTTCGCCGTGGAGAAGCCCGCGCGCTACCTGGGGCTCATCGGCAGCCGGACGAAGTGGGCCCGCTTCCGCCAGCGGCTGGAGGCCCGGGGCATGACGGCGCGGCAGATGGACCGGGTCCAGTGCCCCATGGGAGTGCAGATTGGCGGCAAGTCGCCGCAGGAGGTCGCGGTGAGCATCGCCGCGGGCCTGCTCCAGGTGCACCACGGGCAGAGCGCCCAGACACACTCCGATACCGCGGCGTCCGAGCCGCCCCGCTTGCGAGAGGTATCCTCGGGAGAATGAGCGACATGTTCGAGTTCCTGCTCAACGGCACGCCCGTCTGCGTCGACGGCGTGTCCCCCAACACCACCCTGCTGGAGTTCCTGCGCTCGCGCGGGCACACCGGCACGAAGCAGGGCTGCGCCGAGGGCGACTGCGGCGCGTGCACCGTGGCCATGGTGGACCGGGACGCCCAGGGCCAGCGCGTCCTCCGCGCCTTCAATAGCTGCATTGCCCTGCTGCCCATGGTCGCCGGCCGGGAGGTGGTGACGGTGGAGGGCGTGGGCCGCCGCGAGCAGCCCCACCCCGTGCAGCAGGCGATGGTGAAGCACTACGGCTCGCAGTGCGGCTTCTGCACGCCGGGCTTCATCGTCTCCATGGCGGAGGCGTACTCGCGCAAGGAGGTCTGCACGCCCGAGGCCGTGGCGGACCAGCTCTGCGGAAACCTCTGCCGCTGCACCGGCTACCGCCCCATCCGCGACGCGATGATGGAGGCGCTCGCGGGGCGTGACGCCGCCGCCACGCGCGAGCCTCTCCCGGGCCTTCCGCTGGGCGGCCCCGCCACCTCGCTGCCGTCCCTGCGCTACGAGGCGCGTGGGCAGACCTTCCTCCGTCCCACGTCCTACGAGGAGCTGCTCGCGCTGCGGGCCGCGCACCCCGAGGCGCACCTCGTGGCCGGCGCCACCGAGCTGGGCGTGGACATCACCAAGAAGGCCCGCCGCTACCCGTTCCTCATCTCCACCGAGGGCGTGGAGTCCCTGCGCGCCATCCGCCGCGAGGCGGACGGGTGGTACGTGGGCGGCGCGGCCTCGCTCGTGGAGCTGGAGGACGCGCTCGGCGCCGGCTTCCCGGAGGTGGCGAAGATGCTCAACGTCTTCGCCTCGCGGCAGATCCGCCAGCGCGCCACGCTGGCTGGGAATCTGGTGACGGCCTCGCCCATCGGCGACATGGCGCCCGTGCTGCTCGCGCTGGACGCGAAGCTCGTGCTCGCCTCGGTGAAGGGCGAGCGCGTGGTGCCCCTGGCGGACTTCTTCCTCGCGTACCGCAAGACGGCGCTGCGGCCGGACGAGCTGGTGCGCCACATCGTCATTCCCCACGCCTCCGCTCCGGCCGGCGGCCAGCGGCTGTCCGACTCCTTCAAGGTGTCCAAGCGGCGCGAGCTGGACATCAGCATCGTCGCCGCGGGCTTCCGCGTGGAGCTGGACGCGGACGGCGTGGTGCGGCTGGCGCGGCTGGCCTACGGCGGCGTGGCGGCCACCCCGGTGCGCGCGCGCCGTGCCGAGGAGCTGCTCACCGGGCAGCCGTGGACCCGGGAGACGGTGGCGCGGGTGCTGCCCGTGCTGTCGGAGGAAATCACCCCCATCAGTGATTTGCGCGGCAGCGCGGAGTACCGGCGCGGGCTGGTGGCGGGCCTCTTCGAGAAGTTCTTCTCCGGCGAGCGCAGCCCGTCCATCGATGCCGCGCCCCGCTTCACCCTGGGCGAGCCGGGGGCCCCGGCCGACGCCGGGCGAGAGCTGCGGCACGAGAGCGCGCTGGGCCACGTGACGGGCGCCGCGCGGTACGTGGATGACCTGGCGCAGCAACGGCCCATGCTGGAGGTGTGGCCCGTGTGCTCGCCGCACGCGCGTGCCCGCATCCTCCGGAGGGACCCCATCGCGGCGCGGAAGCTGCCGGGCGTGGTGGCGGTGCTGATGGCCGAGGACATCCCCGGCATGAACGACACCGGCCCCATCCGCCACGACGAGCCGCTGCTCGCGGACCGGGAGGTGCTCTTCCACGGACAGGTGGTGGCGCTGGTGGTGGGCGAGTCCGTGGACGCCTGCCGCGCCGCCGCTCGCGCGGTGGTGGTGGAGTACGAGCCGCTGCCCGCCGTCCTCACCGTGGAGGACGCCATCGCCCAGGGCAGCTACCACACGGAGCCGCACGTCATCCGCCGGGGTGACGTGGACGCGGCGCTCGCGAGCAGCCCCCATCGCCTGTCCGGCACGCTCTCCATCGGCGGCCAGGAGCACTTCTACCTGGAGACGCACGCCGCCTTCGCCGAGCGCGGCGACGACGGCGACCTCACGGTGACGTCCTCCACCCAGCACCCGTCCGAGGTGCAGGCCGTGGTGTCGCACGTGCTGGACCTGCCGCGCAGCCGGGTGGTGGTGCAGGCCCCGCGCATGGGTGGCGGCTTCGGTGGCAAGGAGACGCAGGGCAATGCCCCCGCCGCGCTGGTGTCGCTGGCCGCGTGGCACACGGGCCGGCCGGTGCGGTGGATGCTCGACCGCGACGTGGACATGATGCTCACCGGCAAGCGCCACCCCTTCCATGCCACCTTCGAGGCCGGCTTCGACGGGCAGGGACGGCTGCTCGCGCTGCGCGCGCGACTGGTGTCCAACGGCGGCTGGTCCCTGGACCTGTCCGAGTCCATCCTCGACCGCGCCCTCTTCCACCTGGACAACGCCTACTACGTACCGGCCGTGGAGTTCTCGGGCCGGGTGGCGAAGACGCACCTGGTGTCCAACACGGCCTTCCGGGGCTTCGGCGGCCCCCAGGGCATGCTGGTGTGCGAGGAGATTCTCGGCCGCGTGGCCCGCGCCGTGGGCCTGCCTCCGGACGAGGTGCGCGAGCGCAACTTCTATTCGGGCTCGGGTGAGACGAACACCACGCACTACGGGCAGGAGCTGGAGGACGAGCGCCTGCCGAAGCTGTGGCGCGAGCTGAAGGAGTCCTCGGACTTCGCGCGGCGGCGTCAGGAGGTGGAGGCCTTCAACGCCCGGTCGCCCCGCATCAAGCGGGGCCTGGCGCTCACGCCGATGAAGTTCGGCATCTCCTTCACCGCCACCTTCCTCAACCAGGCCGGCGCGCTGGTGCACGTGTACCGCGACGGCTCGGTGATGGTGTCCCACGGCGGCACGGAGATGGGCCAGGGCCTGCACACCAAGGTGCAGGGCGTGGCCATGCGCGAGCTGGGCCTGCCCGCCAGCGCCGTGCGGATGGCGAAGACGGCGACGGACAAGGTGCCCAACACGTCCGCGACCGCGGCCTCCAGCGGCTCGGACCTGAATGGCGCCGCCGTGCGCGACGCGTGCGTCCCCCTGCGGGAGCGGCTGGCCCCCGTGGCGGCGCGGCTCCTCGCGGAGAAGCACGGGCGCTCCGTGGCCCCGGAGGCGCTGGTGTTCCAGGACGGACGCGTGGGGCCGCCGGGTGAGCCCGAGGCCGCCCTGCCCTTCGCGGCCGTGGCCGAGGCCGCGTACCTGGCCCGCGTGGGCCTGTCCGTGACGGGCTACTACCAGACGCCGGGCATCGGCTACGACAAGGCCCGCGGCCGGGGCCGGCCGTTCCTCTACTTCGCCTACGGCGCCGCGGTGTGCGAGGTGGAGGTGGACGGCTACACCGGCATGAAGCGCGTGCTGCGCGTGGACGTGCTGGAGGACGTGGGCGACTCGCTCAACCCGGGCGTGGACCGCGGGCAGATTGAAGGCGGCTTCGTGCAGGGGCTCGGGTGGCTCACCGGCGAGGACCTGCGCTGGGACGCCAACGGCCGGCTGCTGACGCACTCGGCCAGCACGTACGCGGTGCCGGCCTTCAGCGACGCGCCCATCGACTTCCGCGTGCGGCTGCTGGAGAACGCGCGCCAGCACAACACGATTCATGGCAGCAAGGCCGTGGGGGAGCCGCCGCTGATGCTCGCGCTGGCCGCCCGCGAGGCGCTGCGGGACGCGGTGGCCGCGTTCGGCAAGCCCGGCGGTGAGGTGGACCTGGCCTCGCCCGCCACGCACGAGGCGCTGTTCCTCGCCATCCAGAAGCGGCTGGCTCGCGGCGCGAAGGAGGACGGGCGCGAGGCGGCGTGAAGCCCGGCGCCCCGCGCGCTCAATCCCCCTGGAAGCACTCCGGGGCCGGCTCCCGCGCGGGGCCCTCCAGCGGGAGGATGACGGTGAAGGCCGCTCCCTGGCCCGGAGCGCTCTCGGCCACGACCGTCCCGCCGTGGGCCTCGACAATCTGCCGGGTGATGTAGAGCCCCAGGCCCAGGCCCCCATAGTGCCTGTCCGACACGGCGCGCTCGAAGCGCTGGAAGATGCGGGTGAGCGACTGCGGCTCGATGCCGATTCCCTCGTCGCGAACGATGAGCCGGGCCATCCCGTCGCTGGCCTCCACCCTGAGGTGCACCGGCCTCCCGGCGCCGTACTTGAGGGAATTGGAGATCAGGTTGGAGACCACCTGCTCCAGCCGGGAGCGGTCCCACCGCCCCACCACGGGGTGGCCGGCCCGGACGTACAGGCGGCACCCGGCGCGCTGCGCCTGGGGCTCGTAGCGCGCCGCCATCTCCCGGAGGAGCACGGCCAGGTCCACCTCCTCCAGCAGGAGATGGAGCCCCCCCTCGCAGATGCGCGACACGTCGAGGAGCCCGTCGATGAGCTCCGCCAGCCGGCGGACCTGCCGCTGGGCCATCTCCAGGTCCGCGCGCAGGCGCTCCGCCGCGTTCCCCAGCTCCTCCACCGAGAGCGAGCGGACCATGCCCTGCAGCTTGAGCGCGAGCGGCGTGAGGGGCGTCTTCAGCTCATGGCTGGCGATGGACAGGAACTCGTCGCGGAGCCGGATGGCGCGCTGGGCCTGCGCCTCGCTCTCCCGGAGGGCCTGCTCGCGCTCCCGCTCCTCCGTGATGTCCACCAGCCAGCCCACCCATTCCCGCACGCGCCCGTCCGGGCCCAGCACCGGGACGCCGCGCGACCGCACCTGCCGCCAGCGCCCATCGTGGCGCAGCAGCCGGTACTCGGAGACGTAGGGAGTGCTCTTCCCCATGACCCGGGCCCAGTCCCTCCGGACGCGCTCGCGGTCCTCGGGATGGATGAGGTTCATGTAGCCGTAGCCCTGGTAGTCCTCGAAGCGCTTGCCCGTGAAGGACTCCCACGACTGGCTCCGCTCGACGGCGGCGCCCGTGAGCGTCAGCGTCCACATCACGCTCGTCGTCGCTTCCAGCAAGGCGTGCAGGCGCTTCTCGGTTCGCAGCAGCTCCCGCAGCCGGACTTCCACGGCCGCCCGGGCCCGCCGCTCGCGGCGCAGCTCCGCCTTCCACTCCGAGGCCAGCAGGTTCACCGCTTCGCCCCGCTGCTCACGGAGTGCCGCATCCCCCTCCAGCAACGAGCGCAGGGCGTGGGCCACCGCATCGGGGGAGAGGGGCCGCACCGCATACGCCAGGGCACCCGCCAGGACCGCCGACAGGAACGCGCCCTCGGGGCGCGCGGAGGAGACGAGCAGCAGCAGCGCCATCCCCTCCCGCGCTCGCATGGCCCCCTGGATGCTCCGCGCCCAGGCGCTCCAGTCCTCCGCCTCGGCATCGAGCACCAGCAGCTCGATGCTCCCGTCCCGCAGGAGCTCCGACGCCCGCTCGGCCGTCTCGGCTTCCACGGGCTCGCATCCCAGGGAGCTGAGCGCCGACCGCAGGCACGCATGTTCCTCCACGCCGAGCCGGGGCAGGAGGACCTTCTCGCACACCTGCGTCGCCGCCGCCCCCTGCGTGGGCCCTGGAACCGAGCGGGGAACACGGTGCATGACTGCATCATGGGGACGCTCCCGCGCCACCGGCAGGGGCACCTGCCGGGCTCGCGTCCCGGCCCGCCCTCCTCGCGGTTGCCCGCCAGGAGGGGCTCAGTAGGCCTGGCTGTGCTCGACCTTCACGTCCCCGGCGTGGAGCGGGAAGTTCTTGCCCAGGTTCTTCCGGGCATCCTTGCGCGCGGTGGCCTCGTCGGTGCCGAACCCCACGCCCATGGCGCGTCCGGTGCAGCCCGGCTTGCCCACCCCGGCGGACACCACCACCATGTACCGCCCCAGGCTCTTGCCCTTCTTGTCGTTGTCCTTGTGGTGGAGGCGCTTCAGCGCCGGGTACCGCGCCCGGGCCTTCTCCTCCGCCGCCTTCGCCACCTTGTCGGCGTCCCCCACTTCCACCACGTAGCCGAGCGCGCTCGTGCAGTCGCCCTCGTACGTCACGGCGACGATGCTGTGGATGACGTCCTCGGCGCGGGCGGCGGCGGCGCCGAGCAGTACCGAGGCGAAGAGGACGGAGCGAAGGACCGGCTTCAGCGTGGACATATGGGAACCTCCGTGGGCGGACCGCCGATGCTACCGCGACGCCGCCACGGTGGAGCTTCCCTATTCTCAGGGAGCGTTCAGCCCGCGCCGGAAGGACTCCGGGCTGGTGCCCCACCAGCGCTTGAAGGCGCGGTGGAACGCCGCCGGCTCCGCATAACCGAGGAGGAAGGACACCTCGGCGATGGACATGCGGCGCCGGAGATAGGCCTCGGCCAGCTCGCGGCGCAGCGACTCGACGATGGAGGCGTAGGATTGCCCCTCGTCCGCGAGGCGCCGCTGGAGCGTGCGCGGCGGCAGGCGCAGGGCCCGGGCCACCGCGGCGAAGGAGAAGTCTCCTCCGGACAGCGTACGCCGCACCTCCTCGCGCACCCGCTCGCTGGCGGTGGTGGGCTGGGGCAGGCGCTCCAGCGCGTGGCGGGCCTGGCGCTCGAACATCGCGTTCAGCAGCGCGTCGGCGTGGACGAAGGGCCGCCGCGCGTCCTCCTGGGAGAACTCGATGTCGTTGGCGGGCGCGCCGAACTCCAGAGGGCCGCCGAAGACGGCCTCGTGCTCGCGGGTGTCCTCCGGGGCGGGGTGGACGAAGCGCACGCGCAGGGGCCGCACGTCCTCACCGGTGAGGAAGCGCACGCCGGTGGCGAACTGCGCGAGCGCGACCTCGGCGAGGTGCCGGTGGGCGGGGCGCCAGACGCCGATGGGCGTGAAGCGCATGCGCACCCCGCGCTCCGTGTCCTCCAGGCGGAAGCGCTCCCCGTCCCCCCACACGCGCTGGTACCGGAAGCCCCGCTCCATGGAGTCGCGCAGCGTGGCGCTGGTGAGGACGACGAAGGTGGCCGGGTCGTCCAGGTCCGCCATGTCCATGCGGGACAGGTGCAGGCCCAGGTTGGCGTCCCCGGACAGCGCCACCATCCGCTCCGTCAGGTGGTCCAGGACGCTGTAGGGGATGCGCAGCTCGGGGTCATCCAGGTCCTCCATGCGCAGGCCGGCCTCGCGGCAGAGGGACTCCACCGGCAGCCCGAGCTGGACGGCCAGCCGGAGCGCCTGGCGCGCCATCCGGGCGGAGAGGGAGGGCTCGGACACGGACGATGTGGGCACCTTCGCCACGCGGGCCACCGTAGCGGCGGGCTGGCGCGCGCGGCAAGCCATTCTGTCGTCAGCGGACAGTGCGAGGACGCTCCCGGGCCGGCACCCTTGCCCCATGAACGAGACTCCTTCCATGGCCCTGGTTCCCCGCATCCATCTCTTCGAGTTCACGGACCAGGATTGGTGGCCCTCCGCGCTGAGGGATTTGACGACCGACTACCTCCACACCGTCAGCGCCCGCCTGGGCCTCTTCGACGCCGCGGCGGAGGTGCTGGCGCGAGGCCTGCGCGCCTCGGGCGGAAATCAGTTGCTGGACCTGGCCTCCGGCGGCCGGGGGCCCCTGCCCCGCCTGCGGCGGCTGCTGGCGGAGCAGTACGGCCTGGAAGCGGACGCCGTGCTCACGGACAAGTACCCCAACGCCCAGGCCGCGGAGCGGGCCCGCGCGGAGGGTGCCACCTACCTGGAGCGCTCCGTGGACGCCCTGCGCGTCCCGGCGGACCTGCGCGGCATGCGCACCCTCTTCAACGCCCTGCACCACTTCCGGCCGGAGGACGCCCGCGCGGTGCTGGCGGACGCGCAGGCCCGGAGTGTCCCCTTCGCCGCCTTCGAGACGGTGCGGCGCACGCCCTCGGGCATCCTGTCCATGCTGCTGGTGCCGCTGCTGGTGCTGCTCTTCACGCCCATGGTGCGTCCGGTGACGCCGCTGCGCCTGCTGCTCACGTATGTGATTCCGGTGGCGCCGCTCATCATCTTCTGGGACGGGCTGGTGTCCGCGCTGCGGGTCCACCGTCCGGAGGAGCTGCGCGCGCTGACGGCGTCGCTGGCGCGCGAGGGCTACACCTGGGAGGTGGGCGAGGCGCGGGCGCCCGGCAAGCCCCTCATCAGCTACGTGCTGGGCATGCCCACGCGCTGAGTCAGCGCGCGTGCGCCGCGATGATGAGGACGAGGATGCCGTCGAGACCGAATCCCATCGACACGTAGCCGGGGTTGACCCGCGAGCTGCCCGCGGCCAGGTTCAGGTGGCCGATGGAGCCCAGGCACAGCTTGGCGCCCACCTCGGCCCCGACATTGGGCCCCTGGCCGGGAGCGGCGTGCAGGGCGGCGCCCATCATGAACCGCGCGTAGGTCACCAGCCAGGACGACAGGAAGTGCTGGTAGCCCACGAAGCCGTTGAGCTCCCCCGCCCCGGAGTGGGTGAAGGCGGTCTGGGCGCCGAAGGACAGCCGCCGCTCGAACAGGCCCATGGGCTGGATGTTGAGGGCGATGTCGGGCCCCACGCCGTTCGACACGTCCACCCGGTACGCGAAGACGAACTCGAAGGCAGGCTTGTCGAGCGCGGGGGCCTCCCGCCGCAGCCGCGCCGCGGCCTCCAGGTCTCCCGCTCCGCCCCGGGCCTCGCGCAGGTCCGCCAGCGCCTCGGCGCCCTGCTCCCAGTCGGCCTCGTACGCCCTGACGAGGGGAGGCTCGGCGCCGGCCAGGTCGCCGTCCTCCATCCGCAACTGCCCCTGGGCCAGGCAGGACTCCAGGTCCCCCCGCTCGCACGCCGCGCCGAATGCCGTGTCCGCTTCGCTCCGCGCGCCCTGGCGGAGGAGCTCGTCGCCCCACTCGCCGCAGGCGGAGGCCACGCCCTTCTGGCAGGCCGTGACAGGAGATACCGGCCCCTTCGTGGCACATGCCACCAGCAGGGGAGCCATCACCGCCATGAGCCACATGTGCCGCATGGCGGCCATTCAACCACGGGCGCCCCGAGGCCGCCTGCCCGTCCTCCTGCCGTGCCCGGCATAGCGGACGTCCTGCCCTGGCGTGGTCCCCCGGTCCCCACCGAGCGCCGCATGGAGGGAGCGATGACCTCCGGTCGGCTGCCCGCTCGCCCCTCTTGCTGACAAGGCGGACCGGCCGGCCCTCAAAGGCCCGTGTGCCCCCTGGCCGCCGTGCGGATCAGCACAGAACTTGAGGCCACACAGGAGGACCGGTGTCCCACGTCGACATCCAGCATGACTGTTCTGTCTTCGCTCCGCACGCGCGGCTCCCGGAGGGGGAGCGTGTATGAAGGTGCCCGAGCTGCTGGAGCATCTGCCGGGGGTGGGCCCCCTGCTCACCCGCATGCCGGCCGGGCATGAGGAGCCCCCCATCCGTCGCGAGCCCACCGTCACGTTCCCTGACTTCGACGCCGTTCCCCAGCCGAACTCGGAACGGGAGCTGGGGGATGGCCGTACCTTCATCGTCCGGAGCCCGTCTCCCCGGCCGCCACGGGGGCCCGGGCTGACGGTGATGTCCTACAACATCCTGCTCGGCGGGCAGCGCCGCGAAGCGCTGCTGGCGTACTTCGACCACCTGGAGGAACAGGGCCGGATGCCGGACGTCATCGGCCTGCAGGAAGCCAACGTGCCCATCACCGTGCTGCTGGCGCGGCGCTATGGGTTCCACATGGCCTACCAGGGCCATGACGGCGGCGCCAGCGGGCGGCTCGTCAACGGCAAGGCCTTCCTCAGCCGCCACCCGCTGGTGGACGCGGCCCACTTCACCTACTCCATTCCGGACGGGGAGCGGGAGGCCGCCATCGCCCGCCGGAACGGAGACCCGTGCGAGATTCCGGAGGACCGCGGCGCGCTCTACGTCCGCCTGGAGGCGGAGGGCCACCCGGTGGTCCTCTACAACGTGCACCACACGCTGGGGGACTCTGGAATCAACGCGCGAAACCTCCGCCAGCTCAACGCGCTGCTGCGCCACCGTGAGGTCGCGCACGCCGTGGTGCTGGGGGACTTCAACGCGAACACCGCCATCAAGCGCGGCGGCTCATGGCTGATGGCGCATTTGAAGACGTACGACGACACCGACACGGTGGAGGAGTACGCGCTGCGCTACGGCGACCCGCACGCCAGCGTCGGTGACAGGGGCGTAGGCAACATCGCCGACCCGCGCCTGCGGCACGAGCTGCACCTGCTGGAGCTGGAGCTTCCGGAGACCATCACCCACGCCACCGTCGCGCAGGTGCGGCTGGCGGACGGCACGGTGATGACACCAGCGCAGGCCTGCACCGAGCTGCGCTCCGGGAAGGTGCCGCGCGGCAGCATCCACTGGCTGCGGCTGCAGGACATCGCCGACAGCGCCACCCTCACGTCCCTACCGGACGAGCAGGGCGTGGTGCCCGCCACGGGCAAGCGCTTCGACAACCTCTACGCCAGCCCCAGCCTGGTGCCCGTCCTCTTCGAGGTGGACCGCAGCACCGAGTCCTCCGACCACCAGCCCGTGCTGGCGCACTACACGTTGCGCGGCCCCGTCAGATGAGCACGAAGTCCATGTTCCTGAAGCCCCGCGTGCGCGCGCAGACCTCGTAACCCTCGCGGCCGCCCGCGTCGTGGGTGTTGCCCTCGATGGTCTGGAAGGTCTCCTCGTCGACCTCGGTGACGATGCCGGTGTGCGCCCAGTCGTTGGCGGTGCGGCGGCGCAGGAAGAGGCTGCCGGGGCGGATCTGCGTCCGGTCTGGCGGCGCGGTGAGGGTGGAGAGGAAGCGGCCCTTCTCGCGGCCAAAGGCGGCCAGCAGGTCGCAGGAGAACGTGCGCTCCACCGGCATGGGAACGCCGAGCGTCTTCGCCGCCTGCAGGAGACAGAAGGTGGCGAAGCCCGCGGACCAGGGCCACGCCGCGCCCTCGTTGCCGTCCATGTAGAGGCGCACCCACGGGCCCCGGTTCTCACCGCCGATTTCGCGAGGCCGCTGCTTCAGGTGCTGCGAGGCATAGGCCACCACCAGCGCGCCTGGAGAGCGCCCCTGGGCGGGAATCGACGCGATGGCGGCCTTCATGGGGGCAATCAGCCGGTCGAAGGTGACCGCGTCGGCGACACCCGACACGGGCAGGCCCGCCTTCGCCTGGAAGCGCTTCAGCGCCGCTTCCGTCGCGGGGCCGAAGTCCCCGTCGATGGCGACCGCGAAGCCCTGGAGCGTCAGCCATTCCTGGATGCGCCTCACGCCGTGGCCCTGCTCGCCGCGGCGGTACACCTTGTCCAGCTCGAGTTCACTCATGGAACCCCCCACCCGGCCTCCGGGAAGCCGGCCTCAATCATCCTGGCACCAGCGCGAAGGAGGCGCCAAGAGGGCCCGGCGGCGGCGCTCAGAGGCCCTCCGGGCAGCGGGCCAGGGAGGTAATCCACGCGTCCACCAGCGCGGTGCCCTCGGTGTCCACCACCCGCGTGGCGAGCGGCGGCATCCGCACGGCCTCCAGCGCGTGCATGCGCAAGGACAGGAGCGACTTCCCGGGATGGCCCGGCGTCACCAGCCGCGCGCCGGGGACACCCAGCTCGCCCAGCTCGGGTAGCACGTCGCACACCCCGGCCCTCGCCAGCGGCGTGGAGAAGCGCAGGTCCGCGGTTCCTCGGCCCAGTCCACCCGGCCGGTGGCATACGGCGCAGTTGGCGTGCAGGTACGCGCGCGCCCGCGCTTCCAGGGGCTCCGGGCCGTCATAGGCGGGCAGCCGCGGAAGCAACGCGGGCTCGGACGGCAGCGCCAGCAGGCCGATGTGCTCCAGCGTGACGAGCTGGTGGGCACGCCGGCCTCCCGGGTAGATGAAGTCTCCGTTGAGCTGCGCCACCTCCAGGCCCAGCACATACCCCGAGGCGGCGTTGTGGCACTGCATGCACTCGCCGCGGCTGGGGAACGTCCACGTCCGGCCGGCCACGTCCTTCACCTTGCCCGCGTCCAGCAGCACCGCGTCCGTGCCCTCGTCGTTCCACTCATAGGTGTAGCCGGCCCAGCTCCCGTCCGGGTGGCGCATGAAGAGGCGCGTCTCCACGCGCCGGCCCCCGAGGAGGAAGCTCTTCACCGTCACGCTGCCCGGGGGAAAGTCCAGCGTCCCTTCCGCGCCCACCGACACCTTCTTCCCGTCCGGCACCGCGAGGAAGCGCTCCTTGTCCGCGCCGTCCGACCAGAGCGAGGCATTCACGTCGTACGGGATGAGCCCGGCCGCCGGCCGCGTGGGGTCCGCCGGATTCACGCACCCCGTCGCCGACAGCCGCGTGGGGAACGTGTCTTTCGGAGCTGGCTGAGCCGGGACGATGCGATGCAGCCCGCCTCCCCCAAAGTCCACCACCAGCAGCTCGCCGTCATTCAGCTCCGCGAAGGAGGAGATGTTGAGCGACGTGGAGAGGATGAGCTTCGGCTTCGCCCCACCGCCGGGCATGGCGTCCCCGGGAAGCGTCCAGATGCGGCCTGAACCGAAATCCCCATACACATACTGGCCCGCGAGCGACGGCACCGCGCCTCCGCGATACACATAGCCGCCGGTGATGGACACACCCTCGCCGCGCCCGTAGGACACCACCGGCGGCGTCAGCCCCCCCGTGTCACACGTGTTACCCCGCAGGCACGCCGTGCCCTCCAGGACGCTCCAGCCGTGGTTGCTCCCGAGCACCACGCGATTGACCTCCTCGTAGCGCTTCTCCCCCACGTCTCCCATCCACAGCGCGCCGGTGCGCCGGTCGAAGCTCCAGCGCCAGGGATTCCGGAAGCCGAGCGCGTAGATTTCCTTCCGCCCGCCTCCACTCGCATACGGATTCCCTGGAGGAATGGCGTAGGGCCGCGCGCCGTCCACGTCGATGCGCAGCAGCTTGCCCAGCCACACCTCCTTGTTCTGCGCGGTGCGGTTCGGGTCCTCGCGGCCGCCGCCGTCTCCGAAGCCGATGTACAGGTAGCCGTCCGGGCCGAACGCGAGGTGGCCGCCGTTGTGGTACGACCACGGCTGGTAGAGCTGGAGGACGGGCTCCGCGCTCTTCGGGTCCAGCGTGGCGCCGCCGTCCAGGCTGCGGTAGCGGACGATGTACGAGTTCAGCTTCCCCTCGCTGTCGTCGCCGATGTAGCTGAGGAACACCTCTCCATTGGTGGCGAAGCGCGGGTGGAAGGCCATGCCGAGCAGCCCGGTCTCATCATGCGAGGCATTCACCCGGCCGGAGAGGTCGATGAACAGCGAGCTGCTGGCGGGGTCCGCCTCGTTGGCGAAGACGCGGACCCGCCCGCCCTTCTCCACCACGTAGATGCGGCGGCTGTCGCCCGGGGACTGGAGCGCGAACAGGGGCTGGGTGAACGTCAGCCTCGGGAAGGCCCGCTGGAGGGCCACGCCGGTGGCCTCCGCGGGCCGCGCGGGTGCCACGCAGGTGGGATTGGCCGGCCGCGACTCCAGCCCATGGGAGACGCTCGAGATGGGACCGGAGTCGGGCCCCCCGTCCGCCGGGCCGGCGTCGGGCGCTTCTCCCGGGCCGCCATCCGCCGCGGCGTCCCTCGGCTGCACCGAGTCGAGAGGGGGCGCCTCGTCGGAGGGCTTCACTCCCCCGTCGGGCGAGCTCGGGCAGGCCGCGGGCGACAGGAGCAGACCGGTCGCGAAGGCCGTGAGGCCGAGCAGGACGAGCAGGGGTGAACGTCGTCGGTGCATGGGGCCATCTGCCATCGGAGTGCTCACGAGAGGGAGTGCCCCCTGGACAGTCTGCCCGATGGTGGACGTACCCGCGTTGGCCACCGCACGGAGGGGCCCGCGTGGCACCCGTGAAGTCGCACGCTGGACAGGGCTGGCCCGCGGGTGAGGCCCTACAACGAGGTCAAAGAAGTGGTGCGCCGAGCGGAACGCACCCGCTCCCCGAGTGGAAGCAGAGCCCCCTACGGACGTAGGCTTTCCAACATGGACCTCATCGTCGAGAACGGGCTGGTGTTCGATGGACTGGGCAGTCCGCCGCGCCGCTGCCATGTGGGCATCCGCGAAGGCACCGTCGCCGCGCTGTCCGAGGCTCCCCTCCCCCGCGCGCCACACACACGCGTCATCGACGCCACCGGGCACTGGGTGACGCCCGGCTTCATCGACTTCCATACACACTACGACGCGGAGGTGGAGCTGGCTCCGTCCCTCTCCGAGTCCGTCCGCCACGGTGTCACCACCGTGGTGGTGGGGAGCTGCTCGCTGAGCCTCGCGCTGGGCACGCCGGAGGACCTGGCGGACATGTTCTGCCGCGTGGAGGCCATCCCCTACGCCACCGTCCGCACGCTGCTGGAGGAGCGCAAGCAGTGGGACTCGCTGGGCGGCTACCTGGAGCACCTGGACGGACTGCCGCTCGGGCCCCATGTCGCGTCCTTCCTGGGGCACTCGGCGCTGCGCGCACACGTCATGGGCCTGCACCGCAGCCTGGACAAGGGCGTCCGGCCCGGCGAGGACGAGCTACGCCGCATGGAGGCCCTGGTCCGCGAGGGGTTGGACCTGGGCTACCTGGGCCTGTCGGTGCAGACGCTCAAGTGGGACAAGATGGGCGGCACGCGCGACATCCGCAGCCGGCCCCTGCCCTCCACCTACGCCCGCTGGAGCGAGTACCGCCGCCTCACGCGGCTGCTGCGCGAGCGCGGCCGCGTCTTCCAGGGCGTCCCCAACATCAGCACCAAGGTGAACGTGCTGCTCTTCCTCCTGGAGAGCATGGGCCTGGGGCGGCGGGCGCTGAAGACGACCGTCATCTCGATGATGGACCCGCGCGCCAGCCGCGGCATCCACCGCCTCATCGGAGCCCTGTCGCGGCTGGCCAACCGGGTGCTGGGCGCGGACTTCCGCTGGCAGGCCCTGCCCGAGGTGTTCGACCTGTGGGCGGACGGCATCGACCTGGTCGTCTTCGAGGAGTTCGGCGCGGGCGCGGCGGCCCTGCACCTCCAGGACGCGGCGTCGCGCACGGAGCTGCTGAAGGACCCGGCGTACCGCGCCCGCTTCCGGAGCCAGTGGACCAACCGCTTCCTCCCGCGCGCCTTCCACCGCGACTTCAACGAGTCCCTCATCCTCCAGTGCCCGGACGCCAGCGTGGTGGGCAAGTCCTTCGCCCAGGTGGCGCGCGAGCAGGACCGGCACGCGGTGGACGTCTTCCTGGACCTGGCCGCCACGCACGGGGACGCGCTGCGCTGGTACACGGTGATGGCCAATGACCGGCGCGAGGAGCTGGAGCGCATCTGCCAGCACCCGGACATCCTCGTGGGCTTCTCCGACGCGGGCGCGCACCTGCGCAACATGGCCCACTACAACTTCCCGCTGCGGCTCTTGCGGCTGGTGCGTGAAGCGGAGAAGCGCGGCGAGCCCTTCATGTCCGTGGAGCGCGCCGTGCACCGGCTCACCGGGGAGATTGGCGAGTGGATGGGGCTGGACGCCGGAGTGCTCGCGGAGGGCCGCCGGGCGGACCTGGCCCTCATCAACCCCGAGGGCCTGGACGGGAAGCTGGATGAAATCGCCGAGGCGCCCATGGAGAACTTCGGGGGCTTCGTCCGGCTGGTGCGCCGCAATGATGCCGCGGTGAAGAGCGTGCTCATCTCCGGCCGCGAGGCGGTGCGGGAGGGCGCCGTGTCACCCTCGCTGGGGCGCGAGCGCGGCTTCGGAAAGGTGCTCCGGGCGCGGGCGTGAGCGCGCGCGCTCCATTCAGCCCGCCGTCCGGCGTCAGGTCTCCTTCGAACCCTCCGGGCGAGGCGGCACCACCAGGACGTCGCACGGCACCTCGCGCAGCACGTCTCCGGCCACGGTTCCCAGGAAGGCATGAGCCAGGCCGGAGTAACCATGCGTCCCGAGCACCAGGAGATCCGTGCTGAGCTTCTTGACGGTCTGGGCGATGAGCGACCTCGGAGAGCCGTTTCGAACGTAGAGCTTCCAGGCCGGCGCGTCCCCGGGCGGAACTCCCGCCCGGGTGAGGGAAGCAGCCAGGAGCCGCGAGAGCCCGCGGAGTGCCTTCCGCTCATAGTGCGCCTGATGGTCCCTTGCCTCGTCCGTCGGAAAACTCGGATAGAGGTACCCGTGGAGCGGAGCATCGTAGGCGTGGATGATCGCCACCCGCGGGAGCGGCGGAGGAATCACCCTCAGCAGCGAGGCGAGGACGTCATGAGCGGCCTGGTCGAGCGCCATGGCGACCGCCGGCTTCCGATAGGGAGCGTGCGGCGGCAGCCGGACCACCAGCACCGGGAACTGTCCCTGCCGGATGACGCGCTCGGCGGTTGACCCGAGGAAGATGTCCTTGAACGCACGGCCTCCGCCGCGCCCCATGACGGTCAGCTCGGCCCGGGCCGCTCGCGCCTGCCCGGCAATCACGTCAGCGGGCACTCCCACCTTGACGACCTGCTTGACGGCGCAACTCGCGGGGAGCGCCCTCGACAGGCGCTTCGCCATGGCCTCGAGCGCATTGCGCGCATCGCCCTCCGCTCGCTTCGTGGCCTCCCTCGAGAAGCCCCTCGGAACGACGTGCAACAAGGTGAGCCGCGCGCCCTCGGCCAGCGGCAGCAGCGCGGCCCGGTCGATGACGCGCGTAGAGCCTGTCGAGAGGTCGATGGGAATGAGGAGGGAGCGAAGCTTTTCAGGCATGATCTCACCGGCAAAAGTATGAGCTCCAACCTTATCACCACCCTGACACTGCTCGCCGCCGCCATCTTCATGTTCGCCGTCAACAGGCCGCGGATGGACGCCGTGGCCCTGCTCATGGTGACCGCGATGCCCTTCACCGGCGTCATCTCCATGAACGAGGCGCTGGCGGGCTTCAGCGACCCCAACATCGTGTTGATCGCCGCGCTGTTCGTCATCGGTGAAGGGCTGGTGCGCACCGGTGTCGCGAAACGGATTGGCGACTGGCTGATCTCGCGCGCCGGCCGCAGCGAGACGCGCCTGATGGCCCTGTTGATGCTGAGCGTCGCCGGCATCGGCTCGGTGATGAGCTCGACCGGGGTCGTCGCCATCTTCATCCCGGTGGTCCTGCGCATCACCCAGAACGCCGGCCTCGCGCCGGGACGGATGATGATGTCCCTGAGCGTGGCGGCGCTCCTGAGCGGCATGATGACGCTCGTCGGCACGGCGCCCAATCTGGTGGTCAACAGCGAGCTCGTGCGCCACGGCTTCGAGGGCTTCCGCTTCTTCAGCATCACGCCCTTCGGCCTGCCGCTGCTCGTACTGAGCATCATCTACATGAGCTTCGCGCGCCGGTGGCTGACGGCGGAGAAGAGAGACCCCATCGCGAGCCACAAGCGGCCGCGGCTCGCCGACTGGATCGAGGAGTACGGCCTGTCCGAGCGCGAGTATCGGCTGCGCGTCGTCCCAGGCTCACCGCTCGACGGAAAGACGCTGGAGGAGCTCGACCTGCGCGGCACCTCGGGCGTGAGCATCATCGCGGTCGAGAGCCCCGGCCGCTTCGGCAGCCGTCTTGTCCGCCCGACGGCACGGACCCGGCTGCACGTCGGCGACATCCTGCTCATCGACCTGTTCGCCCCCGCCATCGACATCGAGGAGGTCTCCCAGCGCCTCCACCTCCAGAGGCTGCCGCTCACGGGCACCTATTTCTCGGACCAATCGCAGGAGCTGGGCATGGTCGAGGTCATGCTTCCGGCGACCTCGAAGCTCATCGGGAAGACGGTGGTCCGCTCCCGGTTCCGCTCGGAGTACGAGCTGCACGTCATCGGCCTGCGGCGCGGCACCACCCCCCTCAAGAAGAGCCTGCTGGATGAGGCCCTGAAGCTGGGCGACACCCTGCTGCTGATCGGCCCCTGGAAGGCCATCCACCGGCTGCGGGCACACCCGAAGGAGCTGATCATCCTCAACCTCCCGGTGGAGATGGACGAGGTCGTTCCGGCGGCGGGCCGCGCGCCGCATGCGCTGTTTGCCCTGGCGCTCATCGTTGCCCTGATGATCACCGGCGTGGTCCCCAACGTGCACGCGGCGCTGATCGGCTGCCTGCTGCTGGGGCTGCTCGGCTGCATCGACCTCGACAGCTCCTACCGCGCCATCCACTGGCAGAGCCTGGTGCTGATCGTCGGCATGCTCCCCTCCTCGCTCGCGCTGCAGAGGACGGGCGGCGTCGAGCTCGCGGCTCGCGCCCTGCTGGACGTAGCGGGGGGGGCGAGCCCCCATTTCATCCTCGCCGGCCTGTTCGCCATCACCGCCGTGTTCGGCCTGTTCATCTCCAACACGGCGACCGCGGTGCTGATGGCCCCGGTCGCCCTGGCCGTCGCGGACAAGTTGCAGGCCTCGCCCTACCCCTTCGCGATGATTGTCGCCCTTGCCGCGTCCTCGGCCTTCATGACGCCGGTGTCGTCACCGGTGAACACCCTGGTGGTGGGGCCGGGCGACTACACCTTCGCTGATTTCGTCCGGGTCGGCGTGCCCCTCACCTTCGTCGTGATGGTCGTCAGCGTGGTGCTGGTGCCCTGGCTGCTGCCCTTCTGAGCCCCCGGCCCCCGGGGCTCCAGGGCCAACCGGCGGGGGGGCCGTGCTCGGCCATCCCCGCTACGCCGCCTATTTCCTCTGGGGCTCGCTGCGCGGCGGCTTCGACTGCGGTAGAGCGCGAGACGCCAGAGGAACACACTGCCCCGTCCAGGTCCGTCCGGCGCCCATCAAGCCCGGCGGGACGGCGCCACGCTCAATACCTCTCGGGGATGAAGTTCCTCCCCGCGAGCGAAGCCTCGTCGTCATAGCCCCCCCGATTGGAACGACGGGGCAACTCCACCTTGGGACGCTTCACCCTCTTGTGAGGAATCTTCTCCAGCAGGAAGCGGATGCAGTTGAGCCGCGCCTTCTTCTTGTTGTCGGAGCGCAAGATGAACCAGGGCGCATGCTGCGTATCCGTCGCGGCAAACATCTTGTCACGCGCCTGGGAGTAATCGTTCCAGCGTGTCCATGACTTGATGTCCATCGGGCTCAGCTTCCACTGCCGGAGAGGGTCGTCAATCCGTGCTTCGAACCTCCGCTGTTGCTCCTCCTTGCCGACCTCGAGCCAGATCTTCAGCAGGAGGATTCCACTTTCGACCATGTACTTCTCGAAGACAGGACAGCCTTCCAGGAAGCGATCGTGCTCCTCGGGAGTGCAGAAGCCCATCACGTACTCCACCCCGGCCCGGTTGTACCAACTGCGGTCGAAGAGCACGATCTCGCCCGCGGCGGGGAAATGCGGCACGTACCGCTGGAGGTACATCTGGCTCTTCTCCCGGTCCGAGGGGGCCGGGAGGGCCACCACCCGGAACACCCGGGGGCTCACCCGCTCCGTGATGGCGCGAATCGTACCGCCCTTGCCCGCCGCGTCCCTCCCTTCGAAGACCACGACGACGCGCGTCCCCTCCTGCTTGACCCAATCCTGAAGGATGCAGAGCTGGGCCTGGAGCCTGCGAAGCTCCTTTTCGTAGGCCTTGCGCTTCATGGGTTCCGTCTGGGTGTCTGGAGCCATGACCTTCACTCCACGGGGGGAGCCATGCCCGGGCACTGGCCCGGCGTCAGCTTTCCGGCGGTCTCGTGAATCTCCGCGCGCAGCCTCTCCTGATCCGAGGGGTCCACGGCTTTGTAGGCGATGGTGACGCCCTGGGGAGTGTCCTCCACGCGGGCGTAGGTTGGCACGCTCGGCGCCCCCGCCGAGCCCGGGAGCCCGCTACCGCCCATGGCCTCGTAGTCGATGCCGGGAGGCTGCTCGAGGCCACGGCGTCCCGAGACGCCGTGCTCCGCCTGCCGCTGCATCATGTTGCGGCCACGCTGCCGGAGGTTCTCCACCTGGTCCATCTCGGAGGTGGTGAAGACGAGGGCCACGCCGTCGGGCGTGTCCTCCGCCCGCGCCAGGGCGCCGGGGACCGTCATGGGACAGTCCCGCTCCATCTCGGCCCGTGGCGGCGGCTGTTCGCCCGCCTGCTCCGGCGGTGCCTGCTGGGGCGTGGACGTCCCTTCCCCCTGTGACGTCGTCGCGCTCTTCGAGCAGCCAACCACGGCCGCCAGCGACACGAGGGCGGCGAGCACGAGCGGCAGTCTGGATGGGAACATGGTGGGCCTCCCCCGTCGTGAGTCCTGCACCGGACAAACTGGTGGGCGGCTCACGTCCCGCGCAATCCGCCCCCCCGCGCCAGCCCCTCCCCCGCGTCGGACCGAGCGGGCTGGCACGGAAGCACCACCTCGGCGGCTGCACGGTCTATGCGAGCGGCCACCCCTGCCCGATGTGCCTCGCGGCCATGCGCATGGCCGGCATCGAGCGGGTAGCGAACCGGCCGTCGAATGCGGTTCCCGGGTGTAGCGATGGCACACGGGCCGCGAGGGTGGCTTGACTCGGGGAGCGCGCGGGCGGCAATGGGGTCATCATGCGACGCGCCCTCCTCCTTGGCACCCTCCTGCTGTCCCTGTCCGCCCCCGCCGCCGAGCCCTCCCGGGCCCAGGTCCTCAAGGCCGCGCGCCTCTTCGACGCGAAGACGGGGAAGCTCGTCACCCCGGGCGTGGTGGTGGTGTCGGAGGGAAAGGTGGTGGGAGTGGGACCGAAGGCGCCCGTGCCGGAGGGCGCGAGGGTGGTGGAGCTGGGCGACGCCACGCTGCTGCCGGGCTTCATGGACGCGCACACGCACCTGACCGTGGAGCCCGGGCCGGACTGGCGCAAGGACGTCATCGACAGCTTCCAGCGCACGATTCCCGAGCTCACGCTGGACACGCTGCCATGGGCACGCACCACGCTGATGGCGGGCTTCACCACGGTGCGGAACCTGGGCGCGGAGGACTTCATCGACGTGGGGCTGCGCAACGCCATCGCGCGCGGCAACGTGGTGGGGCCGCGCATCCTCGCGGCGGCGTCCAGCCTGAGCTCCACGGGCGGGCACTGTGACTACGGCAACTCGTGGCGCAAGGGGCTGCTGGCCCGGGATGCCAGCCCGGGCGTGGCGGATGGCCCGGACGCGCTGCGCGCCCGCGTGCGCGAGAACCTCAAGTACGGCGCCGACCTCATCAAGGTGTGCGCCACGGGGGGCGTGATGAGCTTCAACGCGGAAGCCGATGCGCCGCAGCTCACCCAGGCGGAGCTGGACGCGGTGGTGGACGAGGCCCACGCGCACCGGCGCAAGGTGGCCGCGCACGCCCACGGCGCGGAAGGGGCGAAGCGCGCCATCCGCGCGGGCGTGGACTCCCTCGAGCATGGCACCCTGCTGGACGACGAGGCCCTGGAGCTGATGAAGCGCAAGGGCACCTGGTACGTGCCCACGGCCTTCGCCTTCCACGGGGTGAAGGAGCTGGCGGACAAGGGCAACCTGCCGCCCGACAACGTCCTGAAACTCCGAGCCGTCGACCAGCGGCGGGAGCAGGTGCTGCGCAAGGCGATTGCCCTCGGGGTGCGCATCGCCTTCGGCACGGACGCGGGCGTCTTCGTCCACGGACGCAACGCGGAGGAGTTCGCGCTGCTGGTGGAGGCCGGCCTGCCGCCCGCCGAGGCGCTGCGCGCCGCCACGGTGAACGCGGCGGAGCTGCTCGGCGTGTCGGACAGGCTGGGGACGCTGGAGCCGGGGAAGCTGGCGGACGTCGTCGCCGTGCCCGGCAACCCCCTCCAGGACATCCGCGCCACCCGGAAGGTCTTCTTCGTGATGAAGGAAGGCGTCATCCACCGCAACGACGCGGCGCCGCCCTCCCCCACCGCCACGCGCTGAGCGCCGGCCTCACGGCCGGGTGAGCACATCGCACAGCAGGAAGTCGAGCTCGCCCCCGGACAACCAGCGGGCGCTCACCCCCGCGAAGTCCGGCTCCGCCTCGGCGTCCGCCTGCCGCCAGAGGTCGTCCAGGCGGTAACGCGCGGCGGTGCAGTAGATGTCCGCCAGTTCGCCGGCGTGCGGCTGGCCTCGCGAGGCCAGGGCCGAGGCGTGGGCCAGCGTGACGGACATGGTGAACAGCTCGTTGCTGAGCTGGTTGAGCAGGATGAGCGTCCGCTCGCGCGCGTACAGCACGCCCGCGTCCGGGTAGCGGCGCGACAGCTCCAGGCACCCGCGGGCGAGCCGGTGCACCTCCCGGGCCGTGAGCTGGAGGTGCTCGCGGTTGCGGGCCGACAGGTGCTCCTCCACCGGAAGCGGCGAGGGGGGAGCCTCGAGCTCCGCGGCATGCGAGGGCGACGGGTAGTAGAGGGAGAAGAGCCCCTCCCGCGCGGCCTTGTGGTCCACGAGGAAGTCCACGCCACCCGCCACGCGGAAGGCCCGGGCGTCGCGCAGGGCGCGCTCCAGCGGCACCGGCGCCACGCCCCGGGCCGCCTTGCTCTCCGCCGTCTCGTAACCCTCGGCGGCGAGCAGCGACACGGTCCGGTCCACGATGCGCGCGCACGCCAGGGAGGCGATGTTCTTGGCCGCCACCTGCTCGAACCAGCGCACGGGCAGGTTGTCCGCCGTCACACCCGTGAGGCTCCACCGGGCCACGCTCTCCATGGCGAAGACCTCGGCCGCGGTGGTGGACACCAACCGCTGGATTTCATCGAAGTCGCCGAGCGCGCGCCCCTGGGCCAGACGCCGGTGGAGGAACTCGCGAGACCACTGGAGGCACTTCTTGGAGAGCGCCAGGGACGCCGCCACGATGATGTACATGCGGCCCAGGGCGCTGAGCGGCTCCAGCAGCGGCGTGTTCCGCCAGTGCTCCTGCGTCATCGCCAGCATGCGCTCCCTCGGAACCCGCACGTTGTCGAGGCTCAGCGCGGCGATGGGCAGCCCGCGCAGGCCCATCAGCCCGTGCTCGGCCCGGACGCGGAAGCCGGGGCTCGCCGTCTCCACGAAGAAGAGGCTGATCTGCTCCCTGCCGCCTTCACAGAGCGTGGCGGTGACGTTCAGCAGGTCCGCGATGGACCCGTTCCCGATGTAGACCTTCTCTCCATTCAGGACATAGGCCGCCCCATCTTCCGTGGGCGTGGCGGTGGTGGACGCGCGCCGCACGGAGGCGCCGGTGGGCTCGGTGTCGGCCCAGCCGGAGATGGCCCCCTCGGCCATCCGGCCGCGGACGTAGTCCCGGAGCGGACCGGCCTGGACCGCCTCGATGATGGCGCCCGCGCCCAGGCCGCTGTGGATGGCCAGCGTGTAGCCCACCGGGAGGCACCAGCTCATCACCGCCTCGATGACGCGGAAGGTGTTCAGCATGGAGAGCCCCCGGCCGCCCAGCTCCCGCTCCATCTGCAGCTTGTAGTAGCCCCGCGCGCGCAGGGCCTCGCGCAGCTCCGGGGAAATCCTCCCCGTGCGCTCCACCTCGTCCGGGTCCACATGCTCCTTCAGGAACCGCTCGACCTCGGCGATGACGGCATCTCCCTGCCGCCGCTCCTCCGGGTCCTGCTCGGGGAACGCGCGGACGAGGTCCCAGCGGAGCTTCCCCGCGAAGAGCTGGCCCAGGAAGCCCTCGCGGCTTCGGGTGGCGGGATGCAGAGGCTGGCTCATGGCTTCAGGTCCTTTCTGGAAACGGTGTGGGCCAGGAGGCGCAGGAGCGCGTCCTTCTGCTCCCTCAGGTAGAAGTGGCCGCCGGGCAGCAGGTGAAGCTCGAAGGGGCCGGTGGTGTGGGCGCGCCACGGCTCCAGCTCCTCGCGAGTCAGGTCGTCCCCGGTGCCGCCCGTGACGACCATCGCGCAATCCAGGGGCGCGCCGGCCTCGTGCCGGTAGGACTCCACGAGCGCCAGGTCCGCGCGCAGGCCCGGCAGGATGAGCTCGCGCAGCTCGGCGTCTTCCCGGAGCTCCAGGGCCAGCTCGCCGTAGATGGGCTCGAGCGCGGTGAGCAGCCCGTCCTCGTCCAGGTGGCTCGCGGGGATGCCCCGCGGAGGGAGCTGCGGGGCGGGGGCCGCGGAGAGGAACAGCCAGTCCGGCGGCGCCCGGCCCAGGCCGCGCAGGCGCCGGGCCGTCTCGAAGGCGACGAGCGCCCCCAGGCTGTGCCCGAAGAAGGCGAAGGACGTCCCGAAGTCCACCGCGCCCACCAGGGTGTCCACCAGCTCGCGCAGCCGGGTGAGGGGCGCCTCCTCCGCCCGAGCGCCACGGCCGGGGAGCTGCACGCCCCACACCTCGACTCCGGGGAGAGGGTCCGCCCAGCGCACGTACTCGCCCACGGAGCCGCCGCTGTGGGGGAAGCAGAAGAGGCGCACGGGGGCGTCCGGACGCCGCAGGCGGCATGCAAGCCAGGGAGAAGGCAGGGTCATCGGCAGCTCGAGGAGGGACGTACGGGTGGGGACGCGGGCGCATCCGGCCGTGAGGACGGGCTGGCGGAGGATGACGCCTCCTCGACGAGGCGGGCCAGCCGGGCCACGGTGGGGGCGCGGAAGATGGCCTTCACCCGCAGGGGCGTGGAGACATGCGGGCGCAGCCGCGTGATGAGCTGCGCCGCCATCAGCGAGTCGCCCCCCAGCTCGAAGAAGTTGTCGTGGAGACCGACCCGGGGCAGCCCCAGGACCTCCGCGAAGGCGGCGGCGATGCGGCGCACCGGCAGGTCCTCGTCCCCGGGCAACTCCGTCCCGGCGGCTGGGGACACGGAGGCCGCGTCGCTCCGGAGCGCGCCGGGCAGGCTCCCCTCCCCCGCCGGCCCCGCCACGGGAGCGGGCGTGTCCGGCGCCTCGACGAGGTAGCGCTGGCGCTCGAAGGAGTACGCCGGCAGGGGCACCCGCCGGCACCTCGCGTCCGCGTGCAGCTCCCGCCAGGAGAGCGGCACTCCCGCGGCCCACAGGCGGCCGGCGGCGGTGAGCGCGCTGACCGCGTCGGACGTGTCATCCGCGGGGTGAGGGAGGGTGGCCACCATGAGGTGTGCGCCCGCACCGGGGTGCTGGCGCGCCAGCGTCGCCAGGGTCCGCCCGGGGCCCACCTCCAGGAAGATGCTGGCCGGGCCGGCGAGCAGCGTGCTCAGCGCCTCGCCAAAGCGGACGGTGTGGCGCAGGTGCGCGGCCCAGTACGCCGGGTCCACGGCCTGTTCCGCGGAGACGGCGGCGCCGGTGAGGTCGGAGACCCACGGGAGCTGGGGAGGACGCCGCTCGATGCGCTGGACGCAGGCGGTGAACGCGGCCAGTGACGGCTCGACGAGGTGCGAGTGCCCCGCGCCCGGGATGCGCAGCAGGCGCGACTCCACGCCGCGCGCCGTCAGCCGTGCCTGGAGGGCTTCGATGTCCACCACCGGGCCGGACAGCGTGCACTGCGCGGGCCCATTCACCGCCGCCACGGAGAGCCCGGCCTGGAGCAGCGGCGCCAGCTCGGCCTCGGGCAGCCGCACGGCCAGCATGGCGCCCGCGGGCAGGCTCGCGAGGATGCGCGAGCGCTCCAGGACCAGGTGCAGGGCATCCGCCAGGGAGAACACGCCGGCCACCGTGGCCGCGGCATAGGCCCCCAGGCTGTGCCCCACCACCGCGGCGGGCTTCACGCCCCAGTGCATCCACAACCGCGCCACCGCGTATTCGATGACGAAGACGGAGAGCTGGCCGGTGACGAAGTCCCCCATCCGGACAGAGGCCTGCTCGAGCGCGGCGGCGTCCGAGGGCTCGGGGTGGAGCACCGTCCGGAGGTCGAATCCCAGGAGGGAGGTCAGGTGCGCGCGGCACGCGTCCACGGCCTCGCGGAAGGCCGGCTGCGTGGCGTACAGCTCCCGGCCCATGCCCACGTGCTGGCCACCGTGGCCGGGGAACATGAACACCACCGGGCGTTCCCCAGGCTCCGGCCGCGCGCCGTCCGGGGCGCCCTCCTGTTCCGCCAGCGCACGGAGGACCTCGGCGGTGTCCTGCCCCACGGTGAACCAGCGGTGCGCGAGCGCGGGGCGCCCCACCTGGAGCGTCCAGGCGACGTCGCCGAGGGGAACCTCCGGGTGCTTTCGCAGGTGGCCACCGAGCCGGTCCCTGGCCCGGGACAGCGCGCCGGGGCCATGGGCGGACAGCACCAGCAACCGCGAGGTGCGCGAGCGCTCGGGGGCGGGCGGCGCGGGCGCCTCCTCCAGCACGGCGTGGGCATTGGTGCCGCCAATCCCCAGCGAGCTGACGCCGGCCCGCCTTGGAAGGCCGCCGGTGTCCCAGTCCCGCAGCTCCGTATTCACCCGGAAGGGACTGTGCTCGAAGTCGATCTCCGGGTTGGGCTGCTCGAAGTTCAGGCTGGGGGGCAGCTTCCGGTGCTCCAGCGCGAGGACCACCTTGATGAAGCCAGCCACGCCCGCGGCCGCGTCCGTGTGGCCGATGTTCGTCTTCACCGAGCCAATCCAGCAGAAGTGCCGCCGAGGGGTGCCGAACGCCTTCGTCAGCGCGGCGATCTCGATGGGGTCTCCCAGCCTCGTGCCGGTGCCGTGAGCCTCGAGATAGGTGATGCTCTCGGGCTCCACCCCGGCGGCGCGCCGGGCCGTCTCGATGACGTGGGCCTGTCCTTCCACGCTCGGCGCGGTGAAGCCCATCTTCCCGGCGGCGTCGTTGTTGACGGCGGAGCCCCGGAGGACGGCGCGGATGGTGTCCCCGTCCGCGAGGGCGTCCGCGAGCCGCTTGAGCACCACGAGCCCTGCGCCGTTGCTGCCCACGGTGCCCTGCGCGCGCGCATCGAACGCACGGCAGCGGCCGTCCGGGGACAGCGGCCCTCCCTCGCTGTAGTGGCCGAACCGTGGCGGCACGTGCACCGACGCGCCTCCGGCCAGGGCGATGTCGCAGTCCCCCGCGAGCAGCGCCTGGGCGGCCAGGTGGATGGCCACCAGGGACGTGGAGCAGGCCGTCTGCACGGTGACGGCGGGGCCGCGCAGCCCGAGCTTGTACGCCACCCGGCTGGTGAGGAAGTCCACGCCCGTGGCCAGCCGCAGCTGCCAGTCGCTGGCGCCCGCGAGCAGCTCCCTCCGGGCGCGGAGCGCGGACAGATAGGAGGTCTCGCTCCCCCCGGCGTAGAGCCCGATGGCGCCGCGGTAGCGCGCGGGGTCATACCCGGCGTCCTCCAGGGCCTCCCGCGCGCACTCCAGGAACACCCGGTGCTGCGGGTCCAGCATGAGGGCTTCCAGGGGCGTACAGCCGAAGGCCGCCGCGTCGAACCTGTCGGCGTCCGCCACCAGGCCGAAGGCGGGCACCTCCTCGCCCACGGCGCGCTCCCCGGGCGGCTGCTCGCAGGGGCGCCCGTCCGGGCCGAAGAAGGTGATGGACTCGACGCCGCCGGCCAGGTTGGCCCAGAACTCCTCGGCGTTGGCCGCACCGGGAAACCGGCACGCCAGGCCCACCACCGCGACGTGCGCGGAGCGTGCCCCTTCCTCCAGCTCCAGGGATGCATCCTCCTCGAGGCCGTCCGGCGCCACCCCTCCCCGGCGCTCCCGCAGGCGCACGTGCCCGCTCCGCCGCTGCTCCTGGCGCTGCTCCCGCGCGGCGGCCGCCGCTCCGCCATCGTCCTGGCCCTGGAGATACCCGGCGAGTGCCCGGACGGTGGGGAACTCGAACAGCTTCACCATGGGCACGTCGTGGCCCAGGCGGCTCATCAGGAGATGTTGCACCTGCGCCAGCAGCAGGGAGTGTCCGCCGAGGTCGAAGAAGTTGTCCTCCGCGCCCACCCGCTCCAGGCGCAGCGTCTCGCACCAGAGTCTGGCGAGCTGGCGCTCCAGCTCGCTCGCGAGCGGGGCCTGGGGTGCTTGCGTCACGATGGCGGGCTCGGGCAGCGCCCGTTCATCCACCTTGCCGCCGTGGGTGAGCGGCAGCGCGTCCAGCTCCACGTAGGCGGAGGGAATCATGTAGGCCGGCAGCTCGCGGGCGAGGTGCTCGCGCAGCCGCGCCGGGGATGGCATGGCCAGGCCGGCCCGGGGGACGAGATAGCCGACCAGCCGCGGCTCCCCGCCCGGGGCGCTCCAGGCGCGGACGTGGGCCTCGGCGAGTCCCGGACACGCGCGCAGCAGCGCGGAGACCTCCGCCGGCTCCACCCGGAAGCCGCGAATCTTGACCTGCGCGTCCATGCGGCCCAGGAACTCGAGCGCACCGTCCGGCCGGTAGCGGACGCGGTCTCCCGTGCGGTACAGGCGCGCGCCAGGGCGCGAGGAGAACGGGTCGGGGATGAAGCACCCGGCGGTGAGGTCCGGGCGGTTCAGGTAGCCCCGCGCCACCCCGGCGCCGCCGACGTACAGCTCTCCCGCGACGCCCGGAGGCACCGGCTGCAGCCCGGCATCCAGGACGTACGCCGTGGCTCCGTCGATGGGCCCGCCGATGGTGGGCAGTGCCTCGTCCGGGCCGGCGGGGAGGACCTCGCCGGAGGTGGCCGTCACGGTGGTCTCGGTGGGGCCGTACTGGTTGAACAGCCGCCAGGGCAGCCCGGGCGCCGGACGCGCGTGGAGCCGGTCTCCGCCCGCGAGCACCGTCCGCAGCTCACACGAAGCGGGCCATGGAAGGGCCAGCAGACGCTCGGCGAGCGCCGTGGGCAGGTCCGTGAAGGTGATGCGCTCGGAGAGGAGCCAGGCCTGGAGCCGCTCCGGGGACAGGCGCACGTCCTGTCCGGGGACGTGCAGCGTGGCGCCGGCCGCCAGCGCCGGCCAGATTTCCGCGGCGGACGGGTCGAAGGCGGGAGAGTAGAGAAGCGTGGTGCGGCTGTCCGCATCCAGGCCGAAGGCGCGCCGGTGCCACCCGGCGAGGTGGGCCAGCGAGCGGTGCTCCACCATCACCCCCTTGGGCCGGCCGGTGGAGCCGGAGGTGTACATGACGTACGCCAGCTGGCCGGGCCGCACGCCGATGGGGAGGTGGCCGCGCGGCGGCGTGCCGGGGGCGTGGAAGTCCTCGACGTACACCCGCTCCAGCGTGGCGGGGAGCCGCTCGGAGAGCTTTCCGGTGGTGACCACCTGGCGGGCGCCGGCATCGGCGAGGATGAGCGCGAGCCGCTCGGCGGGGTGCTCCGGGTCCAGGGGCAGGAAGGCGGCTCCGGCCAGCAGCACGCCCAGCTCCGCCGTCACCAGGCCGGCGCCGCGGGGCACGCAGACGCCGACGACCGGCTCCACGTCCGCGCCCTGCTGGCGGAGGTGCCCGGCCAGCAGCGTCGCGCGCCGGACCAACTCCGCGTAGGTGAGGCTCCCCGCCTCGTCGCGCACGGCCACCGCATCGGGCGTCCGCAGGGCCTGCGCCAGGACCTGCTCATGCACCGGGGGCTCGGAAACCGGTGCGGCGGAATGGACGTTCCGTTCCACCAGGAGGGCGTGGCGCTCCGCATCGGCGAGCATCGGCAGGCGCGACACCGGGGTGCCGGGGCTGGCCACCGCGGCCTCGAGCAGCCGCAGGAAGTGGGCGGACATCCGCTCCATCGTCGCGCGGTCGAAGAGGTCCCGGTTGTATTCCCAGATGAGCGAGACGCGGGCATCCCCGCGCTCCGGGTCCCCCAGGTGCCGCCCGGCATGCGGAATGGCGACGACGTCCAGGTCCACCTTCGAGGAGCCGTTGCCACGCTCGAAGATGGTGCAGGCGGCACCGCCGAGCTGCGGGCTTGGCACGGCCGAGTCGTGGAAGCTGAACATGGCCTGCACGAGCGGGTTGCGACTCGGGTCGCGCTTCACGCCCAGGGCCTCGACCAGCTTGAGGAAGGGGTACGTCTGATTCTCCGCCGCAGCGGCGGTGAGGTCTCTCACCTGGCGGACCAGCGCCCGGAACGACGACGCGCCGGAGACGTCACAGCGCAGGACGACGGCATTGACGAACATGCCGATGAGGTTCTCGACGTTGCGGATGCCGGCCCTGGCGGCGAAGGCCGAGCCGATGCACAAATCCCGCTCCCCGGTGTAGCGGTGCAGCAGCACGGCGAAGGCGGCGAAGAGGGCGTTGAAGAGGGTGACACCCTCCTGCTGGCAGAAGGTGCGCAGGGCGCCGGGCAGGGCGGGCGGCAGCTCCAGCCGGAGGAGGTCGCCGTTGAAGCTCTGCACACGCGGCCGTGGGTGGTCGGTGCGCAGCGGCAGCACCTCGGGCGCGCCGGCCAGCCGCTCGCGCCAGAAGGCGAGCTGGGCCTTCATGGCCGGGGAGTCGAGCGTCGCGCGCTGCCAGGCGGCGAAGTCGCGGTACTGCACCGGAGGCTCCGGCAGCGGCGATGCTTCTCCCCGCAGGTAGGCGTTGTAGAGCGCGTCCAGCTCCCGCATCAGCACGGAGAAGGACGCGCCGTCGTGGACGACGTGGTGCTCGACGAGGACGAGCTCGTGCTCGTCCGGAGCCAGGCGGATGGCGCTCCAGCGGGCCAGCGGCGGCTCGAAGAGGGAGATGGGCCGCCGCAGCTCCTGGCGGATGGCCTCCTCCCGCCGGCGTTCCCGCTCGTCCCCGGGCAGCCCGCTCAGGTCGAGCAGGGGAACGCGCACCGGCGTCACCGGCCGGACGACCTGCCACGGCCGGCCATCGACCTCCTCGTAGGCCGTCCGCAGCAGCTCGTGGCGCCGGGAAATCTCCGTCAGGGCGCGCTCGAGCACCGCCAGGTCCAGCCCGCCCAGCACGCGGAGGGTCGTCTGTGCCTGGTAGGAGATGCTGCCGGGGGACAGCTTCTGGAGGAACCAGACCTGCTCCTGCTGCACGGAGAGCGGCGCCCGCTCGCGGCCGGTGGCGGGGACCACGGGCGGTAGCACGTCCCTGGCGGGAGCGGCTCGCCGCGCCTCCAGCACCTCCGCGAGCTGGATGATGCGTGGGTGGGCGAAGAGCTCCCGCAGTGACAGGGGGAGGCTCAGCTCGTCCTCGATCCGCGTGGTCATCCGCGTGGCGAGCAGGGAGTGGCCTCCGAGCTCGAAGAAGTCGTCCTGGATGCCGACCTGCTCCAGGCACAGCACCTCCTGCCACACCCGCGCGAGCCCGCGCTCCAGCTCCGTGCGGGGCGCGACGTACGCACTGCTCCGGGACGCGTGGGCGGCCGGAACGGGGAGCGCCTGGGGGTCCACCTTGCCGATGGGGCCGAGCGGAAGCGCGTCCATCACGACGAATGTCCGCGGAATCATGGCCTCGGGAAGCCAGGCCCGGAGGTGCTCGCGGAGCTGTGCCGTCCCGGGGACGGCGCGCGCGTCCCTCGGCGCGAACCACGCCACGAAGGAGACGTCCCGGCCGGACTCCTCGGCCCCGGTGCTCCACGCCATGACATGCGCGGCTCCCACGTGCGGATGGGTCAGCAGCGCGGCGGTGATCTCCGCGGGCTCGACGCGGATGCCGCGCACCTTCACCTGCCGGTCCGAGCGGCCGTGGAACTCGAGCGAGCCATCCGGCAACCAGCGGCCAAGGTCACCCGTGCGATACAGGCGCGCTCCGCCGGTGCGCGAGAAGGGGTTGGGGATGAAGCGCTCGGCGGTGAGGTCCGGCGAGCCCACGTACCCGCGCGCCACGCCCGGACCTCCGATGAAGAGCTCCCCCGTCTCACCGGCGCCCACCGGCCGCAGCTCCGGGTCGAGGAGGTGGACCTCCGCTCCGTCGATGGGGCGGCCGATGGAGGGCAGGCGCTCCTCGCGCGGCTCCCCGCCGGGAGGGACGACGCCCGAGGTGCAGTAGATGGTGCACTCGGCGGGGCCATAGCCATTCACGAGCTGGAATGGCAGCCCGGGCCCGGGGCGCACATGCAGCCGGTCTCCCCCGGTGAGTAGCAGGCGGAGGGCAGAGTCCTCGGGCCAGGGAAGCGGGAGCACGCGCTCGGCGATCGGGGTGGGCAGGAAGACGAAGGTGATGCCGCGGGCCAGCAGCCACTCGCGCAGCTTCCCGGGCGACAGGCGGGTCTCCTCGTCAGCCGGCAGCTCCAGGCGTGCGCCCGCGGCCAGCGAGGGCAGGATGGACATGACCGACGCGTCGAAGCCCAGCGAGGCAATCACCCCAACGCGATCCGCCGGCGACAGCGCGAACGTGCCGCGGTGGTACGCAGTGAAGGCGGACAGGGCGCGGTGGCTGATCATCACCCCCTTGGGCAGCCCCGTGGAGCCCGAGGTGTGGATGACGTAGGCGAGGTGGTCCGGCAGGACGCGGACGCCCGGATTCACGGCCGGAAACGACGCGAGCTCCAGTCCCGCGGGAGTGAGGACCTGGGTGCCTTCCAACGCGAGCCGCTCCACGGCCGGCCCCGTGCCGATGATGGATTTCACCCCCGCGGAGGACACCATGTATCGCAGGCGCTCGGGCGGAGTGGACGGCTCCAGCGGAAGCCAGGCCGCTCCCGCCTTGAGAACGCCGAGGACGGACACCACGAGCTCCGTGCCTCGCGGGAGGCAGATGCCGATGACGGAGTCCGGCCCGGCCCCCCGCGCGAGCAGCGCATGCGCCAGCCGGTTCGCGCGCTCGTTCAGCGCGGCATGGGTGAGGGACTCGCCCGCGTGGAACACCGCGACATGGGAGGGCAGTTCGGTCGCTCGCCTCTCGACGAGCTGGTGCACGAGGGGGGGCAGCAAGGAGTCCTCCGGCCGGCGCCGCACGGACGCGGAGTACGAAGTGCCCACACCGGCGGCTTGGAGCTATCAACCCGGATGCTTAGCAGCAGCCACCGGGAAGCCCAAGCCCCTACCCCACCCCTGGCGCTGTGCGCCTGCTACGCCGCCACCGGGCGCCGGGCCTCGGACTGACGCCCTTCCTGGTTGAACCCCGCCCACTCCTTCCGGAGCCGCTGGAAGAGGCCATGCAGCGGGAGCCCCTCCGACTCGTACTGGCCCTTGTGGTGCTGGAGGATGTGGCGCAGCAGCACGAAGCAGACGGTGGCCTCTCCGGCGGACTCCAGCGTGGTGAACTGGCTGGCGTCCGTGAACCACAGCGTGGTGGGCATCTGGCTGGCCTGCTGGGCCAGGGCCACCAGATGCGGCCCGGGCTTCATCCACGGGTGCTCGGAGAACAACTGGGGACGGTTCACCGTGAGCGCGTAGATGAGGTTCGACATGCGCCGGTCCTTGAACCTGGGGTCCTGGTACACGCGGCTGTAGATGAGCCCACGCACCCGCTTCATGAACACACTGGACGTCAACGCCAGCAGCGAGGTGCCTCGCAGCACCAGCATCTGCACGAACTCCAGCACCGTGAGCTTCTGGAACGAGGGCCAGGCATTGATGTCCATCTGCTTCCGGAGCAGCGCATTGACGTCGTCCAGGCGGCGGCGGCCCCACACCAGAGCCACCGCCACCGCCGCGGTCAGCACGCCGGGGAACAGGTAGAGGAAGGTATCCGCCGGGCCCCAGGTGCCCTCGCGCACGTCCTCGACCCCACGCCACGCCAGGCAGACCGCGGACACCAGGGCCAGGAAGAACAGCCCCCACCCCATCCACGAGACGCCATTCAGCGTCACCCAGCCGCGCTTCGTCGGGTTCTCGGGGACGTCGTACATCCGGGTCTCCTGCGTGCTGACGTCCGAGATGAGCAGCGTGGGCGTGGGCCGCGAGTTTTCGAACGCCATCAGCAGGCTGTCGACGCCCTGGTTGTCGTAGATACCGCCGTCCATCAACGGCAGCCCCCCGTCGAAGCCCGGCCCCAGCTCCTTGAGCGCGGACTCGAGCGGGAACTCCCGGGACCAGTGGAACTGCTGCGGGAAGACCAGGGGCTCGAAGCCCCCCGGGAAGCACGACGACGCGGCCGCCACGTCCGCCAGGCGGACGTGCTGGGCCACGGAGGCCGGCAGCTTGTAGTTGCTGTTGCCCAGGATGGCGCCCGGGTCGCTGCTGCGCCGGAAGCGGAAGTCCAGGCCGGTGTGGAACTCGGTGGAGTTGAAGATGACCTCCTGGAATCGCAGTCCCCTGGCGCCCAGCACCTCGCCGAAGCGCCGGTCCCCCAGGAAGTCGGGCAGGGCATAGACGTCCGCGGCGGAGCGGATGAGGCTGGCCCAGTTGTGGCTGTCGTGTTCCCGGTCCGAGGTCAGCCCGGCCAGCGCCTCGGCAATCACGTTCGTCCGCTTCAGGTAGGCCGAGTAGCTCTCGTAGAACTCCGGGAACGTCTTGCCGTCGAGCTGGCTCACCACCCAGGCCAGCCCGGTGAGCGTACCGCCCGACACGGTGGACAGCCCCACGACGTCGGGCAGCAGCCCCACACCGTCCAGGAACCGCAGCGTTCCCAGGTGGAACGCCGCCGCGCGGTAGCCACCACCGGACAGTGACAGCGCGAGGGGCCCGAGCGGGCCGTGATGACCGGAAGCGGCGGGAGGCGTGGAGTCATCGCTCATGGGCGTCCTCGACAGGTGGCGGATACCTTGGCGGCTTTGAGCAATGCCCATGCCGCCGGGGAAGGCGCTCCGCTCCAGCCGGGGCCAGCAGGTCCAGGGAGGTGGCGGCCCCTGGCCTGCGTGCGGCTGGAACGGGGTGCGTCCCTCGCGCACGCAAGCGTATCACCCGTGCACGCCCGCCCCGCGGGGCCCTTCCACCCCACCCTGCCAAGGGGGCGGAAGGACAGTCTTCCGCCGGGCGGTTTGTTCCGGAAGGTCGGGTTGGCTCAAGATGGAGCCAGGGAAACCCTCGACGGCGGGACTCCAGAGAGGTCCAGCGAATGGCCGGGGAGCTGGAAACACCACAGCATGCGGGCGCTCCACGACGGCGGAGCCCGGGGCGCATGCGCCCGTGGCACCTCCTTCCGCTGCTCGCCCTCGCCGGGTTCTTCCTCCCCGGCTCCGGCCCTCCGGCGGACCGCGGCGCCCCACGCATCTGGCTCACCACGACGCCCGTGCGTCCCATCGAGGCGCGCCTCAGCGTGCCCGAGGCGGACGTCCACCGGCCCTACGCGCCCGTGCGGGGAGTGGAGCAGGCCATCCCCGTTCCCCTGCGCGAGCTGGCCCGCCTGGAGTCGCTGGGGGACCGCTCCGGCATCGCGGCCTCGTACCTCGTCCATGGAGACCCCCAGCAGGCGCTGGCCCACCTGAACCTCGCGCCCCCATCTCCGAGCCGCGACAGCGACCGCGCCGCCGCCGCCTTCGTCCTCGGGCGCCACGACGACGCGCTATCGCTGCTCGACGGCGCGCTGGACGCCCGGCCCCGCCACCCGCAGGCGCTCTGGAACCGGGCGCTGGTGCTGCGTGAGCTGGGGCTGACGCTGCTCGCCGCGTCGGCCTTCGAGGGCGTGGCGGCGCTGGACGAGCCCGGCTGGAGCACCGAGGCCCTGGAGCAGGCCCGCGCCCTGCGCGCCGCCGAGCGAAGGCGAGCCGACACCTGGTTGAAGACGCGGGACGCCGTCCTCTCGCTCGTCGGAGACCCGGCCGCGCCCATTCCGCTGGAAGATGCCCGGCGCCTGCCCGGCACCGCCCGCGCCCACTTCTACGACGCGGTCCGCACCGCGCCGACGGCCGCGCGCGTCCGCGCCCTCCTCCCGCTGGCGGAGCTGCTGGACCGCGCCTTCGGTAGCCAGGTGCTGGCGGACTACACCCGCCGCGTGGCCGCGCGTGACTTCTCCCGCCGGGGGCCGCTGGCCGTCGAGTACGCGAAGCTCGTCCGGCGCGCCCACCCGGCACCAGCGGCCTTCATCCAGCGGCTGCGCGCGGCGGGCGAGACGGACCTGCTGCTGGGCGCGCTGCTGCTCCGCCTGGATGTGCCACGCGAGCCGGCGGAGGTGGAGGCGCTCACCCGTGGATGGGACGACCCGTGGATGGGCGTGCTGGCGCAGGAGGAGCTGGCGCGCCTGGAGGAGCTCGCCGGAAGGTCCTGGCAGTCCTCGCAGCGCCTGCGGGACACGCTGCGCGCCTGCCGCGAGCAGGAGCTGGGGCTGCGGTGCCTGGACCTGCAACGCCGGATGAGCCACCACGCCACCACGGCCAACCGGCTGGCGGAGGCGGAGGAGCTGGCCCGCGCGAGCTGGCGCGAGGCGCGGCGCCTGGGCGAGTGGGGCCAGGAGGGCTTCGCCATCCGCGCGCTCGGCCAGGCCGCGCGCTACCAGTTCCGCGTGGCGCCCGCGAAGGCCTACCTGGAAGAGTTCCTGGAGCGGAGCCCCGGCGACTGTGACGCGCGCAACTACGTCCACCGCAACCTGGCCGCGCTGGCGATGATGCGGTTGCGGCCCGCGGAGGCCCGGCTGGCGCTGGACCGCGCCCAGGAGTGCACCCCCACCGTGGGGCTGGTGGGCGCGTGGATACTGGCGGACCTCGGCCGGTTGGACCCGCGCCCCTCCGACGAGGAGCTGCTGCGCCGGGAGCTGGCGCAGGTCCACCCCGACCGGGACCCACCGGGCCGGAGGGTGCTGGCCACCCTCATCGCGGGCCGCTTCACGGTGGAGCGCGACCGCGAGGCGGGCAAGGTCCTGCTCCGGCAGGCCATCGCCGAGGCCGAGCCGCTGCTGCGCCACAGCGCGGACGCGCGTGATGCCCGCGCCGTGGCGTACCAGACGCTGGCGGTGAGCGCCGGCGTGGCGGGCGCCTTCGCGGAGGTACCGGCGGTGGTGGCCGAGCAGCTCGGCGTCACCGCGCCCGAGCGGTGCGTCCTGGCCGCCGCCATGGAGGCCGAGCGCATGGTGGTGGTGGTACGCGGGCCGGACGGAGCGGTGCGTGGCCACCACGACGCCTCCCGCCGGGAGCCGCTCGGGGATGACCTGTCCGGACTGGTGCCTCGCGAGCTGGTAGCGCTGCTGCGGCGCTGCGAGCAGGTGGACGTGCTCGCAGCGCCCCCGCTGGACAGCCGCGGCGGGCTGCTGCCGCCGGACATCGCCTGGCGCTACCGGGTAGGGGCGGCGCCCCCGAAGGCACCCTCGCCCGCCCCTCCGCCGTTGCATGTGGTGGTGGCGAACGTGGAGACGCCGGCCTCGCTGCGGCTGGCGCGCCTGTCCTCCTGGGAGTCCGCCCCCGCCCCGGCCGGGCACTCCCTGGAGCTGACGGGAATGCATGCCACGCCCTCGCGCGTGCTGGAGGCCATGACGCGTGCCACCGACATCGAGTTCCACGCGCACGGCGTGGTGGACCGGAGCCTGTCGGACGCCACGGTGATTGCCCTGGCCCCGGAGCATGACGGCCGCTACGGCCTCACCGCGGAGGCCATTCGCCAGACACGGCTGGAGGGCTCACCCATGGTGCTGCTGGGCGCGTGCAGCGCGGCGAGGCTGCCTCCCCTGCTCCACCAGACGTCCTCGCTGCCGCAGGCCTTCGTCGGCGCCGGGGCGCGCGCGGTGTTCGCGGCGACGGTGGACATCCCCGACTCGGCGGGCCGCTTCTTCCAGGCCGTGCGTGAGCGCATCCGCGCCGGCACCATGCCCGCCATCGCCCTTCGCCAGGAGCGCCTGCTCTGGCTGCGCGAGCAGCCCGACGCGCGGTGGGTGAGCCGGGTGTTGCTGTACGAGTAGGCAATCGGTCCGGCCCGAGGTCTCCGCCGAGTCTGACGGCGCCCTGGGCGGGACGCAGAGGGGGAAGTGGAATGCTGAACGCGGAACCGCTGGCTGTGTACAGCCTGCACTTCGACCATGGGGACACCGGCAACGGCGCGATTCCGCTGTGGGACCCCATCACCGACGCGCGGCTGGGGGCACTGCCCGAGTGGATTCGCGAGCACCGCGCCGAGCCCGCCGCCTATGTCCGCGGCTCCCGGCCTTCCGTGCGGGTCGACCTGCTGGCCCACCACTTCGTGCCGGACACGTTCGAGCTGAGCGCCTTCGGCCCCGCGCTCGAGGGCCCGGGCTCGTTGCGGTGGGTGGGCCCCCATCCCGTGAAGCTGGAGCGTACGGCGGGGTGGACTCCCCTCCCCGGGCCCGTGGCCTTCAACCGCCCGCTTCCCAACCGCATCGGCCAGCACTCGCTGGAGCTGCAGTGGTACGCGGAGTGGACGGACGACCGGGGCGCCGCGCACCGGCTCTTCCTCGGCGGCAGCCGGCACGAGCTGCACACCACCGGCGCCCCCATGGAGCACGGCCTGCCCGGAGCGCCGCCGGCCGGGGCCTACCTGCCCATCCTCCGCTGGTCCTCGCGCTGGTGCGCGGGCCTGGAGAACCGGAAGGACATCTGCGACGCCATCCTCCGGGGGCTGCCGGAGACGCGGCTGCGGTATGGACTGCCCGCGTGGACGGTGCGGCACATGCTGCTGGCCGGCGGCGGCATGTGCGGCGGCTGGACGCAGCTCTTCCAGCAGGCCGCCAACTGCCAGGGCGTCACCGTGGAGGGGCGCACGCTGCACCTCGTATCCACGCGGGACTCCGGGACGGGCGAGGTGCGCTGGGAGGGAATGCTGGCCGCGGCCCCGGGCCTCAACCAGTTCGAGCCGAGCCGCCTGACGCGCTTCCTGGGCCGGTTCCACGACTGCGTCCGCTACCCCTTCTCTCCGAACGAGCCCGTGGAGCTGCTCGGCCGGCACGAGGCCCGGTACTGCTTCCTCGCGGGCCCGGATGACGGCCACTCCCTCAACTTCCTGGAGGAAGGTGGCCGGCTCTACCTGTACGACCCGAGCTTCCGCACGGAGGCCGTCGCGCTCGACATGCCGCTGCCCGAGCCGGATGGCCAGCCGATGACACTGGGGCCGGGGGCTGCCTTCCGCCGGAGCTACCTGCACGACGCCATGCCCTGGCTCATGGGCACGCTGCGCGCGAATGGGAGGCTCTGGGAGGTGGACGTGATGCGAGGCGAGTTCGGCATCACCGTGAGGACGGAGCAGGTTCCGGAGCTGGGCATCTCCTGGACACGGTAGGAGGCGTGGGCTCGGGCGGCGCCGGCGCCTCCTCCCAGGTGACGTTCGGCGCGGAGGCCGCGAAGGACGTGAAGCCGAGCGACGCGCTCGCCTCCAGCACCCGGTAGCCGTACCACCAGCCCACGGGCAGCAGCACCATCTCCCCGGGGCCCAGCTCGACCTCGAGGCGCGGCACCGCCTCCGCCTCCGCGGGCTCACCGGCCATGCGGCGCAGCTCGAAGGCAGGGGCGAGCCGCAGAAGCCACCGGCCGCGCACCTGGCAGAGCAGCATGTTCTCCCGGGCCGGCAGGTCCGGTGACTCGTGGCCCGCCGCCTCCAGCATCAGCACCGGGTTCCCGTCCACCACCACGTAGTCCGTGGGCGGGCGGAGCAGGCCTCGCAGCGGGCCCGGCACGTCATGTACGCCCGGGGGCATCGTGGAGAACCGCCCCGGCTCCTCCACCACCGCGCCGCGCAGCACCACCGGCCGGTTCCGGAAGTAGTAGCGGTCGAAGAAGTCCTCCCGGGACAGGGACTCGTGGCGGTCCACCCGCGCATGTCCCTCCGCCTGCCGGTGGAGGTCGCCGTACAGGTCCAGCAGCCCCTCGAGCTTCCGGTGCAACGCCACCGCCTTCCGCGTCCCCAGGAGGCACGGGTCCTCCGCCTCGGCCCGAACGGCGGCGCGAGCCAGCGCCGCGTCCACGCCCGCGCCTTCGAGCACGGCGGCCAGGTCCGACTCCTCCGCGCCCCGCACCAGGTTCTCCACCAGCCAGCGCCGCCACTCGGGCGCGAGTTGCGCGCCACCGCTGTCTTCCGTCATCGCTCCACCTTCTCCGGCCTGGGGCCGACCCAGTAGTCCCGCCAGTGCGTGTTGCGCTCCGCCGCGTCGAAGCAAACGAAGGTCACCGACATGCTCACGTCCAGCGCCCGCACCGCATGCCACCAGCCCACGGGGATGAGCAGCGCGTCCCCCGGCCCCACCTCACACGTGTGCACCGTGGCGCGCGCGAAGTCTGGGAAGCGCGCGAGGTCCGGCGCGAGGATGTCCACCGCGCTGTACAGGCCCCGGTCGTTGTAAAGCCAGGGCGTCTCCCACGAGGGCACCAGCCAGATGCGCTTGCGCCCCAGCACCTGGCAGAAGAGGACGTTGAGGTGGTCGTGGTGGAGGTTGGACAGCGTGCCGGCCGGACCGAACCACAGGTGCACGCTGTCCGGAGTCGTGATGTCCGGGTGGATGTAGCCCGCCGGAGCCCGGAGGTCCGCGAGCAGCGGCCGGAAGGCCTCGCGAAGCAGCAGGCTGTTGCGCGCCACGAGGTACACGTCATTCGTCTCGCGGGCCTCGCGCATGCGGGCCACCAACTCGCGCAGGGGCAGCGTCCGCCGCAGGCGCTCCGCGTTGAAGTCCGGGTCCGCGTCCGACTCGCGGCCCGCCATCACCTCCACCGGCTCGTCACCGAAGCGCTCCGCCAGCCACTCCGGCGTCCAGCGCGACAGGGCCGGCCAGTCCTCCAGCAGCCCCTCGACGATGACGGGACGGTTGCGCAGGTAGTAGCGCTCGAAGAACTCCTCCGGCGGCAGGTGCTTCCGCCGCTCCACGCGAGGGCCCTCGCCTCCGGCGTGCTCCTGCCGGTAGAGCGCGGCCCGGGCTTCCAGCAGCGCCTCCAGCGCCCGGTGACGAGGGACGCGCGCGCTCGCATGGCGGACCGCGGGGTGGGACGCGACGGACTCGACCTCCGCGGCGGCTTCCTCGGGCGTCAGGCCCGTCTTCCACAGCACGTCGACGAGACGGCGCGCGAGCACTCCACGCGTCAGGTTTTCCGCGATCCATGCACGCCGATGGTGCGAGAGGTTCTCGTCAGGTCGCATCAAACACGCGGTGCGTTATATCACTGCCGCAGGCCCCGCAGTCTGACTGGAGCCCCAAGCCTCATGACGAGCCCAACGGATCCGCTTCCGAAGATCGTTCCGAACCCGCCTCCCAATCCGCCGACCCGCCGGGAGCGGATTGTCCCGAACCCGGCCACCCACCCGCACCCGGACACGGAGCGGACCCGGCCGACGCCGCCGCCCACCACGCCGCCGCTGAAGAAGTAGGCGCCGGGCCCCGGCACCTCACCGCAGTCTCCACCAGGTGTTGCCTCCGGGGACGTCGAACTCCTGGAAGGTGACGGACACGCTGACGTCGAGCGCGAACACCTGGTGCCACCAGCCCGCGGGGATGAGCAACATCTCCCCGGGCCCCACCACCGTCTCCAGCACGTCCGCCTCCCGGTACGCGGGGAAGCGCTCCAGGTCCGGGCGGTCCGCGTCCACCTGGCTCCACACGTCGCGGTGGCTGTAGACCTGATGCGTCTGGAACGAGGGGATGAGCCGGAAGCGCTTGCGCCCGGAAATCTGCCCGAAGAAGACGTTGCCCAGGTCGTGATGCAGCGCCGTGCGCGTGCCCGCGGGCCCCACCCAGAGCTTCACGGCCCCGACGAGGTCCGTCTCGCGCAGCACGCCCTGGGGGTAGCGCAGGTCCTCCATCAGCCCGCGAAGCTCCGGCCGCTCCAGGGCGAAGTTGCGTGCCGTGAGGTACAAGTCATTGGACGGGCCGCCCTCCAGCAGGCGGCGGATGAACTCGCCGAAGCGCATCACCGTGCGGCAGGCATCCGGCTCCAGGTCATGGTCCGCGCGCGACTCGCGGCCGGCCATCACCTCCACCTCGACGTCGCCGTAGCGCTCCGCCAGGGCCCGGGGCTGCCAGCGCTCCAGGACGGGCCAGCCGTCCATGAAGTCCTCCAGGATGACGGGCCGGTGCGCGAGGTAGTAGCGCTCCATCAGCTCGCGCGTGGACACGCCTCGGCGGCGCTCCAGGCGCTGGTGCCAGCCGGACTGCCGGTGGATCGCCACCCGGCTGTCCAGCAGCGAGCGCACGCCGCCATGCAGCCGCGCGCGATGCCGCCCGGCCTCCACCGCCGGGTGCTGGCGGGCGGACTCCAGCTCGGCCCGCGCGAGGTCCGGAGCCACTCCCTCCTGGAGCAGCATGCGCTCCAGGCGCTCCGGCGCCACGCCCAGCACCAGGTTCTCCGCCAGCCACGCCCGCCACTCCGGCGCCAGGTGGGATGTCACGTCCGTCATGCCCCCTCCCCTTCGAGTCCCGGGAGACTGTAGCCGACAGGAGGCGGCCGGGCGGGCCCAGCGCTTCCCGCCCCACCCCGGACCGGGCCTCCTCCGTCGCGCCGGTTCGTCCGCGCGCGGACACCTAGATTCCCGGGAGGAGGTCTGCATGAAGCGAGGCAGCGGCACGTCCCGGCTCTTCCGCCAGGCGGCAGGCGGTTCGGCAGTGCTCGCTGCCCTCTCCGGGCTCGGGGCTCCAGGAGGCGCCGGGGGCGCGGAGCGGGCGCCGCAGCTCACCTGCTACCAGATGGCGCGCGACTCGGGGCTGACGGACGAACACATGGCCACCCAGCTCTGCCGGGGAGCCCGGTCGACGGCTCCCGCGCAGTGCTACATGCGCGTGCTGGACGAGGGCTCGCTGACGCAGTCGCAGGCCCTCCAGCTCTGCCAGTTCGCCACCGTCGAGAACGACCCCGCCACGTGCTTCCTCCAGGCTCGGCGGGACACCTTCATCGAGTCCTGGCGTGGGGTGCAGCTCTGCCAGCCGCCCCTGCGGGAGCTGTTGAACTACTGCCCCGTCTTCGTCCACTGACGATGCCGAGTGCCTTGCTTCACGCGCCCGGGCGGCGCCCATGGGCCGGTTGGGCAGGCGCCTCGCGCCGGGCTAGGGTTGCGGAATGAAGGAACTGCCCACGGCCCGGGACCTCGAGCTGAGCGCGGCCGAAGCCCCACCGACGCCGCGACAGTTGCTCGCGCCCGGAAGCGAGGCGCTCGCCATGCTGGTGCGCCGCGGCTTCCAGCCTTCCGTCGCTCCGCTGGACCTGCCCTTCCGGGCGGACCTGGAGGAGGAGCGCGTCGAGCGGCTGGTGGAGCGGCTGGGCCACTACGCCTTCCGCCTCTTCCTGCGCGGCGCGATTCTCCGGCGCGGCAGCTTCCTGCCCGCGGAGGCCACGAAGTACCTGGAGGAGTCCCAGGCCGCCACGTTCGCCGAGGACCTGGTGGCGCTGGGGCTCGCCGGGCGCGAGGAGGATGGGCGCTACCGCCTGCGCTACCCCGCCGCCAGCTTCGGCGGCACGCTGGAGTGGTACGTGGCGCGCGAGCTGCGCGGGCGGTACGGCTTCGACGTGGCCGCGGGCGTGAAGTTCCACGCACCCGAGGTGGGCGGAGACCTGGACGTGGTGGCCGCGGCGGAGGGCCGCCTGCTCTACCTGGAGATGAAGTCCTCTCCGCCCAAGCACCTCGCCCATGACGAGGTGGGCGCCTTCTTCCGCCGGGTGCGCGCGCTGCGCCCGCACGTGGCCATCTTCGTCATGGACACCGCGCTGCGCCTCTCCGACAAGGTGCTGCCGCTGCTCCAGGCCGAGCTGAGCACCCAGCCCCCTCCCGCGCCCCGGCGCGTGCTCCGCGAGGTCTGGGCCCTCACCCCGCACCTCTACGTGGTCAACGCGCGGCAGGACCTGCTGGGCAACATCGGCCTCGCCATCGCGGAGGGCTTCCGCGCCCTCGCGCCGCCGCCGCCGTGAGCCCGGATGCCCTCCAGTCCACCCCCAACGTCCACTGCCGTATAGTCCGGCGCCGCCGCGTTGACGCCCCGAAAGACGGGGACGCACAGTGGACTGTGCCATGAGCGCGAACGCGAATATCCCCTCGTATCAGTCGTGGCTGGAGTCCTTCGCCGCCGAGCACGGCGGCGCCGCCGGCACCGTCCACCTCCAGCGTGGAACGGACCTGGAGCTGGTGGCGGCCCTCAACATCCCACCGCCGGTGTTGAACGCGGTCCGGCTCGTGCCCCACGGCAAGGGCATGGCGGGGCTGGCGCAGGTGCGCAAGGTGCCGGTGCAGACGTGCAACCTGCAGGAAGACGACACCGGCCGCATCAAGCCGGGGGCCAGGGCGGTGAACGCGCGCGCCGGCGTGGCGCTGCCCGTGCTGGACGCCGCGGGGCAGGTGCGCGCGGTGGTGGGCATCGCGTTCATGGCGGAAGGCGAGCTCCCCGCCGAGCGAGAGCAGGCATTGATGGCCGCGGCGGCCCGGCTGCCGCTCTCCGATGCTGCTTGAGCCCACCCGTGGCATGACACGCGCGCGCGCGGTGGCCGGCTGGGCCGCCTTCTGCGGGCTGCTGCTGGCCGGCGTGCTGGTGCCCTTTGCGCTCTTTGGCGCGGAGCTGGACGCACTCGCCCAGGGGTTCCTGTCGGCCCATCCACCCGCGTGGCAGGTGGCGCTGGTATTGGGCGGGCTGCTCGCGGGAGACGTCCTGCTGCCCGTACCCTCCAGCCTCGTGGGCACCGCGGCCGGAGGACTGCTCGGCTTCTGGGGCGGCCTGGCCACGGCATGGCTGGGGATGATGGTGGGCTGCGCGGTGGGCTACGTCCTGGGCGCCCGCGCGGGCTCGGCGGCGCTGCGGCGCATGGCGGGCGACGCGGAGCTGGAGCGGCTGGCGCGCGCCTCCGAGCGGCTGGGGCCCTGGTTCCTGCTGGTGTTCCGCGCGGTGCCGGTGCTGGCGGAAGCGTCGGTGGTCTTCGCGGGCACCAGCCAGATGTCCCGGCGGGCTTTCTTCACGGTCTGCGCCCTGTCCAACCTGGGCGTGTCCGCCACGTACGCGGCGCTGGGCGCCACGGCGGCGGAGGTGGAGTCCTTCCTCGTCTTCTTCGCGGGCATGGTGCTGCTGCCAGGCCTGGCGCTCGCGTGGGTGCGCCGCCGGAGCGGTGCGCCCGCCGCGTCCCGCTGAATCCCTCCACCGGCGCGCATCACCGCACCCACCTCGTGGAGCGCCACGCGAGGGCACCCAGGCGAAGAGGGGTTCGGCACGATGCCCGACCCGGACCCTGGTCGCATCCTCCTGGAGGCCATCACACGCTCAGGGGGCCGCCCGCGTGAATGCTGCGCGCGGCGCGGCACGGCACCACCTTCGAGCCACAGGTGATTCGAGAAGGCAGGAGACGGCCATGAGATATAGAGCCTCCATCCTTGGCGCGGCGATACGCGCCCTGGCGGTCTTCGGACTCGTCCTCGGCGCCGGCGCCTCGGCCGCACAGGCCCAGGAGAAGCGCGAAGCCAGGAAGGTGGACCCGGAGGCCGACCGCATCCTGCGCTCGATGTCCAGCTACCTCTCTGGCCTGAAGTCCTTCACCGCGGACTACGACGTGGACAACGAGGTCATCAGCGAGGATGGCCAGAAGCTCCAGTTCAGCAGCTCGGGCAGCATCGCGGTGCAAAGGCCCGCCAGGCTCCATGCGACACGCCGCGGAGGCTTCGCCGACGCCGAGCTCTTCTTCGACGGGCGGACCATTACGCTCCTCGGCAAGAACCAGAACGCCTACTTCCAGCTGAACGGACCCGCCACCCTCGACGAGATGATCGAGACGATCCGAAGCCAGGTCGGCCTGGACCTCGCGGGCGCCGACCTGCTGTACGCCTCACCCTACGAAGGACTGATGACCCACGTGGAGAGCGGCACCTATCTGGGCCCCGCCGTGGTGGACGGCATCGCGTGCGACCATCTCGCGTTCCGCACGGACAAGGTGGACTGGCAGCTCTGGGTACAACGCGGTGACAAGCCCCTCCCCCTCAAGTACGTCATCACCACCAAGTGGACCACCGGCGCCCCCCAGTACACCGTCCGCCTCCACGACTGGGAGCTCCAGCCGCGGCTGGACGCCAGGCGCTTCGAGTTCAGGCCCCCCGCGGGCTTCAAGCGGGTGGAGACGCTCACTCCCAACGAGGTGGGTGAGCTGCACGTAGGAGAGCAGCCATGAAGACGCGTGCATATCGCTGGAAGGCAGCGCTCCAGGGCGCGGCGCTCGCGGCCGTGCTGATGGGTGACCTCGGACTGGACGGAGCCGCCCTGCACGGCGCCCTCATCTCCCAGGCCGAGGCCGTCGTCGGCCGTCCCGCCACGCCGGTGAGCGTCGCGGGCACCGCGCGCCGGACCAGCCGGCGCACCGTCCGCCGCACCTCGGCCTACGTGGCGACGCTGCCGCATGGCTGCGCCACGGTCACCATCAACGGGATGGGGCTCTACCAATGCGGCGCCACCTACTACCAGGCGTCCGGCTCGCAGTACGTCGTCGTGGAAGTCGACTGATTCAGGACGGGCGGTGCCCCGGTGCGATGAAACACACCCGGGCGATGGACGGCTCCGCGGGCACGGAGTTCTCCCAGGGAGGGGGGGCGCCGCCGGAGCCGCGCACCCGCCGTGTCCCGCCGAGCCGCCGCATCAGTTCCGGGCGGCGCGGGCTTCCTTGCCCCGGGCCCGGGCGGCCTTGGAGAGCGCGTCCGCGCCCTTCTCGTCGCCGCGCATCCACTCCTTCATCGCGGGCACCACCTGCTTGCTCCAGCTCCGGCCGGCGCGCACCGCGAGGAAGTCGCTCACCAGCGCGTCCACCATGGCGGAGAGCTGCTCGGTGAGAAAGAGGCGCTCGGTGATCTGGTCGTCCTCCTCCTCGCTCATCAGCGCCGGCAGCTTCGCGGCGCGGACGTCGAGGAACTCGGAGTCCAGCGTGACTTCGTACTCCTTCTCGCCGTTGGTGAGCCGCAGCCGCGCCTGGGCCACCAGCAGCCCCCGGTCCAGCGAGTGCTTCACCTGCTCCGAGTACGGCGCCAGCGTGCCCTTGGCGCTCATCTCCGTCACGTCGCCCGCCACGCCGCGCAGCACCACCCGGCCCATGAAGAGCACGGTGACGCCCTCGCCCTCGTGCTCGATGAGCACGTCGCCCGACTCCGAGCGCCACAGCAGCCAGGTGAGGAACTCGCGTCCCAGGTAGGCCCGGCCGCGAAGGAGCGCCTCGCGGGCCTTGCCCTTTTCGACTTCGGCCTCGTCCTGCTTCTCCTCGGTGGCGGCGCCGTCCACACCGACGTCGCCCCGCATGAAGGCCGCCTCGGCCCGGGCCTGCTCACGCTTCGACATGAGGCACCTCCTCCACCGCCGTCGCCGGCAGGTCCATGCCAATCAGCTCCGCGGTGGGCCCGAGCGACTTCTCGTCGATGCCCGTCGTCCGCGCCACGTCCGCCGGCGTCAGGCCGGTGAACTTCACGCTCAGCGCGTTCTCCAGCGCCACGCAGATTTCATCCACCACCTTGCGCGACGCGGCCCAGATCTGCACCTGCTGCGTCTTCAGGTTCCAGCTCACGTCCAGCACGTTGGTGCGGGGCGTGGCGCGGTTGCGCAGCATCTGCCGGACCTCGGCCTTGAACTGGTTCTTCTCGCCGCGGCTGGGAGGACGGTCGTTCTCCTTCTCGAAGGCGGCGGCCCACTTCGTCATCTCCGCCTTCATGGCCGCGGCCGGCACCTTGATGGTGTCGATGCGGAAGGCGAACAGCGCGTACTCGCCATAGAAGAGGCGGCTGGTGGGGAACTCGCTCGAGTCCGCGTTCTCCAGCTCCACGAAGCCGGCGGCGCGCTCCTCCTCGGAGCGGCGGTCGATGGGCTCGAACGCGTGCGCCTTGAGGCCGCGCGTGAGCCAGCGCTTGATGTCGGACGGCGCTTCTTTCGCCGGTTCGACCCGGAAGCGCGAAAAGGTGACAGCACCACGAAGGACAGGCATGGGGCGCGGCAGGATGGGGGGCCTGCGCCGCGCCGTCAAGGCACTCCATGTCGCTGGACGCGGCCCGCGCGCCTCTCTCGAATTTCGAGGTACGGTTCCCCCATGCACCGCCTCCTCGCCGTCGCGCTCGTGTGCGCGCTCCTGCCCCAGGCCGCGCTTGCCCAGGACACCGCGTCCCCCACGTCCCCGGACGCCCCCGTGGTGGCGCCGCCGCTCGTCTCGGCACCGGACGAGGTGGAGCCCTCCCCGCTGGAGCCCGGGCCCACGGAGGACGCGCCCGTCAGGGCCAGGGAACCCCGGGGAATGCCCACCGCGCCCCGCATCATCCTGGAGACGCTGTCGGGCGGCGCGGGCACGGTGGCCGGAGGGCTGCTGGGCGTCATCGTCGGAATCGTCACCACCGATTGCGTGCTCTTCGAGGAGAGCTGCGATGGCGCGGCCGCCATGGGCCTGGGAGGCATGGCGCTCGGCACGGCGCTCACCACGTACGCCGCCGGCAGCCTGATGAGGGGCCGAGGGGGCTTCGTGGGCACCCTGATTGGAGCGTCCCTGGGCACGGGCGCGGGGCTGCTGATGATTACGTCCGGGGGCGACGACGCGCTGGGCGGCCTCGCCCTGCTCGCCTTCCCCGCCATCGGGGCGACGATGGGCTACGAGCTGTCGCGGGACGCCGAGCCGGCGTCGCGCTTCTCCCTGACGGACTCGCCCGTCCCCGTGGCGCCCGCCTTCGGCACGACGAGGCATGGGGGCTTCGTGGGGGGACTCACGGGCCGGTTCTGACGTTTCGAACCGGGTTACCGCGTCCTGGATGACCCACGCACCTCCGAGCCCCACTCCCACCCTCGGCCACACGGCGCACGGGCGGCGGCATCAACGGGGAGGGTCACTCGCCCCCCGTTGCGCTTTTCCCACCCGCACGCCACAAGTGAGGACACCTCCTCTCGACACTCAAGCGAGGTTGCATGGCGGCCCGTATCGTCGTTTCCCTGTCAACCGCGGCGGATGAGGCCAGCGCCGCGCGAGAGCTCGTCACGCAACTGCGCCAGCAGGCGGCTGGCGCGCCCGTGCGTGGCGGCCTTGTCTACTCCACGATTGGCTTCCAGGCGGCGGCGCTGCAGAAGGCGCTCGTCGAGCAACTGCCCGGGGTGCCCTTCGTCGGAGCCACGTCGTGCCTGGGCGTGGGCTCGACGCAGGGCTTCCGCACCGAGCGGGCCGTGAGCGCGTTCTGGTTCGTGGGCGACGGCTTCCGCTTCGGCGTAAGCGCCTCGGCGCGCACCGGCGACGTCCGCGGCCAGGGCCGGGCGCTCGCCCAGCACGCGTTGCAGCAGGGCCACATCCCGCCCGACGCGGCGCGCTTCGCCGTCGTGCATGCGACCCCGGGAGAGGAGGAGGCGCTGCTCAGCGGGCTCTCCGACGTGCTGCCACGGCGCACGCTCTTCATCGGAGGCAGTGCCGCCGACAACGACATCAGCGGACAGTGGTCGGTCTGGTCGTCGGACGGCGTCCACCGGACGGGCGCGGTGCTCGCCGTGTGCGACTGGCCCTGGCGGCTCACCGCCATCTGCCAGGGCGGCTATCTCGTCACGCGCCGCCAGGGCACCGTCACCCGGGCGAAGGGACGCACCGTGTACACCATCGACGGGCGGCCGGCGGCGGAGGTCTACAACGAGTGGCTCGACGGTCAGCTCGAGCCGTTCCTGCGGACGGGCGGCTCGGTGCTGGGCAAGACGACGCTCTGCCCGCTCGGGGTGTCCCGGAAGATGGAGGGCCTGGAGACCCACGTCGTCGTGCACCCCGAGAAGGTGCTCCTGCCCGAGCGCGCGCTGACGCTCTTCGCCGACGTGCGGGAGGGCGAGCAGGTCACCCTGATGCGCAGCACGACAGGGGCGCTCGTGGAGCAGAGCGGACGGGTGGCGGAATGGGCGATGGGCAGCTCGGGACTCACCCGGGACGAGCTCGCCGGCGCGCTGCTCGTCTACTGCGCCGGCTGCATGCTCACCATCGAGAAGCAGGTCCCCGACATGCTGCGGCGATTCCAGCAGGCGGTGGGCCAGACGCCCTTCGTGTCGCTGTTCACCTTCGGCGAACAGGGCTGCGTGATGCCCGAGCGGCCCGAGCATGGCAACCTGATGACGAGCCTGCTGCTCCTGGGCAACCGCTGACGCGCTGTCGGGAGCGGCCCCCGAAGCGGTCAGGCCTTTCGTAGCGTGGACGAGTGGATGAGTCTGAGCAGCAGCAGCAACACCACCGCTCCGATGAAGGCCACGAAGATGGTCCCGGCGAGCCCTCCGAAGGGCTCCCCCGCGTCGAGCGCCCGGAAGATGAAGCCTCCGATGAAGGCGCCCACCACGCCCACCACGATGTCGCCAATGACGCCATAACCTCCGCCGACCACGGCCGACGCGAGCCATCCCGCGATGAGGCCGATGACCGCCCACAGCAGAATCGTCTCCAAAGACATGCCGTTTCCTCCTGGGGATTCGTCGGCGGAAACATGGGCATGGTGCGCCGCGTCCGCCTGTCTCGTCCCTCTCGGAGCAGGTAAGCGGGGTAGCGCACCCCGGGAGGGTGATGCCCCTAGGAGGTATGGGCGGCCCATGGTGATGCGAGCTGCGAGGCGGCCGCGGCCGATGAGGACGCCCGGCTGAAGTGCCGCAGCGCGGACGACGTCATCGGGGGTGGCCACATCTCCAGTCCCCTCTTCATCCTGCAGTCACATCACTCCGGCACCCCACTCCCTCTTCTGGGGAGGTCCGCGCGAGCCCACATCGGTGCGACGCGCCCTCCCCTGGGCAGCCAAAGGGAGGACGTGTGGTGAAACGTACCAGGACGAAGACGACGCGCCCGGAGGACTTCACGGGGGACCCGCAGGTGGTCGCGGCCGTGGATGACCTGAAAGCACACCTGCGGGACAAGAAGATCTCCGACGTCATCGACAGCGAGGGAAACCAGTACGTCGACGTCGTGATGGAGGGAGGGGGCACGCTGGGCATCGCGCTCCTGGGGTACCTGCATGCGCTGGAGCAGGCGAAGGTCCGGTTCCTCGATATTGGAGGGACTTCGGCGGGCGCCATCACCGCGCTGCTGCTGGCGGCGGTGGACACGAAGGACAAGCCCAAGAGCAGCTACCTGCTGGAGCGGCTCGCCGCGAAGGACCTCAGCGAGTTCATGGACTCCTCGGGCGGGGTGAAGCGCTTCCTCAATGCGTGGCTGGCGAAGCGTCCGAAGCTCCTGCTCGCATTGAATGGCCCCGCGGTGGTGCGCGCCGTCCTCCACCACCTGGGACTGAACCCGGGCCAGGCCTTCTACGACTGGATGGTTTCCAACCTGGAGCAGCGCGGGATTTTCACGGTCCAGGACCTGGACGAGCGAATGAAGGCCCAGCCCCAGGGTCTGCGGCGACGGGATGGGCAAGCGCTCTCGCCGGATGACTGCGAGGCCCACCTGGCGCTCATCGCCGCCGAGGTGACGACCGAGACCAAGGTCGAGTTCCCTCGCATGGCGAAGCTCTTCTGGAAGAACTGGGAGGAGGAGAACCCCGCCCTCTTCGTGCGGGCCTCCATGTCCGTGCCGTTCTTCTTCTATCCGCTCACGGTGGAGCTACCGGACCTGTCCCCGGAGGAGCTCCAGCAGCGCTGGGCGCTCGCGAGCTTCGCGGACATCCACCCGCGGGAGAAGGTCCACCTCGTCGACGGCGGCATCATGTCGAACTTCCCCATCAACCTGTTCCACGTGCCGGGAGTACCGAGCGCCCCCACCTTCGGCGCCCGGCTGGGAATGCGGAAGAAACACACCATCCAGAAGCCGGCGGAACTGGGGCGGGCCATCTTCGACTCGGCGCGACACTGCCTCGACTATGACTTCATCCTCCAGCACCGGGACTACAAGCACCTGCTGACGACCATCGACACGGGCCCGCACGGGTGGCTGGATTTCAACCTGAGCAAGGAAGCCCAGGTGGACCTCTTCGCCCGGGGAGTGAAGGCGGGCGCCGCGTTCCTGAACGCGTTCAATTGGGAGGACTACAAGGAGGAGCGGGAGAAGCTCGCGCGGGAGCAGCAACCTCCGGCGTTCCCGCCCCAGTCTCCACGAGGGGCATCCGCTTCCGGTTTTGCTGCCTCTATCTAGGGAAGCCTCGCGCCTGCGCCGCTCCCGCTCGCGGCGCTGCTGACGTGAACGCGCCGTCACCTCGGCGATGAGCAGGATGCGCTCCTCCAACTGCTCATCGCGTGCGATAGCAGCAATGGGGCGCACCGTCGTCAGGCACCAGCGCCGCTCGCCATCCGGCCCTTCCACGGCCACCACGAGCACGGGGGCCGTGCGCCCCTGCTTCTCCAGTTGCACGTCCACCCGGAGCGGGGCGGCTGGAGCGTCCGTGGATGCGCATCCCGGATACCGAGGAGTACGTCCCCACCTTCTCGGGCATCCCGTCCTCCGGGGCCCAGTAACGCACCTCCTCACACGCAGCATCGTCGATGCACTTCACCAGCCGGATGTCGTTGAGGATGAAGTGCTGAGCGGGCTGGGAGTCGATCTCCACCGGGATGAGCTGCACGTCGTCGGGCGCCACCTCGGTGAAGATGGGGGCCACCCTGGCGTGGACGATGGGGATGCTGAATGCCGCGTGGGAATAGTCGAGCGGTCTGCCGGAGATCTTGATGGGGATCCTGATGCGCTCCTCCGGATGCGCCCGCTGCCCGATCCTGAACTGCCACGGGTCATCGAGCTTCTGGCCCTCTTGATCGAGAGGATGCCCCAGCTCCCATCGGCCGGAGAGGTACACATCATCGGTCAACTTGAAGAACCGCTTCGGCATGAGGTCATCCTTCCGTCATTCGGTTCGGGTCACCAGCCGATTGAGCTTGGTCCCCTGTTTCGAGACCTCGCGCGCCAACACACCGAGGATCTTCGTCAGTGCCTCCCGGCAACGCTCGATGCTCTTGCAGGTCGATGTTGCTTCGTCCAGCCGCTCGTAGACCTCCTCATGGGACTCCCTCGGGTGTGGCCCCTTGTGGCCCGGGACGCGGATCTGGTTCGCAGCATCGTCGAGCGACATGCCCTCCCGGTCGAAGATCTCCTGGTACCTTGGTGTCCAGGCCCCCCGTTGTTGGTGGACGTGCTGAACTTGTCGGAGGCGATGTGGTGCCAGGGGCCTTCCGCATCCACCGGGGCCGTGCTGCCGGCGCTCGCCCCTCGTGCCGCCATGGCCAGCGCACCAGGAGCGAGCGTGATGGTGACGGCTCCCTCGGCGGGGACAGCCACCGAGCCCACTTCCGCGATCGCCGTGAACCGGAAGCCCCCCCTGGACTTCGGCCAGCCGCACCGCCTGTACCGAGCCCGGAAGCCCCGGTGCCTTGACCTTCGCCGCAGCCGCCGAGCTGGAAACCGTCATGCGTGCTCGGCTGGCGCAGTTGGGGACCTACGCGGGCGAAGACGCTGTGAGGGAGGTTCAACGGGCACTCGTAGAAGCAGGTGACAGGCTGTGGGACCTAGAGATGCCGGAAGACGAAGGCGGCATTACACAGCCCGTGGCCGAGGCCGCAGGTGCGGACGAGCTTTCGGCAGAGACCGAGCCCTCTGATAGTGCGCGGACGATTGCTGCTTCAACGCGCCATCCGGACGAGGTGACGACCGCGCTTTGCGGGGTGCCACATCGACCGATCAAGCAGGTGCCAACCTAAACTTCTTCGGCTCCGCTGGCGGCACACTCGCCTCTTTCGGCTTCGGCTCCGCACCCGCCCAAGGGCGTTCATCCTCCAGCCGCCGTCCCTAGTCACAAGCCCCATGTGCCTGCCCTCTGCTTGCCCAGCGCAATAAGACGCATTTTCCACCCTGAACCGCGTAACGCGCCCTATGGTTGCCTCCTCAACAGAGGAGGCACTGCATGACGTCTAAGAGAGTTGTGCTGCTTGTCGCTATCCTGGGCTCGTTTCCCTCCGTAGCCCAGCAGGCGACGTACGCCATCCCGGATGGAATCAACGTCCAACTTGGAATGGGGTTCGACTCGCTCGGTGGCCGGACGCGAGCAACGTGCGTCGAAACCGCTTCCGACACGCAGACGGGGACGCTCACACGCTTCGAGCTCCACGCGGTCGAGTCGTTCCGGGACCTTCGCCGGGAACTCGGCGTCTCTGCTTCGATGTCCTTCGGGATCGGTCTTTGGTCTGGCGGCGCGTACGCGAGCTACAGCTCAAGCCGCAACTTCTCGAACCGCACGTCCTTCCTGTTGGTTCGAGCCATCGCGCAGAACGGTGCGAACTTCGTGAAGGAGCCCTACAAGTTGAACGAGTGGGCGGCGAAGCTCGAGCCTGCGGATTTTCTGGACAAGTGCGGCGACAGTTTCATCTCGTCACGCGTACTCGGCGGCGAGTTCCTCGCCGTCTACAAGTTCGAGAGCGAGTCCGAGGAGAACGCCGAGCAGGTCCGAGCGGGAATTCGCGCGGCCGCTGGCAATTTCTCGGGCGCAGCAGACGTCGAGAGGAAGCTCAATGAGATCCGTGGCTACTCAAGCCTTGAGGTGAGGATCATTCGCAAGGGCTCGTCGGAAACCCTTCCTTCGGCGCAGGACACGAAGAAGCTCCTTGAGTACGCGCTGAATCTGCCCGAGCTGGTGAAGCCCGGATCCGGTAACGAGTATCCGTATTCGTTCGCCACGACGCCCTACCAGCTCGTTCAAGGGTTCCGCAGGACCTCATCAATCTCTTCGCGTCAACGCGCGCTGAACGCGCTCGCAGAGGCGGCCGACGAGGCGTGGCTGCGCCTCGCGAGAGTGAACCAGATCATCAACAACTCGAACAAGTATGCGTTCGAGAGCAAGAAGGCCGAGCTTGAGGAGTTGCGGAAGATCCGCGACAGGCTTCGGAAGCTCACCGCCGAGTACACCGAGATGGCGGACAAGTGCATCGAGTCGCCGGACGCGTCATGCGCAGCGGCCGTTGCCGACGACCTGCCCGAGGTCCCAAACATCCTCCCCCTCTCGGCGCGAGGCGGATGCACGAAGTGGGGAGCGGATGGCACTGTCTGCCGCGAATGTGAATACACAGCGGACCAAGCAGATCCCCGCGGAATCGCAATGCCTCACGCGGGAAGCATCGGTTTCGATGTTCGGTGCCGAAACATGGCTCAGGGCAAGAAGGTCAACATCAAGGCGAGCGGAAAGATCACCCGGACCCCGGCGTCAGAAGCAACCTGGATGGAGATTGATCTCCACTCGACGACCTCGCCCTGTCCGAATAGCGGGGGCTGCAAGGTGGGCTTCGGAAGTTCCCCAGGCGTCGAGGGAATCAACCTGAACAACAGCGTGACTGTTCCGCCATCAGGGACGGTCGATGCGTACTTGATGTGTCGCTTCTGCCAGCTTGCGAACGCGTCGAAGTGTTCGATCGTCCCTCAAGGGGACTTCAAGATTTCCTTCAAGGAAGACTGAGGAGTCATGATGCGACGGTTCTGGATCTTGCATTCCCTCATCGGGCTCGCGCCCAGCGCCTCCGGCCCCATCATCCGGCGCACCATCTGCTCCTTGAACTGCTCCGTGTACGGCACGTCCTCTCTGCCCTTCACGCCCCCTGGGTGCTTCTGCCGGCCTCGCGGTCCGGGCGACAGCTACGCTGGCACAGGGGGCTACCGCGCCCTCCACCTGGGCCCCAGTTCCTTCGGAGCCGCACGAAGCGCCTCGTCGAGGACGCGCACTCATGGGTGACGCGCTTCATGGCCCGAAGAACGGAGACAGATCAGGCCCCCTTGCCCGCGGGGTCACCTTCGCTCCCGCAGGAGGAAGAGCGTGGAGAGCAGAGCGAGGGAGCTGAAGGTGGCGGCCGATGTACCGCACCGGTGGCCCTGGCGGGGCTTGTCGGGCCCGCTCACGGGGGCGTCGCCGCAGGGGCCGTCGCTGAGGCCCGCTGCCCACTGGATGCCTCCGAGCAGGTGGGCTCGAAAGAGCGGCTCAGCGTACGCGGCGATGGTATGTCCGCCGCCCGTGTACCAGCCCCTGCCTCCGCTGTAGTGATGGCACCACGCCGTCGGATGGTTGTCCCCCATCTCTCCTCCGGCGTACGTACGCTCGTCGAGGCGGGCGAGGACATGGACGTTCCCGGCGGGGGCCGCCTGGTAGTTGTACCACTCGTCCGTGCGGTCCCACCGCTCGGGGAGCGGCGCCGTCGAGGGATGCCGTCGGTCGGACACGTGGATTGTCGCGGTGGGCGTTCCGGGCGGATGGCTCTTGAAATACGCCCCGACCAGGCCGCCGTAGAAGTGCCAGTCGTATTCCGTGTCCGCGGCCGAGTGGACACCTACGTACCCGCCTCCGCCTTGCACGTACCGCTCGAAAGCCCCCTGCTGAGCCGGGTCGAGGATGTCTCCGGTGGTGAGAAGCCAGACGACGGCCCTGTACTGCGCCAGGTGGGAATCCTCGAAGACGGCCGCGTCCTCGGTCGCGACGACCTCGAAGCCGTGCGTCGCACCGAGTTCGCGGAGGGCGGCGATGGCGGCCGGGATGGAGTCGTGGCGAAAGCCTGCCGTCTTGGTGAAGACGAGCACCCGTGCGCCCTTCCCCGACGCCTGCCCGGCCTCGCAGGACGCGAACAGGAATGCGCCGGCAGCCAGGCCCGCCACCGTCACTCTCCGCCTCAACCCATTCCAGGAGCGCTTCATCGGTTCGGACCCGCCCGGGCCACAGCAACGTCCCAGCGGCCCAAGGCCGGGCGGTTGCTGTTGCCGTAGTACCCGACACCCCATAGCGCGGCTTGGGAGGCCCCGTGCTCGTGCAGAGCGGGCGAATGTCGACAAGTGCATCGACGGCGTGGTCGAGCGACTGGCCCGCCAGGATGCTCAGGTAGCCCGCGGTGGCAGGCGCCGGCGAGCGTCATGACATCAGGCGAGGCCGAGGCGCTGAGCCGCTCACGGGCAGGACGTGAGCGGCTCGGCGAGCGACTCCGAGTACTTCTGACTGGCGACGAGGCGCCAGTTGCGGCGAGCTACTCCGAGTACTCCTGCCTGGCGACGAGGCGCCAGTCGCGGTTGTAGATGTGGAGCATGGAGAACCAGCCGCTGTGGCAGCTGCCGGTGTTGCTGGCGGTGTAGCCGTAGACGAAGCCGTTGTGGACGCGGGCGTCGAGGCGGGGCGAGCCGGGGTTCTCGCAGGGCTGGGTGACGCGGACGGCCTGGTAGGCGGCCTCGGCGAGCACTTCCTCCTCGCCCTCGAAGTCGTAGATGGAGTGGACGCGGTTGGCGGTGAAGGTGACGAGCTGGCTGGCCTGCTGCGCGTCGCTCAGCGTGAGGAAGGACTGCAGGTTGGCGAGGGTGGCGGCCTCGGAGGTGATCGAGCCGACGAGGCGGTGAACGGCGCCGTCAGTATCGGAGAGCGCGGCGCGGATGGCGGTGATGCCGGACGCGCCCTGGTAGACGGAGGTGTCGCCCCAGGTGAAGCTGAAGGCGGTGCCGGCGGTGTAGGCGTTGAGCGCGCAGGAGCCGTCGGCGCCGGCGGCCTCGACGAGGATGACCTTGCGGAGGCGGTGCTCGGGGTTCAGGAGCGCGAGGCACTCGTCGCCGGCGACACCGTCGTAGTTGGCGGCCGGGAGCACGGCCTCGACGACGTTGTAGACGCGGAACGTGGGATCCGTGGCCTCCTGCTCGATGGCCTGGAGGGTGTCAGTGTCAGTGTCCGTCTCGGCGCCAAGGCAGCCGGCAACGACGGAGGAGGCAAGGAGGAGAGAAGAGAACCGGAGAGAGGTGCGCATGGCCGCGGAAGCTAGCACGCGTAATTCGAGCGTTCCCCAATATTCAGATACGGCGCCGGCACGTGAACAAGTGCTCCAAAACGCGGACCGCCGTCCCGCTTGACTCGGGGCGGCGCTTCGCGGAAGGGGCTCGTGCGCCTTTCATTCCAGGAGCCAGAGCCCATCATGCGCCATGCCCTTCCGTTGCTGCTCGCCACGCTCGCCCTCGGGGTGGCGTGCGAGAAGAAGTCCGCCCCGACTCCCACGCCGACGGAGTCGAGCGCCCCGGCCGGCGCGCAGGCCACGCCCACGGACCCGAACGCGCTCCGCATCGGCGTGCTGGGCAGCCTCACGGGTGGGGAGGCCACCTACGGCATCTCCGCGCGCAACGGCATCCTGCTCGCGCTCCAGGAGGCGAACGCCGAGGGCGGCGTGAAGGGCAAGAAGCTGGACGCGCGGGTCTACGACAGCCAGGGCCGGCCGGAGGAGGCCGCACAGGCCGCGACGCGGCTCATCACCCAGGACAAGGTGGCGCTCATCCTCGGCGACACCGGCTCCTCGGCGACGCTGGCGGTGGCGGAGAAGGCCCAGGCGGCCGGCGTGCCCGTCATCACCCCGAGTGCCACGAATCCCGAGGTGACGCAGAAGGGCGACAACATCTTCCGCGTCTGCTTCATCGACCCGTTCCAGGGGCTCGTCATGGCGAAGTTCGCGCGCGACAACCTCAAGCTCGACACGGTGGCGGTGCTCCGGGACAACAAGAGCGCGTACTCCATCGGGCTGGCGGACACCTTCGTGAAGGCGTTCACCGAACGCGGGGGAAAGGTCGTCGCCGACGAGAGCTACTCGAAGGGAGACACCGACTTCCGCGCGCAGATCACCGCCATCAAGAAGGCGAAGCCGCAGGGCGTCTACGTGCCGGGCTACTACAGCGACGCGGGCATCATCGCGCGGCAGGTGCGCGAGCTGGGCCTCACCGCTCCGCTGCTGGGCGGTGACGGCTGGGGCTCGGACAAGCTCTTCGAGCTGGGCGGCAGCGCGGTGGACGGCAGCTACTTCTCCAACCACTACTCGCCGGACAACCCGGAGCCGCGCACGCAGAAGTTCATCGCCAACTACAAGGCCGCCTACGGCACCGTGCCGGATGCCATCGCGGCGCTCGGCTATGACGCGGCGCGCGTGGCGGTGGAGGCGCTGAAGAAGGCCCCGGACACCTCGGGCCCGGCGCTGCGCCAGGCGCTCGCCGCGACGAAGGACTTCCCCGGCGTGACGGGCACCCTCAGCCTGGACGCGAACCGCAACCCGGTGAAGTCGGCCGTCGTCCTCAAGGTCGCCAACGGGAAGACGGAGTTCGTCACCACCGTGGCGCCCTGAGCGGCCTTGCCGCCCGGGAGCCGACCGGGACACCAGCGCCGAGGACGTCCGTGGGCCCACGTCCATTCACCGCGCACGGCCAGCACCGGGCCCAGCCGCACATGCCCCACCCGCCTTGGGTGCTGTGCGCTCCGCCTTCCCTTGCGCCTCCATGCCTCCCTGCCGGGATTCGACGTCACGGCGAAGCGCTGACGACTCGACCCCTTGAGGAGAGCGGAACGCCTGAGCCTGGCCGCCCTCCTCCCACCCTCATGCAAAGGACATGGACATGGGACTCCTGGACAAACTGAAGGGCGCGGCCCACTCGGTGTCGGGGGGCGCAGCCCGCGTCTCCCTGGAGTACGAGCCGAGCGTGGCACTTCCCGGAGACGTCCTCTCCGTGCGCGTCACCGCCACCTCCACCGGCGCGCCGGTGAAGTCGGGTGGCGTCTTCGTGGACCTGCGTGCAGTCGAGACGGTACGCCTGCCCACCAGCCTCTCGTCTGGCACGAGCCAGCGGGTTGGCGACACCTCACACGTCAGCTTCGAGCAGCAGGTCCCCATCGCCCCCGCCTTTACGCTCGCTCCCAACGAGACGAAGGTGTTCGAGGGCCAGGTGCGCCTGCCCACCAACGTGCAGCCCTCCTTCCAGGGCTATTACGCACATCATGAGTGGTCCACCCGCGGCCGCATCGAGATGACGGGCAACGACCCCGATTCGGGCTTCATGGCCCTCCGCGTGGGCACGAAGGGCTGACCGCTCTCCACGTCGCTCCTCCGGGAGCAACGCTCGACCGGCCCGTGGCGCTCAGGGCGTCCCACTGCCGGGCGGCGCATCGAGCGCCCGGGGTGACAGGTCCAGGTGGATGTGGAGGACGTAGGGCGCGGGCCCGTGCTCCCACTGGAAGCCAATCTTGCGCGAGCCCAGCGCCTTGTGGACACGCTGCGCCACCTCGTAGTCGTTGTAGAGCGCGCGCCACTTCATCCCGGTGGCACTCGCGGCCGCGTCGATGGCCGTGGCGATGTCATACCGGAGGGTCGTCGAGTTCTTCTCACGCTTGACGAGCGCGCGCTCCGCGGCCTTGAGCTTGTCCAGGGCCACCCAGCCCACGCTGCGCTCGAAGATGACGTGTCCACCCCACTTCACGAACTTCCCGCGCAGCTCCTCGAACCGACTCGCGGCGGCCTCTTCGTGGACCCGCTCCATGGCCGCCTCGGCGGCCATGTCCTCCAGCTCAAGCTCCTCGGGCGTCCCGGGAGCGCAGCACGAGCACGTCAAGCCGCAGGGAGCCCGGCTCCGCCTTCCGCCGCTCCTTCTCCTTGATGAGCGCATCCTCTTCTCGTCCGAGCTGGATCAACGCATCCGCGCCGGGCCCCTCGCGGAAGAGGATGCTCTCACACCAGAGGAGGAACCTCGTGCGAAGTCGCGCGGTCTCCTCCTCCGTCTTCGCGAGCTGCGCGAGCCGTGCCTGGAAGTCCGCTTCGTGCTCCCACACCTCCGCGGCATCCACGCCACCGAGGAGGGCCCGCCGCTGCTGCATCCGGTCGCCAGGGCGCACCTCGTCGAGCTGTGCCCAATCAATCGCCGGCCACCGCGGGCCGTACTGATTCGTGAACGCTTCGCCCTCGGAGTCGAGCGGCGGAAGCCGTCCCCGGTGCGCGCCCTTGCCATCCGGCGGGCCACGCGCTCGGCCTCACCGCCCACGTGGGCCTGGATGTCATCGACGCGATGGGGCGCGAAGGCCGTCTGGAGTCGCCCGGCCATGGGGAGCGGCCGGGCCGGCGCGGCGAGCCCCTCCACCGCACGCGCTCGGAGGAGCTCCGCCCGCCTGTCACCGTGGTCGCCCGCCTTGGGCACGAAGAGCGGGAGCTTGCCAAAGTCGAAGCCGGCCCCGCCCGGACGGCGCTCGGCCGATGTGACCGCGGCGCGCTCGGGGCCCTCCACAGGGGAGGCACGGGCCGCCCCGGCGTCCTGGCGTTTGCCACGCGGGGATGGACGGGGCAGCGCGGTGGTCGGCCTCGCGAGCATCGCCTCCGCGGGCGCCCATTCCTGTCATACCCAGACTCGGGAGATGCGGAGTCCTTGAGGAAATGCCATGCGTGCGCCCACTCAATCCCATGCCGCTGGATTGATCCAGTCAGACTCTCTCCAGATCATACAAAGTCGCTACGTCTGGAAACTATCATTGTCAGACAAACGAAAGTCATGAGAGGGTGAAGACCTGGACCTGCCCCATCAAAGGCAGGCCGCATTCCCAGACATGACAACGACAGCCTGCCCCTCGGTGGGTGCGGGCTGACCTGGCTCCTGGCGGCGGGAGCCTCGAGGTGACACCTATGCGGCAGCTCGGAATGTTGGTTGGAGTGGTTGCAGTGGCCCTGCTGGCTGGCTGTGGTCCCGTGGATGAGCAGCTTTCTGACGAGGCCGCCCAGACTCCGGAGGAGATGGTGCTGGAGCAGGGGCTCGTGGATGGGTGCCAGGTGGAAACCTACAATCAGTGTGTGGCCGCCGGGTATGGATCTTGTCTTGACTGGTCCACCAAAGCGGCTTGCGGCAGCACCACCTGCGATCCCGAATACGATCTCAGCCCCTGCTACCGCCGGGACTGCACGGAAGGGCCGTGCCAGAACATCGCGCTGGGCGCGACCTTCCAGTCGCTCCAGCAGTACCGCGTGTGCTTCAACCCCCAGGGGCAGAGCTGCACGGAGTGGCTGGTCCTGGAGGACTACCAGCGGGTGAAGTGCGGCTGCTAGTGACGTAGCACCCGGCCTTCGTGCGTCGGCCGCGCCTGGCGTGCGCGGCCGACCTCCCCTGACAGTGTGGCGAGGTTGCCTCTCACTGCCTCGCACACGCCGTGGTCAACCCCACGGAGCGCTCACCCATGGACGTCGTGCGAAGCGGGATGCGCGCACCGCTCAAGGCTGGGTCGCGTGCAGCGCCGCCATCCCCTTGTGGGGAACTCGCGCTCGGCTCAGCAACAGCGCCACGGCGCTCAGCGCGAGCAGCCCCACGCCGAGCCGCACGCCGTAGCTGCCCGGCCACACGCTGCCCAGTCCCACCAGCGCCGCCATCGCGCCGAAGCCCACCAGCGCGCTGCTGTTGCCCAGGTTGTTGAAGGCCGCGAGCCACTCGGGCTCTCCGGCCGCCGCGCGCGTGGTGACATGCTCGCGGAAGGCCAGCATGAACAGCGCGAACGCAATGCCCAGCACCACGCCCGCGCCGAACAGCACGGGAGTGGCCCCGGCGGCGTCCGTCCCCAGGAGCGCGCCCGCGAGTGCCATCGTCACCGGCGCCACCCGCATCCAGCGAAGCGCCAGCCCCTCACGGGTGAGCACGCCGATGACAGCGGTGCTCACGATGGCGCTCGCGTACACCGTCGCAATCAACGCGCTGCCCATCACGGTGGCATCCGCCCGGCCGTGAAGGTCCCGGAGCACGTACACCGCGCTGCTCGCGAGCAGGAAGTACGCGCCGTAGATGGCGAGCGCGCAACCCCACACCGCGCGGCCGCTCCGCGAGAGCGGTCGCGGCGCCTCGGCGGGCCGCAGCGCCTCGCCCCCACTCCCCACCGCCCGGCAGGCGGCGAGCGCGAGGGCTCCGAGCACCGCCAGCGCGCAGCCATTCCACAGGGCCACCCGCGCCTGCGTCGCGCCCGCGCTGACGGCCCCCAGCCACAGCGGCCCGAGCAACATCCCACCGAAGCGCAGAGCACTCCCCAGCTGATCGTTTCTCGCTCGCGAGGCCCCAGCGAGCGCCGTGGCGCGGCGGTCCAGTTCCTGGGTCACATAGTTCGCCACCGCGCGCACGCCCACGTGCGCCGCCGCGTACAGCCACGGGCCCCGCGCGCCGAACACCACCGCGCTCAGCGCCAGCATCGACAGCACCAGCAGGGTCCCGGCGCGCACGCCGCTCCCGGGGAATCCGAAGCGCCTGGACAGCCGAACCGCCGCGATGGAGGCGACGGTCCCCGCCAGGAGGGTGCCCGCGAGCCAACGCTCCTTCGCCGCGGGGACGCTCGCGGCGAAGAAGGCCTGGGCGTGCACGTTCACCAGGCCGGAGAGGAGGAACGCGGTGAGCAGCAGCGCCCCGTTGCGGCGCAGCAGCGTCACCACCATCGCACCGCGGATGCCACGGTCGCGATGGGCACCAGCCCCCAGAGCAGCCGGGTGTGCCAGCCCTGCTTCGGAAACGAGAAGCCGTGAATCATCGCGAGCGCCGCCGCCGCGAGGTAGCTCCCCACCAGCGCGTCGCGCAGCCCGGCCGGCAGCCCCGCCACACCCGCGGCCACCAGGTAGAAGACCGCCGCTCCATGGGCGGTGGGCAGGCCCTGGAAGCACTCGCGTCCGGCCACCACCACCGTCCCCGTCTCCATGAAGCGCGCCAGCCGCCACACCCCCGTGAGCGAGTACGCCACGAGGGCGACCGTCCACACACCGCCGACCCCCATCGCGTGGGCGAGCATCGGCGGAACCAGGCAGAACGAGACGGCATCGGCGAGCGAGTCGAGGAAGCCGCCGAAGGCGCTGACCTGCTTCAGCCTCCGCGCGACCTGGCCATCGAACACGTCGCAGGGAAGCGCCAGCGCGCCACAGATGAATGCGGCTCCGAGCCGGCCCGTCAGCGCGAGGTGACACGCCAGCGTGCCGAGCACCACCGACAGGCTGGTGACCAGGCTGGCCGCGTTGAGCTGCTCGAGCACCGGGAAGCTCTTCATTCGGGGACTACCTCCGGCGCGGGCACGTCCACGTGGAAGCGGATGGCCTTCGCAATGGCCGTGGAGAACGGCTCCTGGACATACGGGAGCCCGCGCCGCTCACAGAAGGCGCGGACGATGGGCGCGGCCCGCCGCAACTGATGGCGCGGCAGGTCGGGGAACAGATGGTGCTCGAGCTGGTTCTCCAGCCCGCCGAAGACGAAGCGCGCCCAGGCGCCGCCCGTGTAGTTGCGGCAGGTGCGGATCTGCAGCTCCGCGAAGGTGAGCGTGCTCGCTTCGGCCTCGGTGAAGGACTCGAGGTCGTAGTGGTTCCCGGCGAAGACCGTGTTCAGGTACAGCATCCCGATGCAGGTGTGGGCCAGGAAGAGAGGCACCGCCCAAGGGCCGAAGAGCAGCGCGAACCCCGCGACCTGCAGCGAGAAGCCGCAGGCCACCAGGCACAGCTCGCGCACGAAGCGCTCACGGTGGAAGCGGTGGCAGTAGAAGCCGTCTCGCAGGCCGAGCAGCAGCAACGACTTGGGCAGGTACCTCCCGCGGAAGCGCGAGAGCAGCAGCAGGTTGGGCGCGGCAATCCAGGCGTGGGAGAAGCGGCGCTCCGCATCCCACCGCTCCGCCTGGTCCCCGTCCACACCGCGCACGTTGGGCGCCGCGTGGTGCCGGTCGTGCCCATGGCGCCAGCCCGAGACGAACTCGCCCAGGAGCCCTGCCGTCAGGGCCGCGAAGAAGCGGTTCGCGCGGCGGGAGCGGAACGTGCCTCCGTGCGCGGCGTCGTGCATCAGCCAGCCCAGCCGGTAGAACACCAGGCTCGCGAGCACGAACAGGGGAATTGCCACCCACGTGTCCGCCCGCGAGCTGGCCCAGAACAGGGCCGCCGCGCAGGTCAGGTGGAGCGGAAGGCTCACCACCGAGCGCCATGGCGCGTAGGCGTAACAGCCCGCGGCGCGGACCTCGCGCTTGAGCTCGGCGTAGTCCGTGGAGGCTCTCAGCCGAACCATGCCTGCACCGCCGTGAAGAAGAGAGGAGCCGAGAGGATGAGGCTGTCGCAGCGGTCCAGGAGCCCGCCCTGTCCCGGCAGCGCCGCGCCCAGGTCCTTGATGCCGACCTCGCGCTTGAGCCCGGACACCGTCAGGTCGCCCAGCAGCCCGAGCCCCGAGAGCGCCGCGCCAACCAGCGCGCCCTGCGCATGCGTGAAGGGCGTGATGGAGGGGGCCACCAGCCCCGCCACCAGCGCGGAGATCGCCATCCCGCCAAGCAGCCCCTCCCAGGTCTTCCGGGGTGACAGCGCCGGCGCGAGCTTGTGACGCCCGAGCGCCTTCCCGCTCACGTACTGCCCCGCGTCGCTCGTCATCACCGAGAGGAGGAGCAGCAGCACGAAGCCCGCTGCCCCCGAGGGGCCGGGCAGCGGCCCGTGGAAGAAGAACCAGGGCACGTGCCCGAGCGAGAACACCGTCCACACCACCCCGAGCTGCACCCGGGCCGCGCGGGCGATGGGCCTCTCGCCCCCGAGGCGCAGCGACGCGAGCGTCAGGAGGCCAAAGGTCCAGAACAGCCACAGCCCCGAGACGAGGCGTGCGTCGCCCGTTGTGATGGCCCCGAAGTGCAGCGGCACCGCCACGTACGCGAGGGCGTCGAGGCGCGAGTCACGCTCCGCTCCCTGGGTGCGCAGGTACTCGCGCAGGGTCCACCCGCTGGTCAGCGCGAAGACCCCCAGCGTCGCCCACGCGCCTAGCGCCACGCAGAGCCCGCCCGCGAGCGCCGGAGGCCACCAGGAGTTGATCGCCTGCCGGATGGGCTTCGCCTCCGCACGCCGCAGCCGGGGATGCGCGAACGAGATGACGCTGCAGGCGAAGATGAAGCCGTAGATGCGGGCGAGCAGCACCAGGAGCGCCGCCGGCGCGAGGGAGATGGGCATGGGAGCGCGCGTGTCGAGAAGTCGACACCCGACAATTGCACCAAGGCTACATTCTCACAACGTCACCGTCATCAACATGCTGGAGTGACACTTCACGCGCGCTGCGTCGGGGTGACCCGGCCGCGAGCCATGCCCCGGCCCGTCACAGCACCAGGTCTTGCTTCACCGGGCCTGTAGCGGAAGGCATGCTGCGCTCCAGGCCGAGGACACGCCCCGCGCGAGAGAAATCCCGGCCCCTGGAGGTTGTGTGATTCGAGCCCGTCTCTCCTTCGCGACCGTCGCCGCGCTGTTCCTGGCCCTCGCGCTCTCTCCCGCCGCCGATGCGGCCCCGGCCGGAGCACGCGCACAGGACGAAGCAGCCCTCCGCAAGCTGGTCGCTGACCAGACCGAGGCCTGGAACCGTCAGGATGCCGCGGCCTGGAGCAAGGACTTCGCCGAGGATGCCGAGTTCATCAACATCGTCGGCACCGTCTTCAGCGGCCGCCCCGAAATCGAGAAGCGGCACGCCTTCGTCTTCGACACCCTCTTCAAGGGCAGCCACAGCGAGGTCTCCGTGACGAAGCTGCGCTTCATTGACGGAGGCGTGGCGGTGGTCGACACGGAGCACCGGGTGACCGGATTCACGGGGCTGCCTCCGGGCGTCCAGGCCACCGAGCCCGGCGTGCTCCGCACCCGGATGCGGTACGTGCTGAAGAAGACCCGGGGCCAGTGGCTCATCGTCGCGGGCCAGAACACCGACGTGAAGCCCGCGCCCACCCCGGCCGGGGCCTCGCCGGCGACCGACCGGCGTTGACGTCACCTGCCGCGCGCGCTCTCCGCGCGGGGCAATGAGAAGAGCGCGACGGGCGCCTCACCGTGTCCGCCGCCAGCGCCCTCGGAAGGGTCGAGCACGTCCTGCTCCCCTTCGAGCGCGAAGCGGCTCCGGGGCGCGGCCCCACGCCCCGCGAGCCACGGACTACCCGTCACGTGACATCGAACGGAGCCACCATGGCCCGTTCTGGGTAGAAACCGACCCCTCGCTCTCTCGATAGGCCACGAGGAGGACGGCTTCCGCCGCATCACTGTCCGCAATCCCGACACACCGGAATTTTCCTGATGAACTGACAACCCTGGAAGTTCTTGTCGCGTCGCGTTACGCGAGGCAATGTCGGGAATAAGAGAAATCAATGGTCCCGGGGGGCCGACACACCGCGTCGAGACACCATGACACCCCATCTTTCACCCGACATCACCCCTCCTGCCAACGCACAAAGCTGGCAACCCAGGCCTTCCCGGAGCGTGGCCGAGGTCCTGGCGACAGTGGGCGCCTACCTCCTGCTCCTGGGCGCGAGCTACCACTTCCTCGCCTCCTCCCTTGCGGGAGGGCTCGCACTGGCGGTGCTCGCGGGCGTCGCCCTGGTCCGGGTCTTCATCCTCCAGCACGACTGCTCGCACCGCTCGCTGTTCCGCCGTCCCTCGACGAATGACCGGGTGGGGATGGTGCTGGGGCTGCTGACGCTGGCGCCCCACGCGTACTGGCGGGCCATGCACCTGGTCCACCACAGCACCAGCGGGGACCTGGAGCGGCGCGGCACGGGGGACATCGTGACGATGACCGCCGACGAGTACCGCGCGCTGAAGCCCGCCGAGCGCCTGCGCTACCGCCTCTACCGTCACCCCGCCGTCCTGCTGGGCGTGGGGCCTCTCTTCCAGTTCCTGCTGCGCTTCCGCATGCCCGGCATCATCGCGAAGGAGCGCAGGCCGGAGCGCCGCTCCATCGCCGTGACGAACCTGGGGCTCCTGGCGGTGCACCTCGCGTTCCTCGCCTTCGGCGACTGGCCCCGGTGGCTCGTGGTGCACCTCGTCGTCACCCAGGTGGCCGCGGGGCTCGGCATCTGGCTCTTCTTCGTCCAGCACCAGATTGAGCAGCCCTACTGGGTGCCCCATGCGAAGTGGTCCCTCCGGGACTCGGCGCTGAAGGGGAGCAGCTACCTCATGCTGCCACGCGTGCTCGAGTGGACCTTCGGCGCCATCAACCTGCACCACGTCCACCACCTGAAGCCCCAGGTGCCCAGCTACCTGCTGCGCGGCTACATGGAGCAGCACGGCCTGGGCAGCGAGGGCGTACGCCTGGGCACCCTGGAGTCGCTGCGGGCCTTCCGCCTCAAGGTCTACGACGAGGCCACGGGACGGATGACCGGCTTTCCCCCCACCCCACCCCGGAGCGCGAACGCGCTCCTGACGGCGCCGTCCACCGCCCTTCCGGGCCGGCTGGACCGCCTGCTCACCCTCACCGGCGAGGAGCACTGAAAATGTCCGACTTCGTCCATGTCCTCCTGGGACTCGCGCTGGGATACGTCATCTCCTCCTACGTCGAGTCCTTCATGCACGAGTACGTGTCCGACGCGCGCCCCAAGGCGGTGAGCTTCTGGATGCGCGCGCCGCGGCTGTTCCGGCCGCTCATCAACACGCACTACTCCCACCACACCATCCACCACGTGAAGACGTTCCGGAGCGACCACGTCACGCAGTTCCGTAGCGAGGAGGAGAAGCAGAAGATCACCGAGGAGCTGCTCCAGCGCGGCAAGCACGGGCGCACCATCATCAACGGCGCCTACGCCACGAAGCTGGCCGGCGAGGGCGTGTTCGTCTTCATCTCGCCGCTCGTCATCTTCTTCCCGGTGTTCTACTTCACGCTCAAGCCCATCGCCTTCCTCGCCGGCTGCGTGACGCTCCTGCTGCCGCCCTTCATGAGCCACTTCGTCCACCCGTACCTGCACCGGCCCTTCGAGGAGGGCCAGCGCACGGCGCCCCGGTGGCTGGCGTGGCTGCTGCGCACGCGCTACGGCCGCGCCATCTACCGCAACCACTTCCTGCACCACCGCTACGGCGGCGTGTCGAACTTCAACCTGGTGCTGGGCGCGGACTACGTGCGCCGCCGCACGCGCGCGCTGACGGCGAAGGACCTGGAGGTCATGGCGCGTATCGGAATGCCGCTGCCCGACGACGCGCCCCACCCCGTCGAGGCCGTCCGTGGCTGAGCGCCCGGGCGGCTTCCAGGCCCCCTGGTGGCTGCGGCACTCGCACCTCCAGACCGTGGTGCCGCACCTGGACCCGCGCCGCTATGACGTCGTCACCGAGGCCATCCGGCACGAGCTGCCGGACGGCGACTTCGCGGACGTGCACTGGCTGAACCGCGAGGGGACGGGGCCGCTGTTCATCCTGCTGCCGGGCATGCAGGGCACCCCGGGCTCCACCTATATCCGCTGCATGCTGTGGGAGCTGTCCCGGCGCGGCCTGCGCGCGGCCGTGCTGTGCCACCGGGGCGGCGCCGTCCCCAACCGGCGCGCGCCGTTCTACCACGCGGGCTTCACCGAGCACCTCGCGTGGCTCGTCACCCTCCTACGCGAGCGGGAGCCCCACACGCCGCTGTACGCGGTGGGCTTCTCCCTGGGCGGCAGCATGGTGATTCGCTACCTCGCGGAGACGGGGCACGCCAGCCACCTGTCGGCCGCGGCGGCGGTGTCGCTGACGTTCTCCCTGTCCAGCACCGCCCGGCGCGCGTGCGAGGGCATCAACCGGCTCTACCAGCTCCGGGTGCTGCGCTCCTACCAGCGCGTGGCGCGGCTCAAGGCCCACCTGCCGGAGTACACCTCGCGCCTGGGCGCGCTGAAGGGGCTGCGCAGCATCCGCGACTTCGACGACGTCTTCACCGCGCCCCTGCACGGCTTCCAGGACGCCGAGGACTACTACCGGCACTGCAGCAGCCGGCAGTTCCTCTCCCGAATCGAGGCCCCCTTCCTCATCCTCAACGCCGAGGACGACCCGCTGGTGGCGCGCGACACCCTCCCCGCCCCGCGCGAGCTGCGCGAGCACGTCCGCCTGGAGCTGACGCCGCATGGTGGGCACCTGGGTTTCGTGCACCGCTGGTCTTCCGGGCTTTGTTACTATCCGCCGTCCCGACTCATCTCGTTCTTCCTTCAGGAGCAGCGCGAAGCACATGAATCTCTATCTCAGGATGTTGTGGGTCATGATCTCCTCGCTCTGGAAGCCGGAGATGCGCGTGGAGGCGCTGGTGAGCACGCTCGAGCAGCGCGTGCTGCTCAATGACCTGGACCTGAACCTGCACATGAACAACGGCCGGTTCCTGACCGTGTGCGATTTGAACCGCGTCGACCTGTTCATCCGCACGGGCCTGGCGGCGCTGATGGTGAAGAACAAGTGGGCGCCCATCATCGTGCGCCACACCATGGACTACCGGAAGTCGCTCGCGCCGTTCCAGAAGTACTCGGTGTCGATGACGATTTCGCGCTGGGACGAGAAGTACTTCTACGCGACGCACCAGTTCATCTCGAAGGGCAAGGTGGTGGCGGAGGGCGAGTCCACCGCCGTCATCCTCGGACGCCAGGGCGTCGTGCCTCCTGCGCAGGTGATTGAAGCCGTCAACGCCCGGCAGGGCCGCGTGGAGGCCCTGCCGAGCTGAGTCGCGAGCCGGGTCAACTCCAGGCCGGCGGGTCCTCCCGTGAGGGCAGCCCGGGAACCACCTCGGACTCGCGCGCCCGCCCCTGGGTTCCAAGGGACAGGCCGTAGAGGCTCCCGGCATTCGTGCGCATCACCATCGTCGCGAGCTCCTCGGCGCGGACACGGCTCACCTCTCCGCTGCGCACCATGCCGCCAAGGGCCATCGCCAGCGCGGTCCGCGTCTGCGTCGTCCCGATCCAGGCGGCCAGCTCCCAGCCTGTGTCTGGCCCGAAAGACGCCGCGTCGGTCCCGAAGAGCACCCTTTCGGGGAACTGGAGCAGCCAGTCCCGTAGAATCGCGGCCAGCGTCTCGGGTGTGTAGATGAGCGCCATCGCGGACGTGTCCACGTACACGTTCGGCTTCCACATCATCGCGCGTGCATGAGCGGCGAAGACACCGCCGCCGTGAACGAGGACGAAGCTCGTGTGGCGCAGTGACGGGTCGTTGAACGCCGGCTCCAGAAGCAGCGGATCGGCCCCGGCGACCTCGTAGAAGGCCCCCGGGCCCTCGAATGAGTGGATGTGGACCGCCATCCCCAGGCGGCCGGCCTCACGCGCTATCTCGCGGAAGAGGAAGTCCTGGAGCGCCTTGTACTCGGCACGGGACGGCTCTCCCCCGTGGACGTAGCGCGCGTACACGGCGCGCGCGGTCTCGGCGGGCACGTCGGCGAAGTTCAGCGAGCGGAGCAGGGCCGCCTCGAACTTCACCGCGACGCAGCCGGCCCGCTTGTGACGTTCCAGCGTGGGAAGCACCACGGTCCGCAGGTACGTCTCCAGCATTCCCGGCAGCTCTCCGACCCGCAGCTCCGCCAGGTAGCGCCGCAAGAGCGACGCCTCCAGCGGGTACAGCTTGCGGCGCTCCGGCGTCGCGGCGGCCTCCGCCCGCGTGGACAGCGGCAGCATCAGCGCATCCACGAACGACACCCATCGGAAGCGTGGCGGCGCGAGGCCCGGCCCCATCGCCACCCGGTTCGCGAGCATCACCTCCGTCCCAATACGGTCCAGCACCCACTCGGGGAACCTCTCGCCATGCTGCTCGGCGGCTTCCCGCATGGTGTCCCGCAGCTCGGGCCAGTGCGCGTCGCTCAGCTCCTCGTGAGAGAAGCCGTAGAGCGCACGATAAGCGGCCAACCAGACCGGGCTCTCCGGCTTCAGAGTCACTGGGACCGGGAAATCTCCGAGCACCTCGAGCGGAAGCGCGTCGGCTTCCGTGTCGCCGGACACGACCGTGTTCGCATGGGTGTGGTTGTCGACCGCCCGGATTTCACGGATGAACTCGTACAGCTCCGCCGCGCTCGTATCCCGTGTCATCACGCCCCCCTCCCTCGGCTGCCACCATGGCGTGGCAGGGCGCTCGTCCTCCTTGCGCCGCACGTTCATCATGACCATCGCGAGGGCCCCCTCCCAGCGCGCGCAAGCGCCCGCCAGCCGGGCCTCGTCCACCGGACGGGCCGCCTGAAGGCCGGCTCACGGTGTGTCCAGGCGAGGCCCGCTGGAATGGAACCTCCATTCCGCTCCCCGGTGCCCCGACTGCCCCATCCGCGGGTCGCGGACCTGCCCGCGGCCGTCCGCGCGCCCCGAGGAGAAGCCCTGCTCCCGGTGACTGGCTTCGCCGCGGCGCGTGTCCCATGTCATCGCCATGGAACCGCGTGCCTTCGACCTCGTGCGCTACGGCGCCACCGGGAGGTTCTCCGCGGACTACCTCGCCACGCGGCGCCCCCGGGCCGCGCGTGGCCCTCGCCGGACCGGACCTGGCGGAGCTGGAGGTGCTGCGACGCTCGCTCGGCCCCGCGGCCCGGGAGTGGCCCCTGCTGCTGGCGGACAGCTGTGCCCGGACCGGGGGCCGACGGCGCAGAGGCCTGTTACGTGGCGCTCGCCGCGGCCATGTAGAAGTGGATGCGGGTCACGGGCCGGTAGCCCATGCGGAGGTAGACCGGGTAGCCCGCAGCGGTGGCGTGAAGCACCGTGCGCCGCAGTCCCTGGGTGCGCTCCGCCTCGGCGAGCGCCTTGCGGATGACGGCCTCGGCGCAACCGAGCTTGCGGTGCTGCGTCATCGTCGCCACCAGCGCGACGTAGGCGACACCGTCGATGGGGAAGACGGTCGTGCTGCTCGCGGCCTCTCCGTTGCGATAGCCGACGTAGCCCACGCCCAGGCCCTCGCCCGCGAAGTAGGCCGGTACGTCGAGGGCGGCGCGCACCATGTCGCGAGGCGCGTCGTACGCGTGCGCGTTGATGTCCGCCACGTCATTCCGGCCCTTCGTGTCCACGGCCTGGCGGAACTCGAGCTCCGGCAGGGGCCGCACGGGCTCCACGAGCCGGTCGGTGACCATGCCGGTGGTGTCCATGCCGGTCTTCAGGCCGTAGGGCGCCAGCAGCTCCGCCGCCCGGGGCCGCAGCTCGGGCGCCAGCCAGTCCTCACACACCGCGAGCATCCACGCGTTGCCCCGGGGCGCGAAGTAGCCGGCCGCGGCGGCGGCGGCGCGCTTCAGTTCCTCCTCCGTCTTCAGCGGCGCCCGGAGGAAGGCCACGTTCAGCATCATCCAGGAGACGTTGGATGAGGCGATGTGCACGTCGGGCAGGTCGAGCACCTCGCCCGTCGGGCTGTGCCGGGCGAAGAAGCGCCAGGCATTGAGGAACTGCACATTGGATTCGAGAATCTCGTCGATGGGCACACCCGCTCCAGATGGAAGAAACGGCCAGCCTACGGCTGGCCAGGCGGAATCACCGCCCAAATGCATCCATCTGACAACCATCTCCTTCGGCTGAGTCCGTCGCGACTCCCGCTCGGGAAGATGCATTGCGCGCCTCGTTGAACCGGCGAGACGCCTCAACGACGAGGCGTCTCTTCTCCACGAGGCCGCACATGCCCCACATCCTGTCCGTCACGGTGACCGCCAGCGTCAGTGACGAGCTGGATCCGTCGAACCACACCAGGAGCTGGACGCCGTAGGCTCCCGCTCGCGACGGGCTCCTGGACGGTGGGTCGCATACCCGACGAGCAACCCCGCGCGGCGCTCCGGCCCGCGCGCGGGTCCGCATGACAGCGGGAAGACACGGCGATACCGTGCCCGCCCTCATGCGCCGCGCACTCCTCGCCCCGTTGCTGCTGGCCTCCATTTCGCTCGCCGGTTGCTTCCGGGAGAAGCGCCCCGACGGGGCCACCTTCCCCTCCCTGTCCCGGTCCCTCTTCTCCACCCTGGAGGACGAGGGAGCGCTGGCGAGCGCCTACGTGGTGGACGCGCGGACCGGTGAGCCGCTCTACGCCCACCGCGAGCACATGCGCCTGCTGCCCGCCTCCACGATGAAGGTGGTGTCCACCGCCTCCGTGCTCTCCGCGCTGGGCGCGGACTACCGCTACCAGACGCCGGTGGCGCTCGAGGGCACCCAGGTGAACGGCCTCTTCCTGGGGGACGTGGTGGTGGAGGCCCAGGGAGACCCGTCCCTGGGCTCGTGGCGCTTCCCGGAGACGGCGCTCGCGTGCGACCAGGTGGCGGACGCGATGCACGCGCGCGGCATCCGCCAGTGGCGCGGGCAGGTGCGCGTGCGGGGCACCGACGAGGCGGACTTCCCCTTCGGCCCGGGCTGGGCGTGGGACGACGCCGCGTACGCGTACAGCGCCGCGCCCACCGCCTTCGTCTTCCGGGAGAACGTGGTGGACCTGTCGCTGTCCCGCGAGGAGGGCGTGGACTGCGCGCAGCCGCCCACCGTGCGGCTGACGCCCGCCTTCGCCTCGCTGTCCGCGGTGGTGAGCGTGGACATGAACGCCGAGCGCGCGAACCTCGCCTGCACGCGCCAGCGCGGGGGCCCGGGCGTGCGCTGCGTGTGGCGCTCACCCGCGAACCAGTGCCCGCGCACCGCCTCCGTGAAGCTGGCCGTGGACGAGCCGCAGGTCCTCTTCTCCGCGTGTGTCGAGGAGGCCCTCGCCAGGCGCGGCGTGCCCCGGCTCCCCATGACGCTGGAGGCCCCCACCCCGCTGCGCCCGCCGGTGCCCGAGCCGCTCGTCACCCTGGTCAGCCCGCCCCTGTCGGAGCTGGTGAAGGTGACCAACAAGGAGTCCCTCAACCTCTACGCGGAGCGGCTGGGACTGCGCTTCACCCGCGAGCGCACCGGCGCGGAGAACTACACGGCCCTGCGCTCCGCCCTGGCCGGGGAGCTCACCCGCCGTGGGATTCCCACCCGTGACTTGCGGCCCGTGGATGGCAGCGGCCTGTCCCGCTACAACATGGCCACCGCGCGAGGCCTGGTGCGCGTGCTCTTCACCAGCCTGCGAGAGCCCTACGGCCTCGCGCTCGTGGACAGCCTGCCCGTGGCTGGACAGGACGGCACGCTGGCCACCCGCCCCGTCACCCCGCTCACCACCGGACGCATCCGCGCGAAGACGGGCACCCTCTCCGGGCAGCGGTGCTTCGTGGGCGTGGTGGACCGCCCCGGAGACCGCCAGCACCCGCGCGTCGTCTTCGCGCTGATGCTGGGCAACATGGACGAGGGCACCGCCCTGCCCTCCAGCGAGGCCTTCGACCGGTTCGCCGCCGCGCTGGTGGAGCTGCCCCTGCGCTGAGGAATTCCCACTGCTGGAGTTGACGCGCCGCATTCCCGCCGCACGCGCGGCCGGGGCGCGGGCGAACATCCGTGCGGGAGCGGCATTCCCGAGACGTGGGAGATGTGCCACGGGCCGGGCGGCGTGGCAGGCTGCGCGCGACCTTTTCACCCCGAGGTGAAGCGTGAAGCTGACGACCGCATTGACGGCGGCGGTGCTGGTGCTGCCGCTGGCCGCGCCCGCCGCGCCCAGGGGCGCCGCGAAGAAAGCGCCCCCGACGGAGAAGCAGGAGAAGGTGGACACCTACCACGGCACGGAGGTGAAGGACCCGTACCAGTGGCTGGAGGCCTCCGCCGACCCGAAGGTGCGGGAGTGGAACGACGCGCAGAACGCGCACACGCGCGCGCTGCTGGACAGGCTGCCCGGGCGCGAGTCCATCCGCCAGCGCGTCACCGAATTGCTCTCCTGGAAGTCCCCGGCCTACTTCGGGCTCCAGGAGGCCGGCGGCACCCTCTTCGCCGTCAAGGGACAGCCGCCGCGGCAGCAGCCGTTCCTGGTGGTGCTGGGCTCGGTGGACGACACGTCCACGGAGCGCGTGCTGCTGGACCCCATGGCGGTGGACCCGTCGGGCCACACCACCATCGACTGGTACGTGCCCACCCTGGACGGCAAGAAGGTGGCGGTGTCGCTGTCCAAGAAGGGCACGGAGAGTGGTGACGTCACCGTCTACGACGTGGCCACGGGCAAGCCGGTGTCGGCCGAGGTGGTGCCGAAGGTGAACGGCGGCACGGCGGGCGGCAGCCTGGCGTGGAACAAGGACGGCACGGGCTTCTTCTACACGCGCTACCCGCGCGGCGAGGAGCGCCCGCCCGCGGACCGGGACTTCTTCCAGCAGGTGTACTTCCACAAGCTGGGCACGCCCACGGAGAAGGACACGTACGCGCTGGGCAAGGACTTCCCACGCATCGCGATGACGGATCTGGAGACGTCTCACGACGGCCAGTACACGTCCGCGCGGGTCGCCAACGGCGACGGCGGCGAGTACATGCTCTACCTGCACGGCCCGTCCGGGCAGTGGGCGCAGGTGACGAAGTTCGAGGACAAGGTCATCCGCGCGGCCTTCGGCCATGACGGGGCCCTGTACCTGCTGAGCCGGAAGGACGCGCCGCGCGGCAAGGTGCTGCGGCTGCCTTTGGCCACGCCCACGCTGGACAAGGCCACGGTGCTGGTGCCGGAAGGTGAAGCCACCATCCAGGGCCTCTTCCCGGCGAAGACGCGGCTGTACGTGAGCGAGCAGCTCGGCGGCCCGTCGCGGCTGCGAATGGTGGACCTGAAGGGCCAGGCGCTGGGCGAGGTGCCCACGCTGCCGGTGTCCTCGGTGGGCGGCCTGGTGAGCATGGGCGGCGACGACGTGCTCTTCGTCAACACCAGCTTCGTGCAGCCGCCGGCCTGGTACCGGTACTCGGTGAAGGACAACAAGGCGGCGAAGACGGCGCTGGCGCGCACCTCGCCCATGGACATGAGCGACGTGGAGGTGGTGCGCACGGAGGCCACATCCAGGGACGGCACCCGGGTTCCGCTGACGATTCTCAAGAAGAAGGGCACGAAGCTGAACGGCAACAACCCGGCGCTGCTCACCGGCTACGGCGGCTTCAACGTCTCCATCTCCCCCGGCTTCAACCCGCTGGCGGGCCTGTGGCTGGAGCAGGGCGGCGTGTACGCGGTGGCGAACCTGCGCGGCGGCTCGGAGTTCGGCGAGAGGTGGCACGCGGAGGGGTCGCTGACGAAGAAGCAGAACGTCTTCGACGACTTCCACGCGTGCGCGAAGCTGCTGGTGGACCAGAAGTACACGCAGCCGAAGAAGCTGGCCATCCAGGGCGGCAGCAACGGCGGCCTGCTGATGGGCGCGGCCGTCACCCAGCACCCGGAGATGTACGGCGCCGTCGTGGCGCGCGTGGGCATCTACGACATGCTGCGGGTGGAGCTGACGCCCAACGGCCAGTTCAACATCACCGAGTACGGCACGGTGAAGGACCCGGAGCAGTTCAAGGCGCTGCACGCGTACTCGCCCTTCCACAACGTGAAGGACGGGACGAAGTACCCGTCGGTGCTGTTCACCTCCGGCGCCAATGACCCGCGCGTGGACCCGTTCCACTCGCGGAAGATGGTGGCGCGGATGCAGGAGGCGACGAGCGCCAAGAACCCCATCCTCCTGCGCGCCAACGCGGAGACCGGCCACGGCGCCGGCACGCCGCTGAACGCCCGCATCGAGGAGGAGGTGGACGTGTACTCGTTCGTCTTCAACGAGCTGGGCATGAAGTACCGGCCGCCGGCGAAGAAGGTCAGCGCTCCCGCGCCACAGTGACGCACGGAGCGCGGTGACACGGGCCCTGGCCCGTGCCGTCCCCAGTGAACTTCTATTGGGTAACAGACACCTGGGATAGGCTCCGCGCTCCGCTGAAAGGAGAGCATGTGAGCCATCGCTTCGTCGTCGCAGCTTCCATCTGGGTCCTCGCGGCCTGCTCGGGCGTGGAGTTGAAGCCCACCTCGATTCCCGAGCCGGAGGACCTCCGTAGGACCTTCGCCCTGGGGGATGACGTCATCTACTCGCCGGACGACACCTTCAAGAACACGCCCGAGCTGTGGCTGGGGCGCGTAGGCGTCGTGCGGAGGACCGCGGCCGACTGCAGTACCGGCGGCCGGCTGCGGTGGGACGGTGCCTACGTCCGCAATGCCACCGCCACCGCGGGAGAAGACACCAACCTCGCCTATCCGGTCGCCGCGAAGGTCACCGACCCGGAGATCCAGGCCCAGACGCTCGTCACCCAGAAGTCCCTCGGCAGCATCGCGGCGCTCTCGTTCGTCTCCGCGCAGCTCGACCAGGACTCCGCCGCGGAGGTCATCCTGACGGCGTTCGCCACCCAGCGAGTCATGCCGGGCCCCCGCTGGGAGTCCGCCTACAACGACTACATCGCCTCCCACGAGAAGCTGCTGGCTGACCCGGACGTCTGCTACGTCTTCGTGGTGACCGGCTACTCCCACAAGACGCTCATCAGCAAGCGTCACCAGAAGGTGACGGCGGACGCCAAGGGTGGCTACTCGGGCGTCAACGTCAACGGCACGTACATGGCCAACACCGATGGTTATCGGCTCAGCCACCTGTTCGCGCTCAGCCCCACCGTCATCAAGGACACCACCGGCGTCCCGAAGGAACTGCGGGCCTCGCGCAAGCTCGCGGAGGAGGACGTGCTGCGCCTGCAGCAACTCATCCTCGAGGTTCCCAAAGAGCCGTGAGCATCACCTGTCGGCCCGGCCCCTGGAGGGCCTGGGTACTGCTCGCCTGGGCCTTGCTGCTCGTGCCCGCCGCCCCCGCGCATGGCCAGACGCCCGGCGCGCCGGCGGGAATCACAGCCGCGAGGCCGTACTACCGGACGACGTGGGCGGTCGTCGTCGGTGTCGGGAATTATTACACAGACATCAATGTGCCCCCGCTGGCGACCGCACTGAATGATGCGGAGGCCATGCGGCGGCTGCTCATCGAGGAATTCGGCTACGAGCCGGCCCACGTCCTCTTCCTGCCCGATGCGAGTCGCGCGCGAATCGAGGGGGCCTTCACCGGGTGGCTGCGCCAGCAGGGGGTCCGCGCCGAGGACTCAGTCCTGTTCTACTTCGCGGGCCACGGCATCATGACGAAGGACGGCCAGGGCTATCTCGCGGGCGTGGATGCGCGCGCGGGAGGCATTGCCTCGACCTGGGTGTCCATTGCCTGGCTGGTAGAGCAGCTCGGCGCGCTGGCTCCACGGCACAAGGCCATCATCCTCGACAGCTGCTTCTCCGGCAGCCTCTTCTCGCAGATACCGCGAACCTCCATTCCCACCCGCGCGGACCTGAAGTCCTCCGCGCCAGGCACGCGAGGACCGCCGGCGCCCCCTTCCCCCGCCGGAGCCCGGGCCCCAGGCGCGGCGCATCTGGACAACTACTTCTACTACCTGACGCAGCCCGCGTTCGTGGGCATGTCGGCGGGGCGACTGCGCGTGGTGTCGGATGGGGGCCCCGGCGATGGCCACTCCCATTTCACGTCCGCGCTGCTGGAGGTCCTCCGCAACCGTGCCGACTCCGCGCGCAAGGACCACGCCTTCACCTTCCGGCAGGCGGCGGCGCAGGTGGAGACGGTGGTCGCCAACCGCTTCGGGAGCGCGCAGATTCCCAACTGGGGACTGGTCCGCGACACGGGCGACGGGGACTTCATCTTCCGGCCCGTGCGCTACAGGCCGACGCCGACCGAGGCCCGGGAGCTGGCGCTCCGCAAGGCACGCTATGCCACGGACCTCCTGGCGGCCCGGGTCGCACTCGCGGCCCGGAACACCGGGCGTGCCCAATCACTCCTGGAGCGGCACCTTCCCAGCCCCACCGAATCCGACCTGCGTGGCTTCGAGTGGCGGCATCTCTGGCGACGGCTCCATCCGGAGACCACCCTCTACTTCCCCCCCCTCCAGGGTCAGCCGCTGCCCGCGGAGGCGCCCCCGGCCCACCTCTTTCCCCTGGCCTCCCAACCCACCCATGAACTGGTCGCGGTGAGCCTCGAGTTCTACGCCTGGGCGCCGGGACAGGTCATCGTCTTCAAGGTCTCGGACGGCCAGTTCCGCGAGCTGTTCCGCATCGAAGGCTCCGCCAGCGCCCTGGCGTTCTCCGCTGACGGCCACACGCTCGCGGTCGGGCGCTCGGCGCCGCGGGGAGAATCGGACCCACCGCAATACGCCACCGTCGAGCTGTTCAGCGTGCCCGACGGCAAGTCCGTCAAGACGCTCACGCTGTACAAAAGGTTCGTGAGCGGCCTCTCCCTCTCCCGGGACGGGCAACGGGTCGCCGCCCTGCTCGGGGACTCTGTCGGAGTCTGGAGCACAATCACAGGCCAGCTCCTCTTCAAGCGCGGGGCGACGTTCTTCACCGGCGGCCTCGCGCTCACCGAGGATGCGGAAGTCCTGGCATTCAGCGACGCCCATCAGATTCACGTATGCGAGGTACGCGGCGGTGGCTGCTCGCTGCTCGGCAACCATCCGGACGCCGTCCTCGGACTGCGGTTCCTCCAGGGCAGCAGAGAGCTGGTCTCCTATGGGGTGGGCCGGGCCCTGCACATCTGGCAATTGGCGACACGCCGGGCGCAGGTGCTGAAAACGCGCGAGAGTCCAGACGAAGTGGTCGTCGCGCCCGAAGGCGGGGCCTTCCACGTTCGGCTGCGGGACGGAGAGGTGTGGACGTGGGCCCGGGGGGACAAGGCCCTGTCGCTGTTCGAGGCCAGCACCGGCAAGCTCGTGGGCATGGCCCCGCTGAGAGACGGAAACCTCCTCCTCGCGGGAGAAGATGGTGGACTGCGCATCCTGGGCCGTTCCCCCCGGGCCGCGGCCCACGTGTTCTCCGCGCCCGTGAGCCATACGAGGAGCGCTTTCGCGCCCGGAGCCCGGCTGCTCGCGGCCTTCAAATCCACGGAGGGGGTGCAGCTCTGGGATACGAACACCGGCACGAAACGGTGGTCCATCACCCTGCCGGAACCGTCCACGGTGGGCGTGCTTGCATTCTCACCTGATGGGGGCCGGCTCGCGGTGGGCGGCTCCGCCACGAGCGACAACACGGGCTGGGTGAGCATCGTGGACACGTCCACCGGCCAGCGCCTGGGGAGCGTCGACGGGATTCAGGACGGAGTCTCCACCCTGGCGTTTACAGCCGACGGGGGCTCGCTCGTGGTCGCGGGCTCGCCCTCCGAAGACCCCAGGGCCCCGGTGGTCGTGGGCCATGTCGACCTCGAGCACCACGTCCACCACCCCAAGAGCCCCAGGACCGAGGTCTACACCCTGGACTGCTCGCCCGATGGCCGGAGTGTCGCTACCGGCGACAGGGATGGAGCGGTTCGCGTCCATGCCGGCCTGGAGCTGGAACCGGGCGCGCCCCTCCTGACGTATGACACCGCGGTCTCCAGCGTCCGGTTCTCACGCGACGGGCAGACGCTGGTCTCCGCGTCCTGGAACGGCCTCGCGCATGTCAGCGAGCTGGCGGGAGACCGCCGGCGGACGACCCTGGTGGGGCACCTGGGCGCCATCTTCTCGACGGCGCTCAGCCCCGACGGAACGACGGTGGCCACCGGGGCGGATGACGGAACCCTCCGGCTCTGGAAGAGCAGCGGGGAATGGGTGGGTGTCGATGACACGTACACATCACCCGTCCACGCCCTCCAGTTCTCACGGGATGGCCTGACGCTGGCCGCGCATGAAATCTCCGGGCGCGTTCGCGTCCTGCGCGGAGCCGAAGACACGGAGGTGCTCCGGTTCTTCCAGGAGGCCCACGCCCACCGACCAACCGAACAGAGCCGCAGGCTGCTCGTTCAAGCCTGCTGGGCCTCGTACCTCGCGAGCATCAGGACCCCGGACACGCCCCACCAGACACGCGCGCGGCTGCTGGAGCAGGCGATGACGGTGCTGCTCCAGGGGCGCGCCGAAGCCACCCTGCCCGCCGAAGAGGCACGCTGGCTCTGGGAGATCCGGGAAGCACTCAAGAGCAGCGGGCAGTGACGAAGACGTCGAGAACGACCCGAGAGCCGTGGCCTGAACGAGGTGGCGGACGAAGCGCCGCTCCCGCCACCTCGCACCGCGGACCTACAGCTCCACCTGGGCGCCCAGCTCGACGACGCGGTTCGGCGGAATCCGGAAGAAGGCCGTGGCCGAGCGGGCGTTGCGGCTCATCCAGACGAAGAGCGCCTCACGCCAGCGAGCCATGCCCGGGTGCTTGCTGACGATGAGCGTCTCGCGCCCGAGGAAGAAGCTCGTGCTCATGACGTTGAAGGGCAGCCCCGCCTCGCGGCAGCGCTTGAGGATGTCCGGGATGGACGGGTCCTCCATGAAGCCGTAGCGCGCGGTGATGCGGCGCAGGCCCTGGGGCAGCGTCTCCACCGTCACCCGCTCCGAGGGCGGGACGTGGGGCACGTCCTCGGTGGTGATGGTGAGCAGCACCGTCTGCTCGTGCAGCACCTTGTTGTGCTTCAGGTTGTGCAGCAGCGCGCTGGGGGCAACCTCCGGGTTGCCCGTCATGAAGATGGCCGCCCCCGGCACCCGGTGGGGCCCGTTGTCGCCAAAGCTCTCCAGCAGGTCCTTCAGGGGAATGGAGCCGGCACGCAGCTTTTCTCCCAGCAACTCGCGGCCGCGCTTCCACGTCGCCATCAGCGTGAAGAGGATGGCGCCCATCGTGAGCGGCAGCCAGCCACCGTGGGCCACCTTGACGAAGTTGGCGCCGAAGAAGGCCAGGTCGATGGCGAGGAATACGATGAGCACCGGCACCGCGATGGAGCGCCGCACGCCCCAGCGCTCGCGCGCCACCACGTAGGCGAGGCTGGTGGTGATGGCCATGGTGGCCGTCACGGCGATGCCGTACGCGGCCGTGAGCGCGCCGGAGGAGCGGAAGCCCAGCACCACCGCCACCACGCCCAACAGCAGCGCGATGTTCACCCCCGGCAGGTAGATCTGCCCCTGCTCCTCCGCGGAGGTGTGCACCACCTCGAGGCGGGGCCAGTAGCCGAGCTGGATGGCCTGCCGGGTGATGCTGAAGACCCCGGAGATGAGCGCCTGCGAGGCGATGACGGTGGCGGCCGTGGCCAGCGCCACCAGCGGGTAGAGCGCCCAGTCAGGGGCCATGTGGAAGAAGGGATTGATGGCGACGGAGGGGTCTCTCAGCAGCAGCGCGCCCTGCCCGAAGTAGTTGAGCAGCAGCGCCGGCAGCACCAGGCCGAACCACGCCAGGCGGATGGGCCGGTAGCCGAAGTGGCCCATGTCCGCGTAGAGCGCCTCGCCACCGGTGACGACGAGGAACACCGCGCCCAGCACGAGGAACCCGTGCCACCCGTTCCGGACGAAGAAGCTCACCGCGTGCGTGGGCAGCACGGCCTGGAGCACCGAGGGGTTCCGCGCCAGCTCGAGGACACCGAGCACCGCGATGACGGAGAACCACACCACCATCAGCGGGCCGAACACCCGGCCGATGCCGCCCGTGCCCTTGCTCTGCACGAAGAACAGCGCGAGCAGGATGACCAGGGCGATGGGCAGCACGTAGGGCGTGAAGAGCGGCGTCGCCACGCCGAGCCCCTCCACGGCGGAGAGCACGGAGACGGCCGGAGTGATGACACCATCGCCATAGAGCAGCGCCGCGCCGAACAGGCCGAGCGTCAGCAGCACCATGCGCCGGACGCCGCTGCCGGCGCCGCCTCCGCGCTGCACCACCAGGGCCAGCAGGGAGAGGATGCCGCCCTCGCCGCGGTTGTCCGCCCGCATGACGAAGCCGAGGTACTTCACGGAGATGACGATGATGAGGCTCCAGAAGACGAGGCTCAGCACGCCCAGCACGTTCGCGGGCGTGGGAGCGATGCCATGCTCACCGCTGAAGCAGTCGCGCAGCGCGTACAACGGACTGGTGCCGATATCGCCGTAGACGATGCCGAGCGCGCCCAGGGCGAGCGGCGCCAGGCGGGCGAGCGGCTGGGGGCCCGCCTCCGGTGCGTGGGGGCGATGGGAGCCGGAAGGGGAAACGGGAGCGGCCGAGCCCGCGGACGATGGCGAGCCCGGCCCGTGACTGCTGGGGTCGGAAGACATTGCGTTCTCCTCGACGCCTGTGGAGTTAGCTGACGGACTCGGGCTGAGGGAACCTGCCCTACGCTCGACCTCGAGCGATTCGCCCCAACGAACGTGGGTCCCCCACTCCCGCTGACGGCGGGATTCGGCGTATGGGCGCGATACCTATCCCCCCCCGGTCCGCGCCGCAATGCGCCAGTGCTGTAACCAGCGGCACCCCCGCCCATTCCAGACGCGCCGCCGCCGCGCCCGCCGCCACTGTAGGGCCTCCCGCTACGTCTCCCCAACCCGGAGCCTTCCCTTACGGCCGGAGAAAAAATTCGAGAGTGCCCCGCGAATTCTCAACCTCTGAGTACGACCAACTTGAAAGACTCCATCCGTATTGTGTTAAGAGGCCCGAGTTCCCGGTAACCCAGGGACATCCCATATCCCCAGGGGGGGCCATCCCGACACAGCCGAAAGGCTCGCGGGACTCGGAAGGAGAGACACATGGCGAGCATCGGCATTGTTGGCGCCGGCACATCCGGCCTTCACCTCGGACTGAAGCTGCTGTCCCATGGAGTGCCCGTGACGGTGTACGCGGAGCAGGACCCCGAGAAGCTGCGCGCGGGCCGGCTGCCCAACACGGTGGCGCACCACTCCCCCACGCGCGCCCGGGAGCGGGAGCTGGACGTGGACCACTGGGGTGGGCCACACGCGGACATCCAGTACATGGGCATCCACGTGAATGGGCCGCAATCCCTCTCCATGCGGGGCCGGCTGGAGAAGCCCTCCATCTTCGTGGACTACCGCCTGTACCAGCCGAAGCTGGCCGAGGACTTCGTGGCGCGCGGAGGCCGGCTGGAGGTGCTGCCCGTGGATGGCGCCGTCCTGGAGGGGCTGTCCCTGAAGCATGCCCTGGTGGTGGTGGCCACCGGCCGCAACGGGCTGACGTCCCTCTTCCCGCGCATCCCGGAGCTGTCGCCACACACGAAGCCCGCGCGCCTGCTGTTCGCCGCGCTGCTGAAGGGCGTCCAGATGCAGGACCCGCTCGGGATGAATGCACACCTGGTGCCCGGCCAGGGTGAGATTTTCGAGGCGCAGATCGTCTCCCGCCAGGGCCGCGTTCCGAGCATCCTCATCGAGGCGCTCCCCGGGAGCGACATGGCGGTGCTGGGCACCCGGCGCTACGACGAGGACCCGCGCGCGTACGAGGCGCTGCTGCTGGACGCGCTGCGCCGCTTCGCGCCCGCCACCTACGAGCGCGTGAATCCCGCTGAGTTCGGCGTCCTGAGCCCCATGGACTGGCTGCAGGGTGCGTTCACTCCCGTGGTGCGCCGCGCCTGGGCGCCGCTGTCGAACGGCCGCTTCGTGATGGCCGTGGGCGACACACACGTGACGAACGACCCCGTCGCCGGGCAGGGGGCCAACGCGGCCTCGGCCTCCGCCTTCGCGCTGGCGGCGCGCATCCTGGACGCGCTGGGAAGAGAGCGTCCGTTCGACGAGGCGTTCTGCCGCGCCGCGGAGGAGAAGATGTGGGCCGCCGTCGCTCCGGCGACGAACTGGACCAACACCCTGCTCCAGCCGCCTCCGCCGCACGTCGTCGACGTGCTGGCCGCCGGCAGCCAGGAGCAGCGGGTCGCGGACGGCATCGCCAACGCGTTCATGCTTCCGGAGAACATCCTCTCCGCCTTCGCGAGCCCGGAGAGCGCCGCCGCGTTCATCGCCCAGCAGCGCTCCCCGGCCCGCGAGCCGCTCCCGCCGGAGGCGCTGGCGTGGCATCCCCTCCCCGGCGAGGCCGTGGCGCCGATGGCCCGGGTGCGCTGAGCCTCGGAATCGGCACTGCGGCAGGCCCGGCGCGCCGTTAACGTGCGCGCCATGCGATTCGCCATCGTCGGTTCAGGAGGAGTGGGCGGTTACTACGGTGCGCGGCTGGTGCGCGCGGGCCAGCAGGTGACGTTCCTCGCCCGGGGCGCGCACCTGCGCGCCATGCGCGAGCGGGGGCTGACCATCCGGAGCGCCGAGGGGGACTTCACCGTCCCCGTGCGCGCCGAGGAGGACGCCGCCCGCGTGGGCCCCGTGGACGTCGTCGTCCTCGCGGTGAAGAACTACGACGTCCCCTCCGTGCTGCCCACGGCGAAGACACTCGCCGCCGCGTCGGACCGGCCGGCCCTGGGCGGAAGCACCGCCTCCATCCTCACCTTGCAGAACGGGGTGGACAGCCCCGGTGAGGTGGCCTCCGCCGTGGGCGAGGCCCCGGTCATCGGCGGCACCACGTACATCTCCACCGCCATCTCCGAGCCGGGCGTCATCTCCCAGACGGGGACGTACCACCGCATCGTGCTCGGCGAGGTGTTCGGCGACACGTCTCGCGTGTCGGCGCGGGTCCAGTCGCTGCGCGACACGCTGGCGGGCGCGGGGCTCAACGTGGAGGCGGTGGCCGACGCGCGCGCTCCCCTCTGGGAGAAGCTCGCGTTCCTGGCCGCCATGTCCGGCTTCTGCACCGCGGCCCGCCTGCCCCTGGGGCCGCTGCGGGAGGCCCCGCTCTTCCGCGAGATGTTCCAGGAGGCCGCGGCCGAGGTGCTCCGCGTCGCCGCCGCCGAGGGCGTCACCACCACCACCCGCCCCGAGGACGTGGCGCGCTTCATGGAAGGACTCCAGGCCGACATGCGCCCCTCCATGCTGGTGGACCTGGAGGGCGGCAAGCCGCTGGAGGTGGAGTACCTCCAGGGCACGGTGTCCCGGCGCGGCCGGGCCCGGGGCGTGCCCACGCCGGTGATGAGCACGCTCTACTCGCTCCTCCTGCCTCACGCGCGCGGACTCCGGAAGGCTTGAGCGTTCAGCTTCTGGCAGCGGCCTTCGAGGCGGTGCCCGTGCCCATGCAATGGAGTGGCCCGGATGGCATATGAACAGGGCATGACCGAGCCGAAGTCGCGCCCTGCCCCGAACAACGAGCTACCTCCCCTGCTGGGCCGCGTGGCCTTCCTCTCCGTGGCCACCGGGCTGACGCCGCTCATCCCGGTGCCCTTCCTGGACGACTACGCCCTCCGCCAGACGCGCGAGGGCATGGTCCGCCAGATTCTGCGGGACAAGGGCCTGCCCACGCCCGACAAGGCGGTGGAGGTGCTCGCCGGCTCCCACGTGGGCACCACCCTTGGCGGCCACGTGAAGAGCCTCCTCAAGGGCGTGGTGTTGTTCCCCGTGAGGAAGGTGTTCCGGAAGGTCTTCTTCGTGCTGTGGATCAAGGACTGCGTGGACGTGGCCTCCGCGTCCCTGCACCACGGCTACCTGCTCACCCACGCCGTGGAGCGTGGAGACCTGGATGCCGGCTCGCTGGCGGGCGACGCACCGCCGCGCGTCCATGACGCCATCGTCGCCGCCTGCGCGGAGATGGACTCGCGCCCCATCAACCAGATCCTCCGCAGGCTCTTCGCCAGCAGCCGCCTGCTCATGGCCGAGGCCACGCGCGCCTTCTTCAACCCGAGGAACCCGGGCCCCCGCACGCCCGGCCAGGACGAGAGCGCCGAGGTGCGCACGCTGACGGACCGGCTGCTCTCCGAGCTCTGGGAGGAGCGCGGCTACTTCGTGAAGCTGCGGGAGCACTACGACAAGCACCTGAAGGCCGGCCCGCCGGCGGCCCGGGGTGCCTCAGGGCATTGAGCCGGCGGTGGCCTGGGACTCGCGGATGCGCCGGGAGAAGTCCGGCTGGCCGTCCGCCGCCAGGGCCCGTGCGTTGATGAGGTGCCGCGCGCGCACCACCTCCAGCGGCGCGTCCTTCGCGATGAGGCCCAGCTCATACGCCAGCGCGTCCGAGTACGCGGGCAGCAGCGTCCGGTGGTCGTACGGCACGTCCACCGCGCTCACCTTCTCCACGTGGCGCACCAGGTTGGTGGTGCAGTTGTTGGTGAGCGAGTCGTAGAACTCCGGCCGCGCGTGCAGCGCGTTCATCCGCGCCACCATGTCCAGGAAGAAGGAGGCGATGCGCTCCTTCGACGCGTCCACCGGGTACAGGTACACGTCGTCCTTGCGGTGGTTGGAGCGGAGCTGGACGAGGTCCCTCTCGTCCCCCACCACGTAGACGAGCTCGAACTGGCGGAACAGGCCGCCCAGCGCGGAGAACGTCTCCCCCTTCTCGCGCCGCACCTCCACGGAGAAGACGACGTAGCGCCCGTCCGAGAAGCCGAAGCTCACCATGGTGTGCGCCGCGCCCCAGAACCCGGAGAACGGCTCCACGATGAACCAGGCTCCCGTCAGCTCGCGCGTGTCGTACGTGGCCGTGTACCAGGCCGCGTCCCAGTCGGTGGTGCTCCGGTAGCGGAAGTCGCGCACGTCGTGAATCGTCACCCGCGGGCCGTCCACGTCCGCCCGCGCCGCGCGCGCCAGGTCCGGTGCCCAGTCCCGCTGGCCCGACGGCTTCACCGTCCGCATCCACCCGTAGACGGCCGCGCAGCCCACCACCAGCACCGCCACCGCCGCCGCCTTCGAGTGCCGCCGCCACACCGCCACCGCCGCCCCGGCCAGCACCAGCGCCGGCAGCGCCTTCAGCGGATGCGCGCCTTCGGCCCCCGCCCCCGTCAGTGACAGGGCGAGCGCGGCCCACGCACTTCCCAGCAGGAGCACGAGGGCGGTGACGACACGGGAGAGGAGGCGCATGGCGGGAGTATCCGCGTCCCCACACGCGCTGTCACCGCCCTACCCGGCCCCCGCCCGGACGCGCCAGGCCCACCCGCGCGTGTTCACTCCCCGTCTTGCGCCCCGCCGCATGGGCCGATTGGCCCCCCGGTGAGAGGCGGGCAGCGTGCCTGCCCCCGCACTCCGGGTCCGCGCCGGGCCCGAACACACGCGGAGGCAGGAGCAACGACGATGCAGATGAAAACGCTGGCACGCCTCGCGGTACCGGGCCTGATGGCCTGCGCCCTGTGGTTCACCGGCTGTGGCACCACGGAAGCGGACACGACGCTGTCGGGCAGCATGGAGGTTCCCCCCGTCACGACCGAGGCCAGCGGCACGGCCACCGCGGAGCTGGACGGCAACGAGCTGACGGTGTCAGGCAGCTTCTCCAACCTGGGCAGCGACCTGTTCGAGGTCGCCGGCAGCTCCGCCCACGTCCACAACGCGCCCGAGGGACAGAGCGGGCCCATCGTCTTCAACCTGGAGGTGACGACCAGCGACAACCGCAACGGCACCTTCAAGGGGAAGGCGACGCTGAGTGACGACGAGAAGGACCAGTTCGAGAACGGCGACTTCTACGTCAACGTGCATACCGTGAACTTCAACGGCGGCGAGATTCGCGGCCAGTTCAAGCCGTGAGCCCGGGCGCCGCCGGCGCCGGGCAGAAGTACCGACTCGAGCGGTGATGGCGTATGACGGCGGCTTGGACCCGGGTGACCGGGTCCTTGGAGCGCGCGGCGGGGGAATCTCGCCCGGCTCCTGGATGATCCGCTGTCCGCCCACCCGGAAGACGGTTGTTCCATCGACGTCTTCGATGCGAGGGCCGCGGAAGCGCGTCTTTGTCATCAGCCCTTGATGACCGATACATCCCCCTCACCGGCCGCATCCTGAGGCCCGAAGCGGGTCATCCGGAACCCGGTGCGGTGCAAGCCCCCGTGAAGACTGCGGTTTCTTCCTGAAACCCGGATTCCTGGAACCGAATATTCCAACATGAATACACGCGCCTCACGTCAGAGCCGCGATTCATGATAGGGGAGTATCACGCTTTCACTGGCTGATAGTTCCGCCGTTCCATGAGGCAATGGACGGCCACGCCAACACGACTGGAGCCCTCGAGTGGAATTCACGAGCGTGGATCATGTGGAGCTGTACGTGGGCGATGCCATGCTGTCGGCGTACTTCTTCTCCCACGCCCTCGGCTTCCGGATGGTGGCCCATGCGGCGCCGGAGAGCGGCCTGGAGGGGCGGAGGTCCATCGTCCTGCGGCAGGGCAGCTCGCGGGTGGTCGTCACGTCGGCGCTGGGCTCGGAGGGTCCGGTGGCCGAGTACGTGCGGGCGCACGGCGACGGCGTGAAGGACGTGGCCTTCGCCACGCCGGACGCGGCCGGGGCCTTCCACGAGGCGGTGCGCCGGGGCGCGAAGCCGGTGATGGAGCCCACCACGTACGAGGGCGCGGGCGGCCGGGTGGTGAAGGCGACCATCGCCGGCCCGGGTGACCTGGTGCACTCGTTCATCCAGCGCGACTCGGCGGCGAGCGGCTTCCTGCCGGACGTGTACCTGCCGCTGGAGAGCGCCTCCGCGCAGGGCGAGGAGCTGTTCACCGCGCTGGACCACGTGGCGCTGTGCCTGGAGCGCGGCACCCTGCTGGACACGGTGGGCTTCTACAAGAACGTGCTGGGCTTCGAGCAGACGCACGAGGAGAACGTGCGCACGGAGTACAGCGGGATGAACTCGCGGGTGGTGCAGACCGCCGACGGGCGCATCTGCTTCCCCATGCAGGAGCCGTACACCGGCACGCGCCGCGGGCAGCTCGAGGACTTCCTGGCGGCCCACGGCGGCTCGGGCGTGCAGCACCTGGCCTTCCTGTCGCCGGACATCACCCGGGCAGTGGACGTGCTGGCCCGGGCGGGCCTGAAGATTCTCGACGCGCCGCCGGGCTACTACCAGGCGCTGGAGTCGCGGCTGGGCGACCTGGGCGGCTTCCGCCGCGAGGCGCTGGAGCAGCGCAACATCCTCATGGACCGTGACGCGTGGGGCCACCTGCTGCAGGTCTTCACCCGCACGCAGCACGCCCGGCGCACCCTCTTCTTCGAGGTCATCCAGCGTCAGGCCGCGCGCGGCTTCGGCGGCGCCAACATCCAGGCGCTCTACGAGGCCAAGGAGCGCGAGGCCCTGCGCGCCGCGGGGTAGCGGCGCCCGCACGGAGCGTCTGGAAAGGGAAGCAGGCAGGCAGCCCTGCTTGACGCCTTTTTCGGGGATGTGAACAGAATGCACCCACTCCCAGGAGTCCAACACCATGGCGGATGAGCGCGAAGACACGACCATCTACAAGGTCGTCGTGAACCACGAAGAGCAGTACTCCATCTGGCCGGCCGACCGCGAGAACGCGCTCGGCTGGAAGGACGCGGGCAAGCAGGGCCCCAAGGCCGAGTGCCTGGAGTACATCAAGCAGGTCTGGACGGACATGCGCCCCCTGAGCCTCCGCAAGAAGATGGAGGAGCAGGCGCAGCTGAAGAACTGAAGCACCCGGGACACACGCCCCCACGGCCCGGCTCGAGGGCCAGGGCCGGGGGGCGTGCTCCCATTCGCCTTACAGGTCCGGCGGCGGGCGGACGCCCAGGTGGCACGCGCGCAACGCGAGCTGCGTGCGGTTCTCCGCGCCCAGCTTCCGGTAGAGCTGCGTGACGTGCGACTTCACCGTCCGCTCGGCAATCTGCAGGTGGGCGGCGATCTTCAGGTTGTCCGCGCCTCCGGCCACGTACGCCAGCACCTCCCGCTCACGCTGCGTGAGCGCCAGCAGGACGCTGGCGGTGGGCGACGTCACCGGCGGGTGCTCGAAGTCGTTCCGCAGCAGCTGGACCGGGAACAGCCGCTCGCCTCGCACCAGGGACTGGATGGCGGACGCCACGGCGGTGGTGCCGAGACCGGCCCGGAAGAGGTAGCCGGAGGCTCCCTCGTCGAAGCACTGTGAGATGATCTCCGGTGAGCTCACCGCGGAGAGCAGCAGCATCCTCACCTCGAGCCGGCGCTTGCGCGCCTCTCGCAGGAGGTTGATGCCCTCCGTCACGGAGCAGCCAACCGCCGCTTCGCTGTCGCCCTCCACGTCCATGACCGCCACCTGCGGCGGGTCGGTGCCCAGCCCATCGAGGAAGAGCCGCACGTCCCTCGTCACCGAGGACACCTGCACGCCCTCTCCGCGGAGACCCTCGGCGAGGCCCTGCCAGGCCGCCCACGGTCCCTCGAGAATCGATACACGAATCGCTGCTTGATTGTTTGCCATGCGAAGGCCCCCCAGCCGCCATGGCGAGAAACTGCAATGACCGCATGTTGACCACAGCCGACTCCGAAACTCCGGGGCCAGCGGGCTGAAGCGGCGAGAAGAACGAGCACGTCCGCTGAACCACTTCGGGGTCGGCCTACCGATGTAAGACTCGACTCCTGACTGCTTTCGACTTCCAACTACGTCCAACGTCCTTCCGGGCCGAACCTCCTCACGGCCCCACTCCAGGTTCCACGGCACGAAACCCTAACACCGGGAAAGCGCAGACGCGAACCGGCCCCGGCGGGAGTGTCTAGTGTGCATGAATCGGATCGGGATCCAGGGGCTTCCGACGTTGGTTCGTCATCGCTGTCGTCCGCGTGACATGCCCCGCCGTCCACAATGCGATAGCGACGGTCCTCCCTGCCCCCCTGCCCGTTCAGCACCGGACACCCGACCGGGCCCGGGAATCCTGGCAAATCACGCGCATGTAGGAATGGAGCCCCTCCGTAAAACCCCCGAGCGGGGCGTGTATGCTCCGCGGCCGGAATGAGCACCGCATCGTCCCCCCACCTCGACGTCGCCACGCCCGAGCGCGTGGCGCTCACCCTGCCCGTGGCCGGCATCGGCTACCGCTGTCTGGCCTGGCTCGTGGACGCGAGCCTGCTGTTCTTCTTCTGGATTGTCGCCTACTTCGTCTTCACCCTGCTGGTGTCGGACGTGCTGGGTGTCTTCCAGGGGCTGTCCGGGCTGGGGCAGACGCTGCTGGTGGTGGGCGTGTTCGCCACGCAGTGGCTGTACTGGACGCTGGCCGAGGTCTTCTTCCATGGGCAGACGGCCGGAAAGCGGATGCTGGGCATCCGCGTGGTGCGGATGGACGGCTCGCCGGTGGGCCTCTACGAGAGCGCGGTGCGCAACCTCTGCCGCGCGGTGGACTTCCTTCCCATGGCGTACGCCGCCGGCTGCATCTGCATGCTGCTCACCCGCCAGCACCGGCGCCTGGGCGACCTGCTGGCCGGCACGCTGCTGGTGCGCGAGGAGCGCATCGACCTGGACAAGTACACCGCCGCGCCCGCCCCCAGCGCCGTCCCCCCGGCCGCGGGCGACACCCGCGCGCTGACTTCCGAGGAGGTGGAGCTGGTGCTGGCCTTCCTCGCGCGCGCTCCCGGCCTGAGCGCCGACGTGCGGCAGCGGCTGGGCGCGCGGCTGGTGGACCGGGTGGGCGGGCTGTCCGGCGGTGAGCGCGAGGCGGTGCTCGCCTCGCCCGAGCGCCTCGAGGCCTTCCTTCGCGCCCGCGCGCGGGCGGAGGGCTGACGCAGATGGCCCTGCCCCTACCCGCCTTCGTGGCGAAGCGCCGCGCGGACTGGGACGCGCTCCAGTCGCTCCTGGCCCGGCAGCGCGCGGGAGACCTGCGCCTGGAGGAGCTGCGCACGCTGGACACGCTCTACCGCCGCGCCGCCGCGGACCTGGCGCACACGCAGACGTTCTACCCGGGCACGGACGCGCACCGCTTCCTCAACCAGCTCTGCGGCCAGGCCTACGCCGCCATCTACCAGCCGCCGCGCGAGCGCTGGCCGGCGGTGCGCGCCTTCTTCCAGCGAGACTTCCCCCGCACCCTGCGCCGAGAGCGGGGCTTCGTGGGCGCCAGCGCCGCGCTCTTCTTCCTGGGGCTGCTGCTGGGCGCGCTGGTGGTGCTGTGGGAGCCGCGCGGCGCGGAGCTGCTGGTGCCCCCCGGCGTGCGTCAGTACGTGGCCCACGGCCGCATGTGGACGGACGACATCCTGTCGGTGGCGCCGCCCAACTCGGTGGCCTCCGGCATCGCCACCAACAACCTCACCGTCACCATCGTCACCTTCGCCATGGGGCTGACGTTCGGCCTGGGCACCCTCTACATGCTGGTGAACAACGGCGTGCACATCGGCGCCGTCGGCGCGCTGTGCATCCGCGAGGGCATGGCCCGGGGCTTCTTCGACTTCATCTCCGCGCACGGCCCGGTGGAGCTGTCCATCATCGTCATCGCCGGCGGCGCGGGCCTCATGGTGGGCCAGGCGCTCATCGACCCGGGCGAGCTGCCGCGCGGCCAGGCCCTGGCGCTCCGGGGGCGCGAGGCGGTGAAGCTGGTGCTGGGCTGCGCGCCCTTCCTGGCCCTCATCGGCGTGGTGGAGGGCTACGTCTCCCCGGGCAGCCTGTTCCCCACCTGGGTGAAGGCGGGGCTGGGCCTGTGCCTGGGGGCGCTCTTCTGGGGCTACCTGCTGCGGGCCGGGAGGACGGAGGCGGACGTCACGGCCGTGCTGCCCGCGGACAGCGCCTCCTGACGCTTGCGGGCGCGGTGCCGGAGGATGCGCTCATACGCCGCGTTCAGCTCGCGCATCTTCTCCGCCGAGCCGCCGCGGTCCGGGTGCCGCTCCATGGCCAGCGCGTGGTAGCGCGCGCGCACCGTCTCCGCCGAGTCCAGCGGTGACACGCCCAGCAGCCGGTACGGGTCCTGGTCCTCCAGGGCGGACAGCCAGCGGTCCAGCCGGTCCTTCACCTCGAGGAAGCGCGCGTCCTGCTCACCCGTGTCCTTCACCGGGTGCGTCCGCACCTTCGCATCCGCGCGGAAGACGTCCGAGTACACGCTGGACACCCAGCGGTGGCACCCGGAGCACCGGAAGTAGCGCACCCGCTGCCCGTTCTGCAGCGTCATCCGGATGCCGCAGTGGGTACACTCCACCTCGACGTTCTCCAGTGTCTGCCAGTTCGCGACCGCCGCTGCTCCCATCGGACCTTGCTCCTCCTGCAACACGCCTGTAGCACCCCCAAGGTCCCACGATCGGAGATCGCGTCAAGAAAAACTCCGTTTCGGGGTAGAACGGGCCCATGCGTCCCCTGCTCCTCGCCGGATTCGTGCTCACCGCCGCCGCGCACGCCCAGGCTCCCGCCCGCCCTCCCCGTCCCGCCGCGGCCCGCCCCGGCCCCGCGAAGGAGCAGCCCGCCCGCCCCACCCCGGCCCCCGCCCCGGACGCCCCGCCCCCGCCCTCCGCGCCGCCCCTGCCCTCCGGCGACGCCCCGGCGTCCCCTCCGGAGGACACCGCCCTCCTGCGCGCCCTCCTCTGGGCCGTGAAGCCCGCCCCGGAGGAGGTCCGCGCCATCGCCATCGAGGACGTGGCGCTGCTGGGCGACCCGCGTGGCCTGGACGCGCTGGCCACGCTCCTGTGGGACCCCAACCCGCGCATCCAGCAGGCCGCGCTCCGCGCGGTGGCCCTCTTCCAGCACCCGCGCGCGGAGGAAATCCTCGGCAACGTGGTGCGCCACCCCCGCATGCCGGACGCGCTGAAGATCCAGGCACTCAACGGCCTCGTCTTCCAGCGCACCCCCACCGCGAGGCGCACGGTGCGGGACGCGGCGGTGGACTCGCGCCTCACCGCCCCGGTGCAGAACGCCGCGCGCACCGTGGCCGCGCAGTGGGAGGCCACGGCCGCCACCCGCTAGCGCGGGCCGCCCGCCCGGAGAGCAGGCGGGCGGGCGCAGGTGCGGCGGCGGACGGGGCCGGGCCGTTTCCTGGAGAAGTCACCGCCCCGCGCTACAATGTGGGGCCATGAAGATCACCCCGCTCGACATCCGGCAGAAGCGGTTCGAAACGGCCCTGCGCGGCTTCTCCCGCCGCGAGGTGGAGGCCCACCTCGAGCTGATCGCGACCGAGTTCGAGGAGGTGGTGAAGGAGAACATCGCGCTCAAGGAGGAGCTGAAGCGCACCCAGCTCAAGCTCGAGCAGCACCAGGAGCGCGAGCGCACCCTCCAGGAGACGATGGTCACCGCCCAGCGCATCAGCGAGGACCTCAAGTCCGCCGCCAAGAAGGAGGCGGAGATCATCATCGCGGACGCCGAGCACCAGGCGGAGAAGATCGTCCACGGCGCCCACCAGCGGCTCGTCCAGGTGGTGGAGGACATCAACGAGCTGAAGCGCCAGCGCACCCAGTTCGAGTCCCAGGTGCGCTCCGTGCTGGATGCGCACCAGAAGCTGCTGGAGACCTTCAAGGGCCCCTCCTTCGCGGACCGCGACTACGCGCGCGTCGAGGACAACGTGGCCTACCTGTCCCAGAAGAAGGCCACCGTCTCCGAGTAGCCCACCGTGGCCGCTCCCTGGCTGAAGGTCGTCCCCGAAGGAGTGGAGCTGGCGGTCCTCGTCCAGCCGCGCGCCTCGCGCACGCGCGTGGTGGGCGAGCACGACGGCCTCTTGAAGATCCAGCTCGCCGCGCCCCCCGTGGACGGCGAGGCCAACGCCGCCCTGCTGGAGTTCCTCGCGAAGCAGCTCGGCGTGCCTCGCCGCCAGGTGACACTCTCCGCGGGTGACGCGTCGCGCCGAAAACGCGTGACGGTGGTGGGGGTTGATGCGGCGCGGGTCGAGGCTGTTATGTCTGGGAAAACGTGAGGCCGCCCGCACATGCGCCACCTGCTCCTCCTGTTCCTGCTGCTGCTGGCCTCGCCCTTCGCCCGGGCCCAGGAACCGGGCGCCGCGCATGGCGCCCATGAGCGGGAGATGGTGGTGAATGACGCGGTGCTGGTGCCCCAGGGGCGCCCCGAGCGCGTGAGCGGCGAGGTCACCACGAAGCGCTTCCGCATCCTCCACACCGCGGCGGCCACCGTGGCCGCGAAGGAGCTGGCGGCGCAGATTGAAGGCATCCGCGACGGCTTCGGGAGCATCCTCGGGCGGGACTGGCCCGGCGTGACGGAGATTCGCCTGGGCGTGGGCCGCGCGGAGTTCGAGGCGCTGGCCCTTCCCGGCGGCCGGCCTCCGGGCTGGGCGGTGGCGCTGGCCTACCCGGCACATCAAATCATCCTGCTGGACGCGCTGAGTCTCCACGAGCCGGACGGACAGCAGACGCTGCGGCACGAGCTGGCGCACGTGGCGCTGGGCCAGCTCGCGAAGGACTGGCCCCGCTGGTTCCAGGAGGGCGTGGCGCAGAACGTCACCGGCGAGCGCTACTCCCTCACCCACTACTCCGCCCTCTTCCGCGCGGTGACGCAGGAGCGCGTCTTCCACTTCGAGGACCTGGAGGACGCGTGGCCGGACGTCCCGGCGGACGTGGAGATTGCCTACGCGCAGAGCGCCGCCTTCGTGGCGCACCTGTCCGGGAAGTACGGCCCCCAGGCCATGGGCCTGCTGCTGGACGGCGTGCGCGACGGGGAGCCCTTCGAGCAGGCCTTCGGAAAGGCCTTCCGCACGTCGCTGCTGGTGGAGGAGACGGAGTGGCGCGAGGGGCTGGCCGCGCGCTACGGCTGGCTGCCGCTCACCACCAGCTCCGCGCTGCTGTGGCTGACGGCCTCCGGCCTGTGCGTGGCCGCGTACCTGCGCCGCCGCCAGCAGAAGGCCGCGCGCCTGGCGGAGATGGCCGCCCAGGACGCCGCGGAGGACGCCGCCCTGCGCGTGCTGGCCGCGAGGGCCCAGGCCGTCCCGGGCGCCCTCCCCGGCCCCGCCCTCCCCGGACAGGAGCTGGACTGGCCCGAGTGGCCCGGCGGCCCCACCCCCACCGAGGCGGACCCCGCCGAGCCGCACGACGCACCCCGCCCCGGCGAGGCCCACGGCGCCCAGGAGTCCCCCTCGGCCTGGGACGGCGGCCTGGAGGAGCCCCCGGCCGACGCCGACGCCCCCGGTGCACCCGGTGACGACGGCGCTCCGCGCGCCCGTCCCCCCAAGCCCACGCTGCACTGAGGCCCGGGAGCCACACCCCGAGCGCCCCTGTCGTTCCGGACACCCCTACAGCCAGGGCACCGGAGAATTTACCTGTTCCATGCTCCTCTGCCTGCCCTGGGGGTCCGCCTAAACGGCTGATTTCCTTCGAAACGGGCGCATCCGGGCGTTGGCAGCCGCTTTGCTATTGCCTCCGGACGCGATGCGGAAGGCACCGGACATGAACGAGCGAGGACGTAGGGCGGCGGTGCTGGCGCGGTTCTTCCGCCAGCAGCCGGACCGCATCGCGGCGCTGTGGCGCCGGACACGGCTGGCCTCGCACGGCGCGGGGGAGCCGCGGGCCTTCCTGGGCCAGTTGGACGGGCTGGTGGAGGCCTTCATCCGCGAGGTGGGGCGGACGCTGGAGGGCGAGGAGACGAGCCCCTGGAGCCGCACGCGGGCGGTGCTGCGCCTGTCGCCGGAGCGCGGCGCGCGCGCCCTCTATGACGAGTTCGCGGCGCTGCGGCGCTGCCTGGTGGATGCCTCCGAGGTGCTCGGCGGCGGGGATTGGGAGCGCGAGCGCATCAATCGCGCGGTGGATGAGGCGGTGGACTCCGCGGTGGCGCTGCTTCAGCGGCTGAAGGACCCGCGCGCGGACGGGCCACGGGTGCCCTTTGGAGGTCTGGTGGTGGAGTACTTCGAGCGGCCGTCGCGAGTGACGCGCGTGCCGCCGGACGCGAAGTACGGACGGCCGGCGATGCACTGAGGGGTTGGTCGGGTTTGCCGACCCGTCCGGCTTGACGCTCCTCATGAGGGAGGGTCCGAGGCCGGCGGGAGGGATCGTGCCGTGGGTGGGGGCCCGTGGCGCGCCTTGTGGGGAGGCGTGCTCCCACTGGGGAGTGGTGAGCGCGCATCGCGAGCCGCTGGCAAGACGCGTGGATGGGGGTCCGCGCGACTCGCCGGTCGGACGGGTCGGCAGTTTTTCGTGGGGAAGTCGTGGAGCGCTGGGACGCGGGAGGGGCGCCTACGGGGGTGGGCGCTCCTCCCGCACTTTTTCGGGGGCCCGCGTCAGTGCGCGTCCGCCCAGCTCCGGCCCGCGCCCACGTCCACCTTGAGCGGCACCTTCAGCGACGCCACCGAGGACATGCACTTCACCGCCAGGGCCTTCACCCGCTCCACCTCGGCATCGGGCGCCTCGAAGAGCAATTCGTCATGCACCTGCAGCAGCATGGTGGTGCGCAGCCCCTCCTCCTGGAGCGCCGCGTCCACCGCGAGCATGGCCTTCTTGATGAGGTCCGCGGCGGTGCCCTGAATCGGCATGTTGATGGCGGCGCGCTCGGCGGCCTGCGCCACGCCGCGGTTCTTGGAGTTCAGGTCCGGCATGTAGCGGCGGCGTCCGTAGAGGGTCTCCACGTAGCCCGTCTTCCGGGCCTTCTCCACCGTCTCCACCAGGTAGTTGCGAATGCCGGCGTAGCGGACGAAGTAGCGCTCGATGATGTCGCGCGCCTCCTCCTGCGGAATGCCCAGCCGCGCGGCCAGGCCGTGGGGAGACAGGCCGTAGGCGATGCCGAAGTTCACCATCTTCGCCCGCCGGCGCTGCTCGCGGTCCACCTGGGCGGGCGGCACGCCGAACACCTCCGCCGCGGTGCGGGTGTGGATGTCCTCGTCATGGAGGAAGGCGTCGATGAGCACCGGGTCCTCCGCGATGTGGGCCAGCAGCCGCAGCTCCACCTGGCTGTAGTCCGCGCTGACGAGCTGGTGCCCCTCGGCCGCCACGAAGGCGCGGCGGATTTCGCGGCCCAGCTCGGTGCGGACGGGGATGTTCTGGAGGTTGGGGTCCGTGGAGGACAGGCGTCCGGTGGCGGTGGCCGCCTGGTGGTAGGTGGTGTGGATGCGCCCGTCCGCCGCCACCAGCGTGGGCAGCGTGTCCAGGTAGGTGCTCTTCAGCTTGGTCAGGCTCCGGTACTCGATGATGGCGCCGGGCAGCGGGTGCTCCTCGGACAGCTTCTCCAGCACCTCCTGGTCCGCGGAGGGGCCCGTCTTGCCCTTCTTGATGACGGGCAGCTTCAGCTCCGTGAAGAGCACCTCCACGAGCTGCGGGTTGGAGCCGATGTTGAACTCGCGGCCGGCGTGCTTGTAGACCTCCCTCACCTGCGCGTCGACGGCGGCATCCACCTTCACGGAGATGCGCGCCAGCTCGGCGGTGTCCAGCTTCACGCCCCGCTGCTCCATCCGCGCCAGGATGGGAAGCAGCGGCAGCTCCAGCTCCCTGGCCAGCGCCGCCAGCCCCGCCGCCTCCAGCTCCTTCCACAGCTCCGGGGCCAGCCGCCGCGCCGCCTCCGCGCGGATGGCGTAGCCGGGGGCCAGCTCCTCCACCGTGTGGTCCGCCAGCGCCCTGTCCTTCTTGCCCCGCTTGCCCTCCGCCGCGTGAGGCAGCTCGGGCAGCTCCGTCTGCAGGCGCTCGCGCGCCAGGTCCGCCAGCGCGTGCTCGCGCCGGGACGGGTTGAGCAGGTAGCTCAAGAGCTCCACGTCGTCGTGCGCGCCGCGCAGGGAGATTCCCTCGTTGGCCAGCACCAGGGTGAGCGCCTTGAGGTCGTGCCCGCCCTTCTTCACCGCCGCGTCCTCCAGCACGCCCTTGAAGGCGGCGGTGAAGGCCTCCGGCTTCACCTGGGGAGCGCCCAGCACACCGTGGCGCAGCGGCACGTACCAGGTCGTCCCGTCCGGCAGCGCCAGCCCCAGGCCCACCAGCTTCGCGGCGAAGGGCATGCCCTCGTACGCGGGGACGAGGGACACGGCGCCCGCCGCGCGCGCGGCCTCGGCCAGGGACTTCAGCTCGGCTTCCGACTCCACCACCTTCTGCGAGGTGGCCAGGGGCGCGGGCTTCTCCTTCTGCTCCGCCTGGGGCAGCCCCTGCTGCGGCAGGTCCTTGAGGAGCGCGTAGAACTCCAGCTCCGTGAACAGCTCCCGGGCGCGCGCCGCATCCACCGGCTTGCGGGCCAGGTCCGCCATCTTCACGTCCAGCGGCAGGTCCGTCTTGAAGGTGACGAGCTGCCGGGCGCGCAGCAGGCTCTCCCTGTGCGAGGCGATGGCCTCGCGAATCTTCGGCTTCTTCACCTCGTCCAGCCGGGAGAGCAGCGTCTCCACGTCTCCGAACTGCTGGATGAGCTCCGTGGCCGTCTTCGGGCCGATGCCCGGCACCTTGGGGACGTTGTCCACCGCGTCGCCGATGAGGGCCAGGTAGTCGCGCATCTGCCGGGGCTCGATGCCCAGCTTCGCCTTCACCTCGTCCGGCCCGGTGTGCACGTCCTTCATGGGGTCGAACAGGCGCACGTCCGGCTCGACAATCTGGACGAAGTCCTTGTCGCCGGTGACGACCTGGACGCAGAAGCCCTCCGCCTTCGCCTTCACCGCCAGGGTGCCGATGACGTCATCCGCCTCCCAGCCGGCCGCCTCCAGCACGGGCAGGTTGAGCGCTTCCACCACCCGGCGGATGAGCCCGAACTGCGGCACCAGGTCCTCGGGAGGCCCCTCGCGGTGGGCCTTGTAGGTGGGGTCTATCTTCTGCCGCTCCGTGCGGCTCTCCTTGTCGAAGGCGAGCGCCACATGCGTGGGCGCCAAATCCCGTAGCGCCTTGAGCACCATGCGGGTGAAGCCCAGCACGGCGTTGGTGGGCACGCCCTTGCTCGTGGTGAGCGGCGGAATCGCGTGGTAGGCGCGGAAGATGAAGCCGGACGCGTCGATGAGGACCAGGGTGGGCGCGGAGCGCGAGGGGCTGGTGTCGGCCATGCCCCGTGCCTAGCGCGCCCGTCCGTCCCTGTCCACGATGCGCGTCAGGGGCAGTTCCACTCCTTCTTCTTCGCCTCGACCTTCTCGTCCTGCCCGTCGCCCTTGACGGCGTAGTCCAGCACCGCCGCCAGGTCCGAGCATCCCCCCGCGTTCCGGAACGCGTCCGCCGCCATGCCCGAGCAGAAGGCCGCCGCCTTGTTCAGGTCGGGATTGCCCGCGTAGAAGCTGAAGCCCAGCTTCCAGATGCGGCACGCCCGCCGGTGGTCCTGCCGGTCCGCCCAATGCTTGCCGCGCTGGTAGGACTTGTCCGCCATGTCCTGGTGGATGTTGCGCCGGTAGAAGGACGGCTTGGACTCGGCCAGGTCGAGCATCAGGGTCTTGTCCGTGTCCAGCGCCTCGCGGAAGGGCTCCGCGGCCTTCTCCGGCTCGTCGGCGGCGAGGAAGGTCTGCCCGCTCTTGTAGAGCTGATCCACGGTGGTCATGACCTTGAGCATCTCGTCCGCCTGGGCGTGGAACTGCGCGGCCTCGTAGTTGGAGCGCAGCTTCTGCAGGGTGGCCTGGGCCTCGCTGCCGCGGCCGGCCCAGTAGTCCATCATCGCCGCTTGAATCAGCTTGTTGGTGAAGCGCTTCTTCACCGCCGCCTCCACCACGGCACGCGGGTCGGTGCCCGTGTCCTCCTGGCCGATGATGTCCGTCTGCGGGCACGACCACGGCGCCGCGTTGGCGTCCAGCTTCTGCCGCGCGATGAGGAAGCGCACGAAGAGCGCGTCCTTGGGCCGCCACTCGTTGCGGCGCAGCCGGCCCTCCAGCTTCAGCGAGTAGCCCAGCGGCGGCACCAGGCTCTCCCGGGACTGGCCCTGGCACCACACCGCCATGTACTGCTGGCAGCGCGGCACCGCGGCGCTCCACTGCGAGTCACCCAGGTAGCGCTTGCAGTCCTCCTGCGCCCGCTTCGTCACCTGCTCGGCCGCCTCGCGCGCCTTGCTCTTGGCCTTGCGGAAGTACTCGCTCTCCTTCTGGATCTTGCTGAAGGCCTCCAGCGCCTCCTCCGGCTTGAGCCGCTGGAGCAGCTTCTCGCCGATGGAGTAGTACTCGAAGGACTCCTTCTCCAGCTTGATGCGACGGATGAGGGTGTTGGCCTCGGCGTGGATGGGGTCCAGGTCCAGCGCCTTGGTGCAGACCTCCTCGGCGCGGGCCCAGTTGGGCTCGCCCAGCTCGCTGGAGGCATAGGAGCGGCACTCGCTGAGCAGCTCCTGGATCTGCTGCGCCGGGTCCGCCTCCACGGCCGCCGGGGGCCGCGCCACCGTGCCCGGGTCCGCGCCCGGCAGGACGGCCTTCACCAGCCCGGCCACCACCAGCAGGCCCACCACGGACGCCGCCACCACCAGCAGCTTCTTGCGGCCCGCGGCGGCGGGCGCCTGCTCCGCTTCCGCCGCCGCGCCGCCCCGCCGCGTGGGGATGGGGCCCGAGCCTCGCCGCGCCAGCGCGGCCGGTGCCTCCTCCTCCGCGGCTTCGAAGGACAGCTCCACCACGCCGAACTGGAGCTGGTCGCCCGGCTGGAGCGGCACCGGCTCCTGCCCCAGCGGCTCGCCGTTGAGCAGCGTGCCATTGGCGCTGCCCAGGTCCTTCACCGTCACGCCCGACGCGGTCGCCACCAGCTCCGCGTGCCGCCGGCTGACCGAGTCATCCTCCAGCAGCACCACGGCCGGGGGCTGCCGCCCCACCAGCACCTTGCCCTTGAGGGGGTAGGTCCGCCCCGCCCAGGGCCCCACCAGACCGCGCAGCATGGGCCCCGCGCCGCCGCCACCCGCCGGGGCCGCCGCGCCCGCGCCACCGGCCGGCCGCGAGGGCCGCTTCGGAGCGCCCGCCGCCCCCGCCGGAGGCCGCGCCTTCATGCTCGGGAGCGCCCGCGTGGCGCGCGCGCCGCTGCCCTCCGAGCCCACCGGCATCTCGTCGTCCGTGGCGGGCACTCGCGCCGTCGACCTGCGGGGACCGGTACTCCGGGACGGCGCCGCCGGCTTGAGGCGCAGCGTGTAGTCCCCCAGCACCACCTCCGACTCGGGGGTGAGCGGCGTGGGCTCGGCGATGCGCTCGCCGTCCACGAAGGTGCCGTTCGCGCTGCCCTTGTCCTCGATGTAGACGGTGCCGCCGTCCTCGAAGACCACCGCGTGGTTGCGGGACACCCCGCCCTCGGTGAGCAGGAGGTCGTTGCCCTGCTGGCGGCCAATCTTCAGCTCGCCAACGACGTCGTACTCGTTCTCGCTGCCGTCGGGGAGACGGACGACCAGGGTCGGCATGACGCGTCAGTCCTCCCGGAAGATGCTCATGTTGACGGGGATGCCCTTGCGCTGCAGCTCATCGTAGAACTTGGGCACGAAGCCGGATGCCACGAAGCGGCCACGCACCTTGTGGTCCTCCGTGAAGCCGTCCTGCTTGTAATAGAAGATGTCCTGGAGGGTGACGATGTCCACCTCCATGCCCGACACCTCGGTGATGAAGCAGATCTTCCGCGTGCCGTCGGAGAAGCGCGTCTGCTGGACGATCATGTGCACCGCGCTGGCGATCTGCTCGCGGATGGCCTTCACCGGCAGCTCCATGCCGGACATCAGCACCATGGTCTCCAGCCGGGCGATGGCGTCGCGCGGCGTGTTGGCGTGCAGCGTGGTGAGCGAGCCGTCATGGCCCGTGTTCATCGCCTGGAGCATGTCCAGCGTCTCGCCGGAGCGGCACTCGCCCACGACGATGCGGTCCGGCCGCATGCGCAGGCAGTTCTTCACCAGGTCGCGGATGGTGATGGCGCCCTTGCCTTCCAGGTTGGGCGGGCGGCTCTCGAGCTGAACCCAGTGGTCCTGCGGAAGCTGCAGCTCCGCCGCGTCCTCCACGGTGATGATGCGCTCGTCGTCCGGGATGAAGGCGCTGATGATGTTCAGCGTCGTCGTCTTCCCGGAGCCCGTGCCGCCGGAGATGACGATGTTGCGGCGCGCCCGCACGCACATCTCCAGGAACTCCGCCATCTGCGCGGTGAGCGTCTTGTACTTGATGAGGTCCTGGATCTTCAGCGAGTCCTTCTTGAACTTGCGGATGGTGATGCACGGCCCCTTCAGGGCCAGCGGAGGGATGATGGCGTTGACGCGGCTGCCGTCCTTCAGGCGCGCGTCCACCAGCGGGCTGGACTCGTCGATGCGCCGGCCGATGGGCGCGACGATTCGCTCGATGACGCCGAGCACCGCCTGGTTGGAGGAGAACGTCTTCTCCGACAGCGTCAGCTTGCCCTTGCGCTCGATGTAGATCTGGTTGGCGTGGTTCACCATGATCTCGCTGATCTCATCCGACGCGAGGAACGCCTCCAGGGGCCCCAGGCCCAGCGCCTCGTTGATGACGTCGGTGAGCAGCTCCTCCCGGTCCACGTCCTCCGGGAGCTCTCCGTCCGCCTCCATCTGGTCGATGATGTCGCGGATGGCCTTCTCGGTGCGGCGCCACAGCTCGTCGTCGCCGAGCCGGTCCATGTCCATGCGGCGCAGGTCGAGGTACTCGATGAGCCGGTCGTGGATCTCCTTCTGGAGCCGCGTGTAGCGCTCGATGCGCGGGTCGACCTTGCGCTTGTTGCGCGCCATGGCCGCCGCCATGGACGCCGGCATGCGGCCGGCCACGGGCGCCGGGGCGGGAGGCTCCTCCTCCTCCTCGTACGGCTCCTCCTCCTCGTACGGCTCCTCCCCGCCGTCGTCGTAGCCCTCGTCCTCTGGCATGCCGGCGCGCGTCTCCACCGGCTCCTCGTCCAGGACCTCGACGTTGAGGATGTAGTCGCCGATGGAGACCTGGTCGGCGGGCTTGAGGACCTGCGGCGCGCCAATCTTCTTGCCGTTCACGAACGTGCCGTTCGTGGACTTCATGTCCACGATGATGCACTTCGCGTCCTTCTCGACGATTCGCGAGTGGTACTTGGAGACGTTGCCCTTCGCGAGGACGATGTCGTTGCCGGGGAGGCGACCGATCGTGATTTCATTCTTGTGAAACTCACGCTGCTCGGTCCCGCCGCCCTTTTCCGCGAGGGTGATGAGAAACATGGGGGCGGATCCTAGCAAGCGCCCATTCGACCTCAAAGCGCCAGCAGCCCGGGCATGACTGCCCGCAAGGCCGCGGACCGGCGCCCTCCCCGAGGTGGGGAAGAGGCCGGCCCGCGCTGGAGGGCCACGAAGGGAGTTGCAACCCCCCGGACCCGAAGAGCCCTGGCGCCCGGAGCGCCAGCGGCTTCAGTCGAAGATGTTGAAGTTCACCTCGGAACGGGCCTGCTTGTAGCGGCTCTTCACGTCCTCGATGATGGTCCGGACCTTGTCGGAGTCCGGGTTGACGATGCGCGGGGTGACGAAGATGACCAGCTCGCGCTTGGTCGAGTCGAACGCGCGGCTCTTGAAGAGCTCGCCCACGATGGGGATGTGACCCAGGCCGGGGAGCTTGGACACGGCCTTCTGCTCGTCGTGGCTGAACACGCCGGACAGGACGATGGTCTCCCCGTGGCGCACGGTGACGTTGGTCTTCACCTTGCGCGTACGGAAGCCGGGGATGGTGGACGAGCCGCCGAAGGACACCGCCACGGAGGTGTCGATTTCGGAGGCCTCCGCCTCAATCTCCGTCTGGATGTTGCCGTTGCGGTCCGCGGTGGGGCGCAGGTTCAGGATGACGCCGTACTTCTTGTACTCCACCGTGAACTGGTTGTTGGTGATGAGCGGAATCGGCACCTCGCCGCCGGCGAGGAACTCCGCCTTCTCACCGCTGGCGCACACCAGCTTGGGCTGGGCCAGCAGGCGGCCGTAGCCGTCATTGCCCTGGAAGCCGATGGAGAAGTCCGCGCCCGCCGTCAGGCCGAGGCTGGCCGTGCCCTCGCCGAAGGTGCCCGGGAAGAGCTGCTGGGTGATGGCCGCCGCCGCGCTCGCCGAGCCGGTGATGTCCGTGGGGTAGCGGATGCCGTAGCGATCCCGGCTGTTGCGGCGGATCTCCACGAACTGCACCTCGGAGAGGATCATCCGCTTGATGCCCACCACGAGCAGGTTCTCCACCTTCTCGCCAATGGCCTTGGTGATGAGCTCCGCCTTCTGGAGGTCCTGCTGGCTCTCCACGGAGCCCTCCAGGAAGATGGTGGCGCCCACCACGTTGGCCTGCACGTTCTTCAGGCCGGCCTTCTGGAAGGCCGCGTTGAGGTTCTGCGCCACCAGCTTCTTGGCGTTGGGGGCAATCTTCACGAACGACTTCACGTTCGGATAGAGGCTCACCACCTCGTTGATGCGGTCCGCGTCCTGCGTGGTGTAGGCCTGACCGTCCAGGTAGATGCGGTCACCCACCATGCGGACGGAGACGCCCTCAATCTCCCCGAGCAGCCGCTTGATTTCGGAGATGACCTCGTTCGGGTCCTGCTTGCGGACGGCGACGAGGTAGCTGACGCGCTGGCCGGAGGTCTTCCAGACGAGGAGCGTCGTCTTGCCCTCGGCCTGGCCGGTGATGAGGAGCTGGCCGGAGCCCAGCGTCTTCACGTCGGCGATGGACGGGTCGCCCAGGGCGACGCGGCTCAGGCCGGGAATGGTGACGACCTTCTGGGAGCCCACACCCAGGCTGACGGTGCTGCCCTCCTGGGCCAGGGCGCCGCCGCTGGCGACCAGGGCTGTCAGTGCGACCAGCGCCGCGGCATGCGTGAAGCGTGTGAACATCGTAGGTGTCCCCTCTGCTGCGAAGTCCGAGCTAACCCAAGCTTCCGTGCTGCCACCACAGCGCCCAGAAGGTTCCGAGCGCAATGGCCACCCCATAGGGGATATGGCGCTGGGGGGCCGGCCGCGCGTCCGCGCTCGCCAGTCTTGCCCGCGCCGCCCACCGCCGCACCGCCGCCGCCAGCGTGTCCCATACCGCGCCCTGCCACAGCAGCGTCACCACCGCCTGCAGCGCGCCTACCAGCGAGATGAAGGCCGCGGCCGCCATCGCCGCCGGAAACCCCAGCACGGCCCCGACCCCGCCCATCAGCTTTACATCCCCCCACCCCATCCGCCCCCGGAGCGCCGCCGGCAGCAGCAACACCGCCAACCCCACGCCCGCCACCACCCCGCTGAGCACCCCGTGCTCCAGGTCCCCCAGCCCCTCGGTGAAGAAGCGCACGCCCAGCGCCACCGCCATCAGCGGATAGGTGACCGCGTCGAGGATCTCGCGGCGCAGCACATCCGTCACCACCGAGATCACCAGGGCCACTCCGAGGACCGTCCACAGCGCGATCTGAACAGGCGTCATTCACCGCCTGTCCCATCCGTGGCAGGCGCCCAGCATCAAACCAGGGACGCCCCAAGCCCGTCAATTGGCGAACAGCCGGAAGCCCCCGAGGGAGGGGCCCGGCTCAGCCCAGGACGAGGCGGATCTTCTCGCTGCAGATGAAGTACTCGTCCCCGTCCTCAATCTTCCGGCGCTTGATGCGCTGCTTGTTGTACCAGGTGCCGTTGGAGGACCCGAGGTCCTCGATGATCCAGTCATTGCCCTCGTGGACGATGACGGCGTGCTCGCGGGACACCTTGCCGGAGTTGATGACGAAGTCGCAGTGCTTGCCGCGGCCGATGACGAAGCGCTCCTTGACGATGCGCTCCTGGTCCCCCGACTCGGTGACGAGGTAGAGGGCACCGGCCTCGGGCTCCTCCTCGGCCATCTCGTCCGCGGGCTCCTCCTCGGCCTCCTCGGCGGGCTCGTCCTCCATCGCCGGGTCCTCGGGCTCGGGCAGCGGCTCTTCCTCCTCCTCCTCGACCATGTCGTCGTTGGGAGGAGGCGGCTCGTTCTTGCCCTTGATGAGGCGCTCGAGCTCCGCGGCCGTCTCCAGCACGCGCTCGGCCACCTCGCGGCGCACCGGATCATTGTCCAGGCCGTTGGCGGCGCGGTCGTCGGCGGGAGCGGCGCCCCGGCCTGCCGGGCGGGCCGGCTGCGGGGTGGACTCGGGCTTGGGCGCGGGGGCCAGCACCGGGGGCGCGGCGCCCCGGGCCGGAGCCGGCGCCGCGGCGACGGGGGCCGGGCGCGCGGGCGCCGCCGCGAGGGCGGGCGCCGCCACGGGCGCGTCGGCACGGCTCTTCACTTCGATGAAGCCGTTCAGGCGCGCGAACATGAAGAGCGCCTGATTGATCAGCGCATCGCGATCCGAGCCCATCTGCCGGGCCATGTCTTCGTACGTCTCCCACAAGTGGTCGGCGATGCCGACCTTGCGGGCGGGGCGGGAGTTCTGATCGATCATCGGTCTTGACTCGGGTGATTCAGGATGACCCCGACGATAACAGAGCGCCCCCCGCGAGCCCAATTACTCGAAGGTCACCATGGCGGCGGAGTTGGCGACGTTGTCCCTCAACGCCTGGAGGTTCACCTGGAGGATGCCGTCCGCGGACGGGTAGACGATGTAGGCCAGGTTGGCACCGCCCGCCTGGGAGGCCACCACGGCGCCAGGCAGGGTGTAGGGCGCCAGGCCGGTGACCGCGGCGTTGGCGCTGGTGTCCACCGCGAAGACGAAGTTGCGGACGCCGGACGTCACGGAAACCACGTAGCGGTCCCCCCGCTCCAGCTCGCGCCCCACGCCCGTCATCTGGATGTTCAGCGGCGGCGGCGGCTGGGGGTACTTCGCGGTGTCCTGCACCGGCGGCGAGCCATCCGAGGGGACGATGAAGAAGTCGTTCGGGTGGAAGAAGTACTCGGTGGGGAGCTCCTGCCGGTACGGCGTGCCCAGCACGTCCCGGGAGAGGACGGCACCGGACGAGTCCTGCAGGACGAAGGGTTGGTCCCCACCAGCACGCACGGTGAAGCTCGGCAGGCTCTCACACTCGGCCGGAATCGCCTCCGCGTCGCTGATGGCCAGGCGCACGCGGGAGGTGCCGGGAATGGGCTCCACGGCCGCCACCGTCAGGGCCGTCCCGCACTCCACATCCACGCTCTCCAGGACGATGAGGTCCCCCACCCTCGGCTGCCAGGCGGGGTCCGGCTCCGCCTCGAAGCGCCGCGGGTCGTTCGCGTCACGCGCCAGGGCGCTCAGCCCCGGAATCGCGCCCTGGTAGATGATGCGGTAGGTCGCGTTGGGGACGGAGCCCTCGTAGAGCTTCGTCTCCTGAAGCGCCGGGTCCTGCGTCACCACGACCAGGCCCTCCGTCTCCAGCGTCACCTGGGCCTCGTTCCGGTCGCGCAGCTCCAGGGCGATGCCCGGGGTGGCGGTGGCCAGGTCGAAGTGCCGCAGGTTGTGGGCGGCGAACAGGGTGATGAGGCCGCCAGACGACGGCATGATGCCGAGCAGCGGGACACGGGCATTGTCGTCACCCGTGCCGTCGTCGAGCACCAGCCGCATGACGGCGTCCGGCACCAGCGTCAGGCCGGTGGGCACTCCCAGGGCCGGGTAGATGGGAAGCATGGGCGCATTGCTGATGTCCCGCGCCCGCTCCGCCCGGCCAGGCGTGGTGGTGTCCACCGCCAGCACGCCGGAGCACGCCTGCGTGCCGCCGCAGGACACCTCGTCCAGGATGCCGTAGACGTACTGGCTGGGCGCGAGCGTCCGCGTATCGCTCACCCGCACCCCGGGGTGGGTGGCCAGCAGGCGCACGGGGACGCCGCCAAACCCGCCCGACAGGTCCACCGTGGGCGCGGTGGGCTGGAGGCAGTCCGCCAGCGGCCCGGTGTCGGTGATGAGCAGCGTGCGGCCGGAGCGGCCGGAGGCGCGCCGCGTGGCCACGGCCAGCTCGCCCGGCGTGCTCAGCACCACCATGGACTGGATGGACTCACCGGGCTCCAGGCAGAACACCGTCGCAGGCGCCGGCAGGGCCGCCGGGTCGATGACGTCGGGGCCGGGCAGGTCCTGGCGCATCACCCTCGCGCCGCCCGTGTCCGCGCCGAGCGAGGGGTCGGGGTCCTGCATGGCGTAGTACAGGGTGCTGGTCGCCGCCCCCGCCACGTCCCCGGGCGAGCGGGCCGCGAAGGCGGTGACGAGGCTGTCGGCGGTCAGCCGCGCCACCTGCACCAGCCGCGACCGGTCCGCCGCCACCACGGAGATCTCCGAGGAGCCGGAGCTGCGCGCGTACACATAGGGGCCGGGCACGTCCGCGCCCTCGGCGCTGTAGCCCACGTCCCGCGCGAGGGCGTCCGGCCGGCCCAGCACGGGGATGGACAGCGCCTCCAGCGGGTTGGGCGCGGGGATGAACTGCTTCGGATCCGCCGACAGGTCCAGCACCCGGAGCTCGTCGTTGTCCGACGAGGTGACGAACACCAGGTCGTTGACGAGCGTCAGGTCGTACGTGCCGGACAGGCCGGCGATGCCGGCCTCGACGTCCGAGCTGGAGCAGGCGCCGGACAGGCCGGCGCAGGTGACGAGGGCTGCGAGGATACCGCGCTTCACGGGGAGCTCTCCTGGCACACGCTGGTGCCCTGGCGCGGGTCGCGCACCTGCTGGGTGCCGAGCCGCGCTACCAGCCGCGCGTTCTGCGGCCGGTCGAGGTCGGGAATGTCGATGACGGCGATGCGGCCGTCACTGAAGGTACTGGCGAAGAGGCGGGCCGAGTTGCCCCTCACGTCCGCCACCAGGCCGAAGGGCTGGCTGGGCTGGCTCGGGTTCCCGATGCCCACCTCCACCTGGGCGACGAGCTGGCCGAGCTCCTCGTCGAAGATGGCCACGGCCTCGTCACCGCTGCCCGTCACCGCCACCAGGTTGCCGCGGCCGGCCGCGCGGGGGATGACCTCCAGCTCGCTGGAGCCATTGGGCAGCGGCAACGCGGACACGATGCGCACGGTGGGCGTGGAGTCGTCGCCGAGCCCCGTGCCTCCCGCGTTCACCACGTCCAGGATGACCAGCGTGTCCGGCCCGCGCGCCAGCAGGTAGACGCGCTCGTCCACGATGGTGCGAGGGTCGGTCTCGGACACCGTGCGGGTGGCGGTCGTCACCACCGCCACGCCCCGCGCCTCGCGGACCGAGTAGCTCTCCTCCAGGTCGGTATTCAGGACGCGGCCGGCGACCTGCCGGTCCACCAGGCGGAGCCGGAAGCGCGCGGCCAGCGCGCCGAGCTGCTCCGACGAGGAGTTGCGGCCGGAGACATACACGTACCGGCTGCCGATGGCCGTCGCGTGCGCGGCGCCCGCCAGCCTCCCGTCGGTGCCCAGCGCCACGAAGTTGTCCGGGCTCAGCGCGTCCCGGGTGGGGTCCGCGGCGGGGATGACGGCGAGGTAGGACTGGAAGTCGACCTCCCGCCCCGACTCCGCCGGGCCGACCAGCTCGGAGTGGGTCACCCAGACGTGGGCCTCCGGGTTGGTGCGCTCCACGCTGACGCCCATGGGGCCGGGGGCGGAGGGTATCCCGTCCTCCGTGGCGCCCGGAATGTCGAGGAGCGAGAGCGCGCCGTCGCGGCAGTCCCGCCCGCTTCCGCCCTGTGCGCAGCTCAGGCTGATGCCGTCCTCCCCCACGTCGACGGCATGCAGGACGCTGCCCTCGGACCGCGTGGGGACGAACAGGCGCGGTGTGCGGCCGGGCGGGCTCCAGAGCGTCATCTCACCCGCGAAGCTCTGGATCTGCACGTAGGACTGTTCACCGATGCGCAGGTCGGTGATGGCCGCGGGCTCCTCGGCCGGCTCCGTGAAGGCCGTGCCGAAGGGGCGCAGGCCCACCGCGTCCAGGTCCAGCGCCACCACCGAGCCGGAGTCGAAACACTTATCGAAGTTGGCGCTCGCCACGTAGAGGTACCCGTTGGTGGACGGGCCTGCCTCGGGGCGCCAGAAGGCGACCCCACTCGGGTAGACGAGGCGGGTGGACGGAGGAGGCCGGGGCTCGGGGTCGGTATCGCACGACACGAGCAACAGCGCGGAGGTGAGAATGTAGGCGCGCATCGGAGGGGGGCGGAGTGTAGGAAGGGGCCTCCCCCCGGGCAACCGGAAAGGGGGCCCTCCATTCCCGAGCGCTCCATGGAGGACGCCCCCCTGCCCCCCAGGGAACACACTTCGTTCCGGCTGGAGGGCGGTGCGACAGCGTCCGCGGCTCAGGCCGCCGCGGCCGTCTCGGCCTGAATCTTGGAGAAGTCGGCCACCTGGTTGAACAGGGCGCCAATCTCCGTGAGGAGCCGGATGCGGTTCTCACGCAGCTCCTTGTCCTCGGCCATCACCATCACCTTGTCGAAGAAGGTGTCGACCGCGGGCTTCAGGCCGGTGATTTCACGCAGGGCGCCGGCGAAGTCGTCCGCCTGGACGAGCCCCGTCACCGTGTTGCGGGCCTGGGTGAAGGCGGTGTGCAGGTGGCGCTCCGGCTCGTCCACCAGCTTCTGCGGGTTGATCTGCCCGCCCTTCACGTCCTTGCCCTGCTTCTCCACGATGTTGGCCACGCGCTTGAAGGCGACGGCCAGGGGCTGGAAGTCCGCCCGGCCGACGATGAGGCTCAGGGCCTCCAGGCGCTTGCGCGCGGCGACGAGGTCGTCGAAGCCGGCGGCCAGCACCGCCTCCACCACGTCCGTGCGGTACTGCTCCGCCCACAGCGCCTTGAGGCGGGCGCGGAAGAACTCCAGCACCTGCTCGCGCGGGGCGGGCTCGCCGGCCTTGCGCTTGACGTTGGCCAGCTTCGGCGCGAGCAGCCGCAGCGCCTCGTCCACCGCGGCGGACAGGCTGAAGCGGTAGCCCCGGCCCAGCACCAGCCGGATGATGGCGATGCACGCGCGCCGCAGGGCGAACGGGTCCGCCGCGCCGGTGGGCGCCTTGCCGATGGCGAAGATGCCGCACAGCGAGTCCAACCGGTCCGCGATGCCGATGAGCGCACCCGCGTCCTGCGTGGGCAGCGCGTCCTCGGCGCCGCGCGGCAGGTAGTGCTCGAAGATGGCCAGCGCCACCGGCTCCGGCTCGCCGCCGGCGCGCGCGTACTCGCGGCCCATGACGCCCTGGAGCTCGGGGAACTCACCCACCATGCCCGTCACGAGGTCCGCCTTGGCCAGCGTGGCGGCGCGCTCGATGGTGGCGCTCTCCCCCGCCCTGCCCGCCTGCTGGGCCAGCCAGACGGCGAGCGAGCGGAAGCGCTCCACCTTCTCCAGGTAGGTGCCGAGCTGGCCCTGCCACACCACGCGGCCCAGCTTCTCCACGCGGTCCATCAGCGGCGTCTTCCGGTCCTCGTCGAAGAAGAAGCGGCCGTCCGCCAGGCGCGAGGCCAGCACGCGCTGGTAGCCGCGCAGGCTGAGCTGCTCGTCTCGCACCGGCGTGTTGGACACGGCGATGAACTTCGGCAGCAGCTTCCCCGCGCCGTCCACCAGCGAGAAATAGCGCTGGTGGCTCTTCATCTCCTGCACCAGCACTTCCGGAGGCAGGTCCAGGTGGCGCGCCTCGAAGCTGCCCACCACCGGGCTGGGCAGCTCCACCAGGTTCGTCACCTGGTCCACCAGCGCCTCGTCCTCCATCAGCCGGCCCCCGGCCACCTTCGCCGCCGCGGCCAGCTTCTCCACCAGCAGGGCGCGGCGCTTCGTGATGTCCGGCACCACGTGCGCCTTCTCCAGCGCCGCCTCGTAGTCCGCGGGTGCCTTCAGCTCGATGGCGCCGGGCGCGAGGAAGCGGTGGCCGTAGGTGGTGCGGCCGCTCCTCACGTCGCCGAACACGACGGGCAGCACGTCACCGCCCAGGAGCGCCACCAGCCACTGCACCGGGCGCGCGAAGGCCACGTCCACGTCGGCCCAGCGCATGGACTTGCGGAAGTTGACGGAGTGGACCGCGGTGTGCAGCGCGTCCTGGAGGATGTCCGCCGCCGGGCGGCCCTTCTCCTCCACGCGCGCGGACACGTACTCGCCCTTGGCCGTCTGCGTGCGGCCCAGCTTGTCCACGGACAGCTTGAGCCCCTCGGCGAACTTCTCCGCCGCCTTGGTGGGCTTGCCCTGCGCGTCGAAGGCCGCCTTGGCGCTGGGGCCCAGCACCTCCTTCACCACGTCCTCGCCCGCGTCCGCCACGTCCTTCACCCACACCGCGAGGCGGCGCGGGGTGCCGAAGACGCGCACGTCGCCGTGCTTCAGCCGCGCCTCGGCCATGCGCTCGGTGAGCACGCGCTTCAGGTCGTCCAGCGCGGGGCCGATGAACGACGCCGGAATCTCCTCGGCGCCCACTTCCAGCAGCAGGTCACGCGCCACGGGCCACCTCCGCCTTCTCCTTCTTCTCCACGGGCTTGTTGAGCTGCACCGTCTTCCAGTAGTCGCTGGCCGGCTTCCCCTCGAGCACCGGGGGCTGCTCGCCCACCGTCCACGGCGTCTTCAGCAGCGGGTAGCCCAGCCGCTCGCGCATCTGGAGGTAGCCCTCCGCGCACAGGCGCGCGTTGTCGCGCACGCGCTTGATGAAGTTGGCGCGCTCCGTGACGGAGATGGCGCCGCGCGCGTCCAGCAGGTTGAACGCGTGCGAGCACTTCAGCGCGTAGTCGTACGCGGGCAGCGGGAGCTGGCGCTCGATGAGGCGCTTGCACTCCTTCTCGTACGCGTCGAACAGCGCGAAGAGCATCTGCGGGTCCGACTCGTGGAGCGCGTACTTGCTCATCTCCACCTCGTTGGGGTGGAAGATCTCGCGGTACTTCACGCCCTTCACCCACTCGATGTCGAAGACGTTCTCCACGTTCTGCAGGTACATGCAGAGCCGCTCCAGCCCGTAGGTGAGCTCCGCGGAGACGGGCTTGCAGTCGAAGCCGCCGCACTGCTGGAAGTAGGTGAACTGCGTCACCTCCATGCCGTCACACCACACCTCCCAGCCGAGGCCCCAGGCTCCCAGCGTGGGCGACTCCCAGTCGTCCTCCACGAAGCGGAGGTCGTGCTCCATCGGGTCGATGCCCACCTTGCGCAGCGACTCCAGGTAGAGGGCCTGCACGTTCTTCGGCGCGGGCTTGAGGATGACCTGGAACTGGTGGTGCTGGAACAGGCGGTTGGGGTTCTCACCGAAGCGGCCATCCGCGGGCCGCCGGGAGGGCTGCACGTAGGCCACGTTCCACGGCTCCGGGCCCAGCGCGCGGAGGAAGGTGTACGGGGCCATGGTGCCGGCGCCGACCTCGAGGTCATACGGCTGCGCGGTGATGCAGCCCTGGTCGGCCCAGTGCTTCTGGAGCGTGAAGATAAGGTCCTGGAAATACATGGGTAGCGGATCCTTCTCGCAGTGCGTCGAAGGAGAAACGCGCGGACCCTAGTGATGGGGGTCCGGAGCGTCAAGGACGACACTCAGTCCTTGTACAGGGGGAGGTCCGCCAGTCGAATCTGAATCTTCGTCACCTCGCCGGGCTTCACGGGCGCGGACAGGAGCCTGCTCGGCGCCTCCGCGTCCGTGGGGTCGACCACGCGCAGCCGGTAGGTGCCCACGGGCAGGGGGAACTTCTGCAAGGGGGTGGTGCCCAGCGAGGTGGCCCCGTCGAACACCGCGGCGCGAGGCACCGTGTAGAGCGTGATCCACCCGAGCCCGGCCTTCGCCGCGCCCTTGGGCGTGCTGGTGTCCAGCACCTCCCCCAGGTCCTCCGGGTTCTGCGTCACCGTGGTGACGGGCTCCGCCGGCGGGGTGGCCTCCGGCTGCGTGCGCGCACGCTTCACCGTCCGCCCCGTCCCCGTGTCCGTGCCCGAGGCCCAGTTGGCCGGAGAGCTTCCGTCCTTCCCCTTGCGGGTCGACGTGCCCGACGCGGGCCGGGTCGTAGACGTACCCGTGGCGGGCTGGGGCTCCTCCACCTTCACATCGGCGGCGACGGCCTCCTGCGCCGGCGGCTCGGGCGTGGGGGCCGGCTGCTCGGGCGCGGCGCGAGGGAAGCCCGGGGGCGGTGCGGCCTGCTGGGGTGGCGGCCAGGCCGCGTTGGCGGCGGGGTCCACCGGAGGCGGAGGATCCAGCTCCGCCTTCACCCAGGCCTTCGCGGACTCGTACGCGGGGACGAACTGCGCGCGGACGATGGGCAGTGTCGACAGCCAGGCCAGGCCGCCCACCAGCGCGAGCAGCATCAGCCGGCCGAGCCAGCGCGACGCGGGACGCCCGGCCGGGGGCTCCACCGGTGTCTCGGAGCGCTGGGACAGGCCGGGCCGCTGGGGGCGCACGTTGGTGCGCGCCGACTCCGCGCCGGGGCGCTGGGGCCGGGAGCGCAAGCGCTGCGTGTGCAGGTCGCTCGGCGCCTCGAGCGGCGCGGTGGTCTCCGGGTCGGACGCCTCCTGCCGGGGTGGAGGCCGGGGCCGGGGCGTGCGCGCGGCCTGCGCCGGCTCCTGCGGCGGCCGGGGCGTGCGCGCGGCGGGCAGGGAGGACTCGGTGGGCCGGCGCTGCGGCACCGGCTTGGGGCCACTGCCGGAAGACGGGGCGACCCGCGTGGCCACGGCCGACTCGGTGGAGCGGCGCTGGGGCACGGGCTTGGGCCCGCTGCCGGCGCGCGTGGGCCCGGCGCTGGCGGAAGGCCCCGAGGGCTTGAGGCGGGCGCGCGGCGCCGTCACCTGCGCGGTGGGCGAGCTGTCCGCGCCGTCGTCCTTCTGGAGCGCGTCGGCCACCTCGCTGACGCGCGCGTCCTCGGCGCTGCTGGCCAGTTCCAGCAGGGTGCGCGTCTTCTGCCGCTTGTCCGCGAACAGGTCGCCCATCACCGCGGTGATGCCGTCCTCGTCGAACAGCTCCGGGCCGAGCGCGGCCTCGATGGCGCGCGCCATCTCACGGCCGCTGGTGAAGCGCTGGGACGCGTCGCGCGCCAGGGCGCGCATGGCCACGGCCTCCAGCGCCTCCGGCACCTCCGGGTTGATGGAGCGCGGGGGCGGGATGTCGCCCTCCGCGATCTGCAGCATCACCGCGGCCTCGTGCGGGCCGTTGAACAGGCGCTGGCCGCACAAGAGCTCGTGCAGCATGACGCCCACGGAGAACAAGTCGCTGCGGCCGTCCAGGGGCGCGCCCCGCACCTGCTCCGGGGACATGTAGCCGCTGGTGCCCTTCACCATGCCCACCTGGGTGCGCCCCAGCCGCCCGCGCGCCTTGGCGATGCCGAAGTCGATCACCTTCACGACGCCGTCGTAGGTGAGCATCACGTTCTTCGGTGACACGTCGCGGTGCACCACCACCGCGGGCCGGCCCGAGGGGTCCGTGAAGTGGTGGGCGTAGTGCAGGCCCAGGCAGGCGTCGCGGATGACGCGCCCGATGAAGCCCATGGGCAGCGCATAGCCCTGGCGGGCGGTGGCCTTCACCACCTGCTCGAGGTTCTGCCCGGGCAGGAACTCCATGGCGAGGTACAGCTCGCCGCCGTCCTCGCCCAGGTCGAACACCTGCCCGATGTTCGCGTGCGAGAAGGCCGCGGTGATGCGCGCCTCGTCGAGGAACATCTTGACGAACTGATCGTCCTTCTTGATGTCGGGGAGGATCTGCTTGACGGCGACGAACTTGCGGAAGCCGCCCGGTCCCGAGGTGAAGGCGAGAAACAGCTCCGCCATGCCCCCCATCGAGAGGCGGGTGAGGATCTCGTACTTTCCGATGCGCCGCCCCCTGTCGGGATCTTCTCCGGCGCCACCCTGCATGGCCATGGCGCGCGGGCATGTTAGCCCCGGGCGCCGCCCGCGCCAATGATCGACCCCCGGAAAGCGCCCTACGTCCCGGGAAGGGCCCCGTCCTCCGGAGGTCTCACGTCGTCCCCTCCCCCACCCTTCCAGCCCGTCCGTGGAGCGGGAGGACAGCCGGGTGCCGGCCCCCCCGCTTCGCCCTGGCGGGCGCCCCATCAGGTGTTGGACGAAGGTCTCAGATGCGGGCTGTCCTCCCTGGAAAGGTGTGCTCTCGTGCTGCCTCGGGTTGCCAGATGAGATGAGGAGTGCCTTGGACGACAGCCACAACGCCCCCGCGGACTCCAGCGGCATCACCTACACGGAGCTGCCCGAATCCGCCGGGCGGGATACCGCGGATCAGCTCCGGCTGCTCATCGAGAACGTCACGGACTACGCCATCGTGACGCTCGACACGCACGGCCATGTCGCGAGCTGGAATCCGGGCGCCGAGCGCATCAAGGGCTACCGTGCCGAGGAGATCCTGGGCCAGCACTTCAGCCGCTTCTACCCGCCGGAGGCGTTAGCGAAGCGGAAGCCCTGGAAGGCGCTGGAAGTGGCGGCCCGAGAGGGCCGCTTCGCCGAGGAGGGCTGGCGCGTGCGCAGGGACGGCAGCCGCTTCTGGGCCAACGTCGTCATCAGCGCCCTCTACGAGGACGGCCGGCTGCGCGGCTTCGGCAAGGTGGTGCGCGACTTCACGGACCGGAAGCAGGCCGAGGAGCGGCGCGAGCTGGAGCGCCTGCGCGAGGCCCTGCACGACCGGGACGTGTTCCTGTCGGTCGCCTCTCACGAGCTGAAGACGCCGCTCACCCCGCTTCAGCTCAAGCTGACGTCCCTGCAGCGCCTCGCGGAGAATACGCCCGAGGGCGCCCTGTCCAGCGCGCGCGTGGCCCGGGAGCTGGACGTGGCGCGCCGGCAGGTGCGCAAGCTCGCCGACCTCATCGAGGACCTGCTCGACGTGTCGCGCATCAACGTGGGCAAGCTGTCACTGGAGCCCGAGCCCATGGACCTCGCCGCCGCCGTCCGGGAGGTGGTGGCGCGCTACACGCCGCAAGCCGCCCAGGTGGACAGCACCCTGACCCTGGATGCCCCGGCGCCCGTCGAGGGGGTATGGGACAAGCGGCGGCTGGACCAGGTGGTGACGAACCTCATCACCAACGCGCTCAAGTACGGGGCCGGCGGGCCCGTCCACGTGCGAGTGAGCACCGAGAACGGGGAGTCCTGCCTGAGCGTCCGAGACGAGGGCATCGGCATCGCGCCGGAGGACCAGCCCCGCATCTTCGACCGCTTCGTGCGCGCCGTCTCCGAGCGCAACTACGGCGGCATGGGCCTGGGGCTCTTCATCACCCAGCAAGTCGTCGAGGCGCACGGCGGCGAAATCCGCGTCCACAGCGCGCCGGGTCAAGGCGCCACCTTCACCGTGCGGCTCCCACCAGGTTCCGCTCCGTCCGGAAGGTGAGGACCGGCGGCGGCCCCCTGGTTGGACAGCGGTTGAAACACTGTGGGATATCTCACAGTCATCTGGCTACGACCCGGGCCGCTCCATGCTCCTTCATCAACGCCTGAGAGAAGGGCAGCGCGAGTACCTCCTCCTCGCGTTGCATGACCCACTCCCCGAGGGCTGCCAGGCCCTGGACGCCGGTCGCGGATGGACGCTCGAGCACCGGCTGCGGCGGCTCGCGCTGGACGAGTCCAACCTGCGCACCCTGAGCATGCTGGTCCAGGCCCATGGCTCCCTCGGCCACCATGCGGCGCGAACCTCGGAGGACGTGGTGCGCCAGGCGGCCACCCTGCTCTCCTTCGGCGTGCTCCGGCTGGCCCTGGCGCCCCCGCCCTCGCGCTACGGCGCCCCCGCCTTCCCGGAGGAGGCGCCGAAGCAGGAGCCGCCCGTCACCCCCGAGGAGGACATCACCCTCCGGCTCCAGGTGGTGGACGACGTCAGCGACGGGCCCATCTCCGGCATCAAGCTGAAGCTCCAGTTCTCCGACAAGTCGGAGAAGGAGGCCACCACCGATGGGGAGGGCCGCATCGACCTGCCGAAGGTGCCGAAGGGGAGTGTCAGCGTGCTGTCCCTCATCGAGGGCGCCACGCTGAGCAACTCCGTGGCGCTCGTGCGCACCGGCGGCCCGTGGTCCGGCCAGAAGCCCACCAAGGCGGGCACGAAGTCCCAGGCCACCTCGCAGCGCGTCCTGGTGAAGGTCACCGAGCACCGCGTCATTGACGAGGAGACGCTGGAGAACGTGGCGGAGATGTACGGCCTCACCGCGGATGCGCTCGCGCAATTCAACTGGGGAACGACGGACCCGGAGCAGATCCAGCGGCGCCTGGAGATCTCCGTGGGGTGCACGCGCAAGGACGAGGGCGGCAAGTACGTGTTCAGCCGCGACGACGACCCGGGCATTCTCTACGTGCCCCGCCCCGTGGCGCTGACCGGGCTGGCGGTGGACCAGAGCCACATCCTCCGCGTGAAGCGGGCCCGCAGGCCGCGGCCCTTCAGCTTCTCGATTTGAGCCCGCCTTCCCGTCCATGAACTCCACGGGTTGAGCCAACAAGGTTGCCGGGAGACATAGAATCGGGCCGGGCCAGGGGAATCGCATGGGGACGATGACGCACAGGCACGGGACGACGAGACCGGGGGGCGGGCCTCGCGCGGGGTGGATGCCCGCCTGCGTGCTGGCGCTCCTGGTGACGCTGCCCTTCGCGCGGGCCCGGGCGGTGGAGCCCCCGGTGGGCGCCGCGCGTTGCTCCAAGGCCGACGTCACCAGGAGCCGCCGGAGCGCCGAGAAGCTCTACCGTGACGGCCGGTACGCCGAGGCCGTGGAGTCCCTGCGGCGGACGAAGGAGTCCTGCTGGAGCGCGCTGGATGCCACGGACCGGGGCTGGCTGGTGTCCGACCTGGGCCTGGCCGCGCTGCGCGCCGGTCAACCCGAGCTGTGCCGCCAGGTGCTCGACGAGGCGCCCGCGGAGCTCGACGCCGGCTCGCGCGTGGCGAAGGCCATCGCGCACAACCGGGGGCTCTGCCAGGGGGATGGGGCCCTGCCGGTGACGGTCTTCTACTCGGGGCTTCTCATCTCCTCCCCGGCCGAGGCGTCCGCGGCCCTGACGCGCGAATGGAGCTACTTCGTAGAGCTGCGCGAGGGACGGCTTGCTCAGCGAGCTGATCGCGAAATCGACCGGTGCACCGAAACAGACGGGGTGGAGTTGGGGGACCTCAACGTCATGGCCACCGTCGATCTCTATTCCACCCAGGCCCAACTGCTCCGCTGCCGTGCGCTGAAAATGGTCACCACCGCTCGGCCTTCGAGGGTGAGCCACGTGCGGGACCTCTTTTCCACCAAGGCTCTTGGCAAGGTACTGCCTGCGGCTCTGGCCCCGGCCATCGTGCCCGGAGACGCCGAGGAACGCTCGCGAGCGAGCGGCGAAGGGCGCACCTGGAACGACCTCGATTCGCGGCTGCGCTTCGAGCCGATCCCCGAGCGCAAGGAGGAGCTCCGGGTGCGGGGGAGCGGCGTGACGGGAGACCTGTCGCAGTGGGCGCTGGGAGACTTCAACGGTGACGGCGTCGAGGACCTCATCCTGTTGCGCACCGTGAGCCCCGAGGGCGGGAGCGCTGTTGATATGGCCGCCTTCTTGTTAACGCGCACTCAGCCCGGAGGCGTGCTGACAATCCTCGAACAGTGGAAATAGCAAGACCGGTTGCCCCCCTGACTTTCACCAGTGGCAAAACCCCCGCCAGATGACCCAAATGAGAGCGACACTCCACATCCAGGCAGCCGCTGCGTCACACCTCTTCCGGCGACTCTCGGCACGACTGTGGCCGGCCGCCCTCCCCGTGCTGATGCTGGCGTGCGTGACGCCCCCCTCTCCCGCCAATGCCTCGGCCCCCCCGAGGGGAGAGCGGGCCTGCGACGGGGGCCCTTGCGGTGAGCAGCAACCTGCCACCTCCCAGGAACCGGCCGCACCCGCGGCCCCCGCGGTAGCGCCTTCGACCACCATCCCGACGCCCGCGGCATCCACGCCAGCCACGACACAGCCCGAGCCAGCCACGACACAGCCCGAGCCAGCCACGACACAGCCCGAGCCAGCCACGACACAGCCCGCGGCTTCGGCCCCGTCCTCCGCGCCAGCCCGCGCGGAGGTGCCCTGCGACAGGGACTGGGCGGATGGACAGGACTTCCGCATTGAAATCGGATGGCGGAAGGACGACGGCAAGCCCCTCCGGCCCTTCAACCCCGACGACCCGATGTACCCGTATGAGCTCCGTGGGGACCGGTTCCTCTTCCTCGAAAAGGGGATGGTCTACACCGCGGTCGGCAGGTTCACCGATAGGGAGGAGGGCGAAGCGGCGCGGAGGAAAGTGGAGATCGAGCGCCCCGAGGCCCGCGTCTCCCTCATGATTCCAGGCCCCTACCTGGCGACCGGGTCGCCCACGTGCAAGGTCAGCTCGATGACCCGGATGAAGAACCCCAGAGTCGACAAGGCCTCCTGGATTCTGGAGCAGGACGGCCTGCTGCTCGCGGGGGCACGCACGCAGTGCACCCATGGCTCGCAGACGAAGAAGGTCACCGCCATGTCCTGCGACGGGATGAAGAACCTGCTGACTGACACGGTGACCGCCCCCTGCGAGGCCCGGCGCATTGACACCTGCGTCCGTCCGGTCGTGCCCGGCGTGGTCCTGCTCGACCACTCCTATTCGATGACCGGAGGCACCAACATCCACCTGCGCGTTTATGACCTGAAGCGCAAGAAGCGGCTGCAGTCCATCGACGCGTCGCACGGTGGAGGCCCCGAGACGGAGCTGCTGAGCGTCGAGGACACGGATGGGGATGGCGTGCCGGAGCTCGTGTATTCCATCGCGGGCACCGGGCAGCGGACCCGGGTGCTCAAGTGGACCCAGGGCCGGTTCGCCGAGGTCCGCTCGAAATGAGCTACGGCTATCAGGAGCCCTCGTACCTCTGCCTGACCCGCGAAGCGGTCAGGGATATCTACAAGGCGACGCGCGCGCCTGACGAGCTCGACGGTCACGACCGGTTCGTCCGGACGACCCGCGTACTGGGCAACCCCATCCTCACGAGCTTCAAGACGGAGCAACTCGTCCCGGTCCATCTGCCGGGCTTCGGGCCTCAGAAGAACGAAACCCGGAAGGTCAGCGTCAACCGCAAGCTCGCGCATCTCTTCATGGCGGCGTTCGAGAAAATCAAGGCGGCCCACCTGCCCTACGTCCTGTACGACGCCGGGACCTACAACTTCCGATACAAGCAGAACACCTCGGTCAAGCAAGCCATCGCGAACCTGCCGGAGTATGCCCAGCTCCGGCAGGGCTCCGGCTTCTGGGGCTCCTGGAACTCCCTCTGCGCCGAGCACGACCGCCTTAACAATGCCTTCGAGGAGGAGGTCTTCTGCGACGGACGCATGCAGAAGAAGAAGGAGCTGCTCTCCAACCACTCCTGGGGCAGCGCCATCGACCTCAACTCGACGACCAACCCGTACGACAAGACCCAGCGCTTCGACATGCCCATCCGGATCGTGGAGATCATGGAAGGGTTCGGGTTCCACTGGGGCGGCTACTACCACGACTACATGCACTTCGAGTTCGCGCGCACCCAGGTCTCCGGGGCGTCGGACGAAGAGCCGTCGCAGGTGGTCTTCCCTTTCGGCGCGGACCCGCGGCGCGAGTCTCCGCTGAAGTACTACTTCTTCAACGAAGCGGGAGCCGGAGGATTCTTCCCGCTCGGCAAGCAGCAGAACCTCCATGCGGGAGTCCACCTTGAGCCGGACTCGCCAGCACCGCTGGTGCCCGTCAGGGCGGCCATGCCCGGATATATCGTGGCCGCGCGCCTGATGGCCCCGGGGAAGGAAGGTGACAACGAAATCCTCCTGAGCGCGACGGAGGGCCGCCCGCTGGGCTTCGTCCTCGTCCGGCACGAGTTCACCGAGCCCGAGGGTACGCCCCCTCCCAAGCCCTTCCCGCTCTACAGCCTGTACATGCACCTGGCCCCTCCCAAGTGGGGGGGCGCGGAGTCCGACAAGGCGTTCGAGAAGGCGCCCTGGCTCGAGTCCTTCTTCAGGATGCAGCATGGCGCGGTGGTCAACATCGACCCTGACTCCGACGAGGTCGGCAAGACCTACTGGGCCCAGGGCCCGCTGAATCCCCGGGCGGAGAACCATCCGGTGCGGGACCGTGCCCAGCCCGTCCCAGGTATCGTGGGTGGGCGACCCCTGGCCCTGGCGAAGCCCAGCCCCCAGGAGGTCACCGAGGCCATCGAGGCGCTCAAGAAGGGCTCCATCATCACGTTCGATCGCCCGCTCTTCCCGGTGGCCGCGGGGGAGATCATCGGATTCCTCGCGCCGGGCCGAGACGTTCCCTCCGAGGAGCTGGCTCCCGCGCAAGACTCGGGCGCCTCCGCCACCCTGGCGAGAAGCCCCCGCCCTCCGGCCGCCACGGCGCCGCTGCCCCGGTACGTGCACTGGGAGCTGTTCTCCCTGAGTGGCGGCGACAGCGGCCTCAAGTTCCTCATCGAGAAGGACGAGGCGCTGAAGGCCCTGCTCCAGGAGGTCGAGGAGCAGGACAAGAAGGACAACTTCCTGCAGATGCCCTCTGACAGGACACCGGGCGCCAGGAACGAGGTCCAGGACATCCTGGGCCCCACCGGGGTGAACATCGTCAAGGAACTCCGGACCGCGAGGTACGGCACCAGGCTGCGACAGCACTTCAACAACGGCACCCGGTTCTTCTCGGCCGAGGACACCACCGAGAAGCCGTTCACCTGGCCCCTGACAATCACGCTGGAGAACAAGTACAAGTTCCCGGGCGATCCAACGACGGTATGCACCCTGGAGGTGCAATACAAGAAGGCGGGGGATTTCCTCTCGAGGGAGCGCTTCACCCTATCTCCCAAGAGGGACGTGCCCACGCTGACCGTGAAGCTGAGCGTGCCCGCGGCGGCGGACTCACTGTCGCTTTGGTCGCCCGTCTTCTTCGCCGACCGGCTGGAGGTGGCCGCTGACGTGCTTCGCGAGAAGCGTTTCCAGAGCCGTGCCGAGCTCTTCAAGAAGGCCGCTCGCCACCGCTGGCGCAACCTCGTGATGAACCACATCAACGAGTGGACGCCCGCGGGGCTCGTCAAGCAGCTCGAGGCACGCAAGGCGGAAGGGTTCTTCGACCACCTGGAGGACAAACCCGAGACGACCTTCGAGAAGCTGAAGGAGTACCTGCTGCCGCTGACCTGGTGGGACCGCCCGGCGACCGAGAAGGACCCCTACGGCGAGGTCCCTGTGCTGGCGGACGCCCAGGGCCACAAAAAAAGCCTCTTCGGCGACAGCGACGCGATGCTGCCCCGGAATGCGAATGTCGTCAGCATGCATCCGGTCACCGCGCTGTGGCTGGTGGACCTCCTCGTGGAGAATGCGGTCATCGGCCTCGCGAAGGAATGGCCTCCGTGCACGCTGAAGCGAGACGAGAGCACCCTGAAGCCGCCATTCCTGGGGCTGCTCTTCAAGGGACACACCGCGCTGTCCGGCAAGGAGATGCTGACCGTCCTGGTGCAGCACGGCTACGGAACGACGGCGGGGACGAGCGCGGAGGACGTCACCTTCTGGCTCGCCGCCGGGGGGGACGGGGGCGCAGGAAGCGAGCCGCAGGTCCTTTGCCGCACCTCCTATAAAGACGGTGTCGCGCTCGGGCGCGCACGCGCCCCCTCCTGGGGCCAGTGGGAGGTGTATGCGACGCGCGCGGATGGGCAGCGCTTCGAGCCACTCGAGAGCCGCTCGACGACATTCGACGTGCCGAAGCCCGTGCTCACCGGTCAGCCCTTCGAGCTCGGCTCGAAGCCGGGCAAGCTCCGCCCGCTCGCCGCGGGCGGCATCGTCGTCCGCCAGAACTTGCCCGCGACGCTCCCGGGCTACGTCGTCTTCGAATACTGGAAGCTCCCCCCGCGCACACAGCCCGACCTGCGCGAGACTCCAACCGCCGCCTCGCTGGCCATGCCCGTCCTCGCGAGCAGGCCCCCCGAGGCGCGGACGACTGGAGGGCTCAGGTACCTGAACGACCTCATCGTGGGAACGGAGAAGAAGGACGGCAACCCGAAGGTCACGCCCAACTTCTCCTTCAAGGAGTTCCTGACCAGCCAGCGCCACGGCCGGGTCTTCCAGGGCGACCCGGCAACCGCCTTCAGGCTGGCGGTCCCCCTGGCCCAGCGGCTCCAGGAGCTTCGCGACCTCTGCAAGCCAAAGAATGGGGAGAAGGAACTCCAGCTCTCGGTGAAGCGGCTCGCCGAGAACGGCCTGTCCCTGCTCGTGACCCCCAACACCGGGTCCGCCGAGGACCTGACCCTGCTCGCGAAGAAGCTGCGGATGCTCAGCCCCTCCGAGCTCCACTCCGCCGAGTACGTGGAGGCGGAGGAGGCCGTCCGGCTCACCTACTCCTCGGCCAACTCGTCCGGAGTGCTCCACCTCGAGTTCGACCCGGCCCCCGCCCTGGGGCGGCTCGCCGCGGAGTTGCTGTCCGACGAAACGGGGGGCGAGGTGCTGCACGTCCGTCCCCGCTTCATCGCGCCCAACAGCGGGCACGCGCTCCACACGTCCAGGAGGCTCACCGCCGTGGAGGGCGAGACAGAGTTGTTCTCCGCCTCGGCGGCGGACATCCGGGCCGCGTGCGGGGAGGACTGCCTCGAGGTCGTCGCGGACAGGTGCCTGCCTCCAGTGAGCCGGTTCGAGTTCGGAGCCATCCAGGTCAAGATGGGCGCGGGCGTGTTGCGCACCGAGGTGAAGCTGCACGGAGACGCCAACGCATGGAAGGCGGCGGCGCCCATCATCAAGCTCGCGGGCATCGTCCAGAACAAGCGCGGGAATGGCGTCCTCCTCGCGGACTGGCCCCTGCTCGACAAGAATGGCCATCGCATCCCGCAGATGTGGGGCGATAAGCTCACGTTCACCGCGGAGGTCACTCAGCCCGGCAAGGTGGCGACCCCGCCTCCTCCGGTGACGTGCGAGGTGAAGGTCGAGCCGCGCCTCGAGACGCTGACCTGGAAGCTCCAGGGCAAGAACCTCTGCTTCACGGGCCAGGGGCACTTCATCCCCACGGGCCTGGACTTCCACATCATCTGTGATCGGCAGGACGCGACCACGGGCCAGTGGGCGGAGGACGCCACCATCACCAGCGCCATCCGCTACAAGCTCCAGGCGGAATTCCCCTGGGGCCAGTGCACGGAGACGGGAATCTTCGAGGCGTCTGTCCCCCACCTGCTGCTGAAGAAGGCCGAAGGCCCCTTCCGCTTCTACTGGCGCCGCAGGGTGAACAGGGCGGGCGCCCCGCTACTGGTGCTGGGCGCGGTCATCGAGGAGCCGCCCCCCCTGGAAGTCACGATGGCCGAACTGGGACTCTAGCCACGGCGCGCAGCCGCTCTCGAATCATGCCCCCACAGAATCCTCCGCAGAACGCCGGGCAGGGCACAGCCTGGACCGCCACCCAGGAGTCCGAGGCCACGCACGTGAGCGCGGGCTACCGGGACGCCCTGACCTTCGTCCTCGTGCCACGGACGTCCATCCAGTTCGACGCGCCGGACCGCACCGCCTCGCGGCAGCTCATGAACCCGGGAAGCCTGCTCATCGAGGTTCCCATCCGGGGCAAGGCTATGAACTTCGAGCCCGGCGTGACGCTGGAGTGCGAGCTCGCCTGGCTGGTGAAGCGCGGGAACGGGTCCGCGAGGCCGCACTTCGTGGACGGCGCGCGGATGGTCATCGCGCAGAACGGCACCTTCGAAATCAAGGTCAACGGCAAGCCGCCCGTCCTCGACCTCGTCGCCCAGCAGGTCATCGAGGAGGGAACGCTGGGCTACTCCCTCACGCCCAGGTTCCCCCACGCGGAGACCGCCACCTTCGAGCCGGCCATCCCGTTCAAGAATCACTGCTCCATCAGCGTGGACAAGCCGGAAGGGAACGACTGCCGCATTGGCGCGCAGGTGACGTTCACCCCCCACTTCTCCTCCGCCCTCAACCAGGCGGACCTGGAGCTGCGCGTCATCGAGCTGGACGAGGGCTCGAGCGAAATTGCCTTCGGCACGGCTCAATGCGCCTTCTCGCACCGGTGGGGCCCCGCCGCTTTGTGGATGTTCCGCTACAACGGCAGCGTGGACTGGGCCATCGGGTTCACGGACGACACCTGCGAGCGCTTTGCGGACGTGGGAGCCGAGGAGGAAGGCAGCTACGAGTTCTGCTGGCAGCTCTGGGGCCGGAGCCACAAGGACGGTCCCCAGACGCTGCTGGTGCAGGACAAGGAGTTCCTCCGCCTGCCGAAGCCCAAGCTCGAGGATCTCAGGGTCGAGTACGACAAGTCCTGGGAGGGCACCTGGGAGATCCATGGGAAGATCACCGGCGTGGCCCCCCGCGCCAACCTCACCGTCGAGGTGGCGCTGGTGGAGCCTCCACCGCCCACGCCAGCGGCGACTGCGGACCGCCGCAGTGATTCCGTCCGGGTCCAGCTCCAGTCGGACGGCGTCTTCGAGGCCCACCTGGGCGAGCGGCACTGGATGCCGGCCTGGACGTCGCTGAGCCCCATGGCGCCCCCCGCCCCCCCGAAAGCGTACGCCATCCTCACACTCCCGGCTGCGGCGCGAGACGGCAGGCCGGGCCCCGTCGCGCCCTACCTGAACTTCGATGAGACGAAGTACTCCCCCTACAAGGGAGAGGCGCTCTCCTGGGACTTCGACGCCGAGTGGGTGTGCTCCGAGGAAGCCACCTCACTGGTGACGCGCCCTCCCCGCCCGACGCGGCGGAGGACGGGCCTCACCCCCAACCCAGCGCCCCCCGTGGACGCCGGCGATCAGAAAACCGCGCTCAGCTGGGAAGACGTATGGCGCGACATCATCGCCTGGGAAGGCATCGTGCCGTACATGTACCTGGACACCGAGGGCAACGTGACGGTGGGAGCCGGCAACCTGCTCAAGTACGTGGACCCGCCACAGGGGACGAACGGCCTGCTGGCGGCCAGGAGCCATCCCTTCCGGAACATGGATGAGGGCCGGCCCGCCACGGTGCAGGAGATCGCCGAGGCCTTCAACAAGGTCAAGGTTATGCCCTGGAGGATGAACCACACCGCGTATGCACAGCGGCCGAAGATTGGCCTCCTGGACGCGGACATCAAGGAACTGGCGAGGCGCCGCTACGAGACGGAGTTCCTCCCCGCCCTCAAGAAAGGCTTCCCCGACTTCGAGACTTATCCTCGCGCCGCCCGCCGCGGGTTGGTTGACGTGACGTATAACGTCGGCATCTCCGTACCCTCGACCTGGAAGAAGCTCATCGCGGCAACCAAGGCCCGCGACTGGCAGACGGCCTCCGTGGAGTGCAAGACCCCACCCCAGAACCCAGACGACTTCCGCAATAAATGGAGGAAGGAACTCTTCATCTACGCCGCCAAGGTCGACTGGAAGAAGCCGGGCGCCTGACGCGGAGGGAGCCCTACCGCACCCGCTCGACGCGGTGCTTGCGCCCCTTGATGCGCCCCTCGCTCAGGGCCTGGAAGGCCACGCGCGCCACGCGGCGGGCGACGGCGACGTAGGCCAGGCGGTCCTGGATCTCAATCTTCCCGACATCCGAGGCGCTCAACCCGCCCGCCTCTCCCGTCAGCGCTCCGAGAATGTCCCCCGGCCGCATCTTGTCCTTGCGGCCGGCGGAGATGCACAGCGTCTCCCACGCCGAGTCGAGCTTCACCGCGCCGCGCGGGTCCGCCGAAGGCAGCGCCTCCACGTCCGCGCGCTCCAGCTTCACGCCGGTGGCATGCTCGATGTCCTCCACCTTGCGCGTGTCGCGCGGGGTGACGAGGGAGATGGCCAGGCCCGTCCTCCCCGCCCGTCCCGTGCGGCCGATGCGGTGCACGTACGGCTCCGGCTGCATGGGCAGGTCGAAGTTGATGACGGCGTCCAGCGCCTCCACGTCGATGCCACGCCCCGCCACGTCCGTGGCGATGAGGACGCGCGTGCTCCCGTTGCGGAACTTCGCCATCACCCTGTCCCGCTCGAACTGCTCCAGGTCTCCCTGGAGGCCGTCCGCGCTCACGCCCACGCCGGTGAGGGCCTTCGTCAGCTCCACCACGCCCGCCTTGTGGTTGCAGAAGACGATGGCGGAGCCGGGCTGGTGGTGGCGGAGGATTCGCAGCAGGAGCGCCGGCTTCTCCTCCGGCGCGCAGTCGTAGCGGAGCTGCTGGATGGCGGGAGTCTCACCCACCACCTCCTCCACCGTCACGCGCTCGGGCTGCTTCTGGAACGTGCGGCTCAGCGCCTCGATGTCCGGGGGGAAGGTCGCCGAGAAGAGCACCGTCTGCCGCCGGGGCGGAGTCGCCGCGAGGATGCGCTCCATGTCCTCCCGGAAGCCCATGTCCAGCATCCGGTCCGCCTCGTCCAGCACCACCGTGGACAGGTTGCGCGTCTCAAGCACCTCCCGGTCCAGCAGGTCCAGCACGCGGCCGGGCGTGCCGACGGCGATGTGGGCGCCCTTCTCCAGCGCGTCCACCTGGGGACGGATGGGCTGACCTCCCGCGAGCACCAGCACCTGGAGGCCGGGCAGCCTGCGGGCCAGCCGGCGAATCTCCCCCGCCACCTGGGCGCACAGCTCCCGCGTCGGGCAGAGCACCAGCGCCTGGACGCGCCGCGGCTGGAGCCGGACCTTCTGCAGGAGGGGCAGCGCGAAGGCCGCGGTCTTCCCACTGCCCGTCCGGGCCTGGCCGACGAGGTCCCTGCCCTGCAACAGCACCGGGATGCTCCGGGCCTGGATGGGTGTGGCGGTCTTGAACTCCAGCTCCTCCAGGACCTGGAGCAGGGGCGGTGCGAGCGGGAGTGCGGCGAAGTCCATCTCTGCCTCGAATGCGTCGGGGAGGCACCCTTGTATCCCGGAACCCCTGGCGTGGGGGCTCGCGCGTGCGCTACGCAGACCCGCCAGCCGATTCTCCAGGTGCTCCCATGGCCGCCAGCTCCCAGGACCCCGTGTACGTGCAGGCGCTCATCTTCCTGGGCGCGGCCGTGGTCGCCGTGCCCCTCTTCCGCAAGCTGCGCCTGGGCTCCATCCTCGGCTACCTGGCCGCGGGGCTCGTCATCGGCCCCTTCGGGCTCGGACTCTTCAAGGACTCCACCTCGACGATGCACGTCGCCGAGCTCGGCGTCGTGCTCTTCCTCTTCGTCATCGGGCTGGAGCTCAACCTCACGCGGCTGTGGGCCATGCGCCGCGACATCTTCGTGCTCGGCACCGCCCAGGTCGTCCTCACCGGCCTGCTCGCCATGCTCTACCCGCTGCTCGTGGCGGGGCGGCCGTGGAAGGCCGCGCTCATCGCGGGGCTGGGGCTGGCGCTCTCGTCCACCGCGCTCGTCATGCAGATGCTCGGCGAGCGCGGCGAGGTGCAGCAGCCCCACGGCCAGAAGGCGTTCGCCATCCTCCTGCTGCAGGACCTGGCCATCGTGCCGCTGCTGGCGCTGGTGGCGCTGCTCTCTCCGCAGGACTCGGCCGGGAGCGACCCGCTGTGGCTGTCCTCGGCGAAGATGCTGGGCGCCGTGGCCGTGGTGGTGCTCACGGGCCGCTACCTGCTCAGCCCCTTCTTCCGGGTGCTCGCGAGCGCGGGCGCCCACGAGGTGATGACGGCCGCCGCCCTGCTCGTCGTCATCGCGGCGGCCGCCCTGATGACGTCCGTCGGGCTGTCCTCCGCGCTCGGCGCGTTCCTCGCGGGCGTCCTGCTCGCCGAGTCCAGCTACCGGCACGAGCTGGAGGCGGACATCGAGCCCTTCCGCGGGCTGCTGCTCGGCCTCTTCTTCATCTCCGTCGGGATGACGGTGGACCTGAAGGTCATCGCGAGCCACTGGGCCCTGCTGCTCGGCGCCCTCGTCACGATTACCGCCATCAAGACGGCGGTGGTGTACGGCCTGCTGCGGCTGATGCGCAACGGACATGAGGTGGCCGTCCGCACCGCGCTGCTCCTGCCTCAGGGCGGCGAGTTCGGCTTCGTCCTGTTCTCCACCGCGGTGGCCGCCGGGGTGATGCGGCAGGAGCAGGCCACGCTGCTGGTCGCACTGGTGACACTCACCATGGCGCTCACGCCGCTGCTGGCCGTGCTCGCGCCCCGGCTCGCGCGCACGCGTGCGGCGCAGCCCGAGCGCGAGGTGCGCTTCGACGGCGTGAAGGGCTCGGTGCTCATCATCGGCTTCGGCCGGTTCGGTCAGGTGGTCAGCCAGTTACTGCTGGCGGAGGGCGTGGACGTCACCACCATCGAGAACGACGTGGAGATGATCGAGGCCGCCGAGCGCTTCGGCTTCAAGGTGTACTACGGCGACGGCACGCGCCTGGACGTGCTGCGTGCCGCGGGCGCGGAGCAGGCGACCCTCATCTGCGTGTGCGTGGAGCACAAGGAGGCCGCCACGCACATCGTGGAGCTGTGCCGGGCATCCTTTCCCCTGGCGAGGCTGTACGTGCGCTCGTACGACCGCGGGCACTCGCTGGAGTTGCTGGAGAAGGGCGCGCACTTCCAGATGCGCGAGACGTTCGAGAGCGCCATCGCCTTCGGCCGCGCGGCGCTGGTGGGGCTGGGCCTCCCGCCGGAGCGCGTGGCGGCGGTGGAGGAAGACATCCGCCAGCGGGACCGCGACCGCTTCGCCATGCAGCAACAGGGCCGGGAACCCACGGCGGCGGGCAAGGACACGCTCTACACCCGCCCCGCTCCCCGCCCCGAGCCCTTCGTGCATCCCCAGCGCCAGGCCGTGTCGCTGAACCCGGCCCCCCGGCCGGAGGACGCCCCCGGGAAGGAGGGAGACAAGGAGCGCCCCTGACGGGAGCGCCGTGGCACCGGGCGGCCCGCGAGCTCAGGCCTCCCGGGTGATGGCGACGAGCCGCTCGTGCAGGACGAGGAGCACCAGGGCGCAGCAGGCCAGCACCGGCCCGACGACTTCCAGGCCGAAGCGCTCGACGAGCAGGCCGGCGACGTTCGGTATCGCGGCGACGCCCAGCGTCGAGGCACTCACCTGGAAGCCGACCGCGTGGGGCGCGGCCCGTTCACCGACGCGCCGGGGTGTCTCGGCCATGAGCCCCGGGAAGATGGAGGCGAGCGAGAACGAGAGCAGCGGCAGTGCCGCGGCGCCCCAGGCCTGCCCGGGGATGGCGAAGAGGGCCGAGAAGATGAGCACGCCCACGGTCGCGAAGCGGAGCATCCGGACCTGTCCCACCCGCTCGACGACGAAGCCCAGCAGGAGCCGCCCCGCGAGGAGCCCTCCCCAGTAGGCCGACACCCAGGTTCCCGCGAGCGTCTCGTCCACGCCGCGGGCCTCGGTGAGGAGGGTGTAGCTCCACTGGCCGGCGGTGACCTCGATGCCGGTATAGAAGAAGAAGACCGCTATCTGCAGCCAGACCCTGACATCTCGCAGGATGGAGATGCCGCTGAGCGGCGGCTCGTCCAGGGGCACGGGGCCTGCGCCGACGGGCGCATCCACCACCACGTGGGGTGGCGACGGCTCCGCCTCCCAGAGCCTCCTCGCCGCGAAGAAGGCCAAGACGAGGACGGCGAGCACGGCGCCGACCACCGCGTAACCCACTCGCCACGAGGCACCGAACCCGAGGACGGCCGTCATGATGGCCGGGCCCGCCATGGCGCCCGCCGCATAGGCGGCGTGAAGCCAGGACATGTGCTTCGGGCTGAAATGGCGGGCGGCGTGGGTGTTGAGCGCGGCGTCGATGGCACCGGAGCCGAAGGCCACGACGAGCGCGGCGAGCAGGATGAACACGAAGGCCGGCGCGGCGGAGATGCCGAGGACACCCGCCGCGGCGAGCGCGGTGCTGCCCGCGAGCAGCAGGCCGATACCGAAGCGCTGGATGAGCCTGCCGGCGAGCAGCCCGGAGCAGAAATAGGCCACCGCCGCGATGGCCACGGGCACGCCGAGGAGCGCCTGGGAAAGGCCGAAGGTGTCCCGCTGGGACGGCCACGCGACCCCGAGCACGGCATCCGGCAGGCCGAGGCTGACGAAGCCCAGGTAGGCAAGCGTCAGCAGGGCCACCGGGGAGCGGGAGGTGGAGCGGCTCATGTGCTGATGAAACGGCCGGGCGCCGCTCAGGTGCTCAGGGCCCGCACCCGCGCGGCGAGGTTCTGGGTGAAGAGCCGGTAGATGCGCAGCGCGGCGGCCTCGTGGGTGTCGAGGTAGTGCTCGAAGTCGGAGCGGCTGATGCGCAGCGCCCGCACCGACGTGCGCGCCTTCACGTGCGCGGAGACGGGCGCGTCCTGCACCAGGGAGATTTCTCCGAGGTACGCGCCGGGCCCCAGCGTGTTGAGGTGCCGCGCGTCCTGCTCCGGGCCGCTGAAGACCTCCACGGTGCCGTCCATCAGGACGAAGAGGCCGGTGCCCGGCGCGCCCTTCTCCAGCACCACCGTGCCCGGAGCGATGACCACCTGCCGCGCGAGGCGGTAGAGGTCCTTCATGTCCTCCAGGGACAGCTCTCCGAAGATGGGGATGGCCTTGAGGAAGCGATACCCGTTGGACGCGGGAGTCGTGGAGGCCACCGCGCGCCGGAGCAGCACGGCCTCGGCTTCCGCCTCCATGCCCATGCGGCGCAGGAGCCGCGCCTTCTCCGTCACCAGCGCCGCGTCCGCCCGCGCCGCCTCCGAGCTGCTCACCGCGTCCGCCAGCACCGCGAGCGCCCGGTGGGTGAAACCCTCCGCGTCCAGCAGCGTGCAGATGCGCAGCACCGCCTCCACGTACCGCGAGTCCTCCGGCTTCACCCCGCCCAGCGCCTCCACCTCCGCGTGGGCCTGGCCCAGCTCGCGGTAGAGGTCCGCCGCCTCGAAGGGGCGCCCCAGCCGCACCAGGCACTGCGCCATCGCCTCGCGGGCCCCCAGGCGCCGGTACACGTCCAGCGCGCGCTCCAGCGCCCCGGCCCGCTCGAAGGCCGCGGCCGCGCGCTCCGCCTCGCCGGCGCGCAGGTAGGCCTCCGCCGCCTCCAGGTACTGCCCGCTCTGGACGTAGAGGTCCGCCACGGTGGAGTCCTCGCCGTCGCCCTCCATCAGCCGGGCCGCGCCCAGGAAGTCGCGCGCCCGCCGCAGCACCTCCACCAGTCCCCGGCGCTCCCGGGCCGGGCGCTTCGCCGCCTCGCGGCGCAGGCGCTCGCGCTGCGCGTCTCCCAGCTCCTCGTAGAGCTGCGTCGCCTGGTCCGTCTGCTGAAGTTCCACCAGTGACCGCACCGCGCGCAGTGCGCCCTCCGGAGGCGTGTTGATGCGCCCCCCTCCCGCCCCCTGGCCTGATGTTCCTGCCATGTGCTGCCTCCCCTTCCGGTCAGACCGCCCAGCATATGCCGGTCCCGAGGCTTCTCGTGCCGCAATCCGATGTCAGGAAGCAGACGTCACCCACCGGACAGGCTGGACGGATGTTTGCGCCTGGAGCCCGTCACCGGTTCACACCGGCTCCACTGGCGCGTCCTCCATGCGGACAGTGAAAAGCGGGGTTCACATGAGGAGACAGCCGAGGTCTGACATCACCTTCGCAACGGGCAAGGCGTTGCCCGAGCGGCTCCGCCGGGCCGCGGAGCGGCTCTTCGGCGAGGACTTCTCGACGGTCCGCGTCCACGCGAGCCCGAAGGCGCTTCAGCTCAAGGTGCGCGCCTTCACGCATGGGGAAGACATCCATATCGCCCCGGACCACTACGACCTGGATTCGGCGCAGGGCGTGCGGCTGCTGGGGCATGAGCTGGCGCACGTCGTCCAGCAACGCGCCGGGCGGGCACGCAACCCCCATGGGTACGGACTCTTCGCGCTTCGGGAGCCAGCGCTGGAGCGGGAGGCGGAACGGATGGGCTCCTGCCTCGCCCTCGAGGTGACGCCCTCCCGGGAAGTCGTCCAGGCGTACCTGCAGGACCGGCACGGCGTCACCTGGATGGGAGGGAGCGCGGCGGCGTACTGGGAGGAGAACAAGGAGCACCTCGAAGCGCTGTGGGCGCAGGAGGGACTGGAGGCTCCTCCCAACATCCTGGAGCTCATCGACACCCTGATGGATGAGATGCCCAGGGAGTACTCGATTGACGAGCTCACCGACGTGGTCCGCCGGAATCAGACGGGACAGGGGCACTTCAATCAGGTCTACCGGTCCGTCTTCGGGCACCTCCCCGTGAAGGGCGCCGAAATCCCCAAGCTGATCCACCGCTTCTGGGCCGGTGGCGCCATGTCGGCGCAGTCCTTCAAGAACCTGGCGGACCTGCAAGAGCGCGCTCATGGCACCGCGTGGAACCAGATTCTCTGGACCTCCGACGAGGTCAACGCGGCCGTCAATGACCCGAACCTGAAGGCGCAGCTCCGGAACCTCGCGGAGGCGGGGACCGTGGTCCTGGATGCCACGCGGCTCTCCGTCGGTATCTCCGGGTTCGAGGAGACGCTCGCCGCGCGAATCTCGAACTCCATCCAGGGCATCCGCCAGCGCCCTCGTAGCTACACGGCACTCAAGTACCTGTCGGACATGGTCAGGCTCGCGGCGACCTACTCGATGGGAGGGGCCTACCTGGACACCGACATCGGGCCTGGAGCCCTCGACCTGTCCCGCTCGACGCTGTACCACCGCGACAAGGCGGGAGAGGTCCCCCTCGCGGGCGTCCAGGTGCAGAACACCGCCGCCTACGCGAAGGCCCACCTGGGCGACAGGCAGGACCCGAAGGAGAACCTCTTCATCAACACGGTCGAGCTCGGCCAGCCGGTGTTCAACTACTTCTACGTGACCCGGGCCTATACCGAGAGCAACCGCAAGGCCCTGCTGGTGATGATCAAGGACCCCGAGGAGTCGGGGATGACGGCCGCGATGGTGCACTTCAGCGGGGCCACGAACCCGGCGCAGTGGCTCGTGGCGTGGCTCATGGACCTGCAGTGGGCGACGAGCGCCAGCGACATCGAGGAGGGACGCACCGAGTAGCCACCGGGTGATGCGTAGCCGCGGCAGCTCAGGCTGGAGCGCGGGCCATTGACGGATTGAAGAACTCCGCGGGGAGGCGCTGCTGGTGCCCCACTCTGGGGATTGCGCTGACAGGCGCCAATGCTACGAGTAGGCTCGCGGCGAGCACGGCGCTCCCCTCCTTCCTCGCGGGACTCTCCATGCAGCCTGTCCACCTGAATCCGGCATGTCTCCCCAGAGGCACCAGAGTGGGCCCCTGGTACGTGATGGAGCGGCGCGGCTGGGGTGCCTACGGCGCCGTCTACCGCGCCTTCGGCATGGAGGGCATCCACCACGGGCCCGTGGCTCTCAAGCTCGCTCTCCACCCGGCAGATGCGCGCTTCGCTCGTGAAGTCGAGTTGCTCTCCCGCATCCGCCACCCTTGCGTCCCTCGCCTCGTGGACCATGGCGGCTGGGTGTCTCCCGTCGGCATCCCCTACCCCTTCCTCGCAATGGAGTGGGTCGAGGGCGCGTCCTTGTATGAATGGGCGCGCGTGCGGCGACCCTCCTCCCGCCAGGTGCTCCACGCGCTCTCCTGCCTCGCACGGGCCCTGGCGGCCACCCATTCCGCGCGCGGCGTCCACAGAGACGTCAAGGGTGACAACGTCCTCGTGCGCGCAGCCGACGACCACGTCTTCCTCACCGACTTCGGCTCCGGACACTTCCTGGGCGCCGCCACTCTCACCTCGCCGCCCTTTCCGCCCGGCACGCCTCCCTACCGCTCGCCGGAGGCCTGGCGCTCCGTGAAGCTCCCCTTCCATGCGGCGACCCCACCCTACGCGCCCGAGCCGGCCGATGACGTCTTCGCGCTAGGCATGACCGCCTACCGGCTGGTGACCGACGAGTACCCTCCCACCACGGCGCCCATGGACGAGGAGTCCCATATCTGGAGCCTGGAGGGCCCGGGCCCTCGGCCTCCTCGCGCCGTCAACGCCCGCTGCTGCGCGGAGCTGAGCGAGCTCGTGTCCCGGATGCTCTCCGTGCGCCCCGAGGCACGTGGCAGCGCCCGCGAGCTCGCCGAGGCGCTTGAGCAGGCCGCACGGGAAGCAGGGGCGGAGGCGGATGTGCCTCTCTTCGCCCGCGAGGAATTCCAGCCCGAGGCGATGCGCGTCAGCCCCCAACACGCCATGCCTCGGGCGTCCGGACGGCCCCGGCGGTCCTGGCTCACGGCGGCCAGCCTGAGCGGAGCCGTGGCGTTTGGAACCGGATGGATGCTGAGCGCACGCCCCGGCGGGGATGCGGAACAGCTCCACGCGTCAGCGCCCGAGGACACACAGGATGGCGGCACCGTGGCGGTCGGAGACGCCGTTCTGACGGCGCCAATGCCTCTCACTCGACCCCCTTCCGCATGGTCGACCATCGCCGTGGACCTGCCTCCCAGGCCCCTCCCAGGACAATCGCGACCCGATGCCGCCGGCCGCTGTCCTCACAGAGCGCACACGGTCATCCATGGAGGCTGCTGGGTGAAGGTGGCCCTGAGCTTGAAGAACTGCGACGAGGGCTATTACGTGTACAAGGGTGAATGTTACGGCCCCGTCTTTCCACCGGCGCGCCCTCCCACCTCGAGTCCCGCGGAGCACTCGGGAGACGACGCCCCGTAGCTCAGGGCGCCTCGGCCCGACACGGCTCCCTCGAAGCCGAGTTTCACCGCCCAGCACAGCGGCTCCGCGGCCGCCCATCCATGCACGTCCCGCTCACACGATGCCGCTGTCGTGACCGGCGATGACGGCCCAGGTGGCGAGGGCGCTGTTGACGCTCGTCCAGTAGCCGTAGGTTTCGTAATACCAGACGGCCCAGTGTGCCTGCATGTTGGTCTGCCGCGGTGAGCTGGGCAGGTCTCCATTGATTTGAGGGTCGGACGCATTGCGGATGACGAGCCATTGCGGTGCCGTGTCCTCCAGCTCCTCGGCGACCAGGCCCAGCACGGCGTCACCCATCTCCACGCCCGCGCCGATGGCGTCGAGCCCGTTGCGCGAGGTGCCGAACTCGAAGAAGTCCGTCGTGAGGATGGGGTGGAAGGCGGGCATGTCGCGCCCATCCAACTTGAAGTCCGGCATGTGGCCGGGCCCGGCGATGAGCGGCCCGGTGAAGGCGTAGCTCTTGGTGGGCGGGCCGAAGTCCGGCTCGCGCAGCTTGCCCACGTGGGTCTTCATCATCTGGTAGGCGTCGTCGAAGTACCGGGTGGAGACGGGGAAGTCGCAGCGGTAGGTCTTCCCGTTGAAGGATTCGTTTCGGAACTCCTGGGAGAGGCGGAACCGCGCGGCGCGGGTGATGATGACATCCCCCAGCTCGTGGTCCGCGAAGGTGGCGCCGGCGGTGCCCACGGTGAGCACCATGCGGGGCTTCACCTCGCTAATGAGCTGGTGGAACAGGTCCTTCACCGGCAGCGTCGCGGTGCCCTCGCCCGTGCGGATGCCGTCCTGGTTGAGGTGCAGCTCCGACTTGAAGCACAGCACCTTCGCGCCGCCAATGCGCGTGAGGAACCAGCTCCCCAGGCGCTGCACCCGCAGGGAGGGAGCGCCCCGGCGGATGAAGGGCCGGTAGTGCTTGTCGAAGCGGCGGGCGTAGGGATACCAGGCGGTGCGCTGGATGCCCGGTGTCAAGGTGTCCGCCAGGGCCTCGACCTCGGCCACCGTCCAGGTGATGACCAGGTAGTCCGCCTCGGGCAGACGCTGGCCGGGAGACGGGGGCTCGTCGCGCGGCAGGGGCTGGGGCGCCAACCCCGAGGGCCACTGGAGCTTCAGGCTCACCGGAGCCGGTGAGACGAGGGCCTGCGGAATGGCGGTGACCTCCTCGGGCCGCTCCTCCTCCAGCGCGCCGTACTCGATGATGTGACGGGCGAGCAGGGTGGGACTGCTGAGCACGGAATGGGGATTGGGCACGGCGCACCTCCAGCGCTTTCCCAGCAACGGTAGGGCGTGTGCCTCCGCATGGCCCGGCCGCGGGGCCCGGCCCCTGGCCGGATGCCCGGCTCTCAGGGGGATGCGTCCTCTGGCCGGGTACGAGGCAACTGTCAGCGCCGCCGCTGTCCCCTTCCCCTTCGTGACACCCCACCGCGCGGCACAGCCACCTTCCCCCGCCGTGCCTGGGCCTTCGCCTTGCGCGCCGGGGGCTTCTTCCCCTCCGGGAGGAGCTCCAGGCTCGCGAGGACGATGCGGCTCAGCAGCCGGTACACGGGCGCGGGGTCGAACGAATCATCCAGCAGGTGGTGCAGCGAGAGCCCGTCGATGCACGCCTTCATGATGGCGGCGTAGTGCTGGTCTATCGGCTCGGGCGGGGCGTCCTCTCCGTGACGGATGCGCGCCACCGTCAGCGCCACCTCCTCGTCCACGCAGCGCAGGGACTCCGCCACCGCGGGCTTCAGCTCCTTGTTGTGCAGCCCGATGGCGAACAGCTCGTAGCGCACGCGGAACTGCTCCGGCGTCTCCTTCAGGAGCTGCTCCCCCCACGCGAAGCTCGCGGCGGCGAGCTTCTCCAGCGGCGTCTCCTCACGCAGCTTCTTCAGCTCGGTCATGTACTGCAGCCGTGCCTCCTGGGCCACCGCCAGCAGCAGCGCGTCCTTGCTGCCGAAGTAGTAGTGCACCAGGCCCTGATTCACCCCGGCCTCGCGCGCCACCTCCTTCACCGTCGTCGCGTCGTAGCCGCGCTCGGCGAGCACCCGGATGCCCGCGGTGATGAGCCGCGCCCGGGCATCGGGTTCCGGTGGAGTGGCGGAGGCCTTCGTGCCGCTGCGTGGACGAGCCATTCAGTGTCCATACGTCGGGCGATGTAGGCCCGCAAGTGGCCGAGCCGCCGGCCGAGCCGCTTGACAGCACGCGTCATCAGTCTTAGTTAGTCGTGTAGCTAATTTAGTCGAACGACTAAAACCTGGAGACAAGCGATGCGCGTCCCGTCCCTGAATGCCGTGAGTGTGTCGAAGGCGGTCCTTCTGGCGGTTCCCCTGATGGCGTCCCCCGCCCTGGCCGACGAGGCCGCGGGCCCGGTCCCCCCGCAGGAGAGGGAGCGGAGGGGCGCGGTCCTCCTGGAGGTGTCGCCGCCCGCCCTGGACGCGTCCATGTACGGCGTCCGTCTGGACATCGCCCCGTCGATGGAGGGGCCGTTCTCCTTCGGCCTGATGGGGCGCGCCGGCCAGTGGGGCAACTCCCTTGGCGCGAAGACGCGCTTCGAGGGCGTGGGCGGCAGCGAAATCAAGCTGAACTACGCGGTGGGCGCGGACGCCCGCTACACGCTGGGCTCCTTCGCCAACGGGACGCTGCGTCCCTTCGTGGGGCTGACGGCGGGCTTCGAGGAGTTCGTCACGCGCTCCGGCAAGGGCCCCTCCGAGGCGGCCACGACGGCGGCCTTCCTGGAGCCCGCCGCGGGCCTCATGTGGCGGCCGGGCGCCGGGCGCGTGGGCCTGTCCGCGCGCGTCGGCCCGGGCTTCACCTTCACGGACGTGCGCAACCTGGAGGTCCAGGCCGGAGACCTGCGCCTGAAGCCCGTGTACCCCACGGCCTCTCTGGGCCTGCTCGTCGTCCTCTGAGGTCAGCCCCCCCACACCTCGCGAGCGGCCCGCTCCAGGGCCGCGGCCGTGTCACACCGCACTCCCGGTCTGGTGCCGGTGACACATCCCGAGGGCATCGGTGTTCCTTCCGCGTCCGCCGGCTCCAACCACCTTCCGGCGGACCAGGCGGCCCCGCCGCCAGGAAGAAGGCACATGCCCTTACCGCACCCTTCGCAGGACTCCTCCCCTCACCGCTCATGGCGCCGTCCGCTGGAAGGTGCCGGAGCCGCGCTCGCGCTCTCCTTCAGCCTCCTGGTGGGGCCGGGCTGCGACGGGGAGGATGAAGACCCGCGGCCGACGCCTCCCGTCCCCACCGCCCATCACGCGACGCTGGATGTCCTCCCCGGGGTGTACCCCAACGCCATCGACCTCTCGGGCACGGGACACATCGAGGTCGCGGTGCTCGGCGGTGGAACCCTCGACATCAGCGACCTCGACCCCGAAAGCGCGACGCTGTCGGACCCGGAGGCGAAAGCGGAGGTGCGCGCCCTGGAGGCCGGCACCGCGCGGGACGTGGATGGCGACGGCGAGGTAGACGCCATCCTGCGATTCTCCGTGCCGGCCTTGAAGGACGCGGGAGTCCTGGCGCCGGAGACCACCCAGGTCCTCTTCCGTGCGAGGACACGCAGCGGCGCCGACGTCATCGCACGGGACGCGGCCCATGACGCCGCCCACCCCGTGGCGCGCCTCCCGCCTCCCACGGGTTCCCATGCGGTGGGCACGTTCGAGGACGCGTGGACCGATGAGCAGCGCGAGGAGACACTCACCGAGGCGCTTGGGGACAAGCGCGAGCTGAAGGTGCGTCTCTGGTACCCCGCGCGGGCCCGGCCCCAGGCCCAGCCCGCCCCCTATTTCCTCACCTGGCGCGAGGGCGAGCTCGCCGCCGGGAGCTCGGGCCTGCCCCCCGCGTTCTTCGGCTTCGTGTTCACCCACTCGGTGCGCGACGCCGCCCTGCCCGAGGGCGATGAGCGCTTCCCGGTCCTGCTCTTCTCCCACGGCTACGGCATGCCGACAGCGTTCTACAGCGGAGCCGCGGAGGAGCTGGCCAGCCACGGCTACGTGGTGGCGGCCATCTCCCACACCCGGAGCGGCGCGCCTCTGGTGTTCCCGGACGGACGGGTGGTCGACGAGCTCATCCAGCTGTCCCCCACCGACACGGCCCTGAACACGCGCGTCCAGGCCCTCTGGACGGCGGATGCGCGGTTCGTGCTCGACCAGCTCGCGAAGCTCGACGCGGCGGACCCGGCGGGGCGCTTCACCGGCAGGCTCGACCTCAGCCGGGTGGGGATGTTCGGCCACTCGTTCGGGGGCTCGACCGCGGGAGAGGCCTGCCGCACGGATGCGCGCGTCAAGGCGGGCCTCAACATGGATGGGACGTTCTTCGGCAACCTCGAGGCCGAGGTCCACGCGCCCTTCCTGCTGATGAACAGCGACGGAACCTCGGCGGACCCCAGCCGTGCGCGCTTCTTCCAGCAGCTCCGCGCCACGGGGTACAACGCGAGCATCCACGGGACGGGGCACATCTCCTATAGCGACGTGGTCCTCGCCATGCCCCTCATCCGGCACTACGCGCCAACGGCCACCCCCGAGGGCTTCGGTCTGGGCACCATCGAGGGGCCGCGCGTGTTCACCCTGGTGAATACCTACGTGCGTGCCTTCTTCGACAAGCACCTGCGCGCGCGCCCCACGCCGCTGCTGGACGGGCCCTCCGCCGAGCATCCCGAAGTCGAGCTCGTCGTGCACGCGCCCTGACGGTCCGGAGGGTCAGGGGCCGTGATACCTTCAAATCCATGTCTCCACTGGATCGGCCCCGGGTCCCCCCCACCTCGCCCGACGCGAAGGGCGAGGCTCCCTGGACGAGCGACTCCGATGAGGGCGGGGACGAAGCACTCCACGTGACGCTGCCGTATGAACACGGGCGCCGGGCCTATGACGCGTCCACGGTGCGCCGCTTCCGGCTCACCGTGGTGGAGGGCCCGGGAGCGGGAGCGCAGTGGGAGTCCACCGCGGACACGTGCTCGGTGGGCTCGCATCCGCTCAACGACTTCACGCTCGAGGACCCCACGGTGTCGCGCTTCCACTGCGAGGTGCGCATCGGCCCGCGAGGCCCCCAGGTGAAGGACCTGGACAGCCTCAACGGCGTCATCGTGGACGGGGTGCAGGTGGTGGAGGGCGTGCTGCGCAGCGGCAGCCTGCTGCGGCTGGGGCGCGTGGTGCTGCGCTTCGACTTCAGCGCGGAGAGCAACCGGCTGCCGCTGTCGGAGAGCACGCGCTTCGGCACGCTGGTGGGCGCCTCGGTGGCCATGCGCGGGTGCTTCGCGATGATGGAGCGCGCCGCGGCGCGCGACGTGACGGTGCTGCTGGAGGGCGAGACGGGCACCGGAAAGAGCCAGGCGGCGCTCGCCATCCACCAGGCCAGCCGCCGGCGCGACGCACCCTTCCTCGTCGTGGACTGCGGCGCCATTCCCGCCCACCTGCTGGAGAGCGAGCTGTTCGGCCATGAGAAGGGCGCCTTCACCGGCGCGCTCCAGCGCCGCGTGGGCGCCTTCGAGGAGGCGGCGGGCGGCACCGTCTTCCTGGACGAGATTGGCGAGCTGCCCGCGGAGCTGCAGCCCAAGCTGCTGCGCGTGCTGGAGAACCGGGAGATTCGCCGGGTGGGCTGCAACACGCACCAGCCGGTGGACGTGCGCCTCATCGCCGCCACGCATCGCGACGTGCGCGCGGAAGTCAATGCGGGCCGGTTCCGCTCGGACCTGTTCTTCCGGCTGGCGGTGCTGCGCATTCCCCTGCCCCCGCTGCGCCAGCGTCCGGAGGACCTGCCCATGCTGGTGGAGGGCATCCTGGACTCGCTGGGCGCGGACCGGGAGCGGACCGGGGCGCTGCGCACGCCGGACTTCATCGCGAGGCTGCGGCACGCGGCCTGGCCGGGCAACGTGCGCGAGCTGCGCAACTACCTGGAGCGGTGCCTCGTTTTCGAAGAGGCCGTGGACCTCTCCGAGGAGGAGGTGCTGGCCGGAGGACCGCCGGAGGTGGACCCGTCCCAGCCCTACGCGGACCAGCGCCGCCGCGTGGTGGACGACTTCGAGCGCCGCTACCTGCGCGCGCTGCTGGAGAAGCACCAGGGCAAGGTGGCCCAGGCCGCCGTCACCGCCGGCATGGACCGCGTCCACCTGTACCGGCTGCTGCGCAGGCACGGCATCAAGCCGTGAGCGCGAAAGTCAGCGCCGGCCGGTGATGCGCGAGAGGCCCTGCCCCGCTCCCGGCTCCGTGAGGAAGACGGCCTCCACCTCCTTCAGCGCGGCCTCGGTGGCCACCAGCCCGGAGCCCGGCGAGTCGGCCACCCAGTCCGGCAGGCACAGCAGTGCTCCCGCGCCCGCGCCCTCTCCCATGGGAAGGCGGTCCACGTGGACGGTGATGGCCAGCGCCACCGAAGGCGCCTCCGTGGGAGCCGAGACGCCCTCCACCAACGCCAGCGCCGCCGACAGCACGCGCTCGCGCACGGCCCGCTCGTGGACCTCGTCCTCCGGGAGCGGGGCCAGGGCGAGCACGCAGCCACCGCCCTCCACCCGCACCTCCAGCCCCGCCTCGCGCGCCACCTCGCCCGCGCGCTCCAGCAGCGCGTCCAGCCGTTCCATCGCCGCGGCATCCGGCGCGCCGGTGAGCCGGGCCTCCGCGTACAGCGCCACCGCGTGCCCCGTCCGGGCCGGTGCCCGTCCACCACGCACCGCGGCCCGCAGCTCCTCCAGCAGCGCGTCCACATCCGGGTAGCGGTCCTCACGCCGCTTGCCCAGACAACGGAGCACCACCGCGTCCAGCGCGGCCGGCACGGGGGCCCGCTCGCCGGGGCGCGGCGGTGGCGCGTGCAGGTGCTGCTCCTCCACCTCGTGCCGCGTGGCGCCCTGGAAGGGCGGCTGTCCGGTGACGAGTTGGAACAGGAGCACGCCCAGCGCGTACAGGTCCGTGCGCGCATCGGGAGGCTCGCCGCGAATCTGCTCGGGCGCCATGGACAGCGGCGTGCCCAGCGCCATGCCGGTGTGCGTGAGGGTGGAGGCCCCCGGCGCGTCCGGCTTCAGCCCCTTGGCCACGCCGAAGTCCACCAGCTTCACCTGCAGCGACTCCCCCGCTCTCGAGAGGCGCACCACGTTCTGCGCCTTCAGGTCGCGGTGCACCACGCCCGCGCCGTGCGCGGCCCGGAGCGCGGCGCCCACCTGCTCGATGACTTCCAGCGCCTCGTCCGCCGTGAAGGGCCCCCGCGCGGCCAGCTCCGCCGCCAGGTCCCTGCCCTCCAGCCACTCCATGGAGATGAAGGGCCGGCCGTCCGGAAGCTCCCCATGGCCGAGCACCGCGACGATGTGCGGATGGCTCAGCCGCTGGAGCGTGGCCGCCTCGCGGCGGAAGCGGCGCAGCGAGGTGGAGGCCGTGGCCGGCTGCGGGTGCAGCACCTTCAGCGCCGCGGGCGCGCCGGTGTGGAGGTCCTTCGCGCGGTACAGGGTGGACACGGGTCCTCGGTAGTGGACGCGCTCCACCACCCAGCGCCCCACCAGGGCCCCGGCTCCCAGCTCCTCACCGTAGAGAGGTTCTTCTCCGCCTGGCGCCATGCAATCTCGCGGCGTGCCCGGTTACTTCTGACGGCACGGGGGCACGCTCCCGTCCGGCCCTGGCACCGTGTCACACGCGGAATGGAGGAAGGTCGTCACCGGGTGCAGCCAGGTGTTGCCCAACGGGTCCTTGCACTTCTCGTAGTCCCCGTCCCCCGGCGTGAGCGGCCCGTCGTGGATGCCGCACTGTCCCGGCGACGGCGGGGCGAGCGAGACGAAACACGGGCCCGTCACCTTCGCGGCGCAGTTGGCGCTGAGGCTGGGGTCGGTGTCTGGCAGCGCGCAGAGCCGGCTGGAAGCGTAGGCCGTCCCGCTCGCCCACTCCGGGTCGTAGCAGGAGAACATCGTCGTGTAGATGGAGCCCGTGATGTGCACGTCGTCCCCCACCACCTCGTAGAGCGTCTCCTGTCCCTCCCCCACCACCCGCTTCACGTCGACGTTGACGCCTTCGGCCAGCGCCATGTTGCTCCCATCCTTCCGCCTGCGGCCGAATACGTTGCCGTAGAAGGCCCCCTCGCGCACGCCGTACACCTCCATCTCGGACAGGGCGTAACGAGCGGTGGCGGTGGGCGACACCTCCACGGTCGCGGACGGATGGGCGAGCGAGCTGCTCCACGGCGCGCTCATCACGCTGAAGTATTGCCCCGGCGTGCAGGTGAAGGACACCACCGGCACCGGCGAGGCCCCGGAGCAGCTCCCCGTCGCCTCGCCCAGGTTGCGCGAGCTGACATGGTCGCAGCCGACGACGCCGTCACAGACGCGGAGCACCACCTGCCCGCTGCTGGAGCCCAGCGTGGGCGCGGCCCCGGTGCAGGAGGTCGGCGCGCCCGCCCCCACCAGCGCCGTGCCGCTCGCGTCGCAGATGCCGATGCCGTCCGGCTTCCAGCCGCAGTCGCGCTCCGGGCCCGACTCCCCCAGGCCGCACGGCTGGAAGCTGGCCAGCGGCAGCGCGGAGACCGGGTCGTGGTCGGCCGGGCGCGTCTTCGTCTCCAGCGTGTAGATGTTGGGCCCGCCCGAAGTGAACTGGTGCTGCCCGCGCATGGACAGCTCCACGCGGTGGCCCAGGGCGTTGTTGCGCGCGAGGAGACACGCGGACACCCGCTGCAGGCAGTCCGCCGTGGGCACCGCGTACTTCCACTGCGGGCAGAGCCCAGCCTTCCCGAACCACTGCCGCGGGCCAGGGGTCGGCGGCCGCGGGTCGTACCAATTGAGGCTCTCACCCGCCGGCAGCGCGCAGCCCACCAGGTAGTACATGAAGCTCTGCGCATCCGGGTCATGGAGCCGCTGGCGGGTCGCGGGATGCCCGGTCACCGGGTCGAAGAGCGTCGCGAGCGGCGTCGTCATCAGCAGCTCGTTCGACTCCGGGTTGGCGGAGATGGCGTTGAGGACCAGCGCCTGCGTGGTGAGCGAGTTGGCGATGCGAATCTCCGCCTCTCGCGAGGTGAGCTCCGGCCCGTCCTCTCCGTGAATGGCGCTGCCGCAGCCGGAAAGGGCCAGTACCAGCAGGGACAGCGGGACCGGCAGTGGGCGACACGAACGGATGGCCATGGAGCTTTCCTCCAGCGAGGACGGAAATGACGGGATGCCCCCGAGGGAAGCACATGCCGAGCCAGCCCCTGGAAAACCCCGGCTCACGGGAAGCGCGGCCTTTCGTCCCGGGGACGTGTAGCGCGGAAGGTCACAACCCCGGGGCGTTGTGGCGTTTTCCGCTACACGGCGCACAGAGAGGCCCTCAGGGACTCCAGGCGCGGGCGCCACAGCGGGGCCCCCTCCACGGCGCGCTCGGCCCGCTCCAGCCACGCCCGGGCCTCCTGGCCCCGTCCCGCCCGGAGCGCCGCCCGGGCGGCCTGGAGGAGGAGCTCCGCCTTCTCGTCCGCGGACGCGCACGAGTCGGCTTCCTCCGCCAGGGCGTGCCAGGCCTGGAGGTCCGCGGCGGCGCCGCCCTCCTGGGCCTCGCGCACCTGCAACTCCACCAGCCGCCGCATGACGGCGGTGGGCGGCAGGGACTCCGGGGGGCAATGCGACTCAATCCACCGGAGCTGCCGGGCGGCCTCCGCCAGGTCGCCCAGCGCCGCGCCGATGCGGGCCAGCAGCAGCGCATCCACCGGCACCGGGTGCTCGCGGAAGAAGCGGACGCCCAGCTCATGGACGCGGCGGGCCAGCGGCAGCGCTTCCTCCAGACGGCCCTGCATGTAGAGCACCTCGGCGAGGTTGAAGGTGGACCAGCGCTCCACCTGCGCATGGCCCAGCTCGCGGCCCAGGGCCATGGCGCGCCGCAGGTCGCCCTCCATCCGCGCCACGTCGCCCAGGCGCAGCCACAGCAGTACGCGGTTGATGAGGGTGGCGGACAGGTGCAGCGCATCGCCGGCCTCCTCGCAGCGGACCAGCGCCTCGTCGAAGCGCGAGGCGGCCTCGCCCGTCCGGTCCAGGAAGATCAGCGCCGAGCCCAGCAGCGCGCCGGACACCACCAGCGTCTCGTGGTCCCGGGCAATCTCCGCGCCCTCCACCGCCGAGGTGAGCACGCGCGCCGCAGCGCCCCACTCGCCCTGGCGCACGTGCAGCCGGCCCCGGGCCAGGGTACAGCGCAGGGACAGGCGCGGGTCATCCAGGTGCTCGATTCGCTCCAACGCCTCGCGTGTGCACGCGGCGGAGCCCTCCACGTCCTCCATCCAGTCGCGCGCGGTGGCCTCCTCCAGCAGCAGGTCCACCTGCATCGCCACGTCCCGCCGCGCCTCCGCCAGGGCGCGCGCGGCGGCCAGGTCCGCCAGTCCCTCGCGGAAACGCTGGAGGCGGTGGCGCACCCGCCCGCGTCCGGCCAGCGCGCGGGACCTCCGCTCTCCGTCACTCTCCGGCAGCAGCGCGAGCGCGCGCGTGTAGTGCTGCTCCGCCTCCACGGAGAGGTGGGCGCGGCGGGCCTCCTCGGCCAGCGCGAGGAAGGTGGCGGAGGCCTCGGCATGGGCGCCACAGGCGGCGGCGTGGTGCGCGCGGCGGAGGCGCTCGGCCACTCCGTCGCCGGGCGTGGCGTGCAGCGCGGCGGCGTGCAAGGCCCGGCGCGCCGGCGGGGGCAGCAGGGCCTCGAGCGCCTCACGCAGCAGTGGATGCCGGAAGACGAAACGCCCCGTCCCCGCCGGGCGCAGCAGCCCCGAGCGGGCGAGCCGATGGAGTCCCGCGCCCGCGTCCAGCGAGGCACCGCGCTCCGGTGGTGACTGGGAGTCGAGGCGCCGCAGCGCCGCGTCCACCCGGACCACGTCCACCTCCGTGCCGAGCACCGCGCACAGCCGCGCCAGTTCCCGGTGGGCTTCCGGAAGTCCGGCGAGGGCGCGCGCGGCGAGGCGCTCGAAGAGGGGGGTGACAGAGACGTCCAGCAGCGCGTCCGGGGCGATGTACCAGCCACCACCGGGGGACGCGCGCAGCGCCCCCGCGGCCCGGAGCGCGCCGGCCAGTTCCACCAGCGACAGGGGCACTCCCTGGGCAAGCTGCTCCAGCCGCGCGAGCACCGGCTCGGGGATGTGCTCGGCGGGGCGAAGCAGGCGCAGCAGGAGGGCCCGGCTGGCTTCTGGCGGCAGCGGAGGCAGCGCGTGGCGCGTGACGCGGGCGCTGCGCTCGCCCAGGTGGGGGCGCAGGGCGAGCAGCGCCGGACGCGCGGCGATGCAGACCCAGAGCGGCGCCCGCGTGCCGGCGAGCGTGGCCATCTCCAGCGCGTCCAGGCTGGTGGGGTCCGCGAGGTGGCCATCGTCCACCAGCAGCACCAGGGGGGCCTCCCGGGCACGCTGGTGGAGTGAGTCGGCGAGGCCGCGCGCGGCGGCATGGCGCACGTCCGCGACAGGCACCGGGCGTCTCCGAGGAAGAATCGGAGGCGCGGCTCCCCTCAGCGCGTCATGCAGCGACTCCCGTATGACGGAATCCGGAGGAGGGGCGCGCAACCGAACCACGCGGGCCCGCCCCTCCGCCTCCAGTCGCGTGGCCAGCATCTCCAGCAGTCGCGACTTGCCATGCCCCACGTCGCCCGTCAGGACACAGAACCCGGGCACATCCTCGGCGAGGCACCGGGCCGCCTCTGCTTCCAGCGCATCCAGCACGCCCTCGCGTCCCAGCAGCGGTGGGGCCTCGGAGGAAGAGGAGGAAGCGCCGCCATCATGAAGCCGCAGGCGCGAGTCCCCGGCCACGGACTCCGTTGCTCCCGCGCCCAGCCGCATGGCCGCCGCGGAGGTGACACGGGCCTCTCCCTCCGCGAGGTCGCCGGGCCACCAGTCTCCGGACGCCTCCAGCGCGAGCCCGGCCACGCGCGTGGTGGTGGCCCCCGGGTACACGTGCAGCTCGGCGAGGTGAAGGACGGTGGAGGCCCTCCCCTCCTCCAGCAACCTCCGCGCGACGAGCGCGCCCGCCCGCAGGTTCGCCTCGGCGGAGAGCGACTCGGAGAAGGCGATGACATAGCCCCCCGCCCTCACGCGCACGAGCGTTCCTCCGTGAGGCTCGACGGCCGCGAGCAGCGCATCCACGGCCATCCCGGCGCGGACGCCGAGCAGCGCCACGGGCCGCACGCCCGCGGGCGAGGGCTCCGGAGCGATGACGGTCAGCACCGGCGCCCCGGCGGACACCTCCTCGCGGCACGCGGCATCGAAGGCGGAGAGCACGTCCGCGGCCCGCGCGAAGCGCTCCGTGGGCGACTTGGCCAGACACCGGCGCAGCACCTCGTCGAGCGCGGAGGGCACGGCGGCGCGCTCCGAGACACGCGGTGGGCGGAGGCTCACGTGGCCGTGGCGGATCTCCTCCGCGCCCCCGGTGAAGGGGGGCGCGCCCGTGAGCAACTCGAAGAGGAGGACGCCGAGCGCATACACGTCCGCGGCAGTGCCGGCCTCGCGGGCATCGAGGCACTGCTCGGGCGCCATGTAGAGCGTCGTGCCCAGCCGCTGGCCCACCGGGGTGAAGCCTGGAGCCTCTTCATCCGTCACCGCTTCGTCTCCGGGCTCGTCGAGGAAGCGCGCGAGTCCGAAGTCGAGGAGGCTGAGCGCGCCACCCTCGCGCAGGAAGACGTTCTCCGGCTTGAGGTCGCGGTGGGCCAGCCCGGCGGAGTGGACGCGCTCCAGGGCCGCGCAAAGGCCGCTGAGCAGCTCACGCACGCGAGGCACGGAGGCGGCCCCCGTGCCGGGCAGCGCCGCCATCCACGCGGCGAGCGTCTGGCCATGCAGGCTCTCCAGCACCAGGAAGGGACGGCCCCGGGCGGTGCCGTGCCGGAGCAGCTCGGGCGCGGTGGGAGGACCGACGCGGCGCAGCGCGGCGGCCTCGCGGGCGAAGCGCTCATGGTGGGGACCGAGGCCCACCTTGAGGGCCACCTCGCGCCCGTCCTCCTCGCGGTACGCGGTGAAGACATGGGAAAAGCCACCCGTGCCCAGCAGGGCCGCGCCGCTCAACCCTGGGACATCCGGGAGCGGCAGCGGCTCGACGGAGAGGCCAGGCGAGGGCCGCTGGCCATGCACGGGACACGCCGCGCCGGTGGCGAGGCGGCGGTGGCAGACCGGACAGCGCATGGGAGGAGGTGGACGTTACCAGAGCGCCTGCGACAGGACGATGGCGACACCCACGAGTCCCTCTCCAGCGATGAGGCCGGCGGCCAGCGTCACCACCCCACCCTCCGCGGAGGGGCGCGCACGGCGGGCCACTGCCGCGGCCAGCGCGCCCAGGAAGAAGCCCAGCGCGGTGGAGGCCGGCACCAGGCAGGCCAGGCCCATGCCCAGGGGTGACGGCACCCACCGCCGGGCGCGCTCCGGAAGCAGGCGCTCGGCCAGGGTGAGGACACCGGCGAGCAGCGCCGCCCACAGCAGCGCGGCGCGGTGGGAGGGCTCCAGGCTCCCGAGGCCGGTGGACAGCACCTGGGCCATGCCCGCGGTCATGGCGGCGGCGGGCGCGGGGAAGCGCTCCCCTCCCAGCGCCGTGCGGTCCGGCACGAGCAGGAAAAACAGCGGGACGACGGCGGCGGCCCCGACCACGCAGCCGAGCAACTGCGCGAGGAACAGCCGTCGAGGGTGGGCCCCCAGCAGGTGGCCCGTCTTGAGGTCGCTGAGCAGGTCCGCGGCCGCGGAGGCCGAGTTGACGGTGATGCCGGCCGTCGCCAGGTTGGCCTCGACGTTGCGCGGCAGCAGCGCGCCGAAGGTGAGCTGCGTCACCTGCTGGAGGGGCCCCACGGGGGTTGCATCCGTCTCGCCGGTGACACGGCAGGCGATGAGACACAGCACGAAGGACAGTGCCACCGCGAGCGCCGCGTGAGGCACGGGCACGCCGAAGCCGGCATGCGCCACGGCGAGAATCGCGGGCGTCAGCACGGCCACACCCGCCAGCACCCAACGCCCCGGCACCTGCAGCGCGTCCACGGCGTGAGGTGCCCTGGCACCGCCAGAGCGGAGCCCGCGAAGCGCACGGCCCAGCACATGGCCCTCCAGGGCGAAGTGCAGCAGTGACGCGGTGGTCAGCGCCGCGGCACCGGGCCAGAGGCTCCACGCGAGGAAGTCTCCGTCAGCTGGAACGAGGCCCGCGGCGAACACGCGCGGGGCGACGAGGCCGTGGATGAGCAACGCGCCCAGCATCCACGAGGTGGTGAGGCGCAAGCCGAGCAGCGCGCCCCCGCCCACCGGCAGGAGGCTCGTCTCCAGCCCGAAGCCCAGGCGCTCCAGGGGGAGACCTCCGAGAGAGCCGGGAAAGGGGAAGAGATACGGAATGCGCCCGAGCCCTTCGCGGGCAAGAGTGACGAGCCCCGCCACCAGCCCACCGAGGCCGAGCATGCGCGAGCCCGAGCGGAGCCCGGTGCCGGGGGTGTGCAGGGCGCGGATGGTGGCGGCGGCGGCGGTGCCGGTCGCGAAGGGAAGCTGCTCGTGGTCGATGAGCCGGCGCTTGAGGGGCACGGCGAAGAAGACACCGAGCGCGGACAGGAGCAGGGTCCACGCGAGCAACGCCCAGCCCGGCGGATGGCGGCCGGTGGTCAACAGCCACGCGCCCTGCACGGACACCAGCGCGCCACCGGTGGCGTAGCCGGCGGAGGATGCCACCGCCTGCGCGCAGCACGTCTCCAGCGGAGACAGCGGCGCGCCCGAGACACCCGGCGCGAGGCGGCGCAGGGCCCCGTGCGCCGTGTGCGCGAGCAGCGCGGCGGTGATGGCGATGGGGAAGACCACGGCCAGCTTCAGCCCCGAATAGAGGTTGGTGGCACAGGTGATGGCGCCGATGCCGCCGCCCAGCAGCACGGCGCGCAGGGTGAGCTGGGGGAGCCGGTCTCCCTGGTACACCTCGCGCAGCCAGAAGGTGTCCGCGTCCTCGGGGGTGTCGCCGGGGATGCTCAGCAGCGACAGGGAGGCGGACGTCGGGGCCTCCTCCTCGGGCGAGGGGCGATGGGCGGACTGGGCGGCCATGAGCCCCCACATCCTTCCACTCCACGCGCCCTGGCACGAGCCCCCCTCGCCTGCCCGGTCCCCTGGAGTCGGCCCGGAGGAAATCGAGAAGCTGTGCGCGGAAGATGGAGCTCGCCAGCATGTACACATGAGCTACAGGCGCTGGACGGCAATCATGAGCAGGTACCGGTCCGACGCGCCCGGCAGGTAGCGCTCCAGGTGGAGGCCGTCGGGCCGGAAGCCGAGCTCGTCCAGGAAGCGGAACACGCGGTGCGCGGCCAGGTCATCGCGAAGGGTGCACTCCAGGGTGGCGAAGAGCGTGGGCGACACGTCCTGGCGCCGCGCGCCCTGGGGGACCCGCCGCCCGGGCTTGAGCCGGAACCCGACCTCACCCGTGAGCTGCCCGTCCACCAGGTCCAGTGTGCGGACATAGCCGCTGGTCAGCACCGTCAGGCCCCGGCGCTCCAGTTCCTTCTTGCGCGCGGGCACGCAGGGGCGAAAGGGCAACGGGCCCTCCGGCGCGGAGACAGGGAACCACACGAGCACGGACGGCTCCGCCCAGTGCTCCAGGTGGACCCGAGGCTGGGACGCCTTCAATCCCCGCAGGTACTGGTCCGCGATCTGGAGCGAGAGCAGGCGCGCGGACATGTCCTGCCGCCACGTGGCGAGCATCGCCTCCCGTGAGCGGCCGTCCCGCCGGAGGAACTCGCGGATGGCCGAGATGGGAATGCCCGCGGCTCGCAGGCTGCTGATGAAGCGGGCCTCGCCGACCTGCCCCGGAGCGTAGGCGCGGTAGCCGTTCCCACGCCGGGTGGCGGGCACCAGCAGCCCCTTGCGCTCGTAGAAGCGCAGCGCGCTGGGTGAGAGGCCGCTGCGGTCCGCGAACTGGGAAATCGTCAGCATGCGGCTGCTTTATCCTTGAGCTTCAACCTGGTTCAAGGTGCAGGGTGTGAGGCCCATGAACGTTTCCATCGTGTCCCGAGGCGAAATCAAGCTGGTCGGCATCAAGGTCGTGGGCCGGCGCAGCGAGCTGAGTCACCGCGTGCCCTTCGCGTGGACGGAACTCGTCAAGCGCCTGGACTCCATTCCCCACCGGGTGGAGCCCGACGTGTTCTACGGATGCTTCCCGGAGAGCGAACACCTGCGAGCGAGCGCCGACGGCGTCCACACCTACCAGGTCTGCACCGAGGTGAGCGGCTTCGGTCCCACGCCGGAGGGCCTGCACACCCTGGTGCTCCCCGCGAGGACGTACGCCACGGCGCGGGTGCAGGGGACGGCCGAGGCCATCGACGCGACGTACATCGGCCTGGCGCGCTGGCTGGAGGAGCAGGGCCGGCGCACGCATGCCCAGGCCCACGGCTTCGAGCGGTACGACCAGCGCCGCCAGAAGGTGACGCCCCCGTACGAGCGCTTCGACTACGACCTCTTCAAGCCGCTGGCGGATTGAGGGCCCCGCGCGAGAACGACGGGCACACCGCCATCCTGGGCACGTCCAACAGCGACATCGTCGTCGCGCGCGTCACTCCCGAGTAACGCCGGGACCCGAAGCCCCCGCCTCCCTCACCCGGAGGCGGGCGGGCGCGAGGGCATCACCGCCGCCACCTCTTCCGCGCGAGGCAGCCCGTCCACCGCGCCGAACCGCTCCACCACCCGCGAGCCCACCTCGCACGCGAACGTGGCCAGCGCCGCCAGCTCCGCGCACGTGGCCTCCGACAGCGCCCGCGCGCCGCCGTACCACCGCACCAGCCCGTGCAGCAGCGCCGCCACGAAGCCATCCCCGGCGCCCGTGGTGTCCAGCACCCGCGCGCGCGGCGCCGGCACGTGGACGCGCTCGCCCTTCCACAGCAGCACCGCGCCCCGCTCGCCCAGCGTCACCACCGGCAGCGCGACGCCCAGGGCCGCGAGCCGCGCCAGCGCCTCGTCCGGCACGTCCGTCCCCGTGGCGAAGCCAATCTCCTCCTCGGAGAGCTTCACCACGGTGCACAACGGCAACATGCGCGCCAGGAGCCCCTTCAGCTCGCTCGGGTCCTCCCACGCGTGCAGGCGCAGGTTGGGGTCGCAGCTCACGATGCGGTCCGCGCCGCGCGCCACCTCCAGCATCCGCACCGTGGCCTCGCGCGCCTCCTGCCGGTGCAGCGAGTTGGAGCCGCAGTGCACCGCCTTCGCCCGCAGCAGGAAGCCCGCGTCCACGTCCTCCCCGCCCAGCAGGAACTCCGCCGAGCGCGTCCGGAAGTACGTGAAGCTGCGCTCCCCGCGCGCATCCAGCGAGATGAACACCAGCCCGGTGCGGGCCTCCGCCGTCTGCCGCAGGCGGCTCACGTCCACGCCCTCCGAGGCCAGGCGCTCGCGCAGGAAGTGGCCGAACTCGTCCGAGCCCACCACGCCCAGCATGGCCGGGCGCAGCCCCAGCCGGGCCAGTCCCACCGCGACATTGGCCGGAGAGCCACCCGTGCACGGGCGCCACTCCGGCACGTCCCGCACGCGCTGCCCCGGCGCCGACGGGAGGAAGTCCACCAGCGTCTCGCCGAAGCACACCACGTCCAGCGGCGGCTGCGTCCCCTCGCTCATCGCTCCTCCACGCCCGGGCGCGCCGGTCAGTCCAGGCCCACCTGGGCCATGAAGTCCACGCTCTTGAGACGCCGGCCCAGGTGGTGCGCGATGAAGACGTTGAGCAGGCCCCGGGCCCTCGCCCGCAGGTCCGCGGGCAACGGCATGCGCTGGCCCTCCTGAATCGCGCGCAGGCCCGACAGCAGCGCCACCGGCACCGCCACCGCCTCGCGCGCGCGGCCGCCACAGGCCTCGCACACCGCGCCGCCGTGGGCCTGGTCGAAGCGGGGCCGCTCCCCCGGCTCGCCGCCGCACAGCGTGCACGCGTCGAAGCGCGGCATCAGCCCCGCATGCGCCAGCGCGGACAGCTCGAAGGCCAGGAGCGACGTGGGGCCCGCCTCCTTCGCGTCCAGCCGGGCGAGGTACTCCTCCAGCAGGGCGAACAGCTCCGGGTGCGGCTCGTGGTCCCTCGTCAGCTCGCGGCACAGCTCCACCGCGTACAGCGCCCGGGCGATGAGGGACAGGTCCTCGCGCGCCGAGTAGTAGCCCGCGACGATGTCCGCCGAGTCCAGGCGCACCGTGCTGCCGCGCGTCTCCACGATGTGGACGCGCAGCCGCATGAACGGCTCCAGCGCGCCCGCGAAGCGCCGCTTGCTCTTGCGGGCTCCGGCGGCGAAGGCCGTCAGCTTTCCGTGCTCACGCGTCAGCAGGGTGACGAGACGGTCCGTCTCCCCATAGTCCATGGTGGACAGCACGAGCGCGTCATCGTCGAAACGCTCCATGAGGATGATTCAACGCACGAGCGGAGAGGGAAGCTTCCCGCTCAGCACGAGGAACAGGTACACGCCCAGGGCCAGGGCCACCAGCAGCACCGTCAGGCCCACGTATGCCCGCTTGCGCCGCTCCCGCTCGAGCTGCGCCGGCGCGGGCGCGGGCACCGCCTTGTCCACCTCCTCGTAGCGGAGCACCGCCTCCTCGGGGGACATACCAATGACGTGCGCGTACGCCTTGATGTAGTTCACCACGAAGATGCGCGAGGGGAGCCGCTCCACCTGCCCCGCCTCCAGCGCCGCGATGAGCGTGGGGGGAATCTTCGTCTCCCGCGCGACGTCCTCGCGTGAGAGCCCGCGGAGCTCCCGCTGCTGGCTGAGGTACTTGCCGAATTCGACGTGGTCCACGGGCGTCCAGATAGCCAACCGGCTAGAGCTTTTCCAGCAACCTCCTGCAATCGTCCCTCAACTCGTGTTCAGCGGCCTTCGCTTTGGCCTCACACTGGCTGAAGGCCGCCTTCGCCGCGTCCACCTGTCCCCGCTTCGCCTGGCACACGCCCTCGCGCAGGTACGCGTCGCCCACGTCCGGGCAGGCCTCCCGGTAGCGCGTGTACTGGCGGCACGCGTCATCCGTGCGCCCCGCCCCGTCGTAGATGATTCCCAGGTTCTTGTAGCCGAGGCAGAAGGAGGGGTTGGTCGTCACGGCGGCCTTGATGCTCTCCAGCGCGCGCTCCGTGTCGCCCTTCTTGTAGTAGGCCCAGCCCATGTTGCCCTGGGCGATGTACGGCGTGGGGTAGAGCATGTCGTTGAGGACCTGCTCGTACAGCTTGATGGCCTCGTCGTAGCGGCCCTGGTCCAGGTGCACGTTGGCCAGGTTGGTGCGCGCCTCGGAGAAGCTGGGGCGCACCTTCAGCGCGCGCTCGTAGTGGGCAATGGCCTCGTCCGGACGGCGGAACGACAGGTGCAGCAGGATGCCCAGGGCGTTGTGGGCCTCCGGGTAGTCCGGGTCGTTCTCCAGCGAGACGTTCAGCTCACGCAGCGCCTCCTGCATGTTGCCCTGCTGCTGCGCCTGGAGGGCCAGGTCGTAGTGGATCTCCGCGCTCCGGCGCTCCTTCTCGGAGGGAGTGTGGGCACAACCGGCGGACACCAGCAGCAGCGCGAGCGAGCAGGACGCGAGGGCGAGGCGGGACATGGGGCGGTGGATTCTCCGCGAGAGGGAGGGTGAGGCGGGGACTCAGAAGGCGGCCAGGAAGCGGCCCAGGGTGGTGGTGACGTTCTTCTTCTCCTCGGCGCGCGCCACCACGGCGGGCACGAGCTTCGGGTCCTTGAAGAACACCGGCAGCGTCTTCAGCCACTCGTCCTGCTGGGCCGGGGGCACGGCGCGCCAGTTGGCGTCGTCCATCATGAACCCGAGCGACTCCACGAAGGCGAGCGCATCACCCTCGTCCTCGCGGTACTCGTCCGCCGTCATGTTGCGCCGGCCGGACAGGTACACCGCGCAGTCCGCGGCCTCCGCCAGGTAGAGGTACACGAAGACGGCCGCGCCCTGCCCTCCGCGGATGCCCACGACGAAGGCCTGCGCCGGCCCGGCCTGCTTGCCGGGAATGGCCACGTGCGGCGTGTTGAGCGAGGTGTGCAGCGCGAGGATCTGCTCCCGTGTGGCGGGCAGACCGCGGTAGCGCTCATCGAGGTTGAACACGGTGGTCTCCGTTGACCTGCATCCCCCACCCGTCAGCGCGTGGTGAGGGTGTACTCCTGAGTGGCGTCCTGCGTGTCCGCCGCCGTCTTCTGGAAGCGGATGAGGGGATTGTCGATCATCACGTTCCCGCCGCCCTCGTTCCCCTCGCCAATGATGACCCGGAACACGTGGTCCGGCGAGTTGCCGCGCCGCGTCCCCGCGTTCTTCCGGGCAATCAGCGTGACGTTGTTCGCCCCGGGCAGGAGGTGGCGGGTGATGTCGAGCACCACCTGGTCCTCGTTGCCGCGCAGCTTCCGCAGCCACTTGGAGTTGATGAACACGTCGATGTCGTACTCCGTCATGCCCGGCACCGTCTGCTCCGTCACCAGCCAGTAGCGCTGGGTGATGCGCGCGGGCGCGGCCGGGGCCGTGGCCACCGCCGGCACCGTCGCGCTCGTGGGAGCCGGGGTGCCCGCCGCGGGAGCCACCGGGGCCGGAGCGCCCGTCACCGGAGCCGAGGCCGCCGCCGACGCCGTGACTGGAGCCGCGGGCGCGGCCGGAGTCACCGCCGTCACGCGGGCGGCATAGCCGGGCGCGTCGATGTGGACATTGCCGGCCTCGTCGATGCGGACGGTGGCCTTCTCGAACTTCTGGTTGGTGACGCCGTCAATCTTGACGCCATTGAGGTACACGGAGCCGGCGAGAGCCCCCATGGGGGCCAGGGCCAGCGCGGCGGCGAGAGCGGTGCTCCTGAGCAGGCGGTTCATGCGGGTCACTCCTGGGAATCTCCAACAGTCCCGGGTACTTGCAACGCTTAGCGCACCCCGGGGGACGGGACAAGGCGCGCGTGTCCCCGGTTGGAGCGGCCGTGCCGCCCGGAGATTCATCCGCCGCCCGCTCGCTCCCCCATCAGGGGGCTGCCGGCTGGACGGGCTCCGGAGGCACCTCGCGCTGCGCCAGGGCCCAGTCGCCGCCCAGGCCATGGCCCTCGCGGAAGCGCCGGAAGTCCCGCCGCACGGCCCGGGGGTAGCGCTTGAAGCGCTCCAGCTCCCCCTGCTTGATGGCGGTGCGGATGCGGGTGGGGCCGGCGTTGTACGCCATCAGCGCCAGGTCCAGGTCCCCGCCAAAGCTCTTCTGCAGCGAGCGCAGGTAGCGGATGCCCAGCCGCACGCAGAGTGCGGGGTCCGCCGTCACCTCCTCGCGGGACAGCCTCAGGCCCTCCTTCTCCGCCAGGAAGTGCAGCGTGCTGGGCTTGATCTGCATCAGCCCGCGAGCCCCCTTTTCGGAGATGGCCTCCTCCTCGAAGTCGGACTCCACGTCGATGAGGGCCAGGATCAGCAGCGGGTCATACCCCGTGAGCGCGGCCTCCTCGGCGATGGCCTGCCCGAGCTGCCGGCGCAGGGTGAGGCCCAGGTCCGGGGCCCGCCGCGCCAGCACCGCGTCGATGAGGGCCGCCTCGGGCGAGGTGCTCTCCGCCGCCACCGCCTCCGGCACCACCGGCTGCACGGGGCGCTGGTCCAGCAGCGGCACCAGCCGCGCGGACACGACGAGCGCCACTCCCGCCAGCAGCGGGAGCCGGGAACAGCCGGAGCTCAGGGCGTGGAGATGTTCGAAGAGACGCCTGCCGAAAGACCTCCCGCCCGTCTGGGCGGGAGCCGTCACTTCTGCTGCTCCAGTTCCTGGATGCGCTCGGCGAGCCGGTCCAACCGCGCGCCGAACGACGCCAGCTCCTCACGGCGGGGCAGCTTCAGGCGGGTGAGCGCCAGGCGCACACGCTCCTCGACGTTGTGCTCCAGGTCTCTCCGGTGTCCGGCGAGCCGCTCCGTGAATTCGCGAGCCTGGCGCTTCACTTCCTCCTGGCTCCAGCCGGCCACCTGGGCCACGCGCTGCACGGCCCGGGAGGCTTCCTCCTCCGCCGTGTTCACCGCCAGCAGGGCCTGGCTCCAGAGCCGCTCGAAGGTCTCCGCGACAGGGTTCTTCTCTCGGGGGGCCTCGGGCTTGTTGTCCATGGGGTCTCTCCGGGAGGGTCCGCCGGGCCAGCTGGCCCGGAAAAGTCGGGGGTGGTCCAAGTAATCACACCCCCGACGTGAAGGGAACGACGGCGAGCTCCTCCCCTTTCCGCAGTCCACTCATGGAAAGGAGAGGTATCACTCTCCGTCACACACCGTGCGCCGGGCTCAGGCGCGCGGGGAGGACGAGGGGCTGCTGGCCGGCCTGGCGGCGCCGTTCGTGCCGCGGCGCACGGGCTTCAGCAGCGCGTCCACCTTGCGCGACAGCTTGGCCAGCTCCTTGTTGAGGTCCTTGAGCTGCGCCTGGCTGGCGACGCCCACCGCCTCCACGACCTTCGTCTGGAGGCCGTCCAGCCGCTTGCGCAGCTCGGTGCTGGCGGCGTCCACCTTCTTGCCCAGCTCCTTCACGCGCGGGTCCGCCAGCAGCTCACCGGCCTGCAGCTTGCCCCACAGCGCCTGGGCCTCCTTCGCCGCCTCCTGGCCGCGGCTCTCCAGCGTCTTCACGACCTTCTGGGCCTCGCCTTCCAGCTCCTCGATGCGCTTTTGCGCCACCGCGAGCTGAGCCTTCAGAAAGTTCTCCACGTTCTGCGCCAGCGCCGCCACCTTCGCGGGCTCCGCGGCGGGAGTCTCAGCGTGCTTCGCCTCGGTCGTCTCGTTCTTCGTCGTCATTACCGTCCTCCCCTATCCCGGCTCGCGCCAGGCGGTAACCAGGTGCGTCAACTTCGCGTTCAGTAATTAACGCACCGCGCCATGGAGGTCAAGCCAACCCGGCTCGAAAAACGCGAATACCTGGAGAAGAGTTAAAAAAAGAAAACCGCCGCCCCGGAGGAGTCCCGAGGCGGCGGCAGTCTTCAGCGGAGCGCCCATTCAGGGGCGGCCGGACGCGAGGCCTAGGCCGCGCCGGTCGTCTGGGTTCCCTCGGGGCGGGCGGGAGGCGGCGTCAGCGGGCCGTCGCCGTGAGTGGCGGCCAGGGCGGCCTCCATCTCCGTGACTTCGTCGGCGGGGCTCTCCACCTCGATGTCGAGGTGCTTGTAGTTCGGCAGGCCCGTGCCGGCGGGGATGAGCCGGCCCATGATGACGTTCTCCTTGAGGCCGCGCAGGTAGTCCACCTTGCCGTTGATGGCGGCCTCGGTGAGCACCTTGGTGGTCTCCTGGAAGGAGGACGCCGAGATGAACGACTCGGTGGAGAGCGAGGCCTTGGTGATGCCGAGCAGCAGCGGCTCGCCCACGGCGGGACGCTTGCCCTCGGACATGACCTTCTCGTTCTCCTCCTCGAACACCCACTTCTCCACCTGCTCGTCGACGAGGAAGTTGGTGTCGCCCACATCGGTGACGCGCACCCGGCGCAGCATCTGCCGGACGATGGTCTCGATGTGCTTGTCGTTGATCTTCACGCCCTGCAGTCGGTAGACCTCCTGCACCTCGTCCACCAGGTAGCGGGCCAGCTCCTTCTCGCCCAGCACCTTGAGGATGTCGTGCGGGTTGGCCGCGCCGTCCATCATCGCCTCGCCGGCCTTCACGCGGTCGCCGGAGTGGACGCTGATGTTCTTGCCCTTGGAGATCAGGTACTCCTTGGCCAGGTCGGTGCGCTGCTCGCCGTTCACCTCGGGGGTGATGATGAGCTTGCGCTTGCCCTTGGTGTCCTTGCCGAACGACACCACGCCGTCGATCTCGGCAATCGCCGCCGCGTCCTTCGGCTTGCGCGCCTCGAAGAGCTCGGCCACGCGGGGCAGACCGCCCGTGATGTCCTTGGTCTTCGTCGTCTCGCGCGGCACCTTGGCAATCACTTCGCCCGGGTGGATCTCATCGCCGTCGTTGACGGTGATGATGGAGCCCTGCGGCAGGAAGTAGCTCGCCGGGTTGCGGGAGCTGGGCAGGTCCTTCACGTTGCCCTGGGCGTCGCGGATGGTGACGCGCGGGCGCGCCTCCGGGTCCTTGGACTCGATGACCGTCTTGCGGGAGAGGCCCGTGACCTCGTCCAGCGTCTCGGACATCGTCACGCCTTCGATGATGTCCTCGTACCGGACGACACCACCGACCTCGGTGAGCAGCGGAATGGCGAACGGATCCCACTCGGCCACGAGCGTGCCCGGTTCAATCCGCTGCCCCTCCTTCACGAGGATGCGGGCGCCGTAGATGACCTGGTAGCGCTCGCGCTCGCGGCCCGAGTCGTCCACCACGACGAGCTCGCCGTTGCGGTTCATGGCCACCAGCGTGCCGTCCGTCTTCTGCACGGTGATGAGGCCCGCGAACTTCACCGAGCCGGCGTAGCGGTTCTCCAGGCTGGACTGCTCCGCGCGCCGCGTCGCCGCACCACCGATGTGGAAGGTGCGCATCGTGAGCTGGGTACCCGGCTCGCCGATGGACTGCGCCGCGATGACGCCGACCGCCTCACCCACGGACACCTTGCGGCCGCGGGCCAGGTCACGGCCGTAGCACTCCACGCAGATGCCGCGCTTGGCCTGGCACGTGAGCACCGAGCGGATCTTCACCTTGTCCAGGCCGCTGTTCTCGATGCGGCGGACGCGGTCCTCGTCGATCTCCTCGTTGGCGCGCACCAGCACCTCGCCCGTGACGGGGTCGAGGATGTCGTCCAGGGCCACGCGGCCCAGGATGCGCTCACCGAGCGGCTCGATGATTTCGCCGCCCTCCACCAGGGCGCCGATGAACAGGCCGTCCATGGTGCCGCAGTCGTACTCGTTGATGATGGCGTCCTGCGCCACGTCGACGAGACGGCGGGTGAGGTAACCGGAGTTGGCCGTCTTGAGCGCCGTGTCCGCGAGGCCCTTGCGGGCGCCGTGCGTGGAGATGAAGTACTGCAGCACGGAGAGGCCTTCACGGAAGTTGGCCGTGATGGGCGTCTCGATGATTTCGCCGGAGGGCTTCGCCATCAGGCCGCGCATACCCGCCAGCTGGCGGATCTGCTGGGCGCTACCACGCGCGCCCGAGTCGGCCATGATGTAGATGGGGTTGAACGACGGCTGCTTGCGCGTCTCGCGCTTGCCGTCCTTCTCGCCCGTCGTCTCCTCGCCGGAGATCTGCTGCATCATCTCCTGGGCGACCTTCTCCGTCACCTCGGCCCAGATATCGATGACCTTGTTGTAGCGCTCACCGTCGGTGATGAGGCCCTCGAGGTACTGGTTCTCGATCTCCGACACTTCCTTGCGCGCGTAGTCCAGGAACTCCTGCTTCTTCGCAGGGATGATCATGTCCTTGAGCGCGATGGAGATACCGGCGCGGGTGGCGTTGTAGTAGCCGAGGCTGCGGACGCGGTCGGCCAGCAGCACCGTCTCCTTCTCGCCGGTGAGGCGGTAGCAGAGGTCGATGAGGCCGCCGAGCGACTTCTTGTCGAGCACCTTGTTGATGGCGTCGAAGCCCACGCGGCGCGGCACCACCTCCCAGAGCAGGACGCGGCCGACGGTGGTCTCCTTCCGCTTGCCGTCGATGCGGCAGACGATCTTCGCCTGCAGGTGCACCTCGCCGTGGTCGTACGCGGCACGCACCTCGTCCGGGGAGGAGAAGACGCGGCCCTCGCCGTTGGCGAACTCGCGGGCGCGGGTCATGTAGTAGATGCCGAGCACCATGTCCTGCGTCGGGACGATGATGGGCTTGCCGTTCGCGGGGCTGAGGATGTTGTTGGTGGACATCATCAGCACGCGGGCCTCCATCTGAGCCTCGATGGAGAGCGGCACGTGCACGGCCATCTGGTCGCCGTCGAAGTCCGCGTTGAAGGCGGCGCACACCAGCGGGTGGAGCTGGATGGCCTTGCCCTCAATCAGCACGGGCTCGAAGGCCTGCATGCCCAGACGGTGCAGCGTGGGCGCGCGGTTGAGGAGCACCGGGTGCTCGCGGATGACGTCCTCGAGGATGTCCCAGACCTCGGGACGCTCCTTCTCCACCATCTTCTTCGCGGACTTGATGGTGGTGACGTACCCCTTCTCCTCGAGCTTGTTGTAGATGAACGGCTTGAACAGCTCGAGCGCCATGATCTTCGGCAGGCCGCACTGGTGCAGGCGCAGCTCGGGGCCCACCACGATGACGGAGCGGCCCGAGTAGTCCACGCGCTTGCCGAGCAGGTTCTGACGGAACCGGCCCTGCTTGCCCTTGAGCATGTCGGAGAGCGACTTCAGCGGCCGCTTGTTGGGGCCCGTAATCGTCTTCCCGCGGCGGCCGTTGTCGAACAGCGCGTCCACGGCCTCCTGCAGCATCCGCTTCTCGTTGCGGATGATGATGTCCGGGGCGTTGAGCTCCTGGAGCCGCTTGAGGCGGTTGTTGCGGTTGATGACGCGGCGGTACAGGTCGTTCAGGTCGGAGGTCGCGAAGCGGCCGCCGTCCAGGGGGACCAGGGGACGCAGGTCCGGCGGAATCACCGGAATCACGTCCAGCATCATCCACTCCGGCTTGTTGCCGGACGAGCGGAACGCCTCGGCCACCTTCAGGCGCTTGGCGTACTTCTTCCGCTTGGCCTCGCTGGACGTCTCACGCATGTCCTTGCGGAGCTCCTCGGCCAGCTTCTCCACGTCCAGCGCCTTGAGCATCTCGCGGACGGCCTCGCCGCCCATGCCCGCGGTGAAGGAGTCCTCACCGTGCTCCTGGAAGAGCCGGTGCATCTTCTCCTCGCTGATGAGCTCGCCCTTCTGCAGGGGCGTCGCCTTCGGGTCGAGGACGATGTAGCTCTCGCAGTAGAGGACCTTCTCCAGCTCCTTCAGGGTGATGTCGAGCAGGTTGCCGATGCGGCTCGGCAGCGACTTGAGGAACCAGATGTGGGCCACGGGCGTGGCCAGGGTGATGTGGCCCAGGCGCTCACGGCGCACCTTGGACTGGATGACCTCCACGCCGCACTTCTCGCACACCACGCCACGGTGCTTCATGCGCTTGTACTTGCCGCAGTTGCACTCGTAGTCCTTCACCGGCCCGAAGATGCGGGCGCAGAAGAGGCCGTCCCGCTCGGGCTTGAAGGTGCGGTAGTTGATGGTCTCCGGCTTCTTCACCTCGCCGTGAGACCACTGGCGGATCTTGTCGGGCGACGCCAGCGCGATGCGGATGGCGTTGAACGACAGCGGGTCCTTCGGCTTCTCGAAGAAGTTGAAAATGTCCTTCACGTTGCCTCCGAAATCTCGTGAGGCGACCCCCTCACAGGGTCGCCAGCTGATTCGGGCCCCCGCCCCGGACCCGGCCGCGCCCTCCCCTCTTGCCGGGGAGGCGGGCGGCCGGTCAGGCGGGCGCACCGGCTAGAATCAGGCCTCGGTCCCCGTCTTGCGCTCCTCGCCGTCACCACCGCCGAGGAAGTCGCCTCCGAAGCTGCGCTGCCGCTCCGGCGGAGCGCTCTCCAGCAGCTCCACGTCGAGCGCCAGGGACTGGAGCTCCTTGAGGAGCACGTTGAACGACTCGGGCAGGCCGCTCTCGAGGACGTTGTCGCCCTTGACGATGGCCTCGTACATGCGCGTGCGGCCCACCACGTCGTCCGACTTGACGGTGAGGAACTCCTGCAGCGTGTACGCCGCGCCGTAGGCCTCCATCGCCCACACTTCCATCTCTCCCAGACGCTGGCCGCCGAACTGGGCCTTGCCGCCCAGGGGCTGCTGCGTGACGAGCGAGTAGGGCCCGATGGAGCGGGCGTGGATCTTCTCGTCCACCAGGTGGTGCAGCTTCAGCATGTACATGACACCCACGGTGACGTTCTGGTCGAACGGCTCACCAGTGCGCCCGTCGAAGAGCACCATCTGGCCCGTGCGGGGCAGGTGGCCCTCGTCGAGCAGCTTGTGGATCTCCGTCTCCTGCGCGCCGTCGAACACCGGCGTCGCCACGTGGATGCCGCGCTTGGAGCGGCGGCAGAGCTGCACCACTTCCTCGTCGCTGAGGCTGTCGAGGAACTCGCCGAACTTCGGGTCGTCGTAGATGACCTTGAGCCGCTCCTTGATGGCCGCGGAGCTCCAGTTGGCCTCCACGTACTGCTGGAGCGCCTCGCCGGTGCCCTTGGCCGCCCAGCCCAGGTGCGTCTCGAGGATCTGCCCGATGTTCATGCGGCTGGGCACGCCGAGCGGGTTGAGGACGATGTCCACCGGACGCCCGTCCTCCAGGTACGGCATGTCCTCCTCGGGGAGGATGCGGGACACGACGCCCTTGTTTCCATGGCGGCCGGCCATCTTGTCGCCCACGGCCAGCTTGCGCTTGATGGCGACGTACACCTTCACCATCTTGATGACGCCCGGCGGCAGCTCGTCGCCCTTCTTGATGCGGGCGATCTTCTCGCCGAAGGCCAGCTTCACGGCCTCCTTCGTCTCCTCCAGGTTGCGGAGGATGTCGCGCATGCGGGAGTCGAGCGGGTCGCCGACGGAGATCTCACCCCAGTACTTGAAGGGCACCGTGGAGAGCAGCTCGTCGTTGAGGATGTCCCCCTTCTTCAGGAGGATCTTCCCCTTGTCGTCCACGAGCTTGCCCTGGACCTCCTTGCCGCGCACCAGCGCGCGGATGCGGCCGAAGGCGCTGTCCTGGAGGACCTTGATCTCGTCGTTCTGGTCCTTGAGGAGCTTCGCCTCCTCCATGGACTCGATCTGCTTGGCGCGCTCGTCCTTCTCCACGCCCTTGCGGCTGAACACCTTGGCGTTGATGACGGTGCCCACCACGCCCGGCGGCACGCGCAGGGAGCTGTCACGCACGTCGCCGGCCTTCTCGCCGAAGATGGCGCGCAGCAGCTTCTCTTCCGGAGACAGCTGCGTCTCGCCCTTCGGGGTGATCTTGCCCACCAGCACGTCGCCGGGCTTCACCTCGGCGCCGATGCGGATGATGCCGCTCTCGTCCAGGTCCTTGAGGGCCTCCTCACCCACGTTCGGGATGTCGCGGGTGATCTCCTCCTTGCCCAGCTTGGTGTCGCGCGCGATGCACTCGAACTCCTCGATGTGGATCGACGTGAAGACGTCGTCCTTGAGGATGCGCTCGCTGATGAGGATGGAGTCCTCGAAGTTGTAGCCCTGCCACGGCATGAACGCCACGACGACGTTCTGCCCCAGCGCCAGCTCACCCGTCTCGGTGGCCGGGCCGTCGGCGATGACGTCACCCTTCTTCACCTTGTCGCCCTTGCTGACGATGGGCTTCTGGTTGAGGCAGGTGTTCTGGTTGGAGCGCTGGTACTTGAGGAGGTTGTAGATGTCGACCTCGCTCGTGACGTCGCTCAGGTTGGCCGGCACGTCCGCCTTCACCACGATGCGGCCGGCGTCCACGCTCTCCACCACGCCGTCGCGGCGGGCCACGCACGTCACGCCCGAGTCGCGCGCGACGATGGCCTCGATGCCCGTGCCCACCAGCGGGGCCGCCGTGCGCAGCAAGGGCACCGCCTGGCGCTGCATGTTGGAGCCCATGAGCGCGCGGTTCGCGTCGTCGTTCTCCAGGAAGGGGATGAGCGACGCGGCCACCGACACCAGCTGGTTCGGGGACACGTCCATCAGGTCCACGTCCTCGGCGCGAGCCTGGACGAACTCACCGCCGCGGCGGCTGGATACCAGCGCGTTGAGGAACTTGCCCTTCTTGTCCGTCTCCGCGTTCGCCTGGGCGATGGTGTGCTTCTCCTCCTCGAGCGCCGAGTAGAAGGCCACATCCGTCGTCACCACGCCCGCTTCCACCTTGCGGTACGGCGTCTCCACGAAGCCGAACTCGTTGACGCGGGCGTACGTGGACAGCGACGCGATGAGGCCGATGTTCGGACCTTCCGGCGTCTCGATGGGGCAGATGCGGCCGTAGTGCGTCGGGTGCACGTCGCGCACCTCGAAGCCCGCGCGCTCGCGGGTGAGGCCGCCGGGCCCGAGGGCGGACAGGCGCCGCTTGTGCGTCACCTCGGACAGGGGGTTCGTCTGGTCCATGAACTGCGACAGCTGGCTGGACCCGAAGAACTCCTTGATGACCGCCGTGACGGGCTTGGCGTTGATGAGGTCGTGCGGCATGAGCGTCTCGATCTCCTGGAGGCTCATGCGCTCCTTGATCGCCCGCTCCATGCGCACCAGGCCGATGCGGTACTGGTTCTCCAGCAGCTCGCCCACCGCGCGGACGCGGCGGTTGCCCAGGTGGTCGATGTCGTCGATGGTCCCCTTGCCGTTCTTCAGGTCGATCAGGTAGCGGATCACCTCGAGGATGTCCCGCTTGGTGAGGATCTGCCCGTCGAGCGGCTCCTCGAGGCCGAACTTGAAGTTCAGCTTGAGGCGGCCGACCTTGGACAGGTCGTAGCGCTCGGGGTTGAAGAACAGGTTGGTGAAGAGGTTGATCGCCGTCTCGGGCGTCGGGGGATCGCCCGGGCGCAGGCGCCGGTAGATCTCCATGATGGCCTGCTCGGGCGTCTCGATCTTGTCCAGCATCAACGTCTCACGCAGGTACGGACCCACGTTGAGGTTGTCGATGAAGAGGACCTTGAACTCCTTGATGTTGCGCTTGAGGAGCTCGTCGACCTTGTCCTGGGAGACCTCCTCGTTGCACTCGAGGATGACCTCGCCGGTGTTCTCGTCCACCACGTCGTAGGCGGACACCTTGGTGAAGAGCTCGTCCGCGTCGATGGGGAGCGTCTTCATCTTCGCCGCTTCCAGCTTCTTGATGGCGGCGCGGGTGAACTTGCGGTTCTTCTTGACGATGAGCTCGCCCGTCTTCGTCTTGATGTCGCGCGTGGCGCGCTGCCCGGGGAGCAGCTCCAGCTCGACGCTCTTCTCGAAGTCGGTGCCACTCTGGAGGTAGATGGTCTCCGTGGCGTAGTAGTAGTTGAGGATCTCCTCGGTGGAGCCCTTGAACTCCAGCGGGTTCTTCTTCGCGGTGTCACCCACGGCGCCCAGCGCGCGGATGAGCACGGTGGCCGGCAGCTTGCGGCGCCGGTCGATGCGCACGTACAGCAGGTCCTTGTGGTCGAACTCGAAGTCGATCCACGAGCCGCGGTAGGGAATGATGCGGGCGTTGTAGAGCAGCTTGCCGGACGAGTGGCTCTTGCCCTTGTCGTGGTCGAAGAAGGCACCCGGGCTGCGGTGCAACTGGCTCACCACCACGCGCTCGGTACCGTTGATGATGAAGGTACCGTTCTGGGTCATCAGCGGGATTTCCCCGAAGTAGACCTCCTGCTCCTTCACGTCGCGGATGGACTGCGCGCCCGTCTCCTCGTCCTTGTCCCAGACGACCAGGCGCACGACGACCTTGATGGGCGCCGAGTAGGTCATGCCACGCTGGTGGCACTCGTCGACGTCGTACTTCGGCTTCTCCAGGTGGTAGCTGACGAACTCCAGCGAGGAGGTCTCGTTGAAGTCGCGAATCGGGAAGACGGACTTGAAAACACCCTGAAGACCGATGTCCTCACGCTTCTCCGGCGCGATGTCCGCCTGGAGGAACTTCTCGTAGGACTGCTTCTGGATGTTGATAAGATTGGGAATGTCGATGATCTTCGCGATCTTCGCGAAGGTCTTCCGCACGCGGAAATTGTTCTGGATCTGCGTCGGCATTCTGGCTCCGGGGACGACTGCTCGGGCGGGCAAACATCAGTAACGCGCGGCGGCGCCGGGAAATTTGTAACTGTCAAATGGGCAAAGCCGGCGTCCCCCTTGCTGGGAGCGCCGGCCTGCTCATCCGGTCAGGAAGCTGCCTGGAAATTCCCGGAATACCTGGCAGCCCCTGTCTGAACTACTTGATGTCGACGGTGGCGCCAGCCGCGACGAGCTGGTCCTTGATCTTCTTGGCGTCGTCCTTGTTGACGCCCTCCTTGACCGTCTTGGGCGCGCCCTCGACCAGGTCCTTGGCCTCCTTCAGGCCCAGGCCGGTGATGGCGCGGATCTCCTTGATGACGTTGATCTTGTTGGCGCCGGCGTTGGACAGCACCACCGTGAACTCCGTCTTCTCCTCGACAGGAGCGGCGGCGGCCGCGGCGGCCGGGCCGGCGGCCACGGCGACGGCGGCGGCGGAGACGCCCCACTTGTTCTCGAGCTGCTTCACCAGCTCCGCCGCCTCCATGACGGTCAGCGCGGAGAGCTGGTCAACGATCGCATTCAGGTCAGCCATTGAACTGTGTCCTTCTGGTTTCGACTAACGGCCACCCCGCCCACGGGAGAGGTACGGCCGAAGAGGTGTTGGTAGCAATACTTCTCGGATGAATCAGGGAAACTACCCCTGCGGCTTGTCCACGTGGGCCTGCAGCACCCGCGCGAGCTGCGACCCGGGGGCCGCGATGGTCCGGACCAGCTTGCCTGCCGGCTGGTTCAGCATGCCCAGCAGCTGGGCGCGCAGCTCCGGCAGACCCGGCATCTTCGCCAGGGCCTTCACGCCGTTGACGTCGACCTTCTTCCCGTCGACAACGGCGGTGCGGATCTTGATCTTGTCCTCGAGGTCCTTCGCGAACTCGGTCAGGATCTTCGCCGGGGCCACCACATCGCCGTAGCTGATGCACAGGGCCACGGGGCCCGTGAAGTCATCGGCGATGACCGACACGGACGTGCCCTGCGCCGCACGGCGCGCCAGCGTGTTCTTGATGACCTTGTACTCGACGCCGCCCTCACGGAACTTCTTGCGCAGCTTCGTCACCGTCTCCACATCGACCTTGGAGAACTCGGCGACGATGGCCGTCTTGGTCCGCGAGAACTTCTCGTGGAGCTCCTTGATCATCTCTTCCTTCTCGCTCTTCAGCACTTTGACTCACCTCCTTACTGGCCCGTCCATCCGGACGGGCGTGATGCCTGGGCCAAAGTGGCAGAGCGAGAGGAGCCTCCGAGAGGCACCACACCGCACCCTCAGTCTCGGCAGGGCTGACCTTACGGTCGTTTGAACCCGGGGTGGAAAGAACGGCCCCGACCGGTTGCCCGGTTCCCAACGGGAGACGCTCCACCGCCCCTGGTCCCTGCTGTCATGAACCAGGTCGGAACGCCCCGTCTCGCGACGTGGCGCTCCAATTGCAAAGCCGGGGGCCTATACCCCCGGCTTCAGCAAAGATCCAGAACTTTCGAACCTGTGACGTCAGACAGGCGGCACGTCTGACAACCCCGTCGGGGGTGTCACGGCCGCCTGCCCTCCAGGGCGCCTAGCGGTGGCGCGCCAGGATTTCCGTGGTGTCGAGCTTGATGCCCGGCCCCATCGTCGTGGAGATGGCGATGCCCTGCAGGTAGACGCCCTTGGCGGTGGCCGGCTTGAGCTTCATCACCAGGTCCACCAGCGCGTTGAAGTTGGCCTCGAGCTTGTCCTGGTCGAAGGAGGCCTTGCCCATCTTCGCGTGGACGATGCCGGCCTTCTCCGCGCGGAAGTCGACCTTACCGCCCTTGGCGTCGCGAACGGCCTTGGCGACGTCCATGGTGACGGTGCCGACCTTCGGGTTCGGCATGAGGCCGCGGGGGCCGAGCACCTTACCGAGGCGACCGACGACACCCATCATGTCCGGGGTGGCGATGACGGTGTCGAAGTCGAGGAAGCCCTCCTCGATGCGCTTCTGGAGGTCCTCGGCGCCCACGATGTCCGCGCCGGCGTTGCCGGCCTCGGTGGCGCGCTCACCCTTGGCGAACACGGCCACGCGCACGGTGGCGCCGGTGCCGTGCGGGAGCACCACGGCGCCACGGACCATCTGGTCCGCGTGCTTCGGGTCCACGCCCAGGTTGATGGCCACGTCCACCGTCTGGTCGTACTTGGTGCCGCGGGCCTCCACGGTCTTCTTCAGGAGCGCGAAGCCCTCGGAGACGGGGTAGCGCTTCTCGCGGTCCACCAGCGCGGTGGCCGCACGGAACTTCTTCCCATTCTGAGCCATGACAGAAATCCTTGTCGTGAGTGGGTGGGCGGCGGCCTAGCCGACGACGTCGATGCCCATGGAGCGCGCGGTGCCGGCAATGGTGTTCATGCAGGCCTCGAGCGACGCGGCGGTGGTGTCCTGGATCTTCTTCTTCGCGATGTCCTCGAGCTGGGCGCGGGTGATCTGCCCGACCTTCTCCTTGCCCGGCTTCTTCGCGCCCGAACCCTTCTTCTTCTCGGTGTGCAGACCCGCGGCCTTCTTGATGAGGATGGCCGCCGGCGGCGTCTTCAGGATGAAGGTGAAGGAGCGGTCCTGATACACGGTGATGATCACCGGGATGATCAGTCCCTCCTTGGCCTCGGCCTGCGTCTTGGCGTTGAACTGCTTGCAGAACTCCATGATGTTCACGCCCTGCTGACCGAGCGCGGGGCCGATCGGCGGAGCGGGGTTCGCCTTGCCGGCGGGAATCTGCAGCTTGACCTGTCCTGTGACCTTCTTCATCGGCTGACGACTGCCTTTCGAGGGGGTGGTACGGGCGGGCCGCCAGACGGGGAGGCCCTCCCACCCATGGTTCCGCGCCCTTCACGGGCACGGAAAACGAGCGCGGCGTGTCCTACCTGGAGGACACGCCGCGAACAACACCTGATTCAGCCGGTGGTCTTCTCCACCTGCATGAAGTCCAGCTCCACGGGGGTGGCGCGGCCGAAGATGCTCACCAGCACCTTCACGCGGCCCTTCTCCGCGTTGACCTCCTCGACGGTGCCGTTGAAGTTGGCGAACGGGCCGTCGATGACGCGCACCGTGTCGCCCTCGTCGAACTGCACCTTGGGCTTCGGCTTGAGCGTGCCCTCGGAGATCTGCGACGTGAGCCGGGCCACCTCCTGGTCGGAGATGGGCAGCGGATTCTGGTTCTGCCCCGTGCCGGGGAAGCCGGTGATCTTGGGCGTGTTCTTCACCAGGTGGAGCGTCCGGTCATTCAGCTCCATCTGCACGAAGATGTAGCCGGGGAAGAACTTGCGGCGAGACGTCTTCTTCTCGCCCTTCACCATCTCGACGACCTGCTCCATCGGAATCAGGATTTCGCCGAACTGGTCCTGGAGACCCTCGAGACGGATCTTCTCCTCCAGGCTCTTCTTCGCCTGGTTCTCGAAGTTCGAGTAGGTGTGGACCACGTACCATTTCATCGCCATTACAGCTTCCCCCACACGGCGGGTAGCCAATCCACCATCAAGCTGTAGGCGATGGTGTCGATGAAGAAGAGGACCACCGCGGCGACGAGCGAGGCGACGACCACGGCCATGGTCGATGCCCGGGTCTCCGACCAGGTGGGCCAGGTGACCTTCATCAGCTCCGAGGCCACGTCCAGCGAGAGCGCGTGGGTGCGCGGATGGAAGTACGCACCGAGCGTCAGCCCCACGGCGAGCAGGTAGCCGACCAGCGTGGACACCTTCCAGTCCAGGCCCTCGATGAGGATGGGGTCGCCCCAGCCGAACCGCGCCCACAGCAACCCGAAGACGCGCTCCAGGAAGAGGGCCAGGATGATGCCGGCGAGGAGATAGAAGATGACCACGAGCCGCTTCGGGTCCATTGCCGAGCGGTTAGCCTGCTGGCTGGCTTCTGATGCCGTCGCCATGGTGCCTCACGGGGTACTACGGATGCGGTAAATGTGGGACTGCGAAAACACAGGAACCCCCGGTACCTCCAGGTACCGGGGGCTCCCGCTCCCACTGAGAGTTGGCAGGCCAGGAGGGATTCGAACCCCCAACACGCGGATTTGGAGACCGCTGCTCTACCGTTGGAGCTACTGGCCTAGAACCTTCCCTGGAACTACCGACCTAGACCTTACCTTCCTTGTGGTCCTGATGCTTGCGGCAACGAGGGCAGAACTTGCTCAGCTCGAGCTTGTCCTGGCTCTTCCGCTTGTTCTTCGTGGTCGTGTAGTTCCGCTCCTTGCACACAGTGCACTCGAGCGAAATGATGGAACGATTGCCCTTCGGCATGACTTACCTCATCAGACACGGAAGGGGAAGGCTACCACGAAGGCGCCCTCCCCTCGGAGTCCGGCATGTGGTGCCAGGCGGCCCTGGGGCCGCCCAGGCATGTTACTCGATGATCTCCGCCACGACGCCGGCGCCCACCGTGCGGCCGCCCTCGCGAACGGCGAAGCGCAGCTCCTTCTC
>NZ_JAIQDG010000050.1 GCF_020037125.1 Myxococcus sp. RHSTA-1-4
CCCAGGCGGCGGTGCAGGCGGAGGCGCAGGGCGGCCTCCGGCTCGCGGCGGTGGCCGAGGTGGAGACGGTGGCGGCCTCTTCGGAAGGCACCTTCTCCGTGCTGATGAAGAGTCCTGGGAGTCGGGCGAGCGCGGCACCCGCCGGGGCGCGCGCGGCAACCACCGTCATCCAGCACCAGGGAGGAAATCGGCAGGTCGTCATTGAAGGCCAGCGCTGGCATGTGCCTGCGAACAAGTCGCTGAAGGACATTCCGGCGACCGACCCCGTTGGCGTACAACTTCAGGCGGCAGCCATACGTACGGCTCAGCGCTGGAGCGCCCGGGAACTCTCATTCAACGAGCAGAGTGCCATTGAGACGGCTGCTGCTCGCGGTGATTACTGGTTGGCGCGTCTGCTTGAGCGCGAGGCCCGGGGGCGCTTCGTGGAGAGCCGACTGAACGCGGAATTTCCGCAGCTCCGCTGGAGCAAGGTTGGCGTCGATGCCGTTGATCCAAGGACAGGCTGCTACTACGAGATCCTTTCAGGAACAGACTCGAACCTCGCCCTGCACGGCCAGCGCATGGCCGGTTTCCTCTTCCGGATGATCACCTTCTGAGCCCATCAAGTGCAGGAACATCATGATTCAGTTCAGCGACAGAGAGATTGAAGGCGAGCGGATTGAGCTGAACAGCAAGACGGAGTTCTGCTACCTGGGGCACAACCTGACCCTGAGAGGGTGCCATCTCATCATCAAGGTCCCCACACGGTCGTTGGTGATTACGAGGACACGGCTCATCGACTGCACCATAGACGTCAAACGAGAACTCACGAACTTTCGCTGGGAAGGCGTCATCCTCAAGGGCTGCCGCTTCACGGGTACGATGAGCGGTAATGACTTCGGCCGCTGGCCCTACGCGGAGCACCCCGAACTCGGCAGCATCGAGGACTGCGACTTCACGGGCGCGCATCTGGATGGGTGTCGATTCGTCGGCTGTGACGTCAGCACTCTTCGGTTCCCGGCGTGGCCTTGCTTCACCATCTGCGACCCCGTGCAGCGGATTGGCGAACTGGCCGCCCTCCAGTGGCCGGGGCAGCTCGGAGTCATCGTGCGCGTCCTCTCGAAGACCCCACCGTCCACGGCGGCCGTGACGTTCTCCGCGCCGAGGCTCGCTAGGGAATTCGGCACCACCGAAGCCGAGATTCGCGCCGTCCTGGACACCTTGGACGGCGTGAAGCTGTAGCCAGGCCGAGCCCGCGGGCCCACCGGGCTCAGAACATGTGTCCGAACGTCAGGTAGAAGCGCCGCCGCCCGGACTCGGTGGAGCGCGCGTAGTCCATGCGCACCACCGCGGCACGCCGGGACAGACGCAGGCCGCCGCCGATGCCCGGGTGCCACTCGTACCACTTGCCGTCCGGCACGCCCGGGTGCCACACGCGCCCGAAGTCCATGAACACCACCGCGCCCAGCTTCATGCTCTGCCCGAACACCTGGAGCTGTGTCGCCTGGAACCGCAGCTCCGTGTTGCTGAACGCCTTGATGTTCCCCAGGAAGCGGTTGCGCTCGATGCCGCGCACGCTGCTCATCCCGCCGATGCCCTCGGACACGTTGACGCCGCCCGTGTTGCTCCACTCGTAGAAGGGCACGTCGCCGAAGAGCATGTCCAGCGTCAGCCGGTGCGCCAGCGTCAGCCGCGAGGACAGCCGGAGGTAGCGCCGCTCGCTGAGCGTAATCCCCGCGTAGTGATACCGGCTGCCCGTCGCGCTGCCCGACACCCGCAGCGCCAGCTCCTCCACGCCGCCCTCCGTCGGGTCCGACTCGTCGTCACGCGTGTCCCACAGCACGCCCGCCAGGAGCTGCCCCGTGGAACCACCCTCCATGCCGAGCGGCTTCTCCTTCTCCAGCATGGACGTCTCGTACGTGTCCACGCTCGTGTGCCGCCAGCCGTAGCCCACGTACGACTGGAGCGGATGCGTCAGTCCGAAGGGCCGCCCCCGCAGGCGCACCCAGAAGCCCGGCGCGCCCTTGTCGAAGCTGTAGCGCGGGTCGCTCTCGTCCCCGCGGAAGTCCGGGGCGGACTTGTTGCCCGCGCCGAAGAAGGGGCTGCGCATCTCCCGCCGGTACTCCAGCCGCCCCTCCAGCCGCAGCTGTCCAATCAACTGCGGGCCGTCATAGCGGATGTAGTGGTTCTGGACGCCGCGGCTGCTGAAGAACACCTGCGCGCCGATGGCGTGCGCGTACGGCGCCTTCCCCGGCGCGTACAGGTACATGCCGCCCACGCCGCCGTAACCGAACCCGTGGTCCGAGCTGAAGCTCACCAACGGCAGCGCAATCGCGTCGACTCCCGCGTCCTTCTTCGCGGGTGCAAGGCCGGGAGCGGGCTTCGGTGGCGGAACCACCGGGGCGGCACTCAGGCTGGCGAGCAGCAGGACAGAGGGAATGAACATGAGGGGGCCCGCTCTGACGCTTCAGAGGAACAAAAACTCCCGAACTGCTGAGCGGCCCGGGCTGCCCGCCTACCCACCAGGAAGTCGGGCTCCTGGCGAAGGCGACCAGCCCCCCGAATGCTCATTTTGGCTCGCGGGGGAGGGGAGGCGTCAACGTGAGCAGCGTTATCACCCCAGCAATGCACCTGTGGGCCCTTGGCCTCGTCCGCCGCATCGGCTCAAAGGTTCCGCCCGCACCGCAACGCCGTCCCAGGAACGTGGCCATCGTCCACCTGGATGGTGTCCCCAAGACCCTCCTGGACGAGGCGATTGTCAGCGGGAAGATGCCGTTTCTGGCAAGCCTCGTCCGCTCTGGCACCTTTCACCTGGAAGACGCGTTCTGGGGCGCGCCCACGTCCACGCCTTACTTCCAGGCGGGGCTGCTGTACGGGATGCGGCACTCCAACCTGCCGGCGTATTCCTGGTACGACCGGGAGCTGGGGCGCAAGGTGCAGATGAGCACTCCCGTGGACGCGCTGGACATCGACCAGCGCCTGCGCGGCGCGGGCCGCACCAGCCTGCTCGACGGTGGCGGGCACGGGTACTTCTCCCTGTTCCGTGCGGGCGCGAGCAATGCGCTGAGCATGAGCACGCTCGCCAGCTTCAAGCTGATGGCGCGCTCGTTCTCCTACGAGATGATGGGCCTGTCCGCGGCGCGCACGCGGAGCACCTTCGCGTATCTGCGCTCGCTGGGCATGGACACGTGGCACGCGGCGCGCGAGGTGCGCCACTGGGCGCGCTCCCTGCGCGACTGGCGCCATGAGCAGACCTTCCTCGTCAGCCGCGTCCTCCTCCAGCGGTTGGGCTGGAGCTTCGCGCACACCAAGGCCCTGGTGGACATGGTGCGCGGCGTGCCCGCCATCTACCTCGTCTACGGCAACTACGACGAGGTGGCCCACCGCCGCGGGCCGCGCTCGGAGCTGGCCCTGGACGAGCTGCACCGCGTGGACGCGTATCTGTCAGAGCTCTACGCGGTGGCACGCACCGTGGCGCGGCCCTACGACGTCGTCATCCTCTCCGACCATGGGCACGTGGACAGCCTGCCCCTGGAGCAGCGCCAGGGCCGGCGCCTGGAGCAGTGGCTCCTGGAGAATGAAGACCACGAACCGCTGTCCGAAGACGTGGTGCGGGGCCTCTGCGATGGCCGCCCCCGGCCCGAGCCGGACACCCCCCCGCGCGCGCCCTTCACGCCGGTGGTGATGGAGTGCGGCAACTTCGCGCACGTGTACCTCTCCGGCGAGCGCCAGCCGCTGGAGGCCCGCGAGCTGCTGGCGCGGCACCCGGACGTGCTCGCGCGAGTCACGCGGAGCCCGGAGGTTGGCATCGTGGCGGTGCGGCGCGGCCACTCGGCGGTGGCGCTGGTGAAGGGCGGCGTCTACGGCCCGGATGAGCTGGACCGGGCGCCACTCTCCACGGAGTTCAGCAAGCGCGCCGTGGCGGACTTCCTCCGCGTGCTGCCGTCGATGACGACGGCGGGTGACGTGGTGCTCTTCGGCGAGGCGGTGCGGCGCGGCGGCACCGTGGGCTTCGCCTGGGAGTTCGGCTCGCACGGCGGGCTGACGCGCACGGAGGCCAACAGCCTGGTGTGCTGGCCGGCCGATGCGCCGGTGGACCTGTCCGGCCTGGGCCACTGCGCGCAGCTCCACGAGCGGCTCGCGGAGGCGTACCTCGACCCCGCGCCGCCCCTGCGGCTGGTGCTATGAGCGGCGGGTACGGGCAGGGCGGACGGACAGTCCTCAAGGTCCTGCTGGCGGTGGTGGGCCTGGTGCTCTCCGTCGTCCTGCTGTCCACGGCCTTCTTCCGGTGGCACCCGCGTGGGCCGGGGCCGCTGCTCGAGCCGCGCTTCCCGCTGGACGAGTTCGTACGTGATTTGCCCGGCCACCTCGTGTGGCTGGTGCCCTTCCTCCTCCTGCAGGCCTCCATCATCCCCCTGCGCGCGGTGCAGTGGCAGGCCACCCTGCGCCGGCCGGTGCCGCTGAAGGAGCGCTACCACCTGGTGGCCATCGGCGCCTTCGTCCACAACGCGCTGCCGGGGAAGCTGGGCGACGTCATGCGCTCGTTCCTCCTGTCGCGCACCCAGCGCATCCCCTTCCTGCGCTGCCTGGGCTCGGTGGGGGTGTGCAAGCTGATGGAGTTCGCGGCGCTGATGCTGCTGGTCTCCGCGTCCCTGCTGGGCCCCTTCGGCCGGACGCTGGCCCGCTTCGAGGGCGAGTTGAAGGTGGCCGTCTCCCTGTGCATCGGGCTGGTGGCGCTCGTGGTGCTGCTGGCCCACTGGTCCGCCCCGCTCGCGCATGCGCTGCACCGGCGGCACAAGCTGCCCCGCACGGAGAGCTTCCTCCATCACGTCAGTGATGGCCTGGGCACCGCCCGCTCCTTCACCGGCATGGCGAGGGTGTTCGTCTTCTCCGTGGGCCCCGTCCTCGCGTCCGCGCTCAGCTACGGGCTGGCGCTGCGCGGCATCGGCATCCAGGGAGGACTGTTCGCCGGCGCCGTCGTCCTGGGGGCCATCTCCCTGGGGCAGTCGCTCCCGGGCGTGCCGGCGGGCATGGGGCTGTTCTACTTCGTCACCAGCTGGGCGGCCCGTAGCCTGGGGGCCACGCCGGAGGACGCGGCGGCCTTCGCCACGCTCACCCACCTGGGCACCGTCATCAGCCAGGTGTCCGTGGGCGCCATCTCCGTGCACCAGCGGAAGATTCGAATCCGGGACCTGCGCAAGGGCGGCAGCCTGGCGCGAGAGGCCGCGCACCATGTGGCCCACGAGGCCGTGGAGCCCGCACCGCCCTGAAACGCAAAAGGGGTCCCGGTTTTTCAACCGGGACCCCTTCGCGACTTCATGCCCAGGAGAGGACTCGAACCTCCATGCCCTTGCAGGCGCTAGACCCTGAATCTAGTGTGTCTACCAATTCCACCACCTGGGCAGGTGGTGCTGCTGCTGCGGTGCTGCGGCTTGCGCCGTGCTGCGATGGGCGAGACGTATAGAGGCACCGCCCCGCCCCGTCAAGCACAACGTAACAACCCTACTTCTTCAGCGGCCATTTCCCTTCCGCCTCCAGCGCGCGGCGGATGACGGGGTTCTCGTCCATGAAGGCGGTGAGGGACTCCTCGGTGATTTCGACCAGGATGTCCTCGCCGCCCAGCTCCGTCTGGCAGCTCAACCGGGAGTACGGGCGGACGTCGAACCCCATGTCCAGGCGGTCGGCCTCCGCGTCCGTCTGCTCGCTCAGGGAGTCGAGGCCCTTGCGCACCCAGACATGGCAGGTGGAGCAGGCACAGACGCCACCGCAGCTATGCCCCACCTGGGCGCCGCACTGCTCGGCCGCGTCCAGCAGGGTGGTTCCCGCCGGCACGTCCGCGCTGACCTCGGCCAGGGGGCTCTTGAAGGTCACCTTCGGCACGTCAGAACTCCTCCACGGAGTGGCCGCCCACCACCTGGGTGATGGCCTGGTTCATCACCCGCTCGATGAAGGGGCGCGACGTCTCGTCCAGCGCGTGCACGGCCTCCTTCAGCTTCAGGTGGTCATTGCCCGCGGACAGCTCGCGCACCCGGGCCATGGCCGCGTCGATGGCGGCGCGCTCCCCGTCCTGGAGGAGTGAGCCGTGCTCACGGAGCTGGCGCTCGGCCTCGGCCAGGACGCGCTCGGCGTCCACGCGCTGCTCGCGCACCTGCCGCGCCTGGATGTCCTCCTCCGCGTGGTCGATGGAGTCGAGCAGCATCTGCTCGATTTCCTCGTCGGAGAGGCCATGGCTTGGCTTGACGGTGATGGACTGCGTGGCGCCGGTGCTCTGCTCCTTCGCGCTGACGGAGAGGATGCCGTCCGCGTCCACCTGGAAGCGCACCTCCACCCGCGCCATGCCCGCCGCCAGCGCCGGTATGCCGGAGAGGGTGAAGCGCGCCAGGCTGCGGTTGTCCTCCACCAGCTCGCGCTCGCCCTGCACCACGTGCACGTCCAGGCCCGTCTGCCCGTCCTTGAAGGTGGTGAAGACCTGCGCCGCCGCGGTGGGGATGGTGGAGTTGCGCTGAATCAGCTTCTCCACGATGCCGCCCATCGTCTCCAGGCCGAGCGACAGCGGAATCACGTCCAGCAGCAGCACCTCGTCCTGCCGGTCCGCGTTGGTGAGCAGGTCCGCCTGCACCGCCGCGCCCAGGGCCACCACCTGGTCCGGGTCGATGTCGCCCAGCGGCTCGCGGCCGAACAGCTCCGCCACGTACCGCCGCACCGCCGGCACCCGCGTCGCCCCGCCCACGAGAATCACGCCGTCCAGCTCCCCGGCCGCCACGCCCGCGTCCTTCAGCGCCCGCCGGCACACCACACCCGTCTTCTGCACGAGCGGCTGAATCCAGGCGTCGAAGTCCGCGCGCTTCACCACCTGCGTGTGGCCGCCCGCGGACAGCTCCACCTCGGGCGCGTCCGTGAGGGCCTCCTTCGCCTTGCGCGAGGCGGCCAGCACCTCGGCGACGAGGGCGGGGGAGGGCTCCGAAGCGCCCATCGCCTGGAGCACGTGCTGCGCGATGGCCCGGTCGAAGTCGTCGCCGCCCAGCGCGGAGTCGCCGCCGGTGGACTTCACCTCGAAGACGCCGTCCACCAGCTTGAGGATGGACACGTCGAAGGTGCCGCCGCCCAAATCATAGACGGCGAAGGTGCCCTGGCTGCCCTTGTCCAGGCCGTAGGCCAGCGCCGCGGCGGTGGGCTCGTTGAGCAGCCGCAGCACCTCCAGCCCGGCCAGCCGGCCCGCGTCCTTGGTGGCCTGGCGCTGGGCGTCGTCGAAGTAGGCGGGCACGGTGATGACGGCCTGCTCCACCTTGGTGGAGAAGTGCGCTTCCGCGCGGCGCTTGAGGGCGCGCAGGATTTCACCGGACACCTCGATGGGGTTCACCGGGGTGCCGCCGGCCACGTCGAAGCGGACCACCTTGGAGCCGGGGACGAAGCGGTAGTGCCCCAGCTTGCGCGTCTCCGCGTCGTCCGGGCTGCGGCCCATGAAGCGCTTCACGGAGCTGATGGTGTCGGTGGGGTGCTCGGGGGCCAGGCGCCGGGCCCGCGCGCCCACCACCACGCCGCCGTCCTTCGCGTAGTGCACCACGGAGGGCAGCAGCAGTGAGTCCCCCTCGTCCACGGGGACGCAGCGGGGCTTGCCGTGGACCACCGACGCCACCAGCGAGTTGGTGGTGCCCAGGTCGATGCCCACCGCCTGCCCCCTGGGCTTCAGCGGGTCGTGGATCTGCAGGTAGCCGTTCTTGCTCACGACAGACTCTCCTCCTCGAACGCGTCCACCTGCTCGAGGAAGCGCGTGAAGTAGCGCACCCGCCCCAGCGCGTGCGATGCCTTTTTCACCAGGGCCTGCCCGTCCGCCCCCGGCCCGCCACCCTCCAGGGCGCGGAGGGCGCCCGCCGCCTCTCCGAGCGCCGCCTTGCGCCGGGCCTCCACGTCGGTGGCCATGGCCCGGGCGCGCGGCAGGTCCTTCTTCTCCATGGCGGTGTCCAGGGCCTCGCGCAGCTCCATGACCTCCTCCAGGAACTCCAGGGGCATGTCCTTCTGCGCGCCCGCGTCCTCGCGGTCCAGGTCGATGCCGTGCAGTTTGAGGAGGTAGAAGGCGCGGCGCACCGGGTCCTTCAGCGTCTTGAAGGCCTCGTTGAGGGCGGTGGTGCCCTCCAGCGCCTTCAGCCGCTCGCGCGCGTCGGCCTGCGCCACCCGGTCCGGGTGCAGCTGCAGCGACAGCTCGCGGTACTGCTTCTCCAGCGCCGGCACGTCCACGTCATAGGCGCGCGGCAGCCCGAAGACGTCGAAGTGGGTCCTCACAGGGGGCTCTCCAGGGGTGACAAACGAAAAGGGCCCGGCGGCTGGCCGGGCCCGGTGACGGTGGCTCCCCCGGGGAAGGGGAGCGCGGGTCAGACGGCGAAGCTCTCGCCGCAGCCGCAGGCGGCCTTCACGTTGGGGTTGTTCAGCTTGAACCCCGAGGCCATCAGCGTCTGCTCGAACACCAGCTCCGTGCCGATGAGGTACAGGTAGCTCTTCGGGTCCACGAAGACGCGGACGCCGTCCTTCTCGAAAATCTTGTCGCGCTCGCGGGCCTTCTCCGCCCACTCCATGGAGTACTGGAGGCCGGAGCACCCGCCGCCCTTCACCGCCAGCCGCAGGCCGGCCTCGGGCGTCTGGCGCTGCTCCAGCAGCTCCTTCAGCCGGCGCACCGCGCTATCCGCGATGACGATGCCCTTGGGGGCGGGCTTCGCCGCGGGCGCGGTGGCAGGCACCTGGCTCTGCTGCGTCGTCTGCTGGGTCGCCTGCTCGCTCATCGTTCCGTCTCCCATGGGTCCCTCCCCCGAAGATAAGGAGGGGGAGCGTTCCCGGCACGCGTCAGGACGCCTTGGCCTGGCGCGCGGCGCGCTTCTTCTTGAAGTCCTCGATGGCCGCCTTGATGGCGTCCTCGGCCAGCACGGAGCAGTGAATCTTCACCGGCGGCAGCGACAGCTCGCGGGCCACGTCCTTGTTGGAGATGGTCATCGCCTGGTCCACCGTCTTGCCCTTCACCCACTCGGTGACGAGCGACGAGGAGGCAATCGCCGAGCCGCAGCCGAACGTCTTGAACCGCGCGTCCTCGATGAGGCCGTCGTCGGAAATCTTGAGCTGCAGCCGCATCACGTCGCCGCAGGCGGGCGCGCCCACCAGGCCGGTGCCCACGTTCGGGTCTTCCTTGTCCAGCGTCCCGACGTTGCGGGGGTTCTCGTAGTGGTCGATGACCTTGTCGCTGTAAGCCATACCGACTCCTTCAACGGCTGCTTCTCACCAAAGGTTCCGGAGGGCAATGCCCCCCGGCCGGGGGGCCATGCGCTCCGCTGTATGCCGGGAAAGACGCGCTAATGCGCCGTCCACTCGATGCTCTTGAGGTCGATGCCTTCCTTGGCCATCTCGTAGAGCGGGCTCATCTCACGCAGCTTGCGGACCTTGTCCACGACCAGCTCCACCACGTAGTCCACCTCTTCCTCGGTGGTGAAGCGGCCCAGGCCGAAGCGGATGGAGCTGTGCGCCAGCTCCTCGTCCACGCCCAGCGCCCGGAGCACGTAGGACGGCTCCAGCGAGGCGGACGTGCAGGCCGAGCCGGAGGACACCGCCACGTCCTTGATGCCCATCATCAGGGACTCACCCTCGGCGTGGGCGAAGGAGATGTTGAGGTTGCCCGGCAGCCGGTGCTCCAGCGAGCCGTTGATGATGGTCATGTCCAGCGCGTCCGTGAGCCCCTTCCGGAGCTTCTCGCGCAGGCGGAGGATGCGGGCGGACTCCTCGGCCAGCTCCTTGCGGGCCAGCTCCGCCGCCGCGCCGAAGCCGACGATGGCCGCCACGTTCAGCGTGCCGGAGCGCATGCCGCGCTCGTGGCCGCCGCCGTCGATGATGGGGGCGATGCGCACGCGCGGCTTGCGGCGCACGTACAGCGCGCCGATGCCCTTGGGGCCATACATCTTGTGCGCGGTGATGGACGCGAGGTCCACCTTCATGGCCTCCACGTCGAAGGGCACCTTGCCGATGCCCTGCACCGCGTCGCAGTGGAAGAGCACGCCCTTCTCACGGCACAGCGCGCCAATCTCCGCGACGGGCTGCACGGTGCCAATCTCGTTGTTGACGAACATGATGGAGACCAGCACCGTCTTCGGCGTCATCGCCGCGGCCAGCTTCTCCAGGCTCACCCGCCCGTCCTTCTCCACGTCCAGGTAGGTGACGCGCGCGCCGCCCGTGGGGCGCTCCGCCCACTTCTGGTAGACGGCGTCGTTCTCCACGTCGTACTTCGCCGCCAGCTCGGCCAGGTTGTCCTCGGTGACGTCCTGCCCCGAAAGCTCGGACAGGCGCAGCGCCTTCAGCTCGTCCAGGCGCTCCTGGCGGATGCGCTCCAGGCGCTTGCAGGTGTCCAGGACGGCCTTGTGCTCCGTCTTCAGGGTGATGATGTGGTCACCCTTGGACTTGTAGAACTCGATGACGCCCTTGATGGCCAGGTTGTCGGACTCGGTGGCGCCGGAGGTGAAGACGATTTCCTGCTCGGACGCGCCGATGAGCTCGGCCACCTGCTGGCGGGCCTTCTTCACCGCCGCCTCGGCCTTCCAGCCGAAGACGTGGTTGCGGCTGGCCGCGTTGCCGAAGTCCTCGCGCAGGTAGGGCAGCATGACTTCCAGCACCCGCGGGTCCAGCGGCGTGGTGGCGTGGTTGTCCATGTAGATCGGCAGCTTCACCATGTGCTTCCAGTACCTTCCTGATGGGGGCCCGAACCGCCCCCGCGCCCCGGCACCTTGAACTGGCGCGCCGCGGAGGCCTACACCGGCGTACCTGAATGTGGACCGGACTGGTCAAATATAAAAGGGCGTGCCCTCGGGTCAAGCGAACATAAGGAGGGCAGGAGACCCGGAAGGTGCACCAGAAGGGGGCTGGAGCCGCTCCGGAATCGCGCCGCCGGAGTCAACGCCGCGCCGCCGTGGATCACTCCGGGTGCGCCGTCCTGGAGCGGGGTGGTCCGGAATGGCGCGGCCCCCTCGCCCAAGGTCCTGATTTCCCGGCGGGCCATGCCCTGGCCGGCCGCCTGCACAGGCTGCCTCACGCAAGGAGGCAGGCATGAGCGCGAACACGAAGCAGGCGGCCAGAGTGAAGGAGTCCCCCGAGTCCGGTGAGGGCGTGTCCCGGGTGCAGCTCGTCCGGGTGGACGGCGGGGGCGGCGGGGGCGGGCAGCCCCGTCACCTTGAGGGCTGGCGCGCGGGCAAGCCGGTGGAGGACCCGGAGAAGATGAAGCGCTGGGGCCTCATCACCGCGCGGCCCAGCGAGTTCCTGGTGCACATGCGGCGCGGCCGGGTGCGCGAGGTCAGCGGCCAGGGCGCCAGCTGCTTCAAGCTGCCGGGGGACTCGGTGGCGATTGTGCCCACCAGCATCCAGCGGCTGCAGTTCAGCGCGGACCAGGTGACGAGCGAGAAGGTGGGCGTGCAGGTGACGGGCCTCGCGGTGTACCGCATCGCGGACCCGCTGGTGGCGTTCCGCATGCTCAACTTCTCCTTCCCGGAGCGCGCGCAGGAGAAGCTGGCGGAGCTTCTGCGGGAGATGTTCGTGGGCGCGGCGCGGCGCCTGGTGGCGAACATGTCCGTGGAGGAGTGCCTCTCCAAGCGCAAGGAGGGCATCGCCGCGGAGCTGATGCGCGAAATCGCGCCGGTGGTGGCGGGCCGGGGCAAGCTGGAGGACGAGACGGACGCCGGCTGGGGCGTCATCCTCGACACGATTGAAATCCAGGACGTGCGCGTCCTGTCCTCCACCGTCTTCGAGAACATGCAGGCGCGCTTCCGCCGCGAGTCGGAGCGGCAGGCGCGCGAGGCGGAGCTGGCCAAGGAGCGCTTCGTCCACCGCGAGGAGACGGAGGCCGAGCGGCAGCTCAGCCTGCAGCGGCTGGCCGCGGAAGAAGAGGTGCGCCAGAAGAAGCAGGTCTCGGACGAGCAGGCCCGGCTGGAGGCGCTGGCGGTGGAGGCGCGCGTCGCCGAGGCGAAGCTCGCCCAGGAGCGCACGCTGAAGCAGGAGCACGTCACGGTGGAGCGCGAGGTCGCTCTCACCCGGCTGGCCGCGGAGCAGGAGGTCCGCCAGAAGAAGCAGGTGTCCGACGAGCAGGCGAAGCTGGAGGCGCTGGCCGCCGAGTCGCGCCTGGCCCAGGCGAAGATTGTCTCCGAGCGGGCGCTGTCCACCAGCCGCGCGCAGGTGGAGATGGAGAAGCTGCAGCGCGAGCAGGAGGTGGAGCTCGCGAAGCTGAGGGCCGAGCAGGAGGCGGAGGCGGAGAAGGGGCGGATGGCGCTGGAGCGCCTTCGCCGCGAGCAGGAGCAGGCCATGGCGCGGCACGAGGCGATGCTCGCCGAGCACCAGCAGGAGGCGGAGCGGCTGTACGCGGAGCTCCAGGTGGTGCAGGCCCGCAGGTCCATCGTCGAGACGGAGGTGGTCATCGCCGAGCTGCGCGCGCGCAAGGACCGCGCGCTCCAGGAGCTGGAACTGAACAAGGCGAAGGTGCTGCGCGACATCGAGAACACCGTCAGCCCGGAGGTCATCCAGATGACGCTGGCGCAGCAACTCCCCCAGGTGGCCGCCGCCTTCCAGCAGAAGATGGGCGAGGTGCACGTCACGGCGGTGGATGGAGCGAACCCATTTGGCTACATCGCCGCCGCTGTGGAGGGCGTCATGGGCCTGGCGCGCTCCGCGGGCTTGAAGGTGCCTGCTTCCCCGCCTGGTGCTCCTGCGCAGTAGCCCGTTGCCCCGGGTCTGCGTATAGAAGGGCAGCCCTGGGGCATACGGAGCAGAGCGCGCATGGATGCGAAGAAGCTGGGTCTGGTGGCCGTGCTGGCCGGTGTGGCGGTGGCGGTGGTGCCGTGGCTGTTGCCCACCGGGCCCAATGCCGGCCTGGACGCGGCCCGGTTCCTGGAGTCGGGCAGCCTCGCGGTAGGCGCCGCGGTGGTGTTCGCCGGTGGGCTGCTCACCGCCCTGACGCCCTGCGTCTACCCGCTCATCCCGATAACGGTCTCCGTCTTCGGGGCCCGGAAGGCGGAGGGGCGGGGGCGCGCGTTGCTCCTCACCTCGGCCTACATCGTGGGCATGGGGGTGGTGTTCAGCGCGCTGGGCATCCTCGCGGCGAAGACGGGGCAGGCCTTCGGCGCGCTGCTGGGGCATCCGGCGGTGGTGGCGGGACTGGCGGTGTTCCTGCTGCTGCTGGCCACGTCCATGTTCGGGGCGTTCGAGCTGGCGCTGCCGTATGGCCTGCAGACGAAGCTGACGTCGGTGGGCGGCACGGGCGTGGTGGGCGCGCTGCTGATGGGCAGTGTGTCCGGTTTCCTCGCGGCGCCGTGCACGGGCCCGGTGCTGACGGGGCTGCTGGCCTTCGTGGCGAAGACGGCCAACACCACCCTGGGCGCGACGCTGCTGTTCATCTACGCGCTGGGCATCGGCGTGCCGTTCTTCCTCATCGGCGTCTTCACCGTGCGGCTGCCGCGTGGCGGCGTGTGGATGGAGTGGGTGAAGAGCGTGCTCGGCATCATGCTGGTGGCGCTGGCCTTCAACTACCTGAAGGACGCGCTGCCCTGGGCGCGTGACGCGGTGAAGGGGCTGGGCGCGCAGGTGGGGCAGTGGCCGGGGGCGGCCATCGCCGCGGCGCTGGTGATGGCGGGCGTGCTGGCGGGCGCGGTGCACCGCTCGTTCAAGGACGGCGCGCGGGACTTCTCGATGAAGGCGCTGGGCGTGGCGCTGGTGGTGGTGGCGCTGGTGCTGCGCGGCGGCGCGCTGGACGCGGGGCCGGTGGGCGCGCTGTGGGTGCGCATGGGGCTGGCCGAGCCGCCGCGCGCGCCCGCCTGGCAGTGGCACCATGTCATGCCCGCGAAGCAGGCCACGTTCTCCCCGGAGGAGTTCGACAAGGTGCTCGCGCAGGCGAAGGCCGAGGGGCGCCCGGTGCTCATCGACTTCTTCGCGGACTGGTGCGCGGCCTGCAAGGAGCTGGACCGCGAGACGTACCCCGCCCCGGAGGTCATCTCCACGGCGGCGGAGGGGCAGTTCCTCAACATCAAGATTGACGCGACGAACAGCGAGGACGCGCTGGACGCGCTGCTGGAGCGCTTCGGCGTGGAGGGCCTCCCTACCGTGGCCTTCGTGTCGCCGAAGGGAGAGGTGCTCACGAAGCCGCGTGTCACCGGCTTCCTGGAGCCCAGCCCGTTCGCCGAGGAGATGAAGAAGGCGCGCTGCTCCGCCGGTAGCACCTGCTGAGCCGGGGGCGGGGCCGTCAGTCCCCGCCGTCCTCGTCACAGCCGGGCATGGCGAGCCGGCCGCGGCTCATCATCACCCGGTCAATCATCCGCTCGTGCAGCTCGTAGAGGGGCCGGGCCACGGGCTCGCCCTCCAGGTGTGCCAGCGCGCCGGCGATGGCTTCCAGCGTGGACATTCCGTCCGGGTGGGGCGGCCGGCGCAGGCGGCGTGTGTCGGGCGCGGGCGGTGGCAGCTTCAGGCCCGGCAGGCGCCGCAGCGCGGGGAGCCGCTGCACCATGCGGCGCGCCTGGCCCCAGCTCCCGTCCAGGACGATGAGCCGCGCCGGAGGTGGCGCGTCCGGCGCGGGCGTCTGCTGCGCGTCCGGGAAGAGCAGCCACGTGTCCGGCGCCTCCAGCACGGACGGGTCGAAGGGCCGTCCTGGCGACCCGTAGGAGACGATGGTGCAGCGGGGCAGGGCGAGCGCCGCCATGCGGGCGGTGTTGGTGGACTTCAGCGTCTCCTTGTGGTGGCGGATGACGAGCAGCTCCGTGCGCGTGGGGACACACGGCACGTCGGCGCACAGACACAGGGACGTGGGCAGGAAGCAGCGCGGGCAACGGCCAGCGAGGTCCTCCGGAGTTCGCGACCTCATTTCCCCTGACGGTAGCGCTCCATGTAGCTGCGCGCCTCCCGCAGCTTCTCCTCGACGAAGCGGTCGTCCGCGTCCGGCTCGTAGTCGGCGTCCGGCGGGTCGAGGTGGAAGAGGGCGGACAGGCTGGTGGGCGCCACCTCCAGCCACTCGGCCGTGCGGTTGAGCGCGGCCTGCCGGCGGCCGGCGAAGGTCTCCGGCCCGTCCTCCGGGCCACAGCGGCAGATGCGGGCCGAGTCGCCCGACACGTCCACGTAGAGGCCCAGCACCTCGGCATCCAGCTCGGCGGCCAGCGCGCAGGTGGCCTCGCTGACGTAGGCGGCCATGGCCTGCGCGGCGGAGCGCTCGGTCAGGGAGCGGACGAGGAACACCTGCCAGCCCGCCTCGGTGAGCGGCCCGGCCTCCTGCAAGGGGGCCAGCTCCGCGGGCGGCGCCTGGATGCGAGAGAGCAGCCGCCGCACGGGCGCCTCCAGCCGCTCGAGCCGGGCGCTCGACGCGGGGCAGAAGAAGACGACGCGGTACTCACGGCTGTCGGCTGCGGTTTCCATAGGCATACGGCGTCGCCAGGAACTGAAGAGGTGTCGTGCGGGGTGTGGGCCCCAAGAGGACCAAAGGTGTCCCCGCGCATGCAAGGGGGGATTTGGAATGACGGTTCAGGGCGTGCCGGACGGCGCCGGCGCCGCCTCCAGGAGTGCCCGCGAGGGTGCCCGGCGCTCGGCGGCCACCCAGGCTCCCGCCGCCAGCACCAGCATGCCGCCCGCGACGCCCAGGGGCGTCAGTGACTCCGCGAAGAAGGCCCATCCCACCACGGAGGCCGTAAGGGGTTCCAGGTAGGTGAGGGCCCCGGCCGCCGCCGTGGGCACGCGCCGCAGTCCCGCGTTGAAGAGGATGTTTCCCGTGAGGCCGCACACCGCGCCGCCCACGAGGACTCGGAGTGTGGCCGCGTCCAGCATCGCCGGTGGAAGTGCCTCCGCTCCGAAGTAGAGCAGCAGCACCGCCACGGAGATGGGGGCGTGCAGCGAGGTGACGGCGAGCGGGGAGTACGCGCGCGCCGCCTCCTTGGCGCCCAGGACGATGGCCGCGTAGAAGAGGGCGCTTCCCGCGCCCAGCGCCGCCGTGAGCCCGGAGAAGGCCGTGCCGGGCTGGAGGATGAGCATGGCCAGTCCGGCCAGGGTGATGGGCACGCCCACCAGGGCCCTCGTCGAGGGCTGCTCGCCGAGGACCCACGGCGCCGCCAGCGCCAGCAGCAGCGGGGCGAGGTAGTGCGTCAGCACCGCCACCGAGACGGGGCCGTTTCGCATCGCAGCGAAGAAGAGGGCCACGTTGGCCGCGTCCGCCAGGCCCACGACGACGAGCGCCGCGGTGGCGCGCTTGTTCCGCAGCGCCTCGCGCCGCAGCAGGAAGGGCGCGGGCAGCGACATGGCCGTGAGCGCCAGCAGCGCGTTCTGCGCCCCCGACAACCCCGCGGGCCGGAGGAAGAGGGACCAGCACCCCCAGAGGGTGGCCCCGGCCGCGACCATGGCGAAGTACCGCACTGCGTGACACCTCGTGATACCGGCGCACCCCAAGGCTCCGGCGGGTGCGCAGCGTACACCAGATGTCACGGGCGGCGACGGCGGTTGCGGGCCGCATGGAGCCCGGCGAGCTGGCGGCCGTGAAACATCCTGCTCAACCGGTCCGCCACTGACCGCCGCAGTGGCACCGCACACGTGTCGCGCGAGGCCCCCCTGATGGAGGGGCGCCGGGTCATGCCACGCGCGGTCCGGCGGCTGTGTCTCGCGGCGGAGCTGACACCGCGAGGACGGTCAGGCGGCGCCGCCCTCCATGGACCGGCCACTCGATGGTCTGACCGATGGAGAGCCCGAGCAGGGCGCTGCCAATCGGGGAGAGAATCGAGAGGCGGCCTTCGACACCGCGCGCGTCCTCCGGATAGCAGAGCATCAGCTCCCGGCGCGCCCCGGTCTCCTCGTCCTGGAACAGCACGGTGCTGTTCATCGCCACCACGTCCCCCGGGAGCTGGTCGCGGGGAACGATTTCGGCACGGCCCAGCTCCCTGTCGAGCATGTCCGCCAGGGTGGCGGCACGCTCGTCGTCGTACTTCTCGATGACGCGCTGGAGGCGGTCGAGGTCATCTCTGGCGATGATGATTCGTGGCTGCTGTTTCATCTGGAATTCTCCAAGGAAGACACGGGCGGATGGAGGGGCGCGCGGGTGGCTATGCGGGCGTCGGGCCGTCAGGCAGTTCGTTCGCCTTGAGCGTACGGACGACCTCGCCCAGGAGCCGGTCCAGCGCCTGTTCGTTGCGGCGCTGCACCGCCCGGAGCCGCCACAGGTCGTAGCTTCGAATCTCCTCCACGGTGCGTCCGCCGGTCTTCCCCGTGGCGGCAGCCAGCTGAAGCCATCTGTTGAACTGCTCGAAATCCGCCTGGAGATGGAACAGGAGCCCCCAGGCATTGCCAAGCCGGAAGGCCTCGTTCGCGCAGGCCCGCGAGGAGGCCAGTCGAACCGAGCGTGGCGGAAGCTCGAACACGTCCTCGTGCCAATGCACCACATCCAGCCGCTGCAGCGGCCCACGGAAGAGGGAGTCCATCCGGCCCTCGGCCGTGGGCACGACGGGAGCGATTCCCAGCAGGGGGCCCGCCCGGTTCCGCGGAATCCGGCCTCCACCCGCCAGCGACAGGAGCTGGGCTCCCAGGCAGATGCCGAGCACGGGCCTGGCATCGGCCAGCCGGCGCTCCAGCAGGTTCCTCACCCGGGTCAGGAAGACACTCTGCTCGGCCTCCGGCGTCGTCAGGGAGCCACCGAGGACGACCAGCAGATCGGCGTGGGCATCTTCCGCCTCCACCCCGTGGATGCGCCGCTCCACCGAGAACCGGGCCTTCAGGAGGGCGGGCTCCAGCAGTCCCAGGCCCAATGACAGCTCATCCTGGATGACCACTGCCCTGAACTCCGCTCCCTGCCCTCGCAGCTGAACCAACACCTGGACCTCCGGCGGGTCCCCCCGCGCTTCGATGGAGGGAAGCCCATACGCTCCAGCGCGGCGAAGAGGCATTTCAATATCTGGATGCAGGGAGCCGAAGAGCCATTCTGGTTTTTGTCATGGTTCGGGACGGTGTCCGCGGCAACCCTCGCATGTATGCCCTCCATGGATTCGCCCCCCTGGCACAACCCGCCCCCTCCCACGCGGGTGTTGATGATTACCGACAACACACGGCTGCGAGAGACCCTCACCCGTGGCCTGAACCGCCACAAGTTCGAGGTCCTCGCCGCCGCGAATCAGGCCGAGGCCGAGGCGCTCACCCGAGCGCCGGCGTCGCAGCCGGCGAAGGTCCACGTCCTCCTGCTGGACGTGCCCGACGGCGCCGCGTCCGTGGCGGCCCGCACGCTCAATGGCATCCTCGCCAGTGGCCTGGACGTGCCCGTGGTGGCCATTGCCGCGCCCGGAGACCATGGGGTGTTGGAGATGAGCCCCGCCACCCGGAAGGCCACGGTGCTCATCAAGCCCATCGACCTCGCGGAGCTGGCGGCGGAGCTGGCGCGGCTGGGCGGGCGGGAGCGCTGAAGCCCCGGGCCACCTCCGCGCCTATCCCGCGGCGTGCGCTGGCGCTGGGGCCCTCGCGGTGGACTTGAGGAGCCTCTCCACCGCGGGGTGGCTCCGTTGCGCGCGGGTGGAGTGCAGCAGGACATTCACCTGCACCGCGTCCAGCGGGCCCGCCCAGCGCAGGCCGTGCACGCTCTGCAACGTGGCGCGCAGCTCGGCGGGGGCCGCGAGCAGTCCCACCCCACAACGGGCCAGCTCCACCATCAGCGCGCCGTCCTCGCACTCGGCCACGACTTTCGGTGAGACGTCGTGGGCGCGGAAGAACTCCGACAGCCGGTCTCTCAGCGCCGAGCCGGGCGTGGGCATCAGCATGGGCGCGCCCTGGAGGGAGCGTGGAAACTCGAAGGACTCCAGCAGCGCTGGCGCGCCGAAGAGGCCGAAGTCCACCCGGCGCAGGAACTCCCACTCCGGCGTGCCGACGGTGTTGGGACGCGGGTCGTCATCCGCCAGCACCAGGTCGAGCTCCCGTGCGGCGAGCATCGACAGCAGGATGTCCGTGGGCGCCTCGCGGCATTCGAGGAGCAGGGGGCCCGGCTGCGCGTACATGGGGCCCAGCAGGTGAGAGGCCAGGAGCTTCGAGGTCATCGGGCCGAGCCCGACTCGCAGCCGGGGCTGCGCCGCGGAGGCGCTCAGCGACTCGCACAGCTCGTGCCCCAGCCGGAAGATCTGCTCCGCGTAGTCGTGCGCCTTCCGTCCGGCCTCGGTGAGGACGAGTGTCCTGCCCCGCCGCTCGAACAGCGGCGTTCCGAGCTGCTCCTCCAGGGACTTGATTTGAGTGCTGATGGCGGGCTGCGACAGGTACAGCTCTCGGCTCGCCGCGGCGATGCTCCCGGTCCTCGCGACGGTCCAGAAGTAGAAGAGGTGGTGGTAGTTCAGCCAACGCATCGATGAATCCGTGGAGCGCGGCGATGCCAGCGCGGCGAGGGCCATTCCGAGCGGACGCGGATCCGCCGAGATGACCGATGGGAGGCCTCGAGGCTGGGGCGGACGCATGGCCCTCGACGGGGTGGGCCGGGTTTCGCTCAGCCATCCACGAACGCCGGGGGGAACCACGGCGCTCGGATACCGCCGGACATCCTCGTCGCGAGGCGACGGACGTCCGGCTGGTCATGCATCGAAGGCGTACGACTCCCGCGGAAACATGGCGGCATTATAGCGGGGCACCCGCCACTTGCCCATCTCTCCCTGCCTGGGGGGAGCGCGTCCGAGGGGGGCAGGCGGGCGCGTCACGTCACGCCGCGAGCGCACTTGCGACGCCCACGCCCTCCTGGACGCGGACGGGGACGCCACCGGCATGACGCTTGCTCTGGCTGCCGCCCGTCCCCTCGCCAGGAACATCTCAATACCAGTCATGAAGATGCGTCCACGACTGAACCCGCCGGACGCCCGCGCACACCAGCGCGGGCGCCCGGGCCGGGGCGCATCCTTCCGCCCCGCTACGGTTTCGTCAGGGGAAGAGCGACGCCGCGAGCTTCGCGGTGCGCGCACGCTGCGGGTGGTCGCCCACGGGGATGCGGGCCACCTCCTCCTCGGTCTCGTAGGAGATGACCGACACGGAGTCGTCACCCGCCACCGAGACATAGCAGTAGCGCCCGTCGGTGCTGCTCGTGGCCCAGTAGGTCCGCGCGCCGAGCGGGTGGATGCGGTAGTGGAACGTCTCGCGCGAGACGATGGCCGCGTAGTTGGACATCGTGCCCGCCACGCAGAGCTTCGTCCCATCGCCGCTCATCGCGAGTCCGTGGTGGGCGGAGTCAAGGAGGTACTGGTCCCGGCGCAGCGCCTGCGTCTCCGGGGAGACGGGCAGGTGGGCAATCCGCGTCACGCGATCCGCCTCCAGGTCGTACTCCACGAAGCCGTGGAAGAACGACACCTGGAAGTAGAGGAACCGCTCATCGGGAGACAGCGCCATCGGCCGGACCGCCGCGCTCATGTCGGGCATCCCGATCTCGGCGAGCTTCTGGCGCATGTTCATCTTCCGGAGGACCTGCAGCGTGCGTGCATCCACGATTTGGAAGATGCGCTCACCCTTGGTGCCGTCCATATCCGGGGTATCGAGCGCCGTGTAGACGGTGCCGATGCTGGCATGGAAGATCTTGCTGCCGTCCCGGGAGTAGTTGTTCTCGTGCGGGTTGTCCCCCGAGGGGAAGGAGCCGACGATGCTCCCGGTCGCGGTGTCGATGATGTGCGCGCGATTCGCCGTCGATGCCGAGACGGCGAGCCGGGTGCCATCCGGCGAGATGGCCATATGGTCGGCGCGATTTCCGTCGACCCGCGTCCGCCAGCGGATCTTGCCGGTGCTCAGGTTGATGGCAACGACGTCCGCGAAGCTTGGCCGCGAGACGTAGATGACCTGCCCGTCGTTCGAGGCGAACACGTCATCCACGAACTGATCGTGGCCCTCGCCCACCTGCTCGCGGATGAACAGGAAGTACGTCAGGCGCACCGGGTCGAACGTGATTTCCAGCATCCGCTCGCTACGGTCCGGAATCACGTTGATGCGGCTCAGCCGCTGGTAGGTCTGCACGTCGATGACGTCGACGGTGCCATCCCAGTTGTTGCCGACCAGCAGGACGTCGCGCTTCCCGGTGGCGGCGGTGGCCACGCCGGTCGTCGGCGTGATGGTGGCAAGAGGAGGGGCGGCGCTGGCCTCCGGGCTGAATGCCAGGAACGCGGTGACCAGCGCGGAGAGGAGGGAGACTCTGGGGGGAGCTGCTTCGTGGGTTCTTTTCATTGCGGGGCCTCATCGAGCTGTCGCTCCCCGGGAGGCACGGCAACCGTGCCCCGCTCGGGCGCGAACAGCCGGGAGAGAGCATGAAACATCCAGAACTCCACATAAAACCTGTTAAACATGATTTAGTTGAAATATTGACGCAGCGAGGTCCTCCCGGGTGGACGGGCCGCCGCACGGCATCGCTCTCGACGACGTGGCTCAGGGACGCTGGGTGAGCAGACGGCGCCAGCGGCTGTACGGCGTCGCCGCGGGCTGGGGAGTCACTCGCGCGTGGTGCAGCGTGGCCGAGCCCGTTTCCGCCGTCGTGCCGCTCCAGCCGCTCGAGTCTGGCTCGAACGAGCCGCTGTATCCCTCCGTCACCGCGCGCACCAGCGGCAGGCCATACTCCCGCGCGCGCGCCACGCCCATCGCCAGCGTCATCCGGTGGAGGAGCCTCCGGCGGAACCAGTGCTCGTTGCCGATATTGAGCAGCACCTGGGGGCGCTCGTCGGGTTCCACCAGTTCGGTGAAGGCGACCTCGTAGCAGAGCAGCGGACGCAGGGCCACGCCGCCCACCGCGAAGGCCCGCTGGGGGCTCTGCCACGCGCTCACGTTCGTCTTCAGCGTGTTGAGCTCGAGCACGGCGAACAGCTGGCGCAACGGCTGACTCGGGACATACTCGGAGAAGGGAACGAGCTTCTGCTTGTAGTAGACGGGCTGACCGCCGCGCAGCTCGACGAGGGCGTTGTAGCGCCCCGCCGCTGGCGCCGGGAGCAGCGCGCCCGCGAAGACAGGAGCGCCCCGCGGGCCGAGCACCTCGGCGAGCGCCCGGAGGTTCATGCCACCGTCGCGGATGACGGACTCCGGCCAGACGACCCAGTCCGCTCGGGCCTCACGGGTGGCCGCCACGTACCGGGACAGCAGTGAGAGGTCATCCCGTACGCTGTCTCCTGTCTCGGCCAGGGGGAGGGTGATGGTGGCAATCGTGACGGGGCGCGGCTCCGTGGGGGCTGCCCAGCGCGCGGGGAGCAGGAGGCCCAGGCAGAGCACCACCGCCGCCATCCCTCCCATGGGAGCCGCCCGGGGAGTCTGGCCCCAGCCCCCGAGGCCCGCCGCGACACACAGCGGAAGCAGCCCCGCCCCCTGCGCGCCGAGAATCCCCAACCAGCGTCCGAGCGGCCCGAGCGCCAGCCAGTACCCGTAGTGCAACCAGGGGAAGCCGAGCCACGCGTCATGGATGAGCGCCTGGGTGAGCACCAGTCCCGGTGCATGGAGCAGCGGGAGCCAGGGCGACAGGGCACTCCGGGACAGCCGGCCCGCTGCCCACCCCCACAGTGCGTACGGCAGCGAAATCAGCAGCAGGAAGCCGCCCACCACCGCGCCGCCGGCGATGCGCTCGCCGGGCGTCAGCACCTGGAGGACGTCCGTCAGCCAGTAGAGGGTGCTCGCCGCCAGTGTCCCTCCGAACACCGCGCCCGCGCGGAGCCCCACTCGTGGCGTGGGGCTCCGCGCCAGCGCACGGAAGTGACAGGCGAAGCCGGCGACGAGCCCGAGCACGTTGACGGGAAACACCAGCAGCAGGTGCGCGGAGGCGCCCACCCCCAGTCCTCCCGCGCCGGCCCACGCGGCCACCTTCCACGGCTCGGGCAGCGCGCGCCAGCGAGTGCTCACCGCGGTCAGCAACCGGGCTTCACCTTCACCCAGCGCCCGTAATGGTCCGAGTGCGTGTAGTAGGGCCAGAGCCGCTGGGTGCCATCCAGCGTCTTCCACGCGGGCGCCCAGCCGCTATACCCGATGACCGACGCCGCGCAGGTGCCGAACGCGGCTGGACTGCCCAGCAGCACGGTGTCCAGATCCGCCTTGATGCCCGAGGCCATGCCGTTGGGGCCCGTGTCCACCGAGCTCCCCACCCAGCAGGACTGGAAGCCCGCCGTCTCATGGGCCCCCATCACCGCCCCCGCCTGCCGGTAGGCATACGGCTCCGAGAAGGAGCTGTCCGCGAGCGCCTGCACCAGGAGCTGGTGCCCCTTGGTGGCCGCCGCGGTGCTGTTGAAGTCCGCGTTGAAGTCTCCGCCGAAGAGCACGGCCGCCGGCGGGTAGCTGGCCCGGTTCGCGCTCACCTGCGCACGGATGTAGGCCAGCGACTGCTTCATATTGGAGATGCGCGAGCTGTCCGACGCCGAGTCCCCGTCCAGGTGGCTGTTGTACCCGTACGTGAAGTGCGTGGTGAACACGTAGTAGTACCGGCCTCCCTTGGCGAGGATGGCGCCCCAGACGCCCTTCTCCTTGTGCACGTCCGGGCCGTTCACGTCCGTGAAGGCCTGGAAGCCCAGCGCCTTCACCAGCGTCGTCCCGCTCTTGTAGAAGAGCACCAGCCCGCTGCAGTCGTTCTCGATGGCGCCATCCAGCGTGTCACCACAGTAGTAGCCGCTCGGCGTCGCCATGCTGTAGCCGCGCGCCGCCAGGTCCGCCTTGGGCCCGTCCTGGATGATGTCGTCGTAGTCCCAGGCCTCCTGGAGCACGAGCACGTCGGCGCACTTCGTCACCTTGCCCAGGCTCTGCTCCATCTCGTCACCGAAGTCGGTCACGAACGGGACGTTGTGGAAGATGTTGTAGGTGGCCATCGAGAACGCGCCGCTGTCGTCGCAGGTCTCGTTGAGCTGCCACGAGCGCGTGAGCGACGGGTTGAAGTAGTCCGCCTCGCTCACGGCGTCGAACCAGGACTTGGGGTGGCTCGCGTAATTGGCATCGAACGTGGGTGTCGATTCCGCCCGGGCGACGCCGGTCAGGGCCAGCGCCAGCACTCCGGCGGAGAGGGGGAAACAGCGTCGCACGAGCCGGTGGAGCTCCATCACGGCCTCCTGTCTTCAGTGGGGGATTACCGCAGGTGGTACTTCTCGAAGAGACGTTGATCGATTTCAGGCAGGCGCTCGCGGAGCTGCGCCTCGGTGAGCCCCTCGCCGCGCAGCTTCTCCAGGAGCTGCTCCCGCTCCGCGTTGAAGGCGCTCAGGCGCTCGGCAAGCTCCTGCTGCTCATGCCGGAACGCCAGCTCCCGCGAGGCCACCTCCGGCCCGGCATGGCGCTCCAGCACCGCGCGACGTGCTTCCTCGTCCAACGGACCGGAGGCCTCGCGCAGCCGCAGCTCCTGCCGGGCCAGCTCCAGCGGCTCCATCACGTCCGCGAGCCGCACGCCATGCTCGCGCTCGATGCGCTGGAGCCCGGCCCGCCAGGTGGCCACGTTCTGTTCGACGGAGGCGCCAGGGGCGCGAAGGAGCGCGTCCACCTGGGACGGCAGCAGGAGCACGTCATCCGAGAGCCCGAAGAGCCGGGCATCCAGCTCCGGGCCGAGGATGTGCCGGCGCGCCTCCCGGAAGCGCTCGACAGCGGCGCGAAAGCCGCTCTCGCTCGAGGAGGAGGCCTCTCGCACGACGAGCTGCTCGTACGCGGCGTCCACCTGCTCCAGCAGGCTCCAGAGCCGCGCGGGGGTGAGGTCTTCCGGCAGGGCGAGGCCCTCCCGGAGCGAGGCGAACAGCAGGCCCCGGCACAGCTCGGCTCCGCTGGAGCCCTCGAGCCCCAGCGAGTGCTTCCAGGTCTGGAGCTCCTCGGCGTGCTGCTCCATGAGCCCGCAGCGCCGGTCGAGGAGGCTCTGAAGGATGCGGCCTGGAGCCAGGGAGAAGTCCCCCTGGGCGGAGGCGCGGCGCCAGGCCCGCTCCAGGGAGTGGCGGACCCGCGCCAGCAGGAGCTGTGCCTGGATTTCCCGCGCCTCGGGCAGCGAGGAGGCCATGACGGCTCGCGGCTGCCGCGGCACGGCCCCCGCCGGGCCAGGGCTCGCCCGCGCTCCGGCGCTCTCCTCCGTTACCCGGGTCGAGCCAGGTCCGGGCGCGGACTCCACGGGAGCGGCGCTCCCGCGGTACGCCCAGAGCGCCCCGACGGCGAGCACCGTGCAGGCCAGGAGCCCCCAGGCTCGCCATGAACCAAACCGCTTTCCCATGAAAAGCCATTTTTAGTGTTTCTCACTCCGAGTGCCAATGCGGAAGAGCCGAGGGGCTCGGCCGGCCGGCAAACAGGAGTCAGCCGCGGGCGATCGCCGCGGCTTGCTCCAGGCTCATGCCATGGACCAGCGGGTCGGCATGACGATGCACCAACCGCCACTCGGCTCCATCACGGCGATAGACCAGAGTCACGCGCAACGACCAGTCCTGGTCCGGCAGACCGCCGACCTCGCCATGCTGCCGTTCAATCACCACCAGAACCACCATGTCGCCAGACGCGTATGACTGCACCAGCTCCAGAGCCGCCTCGCCGGCCTGAAAGTAGCGCTCCATGGCTTCCAGTCGCTCGCTCGATGCGTCGAAGCCGCGCGTCGGCTCTCCGCCGAACGGTGCCATGAGCGTGTAGTCGTCCGCGTGCGTAATGAGCGAGAGGTATCTGCGCATATCCCCGCGCATGAAGGCCGAGGCGGCTTCCGCGGTGCGCCGAATGAGCTCGGCAAGTTCCTCGTCGGTCACGTTTCCATGCGCCATGGTCGCATCCTCCTGATGGTGCCCCACTCGACGCCCTGGACACTGAAACTGCAAGTGCGGACTGTCTCACTCACGTTGGCGGCGAGGGAGCGATGTCGCGGCGCTCGCTCCGTGGGCGCGGCATCCAGCGGCTCCCTTCGGGCCGGCATGTGACAATGGCCCTTGGCGATGGCAGGATCGTCGCATGTCAAGAATGTTATCAATAGCTGTTGTCGCCACCATGCTCATGGCCTGCGACAGCACCGTGGATTGTCCGGACAAGGCCGGCTACAACGCTTGTGGCTATTGCGGTGAGGACAGGCTGACGAGCAGCAACCCGCACGCCGGCATGTGCACCTATTGCGCCGGCGTTTGTGGAGGAGACCCCTGCAATCCCGTCTGCGGTAATGGGGGCGGCAGCTGCGACTCCTCGTGGGTCTCCTCCTGCGGTAAGACAACCAATGGAGTCCAGTTCGTCGGAGCGCCTCATCCCAAGGCGTGCGGCGACTGCCCGGCTGGGACCTACGATTCCGGTGACGACAACGTCACGGCAGGTGGGCCCTACAACATCTGCACCTGCAACGGCTTCTAGCCAATCATCACGATTGCCATCGCCGGAGATCCGCTGAAGCGTCAACGTGCGAAGCGTTCTTGGAACCTCCGGTATTCAAAAGGCAACTCTGAGATGGAGGCGCCGAACCATGCGCGCGCCATGAGGAGAACCAGATCGACGTGGCAGTGCTGACCGCGGTCGCAGCGGCAGATCAGGATGACATCCTGGCTCTCCGAGAGCTCCGCAAGTCGAGCCAGGTTCTCCTTGCCCTCGTCCGAAAGGTCAAAGCGCTCCTCGTAGCGGACGTTCTCGAAGGCCTTCTCGTGGTCGTCATACTGGACGCAAAGCTTTCGATATTCGGCGAAGAGGTTCGCTTCGGGGGAGAGGCAGCGCAGGTACTCGTCGATTTTGGCCTTGGACAGGAAGCGCGGGTAGAGCTGCATCGCCACGACCAGATGCCGCTGGCCAGGAGCCCGGCTGATGGTTCCGTTCGTGACTTCGGCCAATGAGGCTCTCTTGAGCATGGTTCCTGCTGTCCTGGCAGCAGCCACGCCTGAGAGTCAACCGGGCAATCCTGACGTGCGCGGCATCAGGGCCTTCTATTCGGCATCGCCCCTGGGCCCGGGGGCGAGCGCGCGGTGGATGACAGGGAGCAGGTCTGTCGTACCGAGCGCGTCCAGGGCCAGGTCCCATCGGCCCTCGGCGCAGAGGCCGCTCAGGCCCCCCTCTTCGTAGGCCCGCTGTGCCGCGGTCTTCAGCGCTTCGCGCACCGCCTCGGCGACCGCGAGCCCTGCCTCATCACAGCGCTTGCAATCGAGCTCGACTCCCAGGCGGCTGCGCCTCCCTTCCTCCGTGAGGACCCAGGGGCGCACCATCCAGGGTGGGTCATGGCGCACGTGCTGCCGGTGGCCACACTCGAGGTCGGCGACCCAGTGGCCTTCCCCGTCGAGATGGAAGCCTGTGATTTTCTGCCGCATGGGTGCCTGAGTCCTGACGGAAAACCGTGGCATCCTACTCAGCAACCCCACCGCGGGCACCTGGTGCGGAGACGCTCCACTGTCCCCCCCGTTACACCTCAGGGCCGGGCCGCGATGCGGCCGCCAGGGAATGGGAGCAGACTGGGAGGATGGCCCTGGCGCCACGGACGGCGCGGTGGGAGGACGGGCAGTGCCCGTACCGGGGGCCGGGAGCAGAGTCCATGAAGCAGAAGGAACCGAAGACGGTGGCCGTTACGGGACCCGCGGGACGGTTGATGGCGACCGTTGAAGGCGATGGCGGCATTCCGACGCTGTTCGTGCACGGAATCCCCGCGGACCGGACGCTCTGGGCCGGGGCGCAGCACGGCCTGGCGACGCGCAGCATCTCGTTCGACCTGCGCGGCCTGGGGGAGAGCGGCGGCGCCCACGGCCCCTTCGGCGTGGAGGCGGCGGTGGAGGACGTGGCCGCCGTCGCGGACGCGCTGGCCCCGGAGAAGTTCGTGCTGGTGGGGCACGGCTTCGGAGGCGCGGTGGCGGGTGCCTTCGCCGCGTACTACCCCGAGCGCCTCGCCGGGCTGCTCTACGTGGAGGCGCCCGGTGACATGCGCCGCACCCCGAAGGCGGAAGCGGACGCGTGGCTGGAGAACTTCAGCGCGGCGAAGTACGGCGCCTTCCACGAGCACTGGCTCGCGCCGCTGATGCTCGAAGCGAAGGAGTCCACGCGCGTCCTGGTGATGAAGATGATGCGCACGTCGCGGCGCGAGCCCATCGCCGGGTATCTGGAGTCGCTCTTCCACCACGACCCGGGCGAGGCCTTCGAGGGCTTCACGGGCCACACCCACGCGCTGGCGGCCACCACGGGACCGGAGACGCTGGTGGGCTCGCGGCCCTCGCTGTCCCGCTCCGTGGCGCCGCACGCGAGCCACTGGCTGATGCTGGACTCCGCGCAGTGGTTCCACACGGAGTTGGTCCGCTTCCTGGGGCAGTGCCGGCACGGCCACTGAGCCGGGTGCCTCGCGAGGCTCAGAACCTGCCGCGAGCGTCCATCGCCACATCCTGTCGCGTGTGCGCGGCATCCGGCGATACCCCTCGCGCAACCCGCACCTGCAGCACCATCGCGGTGACGGCCGTCACCGCCGCGCACACCCCGAGCACTCGCAGCTCGAGGAACAGCTGGAAGCGCGCGCGGCCGAGCACCTCGTATGCGAGCACGCCCGTGAGCGTCGCCACCGCGGGGGCGACGAGCGCGGCGGCCCACGTCGCGCGCGAGCGCAGCCGCAGTGCCGCCTCCACCAACAGGTACGTCAGCGGCATGAGGCTCACGAGGTTGTTGCGCCACCCGAGCGGCGACAGCACCGCCGTGCAGTAGAGCGCCACGGCGGTGAGCGCGCGCCGCTCCGCCGCGGGGTCCGCCCTGGCCAGCGCCACGAGCAGCCAGGCGAGCGAGGCCACGAGCACGGCGCCCAACCCCGCCGCCAGCAGCGTGTAGCGCACGCCTTCCGCGGGCGAGGACACCCAGCACGCCATGCCGAAGACGCTCTGGTTCTGGTTGGCGCACAGCATCGGGCCCGTCGAGTCCGCGAGCATCGCGCGCCACGCCTGCAGCTCCCCCCAGGCGCGCGCCGGCCCCAGCTGCAGCGCGGGGAGCGCCAGCAGCGCGAGCGCCGCGGCTCCCGTGGCGGCCACCCGCTGCCACTCACGTGCCCGCAGTGCCACGAGCACGAGCAGCGCGAGCGGCGGCTTGAACACGCACGCGAGCGCGAGCATGGCGCCCGAGGCCAGCGGCCGCTTCGTGCGCAGCGCCTCGCTCTCGAGCGCGAGCCACAAGAGCAACGAGTCGCAGTTGCCGTAGCGGAAGAGGTGCTTGAAGAACGGCAACCCCACCGCCAGCACCAGCCCGTGCGCCCACGTGGGCAGGGGCCGCGGCAGCTGCGAGGCCCACAGCAGGTAGCTTCGCACCAGCATGGCCGCGGTGAGCAGCACCCAGGCCCAGCGCGCCACCCCTTGGGGCAGCAGGGCGAACGGCGCGAAGAGGTACGCCGTCACGGGCGCGTACTTGTACACCCAGGGGAGGTCCTCTGGCCGGTACAGCGCTTGCCCCGCGAGCGCGTGCGCCCCGGCGTCATAGAAGACGCGCCAGTCCGCCTGCGTGTTGCTCGGGCTCAGCGCGTGCAACGCGACCAGGAACACCACGGCCGACACCACCACGCCGGGGCTCGCCCACCCACGCGCGTTCGGGTTGTGGGCAGGGAGCGCTGAGTTCTCGATGCGGGTGGTGGGCACTCCCCAGGCGTGCCACGTTCCAGGGACTCGACACAAGAGCCCCACCCAGCGAGTCGCGAACCGGGCCCGCCGTGCTCACCTGGGGCAGCCGTGAGGTTGACACCGCGCGGGCGGCTCAGCTCCGGGACGGGCTCCCGCCACTGGACGCAAGCCTCCGGCCGCGCACGTAGGTGGCCCGCACCGGGCCCGCATCGCGCCGGAACAGCAGCGCGTCGATGAGGGCCTCCTCGGCCGCGAGGTGCGCGGGCACGTCCACCGCCACCAGGTCCGCCTCGTAGCCCGGGGCGATGCGTCCGACCCCCTCCAGCCCCAGCGCGAGGGCTCCACCCTCCGTCGCCCGCCACAGCAGCTCCTCCGGCGCCACCGGCGCCTGGAGCACCAGCGCCGCGTCATACGCGCTCGCCGCCACCCGACGCAGCGAGAACGTCCGCCCCGCGCCCATGTCCGTCCCCAGGCCCACCCGGATGCCCCGCTCGGTGGCCTGGCGCAGCGGCATGCACCCGCTGCCCAGGAAGAAGTTGCTGTCCGGGCAGTGCGCCACCACCGCGTTGTGACGCGCCATCCGCGACCACTCCCCATCCGACAGGTGAATGCAGTGGGCGAACAGGCTGCGGCTGCCCACCAGCCCGTGCTCCTCGTACACACCCAGGTAGTCCGCCGCCCCGGGGAACGCGGCCGCCGTGGCGCGCAGCTCCTCGCGGTTCTCCGACAGGTGCGTCTGCATCCACAGCCCGTGCAGCTCCGCCAGCCGCCCCGCGCCACGCAGCAGCTCCGACGTGCAGCTCAGCGCGAACCGCGGCGTCACGCAGAAGCGCAGCCGCCCCGCGTCGTGGCCATGCCACCGCTCGATGAGGGCCTCGCAGGCCTCCAGCGCCGCCGGGGCCTCGCGCAGCACCGCCGGGGGAGCGCCCCGGTCCATCAGCGTCAGCCCCGCCATCCCTCGCAGGCCCCGCCGGGACAGCTCGGCGAACAGCGCGTCCGTGGCCTCGGGGTGGCTGGAGCTGAAGATGGAGGCGCTCGTGGTGCCCTGGGCGATGAGCGCGTCGCAGAACTCCACCGCCACCTGCTCGGCATAGGCCCGCTCCCGGAAGCGCCCCTCCTCCGGGAACACCGAGCGCTCCAGCCAGGTCAGCAGCGGCCCGCTCGCGCTGCCAATCATCCGCGTCTGCGGGAAGTGGATGTGCGTGTCCACGAAGCCCGGCAGCAACACCGTCCCGGGGTGCGTCTCCGGGACGCGGCAGTCCGCGGGAGCCGGCCCCACCGCCTGGATGCGCCCGCGCGAGTCCAGCTCGATGAGGGCATCCGGCAACAGCTCGAAGCGGGCCTGCTCCGCTCGGGGACGGAGGACACGGCCACGCAGGGTGCGAAGGGGCTGATCGGACAAGTCAGGCTCCAGCGAGAAATGCCGCGCAGTATGGCCCAGCTCCGAAGAGGGACCACCTCCATGGGTTGGATATGCGACACCAATAGTGAAATTGAAATCACTGGCGGTGGAGCAAGACATCCATCCCCGGCACACTGCCACCCCCATGACGCCCGACGGACCTTCGATGCGGGCGGAGGTGAAGAGCCATGGATCCCACCGAGCTGTCGTCCCTCTATCGGCAGGCGTTGAAGGTGAAGGACGAAGCGGTGCGCCAGACGCTGGCCCGGTCCGTCGCGCAGGTCGCCGCCTCGCGCACGGTGCTCGCCGACGCCCGTCAGCGCGCCGCCCTGCCGCAACTCGCCAACGCGCTGATGACCCGCGCCAACGCCGAGCTGGACGAGGTGCAGAAGGCCGCCCAGCGGGCCATGGGTGAGAAGAACGCCAACGCCCAGGCCGCCGCCGCTGAGGCCATCGCCGCCCAGGCGCTCGCCGCGCAAGCCATCGCCGCGGAGGCCATCGCCGCCGAGGCCATCGCGGCGGAGCCGTTCGCCGCGGAGCCGCTGGTGGCGGAGCCGTTCGCCGCGGAGCCGCTGGTGGCGGAGCCGTTCGCCGCGGAGCCTCTCGCCGCGGAGCCGTTCGCCGCGGAGCCTCTCGCTGCCGAGCCCCTCGCCGCGGAGCCTCTCGCCGCGGAGCCTCTCGCCGCAGAGCCGTTCGCTGCGGAGCCGCTGGTGGCGGAGCCGTTCGCCGCGGAGCCGCTGGTGGCCGAGCCGTTCGCCGCCGAGCCTGTCACCGCCCAGCCCTTCATGGCGCAGCCCGGCGTCGCCGGTGCGTCCCTCACCGGGAGGACCCCCTTCACGGACGCCTTCCGCGCCTTCGTCGCCGACGCCACCCGCTCCGGTAGCGGGGAGTGAGCCCGATGGCCGACTCCGTCCACGCGCTGCGCGACAGGCTGCTCAAGGACACGGTGACGTGGTGCACGGAGCGCTCGCCTTTCTACCGGCAGCGCTTCGCGGAGGTGGCCAATCCGTTCCGCGGGCTGGAGGACCTGGATCGGCTGCCGGTGCTCTTCCGCGAGGAGGTCGTCCAGCACCAGGGAGACATCCTGTGCGACCCGGGCACGCCGGCCGCCGTGCAGCACACCACTGGCACCACCGGCGCCTTCCTCCAGGTGTACCGGGGTCCCGCCGAGCAGGCCTTCGTCTGGGACTTCTTCGGCGCCCAGCTCCTGGCCGAGCCCCGGCCCGGCCCGCGCCCGCTGTACATGAACCTGATGAACGCCTACCACGGGGCGCTCACCCCCGTGCCCAGCCACGCCTACGTGCTGTCCGTGGGCGTGTATGACAAGGCGCAGGCGGCCCAGGCGCGCGGGGTGCTGGAGCGCACGCACAATCTCCCCGGCGTGGAGCCGCGCGTCTCCGTGGTGATGGGCACCGAGCGCATGGTGAAGGCCCTCACGGCCTACCTGCTCGCGGAAGGCGTGGACCTGGCGAGGAGCCCGGTGAAGACGCTGGTGCTCTTCGGCGGCCACGTGACGCCCGCGCGCCAGCGGCTGCTGGGCTCGCTGTGGGGCGCCAACGTCCAGAACCGCTACAGCCTCACCGAGATGTTCGGGGGCGCGGTGGAGTACGGCTCGGACGGCATCTGGGTGTTCGACCCGCACCTCGTCCCGGAGGTGGTGCACCCACGCACGCTGCAGCCGGTGAAGGAGGGCCCGGGCGTGCTGCTGCTCACCGGCCTCTACCCGTTCATGCAGCAGATGCCGCTGGTGCGCTACTTCACCGGGGACGTGGTGGAGCCGGTGGGCGAGCCGCACGGTCCGGCGGGCCTCCAGGCGCGCTACCTGGGGCGGCTCAAGCGCTCGGTGCTGGACGCGAGCGGCCCCAAGGTGGTGCCGCTGCTGCTCTCCGGTCCCCTCTATGAGGCGCTGGAGGCGCTGCCGGACATCGCCATCTCCCCGCGCTTCCCGGACCTGCCCGGCGGACAGGGGCTGGAGCTCACGGGGGACCTGCACTACGCGGTGGAGCACCTGCCCGCCGAGCCCGGCCACCGCCCCGAGCGCATCACCCTGACGCTGGGCCTGCGCTACGCGCCGTGGATGTTCCCCGAGCGCGTGAGGGAGCTGGTGCGCGACCTGGTGCTGCGGTTGTTCGCCGTGCACCCGGAGCTCGCCACCCGGCACCAGGAAGGAAGGCTGGAGCTGAAGGTCCAACCGCGCGCGGCCGGCGAGGTCGCGCCCTACGACTCGAAATGACCATGCACGAGCGGCGCACGCGCGGCGGACAGCCGAAGACGGTGTTCCTCTCGGGGATGATTGATGGCCTCTCGCTGGAGGACGCCTCGACGTGGCGCCAGCGGGCCTCCCGGGTGCTGGAGGATGCGGGCTTCCTCACCTACGACCCGACGCGGGTGATGGTGGCCGCGGGCACGGAGTACCGGGCCCGGCCCAACGAGGTCTTCACCAATGACCGCTGGCATCTGGCGCGGGCGGACGTGCTGCTCGTCAACCTGACGCTGCCGCCCACGATTGAGAGCCAGAAGGCGCCGTTCTTCACCATCGGGGAGATGTTCCTCGCGCACGCCGCGGGGCTGCCCATCCTCGTCTTCGGCAACTGCTTCCGGGGCCGGCCCGGGTACGAGGCCATCGTCACCCGGGACTTCGACGGGCTGGAGCCGGCCCTCCAGTACCTCATCCACCACTACGCGTAAGCCGCCGCGGCTTCGCGGAAGGAGCGCGCCATGCTGTACGCCACGCCCGAGCCGGAGCTGGACGCCCGGACCCGGCTGCAACGGGCCATCGCGGGCTCCGAGCTGCCCTGCTACGTCTACAGCTACCCCTCCAAGCGCGCCTACCGGCCGGTGCAGCCGCCCCGCACCCTGGCCGAGGTGTGGGCCGGCGCCCGGGACAAGCTCAACCTCTACGTGCACGTGCCCTTCTGCGGGTACCGCTGCTCGTTCTGCACGCTGTTCCTCACCACCAGCCACTCCCCGCGGCTGGTGGAGGACTACGTGGCCGCGCTCCAGCGGCAGATCGCCATGTATGGCGCGCTGCTGGGCCACCTGGAGGTGGTGTCCCTGTACGTGGGCGGGGGCACGCCCACCACGCTTTCGCCGGAGCAGTTCTCCACCCTCTTCGAGTCCCTGCACCGGGCCTTCCCACGCTTCTCGCCCACGGCGGAGGTGGCGGTGGAGGGCTCGCCGGACACGATGACGCCGGAGCGGCTGGAGCGCCTCAAGGCCCTGGGCGTCAACCGCGTCAGCATGGGCCTGCAGACGCTGGACGAGGAGGAGCGCAAGCGCGCGGGGCGTCCCTATTCCACCCGGACGCTGTACGGGGCGGTGGAGGCCATCCAGCGCGTGGGCTTCGCCAACGTCAACTACGACCTCATCTACGGGCTGGAGGGCCAGCAGCGCGAGACCTGGCTGCACAGCCTGAGCACCACGGTGGGCTTCGGGCCCCGGACGGTGACGCTCTACCCGGTGGTGTTCCGCCCGCTGACGGTCATCGACAAGCGGCGCGGGCGGCTCGCGGACGGCTTCATGGACGACAGCTCCAAGTACGCCCTCTATGACGAGAGCGTGGCGTGGCTCGCCGAGCGGGGCTTCCGGCAGAACAGCTTCGTGCGCTTCTCCACGCTGGAGCACGACGGGCTCCAGCAGGAGGTGGCGGACTTCGCCGGGGTGCCGCTGCTGGGGCTGGGGGCGGGGGCGCGCAGCTATGCCGACACCGTCCACTACGGCACCGACTTCGCCGTGCGGCGGCCGGAGACGCTCGACATCATCCGCGGCTTCATCTCCCACCCGCACCGTCCGGACGAGCCGCTGGGCCTGGGCTTCGTGCTGGACGAGGACGAGCAGAAGCGGCGCTTCTGCATCCTCAACCTCTCGCTGGGGCGGCTGGAGCCGGCCGCCTACGCGCGGCGCTTCGGGGGCGCGGGCCTGGATGACTTCGCCGAGGAACTGGACGCGCTCGTCCTCGAGGGCTGCGTGACGGTGGACCGCGAGGGCACCTACGCGCTCACCCCGCTGGGCTTCAAGTTCAGCAACGTCATCGCCACGCTGTTCAAGTCCCCCGCCGTGGACGCGCTCGAGCGCGCCTTCCTTCCCACCTGAAGAGGGCCTCATGAAGACGACGACCCGGGAGTTCGAGCACCTGCCCTTCAACGCCTTCTGGGAGAAGGGCTACAAGGACGGCAACGTCTCCACCATGGGCGGGCCCAACCACGACATCGTCGAGCTGGCCGCGGCGTTGCCTCCGGGCACCCGGGTGCTGGACCTGGGCTGCGGCGAGGGGCGCAACGCCTTCTTCCTGGCGGGGCGCGGGTGCCAGGTGACGGCGGTGGACCGCTCGGCGGCGGGCATCGAGAAGCTGAGCGCGCTGGCGAAGCGCACCGGCGTCCCGCTGCGGGCGGTGGTGGCGGACATCGCCGAGCTGGAGCTGCGCGACACCTGGGACGTCATCATGGCCCACGGCGTCATCGACTACCTGGACAACAGGACGTGGCGGAGCCTGCTGGCGCGGCTCAAGGCGCACACCGCGCCGGGCGGCTACAACGCCTATACCTGCATGCTCTTCACCGACGAGTACCCCGCCGGTCCCGAGTTCCTCGCCGCCGGCTTCAAGCACTCGCTGGCCCAGGGCGAGCTGGCCGCCTTCTACGGCGACTGGGAGCAGGTGCGGCATGACCGGTACGTGAAGTGGGACCAGCATCCCGGAATCCCGCTGCACTGCCACCCGGTGGACAAGCTCGTGGCGCGCAAGCCGGGAGGCGGAGGCCCCGCGCCGCGGCGGGAGCCGGTGCCGGTGGGCGAGGTGGACCTGCCCAGGGCGCTGTTCGACAGCGTCGCCATGGGCACGCCGGCCGAGGAGGTGCTCGCCCGGTGCGGAGAGCCCGCGGTGGTGGACACCTTCACGATGGAGGGCGTGCAGCTCGGCGTGGGGCCCACCGATTCACTGACGGTGGATGGCTACCGGCTGAGCCTCTGGTACTACGGCCGCGCCGTGCTGTACGTCATCAATGGCCGGGTGTGGGGCCGTGCGCTTCATGACTCACTGCCGGTGCGGATGACCTTCGGGTAGCCAGGGACGGGACGCCGGTTCTCGTCAAAGAAAAATCGGCGCGGCGATTTCATGACAGAACCATGACGCAATCAGGGACTTCCCATGCCCCTTGTGCGCCGCCGAAGCCGTAGGGTGCCTCCTCGCATGCTGGAAGTCGCTCGGTCCATGTCCCTGAACGCGCGCATCCTGGCGGGCCGGATCCAGGCCCGGAGGGCCGCCGCGCCGCGCAACATCACCCACGCCAGACGCCCCCGGCGAACGACCCCTCCTGATGGAGCCAGGGTCCACGAGCGGCGGCAGGGGGCCTGGGCCACCCGGGACATGAGCGCGAAGGAACTCCGTCCCGCGACGCGGCCCTTGGGCCCGTTCGAGGTGTGCGCTTCCTACCTGGACATGCCGTCTCACAACCAGACTCCCGGCATGTGACATTCACTCCAGCCTTGGAGCTGTCACCGCGGGGGCTCTCAGGTCGCATCGTGCAGGTTCAGCCACCGGATGTACTCGGCGGCCTGCTGGAGCGTCTTCACCTCGGTCCAGTGCCGGTAGTAGTTCTCCTCGAAGCTCTGCGCCATGGACTCGGGCAGCGCCGCCAGGGGTGGGACGGCAATGGGCGCGTAGAGCTGGCGCAACCGCTCGAAGTCGAAGGGCTCCTTGTCGGACGTCTCCCGCGCCTGGCGGATGCGCTCCCGCTGCGCGGCATCATCCTCCTTCTCCTGCTGCCGGACGCGCTCCCACATCTCCGCCTCGAGCTGCTCTGGAGTCTTCCCCGGCATGTGTGTCCTCTCTCTCTCTACTGGAGCCGCTTGGAGTGCGCGTCCAGCGCATCCTTCAGCGTCTTGCCCCGGTACTCCAAGAGCCGCTTCTTCACCGCCTCCTTGTAGCCCGGGTCGGAGATGCTCGCGGTCATCCTCTGGATGAACGCATCGTCGATGACCTGCGCCCGGGCCTGGGCTTCGAGCGAGGCGGGGTTGCGGACGGCCTGCTCGAAGAGCTCCGCCTCCGCCTCTGTCTGGGGAGGCACCCACGTCCCGTTGCGCTTGGACGCCACGAGGACGGACTGCCCTTGCGCATTGGTGACGTACAGCTCGTAGTCGCTGACGCGCGGGTCGTTCTTCACGCCGCGGAAGCCGGGCGGCGGTTCCCCCTCGATGAGCACCTTCCGATTCTGACGGATTCCCAGGAAGCCCTGCGCCACCGGGTCGAACGGCACCAGCGGGTCCGCCGAGCCCGGATTGCGCATCAGCACGCGCACCGCGGACGTCTCCAGCGACACGTCGATGTCGATGAGCTTCAGCCTGCGCCGGCCAATGGCGTTGAGCAGCTCCGGAATCTCCTTGGGCCAGGAGAAGCGCCGGTCGTACACGAGCGCGCTGCCCTCCTGCGCCAGCACGGACTCCTCCACCTGGCCGGACAGCATGCTCCCCTCGCGGTGGGCCTGGGAGCTGGTGACGCCCCGCTCCAGTTCGACGATGCGGCCCTTGATGGTGTCCGGGTTGATGACGCCGCTCAGCTCGCCGCTCGGGTCCAGGGCCTTGGGACCGAGCGTGGGGTGCCGCTTCACGGTGGTCGTCTTGCCCGCCGCCGTGTTGCCGCGTAGCGCGTACACCACGTCCGGCTCGTTGAGGCGGGCGGAGAGGGCCTGCGCCTTCGCCAGCTCGCTCTGCACGAGCTGCTGCTGGACGACGCGCCGCTCGGGCAGCCAGTGCGCCGGGTCCGCAAGCCACCTCGACATCTGGTCGTACGAGAGGTCCTTGGGTATCTCGTACGTATACGCCTCGATGGTCTGCAGCTCCCCGCCGCTGCGGGTGAGGATTTCCTGGCGCAGCTCGTAGCTGACGGGCACCTTCCCGGCCTTCTCCGCCTGCTTCACCTTGTCCAGGATGGCGCGGGCATTCCCCCGCGTCACCGCCTCCGGCGTCACCTGTCGCAGCAGCGCCTCCACCCGCGTCTGCCGGCCCAGCGTCGCCAGCTCGGCCTGGAAGCCGGGCGTGCCCTCCTGTCCCGCGAGCCGGGACAGCTCCCCCACGTTGCCCCGCATCGCGGGCGGCAGCGCGTGGCCGTGCGCGTCCAGCAGGCGGAGCACCGCCTCGCGCGCATCCGGCGCCAGCGGCTCCAGGTCCTTCAGCAGCGCCTCCAGCTTCACCGCCGAGCCGTCGAAGACCCGCTCCAGCAGTCCCCACCCCAGCCCGCCCCGGGTGGACATGAAGTCCGTCAGCCTCGTCGAGCGGAGGATGCGCTCCAGCTCCCCGTTCGCCAACAGCCGCTCCAGGGCCTGTACTTCGAGCGCCCGCAGTGAGGCGATGAAGCCGCTGGCGCCCTTCTGCTTCAGCAGCGTGCGCACCAGCCCGTAGACGTCGCGCGTGCCCGCCGCGCCCAGCAGCCGCTCGAAGCCCTCCAGCACCGGGCCCCGCAGCTCGATGCCCGCCAGGTCGAAGAGCTCCTGGAAGAAGGCGACCTTGTACTCCTTCCTCACCGCGCCGGCCGCCCTGCCCGGGGCCGCCTTGAGGGCCTTGAGCGCGTCGGGGAGGGCGTCCACCAGCTCGCGGGCCTTGCCGCGCAGCGCCTCCGCCATCTCCTGGAGGACCTTCGGGTTGTCCAGCAGCTCGCGCAGCGCCGCTGCGATGCGCTCCATGGACAGGCGCAGCCACAGCGCGGCCTGCTCGGGGGTCAGCTCCTTCAGGAGGATTTTCAGCACCTCCAGCTTGTCCTGCGTGCCCCTGAGCAGCGGCTTGAGCCGCTCCAGCAGGGGCTTCGCCGCCGCGCCCAGCAGCGGCGCCACCAGCTCGAAGCCCAGGCCCACGGCGAACCCGAACCCGAGCTGCTGCACGTACTTGCGCGCGGAGCCCTGCCACCTGTTGCAGCGCACGAGGACGATGACGTCCTCCACGAACTGCTCCACCACGAAGGAGATGCCCACGCCCAGCGCGCGGGTCAGGATGCGCGCCGTCGCGCCCGCGAGCAGCAGGCGCACGCCCCCTGCCGTTATCAGCTTGCCCAGCGCGAGGCCGCCCATCGAGCCGAAGCGGAAGCCCACCGCGTCCAGCCAGCCCTTGAAGGCGTTGAGCAGGAAGCCGCCGAGCGTGAACTCCTCCTGGCCCGTGGCCACCTTGTAGAGGTAGATGGCCTCGCGCGCGGCGACGGCCAGCAGCACCGGCAGCCGCCCTCCCGCCACCCGCACCATGACACCCACCACGCCCGCCTGCGCGGCGAAGAAGCCGCCTATCAGGAGCAGCTCGATGGTGGCCAGCGTCTCTACGCCCCGCCGCATGTTGGCAATCTCGTAGGCGGCCAGGTACCCGGCGAACTTCTCCACGTCGTCGACCTGGTCCTCGGAGACGTCCTCCCATGGGCCGTCGCCCATCCTCCGGACCCGCCTGTAGCGCACGCGGATGCTGGAGGGGTCATGCGGGTCCGCCAGCTCCAGGGCCACGAGCCGGTAGCTGATGCTCACCTCCACCTTCTCGAAGTCCTTCTCTCCCAGGGGCGGGACGAGCGCCTCCGCGGCCTCCTGCACGGCCTGCGCGATGAGCTCTTCCTGGGTGCGCTGCTTCCCCTCGCAGAGCAGCTCGCCCATCAGCTCACCGGCGCGCTTCCTCGCCGGGCCGGCCAGCCGCTCCATCGTCTTCTCCGTGGGACGGAGCGCGTCGAACTTCTCCTGGAAGATGTAGACGTGGTCCGCGAGGACCGCGCCCGCGCCCGCGCGCACGCGCCGCTTCTGCTCGTGCCAGGGGCGAAGCTCCTGCGCTTCCACGTCGTAGGTGTGGCGGCGCAGGCCCTGGGTGGCGCGGGAGTAGGCCTCCACCACCCCCAGGCGCTTGACCCGCGGCGCGTAGCGCGTCTTCTCCAGCAGGCGCACCACGGGGCGCAGATAGAAGCCGACGTTGGGCGCCTCGTCGCGCAGCAGCTGGAGGAACTGCTCCAGCACGCCCAGCCGCTCCAGCTCCAGGAGCAGCAGGTCCAGCAGCGCCCACCTGTCCGTGTCCGGCCACGTCGCGATGAGCCAGTGACGGAGGCGGTCCCTCCGGTCGTACTTCCCCAGGCGGAGGTACCCGGCGAGCTCGGCCGCGTTCCTCTGGGCCCACGGGTGCCACGAGACGATTTCCAGCCGCTCGCGGACGAGGCCGAAGCGGGGCGTCACGCTGACGCCGCGCCAGCCCGGCTTCCATTGGCGGCCCTGCGGCGGCAGGCCCCGCACCGCGCGCGTCTCCGGGTTGCTGAGCGGCTCGAGCAGCGCCCGCGCGGCGGGGGTGAGCGGCGCGAGCGACTCGTCGCTGAGCAGCAGCGTTCGGCCCAGCACGGCGATACCGGAGACCGCCCGCCTCCGTCCTTCGAAGAGGGCGGCCAGGCTGCGCTCCTGGACGGGCTGCTCCACGGTGAAGGGCTCGAGGGACAGCGGCACCGGCTCGTCACCGTACGCCTTTCGCACGTCCGCCCACGGGGCGCTGAACAGCGCCTCGAAGGTGAGGGTGTCCACCAGCGCGTCGAGCTCTCGCAGCGGCAGCGTCCTGTCCAGCACCGGCTCGCCACGGACGAGGGTGGTCAGGTCGAAGCCGGGCAGCGCCATGAAGACGAAGAGCACCCGGCCGCCGGGCTTGATGTACACCGCCGCCTTGGCGCCCTCGGTGCGGCCCTCCAGGTACTTCTCGCGATACTTCTCGAGGCTGGGGAGGGCGCCCCGGACGACACCGTCCAGGTCCATGCCCGCGAGCATCCCCAGCAGCCGGTCCGACCAGACGAAGGGGGCATAGAGCGCCTGCTTCCGGGTCACCTTCGACAGCACGGAGAAGCGCTGGCGTACCTCTCGGCCCAGCGTCTTTGACACGAACTCCTGGTTGACCTGGACCAGCCAGGCCACGGCGCGCCTGCGCTCGTCGAGCATGTGGGCGTACAGCTCGAGCGGGTTGATCAGCTCGCCTTCGTACATCACCTCATCGCGGAACTTGAAGAAGTCGCGTGGCGTGAGGTGGAAGTACACGTCCTTGACGACGAACCAGGGGCGCACCGCCGCCGGGCGCCTGGGCGCGGGGGGCGTGGGCCGGTGCTTCGCCACCTGGGCCTCCACCGCCCGGCGGATGCGCGCCTCCATGTCCGCGCGCACCAGCGGCGTCACGTCGCCCAGCCCGGGCCCGCTCCAGAGCAGCCGCGGAGGATGGAAGACGGGCGGCCCCGCGTGCCCATGCTTCGCCAGCGCGCCCGCGGCCCGGGCCAGCACCTTCTCCACGGACTCGGAGACGAGCCGCTCGAGCAGCTCCGCATCCGCGCTCAGCGCGTCCGCGTCCACGCGGAGGCGGATGGGCACGTTGACGTCGGTCTTCATCCGCAAGCCACCCCGCGCGACGAGCCCAGCGATAACTACTCATCAATTCATGCAAATGATTGACATTGAAAGTGGTTTGATATTCCTTTCACGCCGCCCGTGAAACGTGGCCCGGGAGCATGTGTTGGGTGCTTCACGCGGGGGGATGCGGTGGACTACGTCGACTACACGCTCGTCCGGCTGGCGGCTGATGGCAGCCGGGCCGCGCTTTTCGACCAGGTCTCCCTCGAGCACGTGCTCTTCGCCGCCTACGACTCGGAGGCGATGACGCTCTCCGGGCCCTACAGCCCCGTCTTCGAGCAGTTCTTCATCGGCCTGTCGGTTCCCCGCCGCTCCCTCGTCGAGGGGGCCTGGGGCCCTTCCACCCAGACGGAGCGGCACGAGGCCCGCTTCACGCTCCACGCGCCGGGCGCGGACGGTGTGCGGGTGGACGCGTTCTGGCGCGGCGCCATCATCGCCCGCGCTTCGGGGGAGACGGCCACCGTCGACCACGTCGTCAGCCGCTGGCCCGACCTGGAGAGCATCGACGCGGAGATTGCCGCGGCGCTCGGGGCGCTGCCGGAGGACCCGGCCGTCCTGGAGGCGGAGCGGCGCGCGCGGCTGCTCGCCCGGCTGCGCGCCGGTGTCCGCCAGCCCGAGGCGCTCTCCGAGGCGTGGCTGGAGGGCTGGCTCGCGCGCGCGGGCGCCGCCTCCGTGGGCGGGCTGCTGCGGCGCATGCGGGGACAGGCGGCGGCGGGCACCTTCCAGCTGGGACTCTCCGCGCCCGGCGCCGGGACACCTTCTGCCCGGCCCCTTCCCCTGGCCGCCGCGCTGCTCATCCGGAGCGCGCCCCTGTCCGTGGCGCAACTGGTGGCCGACAGCAAGCTCGTCCGCGAGCACCTGGAGCAGCTCGGGATGGAGCGGCCCCGGAGTCCCCAGTCGGAGGCGCGTCACGCGCTGGTCGTCATCTGGGTGGTGCCGGAAACCACCTTCGACGACGCCGGGTGGCCCGGCGGAGAGGACGCCGGCCTGGACGCCGCCATCCGGCGCCAGCGCCGCCGCGCCACCGCGGGCCTGTGGCTGGCGCGCGAGGGAATCGGGCTGGTCGCCACGCCAGCCAGCAGCTAACGCGAGAGGAAGGACGCATGCCCCCAGTTGCCGCAGCCTACCCATTCATCGACGTGGTCATCGACACGTCGGCGCTCCAGCCCGTGGCCCAGCGCGCACCGGGGGTCATCGCCGTGGTGGGCGTGGCCGCCACCGGCAGCGCGGCGGTCAACGCCCCCAGGCCGGTGGACTCGCTGGCGGATGCCACCGCCCTGTTCGGCGTGGGCACCCCCCTGGCGAAGTCCCTGGCGCTGGCGCTCCTGCAGGACCCCAAGCCGTCGAAGGTCTACGGCGTCAAGGTGGGCGGCACCGGCACCGACGGGGACTTCGGCGCGGCGCTGGACAGCCTCAACGCGGCGGACGACGTGAACTTCGTGTCGCTCGCGGGTGTCACCGCCATCACCACGCTCGGGCTCTTGAAGACGCATGTGGAGAGCAACTCGGCGGCGGGACAGAAGCGGCTCGGCGTGGCCATGGCGGACCCCTCCACCGCGCGCACGCCCACCTACGTGGCGGACGTGACGACGCCTCTCGAGCCGCTGCGCTCCAGCACCAGCCGCATGGTGGTGGTGGCCGCCCGTGGCGTGGTGGCGGACGGCGGGGGCACGGCCGACGTGGCCACCGCCGCCATGGCGGCCATGGCGGGCTACCCGCCCTCCACCTCCATCCTGCTCAAGCGCGTGCGCGGCATCTCCATCCCCCTGGAGTCGCAGTTCAGCGCCGCCGAAATCAAGGGCCTGTCCGAGAAGGAGGTCGTCCCCATCCTCCAGCCCGCGCTCATCGTGGGTGGGGGCTTCCACTTCGGCGAGGGCCGCGCCTTCACGAGTGACGCCTCCCAGCTCTACGTCGACCTGGTGCGCACGCTGGACGACATCGACTTCCGGCTGAAGGCGGGGCTGGTGGGACTGGTGGGCGACGCGCGCATCACCCGCGCCGGGCTCACGCTCATCAAGTCCACGGTGGAGGGCATCCTCGGGCCGCTGAAGCGGGGGGCCGTCATCGACGACTTCAGCGTCTCCATCCCCGTGCTGGACGTGTTCGCCATCCCGGAGAGCGCGCGGACGCCGGCGGACAACACCCTCGTCACCACGGCACGCGCCAACCGGAGCGTGGACATGGTGGTGAGCGTCACCTACGGGCCGGCCGTGCACCGGCTGCGCGTGACGCTGCAGCCCAAGTTCTGAGTCACCCCCGGGATTGAGAAGAGAGGAACGAGCCCATGGAAAAGCCCGTGGATTGGAGGACGCGCCTGGCCGTCACCTACGTGGACGAGGACGGCAAGCGCGTGGACATCACCCCGATTGACTCCTTCACCCCGACGTTCAGCCTCAACGCGGAGGTACACCACTCCATCGAGCGCACCCACGTGGGGGCCATCTTCACGCCGAGCGCGATTACGTTCACCATCAACGTGAAGGCGATTGGAGACGTGGCGGCGCAGCTCACCTCGCTGGCCATGTCGGGCAAGCGCTGCGACATCACCCTGCACGAGCACACGGGGACGGACTGGTCCTTCAAGCGGGTGGTGCTGCGCGAGTGCCTCATCACCAGCGCCGCGCCGTCCAACGCCACCGTCTCCGGGGCGCCCGTTGCCACGTTCTCCGGCTTCAGCCTCCAGGCGAGCATGGAGCCGAAGCAGGGCTCCTCGGTGGAAGTCCCCTAGCGGAGCGGACGCATGGCTCCGGACCCCGGGAAGGCCGCCGAGGTGTCGCCCCCCGCCGTGTCCGCGGGGGAGCAGCCTCCGCTCGTCCAGCGGGGGGCGGATGGAGTGCACTACCACTTCCCGGTGGAAATCACCGTCGTGCGGAAGGAGGGCGCGGTGGACGTCAATGCCGTCGCGGACCAGGTGATGGAGAAGCTGGCCCGGCAGCTGGAGCAGCTCGAGCGCGAGCGGGCACGGGGAGGGGGCAGATGAGCGGCCAGAGCTTCATCGGCGCGGGTGTACCCCCCTCCGCCATCCTCTCCGACGGGCTCGTCACCCTTCCGCTGTACGCGGTGAGCACCGTCACCCTGAGCCAGTCCTACCACCTGCCCCCGCTGGCCTCCTCGGGGCTGCGCACCGCGGTGGGCACCCACGACGACACCCTCTCGCTGTCCGGCCTGCTGGTGGGTCCGGAGCGCTTCCGCCAGAAGTTCGAGCTGGAGCTGCTGGCCGAGTCGAGCCGGCGCGGCTCGGTGGTGGAAGGCCTCACGGGCGGCGCCGCCGGGGGCCTGGTCCTCATCACCAGCATGACTGTGCGCACCGACCTCCAGGTCCAGTCGCTCAGCTTCACCTCGTCCGCGGCGCGGCGGGACGTCCTCGACGTGTCGATGACGCTCGTCCACATGCCCCGGCCCGGCATCACCGGCCGGCTGCTGGAGGTCGCCAGCCTCGGCGTGCGCGCGCTCGCCGACTTCGGAGGGCGCTGAGGCATGCCGCTGCCACTCCCCATTCCCGTCAACCGCTACCTCGTGCCCGGCACGCCCCCGCGCCTGCCCGCGGACATGACGCGCGTGCGCGTGCCGCTCGTGCGCGGGCTGCCGCAGCCGCTTCCCCTGGACGGCGAGCTCGAGCTCGTCCTGTACGCCCCGCTGGGCCAGGCCGTCCTCATCCGGGAGGCGGACCCCACGGCGCTCGTGGGCGGCAGCGAGCCCGAGGACACACGCCACACCCCGGTGCCCGCCGCCACCCGTCTCGCCACCGCCGCCACGCAGGCCCTGGCGCGTGCTCCGGCCCGGCTGGTGGTGCGCATGGCGGGCACCATCGCCGGCGTCCTGCCGCTGGCGGCCGGGCTGTGGCGCGCGGTTCCTGACGGCGGGGGCGCGCCGGGGGCCCGGCTGGAGGTCGTCGTGCTGGGCTGGGCGCTCCACGTGGGGACGCTGCGCGGCGCGGGGGACTTCGGCTCCTTCGTCGAGCTGGCGTGGCGGCGCGCGGACGCGGGCGCCGCGCGCTTCGTCCTGCCGAGGCTGCAGTCGCGTGTGGCGGCCCGCTTCCAGGGCATCATCCAGTCCGAGCTGGGCGTGGAAGCGCCCGAGGAGCCCGGGCCATGACTTCCTCCCTCCAGGAGGCCGTCGGCAACGAGGCCGGCTGGGAGCTGCGGCTGTTCACCGAGGGCGTGGGCGCGAAGGAGCTGTCGCTCAGCTCGCGGGACTACCACGCGGAGGTGGAGGCCACGCTCCCGGGCGGGCTGGAGGGCGGCTCCTACTCCATGGCCATCGAGGGCATCTCCCCCGCGCACTACGAGCAGGTGAGCGCGATGATGCGTGGAGGCCAGCCCGTCTACGCGGACCTCTCCCTGTCCTGGCGCGACACCGGCTCGCCGCTGGGCATGCTCTCCAGCCTGGCGGGACTGACGGGCTCGCCGGGCGTGGGCTCCTCCGTCCCGGGGACGGACGCCCAGCGTCCGGTCGCCGTGCTGCGCGTCACGCGCTTCAGCCGGCGCATGGGCGCCCGGCGCTACGAGGCGGTGCTGGAGGGGCACGAGCGCGTCTACGACGCGCTGCTGGCCCGGCTCCCCGTGCTGGAGAAGGGCACGGACAGCCTGGACGCCGCGGCGAAGGTGGCGAAGGCGCTGCACAAGGCGGAGAAGGTCAGAATCCATGCGCTGCCGGCGGTGAGGGCGGCGGCCGGGGCCCCACCACAGTGGCACTCCCCGGAGGGCACGGGAGTGTCGGCGCTGCTCCAGCTCGCGGCGCGGCTGGAGGAGGAGTCCGGCCGCTACGGGCGCGGCATGCTGCTCATCCGCGAGGGGACGCTGCACATCGGCCCGGGGCGTCCCATTCCCCTGGAGGGCGGCCCGGCCCCGGTGCTCGACTTCTCCAGCGGGCTCATCCAGGCCGAGGTGAGCGGCACGCGCTCCACGGACCCGCAGGGTGCTCCGCCAGGCGGGCTCCGCGCGCCGCCGCCCACGCGCGCCACCTATCAGCTCCTGCTCAAGGGCCGGCCCGACCTCAAGCCCGGGGACGTGGTGCAGGTGTCGCTGCCCGCCGAGGACGCGGCGGAGCCGGCGGGCCTCGGCGCGCTCGGCGCGGTGGTGGACGTTGCCCGGGCGGCGGGCGTGGGGGCCCCGGCGGCCGCACCACCGGTCTCCATCTACGTCACCGGCGTCCAGCACCGCCTGTCCCGCACGGCGGGCTTCACCACCACCGTGGCCGGTGTGGACCGCATCGCCCCGGGCAGGGAGTGGGACACGCCGACGCCGGTGCGCAGCCCCGTGCCCCATGGCGGGGACCCGCGCGCGTCCCCGGACGGGCGGGTGATGAGCGCCCTGCGCGAGGTGGTGCGGGGGGGCGCGCGGGAGCCGCTGGGCGTGGGCGAGGTGCGCGCGTCCCACGTGGAGGGCCGCGCCGAGCCGCCCGCGCAGACGGTGTCCGTGTGGAAGGGCCTGGCGCCGGGAGACGGCCTTCCCCGGCAGGCACGCCGGCTGCCGGTGGACCGGGAGGAGCGGCCCCTGCTGGCGGGTGTGCCCTACCTCACGCCCTTCGCCTGGGGGCGCTGCGGGCTGGTGCTGCCGCGCTACCCGGGCACGCGCGTGGTGCTGGGGCACCACCTGGGCCGGGAGGACGACCCCGTGGACCTGGGCGCGGTGTGGGAGTCGGGACACGCCCCGGACTCGCGGCCGGGCGACTGGTGGCTCATCCTCCCCGCCGACGTGCCCCCCTCGCGGCGCCAGACGCTGCCGGCCGGGCAGCAGCCGGCGGAGCCTTCGGGGCTGGCCACCAACGACCTCATCGACGCGGACGGCAACCGCGTCATCGAGGTGGGCCGGCTCACGGTGCGCATCGGCGAGACGCTGCTCAAGGGCCCGGGCACGCGGCCGGAGTCCGCCGGGGACTCCGTCACCATCCAGCACGCGGAGGGTTCGCGCATCGTCATCAAGCAGAACGGCGACATCGTCATCCACAGCGAGGGCGCGCTCAGCCTGGCCGCGAAGACGACCCTCACCCTGGAGGCGGACGACGTGAAGGTGAAGGTGAAGAACGCCATGGACGTGGGGGACCGGACATGAGCGGCGTGCTGACGAAGGGCAGCAGGGTGGCGTGCAGCCACACCGGTGGCGTGCAGACGGGGCCGGGCGGCGCGAAGCTGACGGTGAAGAGACAGGCCGTGCTGCGGGCCGCGGACGTGGCGGGCAGGGGCGTCGACTCGGCGGCATGCACCAACCCCGTCACCCAGACCACCCGGAAGTGCACCACGGTGCTGGCCGTGACGGCGGGCCCGGCCACCCGCCTCACCGTGGGCAACGTCCCCGTCCTGCTGGACACGGCGGCGGGCACCACCGACGGGCCCGGCACGCTGGCGGTGGACGCGCAGCAGACGAAGCTGAAGGCGAAGTAGCGAGGAGGGACGCATGGCTCCGCGGGACGAACGAGAGCAGCTGCGCACCCGGCTGCTGGGCCGCGCGCCCCGGTGCGCGGCCGTGGCCGACCTGGCCCGGGACCTGGTGCTGGAGCGGGGGGCGGGTGGGAAGGTGGACCTGGCCATGGTGGAGGGCATGGACGCGCTCGGCCAGTCCCTGACGCTGGCCGTCACCACGCCCCTGGGGGGCGACGTGTTCAACACCGACTTCGGCTTCGACGGGCTCAACGCACTGAGCGACGAGACGACACCCATGCTGGTGCGGGAGCGGGTGCGCGTGGGGCTCGTCTCGCTGTTGCGCAAGGAGGCGCGGGTGAGCCGCGTGGTGGACGTGAAGCTGGTGGACCAGCGGCTGGAGCCCCCCGGCACGGGCGCCGCCCGCAGGCTGGAGGTCCGGGTGGTCTTCGAGACGGTGACGGGCGACAGGCTGGCCATGAGCACCGGGCCGGGCGGCGCGAGGACGGCGAATGGCTGACGAGACCTTCAAGGTGGACACCGCCGACGTGCTCGCCGTGGACGCGGCCGTGGCGCGCTCCACCGGAGCGGCCGGTTATGGCGTCACCGACACGGGCTTCGTCCCCAAGCCCTTCGCCCGCCTGCTGGCGGAGAAGCTGGCGCTGGCGCGCTCCCTGTTCGGCAACGACCTGGACCTGGGCTCGGGCTCGGCCATCCGCAAGCTGCTGGAGGTGTCCGCGCTGGAGGACGCGCGGACGTGGGCGGCGATGGCCTCCCTCTACGACAACCAGTTCGTGGCCACCGCGCGCGGCGAGGCGCTGTCGCGGCTGGGCGAGGAGCTGGGGCTGCCCCGGCCGTACCTGGAAGCGCGCGGCACGGTGAGGCTGACGGCGAACCTGCCCGCGAGCTTCGACTTCCTCACCCTGCCCCAGGGCGCGCGCCTGCTCACCTCGGGCTTCCACCACGTGGCGCTGGAGGAGTCCGTGCTGCTGTCGCGCAGCAGCCCGGTGCGCGAGGTGCCGGTGGTGGCCTTCTACCCCGGGCCCGAGCACAACCTGAACCCCGCGGTGGAGACGCAGAAGATACGCTTCTGGAACACGCTGGACGCCAAGCTGTCCTGGACGCCGGGAGACCTGCTGTCCATCGCCCGGGTCCAGGTGCCCAACGTGGCGCCGGAGGCGATTGTCGCCATCGAGCACACCGCGCCCCTGACGGGCGGGGAGCAGCAGTGGCCGGACGTGCGCTACCGCGAGCTGCTGCTGCAGGCGCCGCGCTCGCTGTGGACGGTGGAGTCCATCCGCGTGGCGCTGTCGATGCTGCCCGGCGTGCGCCAGGTGCAGGTGCGGGACAGGGTGGGCGGACTGGACGTCAACCTGCCCATCTTCGGGAGCTTCAACTTCCTGGAGCGGCTCTTCGGCAGCGAGCGGGACCTGGCGTCGCCGTACTACTTCGACGTGGTGGTGGCCACCACGGACGCCGCCATCTGGGACGGCCCGGACGGGCTGGGGGCGGCGCTGGCCTCCGCCATGGAGGACCTGCGGCCCATTGGCATCGGCGCGCGCCTCCAGCAGGCGGACCGGGTCTTCGTCGGGCTGTCCGGGAGGCTGGTGGTGAAGGGGCTGCCGCTGCCGCGCACGGGCCAGCTGGACGCCGTCAATACGTCCGCGGCGGCGGTGGCGCTCAAGCAGCGGCTGATGCAGCGGGTGCGCCGCTACGTGGACGCGCTGGGCTTCGGCGAGCCGGTGCGCGCCTCCGAGGTGGTGTGGGCGATGATGAGCGAGCCGGGCGTGGCGGACGTGCAGAACCTGCAGCTCCTGCGCTTCCCGCCCGGGTACGGCGACAACAGCGTCTCGCAGCCGCCGGCCCTGGTGGACTTCTTCCAGGCGCCCGTCGGGCAGAACGTCCTCGTGCGCGCCAACCAGATTGCCTCCTTCGTGGACAGCGACCTGATGCTGCGAATCGTGTGAGGACTCCATGCCCGAGCTCGACCTGGACCTGCTGAGGAGTGCCTCGCACCAGAGCATGGCCGCCCACCTGACCGGCCCGTTCTCCGACGGGACGCGGGAGCGGCCGCTCCCGCTGGACGCCAGCGGGCGGGCGGTGGTGGAGGCGGGCTCGCGGCAGCCGCTGCTGCTGGTGGCGCCGGCGATGGACGTGGGGGCCTCGGGCTTCCAGGTGACGGTGAAGGTGTCCGTCGGGACGACGGTGCGGGAGCAGGTGACGCTGCGCTTCGAGCCCTGGTCCGAGGCGGGGGCCTTCCTGCCCGCCTTCCACCCGGACCCGCTGCTGGCCGAGTCGGCGGCGATGCCGGCCCTGGCGGTGGAGGTGGTGAAGGGGGCGAGCGCGCCCGCGGACGTGCCGGTGGCGCAGCTGGTGCAGGCGCGGCTGGTGGAGGGGGTGATGGGGCGGATGCTGTATGCGCTGGGCGCGGAGAAGCAGCGGCTGCGCCGGCAGGCGCGCGAGCTGTTCGCCATGCGGCAGCTGGAGCATGCCACCCGCGGCGCGCTGGACCGGCTGGGCCTGGAGCTGGGCGTGCCGCGCTTCGAGGACCGGCTCGGCTGGGACGCGGCGAAGACGCAGCCGACCAGCGTGACGGAGCGCGAGAGCGACGCCAGCTACCGCCGCCGGCTCGCGCTCTACCGGCCCTTCCTCATGGCGACCCCGCGGCAGGTGGTCCTGCGCCTCAACGGCCCGGGGGAGAGCGATGCCAACACCGGGCCGCTCGCCGCGCTGGGCGTCAGCAAACGCTTCACGCTCTACGAGGCCAACACCGAGTTCGCGGTGGGCCTGCGGCTGATGGGGCCCGAGAACCAGAGGACGAACTTCTTCGACCACCTGCGGAAGGTGCACCTGCTGGCGCCCGCCTCGGCGACGCCGGCGAACCGGCTGATGCCGCTGCTGGAGCGGGCGCGGCAGGACGCCATGCTGTCGCGGCTGCGCACGAACTACACCTTCCCGGCGGGGGCCTTCATTGCCCCGGGGCTGGCCCAGGCGCTGGACCTGGTGGGGCGCTGCCGGGTGGCGCTGGGGGTGACGCGGCGCTGGGGGGTGCTGCGGGCGCAGGCCGACACCGGAGGCAGCCGGTACGAGCTGGGGCTGGGCGTGGAGGTGGAGGTGCCGCCGGCGGACGAGCTGACGCTGATGAGGAACACCCTGCTGGCGGGCACCTTCGCCGCGGGGACGGACGTCCAGGTCGTCCGGCTGCTCCAGTCCCTCACGCCCGGGACGGCGGCGGAGGACCCCGCGGGCCGGTGGCTGCTGGCGGGCTGCGGGCTGCGGACGGTGCACCGCACGCCTGGCCCCCGGTACTACCTGTCCCACGTGCCCATCCATGGCCTGGTGGTGAGCGACGAGTCAGGCCCCGCGGGCTCCCTGGGCGTGCGCCTGCACGCGCCCGAGGACACCGGGCTGGACGCCGTCCTCCACTTCGCGCTGAGCGACGTGGAGGCGGACGCGGGAGGCGCGGCGAACGTCGGCACGCGGCAGTCCGCGGCGGCGGCGCCCGCCCTCTGGGACGCGGCCGCCACCCTGGAGCCGCCCGCCGCCGCGCTCACGGCCTTCACCTCCGCGGGGCTGCGCCCTCCCCGGACGCGCGCCGAGGTGCAGCGCGCGGTGGCGGGCCTCGAGACCCTCCCCCCGGAGTTGCTGGTGACACTCTCCCTGGAGGCGGCGTTCGCCACCGGGCTGCTGGCGAACACCTCGGCGGCGGTGGCGCGGCTCACGGCGCTGGTGGACTCCATGAAGCGGCGCGAGGTGGTGTCGGTGCTGCCGCTCGTCTCCGTCTCGGGCGGCGTGCCGTCGGGCGTGCTGCTGGTGGTGGGCGTCATCCCCCTGCCGGCGCGCGCCGTCCTGCTCAACCCCCGGCGCGAGGACTTCCACTGGTACGTGCTGTCCCTGGCGGGCACGCCCGGCACGCTGGAGCAGGAGGCCGGCTCGCGCAGCCGCTACGTCGCGCCCACGCCCGATACCGGGCTGGACGCGGTGGTGACGGTGACGCTCGTGCGGCGCAACCGGGCGGACCCCCGCAGGCGCGTGCGCCCCTTCGAGACGAGGGTGGTGATGAACCCGGGCGCACGCCTGGACATCTCCCAGTACGAGTACCTGATGAACCTGCTGGAGCGCCTCACGCCGCTCGGCGTGGTGATGGACACCGGCACCCTGCGCGAGGAGCAGGTGGACCCCGGCGGCCAGGGGCAGGCCGTGCCGATGACCGGGCTGCTCGCACGCAGCTTCCGCGCCTTCCAGCAGCGCCGCCATCCGGGTGAGCGCGACACCCATACCGTCAAGTAGCGAGGACCGCCATGGCCTTCAACTACAGCTTCGAGTTCGTCAAGGAGGACCCCACCCTGAGCAGCAACTTCCAGCGCTCGTTCGACCACGAGGACTGGGTGGATGGCCGGGACGTGGTGCAGGCGCAGGCCACCTCGGGGGAGATGGGCTTCAACGAGCGGCTGCACCGCATTGAAACCGACCTGGATGCGCTCAACGGCAACGTGGTCCGCGCCTTCGAGGCCATCGCCAAGATGCGCCGCGAGCTGTTCCAGCTCCTGGCGGACATCAAGACCGAGCTCAACAAGCCCCCGGCGAAGACGAGCAAGGAGACGAAGGACGCGAAGGACGTCAAGGACACGAAGGACGCGAAGGACGTCAAGGACACGAAGGACGTGAAGGACACCAAGGACACGAAGGACACCAAGGACGCGAAGGACAGCAAGGACGGCAAGGACGTCAAGGACACGAAAGATTCCAAGGACACGAAGGACACCAAGGACGGCAAGGACAGCAAGGACGACAAGGACACCATCGAGAAGGTGCTGGGCGCGGCGGAGAAGCAGATTGACCAGCTCTCGGAAGTCCGGGCGGTGGACCCGCGCTCGGACTCGATGCTGTCCTTCCTCTTCGGGGCGCCCGGGGACGCGCCGGCGGTGACGGTGTCCGTCCAGGGCCGGGCCTTCATCCGCGCCGAGGAGCGGCCCGAGGTGGGCGAGCGTGTCCTGCGCGAGGCGGTGGTGGAGCGCCCGGTGGACTGGCCCGAGGAGAAGGTGGGCGAGAAGGGCGCGGAGCAGCAGCCCGGGGAGAAGGAGGTGCGCTGATGCTGGTGGTCCTGGCACATCCCCGCGACGAGCAGGCGCGAGGGCTGGTGGTGCGGTGGGCCTCCGAGGGCGCGAGGCTGCTGTCGCTCCTGGACCTGTCCACGCCGGGCTGGCAGCACCGCGTGGGCGGCACCGGGCCGGAGCTCGCGGTGGTAGGAGGCGAGCAGGTGGAGGTGTCCACCTTCCGGGGCGTGGTGACGCGCCTGCCCGGGTACCTCGACTCGGACCTGACGCACATCGCCCCGGAGGACCGGAGCTACGTGGCGTCGGAGCTGAACGCCTTCCTCGCGTCCTGGCTGAGCCGGCTGCCGTGCCCGGTGCTCAACCGGCCCACGGCCTCGTCGCTGATGGGGCCGAGCCTGGGCCTGGAGCGGTGGCTGTCGCTGGCGGCCCGCTGCGGCCTGCCGCTGGCGGCGGCGCGGCGGGACCTCGGGGATGGCTCCCCCCGGCGCGTGGCGTCCGTCACGGTGGTGGGCCGGCGCTGGCTGGGCGAGGTGGACGCGGCCGTGGGCGAGCAGGCGGTGCGGCTGGCGATGGCGGCCGGGGTGGAGCTGCTCACCGCCCGCTTCGAGGGGCCGGCCTTCGTGTCGGCGGAGCTGTCGATTGACGTGGGGGCGCCGGCGGTGGCGGAGGTGTTGCTGGAGCGTTTCGGGAGCGAGGCGCGCGCATGATTCTGCTGTGGGGACTGCCAGGGGACGCGCCCTTCGACGCGGTGCGCTCGGCGCTGGAGTGGCGCAAGGCGCCCTACATGCTGCTGGACCAGCGGCGGGTGCTCCAGCAGCGGCTGGAGCTGGAGGTGGGGCCCGTGCTGGGAGGCACGGTGTGGAGCGGGGCGCAGCGCGTGATTCTGGGCGAGGTGGACGCCGTCTACACCCGTGTGTACGACTCGCGCAGGCTGCCCGGCGTGGAGGACGTGGGCGCGGTGGTGCAGGCGCGCATCCGCGAGGTGGAGACGGCGCTCTGGTCCTGGGTGGAGGAGGCGCCGGGACGCATCGTCAACCGGCCGGCCGCCATGGCGTCCAACGGCTCCAAGCCCTTCCAGGCGGCGCTCATCGCCCGGCAGGGCTTCCGCGTGCCGGAGACGCTCCTCACCACGGACCCGCTCGCGGCGCTCGAGTTCTGGGAGCGGCACGGGGCCGTCGTCTACAAGTCGGTGAGCGGGGTGCGTAGCAGGGTGGCCCGGCTGGGGCCGGAGCACCGCGAGCGGCTCCAGGACGTGGCGTGGTGCCCCACCCAGTTCCAGGCGTACGTGCCGGGCCAGGACGTGCGCGTGCACGTGGTGGGCGAGGAGGTGTTCCCCTGCGAGGTGACTTCGGACGCGGTGGACTACCGGTACGCGCGCCAGCAGGGCGGCAGCGTGGAGCTGCGGGCGGGGCTGCTCCCCCTGGACGTGGCGGAGCGCTGCCGCGCCCTGGCCCGCGCGCTGGGACTCCACCTGGCGGGGCTGGACCTGCGGCGCACTCCGCGAGGGGAGTGGTTCTGCTTCGAGGTGAACCCCTCCCCGTGCTTCACCTACTACGAGCACCACACCGGCCACCCCATCGCCGCCACGCTGGCGGCCTTCCTGGCGGGCGCTCAGAAGTAGAGCTGCCACACGCCATGCACCTGGACGCCATGGCCTTGCAGGGTGATGCGCTCGTCCCCGGGGAAGACCTGGTCCACCTCGCCCACCTGGTGGAGCAGGTGGCCGGAGTGCATGGCGATGGCGCCCACGGTGTACGGGTGCCGCAGGCGGGGCAGCAGCACCGTCACGTCCTTCGGCTGCATGCGCGTGTTCATGCGCTCGTAGAACTGGCGGTAGCGCTCGAAGGTGAACTCCCAGAGGTTGAGCCCGCCGCCGCGGCGGGGCAGGCGCAGGGTCAGGGTGAAGGAGAGGGGCCGCTCGAAGTCCATGCCCGGCCCGGGCGTGGGGAAGGCGCGCAGGTACTGGAGGTCGAAGTGCACCGAGGCCTCCGGCGTGGTGAAGAGGGCCGGCGTCAGCCAGATGTGGAAGCCGGGGTGGCCCAGCCCCGGCGCGAGGACGGCGGGGGCGCGAAGCTGACGGGAGAGGAACCCGGTGAGCCGCTCGTAGAGCCAGCCGAAGTGCTCGCGCAGCAGCGGGTTGTTGCGCTCGGCGACGCCGCGGTACTCGGCCGGGTCGTCCAGGTAGATGGCGGCGCCCAGAGTGAAGAACGAGGTGTCCCGGGGGGTGTTGCCTCGCGGAATCCAGTGCGCGCGCAGCTCCTTGATGCGGGCATCCAGCCGGGCGCACTCATCCGGGGTGAGCATCTCGAGCGAGGTAATCATTTCACGGGGGAGCGTACATGGGCGTGCTGAGCCCGGACCAACTGGACAGCTTCATCGAGCGGGGCTTCTGTGTCCTGGAGGGCGCTTTCACCTCCTCACAGGCGGCGGCGGCGCGCGAGCGCGTGTGGGAGCGCATGGAGGCGAAGCGCGGCATCCGCCGGGAGGACCCGGCGACGTGGCCGCCGGCCTATGACATCGAGGAGCACCTGGATGCGCCCGAGGTGCTGGCCACCTTCACGGACCGGCTGGCGGCGGCGGTGGAGGAGCTGCTGGGCCCCGGGCGCTGGCGGGGCGACCGCCGCTGGGGCTTCTGGCCGGTGAACTTCCACTTCGGGGCGCACGAGCCCTACCGCATCCCCGACTTCAGCTGGCACGTGGACGGCAACTGGTTCCGGCACACGCTGGACTGCCCGAGGCAGGGGCTGCTCGTCATCGGCCTGTTCTCCGACATCGCCCCGAGGCACGGCGGCACCATCATCTCCCAGGGCTCGCACCGGCGGACGGCGCGGGTGCTGGCGCGGCACCCCGAGGGGCTCACCCACCTGGAGCTGTTCGAGCGCGTGCTCGCCGAGCCCATTGGCGACTTCCTGGAGCTGACCGGCGCGGCGGGTGACGTGGTGCTGGGCCACCCCTTCCTGTTCCACACGCGCGGTTACAAGCATGGCGGGCCGCCGCGCTTCATCAGCAACACGGAGGCGGGGCTGAAGGAGCCGCTGGTGCTGGAGCGCGAGAATCCCGCGGACTACTCGGTGCTGGAGCGCTCCATCCGCGTGGCCCTCCAGGCGCCCCTGCCCGTGCCGGGCGGGGCCCAATTGTGCCGGTTCTGAGCGGAAGGTGGAGTGTCGCCAACACATCCAGCTCACCGACACGAAGACACGCGGGGGCAGCGGCGCCAACCGGGCCACCGCGCCATGGGCGCTCGCATCTGCGACTGAGCCAGCCGGGGCCGTCCCTGTCTGCCCCGCCATGGCCCGTGGTCGCCCGGCGGTCAGTCCCAGGCCAGCGGGGCCTGACACTCGCCGCACTGCCGCTGGACGAGGTCCAGCCACTCCAGCGCCTCGTCGAGCACGTGCTGCGTGGTGCCGGAGTGGATGTCGACCGCCGCGTACAGTCCACCGAAGCGGCTGGCCACACCGAGCCGGCCCTCACCACCGAGCACCTCCGCCAGCGCGAGGGACACCCGGCCCTCCACATCCACCAGGGCGCCCGGAGGCGCTGGCTCACTGGCACGGCCCTGGGGCACCACCGCCATCACCTCGGCCTCCTCCGCGCGCAGGCCCGGGGCGCGCTCCTGGAGCGCCCGGTGCAGCGCCTGGCACACGCCGCAACCGGGGTGCAGCAGGGCCACCAGCATGTCGCGCCGCTGCCAGGCATCCAGCGTGCCGCGCGGGTGGCCGTCCGCCGCCTCGAGCCGGAACAGGGGAACCTCACCTCGCTCGTGCATCCTCCACCTCCTCTCCCATGACAACACACGCGCGAGGCCACCCAGAGGGGCAGGGCGGGCTCTCGGCGTGGGGTTGGCTTTCCTGCCCGCCGGAGCCTTCCTTCCTCTGGAGGGAGTTGGCCCGAAAACGGATGCCCCGGCCCGCGGTCTCTCCCTTCACATGCGGGGCGCACGCGGCATGTTGACTGGTTGGAGGCGCGAGCGGATGGGCACCCGGCCCGATTGATTCGGGCATATCCGGGACCACAGGATTCCCTCCACTCGGGGAGGGGCATGCGAATGATGCGGCGCCGCACCATGCGTTCCGTATGCTCCCTGGCGGTCTGGGGGGTGCTGTTCGCCACGGCGGGCGCGGGCGCGGAGCCATATGAGCTGCTCGCCGTCTACGCGCCTGTCAACGGGACAGCGCGCGATATCGAGCTGTCCCTGGCAAGAGACACCCTGTTTCCAGATGGCGCGGAAGGCTATCGCCTGCAGCGCATCATCGCGCGCTTCAAGGCCGACGCCCTCGCCGCGACCACGCTCTCCGCCTTCAGGAAGTTCGAGTTCCGCGTCAGCGTGAACGAGCAGCCCCGGGAGCCCGTGACGGTTGAGGCCAGGGAGCTGGAGCCCCAGCCTGACCGGGACGTCCCCCTCCTTGACTGGACAGGCGATGGGCAACACGAAGCGCGGAGCTTCCTGAAGGTCGAGGTGCGGTCCATCTACACGCCGGAATTTCTCTGCCTCCAGGAATGGGAGTTGCTCGACCGTGAGGGCGAGGAGGCGCCGAAGGAAGCGCTGGAGGCGTTGAGGTCAGCGCACCTCGCGTCCGACGGCGGAGTGGATGCGTCGGCCGATGGAGGGGAGGAATCGTCGCCTGATGGCGGGACGGGGGCGTCCAGGAAGAAGTTCCTCCGGGCCGACGGCCGAAGACCCTTGATTCTCTACTCGTTCTGCAAGGGCTTCAGCGGAGAGACTCCCAATGACAGTCAGCCCTGGGATGCGCTGGCCCCCGAAGCGGGAGCCGCTTCCGACCGTTTGTCGGTGTTTCGCTTCGAGGACCGTTCCGCTGAAGCGAAGGAGAAGGGGCCCCGGTGGCAGCACAAGAAGGCCCTCGTCGATCGGCTCGCTGCCCGGCTCAACCAGTTCCCCTCGCATTTCGGGCAGGCCACGGTGGACACCAGCGCGGAGGAATACGAGAGGGCCCTCCTCTACGTCAGGGACGACTATCGGTTCTCCATCCTCAAGGCCGGCGGAGCCGTGACGCTGCAGGAAGAGTCAGGGGGACAGGTCCGGTTCCTGGCGGATCAGCTCGACCAGGAGTCTCAGGTGCTGCTCGCGGTCGAGCACAACCTCTGCATCAACCTCCCCACGGAGGGACTGCTCAAGCCCCCCTGGTTCTTCGTGCTGGAGGTGGTGGACAAGGACGCGGCCGGCGCGACGAAGCGGCTCGACGTCCAGCTCGGCTTCCGCCACGGGTGCACCCGGGTGCTGGCCGTCCAGTGGAAGGACTTCCTCGACCAGCAGGTGACGTTCCGTATCGTCTTCCGGCACCCCGGGGCGGAAGAACTGGTCATCTACCGGCACACGTTTCACATCTACAACTTCGGGCTCATCACCATCCTACCGGTCGCGTCGGAGGTCCTCTCGGCGGTCACCAAGGCCTCCGCGAAGGACATCGAGTCCTCGTCGGTCATCCCCGTGTCCTTGGCCCTGTCCGTGGGAGGGGAGCGGAGCAACTCCTTCGCCGTGACGTTTCCCTTCATCCTGGGGGTCAACACCCGCTCCGCGCCGCAGCTCGCCGAATACATCGCCCTGGCCCCCTCGGTTTCGCTCATCGCGGGAGACTCGGACAAGGCGCCGCACGTCGCGGTCGGCATCGGGTTGAACCTCGCCCGTGCCTTCCATTTCGGCTACGCGTGGGCGCCCGATGCCAGCAGCGACTATGTCCTCATCGGGGTCTCCATCCCCGAACTGATGCCGCTGCTCAGCGGCATTGTTGGAGGGGGCAGCGGCGTGGTGCCCTGACGTCGCCCCCGGGGCGCGGCTTGGGGCCAGCCGAGCGTCGCATTCGCCGCCACCGCACGGTGTGTGCCTGGGCGCCCTGTTCCGCCCGCCTGCCTGGACAGGCGGGCTGCGTCCCTAGCTTGGACCATGCGGGACGCTCCTTCCGCGGCCCGCGGAGGAGAGCACCATGACCCTGGAAACCCCGCGCGAGCATGCCCAGGCAGGCGGAGGACTTCCGCTCGGGCTGACGCCCGACCGGATTGAGCAACTGAGGGCCCTCCTGCGTGGCGGGTTGGTCCGTCCCGAGGACGCCGACTACGAGGAGAGCTGCCGCGTCTACAACGCCATGATTCAAAAGCACCCCGCGCTCATCGCCCGGTGCTCGGACGTGGCGGATGTCATCGCCGCGGTCGGCTTCGCCCGCGAGCAGGGGCTTACCCTGGCCATCCGTGGCGGTGGGCACAACGGCGGCGGGCTGGGCATCTGCGAGGGGGGGCTCGTCGCCGACCTGTCGCGCATGCGGGGCGTCCGGGTGGACCCCAGCGCGCGCACGGTGCGGGTCGCGGGGGGCTGCGTCTGGGGGGACGTGGACCACGCCACCCACGCGTTCGGGCTCGCCGTCCCCTCGGGCATCATCTCCACCACGGGCGTGGGCGGACTCACCCTGGGCGGCGGCCTGGGCCACCTCACGCGCCGCTACGGCCTCACCATCGACAGCCTGCTGGCCGTGGACATGGTGCTCGCGGACGGGCGCTTCGTCACCGCGAGCGCCGAGCAGCACCCGGACCTCTTCTGGGCGGTGCGCGGCGGCGGCGGCAACTTCGGCGTCGTCACGTCCTTCCTCTTCCGGGCCCACCCGGTAGGCACCATCCTCGGCGGTCCCACCCTCTGGCCCCTGGAGCGCGCCAAGAAGGTGATGCAGTGGTACCGCGAGTTCATCCCCGCCGCGCCGGAGGAGCTCAACGGCTTCTTCGCCTTCATGACCGTGCCGCCCGTGGCGCCCTTCCCCGAGCACATGCACCTGAAGAAGATGTGCGCGGTGGTGTGGTGCTACACCGGGGACCCGGCGCACGCGGACGAGCTGTTCGAGCCGGTGCGGGCGCTCGCCCCGGCGCTGCACGGCGTGCACGCCATGCCCTTCCCCGTCCTGCAGAGCGTCTTCGATGCGCTCTACCCGCCGGGTCTGCAGTGGTACTGGCGCGCGGACTTCGTGAAGGAGCTGGGAGACGCGGCCATCGCCCGGCACGTGGAGTTCGCCGAGCGGCTGCCGACGATGCACTCCTCCATGCACCTCTATCCCATCGACGGGGCGGCGCACCGGGTGGGGCCCCATGACACCGCCTTCAGCTTCCGGGATGCGCAATGGGCCGAGGTCATCGTCGGCGTGGACCCCTCGCCGGACAAGGCGCAGGTCATCTCCAATTGGACGAAGGATTACTGGGACGCGCTGCATCCCTACTCGGCGGGCGGCGCCTACGTGAACTTCATGATGGACGAGGGCCAGGAGCGGGTGCAGGCGACGTACCGGGACAACTACGCCCGCCTGGTGGAGGTGAAGAACCGCTACGACCCGGACAACCTCTTCCGCGTGAACCAGAACATCCGCCCCACGGCCGAGGGCGCGGCGCTGCACTGATTCATGACGCAGCAGGGAATCGCCCAAGGCAAGGCGCTGCCCGGCGGTGCCTGGGCCATGGCGGTCCATCGAAAAA
>NZ_JAIQDG010000051.1 GCF_020037125.1 Myxococcus sp. RHSTA-1-4
GGCGCTCGTCGCCGCCGAGCGCCACGGCAGTGCCGCGGAGGTGAAGGACCGAATCCGCAAGATGGTCGCAGCGGAAGATACGAGCGATCGGTTCGTGTTGAAGGTGCTCGGCAGGGAGCTGGGGCTGTGAGGGAGCGCGCGCGGAGATGCGTCACTTGAGCGTCTCGAGGCCCGTCCATTCGCCCTCGTCGTCCGCCTCCCAGCCGCGCCGACTCCAGCGCCCACTCGATGCATGCCGAGGCCCTCCCCTCCTACACACGATTCAGGACCTGACCAGCGTCTGCGCCGTGCTGCCCAGCGCGGCGGTCGCGAGCAGGAACCTCCTTCACTACACGTGCACCTGCCGCTCGAAGCGGGCGGGCACATACCCGTGCCCCCCCCGCCAAGGCGTGGAGGTCATGCGTTCACCGGGGCATCGATGAAGCCTCGACGCACGAGCGAGGAGAGGTAGGTCGACATCAGTGTGTCATTGACCGGGGGGCAGGACGTCCCGAGTGCTTCGAGGGCCTTCACCGCGTTACGGCTGTCGCAGACCGCCATGCGGGGTCCCGAGGCGGTCCGGTCCTCCGGCGGAACCTGCTGGAGGATGGAGTGAAGCTCCCGGAGGACGGCATCGGACGCCTGCGCCGAGGCGAGCTCGGACAGCCACGTGTCGAACCCGAGGATGCGCAGCGGGTAGCCGAACGCCTGCATGCCACTCCAGAGCGCGGTGGCGCGCACGGTCCTCGGGTTGACGATGTGGAACGTCTTGCCGAGCGACTCCGGGCGCATCGAGAGGTCCACGATGGCGCTGCTCGCGTAGTCCACGGGCGTCAGCTCGATCATCGCATCGAGCTGGGGAGCCGCCCCCAGCCGGACGCAGGCCTTGAGCGTCCTGCACAGCAGGTCATCCGTTCCCCAGGCGCCCGTCCGGCTGTGGCCGGTGATGCGCCCGGGCCGATGGATGGTGACGGGCAGGCCCCGCTGCGAAGCCACCCTCACGAGGCTCTCCGCCACCCACTTGCTCTGCGAGTACCCCCCCGCGACGGACGAGGGCGGGCCAAGTGGCTCGTCCTCGCGGATCGGCTCCGCACGCCCCGAGGGCAGCACCGAGATGGTCGACACGTAGTGCAGCGGCTTGACCCGGGTCCGCGTGGCCAGCCGGAGGATCTCCCGCGTGCCGAGCACGTTGGCCGCCCGCAACCCCTCGTAGGGGTAGAGGAAGTTCACCAGCGCGCCGTTGTGGTAGATGACGTCGACCTCTTCCGTCAGGCGCTGGAACTCCGCCTCCGAGAGGCCCAGGAGCGGCCGGCCGATGTCCCCGCGCAGGGGGACGATGCGGGCGGCCAGGGCGTCGCTCCAGAGCGAGTAGCCCTCCAGGTTCTTGCGAATCCGGCGCATCCCGTCCTGCGCATCCGCGCAGCGCACCAGGCAGTAGATCCTCGCCTCCGTCTTGCGGCAGAGCTCCTCCAGCAGGAAGGCGCCGAGGAAGCCGGTGGCCCCCGTCAGCAGCAACGTGCGCGGCGCCCGCGGGCTCGGCCCGGGGAGCCGGCTCGGGTCGATGTCGGCATCGAGCACGGCATCCGCCACCATGTCCGCCTGGGTATCGCGCACCTCGCGGACTCCCGAGCGCGCGGCGTCGATGGTCCTCGCCAGGTCGGCCAGGGTCGGCGCCTGGAGCAGCTCCCGCAGCGACAGCTCGATGGAGAACGCCGCGCGCACCCGGGTGAGCACCTGGTACAGCGAGAGCGAGCTGCCCCCGAGGTCGAAGAAGTTGTCGTGGACGCCGACCTGCTCGACGCGTAGCAACTCGCGCCAGAGGGTGGCGAGCGTCTCCTCGTCGGGAGTCCGTGGCGCGACGTACGCCTTCGTCACCCCCGCTCGCGCACCCTCCGGCGCCGGGAGCGCCTTGCGGTCCACCTTGCCATTCGGCGTCAGCGGCAGCGCGTCCAGGCGCACGAAGACCCAGGGGACCATGTACTCCGGCAGCCGGGCCTTCAGGTAGTTGCGCAGATCGGCCGGCTCGGGGGCCTGCTCACCACGCGCGACCACGTAGGCGACGAGCTGCTTCTCCGCCCCCAGGTCGTCGCGCACGACGACCACGGCCTCGCGCACGCCGGGGTGCCGCGCGAGCTCCGCGCCAATCTCCCCCAGCTCGATGCGGAAGCCGCGGAGCTTGACCTGGTGATCCATCCGCCCCAGGTAGTCGAGCCGCCCGTCCGGGAGCCACCGCGCCAGGTCTCCCGTCCTGTACATGCGGGCCCCGGGCTCCGCTCCAAAGGGTGAGCGCACGAACCGCTCCGCCGTGAGGTCCGGGCGGTCCAGGTAGCCTCGCGCGACCCCGATGCCACCGATGTAGACCTCGCCCGGCACGCCTGCCGGGACCGGCTCCAGGTTCGCGTCCAGCACGTAGACCTGCGTGTTGCCGACCGGGCGGCCGATGAGCACATGCTCCCCGCGCCCCACCCGCGTATAGGTCGAGTACGTCGTCGTCTCGCTCGGGCCGTAGAGGTTGAACACGTCCCGCACGTGGCTCAACTGGTAGATGCGCTCGACGAGCACGGCCGCGAGGGCCTCACCCGCGAGGTTCACCGTGGTGATGGACGGCGGGACGGCGCCCGCCTGGAGGAGCGCGTTCATCGCCGAGGGGACGGTATTGAGGAGCGTCACCTCCCGGGCGGCGGGGAGCTCCGGCAGCTCCAGCGCGTTCTTCGCGACGATGACCTTCCCGCCACAGCACAGCGGCGCGAACATCTCGAAGACGGACAGGTCGAAGCACATCGACGTCGAGGCCAGCGTCCCCGCGAGCTGCTCGCGCGAGAAGACGCTCGTGGACCAGACGAGGAAGGCCGCCGCGTTGCGGTGTTCAATCATCACCCCCTTGGGCCGCCCCGTGGAGCCCGAGGTGTAGATGAGGTACGCGAGGTTCTCCGGCCCCACCGTGCGCGAGGGATTCTCCACGCGCTCCGCGTCGAGGACCGGCCCGTCGGAATCCAGGCACAGCAGGCGCGCGGAGTGGGCGGGCAGGTCCGGGAGGAGGCGCTGCTGCGTGAGCAGCACGGGCACCTGGGCGTCCTCGATGATGAGCGCGAGGCGCTCCTTCGGGTATGCGGGGTCGAGCGGGACATACGCGCCCCCTGCCTTGAGGATGCCCAGCAGCCCGATGACGACGTCCTCCGTGCGCTCGACACAGATGCCGACTCGCACCTCGGGGCCCACGCCAAGGCGGCGCAAGTGGTGCGCGAGCTGGTTGGCGCGCCGGTTCAGCTCGGCGTAGGTGAAGCGCCGCTGCCCGCTCACCAGGGCCACGGCCTCCGGGGTCCGCTCGACCTGAGCCTCCACCAGCGCGTGGAGGGTCACCGGCGGGACGGGGAGCGCCGTGTCGTTCCACTCGACGAGGACCTTGTGCCGCTCCTCCCGCGTCAGCAGCGGCAGCCTCGACAGGCGCTCCGCCGGGCGGGCCACGATGGCCTCCAGCACCACCTGGAAGTGCCCCACCATCCGCGCGGCCGTCGCCGCGTCGAAGAGCTCCGTCGAGTACTCCAGCATGCCGGCCAGCCCGCTCTCGGCGGTGGCCATGATGAGCGCGAGGTCGAACTTCGCCGTGCCCTCCACGCTGCCGTCCGGCGCGCCGCGCAGGAACGACCACTTCGTGCCGGGCAGGTCGAGCGAGGGCGCCGGGATGTTCTCCAGCGTGAAGCAGGCGCGCACCAGCGGGTTGAAGCCCCCGTCACGCGGCGCGCCGGCGGCCTGCACCACCTCGCTGAACGGCAGCTCCTGGTGGTCCATGCCCTCGAGCACGAGAGAGCGCGCGCGGGCCAGCCACTCCGTGAAGGTGGGGTCACCGGACAGGTCGCAGCGCAGCGCGAGGGTGTTGGCCACGAAGCCGATGAGGTCCGGTGGCACCGTCCCACGGTTCGCCACCACCGTCCCCAGGCCGAAGTCGGCCTGCCCGGAGTAGCGGTGGAAGAGCGCCGCGAGCGCGGCGAACAGGACCATGAAGAGGCTGCACCCCTCGCGGCGGGCGAGCTCCTTCAGCTCCTCACTGAGCGCCGCCTGCAGGTGGAAGGGGAGGATGGCCCCCCGGTACGTCTTGAGGGCCGCCGCGCGATCCACCGGCAACTGGAGCTGCGGGAGGCCCGCGAGCTTCCCCTTCCAGTACGCGCGCTCCCGGGCCGCCGCGTCCCCGCGCAGCCACGCCTGCTCGCGCAGCGCCGCCTCCGCGAACTGCATGGAGACGGGCGGCAGCGGCGAGGGGCGCCCCTGCGCATGGGCCGCGTACAGCGCCGAGAACTCCCGGACGAAGACGCCGAGCGACCAGCCGTCCGTGATGATGTGGTGCTGCGTGAAGAAGAGGCCGAAGTCGTCGGGGCCCAGCACCAGGAGGGTGACACGCAGCAGCGGTCCCCTGGCCAGATCGAAGGGACGCCGGGACAGCTCCTCCGAGCGGCGGAGGAGCTCCTCCTCACGCTCCTGCTCCGAGAGCCCCGGCAGCTCGACGATGGACAGCCCCGCACCGGAGCCGGGGGGCGCGATGACCTGGCGGGGCCTCCCCTCCCCCTCGGGGAAGCTGGTGCGGAGCACCTCGTGCCGCCGCACCACCTCGTCCAGGCTCCAGCGCAGCGTCGGGACGTCGAGCGCCCCTCGCACCCGGAGGCCGAGGTGGACGTTGTACTGCGGCGTGCCGGGCAGGAGCCGGTCGAGGAACCAGAGCCGCTCCTGGCCGGTGGACAGCGGGAGGGTGTCCGGCCTCGCGGGGGCCTGTGCCGCCTCGCTCCCCTGCCCCGCGTTCCCCGTGTGCTTCTGGAGGAAGGCGAGGATCTCCCCCTTGCGCGCCGCGAGCTCCGAGCGCAGCTCCGGGGAAAGGACGGCCTTGCCCGCCTGGACGATGAGCTTGTCTCCGTCAGCGCGGAGCCCCACCCCCTTCTGGGTGAGGGTGACCAGGAACTCGCGGATGTTCATAGGACCAGGACCTCGTTGTCGTCAGCGGCGCTCTCGCCGTCCGCCACGGCCGCGCCCGCGTCCGCCTGCGTGAGCAGCTCGGCCAGGGTGCGATCCATCACTTCGCCATACAGGTGCTCGCCGAGTGCCGCCAGCGTCGGGTGCTTCCACATCAGCGAGGCCGGCAACGGCACTCCCAGCGCCGCCTCCAGGCGGTTGCGCAGCTCCAGGCCCATCAGCGAGTCGAGCCCGAAGCTCTGCAGCGGCGCCTCCCGGTCGACGCGCGAGGAGTCCAACCGGAGGACGCGGGCCATCTGCTCACGGACGAGCTGCTCGATGCGCCCGCGCCCCTCCTCCGGCGTCGCGTTGCGCAGGGCCTCCAGCAGGGCCTCGTCCCTCGCGCCGGCCCCCGCGACCGCTCCGGCTGGAACCAGCTCCGACCACCAGGGGGAAGAGCGGGCCTGTGGCGAGAGCTCCGTCCACCGGCGCAGGTCGAGCGGCATGACGCCCATCTGGGCCGCGTCCCCGTCGAGCAGCCGCCCGAGGATGGCATTGCCCTCGGCCGGCGTGAGGCTGCCCGCCCCCCGCTGGGCGAGCCGCGCTCCGCGGTTGTCCTGCGCCGCGGCCAGGCCCACCTCGGAGAAGGCGCCCCAGTTGATGCTCACGGCGGGCAGTCCCCGCGCCCGGCGCTGGTGGGCGAGCGCATCCATGAAGGCATTGGCGGCCGCGTAGTTGCCCTGCCCCGGTGCGCCGAACAGCGACGCCGCCGAGGAGTACAGGACGAAGAAGTCGAGCGGCAGGTCGCGCGTCAACTCGTGCAGGTTCCACGCGCCGAGGACCTTGGGCCCCATGACGCGGCGGAACCGCTCCTCGGTCTGCTGCGACAGGACGCCGTCATCCAGGACACCGGCGGCGTGGATGACGCCGCGCAGGGGGAGCGCCCCCGCCGCGATGTCCGCGAACACCCGGGCGAGCCGCGCCCGGTCGGCCACGTCGGCGCCAGCCACGGTGACCCGCGCCCCGGCGGCCTCCATGGCGGACACCGTCTCCCGCTGCGCCGGATTCAACTGAGTCCCGCGTCCGAGGAGCACGAGGTGCCGTGCCCCCTGCTCCACCATCCACCTCGCCACCGAGAGGCCGAGTCCGCCCAGGCCGCCCGTGATGAGGTACGTCCCGTCGGAGCGAAGCCGGCGTGCCTCCTTCGCGGGCACGACGACACGCGCCTTCGGGTCATTCAGGTCGAGCACGACGAGCGCTTCCGCCGTTCCGGGCTCGGAGAGGGCCTCCTCCACCCGCGAGACGGGGACGGTCCGCACGCTCGGCGGCGGTACCTCCTTCGCTTCGAGGGCAGCCGACACCTCACGCCAGAGGGCCGCCAGCCGCTCGGGCCGGCGATGGGCGAGCTCCGCCACATCGACGGCGCAGTAGGCGACATTGGCCTCACCCACGCGCGCCCGGGCACCTGGCTCGCGCAGGTCCAGCACCCGGCCTCCCTCGCTCAGCACGGACAGGCTCCGGTCGACCTCGACCGCGCCCGGCGTGATGACGGCGAGCTCGACTGCGCCCTTCACCGCGGCGGCATCCTGGAAGACCTCCGCGCCCGCCCGGCGGGCCAGCTCGACCACGGCCCTTTGCACCCCGCTCGGAGCGCCGAGGAGGAGGACACGGTCGCCGCCGTGGAGCCGCCCCAGGTGGTGCAGGGCGTACCACGCGGGCAGGAGGGTCGCCGCCATCGCCGCGACCTCCGCCATCGGCACCGACGACGGGCGCGCGGCGGTGCACGCGACAGGGACCCTCACATGGGAGCCGAGCACCGACGTCACGAGCGCGACTCGCTCCTCCCCCACCGCGACGCCTTGCACGCCCTCACCGAGGGCCACCACCCGCCCGCCGCAGCCCATGACGGACGCGCCGCCGTCACCACCGGGCACCACCGCCTCGGCCTCGATTTCAATCTCTCCCGGTCCAGGCGGGCACCGCTCGCCCGCTCGCAGCTCGAAGCGGCCCTCCGCGGAGCGCTCCACGCGGAAGGTGCGTCCCCGCGCCGGAACCACGGCCTCATGCTCGGACCTGCCGGGCGTGCTCCGCACGATGCGGGCGACGTAGCGGCCGTCGGAGCGAAGGGATACTTCCTCCTCCGCGTCCGCTCCCACCAACTCACGAACCAGCGCCGCTCCAGCGTCCCCGGGGCCCAGCAGGGTGGACACATCCACCCGCTTGCAGCGGAACTCAGGGTGCTCCTGCGCCAGCGTGCGCCCCAGGCCCCAAAGGGGGGCCTGCCCCACCCCCGCGGCCAGGTTTCCGTCGGCGCCGTCATGCACGCCTCGCGTGACGAGCCACAGACGGGGCGCCTGGCGCAGGCGCGCCCGGGTGAGCGCATGCAGGAGGTGCAGCACGGGGCCACAACCCAGGGACTGGCTCGCCTCCAGCGCCTCGGGTGAGAGGTCCTTCCCGTGTGCCCCACCGGGGCTGGCGAAGTGAATCAACCCTCGCAGCCCGGAGCCCGCCCCCGCCTCCGCCAGCACGCGGTCGAGGTCCTGGACACCCTGCCCCGCGACCTTCACGCGGAGGACGTCCTCCTGGCGCGCACGCAGCATCGACTCGACCGCATCGGCCAGCTCGCCGCCATCCCCCAGGACCCACCAGCGTCCCGCGCCACGCGCATCGGCCACCGGCTCCGCCGGAGCGGGCGCCTGCCGCCACTCGAGCCCGAAGAACAGCTCGCGCGTGTCGCGCTCCGCGGCCGAGACCTCCAGCCGCTGCATGCGCAGGCCGAGCGCCTCCACGAGGAGGCGGCCGGACGCATCCATGAGCACGATGTCGAAGTCGAGCGCCGCGCCCTGCCCCTGCTGCCCCGCGCGAGGCCGCACGTGGCAGAAGACCTCGGCGCCCGGGCGCTCGTGGATGCGCAGGCACTCCAGCGACACGGGGACGGCGGGACCGGAGTGGGCCCCCGCGTCCTCCCCGGAGACGGCCGCGGCCACCACCTGGAAGCACGCATCGAGCAGCACGGGGTGGATGCGGTACGCCGAGTCCTTCGCCGCGAGACGCTCCGGCAGGCGCACGTGTCCCAGCGCCTCCGAGCGGCCGCGCCACACCTGCCGCACGCCCTGGAACAGCGGGCCGTAGGTGACACCACGGCTCGCCAGCGCCTCGTAGTACGCCTCCCGGGCCACGCCGGTGACACAGCGCTCCCGGATGGCCTCGAGGGACTCGGGCGTCCGCTCCGGCCCGATCCGCGTCTTCCTGACACGGCCCGCGGCGTGGGTCAGCCAGCCCGTCCCCGCCTCGCCGGCCTTCTGGCTCGACAGCAGGAACGACAGGTTCCCCTCGCCCTCGTCCGTCAGCGCCGTCTGCACCGTGCGCGTCTGGCCCTCCGGGAAGAGCAGCGCCTCCCTGAAGGAGGTCCCGACGAGCTCGTACGCCGCGTCGCCGAGCACCTCGTGCGCCGCAGAGAGCGCCATCTCCAGGTACGCCGCACCCGGCAGGATGATGGCGCCCCCGACGCGGTGGTCCGCCAGGTAGGACGGCTCCGCCGGCGCCAGCACGGACTCCCAGAAGCGCGCCCCCGGCTGCACCGAGGTCGTGAACGAGACCCCGAGGAGCGGATGCCCCGCGCCCCCCGCACGCACCCGCCCCCGCGCGGCCGGGCCGGCCTCCACGTCAATCCAGTACCGGTCTCGCTGCCACGGATACGCCGGCAGCGAGACCGGGCGGCGCTTCACCGGGTGCAGCCGGCGCCAGTCGACCCCGTCCACGCTCGTGTACAGCCTGCCCAGCGAGGACAGCAGGACGGGCCACTCCTCCTGCTCGCGGCGCAGGCTCGGGACGACGAGCCCCCGGCCGGAGGCGTCCCACTCCTTCAGCATCGCCTCCACGAACGGGATGAGCACCGGGTGCGGACTCAGCTCGATGAACGTCACATGCCCGTCGCCCACGAGGCGCCGCACCGAGTCCGCGAACAGCACCGGGTCGCGCAGGTTGCGCACCCAGTACGCGCCATCCAGCTCGCGGCCGTCAATCACGGCCCCCGTCACCGTGGAGTAGAGCGGGATGGCGCTCGCGGCCGGCTTGACGCTCACCATCCGCTCCAGCAGGGCCTGCCGCAGCGGGTCCATCTGGGGGCTGTGCGAGGCCACGTCCACCTTGACCCAGCGGCAGAAGACCTCGCGCCGCTCCAGGCGCTCCACCACTTCCTTCAGCGCCACCGGGTCGCCCGAGAGAACCGTCGAGCGCGGGCTGTTGCTGACGGCGATGGCGAGCCGGTCCTCGAAGCCCCGGAGCTCCACCTCCGCCTGGGCCCGCGAGAGGTCCACGACGGCCATGGCGCCCCTGCCGCTGACGCCGCGCAGCAGCTTGCTGCGCTCGCAGATGATGCGGGCCGCGTCCTCCAGCGAGAGCGCCCCGGCCACGTGCGCCGCCGCGACCTCGCCCATGCTATGGCCCACCACCGCGTGAGGCTCCATGCCCAGCGAGCGCCACACCGCCGCCAATGCCACCTGCATGGCGAACAGCGTCGGCTGGATGACGTCGATGTCGTTCCAGCGCGGCGGCGACTCGGGCTGCGTCAGCATGTCGCGCAGGGACCAGTCGGTGAACGGGCGCATCGCCTCGTGGCAGCGGTCGATGGCCTCGCGGAAGGTGGCGTCCTCCGCGTACAGCCTGCGTCCCATGCCCTGCCATTGCGAGCCCTGGCCCGGGAAGACAAACACAATCTTCCGAGGCAGCCCCGCGCTCCTCCGGCCCACGGACAGCCCGGGGTGGCTCTCCCCCGCTTCGAAGGCGTCGAGCTGTTCGAGGAGCTCCTGCCGGGTCTTCGCCACCAGGGCGAGCCGGTGGTCATGGTGCGCGCGGCCGAGCGCCGCCGTGTAGCCGAGGTCCACGACCGGAACGCTCGCGGCCTCGTCCCGCTTCAGGTACGTGCGCCAGGACTCCGCGGCGAGCGCCAGCGACTGCTGCGTCTTCGCGGAGAGCACGACGAGCTGCGCCCTGCCATCCCCGGCGGGGGCGGCGGCCGGCGCGGGGGCCTCCTCCAGCACCACGTGCGCGTTGGTCCCGCTCAGCCCGAAGGCGCTCACGCCCGCGATGCGCCGGCCCTCGATGGCGGGCCAGGGCGTGCGCTCGGTGGGCACCCGGGCCGGGATGCGGTCCCACTCGATGTGCGGATTGGGGGTGCGGAAGTGGAGGTGCGGCGGAAGCTCCTTGTTCCGCAGGGCGAGGATCGTCTTGATGACCCCGGCGATGCCCGCCGCCGGCTCCAGGTGGCCGATGTTCGTCTTCACCGAGCCGATGAAGAACGGCCGGTCCTGGGGGCGTCCCCTGCCCAGCACCGCGCCGAGCGCCCGGAGCTCAATCGGGTCGCCCAGCGGCGTGCCGGTGCCGTGCGCCTCGATGTACCCCACCAGGGCCGGGTCGATGCGCGCGTTGTCGAGGGCGCGCTGGATGACGCTCTGCTGCGCCGGGCCGCTGGGGACCGTCAGGCCCCCGCTGGCGCCGTCGTGGTTGACGGCGGAGCCACGAATCAGCGCGAGGATGTTGTCCCCGTCACGCTGCGCGTCCGAGAGCCGCTTGAGCACGAGGACGCCGCAGCCCTCGCCACGCACGTAGCCGTCCGCGGCGGCATCGAACGTCTTGCACCGCCCGTCCCCCGCGAGCGCCTGCATGTTGCAGAGGCAGAGGGTGATCTCCGGGGAGAGGATGAGGTTGACGCCTCCGGCCAGCGCCATCGCCGACTCGCCGTTGCGGAGGCTCTCACACGCCAGGTGCAGCGAGACGAGCGACGACGAGCAGGCGGTGTCCACCGGCATGCTCGGCCCTTGCAGCCCGAGCACGTACGAGAGGCGGCCCGGCACGAAGCAGAAGCCATTGCCCGTCGCCGAGTAGCCGTCGAAGCGGGTGTCGTCCTCCCGCTTCATCAGGCGCGCCATGTTGTCGTTGGACATCACGCCCAGGAACACTCCCGTCTTGCTGCCGACGAGCCGGTCCGGGGCCTGCCCGGCGTTCTCCAGCGCCTCCCATGCGACCTCCAGCACCAGGCGCTGCTGCGGGTCGAGCGTCTCCGCCTCGCGAGGCGAGATGCCGAAGAAGGGCGCGTCGAAGTGCTCCACGTCGTCGAGGAAGCCGCCCCGGGTGCCGTACATCTTCCCGGGCACGCCCCGCTCGGGGTCGTAGTAGCTGGCCGCGTCCCAGCGCGAGGCCGGCACCTCCCGCACGGCATCCACACCGTCCCGCAGGAGCTTCCAGTAGGACGCCTCGTCGGAGGCACCTCCCGGGAAGCGGCAGCCCATGCCGATGACGGCAATCGGCTCGGTGCGCGCACGCTCCACGCCTTCGAGGCGGGCCTGCAGCTTCTCCACGAGCAGCGCGGCGCGCTGGAGCGCGGACAGTTCAGTCGGCTTTCCTGGCTTGCTCATCCGTCGTCTTCCATCAGGGCCGCGAGCTTCGCGTCGAGCGACGCGGCGAGCTCATCCGGCGACAGTTCCATGATCTTCTCGACGAGGGCGGTCTCCTCCGCCTTCGCCTCCTCGACACCCGCCGCCTGTTCCTCCTCCAGGTGGAGGACCTCGCGGAGCAGGTACGTCGCCAGCGCCTCGACGCTGGGGTAGTCGAACACCAGCGTCGAGGGCAGCGCCGCGCCCACGCCACCCTGCAGGCGGTTGCGCAGCTCCAGGGCCATCAGCGAGTCCAGGCCCGCCTCGAACAGCCGCTGCCGGGGCTCCAGCGGGAACGCCGGGTCCAGGCCGAGCACCTTGATGGCCTCGGCCCGCACGTGCTCCATGAGGAGCGACAGGCGCTGCCGGGGCGCCGCGGCCTCCAGCCCGCGACGAAGGGCCTGCGATGCCCCCTGCTCCGCCGAGGCCTGGTTGCCCACCCGGGCGGCCAGCTCCGAGAACAGCGAGGGAGCCGCGCCGGGCGGGAGCTGCGAGAGGTAGCGCGACCAGTCGACCCGCATCAGGGTGAGCTGCGCCTTGCCGAAGCCCAGCGCCCGCCAGAGGGCCTTGAGGCCCTCCGCCGGGGAAAACGTCTCGATGCCCTGCGCCCGGAAGCGGGCGGCGAGCGAGGCGGCCATGCCCACCTCGGCCCAGGGCCCCCAGTTGACGCTCAGCGCCGGCAACCCGAGGGCCCGCCGGTGGTGGGCCAGCGCGTCCAGGAAGGCGTTGGCGGCGGCGTAGCTGCCCTGGCCCTGCGCGCCGAGCAGCGAGGAGGCCGAGGAGAACAGGACGAAGAGGTCGAGCTCCATCCCCTTCGTCAGCTCGTGCAGGTGCCACGCGCCGTCCACCTTGGGGGCGAGCACGCGGGCGAAGCGCTCCCAGTCCTGCTGCAGGAGGACGCCGTCATCCAGCACGCCCGCCGCATGCACCACGCCACGCAGGGGCGCGTGCGCCGCCGCCGCGTCGAGGGCCCGGCGCACGTCCTCCCGCTTCGAGACATCCGCCTGCTGGACGAGGACCTTCGCCCCGGCCTCCTCCATGGCGCGGATGGCCTCCAGCGCCTCCGCCCCGGGCGCGCTACGGCCGATGAGCACGAGGTGACGCGCTCCCTGGCCGACCATCCACCGCGCCAGGGCGAGGCCCAGGCCACCGAGCCCACCCGTGAGGAGGTAGCTCGCGTCCGGACGCAGCCGGGGCGGCTCCGCCCGGCGCTCGTCCCTCGCGGCGCGCACGCGCGCCACGTGCCGCTGGCCCTCGCGGAGGGCCACCTGCCGCTCGCCGTCCGGCGCGCTGATCTCCCGCCAGAGCGCGAGCGCGTCGCCCTCGGAGGCGACCGGGTCGAGGTCCACGAGCGCCCCGCACAGCTCGGGGTGCTCCTGCGAGAAGACGACGCCGAGGCCCAGCAGCGGCGCCTGCTCCAGCGCGAGCGGCCTGGAGTCGGGTCCCACGGCGCGGGCTCCCCGTGTCACCAGCCACACGCGCGCGGACGAGCGGCCGCCGCTGGCCAGTGCCTTGACGAGGAGGAGCACGCTGCCGCAGCTCAGCGCGTGCACCGCCTTCAGGTCCGCCGGCTCGCCGCCGTGGAGCGCCCAGAGGTGGACGACGCCCGCGAGCGGCTCGCCTGGCAGCGCCACCTCCGCGAGCAGCCGCGTGTAGTCCTCGGCGCGCCGCGGGTCGATGGTGAAGCGCTCGTCATCCTGGCGGAAGAACGAGTCCCCCGAGTAGACGAGCGCGGGACGGCAGCCGCTCTCGCGCAGCTTCGCCGCGAGCGCCTCCGCCGGACCGGCGCCATCCGTGAACAGGAGCCACCGCCCGCGAGCGGGCACGCCCACGGGCAGGGCCCGGCGCTGCCAGCCAATCTCGTACAGGGCGTCGCGCGAGTCCTGGCGCAGCACCGCCATCAGGGCCTCGCGCGGGGCGCGCTTGTGCTTCAGGCCCTCGATCTCGACCAGCACCCGGCCCTCCGCGTCGACCACGTACACGTCGCCGGAGATGAGCTCTCCGGTGGCTCCGCCGCTGTCCCTGCGCACGGCGTAGGCCCACACGGGGCCGCTCGGGCGCTCGTGGAAGCGGAAGCGTCCCAGGGAGATGGGCACGTAGACGGTGGTGAGCTGCTCCTGGGCGCGGATGAGGTCCGTCCCCAGCGCCTGGAGGAACGAGTCGACGAGGCCCGGGTGGATGAACAGGCTCCGGTCGTCCCGGTCGGTCGGCCCCCGCATCTGGCAGAGCACCTCGCCCTCCCCGCCCCAGATGCGCTCGATCCACCGGAACCCGTGGCCCAGGTGGTAGCCGATGTCGCGGTTCTGCTCGTACATGCTCGCGTCCGCCTGATGCTGGCAGCGCGCTTCAATCTCCTTGAGCGTGAGCGGCGCCGGGCGGGCGGCCCCCTCTCCCGCGTGCAACGCGCCCGACCCGTTGAGGACCCAGTTCGCGGACTCATCCTCGGCGGACGCCTCCACGCTGTAGATCTCGAAGCCGTACCGGTTCTGTCCCTTGGGGGTGAGCACGAGCTGCACGAGCCGCTCCTCTCCCTCGGCGAGCACGATGGGCTGCGGGAAGAGGCAGTCCTCCAGGGTGTAGGGCCCGGCCCCGAGCGCCTGGGCGGCTGTCGCCAGGATGCGTGAGATGTGGCACGAACCCGGCACGACGACCGTTCCATAGAGCCGGTGGTCATCGAGGAAGGGCAGCGCCTCGGCGCTGAAGCGGGCCTCGAAGACGAGCGCCTTGTTCAGCGGCGAGCGCACACGCTGGCCGACGAGCGCATGGGCGCTGGACGCGCGCGGCGTGGCCGGACGGGACGCCCTGGGCGCCTCCAGCCAGTGCCGCTGGTGCTGCCAGGGGTACGTCGGCAGCGCCACGCGCCGGCGGCGGCGGTCGCCGTTCAGCGCGGCCCAGTTCACCGCGAGGCCCCGGGTGTACAGATCGCCCAGGCTCGTGAGGATCAGCGGCTCCGAGGGCTGGCCCTTGCGCATCGAGGGCAGCCAGGTGAGCCCCTCGTCGCCGAGGGCCTTCATCGCCATGCCGGTCAGCGTCGGATGCGGGCCCACCTCCACGAAGACGTCGGCGCCCAGCTCGCGCAGCGCACGCACGCCGTCATGGAACCGGACGGCCTCGCGCACGTGGCGGCGGAAGTAGGCGGCGTCGAGCGTGGCCTCTCCGTCGAGCACCTGGCCCGTGACGTTGGACGCGAGGCGGAGGCGCGGCGCGCGGAAGGAGACCTTCCGGGCCTCGTGCTCGAACGCATCCAGCATCGGGTCCATCAGCGGCGAGTGGAAGGCGTGGGAGACCGTGAGCCGCCGGGTCTTGAGTCCCTCGGCCTGGAGCGCCGAGGCGATGGCGTTCACCGCCTCGCGCTCCCCGGAGATGACCGTGTCCTCCGGCCCGTTCACCGCCGCGATGGAGACCCGCCCCGCGTACGGCGCCAACGCCGCCGCGACCCGGGCCTCTCCCGCGGTGACGGCCACCATCTCACCGTCCCGAGGCAGCGCCTGCATGAGCCGCGCGCGCTCGGTGATGAGCCCCAGCGCCTCCTCCAGCGTCATCACCCCCGCCACACAGGCGGCCACGTACTCGCCGACGCTGTGGCCCAGCACGCCCCAGGGCTCAACGCCCCACGAGCGCCACAGCTCCGCCAGCGCGTACTCCAGCGCGAACAGGGCCGGCTGGGTGAACTCCGTCTCGTCGATGCGCTCGCCCGAGCCATGCATCACCGACAGCAGGGACTCGCCCAACCGCCCCTCGAGCAGCGCGTCGCAGCGGTCGAGGGCCGCGCGGAAGACGGGCTCGGAGGCGTACAGCTCCCGGCCCATGCCCGCGTACTGGGAGCCCTGGCCCGTGAACATGAAGACGACCCGGGGAGGCTCGTCGCCCATGCGGCCGTGGACGAGGCGCGCGGCCTCCTCCCCTCGCACGAACGCCAGCAGCCGCTCGCGCGCCTGCGCCGCCGACTCCACCACCAGCCCCAGGCGGTGCGGGAAGTCGGAGCGCTGGGTGCTCGCCGAATAGCAGACGTCCGCGAGCGACTGCTCGGGGTGCTCCGCGAGGTGCTCGCTCATCCGCGCCGCGAGCTGCTTCAGCGCCCCCTCCGTCTTCGCCGACAGCGCGAGGACCTGGAAGGCCCGCTCCGCCTGCGCCACCGTGGGCTCGGGAGCCGGAGCCTCCTCGATGACGATGTGCGCGTTGGTGCCGCTGAGGCCGAAGGCGCTGACACCGGCAATCCTCGGGCGCTCGCGCTCCGGCCACCGCGTGGGCTTCGTCGCGATGTCCAGCGGGAAGCCGTCCAGCTCGATGTGCGGGTTGAGCCGCTTCAGGTGCAGGTGCGGAGGAATGACGCCGTGCCGGTGGGCCAGCACGACCTTGATGAGCCCCGCGATGCCCGCCGCCGCCTCCAGGTGGCCGATGTTCGTCTTCACCGAGCCGATGAGCAGCCGCTGCTCCGGCGTGCGCCCCTCGCCCAGCACGCTGGCCAGCGCGCGGATTTCAATGGGGTCTCCGAGCGACGTGCCCGTGCCGTGCGCCTCGATGTAGTCCACGTCGCCGGGCCTCACGCCGGCGTTCTCCAGCGCGGCGCGGAGGACCTGCTGCTGGGCCGCGCCGTTGGGCACGGTGAGCGCGCTGCTCGGGCCGTCATGGTTGACCGCCGAGCCGCGAATGACGGCCAGCACCTCGTCGCCGTCCCGGCGCGCGTCGGACAGCCGCTTGAGGACCACGATGCCGCAGCCCTCGCTGCGCACGTAGCCGTCCGCGGACGCGTCGAAGGTCTTGCACCGGCCGTCCCTGGAGAGGGCCCGGAGCTGCGCGAGGTACACGGTCGAGTGCGGCGACAGCGTCAGGTTGACGCCGCCCGCGATGGCCACGTTGCTCTCGCCCGAGCGCAGGCTCTGGCAGGCCAGGTGCACGGCCACCAGCGACGAGGAGCACGCGGTGCTCAGGCTCATCGCCGGGCCCTGGAGCCGGAGCACGAAGGACAGCCGGCCCGCGGCGAAGCTCGCGTCATTGCCCGTGGCGATGTACGCGTCACCCGAGGCCTTGTCGGTGCCCACGCCGTGGATGGAGGCGTACTCGTTGCTGCCCAGGCCCACGAAGACACCCGTGCGGGTGTTGGCGAGCCGCGCCGGGGCGATGCCGGCGTTCTCCAACGCCTCCCACGTCACCTCCAGCAGCAGACGCTGCTGCGGGTCCATGCTCGCCGCCTCGCGGGGGGAGATTCCGAAGAATTGCGGGTCGAACTGGTCGACCCCGTCCAGGAAGCCACCCCACCGGGTGTAGCTCTTCCCTGGCGCGCCCTCCGGGTCGTAGTAGGCGTCGAGGTCCCACCGCTCGGCGGGCACCTCGCGGATGGCGTCCACGCCGCGCTCCAGCAACCGCCAGAACTCCTCCGGCCCCGAGGCCATCGGCACCCGGCAGCCCAGGCCGACAATGGCGATGGGCTCGTTCGAGCGGATGGCCGCGCGCTCCACCGCCACCACCTGCTCCTCCACGCGGATGACGTCCCGCAGGAGGTGGGTCGCGAGGGCCTGCACCGAGGGATGGTCGAACGCGACCGTGGAGGCGACCTGCACGCCGAGCCGCGCCGACAGCCGGCCGCGCAGCTCCACCGCCGTCACCGAGTCCATGCCCGAGTCGACGAAGCCCTGGTCCAGCTTCACCGCCGTGACCGACGGGAAGCCGAGCACCCGGGCCACCTCCTCGCGCACCCATGCCGTCACCAGCTCCTTGCGGCGCTCGCTGGAGGCGTTGCGCAGCGTCGCCATCCACTCGCTGCCGGTGGCGGCGGGCTCCGCGGGACGCGGCGCCACCGGGGCACCCAGCCCCTCCAGCAGGGGCCGGCGCCCGCGCGCCTCGTACACCGTCTTGAAGCGCTCCCAGTCCACCACGGCGACGCTGCGCTGGGTGACGTCCGAGGCCATCAGCGCCTCGAGCACCTGGAGGCCCTGCTCCACGGAGATGGAGCCCATGCCCATGCGGGCGAACCAGCGCTGACCCTCCTCCGTGGCCATGCCCTCGGCCGCCCAGGGCCCCCAGTTGATGCTCAGCGCGCGCTCGCCCTTCGCGCGGCGGTAGTGCGCCAGCGAGTCCAGGAACTGGTTGCCCGCGGCGTAGTGCGCCATCTGCGCCGAGCCCCACACCGCCGAGCCCGACGAGAAGTAGACGGTGAAGTCCAGGTCCAGCCCGCGCGTGAGCTGGTGCAGCAGCCAGCTTCCCGCCACCTTCGGCTTCAGGATGGCCGAGAGCGTCGCGTCGTCCATCGACTCGAACGGCACGAGCGTGGAGACGCCCGCGGCGTGGATGATGCCACGCAGCGGGGCGGGCCCCTTCTGAAGGGCGTCGATGACGGCGGCCATGCGGGCCGCGTCTCCGGCGTCCGCGCTGACGGCCCGCACGGTGGCACCGGCCGCTTCCAGTGCCTCGACCGCGGCGATCTGCCGGCCGGTGTCGCTGTCACGCGGGACGGTGGGCCACGTCGAGCGCTCGGGCAGCCCGCGCCGGCCGAGCAGCACGAGGTGCCGCGCGCCCTTCTCCACCATCCAGCGCGCGACGTGGAGGCCCAGTCCCCCCAGGCCGCCGGTGATGAGGTACGTCGCGTCGGCGCGCAGGGAGAGCGCCGTGGCCACGGGGGGCGGAGCCGCGGGCACGAGGCGCGCGACATGCCGGATTCCGCCACGGAAGGCGACCTGATCCTCTCCGTCAGGGCCGGACAGCTCGCCCCACAGCGCCTCGGCCTCACCCGCCGGGGCGCCCGGCTCCAGGTCCACGAGCCCGCCCCACACCTCCGGGTGCTCCAGGGCGAGGACGCGTCCCAGGCCCCACAGCGGCGCCTGCACCGGCGAGCGGCTGGCTGCCCCCGCCACCGCCTGGCTGCCACGGGTGCCCAGCCAGAGGCGCGCGCCCGGGGTCCCGAGCCGCACGAGGGCCTGCGCGAGGCGCAAGGCCGAGTGGACTCCCAGCTCCTGCGCGGACTCGAGGTCCGCGAGCGAGGGCTCCTCGGAGGACGGCTCCCCCGCCCCCCACAGGTGGACCACGCCGCGAATCGCGCCGACCTCGCGCAGCAGCTTCTCGTACTGCTCGGGGCCGCGCGGCTCCAGCGAGCGCACGCCCTCTCCCGGAGCCTCCTCCGCGCCGGGGACGATGAGCCAGCACGCCTCGCCCCGCTCCTGGAGCAGCGTCTTCAGCGCGCCACCGATGCCATCGCGGTGGCCGAAGATGAGCCAGGCCCCGGTGCCCGGAGGCGTACGCGCGACGTCGCCGCCGCGAGCCCGCACCTGCCAGGAGACGTCATGGACAAGCTCACCCGGGGCGGCGGTGCCCGAGGCGAGCGCCCCGGCACCCTCGCCCTTCGTGCGAGCCGCCCCTTGCGTCAGCGAGCGCGCCATCATCGCGAAGCCGCCGAGGTCGACCCAGTACCGGGCGCGCTGCCACGGGTACGCGGGCAGCGAGACGACGCGCCCGCCCGAGGGAAAGAGGCGCGTCCAGTCGACGAGGAAGCCCCACGCGTGGAGCCCGCCCAGCGCGCCGAGGACGACCGTGCGTCCATCCCGGCCCTTGCGCATGGAAGGAAGCGCCGTGCCCTCCAGGGTGCGGCGCGAGAGCGCCTGGGACACGTACCGGCCGAGCGCCGGCTGAGGCCCGAGTTCCACGAAGAGCCGGTAGCCCTCGTCGAGCAGGGCGCTCGTGGCATCCGCGAAGCGCACCGCCTCGCGCATGTTGTCCGCCCAGTAGGCCGCGTCGAGCGCCTGCCCCTCGACGACAGCGCCCGTCACCGTGGAGAACATCGGGACGGTGGTCGGCCGCGTCTCCAGGCGTCCGAGCAGCGACAGCAGCTCGGACTGGAGCGGCACCATCTGGTGGCTGTGGAACGCGTAGTTGACGCCGAGGTCGCGCGTGGAGACGCCCCGCGCCTTGAGCGCCTCGAGCACCTCCGCGAGCGCCGCGGGCTCACCGGAGAGGACGACGGAGCGCGCGTCGTTGATGGCCCCGACCGAGAGCCGCGCTCCGAAGCGGGCAAGCTCCGCCCGGGCCTCTTCGAGCGTGAGCTCGACGGCGGCCATGCGGCCCTGGCCCGTCACCCGCTGCATCAGGCGGCCGCGGTACGCCACGAGGCGCGCGGCCTCGGCGAGGCTCAGCGCCCCCGCCACGTGCGCGGCGGCGATCTCCCCCACGCTGTGGCCGACGACGGCCTCCGGGACGACGCCCAGCGAGCGCCACATCGCCGCGAGCGACACCTGGATGGCGAAGATGGCGGGCTGCGCCACCTGCGTCTCATCCAGCCGCGACGCGGTGCCCTCCGCCTCCAGCGCCTCGATGATGGAGAAGCCGGTGTGCGGAGCGAGCAGCGCGTCGCACTCCTTCAGCGCGGCGGCGAACGCCGCATCCTGGGCGAGCAGGTCACGCCCCATGCCCTGCCACTGCGAGCCCTGGCCGCCGAAGACGAAGGCCACCTTGCCCGGCTTGCGCGGGACGACGCCCGTGGTGAGGTGCGCGGGCGCCACGCCGTCGAGGAAGGAGCGCAGCTGCTCGGCGATCTCCGACCTGGAGCGTCCCGCCACCGCCAGCCGGTGGTCGTGGTGGTTGCGCCGCAGCGCGGCGGTGTAGGCGATGTCCCGGAGCGAGAGGGACTCGCCGCGCGCGCCGGTCAGGAACTCCCGGTACGCGCCCGCGAGCGCCCGCAGGGCCCCCTCGCCGCGCGCGGACAGGACGAGGGGCTGCGCGACGTCCTCGGCGCCCGAGCTCGCGGAGGCCACGGCCGGCGCCTCCTCGAGGATGGCGTGCGCGTTCGTCCCACTCATGCCAAAGGAGCTCACGGCCGCGTAGCGGCGCCGCTCGGAGGCGGGCCACGGCTGGAGCTGCGTCGGGATGACGAAGGGCGTGTCCTCCAGCGTGATGCGGGGGTTGAGCGCCTTGAAGTGCAGGTGCTTCGGGATGGCCTGGTGCCGGAGGGCGAGCACCGCCTTGATGAGCCCCGCCATGGCGGCCGCGGACTCCAGGTGGCCCAGGTTCGTCTTCACGGACCCCAGGTAGCAGGGACGGCCATCCGGGCGCGCCCTGCCGTAGGTCGCCCGCAGCGCCTCGGTCTCAATCGGGTCTCCGAGCGGCGTACCCGTGCCGTGGGCCTCGACGTAGCCGATGTCCGCGGGCGACAGCCGGGCCGAGGCCAGGGCCTCGCGGATGAGCGCCTGCTGGGCGAGCACGTTGGGCGCCGTCAGCCCGTTGGAGCTGCCGTCCTGGTTGACCGCGGTGGCGCGGATGACCGCGAGGATGTTGTCGCCGCTGGCCACCGCGTCGGAGAGCCGCTTGAGCACCATGGCGCCGCAGCCCTCGCTGCGCACGAAGCCGTTCGCCCCCGCGTCAAAGGCGCGGCAACGGCCGTCCGGGGACAGCGCCGACAGCTTGGACAGCCACAGGCCCGGCCTGTCGGAGAGCACCAGGTTGACGCCGCCCGCGAGCGCCGCGTCGCACTCGCGGTTGCGCAGGCTCTGGCAGGCCAGGTGCAGCGCCACCATGGAGGACGAGCACGCGGTGTCCACCGTCATGGCGGGGCCGCGCAGGTCCAGCAGGTACGCGAGCCGCCCCGCGATGACGCTGTTGGAAACGCCGATGACCGAGTAGATGTCGCCATCGACATCGGCCCGCGCCTGCAGCATGGCGTAGTCGTTGCCGCTCGCGCCGACGAAGACCCCCGTCCGGGTGCCCGTGAGGCGCGACCTGGGGAGCCCCGCGTCTTCGAGCGCCTCCCAGGCGACCTCCAGGAGCAGCCGCTGCTGCGGGTCCATGGCCACGGCCTCGCGCGGGGCGATGCCGAAGAACTCCGGGTCGAACCCGTCCACCCGGTCGAGGAAGCCGCCCCAGCGCGTGCCCTTGTGCTCCGCCGCGTCAGCGCTCGTCCGCCAGCGGTCGGGCGGGACCTCGCGGACGGCGTCCACCCCGTCGCGCAGGAGCTGCCAGTACGCCTCGGGGCTGTCCGCGCCCCCCGGGAAGCGGCAGGCGAGGCCCACGATGGCGATGGGCTCGACGCCCGGCTCCACCGCCGCCGAGGGCTCGACGCCTGGCGCCACCACCGGCGGAGCGCTCCCGGTCCGCGCCGGCTCGGCGCCGGCCTCGAAGGAGAGGTCCAGCTTCTCGATGAGGTGGGCCGTCAGCGCCGAGACGGTGGGGTACGCGTAGATGAGCGTCGCGGACAGCGTGAGCTTCAGGCCGGTCTCGAGGCGGTTGCGCAGCTCCAGGCCCGTCAGGCTGTCCATGCCGAGCGCGCCGAAGGGCTGCTCCAGCTCGATGCGCGCCGCGTCCTGCTTGAGGGTGCGGCCCACCTGCTCCCGCAGGTACGACTCCAGCAGCGCCCGCCGGCGGCCCGGCTCGGCCGCCACCAGCCTGTCGCGCACGTCTCCCTTGCGCGGCGCGGCGGTGCTCGCCTGCTCCTTCATCAGGACGGAGAGGAAGGGCGACTGTGCCGCGGCCAGGTAGAACTCACGCCACTGCCGCAGGTCCAGCGGGACCACGATGGCCTGCGCGGTGGCCCGCGCCATCAGGCGCCCCAGCGCATCCAGCGCCTGCGCTGGCGGCATGTTGCCCACGCCCCGCAGCGCGAGGCGCTCCCCGCGATTCGTCGCCGCGGCGGCGAGGCCGACCTCGGCCCACGGGCCCCAGTTGATGCTCAGCGCGGGCAGGCCGGCCGCGAGGCGGTGGTGCGCCAGCGCGTCCATGAAGGCGTTGGCCGCCGCGTAGTTGCCCTGGCCCGGGGAGCCCAGCACCGACGCCGCCGACGAGAACATCACGAAGAAGTCGAGCGGCCGGCCCAGGGTCCGCGCGTGCAGGTTCCAGGCACCCTGGACCTTCGGCGCCAGGACGGCGCGGAGCCGGGCCTCATCGAGCTGCATCAGCACGCCGTCGGCGATGACACCCGCGGCGTGGAGGACACCGCGCAGGGGCGGCAGCTCCGCGTCGATGCCCGCGATGAGGCGCGACACGTCCTCCTCGCGCGAGACGTCCGCGCCGTAGACGCGCACGTTGGCGCCAGCGGCCCGCAGTGCCTCCAGCGCGCGGCCCGCCTCCTCGGAGGGAGCACCGCGCCCGGACAGCGCCAGGTGCCGCGCCCCCTTGCCCACCAGCCACTTCGCCACCTCGAGACCGAGCCCACCCAGGCCACCGGTGATGAGGTAGGTGCCGTCCGCCGTGACGGTGAGAGGCTTCACCTCGGCCGGGGCGGACGCGCCCCGCACGAGCCGAGCCACCTGGCGCACCGGGCCGCGCAGCACGAGCCGCTCCTCGGGCCCATCGGCCAGCAGCTCCTCGGCGAGCGACACCACCTCGTCTGAGGCGGGCCGCGCGCTCAGGTCCACATGCACGCAGCGAAGCTCGGGGTGCTCGTGGCCCACCACCGCCGCCACGCCGGAGAGGGGCGCCGCGGCCAGTGCACCGGGCTGCTCGCCCGCGGCGAGGAGACGGACACCGGCGGTCACCAGCCACAACCGGGGGGCATCCCGCCAGCCGCGCTGGGCCCAGGCCTGGAGCAGGTGCAGCACGCTGACGCTGCCCAGGGTCTGCGCGCGCTCCAGCGCCCCCGGCTCCCGCGCGTCGGGAGTGTCGAGGCTGAAGAGGTGCACCAGGCCCTTGCACGGCACCTGCTCGGTGAAGGCGTCCCCCAGGAGCGCCTGCATGTCCTCGCCGCTGCCGGGCTGGATGCGGTAGCGGTCCGCCCCGAGCCGCTCGTACGCGCTGCCCGCCTCCACGACGACGCAGCCCTGCGAGCGCTCCGCCAGCGCCGCGGCCAGCGCCGCGCCAACACCCCTTCCATCCGCGAACACGAGCCAGCGTCCCTCACGCTCCGCGGGGCCGCCCTTCGTGCGCTCCGGGCGCGGCTGCGCCTGCCATTGGACGGCGTGGATCCACCGCTCCACCTCGTCCACCTGCGCGCGGGACGTCTCGACACGCCGGCACACCAGCCTCCGCGCCTCGGCGACCACCGCACCCCGGTCATCCAGGAGCCGCACGTCGCACTCCACCACGCCCGAAGCCGCCGAGCTTCCCTCCGCGACCCGGACATGGCTCCACACCGCCGTCCCCGGGTGCGCCGGCATGCGCAGGCTCGCGAGGGACACGGGCACGTAGACGCCGCCCTTCCCATCCACCCCCTCCAGCGCCGCCGCCAGCACCTGGAAGCAGCCGTCGAGCAGCGCGGGGTGGATGCCATGACGCTCCGCCTCCGCCTCCTGCTCCTCGGAGAGCTGCACGCGGCCCAGCGACTCCGCGCGTGCCTTGCGCAGCTCCCGCACCGTGCGGAAGCTCGGGCCGTAGTCGAGCCCGATTCCCAGGAAGGCCTCGTACTGCTCCTCCACGGAGACCCGCGCGTCGCAGCGCGCGAGGAGCTCCCCCAGGGCGACCGGAGCAGGCCCCTCGGGCGTGCCCCCGTGACGGATGGAGCCCTCGGCGTGGAGCGTCCACTCCCGGGCGGTGGGAGTCCCCTCGCCTCCCGCGGGTGCGCTGAAGAGACGGAAGGTGCTCGCCCGCGGACGCTCCGAGGAGAGCCAGAGCTGCACCACCCGCGCCTCGCCCTCCGGGAACGACAGGAGCGAGCGGAAGCTCAGGTCCTCCAGGGACACCGGCCCCTCGAACGCCTGCCGCGCGGCGCTCAGCGCCATGTCCATCATCGCCGCCGCGGGCAGCGCGGGGACGCCCTGGACGCGGTGCTCCGAGAGCAGCGGGAAGTCCCGAGGCCCGAGCTGCACCTGCCACAGGCGTGCGACGCCGCCCTGCGCGGAGAGGTCCACCCGCTCCCCGAGGAGCGGATGCCCGACGACGCCATGCGACGAGCGCGCGCCCCGGGTGACGGGCTCCAGCCAGTAGCGCTGGCGCTGCCAGGGGTACGTGGGGAGCGACTCGCGCCGTCCCTCGGCCGGGAACACCTGCTTCCAGGCGACACGGTGGCCCGAGGCATGGAGCGCACCGAGCGAGGACAGCATCGTGCGCCGGTCCTCCTCGCCCCGGCGGAGGGACGCGAGCGCCGTGCCCTCCCTGCCCGCCAGGCCCATCGTCTGCTCGACGGCCGGGAGCAGGACGGGGTGTGGGCTCACCTCGACGAAGACATCGCAGTCGCTATCGATGAGCTTGCGCGCCGCCGCGGCGAAGAGGACGGGCTCGCGGAGGTTGCGCCCCCAGTGGGCGGCGTCCAGCCGTGCCCCGTCGATGAAGTCCCCCGTCACGGTGGAGCAGATGGGGATGTCCGTCGAGCGGGGCTGGATGTGGGCGATCCGCCCCTCCAGCTCCTGGCAGATTCCGGCCACCAGCGGGGTGTGCGACGGAACGTCCATCTTCACCCAGCGGCAGAAGACGCCGCGCTTTTCGAGCGCCGCGACGGCCTCCTTGACGGCCTCCGGCTCGCCCGAGAGCACCTGCGAGCGCGGGCTGTTGAGGGCGCCCAGCCACACCCGGCCGCTCCACGGGCGGATGGCCTCCTGGGCCTCCTCCTCCGGAAGCTCGACCATGGCCATGGTCGCGCCGCGCCCGCCCAGGGTGCGCATCAGCCGGCTGCGGTGGCAGATGATGGCGGCGGCATCCTCCAGGCTCAGCGCGCCGGCCACGTGGGCCGCGACCACCTCGCCCATGCTGTGGCCCATCACCGCGTCGGGCTCGATGCCCCACGAGCGCCACAGCGCCGTCAGCGCCACCTCGACCGCGAAGAGCGCCGGCTGGTTGATGTCGATTTCATGCAGGCGCGAGCGCGACTCGTCCGCCGCGAGCTCGTCCCGCACGCTCCAGCCCAGGTGGGGCCGCAGCACCGCGTCCACCTTGACGAGCGCCTCGCGGAACACCGGCTCGCTCGCCATGAGCGCCTTGCCCATCTCCGCCCGCTGGGCGCCCTGGCCCGGGTAGACGAAGACGACCTTGCGGCGGACGCCGAAGGCCTTGCGGCCCGTCCACAGCTCATTCGGCGACTCGCCCCGGGCGAACGCACGCAGCCGCTCGACGACGCGCTCGCGCGTGTCCGCCAGCACCGAGAGGCGGTGCTCATGGTGCGTGCGGTGGACGGCCGCCGTGTAGCAGAAGTCCGGCAGGGACACCTTCTCGTCACCGGCCAGCCGCTCCGCGTAGCGCTCCGCCAGCGCGGCGAGCGCCTCCCGGCCGCGAGCGGACAGGGTGAGCACCTCCAGGCGCTCCGGCAGCGAGGGCTTCGCGGCGGGCGCGGGGGCCTCCTCCAGGATGATGTGGGCGTTGGTGCCGCTGATGCCGAACGCGCTGACGCCCGCGCGGCGCGGCTGGCCGCCATCCGCCCAGGGCGTGAGCCGCGTGGGGATGAAGAACGAGCTGTCCTCCAGCCCGATGCGCGGGTTGACCTGCTTGAGGTGCAGGTGCGGCGGGAGCGTATGGTGCCGCATCGCGAGGACGACCTTCATGAGCCCCGCGACGCCCGCCGCGGACTCCAGGTGCCCCACGTTGGTCTTCACCGAGGCGAGGGCGCACGTCCCTCCAGCGGGACGCGGGGCGCCATAGGTCTCGCGCAGCGCCTCCACCTCGATCGGGTCTCCCAGGGAGGTGCCCGTGCCGTGGGCCTCCACGTAGCTCACCTGGGCGGGCTGCAGCCGGGCGTTCTCCAGCGCCTGACGGATGAGCGCCTGCTGCGAGAGCACGTTGGGCGCGGTCAGCCCCGTCGACTTGCCGTCCTGGTTGCTCGCCGAGCCGCGGATGACGGCGAGGATGCGGTCCCCCTCCGCCTGGGCGTCCGAGAGGCGCTTGAGGACGAGGACACCACAGCCCTCGCCGCGCGCGAAGCCGTTGGCCGCCGCGTCAAAGGCCTTGCAGCGCCCATCCGGCGCGAGGGCCTGCAGCTTCGACACCAGCACCAGCGACAGCGGCGAGAGGATGAGGTTGACGCCACCGGCGAGCGCCATGTTGCACTCGCGCGCCCGCAGGCTCTGGCAGGCCAGGTGGATGGACACCAGCGAGGACGAGCACGCCGTGTCCACCACGAGGCTCGGGCCTTGCAGGTTGAGGATGTACGAGAGCCGCCCCGACAGCACGCTCATCGCCAGGCCCGGGATGCTGAAGGCGTCCCCCGTCTCCGGGCGTTCGAGCTGCATGAGGTGGTAGTCGTCGTTGCAGGCGCCGATGAACACGCCGCTGCGGCTGCCCGCGAGCTTCTCCGTGTCCACCCCTGCGTCCTCGAGCGCCTCCCACGCGACCTCCAGCAGCAAGCGCTGCTGCGGGTCCATCCGCACCGCCTCGCGCGGGGAGATGCCGAAGAAGCCCGCGTCGAAGGCGTCCACCTCGTCGAGGTAGCCACCCCAGCGCATCGCCCCGTTGCCGATGAGGGCCGCCTCCTCCTGCGACCAGCGGCCGGTGGGGACCTCGCGCACGGCGTCGCGGCCCTCCTGGAGCAGCCGCCAGTAGTCCTCCACGCTCGGTGCACCGGGGTAGCGGCACGCCATGCCGACGATGGCGATGGGCTCCTTCGCCGCCCCCTCCACCGCGTTCAGTCGCGCCTGCAGCTTCTCCAGCGCCACGAGCATGCGCTTGGCGGGGGACAGCTGCTCACTGGAGTCGTCGCTGTGGTTGGCCATGTCAGTTCTCTTCGTTGAACGCGGCGAGCTTCTCCGCGAGGAGCGCCTCGGCCTCTTCATCCGAGAGCTGCTTGACGTTGTTGACGATGGCGGCCTCCAGGGCCGCCTCCTCGTTCCGGGGCTGCTCGACCTTGGGCGCGGGGGAGAGTTGCAGCCGCTCGGCCAGGTAGCCGACGAGGCCCTCCACGGTGGGATGGCGCCAAAGGAGCGTCGCCTGCAGCCGCAGCCCCAGGCTCGCCTCCAGCCGGTTGCGGATCTCCAGGCCCATCAGCGAGTCCAGGCCCAGGCTGCCCAGCGACACCTGGGGGTCGATCTTCGTCGGCGGCAACCGCAGCACCTGGCCGATCTGCTCACGCAGGTGGGCGTCGAGGAGCCGCGGCTGCTCACCCCGCTCCGCCGCCTTGAGCTTCTCCACGAAGGCGCCCGGGGCCGCCCGGGTGGCCGCCGGCGCGGCCTGCTCCACCGAGAGCCGCGAGACGAACGGCGACTGCGAGGCCGTCAGGTAGAACTCGCGCCACTGCCGCAGGTCGAAGCGCATCACCGCCACGCGGGAGCGGGGGCTGCCCAGCAGCCGTCCCAGGGCCTCCAGTGCCTGGGCCGGCGGCATGCTGGCGATACCGCGCATGGCCATGCGGTCGCCCCGGTTGGCGGACGCGGCCGCCAGACCCACCTCGCCCCAGGCGCCCCAGTTGATGCTCAGCGCCGGCAGCCCCAGGCCGCGCCGGTACGCCGCCAGCGAGTCGAGGAAGGTGTTGGACGCCGCGTAGTTGCCCTGCCCCGGCGAGCCCATCAGCGCACCGGCCGCCGAGAAGAGCACGAAGAGGTCGAGCGGCATCCCGGCCGTCAGCGCATGCAGGTTCCACGCGCCGTGGACCTTGGGCGCCATCACCTTGTGGAAGCGCTCGGCGGTGAGGTTCACCAGGAAGCCGTCATCGAGGACGGCCGCCGCGTGGAAGACGCCCCGGAGCGGCGGCCCACCCGCGAGCTCCGCGAGGACCCGCTCCACGTCCGAGCGCACCGCCACGTCGGCCCTGCACACCTGGACCTGGACACCGGAGTCCTGGAGCTTCTCGATGACCTGCCGTGCCTCCGCCGAGGCCCCGCCGCGCCCGGCGAGCGCGAGGGAGCGCGCCCCCCGGGCGGCGAGCCACTCCGCGAGCTTCAGGCCCAGGCCGCCGAGACCTCCGGTGATGAGGTAGGTGCCATCCGGGCGAAGCTCGGCCGGTGGGGCCGCCTCGCGCTCCATGCGCGCGAGCCGTGCCACGAACCGCTCCCCGCCGCGCAGCGCGAGCTGATCCTCCGGCGTCTGCGCCAGAAGCTCCTCGACGAGCGAGGCGGCCTCCGCCTCATCCCGGGCTCCGAGGTCCACGTTGGTGCAGCTCAGCTCGGAGTGCTCCACCGAGAGCACCCGCCCGAAGCCCCACAGGGGCGCCTGCTCGACACGCGACACCCGGTCCCCGGCATTGACGGCGTGGACGCCGCCCGTCACCAGCCACAGCCTGGGCACGTCGCGGAAGCTCGCCTGCACCATCGCCTGGACGAGGTGCAGCGCGCTCTGGACGCCGAGCCGGTGCGCCTCCTCCAGCGCCTCGGGCCGCTCGTCCGGCCTGGGCGCATCGAGGCTGAAGAGGTGCACCACGCCCCGGCAGGCGGGCATGCCGGGGCCGAACTCGCTCTTCAGGAGCTGCGTGAAGCCCTCGGGCCGCAGGGGGTCCACTTCATGGAGCCCGGGCTCGACACGGCGATACGCCTCCCCGTGAGAGACGACGACGCAGGACTCACCGCGCGCCTGGAGCGCCGCCCGCACCTTGCGTCCGAAGCCCTGGCGATCACCGAGCAGGAGCCACGTCCCGGGCGTGGAGCTCCTGCCGGGCGCGGCCTCCGTCCGCGGAGCCTGCTGCCAGTCGACCTCGTACATCCAGCCATCAATCTCATCCGCGGAGCGCCGCCGCGTGGCCCGCAGGCGCCGGCAGACGAGGCCCCGGGCCTCCACGAGGACGCGGCCCTCTGCGTCGAGCAGGGTCACCTCGCCCTCGAGCGTGCCCTCCCCGCCGCTCGCGCCGCGCCGGATGACGCCGTGTCCCCACAGCGAGCGGCCCGGCCGCCCGTGGACGCGGAGGCTGTCGAGCGCCACCGGCACGAACGTCTCGCCCCGCGCCTCGCCCAGCGCCGCCCCGTTGATGACCTGGAAGCACGCGTCCAGGAGCACCGGGTGGACCTGATGGGCCGCCAGCTCCGCGGCGACCGAGGGCGGCAGCTCGAAGCGCGCGATGGCCTCCCCGCCCGTGCGCCACAGCTCCTTCAGCACGCGGAAGCTCGGGCCGAAGTCGACGCCGCGCTCCTGCATCACCTGGTAGTGCGCCTCCCCCTCCACACGCTCCGTGCACCGGCCCCGCGCCTCCTCCAGCGAGAAGGCACCCGGCTCGCCGTCATCGGAGCGCAGCCGTCCCTCGGCATGCAGCGTCCAGCTCCCGCCCGCCGGGGCGCGGCTGAAGATCTGGAACCGCGAGGCTCCCTCGGCGTCGGGGGCGATGCTCAGCTGCACCGGGAGCAGGTCCTCCCGAGGCAGCGTCATCAGCGCCTGGAAGGACACGTCATCGAGCGCCCAGCGCTTCGGCCCCAGTGCCTCCACCGCCCCGGCCACCGCCATCTCCAGGTACGCCGCGCCGGGCAGCACGACGTCGCCGTGCACGAGGTGGTCCGCGAGATAGGCCGGGCTGTCCGCGGCCAGCTCCGTCTGCCAGAGGTGGGTGCCGGGCTGCGCCGCCAGCGCCACGTGGGCACCGAGCAGCGGGTGGCGCCCCGCCTCCCGGGCGCGGCGCGCGCGGGCCGGGGCCTCTATCCAGAAGTGCTCGCGCTGCCACGGGTAGGTGGGCAGGGCCACCGGGCGGCTCCGCGTCGGGTGCTGGCGGCGCAGGTCCACCTTGTGTCCCGTGACGTGGAGCGCCCCGAGCGCGGACAGCATCGAGCCCCGCTCGTCCTCCTCTCTCCGGAGCGACGGGATGGCGGCGCCCTCGCGGCCCAGGTGGCGCAGGTGCTGCTCCACCGCCGGCAGGAGGATGGGATGCGGGCTCAGCTCGATGAAGAGGTCGTGCCCCTCGGTCGAGAGCCGCTCGATGGCGGTGGAGAACAGCACCGGCTCGCGCAGGTTGTCGACCCAGTAGCGGGCGTCGAACGACGCGCCATCCGCCAGCTTGCCGGTCACCGTCGAGCACATGGAGATGCTCGCCGCGCGGGGCTTGATGCCCTGGAGCGCCGCGAGCAGCTCCGGCCGCAGCGGATCCATCTGGGGGCTGTGCGAGGCGACGTCCACCTTCACCGGGCGGAAGAAGACCTCCCGGGCCTTGAGACGGCCCGTCACCTCCTCGAGCGCGGCCGGGTCACCGGAGAGCACCGTCGAGCGCACCCCGTTGCTCACCGCGACGGAGACGCGGTCCTCGAAGCCGCGCAGGGCCTCCTTCGCCTCCTCCAGCGTGAGGTCCACCATGACCATGGCTCCCCGGCCACTCACGGTGCGCAGCAGCCGGCTGCGGCGGCAGATGATGGCCGCCGCGTCCTCCAGGCTCAGCGCGCCGGCCACGTGCGCCGCGGCCACCTCGCCCATGCTGTGGCCCACCACCGCGTCGGGCTCGATGCCCCACGCGCGCCACAGCTCCGCCAGGGCCACCTCCATGGCGAAGAGCACCGGCTGGATGACGTCGATCTCCCCCAGGCGCGAGCGCTCCGCGTCCGCCGCGAGCACCTCCAGGACGTTGAAGCCCGCCTCGGCCCGGATGGCCTCCGCGCACCGCTCCATCGCGGCGCGGAACGCCGGCTCCTCCTCCAGCAGGCGCCGGCCCATCCCGAGCCACTGCGAGCCCTGACCGGGGAACACGAAGACGACCCGGCGGCGGGCACCACCGGCCTTGCGGCCCACGGCCCCTCCCGGGACTGGCTCACCCCGCGCGAAGGCACTCAGCTTCTCCGCGAGCTCGGCGTGGGTCCGGCCCACGATGGCCAGCCGGTGCTCATGGTGCGCGCGCCGCAGCGCCGCCGTGGCGCAGAGGTCGCGCAACGAGACCTCCGGGTGCTCGGTCAACCAGGCCGCATGGCGCTCCGCCATGGCCCGGAGGGCCTCGGGGCTCCGCGCCGAGAGCACCAGCAGTTCCGCTCCCCTCACGGAGGCGGGGGCCTCCTGGGGCGGAGGCGGCGCCTCCTGCAGGATGATGTGCGCGTTGGTGCCGCTCAGACCGAACGCGCTCACCCCCGCGAACCGCGGACGCTCGCCACGAAGCCAGGGCCGCGGCTCGGTGGGGACGACGACCGGCGCGTCGCCGATGGCGATGTTCGGGTTGAGGCGCTTGAAGTGCAGGTTGGGCGGGATGGCCTCATTGCGAAGCGCGAGCACCACCTTGAGGATGCCGGCGAGCCCGGCCGTGGCCTCCAGGTGGCCGATGTTCGTCTTCACCGCGCCCACCACGAGCGGCGACTCCGCCGTGCGCCCCTCGCCAAACACGTGGGCCAGTGCCTGGAGCTCGATGGGGTCTCCCAGCGAGGTGCCCGTGCCGTGCGCCTCGATGTAGGAAATCTGCGAAGGCGTGAGCCCCGCGTTCGCCAGCGCCTGCCGGATGACCAGCTCCTGCGCCGGGCCGTTGGGCACCATCAGGCCGCTGCTGGCGCCATCCTGGTTCACCGCCGAGCCCGCGATGAGCGCGAGGATTTCGTCTCCGTCGGCCTGCGCCTGAGAGAGCCGCTTGAGGACGGCGACGGCCACGCCCTCGGCGCGCACGAAGCCATCGGCCGCCTCGTCGAATGTCTTGCACCGCCCGTCAGGGGCGAGCCCCCGGCTGCTGGAGAGCGCGATGGCGCCCTCCGGCGAGAGCATCAGGTTGACGCCCGCGGCGAGCGCCAGGTCGCACTCGCGGTTGCGCAGGCTCTGGCAGGCCGTATGGAGCGCCACGAGCGAGGACGAGCAGGCCGTGTCGATGGCCATGCTCGGGCCTTGCAGGCCGAGCGCATAGGAGAGCCGCCCGGCGGCCGCGTTCAGGCAGGTGCCCGTCAGGTGGTAGATGTCCAGCGAGCCCGCGAGCTGCTCCGATTGGAGTCGCGCGTAGTCGCTCCCGATGACGCCCAGGAACACGCCCGTGCGGCTCCCGACGAGCTGATCCGCGGGCTGCCCGGCGCGCTCCAACGCCTCCCACGCCAGCTCCAACAGCATGCGGTGCTGGGGGTCCATGCGCGAGGCCTCGCGGGGAGAAATCCCGAAGAAGCCCGCATCGAAGCGCTCGATGCCGTCGATGAAGCCTCCCCAGCGCGCATACGTCTTGCCGGGCCTGCCCGGCTCGGGGTCGAACAGCGCGTCCGCGTCCCAGCGCTCTCGCGGCACCTCGCGGATGGCGTCGACACCGTTGGACAGCAGCCGCCAGAAGGCCTCGGGGGTCTCGACGCCGCCGGGCAGGCGGCAGGAGGTGCCCACGATGGCGATGGGCTCCGAGCGCGTGCGCTTGAGCGCCTCGTTCTCGGTGTTCAGCTCCAGGGCCAACAGCGCGAGCCTCTTCGGAGGCAGGCTCGAAATCTTCTCGTAGAACTCTCGGCTCATGGTCGCGGCGCTCGATTCAGTTCTGGTTCCCGGCGATCTTCTCTGCGATCAGCCGTTCGATTTCGTCGTCGGACATCTGGTCCATGCGCGACAGGCGCTCGGACAGCCCGCTCTCATCCGTGGGCGCGGCCCGCACCTGTGGCGCCGCCACCGCCTCGGTGGGCAGCGGAATCTCCAGCGTCTCCGCGAGCCCGGCCAGGCGCTTCGCCAGGGCCTCCACCGTGGGGTAGTCGAAGGCAAGGCTCGCGGGGAGCTCCTTGCCGAAGCCGCGCTGGAGCACGTTGCGCAGCTCCACGGTCATCAGCGACGTCATCCCCATCTGGAAGAAGCCGCGGTCGGTGGGCGGCAGCTCCGCCGGCGGAAACCCGAGGATGCGCCCCACCTCGCGCTGGAGATGCCGCAGCAGCGCGTCGAAGCGGCGGGCGGGAGGCAGGGCCCCCAGCTCCGTGAGCACCTGCGCCCGCGCGGAGGCGCCCACCGCCGGCGCGGGTGCGCCCACCTGCTGGAGGAAGGGTCTGCGCCGCCGCGCCTCCCAGATGGGCTTCAACGCCGACCAGTCCACGGAGGCCACGGTCTGGATCAGCACGCCCGCCTGCATCACCCGCCCCATGGCGTCGAGTGCCTGCTCCGAGCGCATCGGCTTCAAGCCAAAGCGCTCGAATCCCTGCTCTCCCTCCGCGCGCGCGCCGGCCACCTCGTCCCACGTGCCCCAGTGGATGGTGGTGGCGGGCAGCCCCGCCGCGTGGCGGTGGTGCGCGAGCGCTTCGAGCACCTGGTTGGCGGCCGCGTAGTGCGCCAGGCCAGAGGCACCCCACAGGGCCGAGGTCGACGAGAACATCACGAAGAAGTCCAGGTCGAGACCGCGCGTCAGCTCGTGGAGCACCCAGGCTCCGAGCGCCTTGGGGCGCAGCATCGCCGTCAGCGCAGGCAGGTCCATGACCTCCAGGCGGTGCGGGCTCATGAGCGAGGCCGCGTGGATGACGCCGCGCAGGGGATGCGTGGAGGTCGCCTCGCGCAGGAGCGCCTCCATCTGGGGCCGGTCCGCCACGTCGGCGGCCAGCGGGGTGACGGTCGCCCCGAGCACACGGAGGGCTTCGATGGCCTCCTCCCGCCTGGCCGACTCGGCGCCCCCGGCGGAGAGCGCGCGCCGGCCCAGCAGCACGAGGTGCCGGGCGCCCCGCTCCACCAGCCACCGCGCCACCTTCAGGCCCAGCCCGCCGAGCCCACCCGTCACGAGGTAGGACGCGTCCGGGCGCAGCCGCGGCGGCTCCACCGCCTGCTGGGACCGGGCAGGGACGAGGCGGGGCACGAGGCGCCGCTCCTTCCGCAGCGCGAGCTGATCCTCCCCGTCCACCTCGGACGCGGCGAGCTCCTGGAGCAACGCCGCCGCCTCTCCTGGCGCGCCGCCCGGCTCCAGGTCGATGAGCCCGCCCCACAGGTCCGGCTGCTCCAGGGACACCACGCGGCCGAAGCCCCAGAGCGACGCCTGGGCCAGCGAGACCTTCTCGCCCGCCGCGCCAGTCACCTGGGCGCCCCGCGTCACCATCCACACCCGCGCCCGCCCGCGCTCTCCCAGGACGCCCTGGATGAGGTGCAGCGCCCCCGCGGAGGCCTCTGTCGACAGCACCTCCTCGCCGGCCGCGTCGAGCCCCCACAGATAGACGGCCCGCTGGCTCCGCGCCGCCGAGACAGGCGCCTCGCGCAGGAGACGCGCGAAGTCCTCGGGCCGCGCCGGGTCCACCACGAAGCGCCGCTCATCCAGGCGCTGGTACGCGCTCCCCGCCGTCACGGTGACACACGCCTCTCCCCGGCGGGCAATCTCCTCCACGAGCGCCGTCCCGAATCCGCTCCGGTCGAGGAACACCAGCCAGTCCGCCGCCCCGGGGTTGGCCTTGGAGGCGGGCCGGGTCTCCCAGGCCACGTCGTAGAGCCAGTCCCGAGCGCCCTCCCCGGTCCCCGCGCCCAGCGCTTCGAGGACGCGCTCGGCCGGGACGCGCCTCAGCCGCACACCGCGCGCCGCGGCCACCGTGGCACCGCCGCCATCCAGGAGCTCCAGCGCGCCCACCGGGGCCTCCACACCGCCGGTGGAGTCGACGGACGCGTGGGCCCACTGCACCTGGGAGCGACCCGCCGCGCACTCAATCACGTCGATGCGCACGGGCATGAACAGCGCGGCCCCATCCCCCTCCTCCATGACGGCGGACGCCAGGGTCTGCAACGCCGCGTCGAGCAGGGCCGGGTGGAACTGGTAGCGCTCCGCCTCCTGGACGGTCTCCGCGCCGAGCGTGATGCGCCCGAGCGCCTCACCCGGCCGCCGGAAGACCTCGCCCATCGTCCGCAGCGGCGGCTCGTACTGGACGTTGCGCCGGGCGAGCGCGTCGTAGATGGCCGTGGACGGCACCCGCTGCGTGCAACCCGCTTGCACCGCCTCCACGGATACCCGGGCGCCGGGGGGAGCCTCCGCGAGCCGCACGTTGCCGCGAGCGTGCAGCACCCACTGGGGCTCGCGCGTCGCGCCACCCGGGCGGCTGTGGACATGAAAGACCTGCTGCCCACCGGAAGCCGGCGAGAGGTGCACCTGCACGATGCGGCGCCGCGCCTCGGGCAGCACCATCGCGCGCTCGAACTCCACGTCCGTCAGCGTTCGCGGCCCGGAGCCGGAGACCTCCGCCGCGGCGCTCAGCACCAGCTCCACCAGCGCCGAGGCCGGGAGCACGGCCACGCCACCCAGGCGGTGCGCGCCGAGCCACGGCAGGGACGTGCTGCCCAGCTCCAGCTCGAAGACGTGACCGCCGAGCCCCTGCGCCACGCTCACCGGCCGGCCCTTCAGTGACGTCAAGCGCTCGGCCGTGGAAGGCACCGGCAGCACCGCGCCATCGAGCCAGTACCGCTTGCGCTGCCACGGGTACGGCGGCAGGGGAACGACCTGTCCGCCCTCCGGGAAGAGGCGCGCCCAGTCCACCGGGTGCTCCGCGCGGTACAGCGCGCCGAGAGACTCCAGCATCACCGCGCGCTCGGCCTCCTCGCGGCGCAGCGAGGCGAGCAGGAGGACCTCGCGGCCCGCGTGCTGCATGCAGCGCTCGATGGCGGGCAGCAGGATGGGATGCGGGCTCAGCTCCACGAAGACCGTGTGTCCGCCCTCGATGAGCCGGGCCACGGACGAGGAGAACAGCACGGGCTCGCGCAGGTTGCGCACCCAGTACGCCGCATCCAGGCTCGTGCCGTCACAGGCGGACGCGGTGACGGTGGAGAGCATCGGGGTGGACGTGGGCCGCGGCCGCACCGCCGAGAGCGCGGCGAGCAGCTCCTCGCGCAGGCAGTCCACCTGGGGGCTGTGCGAGGCGACGTCCACCTTCACCCAGCGGCAGAACACGTTGCGCGCCTCGAGGGTGGCCCGGACCTCCTCCAGCACCGAGGGGTCTCCCGCCAGCACCGTGGAGGTGGGGCTGTTGCTGACCGCGATGGCCACGCGCGCCTCGTGCCCGGCGATGACGGCTCGCGCCTCCGCCAGGGGCAGCTCCACCGAGAGCATCGCGCCCTGGCCGCTGAGCCGCCGCATCAGCTGGCTGCGGCGGCAGATGATGGCCGCCGCGTCCTCCAGGCTCAGCGCGCCGGCCACGTGCGCCGCGGCCACCTCGCCCATGCTGTGCCCCACCACCGCGTCCGGGGTGATGCCCCAGGAGCGCCACAGCTCGGCGAGCGCCACCTCCATGGCGAACAGCACCGGCTGCACGACGTCGATCTCCCCCAGCCGGGACTGCTCGGGCGAGGCGCGCAGCACCTCCGGCAGCCGCCACGCCACATGGGGCCGCAGGGCCGCGTCAATGCGCTCCAGCGCCTCACGGAAGACGGGCTCCTCCTCCAGGAGGCGCCGCCCCATGCCGAGCCACTGGGAGCCCTGGCCGGGGAACACGAACACGACCTTCCGGGGCCCCGTGCCCTTGCGCGCCGGCGCCGGCCCGCTGGCGGCCTCCCGGAGCTTCTCCGCCAGCTCCGCCGCGGACCCACCCACGACGGCGAGCCGGTGCTCGTGGTGCGTGCGCCGCAGCGCGGCCGTGCGGCAGATGTCCTGGAGCGGCGCCTCGGGAGACGCGGAGAGGAAGTCCGCGAAGCGCCCGGCCATCGCCTGGAGCGCGGCGGGGGTGCGGGCGGACAGGGGCAACAGCTGTGCGCCGGGCGCGGAGGCCACCTGCCGCGCGGGGGCCGCGGGCGGCTCCTCGAGAATCACGTGCGCGTTGGTGCCGCTGGCGCCGAACGAGCTGACGGCGATGCGGCGCGCCCGGTCCGTCGCCGGCCAGGACTGGAGCGCCGTCGGCAGGACGATGGGCGTGCCCTCCAGGTCGATGCGGGGGTTGACCCGCTGGAGGTGCAGGAGGGGGGGAATCGTCCGGTGCCGCAGGGAGAGGACCGCCTTGATGACGCCCGCGATGCCCGCCGCCGCCTCCAGGTGGCCGATGTTCGTCTTCGCCGCGCTCACGACGAGAGGCCGCTGCTCCGGGCGGCCCCGGCCATAGACCTCCTTGATGGCCTCCATCTCGATGGGGTCCCCGAGCGAGGTGCCCGTCCCATGCGCCTCGATGCAGTCGACGTCCGCCGGCTCCAGCCCCGCGCTCCGCAGCGCCTGCCGGAGGAGGTCCTTCTGCGCGACCATGTTGGGCGCGGTCAGGCCCGCCGACTTGCCGTCCTGGTTGACGGCCGAGCCGCGCAGGAGCGCCAGGATGGGGTCACCCGCCGCGATGGCATCGGACAGGCGCTTGAGGACGACCACGCCACAGCCCTCGCCCCGGACGAAGCCGTTGGCGCGCGCGTCGAAGGTCTTGCAGCGCCCGTCCGGCGCGAGCGCATCCCCCCGCGCCACCCGGAGCGAGGAGTGCGGCGAGAGGATGAGGTTGACGCCGCCCGCGAGCGCGAGCGAGCACTCCCCATCCCGGAGGCTCTGGCAGGCAAGGTGCAGCGCCACCAGCGAGGACGAGCACGCGGTGTCAATCACCATGCACGGCCCCTGGAGGTCCAGCAGGTACGAGAGCCGCCCGGCCACCACGCTGTTGATGGTGCCCGTCACGCTGCTGGCGTCCTGGTCGGAGGGGGTGCCCAGCTCGAGCCTGGCGTAGTCGTCGTTGTAGACGCCCGCGAAGACGCCCGTGCGGCTGCCCGCGAGCTTCGAGGCATCCTGCCCGGCGCTCTCCAGGGCCTCCCAGGCCACCTCGAGCAGGAGCCGCTGCTGCGGGTCCATGCGGTGCGCCTCGCGCGGCGAGATGCCGAAGAACTCCGCGTCGAAGCGGTCCACCTCGTCGAGGAACGCGCCCCACCGCGCCCCGGGCTTGTCCAGTGCCTCGGGGCCGAGCCGGGCCGCCTCCTCCTGGGTCCACCGGGACGGAGGGACCTCGGTGACGGCGTCCACGCCGTCGTGCAGCAGGCGCCAGAACGACTCCGGGTTGGTGGCACCGCCCGGGAAGCGGCACGCCATGCCGATGATGGCCACCGGCTCCGCGCGCGCGCCCTCCAGCGCATCGAGCTTGGACTTGAGCTCCAGCGCCAGCAGCGCCAGCCGCTTGGGCGAGTACTGCGCGATCTTCTCAGCGAAAGTCGTCATTTTCCCTGCGCCATCCTCTGGGCGAGCAGCCGCTCGACTTCCTCTTCCGACATGTCTTCAATCTCGCTGCTCACCGCGGCGCTCGTGCGCGCCGCCTGGGGCGCGGGAGCGGGGGCCTGTACCGGGGCCTCCTCGGCGCGGGGAGCCTGCTCGGAGAGCGAGAGCCCCAACCGCTCCGAGAGGAACGTGACGAGCGCGGCGAGGGTCGGGTAGGCCCACACCAGCGTCGCGCTCAGCTTCAGGCCCAGCGAGGCCTCCAGCCGGTTGCGGATCTCCATCCCCATCAGCGAGTCGAGCCCCAGGCTCCCCAGCGCGACGCGCGGTCCCAGCCGCTCCGGGTCCATCCGCAGCACCGCGGCGAGCTGCTCGCGCAGGTGCTGCTCCAGGAGGGCCTGCCGCTCGGCCGCCCCGGCTTGCTCGAGCCTCTCGCGGAAACGGCCCCGCCCGGCCTCACCCTCGCGCGGGGCGGCCTGCTGTTGCACCAGACGCGTGAAGAACGGCGACTGCGCCGCGGACAGGTAGAACTCCATCCACTGCCGCAGGTCGAGCGACACCACGCCCACCTGCGGCCGGCCCTGCCCGAGCAGCATGCCGAGCGCCGCGAGCGCCTTGTCGGGAGCCATCCCGCGCAGGCCTCGCGCCTCGATGCGCTTCCGCGGGTTCGCCCGCGCCGCGAGGCCGGTGCCGGTCCACGCGCCCCAGGCGATGCTCAGCCCGGGCAGCCCCTCCGCCCGCCGGGCATGGGCCAGCGCGTCCAGGAAGGCGTTGGCCGCGGCGTAGTTCCCCTGGCCCGGAGAGCCCAGCAGGGCCGCCGCGCTGGAGAAGAGCACGAAGAAGTCCAGCGGGCGCTGCCGCGTGGCCACATGCAGGTTCCAGGCGCCCTGGACCTTGGGGGCCATCACCGTCGCGAAGCGCTCCTCGGTGAGGTTGAGCAGCACACCGTCATCGAGGAGGCCGGCCGCGTGGATGACGCCCCGGAGCGGCGGCATGCCCGCGTCCACCACCGCCAGCGCGCGCGCCACGTCGTCCGGCACCGAGACATCCGCACGGAGGACCTCCACACGGGCGCCCGCCTGGCGCAGCTCGCCCAGCGCGCGCTCCGCCTCCTCGGAGGGAGCGCCGCGCCCCAGGAGGAGGAGGTACCGCGCCCCCTGCGCGACGAGCCAGCTCGCGACCTGGAGACCCAGTCCCCCGAGTCCGCCGGTGATGAGGTAGGTGCCGTCGGCGAAGACGCGCTCCGTCAGCTCCCGCGGCTCCAGCGCCTCCGCCGCGCGAACGAACCGGGCCACCTGCCGCACGCCGCCGCGCCAGGCGACCTGGTCCTCGGGAGAGAGGGACGAGAGCTCCCGGATGAGCGCCTCGGTGTCCACCTCCGCGTCGAGCTGGAAGTCCACCCGGGTGCACCGCAGCTCGGGGTGCTCCATGGCGATGACCTGCCCGAGGCCCCACAGCGGCGCCTGCGCCACGTTCACCCGCTCCTGCCGCGGGCCCACGGAGCGGGCCCCCTGCGTGACGAGCCAGAGCCGCGGCGCATCCCGCCAGCCCGCGCGCGCGAGCGCCTGCACGAGGTGCATCACGCCCGTCGTCCCCAGCCGCCGTGCCTCCTCCAGGGCCGCGGGAGTGAGCGCCTCGTTCGAGGCACTGTCGAGGCTCCACAGGTGCACCACGCCCCGGCACGGAGGCGCCCCCGGAGGCAGCGCGTCCCCCAGCAGCCGGCGCAGGTGCTCGGCGTTGCGCGGGTCCACCTCGTAGTGGCCCGGCTCGACAGCCCGGTAAACCGAGCCCGGCGACACCACCACGCAGGACTCACCACGAGCCTCCAGCAGGGCGCGAAGCCCGCGAGCCGCGCCCCGCTTGTCGGCCAGAAGCAGCCACGTCCCCGGCGATTTCTCCGGCCACGCGAGCGAGTCCGGCAGGGCCCGAGGCTCCCAGTCCACCTGGTAGATCCACTCGGCGAGCTCCGCGCGCGAGGCGCGCCAGCCCGCTCCCGGCAGGCGGCTGACCTGGACGCCCGAGATGACCGCCACCCGCCGGCCCTCCGCGTCCCGCAGCGTGAGGTCCCCGCTGAAGGTGGCCCCCTCTCCGTCGCGGAGCATCAGGTGCGCCCACACCTCGGCCGGAACCGGGCGGTCGAAGCGCGCCGCCTCCACGCCCCGGCCCACGTACGTGACGCCCGCGGGCAGGAAGGCCATCAGGAGTTGGAAGCAGGCATCGAGGAAGGCCGGATGGACGACGTGCTCCCCCGCATGGCCGGCCAGGGACTCGGGCAGCCGGAGGTGCGCGTAGGCCTCGCGCTCTCCCAGCCAGAGCCGCTGGAGCCCCTGGAACGCCGGGCCATAGTGCAGTCCGCGCTCCGCCATGCCCTGGACGTGCTCTGCGCCCTCGATGATGCGCGGGCAGCGCGCCTGGATGACGTCGGAGGGCGGGAGGGACTCGGTGGCCTCACCGGACACGCGCTGGATGGCGCCCTCGGCGACCGGCACCCAGGCGGGTGCGGCCGCGTGGGTGTCCAGGGCGAAGCACTGGAAGTCGGCGGCCCCCGGAGACCGCTCGGTCATCACCACCTGGAGGCGGCGGGTCCCCTCATCCGGAAGGAACACGGGCTGGACACAGACCAGCCGCGAGAGCGCATACCGTCCCTCACCCAGGGCCTGCCGCGCCGCCGCGAGCGCGATGTCCACCCACGCCGTCCCCGGAAGGACGACGGCATCCTGGACGCGGTGGTCCGTGGTCCATCCGACGTCCGCGACACCCAGGTCGCTCTGCCAGACGTGCGTGCCCGGCTGGTGGCTGAGCGCCACGTGGGCCCCCAGCAGCGGATGCTCGGCCGAGCCCTTCACGCGGTGGCCACCACGCCGCGAGACGGGCGCGGCGGAAGCCTCCAGCCAGAAGCGCTCGCGCTGCCACGGATAGGCGGGGAGCGTGACGACGCGTCCACCCTCGGGGTGGAGCCGCGCCCAGTCCATCGTGTGGCCCGCGGTGTAGAGCGCCCCCAGCGTGGTGAGCAGCCGCTCCCGCCCACCCTCCTCCCGGCGCAGCGACGGCAGCACGGCGAGCGAGCCGCACCGCTCGCGCAGTCCCTCCTCGATGGCGGGCAGGAGCACGGGATGGGCGTTGAGCTCCAGGAAGGTCTCGTGACCCTCGGCGCCCAGCCGCTCAATCGCATCCCAGAAGCGCACCGGCTCGCGCAGGTTGCGCTCCCAGTACTCCGCGGTCAGCGGCTCCTCGTTCCGCCGCCCCGTCACCGTCGAGTAGAGCGGCACCCGCTCGCGCTCCGGCCGCACGTCCGCCAGCAGCCGCAGCAGCTCGGCGCGCAGCGGCTCCATCTGAGGGCTGTGCGAGGCGTAGTCCACCTTCACCCAGCGGCAGAAGACGCCCGCCTTCTCCAGCCGTGCCAGCACCTCGGCCAGGGCCGCCCGGTCTCCCGACAGCACCTGGGAGCGCGGCCCGTTCACCGCTCCGACGGCGAGCCGTCCCTCGTAGCCGCGCAGCGCCTCGCGCGCCTCGTCGGCCGAGAGCTCCACCACCGCCATCCCGCCCTGCCCGCTCGCGCGCTTCACCAGCCTGCTGCGCACGCAGATGATGCGCGCCGCGTCCTCGAGGCTCAGCGCGCCGGCCACGTGGGCCGCGGCCACCTCGCCCATGCTGTGGCCCACCACCGCCTGGGGCTCCACGCCCCACGAGCGCCAGAGCGCCGCGAGCCCCACCTGCATCGCGAACACCGCGGGCTGGATGACGTCCACCTCCTCGAGGCTCGCCCGGGGCCCCTCGCCGCGCAGCACCTCCAGGATGGAGCCCTCCAGGTGGGGCCGCATCGCCCGCTCACACGCCTCGATGACCTCGCGGAAGACGCGCTCCTCCTCCAGGAGCCGCCGGCCCATGCCCTGCCACTGTCCACCCTGGCCGGGAAACACGAAGACGACCTTCCGGGCCTGCCCCGGGTCCTCCCGCGGCTCGGAGGCTTGCGGCTCCCGCGCGAGGAAGCCCTGGAGCTGGCTGGAGAGTTCCTCCTTCGAGCGCCCCACCACCGCCAGCCGGTGCGGATGGTGGCCGCGGCGCACGCTGGCCGTGTAGACGAGGTCCCCGAGCGAGTCCGCCGTGCCGGCCGACAGGTGCTCGACCCAGCGCCTCGCCTGCTCCCGAAGCGCGGAGGGGCTCCTGGCGGACAACGGCAGGAGGACCGCCGGGTGCGGCACCGGGCTCGCCGCCGGGCGCGAGGGCGAGGGTGCCTCCTCCAGCACGACATGCGCGTTGGTCCCACTCAGGCCGAACGCGCTCACCCCGGCGCGCCGGGGCTTCGCCCCGCGAGGCCAGGGCAGCTCCTGGGCCGGGAGCACGAACGATGTCCCACTCAGCGAGATGCGCGGGTTGATGGAGCGGAAGTTCAGGTTGCGCGGAATCACCTCGTGCCGCAGCACGAGCACCGCCTTGATGAGGCCCGCCACGCCCGAGGCCGCCTCCAGGTGGCCCAGGTTCGTCTTCAGCGCGCCGATGGCACAGGTGGACCCGTCCGGCCGCGGCTGCCCCAGCACCTCCCGGAGCGCCTCGAACTCGATGGGGTCGCCCAGGGACGTCCCGGTGCCGTGTGCCTCGACGTAGCCGATGTCCGGGGCGGCCACCTTCGCATCCGCGAGCGCCTGCCGCAGGAGGGCCTGCTGGGCGAGCACGTTGGGTGCCGTCAGCCCCGACGAGCGGCCATCCTGGTTGATGGCCGAGCCCCGGATGAGCGCCCAGATCCGGTCGCCATCGCGCTCGGCGTCCGAGAGCCGCTTGAGGACCACGAGACCGCAGCCCTCGCCGCGCACGAAGCCGTTGGCCGCCGCATCGAAGGTCTTGCAGCGGCCATCCGGCGAGAGCGCCTGCATCCGGCCCAGCATGGCCGAGTTCATCGGGTCGAGGATGAGGTTGGCGCCACCCGCCAGCGCGACCTCGCTCTCGCCGCGCCGGAGGCTCTGGACGGCCTCATGCACCGCGACCAGCGACGAGGAGCACGCCGTGTCGATGGACAGGCAGGGCCCCTGGAAGCCGAAGACGTACGAGAGCCGGCCGGCCGCCGTGGAGAGCAGCGTGCCGGTCAGGTCGTAGCCCTCGACGCCATCGACGCCCTTGGCGTTGACCCGCTGGCGGTAATCCGTGCTGCTCAGGCCGAGGAAGACGCCCGTCAGGCTCTTCGCGAGCCGCTCGGGGCGCACGCCCGCGTCCTCCAGCGCCTCCCATGTCACCTCCAGCAGGAGGCGCTGCTGGGGGTCGAGGCTCGCGGCCTCGCGCGGAGAGACCTCGAAGAAGGACGCATCGAATCCATCCACCGAGTCGAGGAGCCCGGCCCAGCGCACCGCCGGGTTCTCGCCTGGAATCACATCCGCGGGCCAGCGCTCGGCGGGAATCTTGCGGACCGCGTCCACACCGTCCCGGAGCATGCGCCACAGCGCGTCCGGAGCACGGGCCTCCCCCGGGAAGCGGCACGCCATGCCCACGATGGCGATCGGCTCCGCCTTCGCGGCCTCCTGCCTGGCGAGCCGCGCCTCCAACGCCTCGATCTTGAGGAGCGAGTTCTTCAGCAGGACTCGGTAGTCCGGGGTACTCATGAGCGACGCCTCTCCTGATGATTCATGGGAGGAGCAGCTTCTCGGCGAGGCGAGCGGCCAGTTCGTCCTCGGAGAGCTGATCCAGTTCCTGCTCGATGCGTTGCAGCTCGTCCGCTGCTGGGGTGGCCTCGACCGGAGCAGCCGCCTCTGGCTCCGAGGCCAACCCCAGCCGCTCGAGCAGGTGCTCGGCCAGCGCTGCCGTGTGGGTGTACGTGAAGAGGAGCGCCGCCGAGAGCTTCAGGCCGATGCCCGCCTCGATCCGGTTGCGAAGCTCCAGGCTCATCAGCGAGTCGACGCCGATGCTCTTGAACGGCGCGGTGCGATCGATGCGAGAGGCGGGAATCCGCAGCACCCGCCCGAGCTGCTCGCGGAGGTGTCCCTCCAGGATTTCGAGCCGCCCGGCCGGAGGCGCCACCTCCAGCGCCTGCCGCAGGGACGCCCCCTCCGCCGAGCCGGCGCGCGGCGCCTCGGACTCCCGAGGCAGCTCCGCGAAGAAGGGGACGCTGGCGGTGCGCGGGTAGAACTCGAACCACTGCCGCGCATCGAAGCGCAGCACGCCCACCACCGGGCGCGGGCGTTCGAGCAGCCGCGCGAGCGCGGCGACCCCCTCCACCGGAGAGAGGCTCCCGACGCCGCGGTAGGAGAGCCGGTCGCCGCGGACGTCCGCCGCCGCCGCGAGGCCCACCTCGGAGAAGGCCCCCCACTGGATGCTCATCGCCGGCAGGCCCAGGCTCCGCCGCTGCTCCGCGAGGGCGTCCATGAAGGCATTCGCCGCCGCGTAGTTCCCCTGCCCCGGCGAGCCGAGCAGCACCGCGGCGGACGAGTACATGACGAAGAAGTCCAGCGGCTCGCCCAGCGTGCGCGCGTGCAGGTTCCAGGTGCCCTGCACCTTGGGAGCGGCGACCTTTCGGAAGTGCGCGTCCGAGAGCTCCAGCAGGGTGTGGTCATCCAGGAGCCCCGCCGCGTGCACGATGCCGCGCAGCGGCGGCAGGTGCGCCCGGAGCTCCGAGAGGAGACGTCCCACGTCCTCCTCCCGGGAGACGTCCGCCGCGGCGACATGGACGCGAGCCCCCGCCGCCTCCAGGGCCCGAATCGCCTCCCCGGCCCGCGCCGGCGGCGCGTTGCGGCCCACGAGCGCGAGGTGCCGGGCACCCCGCTCCACCAGCCAGCGCGCCACCGCCAACCCCAGTCCTCCGAGGCCCCCGGTGATGAGGTAGCTGGCGTCCGCGCGAATGCCCAGGGCATCCGCTTCCACGGGAGCGATGCGCGCCTCCGGATCCTTCATGGAGACGGCGAGCTTCCCGATGTGCTTCGCCTGCGCCATGTAGCGGAAGGCGCCCTCGGCGTCCGACGCGGGGAAGACCCGCACCGGCAGGGGCTCGAAGGTGCCGTCCTCGACGCGCTGCATGACCTCCGCGAACAGCGAGGCGAACAGCTCCGGCCGGGCCTCCGACATCCCCATCAGGTCGATGGAGCTGTACGAGAGGCTCTTGCGGAACGGCGACAGGCCCAGCCGGACATCGTCGTAGATGTCCCGCTTGCCCAGCTCGAGGAAGCGGCCGTAGGGGGCGAGCACCTCCAGGCTCTTCACCAGCGCCTCGCCGGTGAGCGAGTTCAGGACCAGGTCGACGCCCCGGCCGCCCGTTGCCCGCATCACCTCGTCCGCGAACGCGAGCGAGCGCGAGTCCATGACGTGCTCGACGCCCATCGAGCGAAGGAAGGCGCGCTTCTCCTCGCTGCCCGCGGTCGCGAAGACCTCGAGCCCGAGCGCGCGGGCAATCTGGAGCGCCGCGAGCCCCGTTCCACCGGACGCGGAGTGGATGAGGATCCGCTCGCCACGGCGAGCCCTGCCCAGGTGGTGCACCGCGTACCAGGCGGTCATGAACACGCCCGGGAAGGTGGCGGCCTGCGCGAAGTCGAGCCGCGCGGGCTTGGGGGCCACGAAGCGCGCGGGCGCCCTCACATGGGTGGAGAAGCACGACGGCGCGAGGGCGACCACCTCCTGGCCAGGCGTGAACCCCGAGACGCCCTCCCCGAGCGCGACAATCCGGCCAGCGCACTCGGCGCCCAGGGCGACCGGGCCGGGAGGCAGGCCGGGGTAGATGCCCATGGCCTTCATCACGTCGATGAAGTTGAGCGCGGAGGCCTCGACCTCGATCTCCACCTCGCCGGGCCCGGGCCGCGTCCGGCGCGCCTCGCGCAGCACGAGGCGTTCGAGCACGCCCGGCTCCGGCAGCTCGAGGCGGAACGGGCGTCCGGCCGCCGGCTCCAGGCCCATGGATGTCCCGGTCGCGGCTCCGGCCTCGAAGCCGCTCCGGGTGAAGCGGGCCACGTAGCGGCCGTCGCGCAGGGCCACCTGGTCCTCAGGCCCCTTCGCGACCAGCTCGCGCAGCAGGAGCGCCGCGTCGCGGGCGTCCGGCGCCGCGGCCAGGTCGACGCGAGTGCACTCCAGCTCGGGGTGCTCCGTCGCGATTGTCTGCCCCAGGCCCCAGAGCGGTGCCTGGGAGGGTGCCACCGCCTCGCCCTCCACCACCGCCCGCGCGCCGCGAGTGACGAGCACGAGCCGCGGCACGTCTCTCCAGCCCTGCCGTACGAGCGCCTGCGCCAGATACGTGGCACTGACGCTTCCGCGCGCGAGGTCCGCGTCCAGCGTCGCCGGGGCCGTCGCCTCGAAGGCCGCGGCGTCGATGCTGAAGAGGTGGACGACGCCCTGGCACCGCCCCTCGTCCCCGAAGGACTCCCGCAGGAGCCGCCGGTAGTCCTCCGGCGCCGCGGGGTTGATTCGATAGAGGTCCGGCTCGACGCGCTCGTAGGCGCTGCCCGCGAAGACGCGCACGCAAGCCCCGCCGCGCGCACGCAGGAGCGACTGGAGCTCCGTGCCCAATCCACCGCGGTCCGCGAACACGAGCCATGCACCGCTCGCGGGCGCCTCCCGTGCGGGTGGCTCGGGCAGAGGCTCCGTCCGCCGCCAGGCGACCGTGAAGACGCACCCGTCGAGCGCATCCCGCGCCGCGCCGCCTCCGTCGAGCCGGCGAGCGCGCATCCCCTCCAACTCCGCCAGGACGTTCCCGTCCTCGTCCAGCAGCCAGACATCGAAGGAGCGCTCCGGGTCGCCCGAGCCCTCACCCGCGCGGGCCCTCACCCGCACCTGGAGTTCGCGGCCGGGCCGCCCGAGCAGCCGCACCCGCTCGATGCCCACCGGGACGAAGGGGTCCTTGGAGTCCGCGGAGGCCATCAGCGCCACGGAAGCCTGGAGGCAGGCATCCAGGAGCGCGGGGTGGAGCCAGTACGTGCCGGGCTCGGCGGCCACCTGCTCGGGTAGCCGCACACGCCCCAGCACTTCACCCTCGCCCAGCCACAGTTGCCGCAGTCCGCGGAACGTGGGGCCGTACCCGAGGCCCAGCGTCTCCATGCGCCGGTAGTGCGCTTCGGAGGAGATGGACTCACCCTCTCCCTTCCGAGGCTCCACGGCACGCGCCGGGGGACGGCCCTCCTCCAGGCGCAGCCGCCCCATCGCGTGCGTGCGCCAGGTGGCCTCATCCTCCGCGCGGCTCGCGATCTGGAAGGAGGCCCGGCCCGAGCCCTCCTCCGTCAGCGCGAGTTGCACCCGCCGCACCGCCCCCGGAGCGAGGGACAGCATCTCCCGGAAGGAGACGCCTTCGAGCACGAGGCCCGCCTCGCCGAGCACCTCCGCGCCAGCGGCGAGGGCCATTTCGACATACCCCGCGCCGGGGAAGACGGCCTCCCCCTGCACACGGTGATCGGCGAGGTATGGAAGCGCCTCGGTGCTCAGGCTCCGTTCCCAGAATTGGACGCGAGGCTGCAAGGACGAGGAGAGCGAACCGCCCAGGAGCGGATGGCCTGCCCCTGCCTCGCGGGCCGCGCGCGGGTGCCGCCCGGAAGCCGCTGTCTCCCTGGGAGCGTCAAGCCAGTAGCGCTCCCCCTGCCAGGGGTACGACGGCAGCTCGACGGGGCGGCCGGCGTCCGGGTACAGCCGGCTCCAGTCGACGGGATGGCCGTGGACGTACAGCGCCGCGAACGACTCCAGGAGGGTTCGCCGCTCGTCGGCCTGCCGCCGCAGCGACGCCAGCGCGAGCCCACTCCGCTTCGCATCCTCCAGCGTCTCCTGGATGGGCGCGAGCAGGACGGGATGCGGGCTCACCTCGATGAATACCGCGTGGCCATCCTCCAGGAGCCGCTCGATGGCGCCATGGAACAGCACCGGCTCGCGCAGGTTGCGCACCCAGTAGGACGCGGTGAAGTCACTTCCGTCCCCGGTCTCCCCCGTCACGGTGGAGTAGATGGGAACCGGCGCGCTCCCGGGGGAGACGCCCTCCAGCGCGAGCAGGAGCTCCTCCTTCAGCGGCTCCATCCGCGGGCTGTGGGAGGCCACGTCCACCTTCACCCGGCGGCAGAAGACGCCCCTGCCCTCCAGGTGCCGCAGCAGTTCCTCCAGCGCCGAGGTGTCACCCGAGATGACCGTCGAGCGGGGGCTGTTGCTCACGCCAATGGACAGCCGCGTCTCGTACCCGGCGAGCACTTCCCGGGCCTGCTCCAGGCCGAGCTCCACCACGGCCATGGCGCCCTGCCCGCTCACGCGGCGCAGCAGGTGGCTGCGACGGCAGATGATGCGCGCGGCATCCTCCAGGCTCAGCGCGCCCGCTACATGCGCCGCGGCCACCTCGCCCATGCTGTGGCCCACCACCGCGTCGGGCTCGATGCCCCACGCGCGCCACAGCGCGGCCAGCGCCACCTGCATCGCGAAGAGCACCGGCTGGACGACATCGATTTCCCGCAGGCGCGAGCGCGACTCATCCGCGCCAAGCTCCTCCACGAGCGACCACTCGACATGTGGCCGCATCGCCCGCTCACACGCCTCGATGGCCTCCCGGAAGACGGGCTCCTCGCGCAGGAGCTGGCGCCCCATGCCGAGCCACTGCGAGCCCTGCCCCGGGAAGACGAAGGCGACCCGGGGAGACTCCTCCTCGAAGCTCACCTGCCGCCGCACCACGCCGGGGTGGAGCTCCCCTCGGGTGAAGGCCTGGAGCGCCTCGACCATGTCCCGCCGCGAGCTCCCCACCACCGCCAGACGGTGCGGGTGATGGCTCCGCCGCACGCTCGCGGCATGGGTGATGTCCCGGAGCGGCCCCTCTCCCGCCGCATCGCCCAGCAGGGCGCCATGAGCCCCCGCGAGCGCCGTGAGCGCCTCGGGGCTCCGTGCGGACAGGGGCAGCAGCAGCGGGCGCCCCTCCCCTTCGTGAGCCACGAACCCGGACTTGGGACGCGGGGCCTCCTCCAGGATGACGTGGGCGTTCGTCCCGCTGATGCCAAAGGAGCTCACCCCCGCGATGCGAGGACCGCGCGAGGTCCACGGCGTCAGCTCGGTGGGCACCTTCAGCGGGAGCTGGCTCCAGGGGACGTGCGGGTTGGGCTGCTTGAAGTGCAGGTGGGGCGGAAGCTCCCCGTGCCGCATCGAGAGGATGACCTTCATCAGGCCGGCCACGCCGGCTGCCGCCTCCAGGTGCCCGATGTTCGTCTTCACCGAGCCGAGCAGGAGCGGCTCCTTGGCGGAGCGCCACTCGCACAGGGCCGCGGAGAGCGCCTCGAGCTCGATGGGGTCTCCGAGCGGAGTGCCCGTGCCGTGGGCCTCGACGTACTGGATGTCTCCCGGCTTCAGGCCCGAGCGCGCGAGGGCCTCCTTGAGCACCGCCTCCTGGGCGAGCCCGTTGGGGGCGGTCAGTCCATTGCTGTGCCCGTCCTGGTTGACGGCCGAGCCGCGCACCACGGCGAGCACGCGGTCTCCATCCCGGAGCGCTTCCGGGAGCCGCTTGAGCACCAGCACACCGCAGCCCTCACCGCGCCCGTAGCCGTCCGCGCTGGCATCGAACGTCTTGCACCGGCCGTCGGCGGAGAGCGCGCCCAGGCCGGAGAAGTAGATGCTCTTGCCCGGGTCCGTGATGACGTTGACGCCGCCCACCAGTGCCAGCTCGCTCTCCCCATCCCGGAGGCTCTGGCAGGCCAGGTGCAACGCGACGAGGGACGACGAGCAGGCCGTGTCCACGGCGATGCTGGGGCCGCGCAGGTCCAGCAGATAGGAGATGCGGCCGGCCGCGACGCTGAAGAGCGAACCCGTGCCCGAGTAGACATCGGACGGGTCCGTGCGGCGCGAGTAGTCGTCCGTGGCGATGCCCACGAAGACGCCGGTCCGGCTCCCCGCGAGCGAGTCGATGGGCTGAAGGGCATGCTCCAGCGCCTCGTACGCCACCTCCAGCAGCAACCGCTGCTGCGGGTCCATGCTGGTGGCCTCTCGCGCGGAGATGCCCCAGAAGCTGGCATCGAACGTGTCCACGCGCTCCAGGAATCCGGCCCGAAGCGCACGGATCTTCCCGGGGACGCTCGGGTTGGCGTCGTGGTACTCGGCCGCATCCCAGCGTTCGGCCGGCACCTCGCGCATGGCATCGACGCCCTCGCGCAGCAGGCGCCAGAAGGACTCGGGGCTGTCCGCGCCGCCGGGGAAGCGGCAGGACATGCCGATGATGGCGATCGGCTCCGAGGACGGACTCCCGGGAACGGATTTCATGAAGCCCTCGATGCGGCGAGCCTCTCGGTGAGCATCGCCACGGCCTGGCTCTCCGGCAGCCCCTTCAGCCGCAGGAGGAACTCACCCGGCGCCTCGGGCGGCCGGGCCTCCTCGCGGGGGCCGGACTCGAGCTGCGCCAGCAGGTACTCGGTGAGCGACGCGAGCGTGGGACGGTTGAAGAGGAGTGTCGCCGGCAGGCCGCGGCCCAGCCCATGGGCCAGCGCATCTCGCAGCGCCACGGCGATGAGCGAGTCCATGCCCAGATCGCGCCACGTCCGCCCTCGCTCCAGGGGCTTCTTCTTCCCTCCCATACGCTTGGAGATCTCCCCCTCGATGAACGCTTCGAGCCGCTGCTTGCGCCGGCGGGCGTCCAGGCCCAGCAGCTCGCGCGCGAGGCTCCCCGGAGCGCCCACGGCCTCGTTCTTCGCACCGGCCCGCACCGGCCGCGCCGTGGACATCTCCTCCGGCTGAGTGCCCGTGATGGCGGGGTCCGCTCGGAAGATGCCGTCCGCGAACGCCTGGAGCGGCTGGGAGAGGTGGCCCGCCACCGAGCGAATGAAGTGGCAGGCGGTGATTCCGTCGATGACGCGGTGGTCGATCGTCAGGGTGACATGGGCCGCCGTGCCCACGCGCAGCTCCCCGTCGATCACGAGCGGCCGGCGGGTCGGACGATGCAGCCCCAGGATGGCCACCTGGGGCACGTTGAGCAGCGGCGTGGCGAGCAACGAGCCCTGGTCTCCGGGGCACGAGATGGTGAACGTGCCGCCGGTGCTCTCCCCCGGGCTCAGCGTCCGGGCCCGGGCCATGGCCCCGAGCTCCTGGACGCGGGCCTCGAGCGCCTGGAGCGACAGCCCGGCGCAGTCGCGGATGACCGGAACAGCCAGCCCCTCCTCGGTGTGGACCGCGATGGCCATGTCGACGCGGTCGTAGATGACGACCTCCTCGGCGGCTTCATCGAAGAGCGCGTTGGCCTCGGGCACCTCGCGGAGCGCGGCGACGACGGCCTGGATGAGGAACGGCACGTAGCCGACCCCCAGCAACTGCTGGAGCATGAGCAGCGTGTCGAAGGAGGCCTCCTCCACCACCGCCACCGAGGGCACGGCCTGGGCCCGGGTGAGGTGCGCGGAGGCCACCCGGCGCAGCCCGCTCAGCGGGACGCGAGCGCGGATGCCCTCCTGGGGCAGGCGCTGCACGGGGGGGACGGCCTCCGGCTTCCGGGCCGGAGCCACGCCAGCGGCCTTCGCCGCCGCGCGCACGTCCTCCTCGGTGATGGCGCCCTCCTTCTGGATGGACTCCAGCGCCACCCCGAGCTGCTCCGCGAGCTTGCGCACCCTCGGCAGGGCCTGGATGGACTTCCGGGCAGGCGCCCGGGTCGCGGCCGGAGGCGCGATGGGCTCCGGGCTCGCGGGCGACGCGGCCGGCTTCCCCCAGGAGCGCAGGAGCTGCTCCGGGTCCTCGCCGGGCTCGCCGATGACGATGAGCGGCGTGCCGACGGAGACCTTCTCCCGCGGGCTCGCGAGCAGCCGCAACGCCACGCCCCTGCCCGGGGCGGGCACCACCACGGTCGCCTTCGCCGTCATCACCTCGAGCATGGGGGCGTCCTCCTCGACGCGCTCCCCTTCGGTGATGAACCAGTGGACGATCTCCGCCTCGGCGACGCCCTCTCCAAGGTCGGGAAGCACGTAGACGAGTCCCATCAGGCCTCCAGGGTGGCGTGGACCGCCGCGAGCACTCGCGCGCTGTCCGGACGGTGGTGGTGCTCGATGCTGAAGTAGGGGTGCGGCACGTCGAAGCCCGTCACCCGCTGGATGGGCGCCTTGAGGTCGTACATGGCGTGCTCCGCGAGGAGCGCGGCGATCTCACTGGCCACGCCACAGGTGCGCGGCGCCTCCTGGATGATGACGACGCGGCCGGTGGCACGGGCGGCGGACAGCAGCCCCTCCTCGTCCAGCGGAGACAGCGTCCTCACATCGCAGACGTGGGCGGAGATGCCCTCCTGGCCCAACGCGTCGGCGGTGGCGGTGGCCACCTCCACCATGGCGCCCCAGGCGATGAGCGTCACGTCCCCGCCCTCGCGCACCGTGCGCACGACACCGAGGGGCGTGACGTGCTCACCGTCGGGGACCTCCCCCCGGAGGTGGCGGTAGAGCTTCTTCGGCTCGAGGAAGATGACGGGGTCGGGGCTGCGCATCGCGGCGGTCAGCAGCCCCTTGGCGTCCGCGGGGGTGGACGGCATGACGACGGTGAGCCCGGGCGTGTGGCAGAAGTAGGCCTCGGGCGAGTCCGAGTGGAGCTCGGGCGCGCGCACGCCGCCTCCGCAGGGCATGCGGATGACCATCGGCATCGGGGCCGTACCCCGGGTGCGCCAGCGGTAGCGGCCCACGTGGGTGATGATCTGGTTGAGCGCCGGGTAGCTGAACGCGTCGAACTGGATCTCACAGACGGGGCGCATTTGGGCGAGGCACAGGCCCACGGCGGAGCCCACGATGCCCGCCTCGGAGACGGGGGTGTCGACGACGCGCTCGGCGCCGAAGCGGGCCTGCAGGCCCTGGGTGACGCGGAACACACCTCCGTTGCGGCCGATGTCCTCGCCCAGGAGCACGAGCTTCGGATTGCGCTCCAGCTCCTCACGCAGCGCGCTGGTGAGGGCGTCCACGAAGAGCATCTCGCTCACGACAACCTCCCGGGGGTCTTGCCCGCCGCCGCGCGGGCGTGGAGCTCCCTCAGGTGCGCCAGGTCACGCTCCATGGCCGGGGTCTTCCTCTCGTAGGCATGGTCGAAGACGAGGCTGGGGTCGGGCGCGGGCAGCGCTTCCGCCTCGGTGATGGCCGCCGCCATCTTCTGCATCCACTCCTCGCGGAACCGCGCCGCCGCCTCGGGCGTCAGCAGGTCGCGCCGCAGGAGGTAGTGCTCGTAGCGCACGAGGCACTCGTTGCGGCGCGCCGCCTCGGCCTCCGTGTCATCCCGGTAGACGCTGGGGTCATCGGGGAAGGCGTGCGCCTGCATGCGGTAGGTGACGCACTCGATGAAGGTGGGCCCACCGCCCGAGCGCGCCCGCTCCGCGGCCTCGGACACCGCGCGATGGACGGCGAGCACGTCGTCTCCGTCCACGCGCACCCCCGGAATGCCATAGCCCGCGGCCTTGTCGGCGAGCGCCTGGGCCCGGGTCTGCCGGTGGAGGGGCGTGCTGATGGCCCACTGGTTGTTGGTGCACAGCAGGATGACGGGCGCGCCCAACACGCCCGCGAGGTTGGCGCCCTCGTGGAACTCGCCCTCGGAGGTCGCCCCATCGCCGAAGAAGGTCAACGCGACGGTGTCACGGCCCTGGAGCCGCTCGCCCCAGGCGAAGCCGACGGCGTGGGGCACCTGGGACGCCACGGGAATGCTGATGGAGCCGAGCCGCCAGGTGTAGGGGTCCCACCAGCCTCGAGGGTGCCCGCGGCACCCGGCGAGCACGTCCGCCGGGGACATGCCCCGCGTCAGGCCCACCTTGTTCTCCCGGTAGGAGGGAAACGCCCAGTCGCTGTCGCGCAGCGCGAGCATCGCTCCCACCTGGATGGCCTCGTGCCCCCAGGAGATGGCCCAGGTGCCGATGCGGCCATGCCGGTGGTAGATGAGCGCGCGCTCGTCGAAGACGCGCAGGTAGAGCATCTGCCGGTACAGCTCGACGGCGAGCCGCTCGTCGATGCCCGGCGGCAGCGGCTCCGCGCCCTCCGTCTCGGGGGAGCCAATGAGCCGCAATGGGGAGACCACTGGAGAGAGGCCGCTCCGAAGAAGGGTCGATGAGCTCACAGCGTTTCCTCACAGAGAGCGCCAGGACGGCGGCATCCAGACGCGGTGTGCGCCTGACCCACCCGCCAAAATGATTTGGAAATCAAATCAGTGTGACTTATAGCGTCCGGACTTCATATTACCGATTCGACGTTTGCCTTCAAGCCAGGACTTAGCAAACAGCACTGACTTCGCCGTCAGGTGCGCCGCGAGCGCCTGTGACACGGGTCTGCAACGCCGGGGAGATGGAGAGACAGCGGATGTTTCCAATGAAGGACGCCGCGGAAGAGTGGCTGATGTTCGGCGGGCAGAAGAAGCCGGCGGCGCGAATGCAGCTCTTCTGCTTCCACCACGCGGGAGGCGGCGCGTCGATGTACCGCAAGTGGGTGGATGCGCTGCCCGAGGAGATTTCTCTTTGCGCCATCCAGCTGCCGGGGCGGGAGTTCCGGCTGCGGGAGCCGTGCTTCACGCGGATGGAGCCGCTCGTCCAGGAGCTGGCGCGCCTGCTGACCCCGCGGCTGGAGCTGCCGTTCGCCTTCTTCGGGCACAGCATGGGGGCGCTGGTGGCCTTCGAGCTGGCGCGGGAGCTGCGCCGGCGCGGAGCGCGCGAGCCGTTCCACCTGGGAGTCTCCGGGCGCATCGCCCCTCAAGTCCGCTCGCGCTTCCGTCCGGCCGCGGAGCTGACGGATGCGCAGCTGATCGAGCGGGTCCGCGAGCTCGGAGGTCTGCCCGAACACATCGCCCGGGAGCCGGAGCTGCTGGCGCTGGTGATGCCGGTCATCCGCGCGGACTACGGCATCGTCGACAACTACACCTGCGCGTCCGAGCCTCCGCTGTCCTGCGCCATCTCCGCGTTCTGGGGGCGAAGCGACATCCTGGCCACGGAGGAGCAGGTCTCAGGGTGGAAGCAGCACACCACCGGCAGGTTCACCGTCCACGACTTCCCGGGCGATCACTTCTTCGTGAACACCGTGTGGCAGGACGTCCAGCGCGCCTTGCGTGAGGACCTGACGCAGGCGTTCCAGCAGGCGGACACGAGGCCGTGAGCGCGCTGGGGCGCGCACGGTGGAGCGAGGCCCTGGCACGTCCTCCTTGGAGTTGCTGTTCCTCTCAATGGTGGCGCCGAGCCCGCTTTGCTTGCCGCGGGCCGTAGTCACTCACGAGGATGAGGCCCGTCAGCGGCTTCACTTCACTTCCCGTCTCCCAGGGGGGCAAAGCCGATGCCGCTCAGGACGAGGGCTCGGCTGCCGCCGTCCTCCGACAGCCACAGCGTCCACGACTCCGGGGACAGCGACTCGTCGGCCTCGGCCTCCACGAAGATTCGTTTCGAATCGTCCGAGGTGACGGGGGACTCCTGCCACACGGAGAGGATCTTCAGGAACTCGCCCTCACTCCCGGCGAGCGACGCGGCCCGCGCCATCCACGGCGCCCCTGGCTCACGGGCCCGCAGGGAAACCTCTACGAGCACCCGGCCTTTGGCTCGGTAGGTGCGCAACTGCATTGCCACGAACGCACTGCCCTGCCATCGGGCAAGCACCTCCGGGAGATTCCGCACGACGACTCCGCCGTCAGTGAGCGCTCCGGAGAGCCGCAGCGCCGTCAGGCCCCCAGGCATGGCCTGAACCCTGGCCAGCGCGTCCTGGCACTGGCGCATGGCGGCCCAGGCCTCTCGTACCTCCCTCGGGACTGACGCCTCCGCACGAGACTCGCGGACCACCTCCACCAGGCGGTCCGCCCTGTCCGCCGTCACCCGCAGGACGAAGTTGGCCATCGGTGGAGCAGCGCCATCTTCGAAGCGCACCGACAGCCGCAGGTGGTCACCTGCCTTCAGCTCACGGGAAGGAACCAGCCGGAGGACGGTCTCCCCCGGCTCCACCCGAGTGAAGGCGTCTGCACGCTCCAACTCCACCTTGAGCCGTCCCGCCGGCTCACGTGCGAGCTTCACGTCGAAGGTGAGCACGGTGGAGACACCAGGACGGATGTGGAGTTCCCGCTCCGCACCGGCCTCGTCGGCACGCAGCTCGATGCGACGGAGGCCCGTCTCGGGTGGAGGCTGCTGCGCGGCGGCGGTGGCGCCCATGCCACACATGAGGATGAGCACCAGCAGGGAGACAGAAGGTAGGCGCACGAGACGGAATCTCCTGGAGGTCACGCCCCTGGCGCCCTCGCGGGCAGCTCCACGCCGCTGATGGCGAAAGGCGGAGGACACGGCCCGGGGGGCGGACAGCGGCATGTCACTTGAAGTGCTTCACCCACCGGACTTTTCCAATCGGCAGGACAATCACCGTGCCGGGCTCCTCTCCCACCCCCCGAAACTCCCAGCCGATTGCGTGATGTCCATCCAGCAACACCATGCAGACGGGGAATCTCCGGCCATCCCTCGTGCGAGCCTCGGTGAACCTCCCGTGAATGCGGCCCTCGGCGAAGAACAGGCGCCCGACCACCGTGGTCCCGTGTCGTGGCAGGGTGCCAATCGCTTCATCGAGTTCCATCACCGCGGCCCCCTCCCGGACGGTGGCCAGACCCGGCTCGATGGGAAAGAGGTTTACGTCCGGAGTCGAGACGCCGGCCTTGCCGAACTGGAGTTCCTTCATGGCGTCCAGTGCGGCCTGCGGGCACTCCTCGGGCGGAGGCCGTGGCTGTCGCAGCGCCGCCAGGGTTCGTGCCGGCTCGGTCTGCTGGGGACCGGCGCAGGCCGCGCCCACGCATGCGGCGGCCGCCGCGGCGCGCACGGCCTCCGGTGTCTTCGAGCGCTTCTTCGCGAGAGGCCTGGAGGGTGTAGAGGTCTTCACGTCGGTGGTGTCCTTGGGCTGGGTCATGGGCGCAGCATCGGTGTTGGCCGGGCTCGCCACCAAGCGTGGAGCCGCGGCCGCCTCCGGCTCCCGCGTCCCTCCAGGAGGGGCCACGGGAGAATCCATCTCCAGGGGCTCGGCTGGCGCCACTGCCCCTCCCCCGCGCCAGGTCGCCAGCAACGCCACGAGGCCGAGCAGCATCAGCATCCCCATCGCCACCGCCCGTCCCTCGCGCGGCAAACGCCCCCGCCCCGCTGCCCCGGCGCTCCGTTCCCAGGGACGCACGGTGCCCGCGCGAACCAGCGTCAGCTCGTGCACGGCCCGGGCCTCTGGGGCCGAGACAGGAAGCAGCATGGCCCCGAAAACCCTCCGTCCGGTCGTCGAGCCGCGTCTGGCCGGCCCACCCTGACGCGGCGCTGGCGTGGCCGGTGGCACGGGCATGTCCGGTATCACCGTGCGCCGCCTGGAGGGCTCCGCCAGCTCCGAGCCCTCTTCCCAGGCGAACACGCGCGCCTCCCAGGCCTGCGCAGAGCCGAGCGCCAGCGCCGCCTCCAGCGCCAGGTGCAGCTCGTGCCCGGAGCCGTGGCGCGCCTGGGGCTTCTTCGCCAGCAGCCGGGCCACGACCTCGCTGAAGGCCGGCGGCACCCGGGGGTTGATGACGGCCACGGGGAGCGGCACATGCGCGGCGATGGCGAGCATCAACAGGTCGCCGGGGAGGTCTGGAGGGAACGGGTAGTGCCCCGTCAGTGCGCGGAAGAGGCACACGCCCAGGGCGTACAGGTCGTCGGTGGGAAGGAACGTGTAACGGGCTCCGGCCTTGCGGTAGTTCAGGCGGTGGAAGTCCACGGCCTCGGGGCTGCGCATGTGCGCGGTGCCCGGAGGCACCACCGTGGAGGTGAGCGTGCTGGCCCCCTCCTGCCGCCCCACGCCGAAGTCGATGAGGATCGGCTGCGAGTCACTCGCGCGGATGAGGATGTGCTCGGGCTTGAGGTCCCGGTGGCGCACACCCCGCGCATGCAGCCAGTCGAGCGTCTGGGCCAGGGTGCTCGCGACGCGCGCCAGCTCGCGCAAGGGCGGGTTGGCGGTCTCCACCCAGGTGTGCAGCGGCAGCCCCTGGACCTCGTCCATGACGAAGTAGAGGTGGGTGCCCGCCACACCCTGCCAGGTTCCCCGGTCGTGGACGCGCACCACGTTCGGGTGCTCCGTACGCGCCAGCAGCGCCTCCTCGCGCTCGGCGCGTGTGTCCGCCGGCCGTAGGGCCAGCTTGAGCGCGTACGTCACCCCGGGGGCGTCCACGGCTTCCACGCGGTACACGACGCCGTAGCTCCCACTCCCCAATCGCGCCAGGACGCACCAGCGGTTCACCCGCGCGCCGGGCTTCAGCTCCCATGGATATGCCCTGCTGTCTTCCGCTGGTCCGGACATGCCCCGCCTCGCCACGAGTCGCGGCCGAACCTAGCAGGTTGTTCGGGTCTCTGCATACCTGGTAGCATGGGCCGGGCGGCTGACATGGCTTGCGCGCGAGCGAGCAGCGGCCGAGCGCGTATTGCAGCTCACCTCGGAGAAGGAGAACCCAGGAGATGGCGAAGGCTGGGGCCCACAAGTGGGAGTTCAAGGCACGGTTCCGACGTCGCGCCTTCGGTTGGAAGTCTCAGCCGGCGCTCATGCGCATCAAGCAGGCTGTCGGTGAGATCAAGCGGATCGCGAAGAAGGAGCCCGCGCTCGCCGCCGAGGGTGCCATCGAGTTCCTGGAGCGCGTCTCGCCTGCGCTCGAGAACGTCGACAGTTCCTCCGGCTCCATCGGCACCACCGTGAACCACGCCATCGCGGAGCTGGTGCCCATCATCGCGAGCGCGCCCGCCGACGCGAAGACGCGCGAAGCCTGGCTCGAGCGGCTGTTCGAGGCACATCAGGCCGACCAGATCCCGTACATCGAGCTCCTCGCCGACCACTGGGGCGAGCTGTGCGCGTCGAAAGAGGTCGCGTCCGCGTGGGCGG